>JAKFWC010000010.1 GCA_021732975.1 Planctomycetaceae bacterium | reverse complement strand
CCTCCGACCGGGGGCGGAGGCGGGGGAGACGGCGGTTTGATCGCACCCGGGGGAGACGGTGGCATCCCGGGGCGCCCCACGGCCGGTGGCGCAGGAGGGGGAGGAACCCCCGGACGACCGGGAGGCGGAGGGACCACAGGTTTTGCCTGCGGTACCATCACCGGCTCAACCGTCTTCGTCGGGCCGGTCGGAAGTGGCGCGGCAACGGGCTCAGCCACCTTTGTTTCCGAAACATCGTGAGAAGGCGCGGGATTGGGAGGCGGAGCGACCCGCGGCTTCAACGACATTTTCGGCGGAGGAGGTGGGACCGGTGCGCGGCTCGTTGTCGTCGCACCTTGTGCCGGTGTTGGTCCGGGAGTCGGTCCGCCACCCTCCGCAGAACGGCTTTCATTAAAGTCGATGTGATTGGAACCAAACCGAATCCGATCCTTGTGTTTTAACGGGGTTGGACCAGTGATCTGCTGCCCGTTGAGAAACGTTCCTAATCGAGAATTATTATCTTCGAGAAGGTAACCTCCGCCGCTTTGACGGACGACGCGGAGATGTTCCTGTTCCACATCCGCATTGCTGATTCCGAGGAACGGCAACGGCAGGTGATCGCCACGGCCCAGAGTTGTCACGGGCGTGGACAGAATCAATTGCCGCCCCGGCCGATAGCCATCGACGACCACGAGCCACGCCTGTTTCAGGATCACCTGAACCAGACCGATGAGCGCTCCGATAAACAAGCCGACAATGACGAATCCAATCGCGCGGCTGGGAACGTCAGACCCTACAAAATAGACAATGGGATCAAACAACAAGCCGCCGAGAATACCGCCGACGGCACCGCCGATGAAGCCATTACGAAGTTTGGTTGGTGACTGCTCAAAGAACCCTTCGACCAGACCGATGCCAATACCCATCATCATCCACGCAAAAAAACGGGGTACGCCGAACTGGAACAAAAACTGGGCGACGATAGTGGCAATTCCCCCGCCGATCATTCCCCCGACAAGCGCGAGACCCACTTTCCGGGGAACCTGCGTGATTGACGCGTTCAACAAGGTGTTAAAAACGGCCAGACCGCCACAGATCATGGAACCCAAAATGGCCCCCAGCACTGCGGCCCCGACGAGAGTGGATGTCCCGCCACTCCCCGTGAGTTCGATGAGTCCCCAGCCGGCAAACGCGCCCCAGCCGCCTGCTAATGCGCAATAGTAGACATACCGCGAAAACGACATGCTAAATGACCCGTTGGAAAGAGGCATTCGCCCATTGAGGCAACGCACATGAGCTACGTGTGAAGGAAAGCCCCGACTGGAACGCGCGCTCATGCCATCCGCTGATATACCAAACAGACGACCGGCTGGTCCAGTGGGTGCATCGACTTTTGTTCGTTTGGAAGCCGCTTCGGAATACGCGCTCAGAATCAACAGACTTTCGGAATCGGTGTTTTTACTGGCTCCACAAAGGGTATGCCGCAAAAGAGAGAATTCATCGCGGCGCAGATGGACTGTTCACTACGATCTTGTTAGCTTCATCGAGGTGTCACACTTGGCCAGGAAAACACCGTAGAAGATCCCTGGCGTTTGACATTAGAGCATTGGTCAGTCCGGTATCTCCATCACCCGAACTACAATTGGGACTGATTGTGAAGTCAGATGCGTTCCTAATTCTATCGCCTTGGCGCACTGTGAGGAAAACGCGGAACGTCTGACCGGAATTCCGGAACAATGCAGCAATGGCC
This sequence comes from Planctomycetaceae bacterium, assembly GCA_021732975.1. Classification (GTDB taxonomy): domain Bacteria; phylum Planctomycetota; class Planctomycetia; order Planctomycetales; family Planctomycetaceae; genus DSVQ01. The sequence goes on along the minus strand of JAKFWC010000010.1, from coordinate 262,964 downwards.
CGTGGAGTGTAACAGCGGCTTCTGCCGTCTTCGCTGGTTTTGAATTTTATACTGGACTCTCACGGAGAAGTGTCGATGAGCCACATCAGACAGTCTCGAGCCTGCACAGGAAGGGGCGGGACCGCTGCGCTCTTTCTGGTGCTTGTCGGGTATTTGTTTTTCGCGAACCTGTTCCATCGCGGGCCATTGGATGTCCAAGCTGCCCCACCCCGCGACGTCCCCGGCGAGGCGACTGCCGCGCAAGTTGATGAATTCATCCGGCGGCTGAACACACTCCCCTCTCCGGAAGCGGCACTGCTCAGTATCAGCGAGTTCGAAAGCGTCTCCGCTTTAAGCGCGACGGCTCAAAAACGATTGAATGCCCAGAAAGAACGCTATTCGCAGATTCACAAAGAAGACAAAGTCCGACTAGGGACCGAATGGGTCAACCCCACGGAACTGCGCGCTGCCGTGGTCAGTTACAACGAAGAAATTGACCGCGCATTCTCGAAGCTGCAGAAACGCGACGGCAAGGGCTTTCTTACATCGCTGCGGAAAGCAACGACGATCTATCCCAATGGTTTTCGCGCCCGCTTCATTCTGGGGATGGCTTATTCCGCCCGTGGTAACTTGAACCCACTTGAAGCGGAAAAGCACTTTCAATCGGTACTGGAGCGTTCACCGACCAATCTCCCGGCAATGAACAATCTAGCACTCACACAATTTCGAGTGGGGAATTACGGAGAAGCATTCGGTACATGGAAACGGCTGCTGGATATCGCTCCCGATTTTCCCGATGCCGTTCACAACGTGACCCGCATTGTGCGAGAAGTCGAAGCGCAGCGGGTTGTGTTTCCGGATTCCACATCGAAGAAAAAGAATCAGCGATCACGGGCGAACCTGTTTCGCGATCTGGCCGACTCCAGCTTGGCTCGCTCTTCAAATAGCTCTACTGCGGTGCGACCCGGCGTCGGCTGGCTCTATTCGCCGATGTTGATCACGGTCAGCGAAAAGCAATCGGCATCGACGACCAGTGACCCATCTCCACAGCTCAGTGGCACCACCGATCATGATGCCATTGTCGGCACCACCGGCACCGGACTGGTTGTGGCTCCAAACGTGATCCTGACCGCTCGCTCCACCGTGTTCGATGACTACCTCGGTCCCGCTTCCGAGGTTCGGCTGTACGTTCCACGAGGAGCGAAAGTCGAAATGCTGACGGGCAAAGTCCGTTCCATTTCCGATGCGGATGACTTGGCGCTGATTGATGTGGTCGGAGTCGAGGGTTCGGTCGTCTCCGGGACCGATCCAAAAGCCGGTGCAGAAATCCAGATCGTCAGTGCGAATCCCGAGTTCTGCCTGAAAGGGGAGCCGACCATCTCCAAGGGGAAAGTCCAGCGATTGGCCGCCACGCCGAATTCAGCTTTGTTGGCCTTTCAATTCCGGGACAGTATCAGCCCCGGTTCGCCCGTTCTGGATGCGGATGGTCGACTGCTGGGACTGTGCACCAGCGCCTATGCTGCCGGGATGACGGGCGATCGACGGACCGCGATTTCCGTAGGGACGCTGATGCAGCGTTTGACGACCTGGGATGTCGCTTTACCAGGCGCGGACGCAGCCAATTCACCTGCTGGACGAGCAGCCGCGACGCCGACGATCACGCGCGTCGCGGGGGTTTTCAGCGTTGACCCCATACGATTGCAGGAGTCGATGCCGGCCGAACTGCGCAACGAACGTTCGGAACTTGAAGACCAGTCTTGCCTGCGGTGTAACGGCCTTGGTTTCGTGCAGTGTCAGGCCCCCGGGTGTGCTCAGGGGGGGGTGACCGTCACCGAATGGTACAACAAGACGACCGATCTTGGCGTCTATGGAAAGATGACTCAGGCCAATACAAAGGTCTCGAAGGCGATTTGCAGGACGTGCAATGGTGATGGCCAGCTAACGTGCCCAATTTGCGGCGGCCGCAGAATTCATCCGGACATCAAATAACTCATCAACAGCTCGCCTCGGTCAGTCTTCAAAACACGACGGGGGCGTCTGCCTCTGCTACGAGTCTTCGCAGCAACAGGATTGCAACGCGAAGCCTGAAACGCCATCAATCAACCGTGAAGCATGTTTGCGCCTGCCTTCGATCCGAATGCCTGACAATGCCGACCGAGATCCCCTCGTTCCATGAACTCGCAACCCGCGCCGAGATTCCCCGTCCACTCACCCGCCGCATAGTCAACAACTTTGATGCTGTGTATCGTGACTTCAAGACGACCGGCTCTCGATCTAGCTCGATCATGAGGAACGCCATCATCTTGTCAGGAGTGCTCGCGTGATGACTGAAACCCGAAATCGCGGGCCCCGCCGACCAGCCGGTTTGTTGCCGCGCGTGACGTGCCCTCATTGTTGGGTGCAGTTTTCCCCGGAAGACATCGTGTGGGTCAGCGAGCATGCCGAACTTTACGGCGATGAGCGCCTTGGCCCCGATCAGCCGCGGCGATTTCTGCCGACGCGATTCACCATCGAAGGTTTGGCGCTCGATGCTCGCGGGCTGCCGTGTCACCAGTTGGCCTGCCCCAATTGTCATTTGATCGTGCCCCGCGCCCTGCTCGAAATGGAGCCGTTATTCGTTTCCATCTTTGGCAGTCAGAACAGCGGGAAATCGTTCTATCTGGCATCATTAACGTGGGAGCTCCGGCGTAAGCTTCCGCTCAACTTTCAGATCTCCTTCGCTGACGCCGATCCGGCAATGAACCGGATTCTCAGCGAGTACGAGGAATCGGTGTTCGCCAACGGCGCCGGCCAGGTTCCCATCCAACTGGGAAAGCTCATCAACAAGACACAGGTCCAGGGCGACATGTACGATACCGTCGCCTTCGGCACGCAAACGGTGACGTATCCTCACCCGTTTCTTTTGGCGATGCGCCCGCTGGAACAGCATCCCAACGCCGCGCGGGCGGCAGAACTGGGGAAGGTCGTTTGCCTGTACGACAACGCGGGGGAATCATTCCTCCCGGGAGCCGACAGCGCAACCATTCCGGTCACCCGCCATCTGGCCCGTTCGCGCGTATTGCTGTTCGTCTGCGATCCCATGCAGGAAGCCCGCTTCCGGGCCGCTTGCCCCCGTGCCGCAGCCTTGGCTCCGGGCGCGCGGCTCATTCGCCAGGAACCGATCCTGCAGGAGGCCGCAGCACGAATTCGCAAGTACGCGCAGCTCAAGCAGAACGAAAAACACTCCGCACCGCTGGTCGTCGTCCTCACCAAATGCGACATGTGGAGTTCCCTGCTGAACGATGAGCGTCCGCAGGAACCCTACCAATTCGTCGCCGCCGATGACGGGCATTCCATGTATGCGATCCATGCCGCGGCCATTGAACGGCGTTCGCAGGAAGCCCGCGCCTTATTGCTGAAACTGTGCCCGGAACTGGTCGTGGCCGCCGAGGGACTTTCGCAGCATGTGCTGTTCGTTCCCGTCAGCGCGCTGGGATGGAATGTTTCCACGTTCGGCGAGTTGCCGACGATTCGGCCCGCGGATGCCGAACCGTATTGGGCGACGGTCCCGTTGTTGTACTCCTTGTCCAAGCACGTGAAGGGCTTGATTCCCCGGACGGGGTGAGCGCCGTTCGTCGAGTTTTGAGGGCGAATCTCACGCAGTCGAAGGCGGCTTCGCAAGACAGGCAGGATATCATGGCTGAAGAGTTGCTGTATACATCGGCACCGCAGGGACTCCGGCCGGGCAGTGTCGGCTTCTGCACCGTGCAGGCCTCGGCGGGGATGCCCGCGCCAATGCTGCAGGGCCTGGAATCGCTGAGCGCCTATCGACACCCGCAGACCCCCGGCGACCCCAAGAATCCGGTGTCCTGGTCGCATGTGCGTCTTAACATCGGCGGTAAAGTTCTGGCGGTCGTTTCCCGCGTCGCCGATGCTGGATTCGACTTCACCCAGCGCAGCAACAAGCTCGCCCATCATGTGGTGTTAAGCCCATCCGAGCGACCGGCGGGCGGTCCAGCGTGGCTGCTCGCGCAGGATGGGTTTCTCGAAGACCATTGGGACGGCTCCGTCAAAGAAAGAACACGACTGCGCGACGTTCCCCAGGGCGATCAAGCACCGGGCATTTGCCGGACGTGGAAGCGGGTGACGGGGGACGCTGGTTGGGCCGGTGTGCTGGCGGAAGCGTTTCTTGCCAATCCCACGCACCAGGCGTGTGTCCGTTTTGATCTTGGCATGCCGGTGCTGGAACTGCTGCAGGAAGCGATTGCACTCCTTCCCGTCGAACGGCGTTGGGAAGTGACCTTCAGCACCTATGCAACGACACTCCCGCAGGCGGCGACCTGCCATTGGCGCTGTCTCCTCAATGGATCGAAGGAAGCCAACGAGGCTCGCCGTTTGGCACGGACACTCCAATGGAACCTGTCGGCGATGGGACCGCTGACGCAAACGAGCCCCCTGATTGAAGCGGCACGGACCGGTATCATGCCGGAGGAAGAAATCGTGTTCGCTTCGGTCCCCCAGCCCAAACCGACGCGACGACGGGCAGCCGATCATCCCGTCGACAATCAGGCCGATGACGAGTTCGGTGCGGATGCGACGTACGACTTCGCCACCGAAGTTGCTGCTCCTCCCGGCCTGCCGCCGCGTCCGCACGCGCCGCTGTTGCGCGGTTCATCGCCATCCAATACAGAGCAAAAACCCGCGCTGCTGCCGTGGATCGCCGGCGGGCTAATGGGCCTGGCCGTCCTGTGTGTTCTGGTGATCTTCGTTGTGACACGTCCGCCGGCTCTTAAACCGGCAGAGGAAACCATTGCCGCCAACCCCAACGGCGACAGTGGAACCCCGGGGTCAACAACAGACGTCAATGCGTCGCTCGCCAACGGTACAACGAAACAGGGGCCAGTCCAAATTGGATCTCCATCGTCCGATCCATTATTGGCCGCGAACACAGCTCCAGCGGTTCCGCCAATCACAGGCGATGCAAGCATGCCGCCCAAAGACGGCAGCAACCCTCCCAGCCAGCCTACAACTCCAACTGTTCCAGAACCGCCGCCGGTCAAGCCACCGCCGCCGAGTGTGCTCCAAGTCGTTTACGTTGATTCACCGTATCTGGAAGACAGTGCGACGGCGGAGAAACCAATCACGATTCCGCTACCCGACGGCCTTCGGGAAGCCGCCAAGACCACACCGGTCACGCTGCAATTGTTCGTCCCCGGCAAACTGACAGAAGATGCCTCTTTGAGTGAGAGCGCATTCTTGCCGGTTGAAACGACGCTCGCCGTATCCTGGAAGTTTGGAGGATTCAGCAAGCCTGTTGCTGAGACCGCGAAATGGGCCGTTTTGCAAGACGTTGAACCATTGTCCATCCGCTTTAATTGGCTGCGAAAATCATACACGGCGCAGGAATTTCTGCGATGGTGTGCGATCCGACTTAAGAGTGGCAACAACGTAGTGATTATCCGGCCGAAGCCGTTTCCAGAAATTGTCAACGCGAAAGCCAATCTTTCTTTGAAGCTTTTTCATGCCGAGCTTCCCAACATCAGCGATGCAGCGTCACTCAATGATCAACGGATTGTTTTTGCCGTGAAGGACGCGGAACTCGATAGCGATACACCAATCCGCTTTACCCGGATCTCTGCCGATGGAGTGGTGGCAGACGACGTCGCTCCTCTTAAGAACTGCCGATTAAGCGGTAAACTCACGGATAAGGGAGTGGTTCAAGTCCAGTTTGCATCTGACCCATCACTCGAAGGCATTGAGAAACAATTGAAGGAATTGGACCAACTCTGGACTTATGCGAGGTCAAACGAGTCCTATAAAGTGGCTTTTTCGTTCTTTATGAGTGACGAGTTAGAAAAAGCGGAGCTAGCTGTGCTCGGCAAGCGATTGGCCACTCATGAAATCAAAGTCACTCAAGTCGTACCTGACAAGAAAGACGAACGTCGAAAGAACGATGCGATTGCGGCCATCAAGGCCATTCGAAAGGACTTTGTTGAAACTTTTCAAGAACTGTCAACGGTACAGAAAGCGATTCAGAAACTGGAGAAGGCCAAATTGAAGCGGTTCTCGTTCGGATACCACATTAAAGTCGAAGAAGTTTCAGAACCCATCTATGTGGAATTAGTACGAGTCGGTGAAGAACAGAAGAATTCCCCCGTACCCGCTGGCGACGGAGGCACGAAGAATCCATGAGCGACTTTCAAGTACTCATTGACGATATCCAGTTCTATCTTGCGGCCGAGGATCAGTCGCGGACGGAGGATCTGGATCGGATGGCGGTGGCGTTTGCTGAGCTGACAAAGCTCACCAACCAGCGTCTCCGACAATGCGATGCCCTGTTGCAAAAAGGGCTGCGTGGGGAAGCGCTGCAACTCGCAGAGCAGGACCCGAAAGTCCTGGAATTGGCGCAGTTGGTCTCCTCTTTTGACCGTTCGCATTGGGACGAACTCGTTTCGCTCTACAGCCTGCCGCGACCGGAACCGCTGCTGTCCGCCGCGGCCGAAAATCTCGGCAATGCGTATTGGCAACAGGAACCGCTCACCAAGTTGCTCTCCTTGCATCGACTCCTGGCGATCGGACGAGCGCCGCTGCGTGATCGGCTCTCCGTCTTGCGCCGCTTGCAAACGGCCGACGCCGCCAATGCCATCTGGCAGCAGGATGTTCGCGATTTTGAAAAGGCCCGATTGGCGGAACTCGATCAGGAGGCGAAGCAGGTTCGGGATCTGCCACGCCTGCAGGAGTTACTGGACGAAATCCAGAATGAGCAGTGGACCACGCCCCCCTCTCCCGTCGTCATCAGGAATCTGAATGCGCGATTGTCGCAACTGCAGCGTTCTCAAGCCCGGACTGACCTGGAACAACTGAAGTCGGAGATTGACGAAGCCTACTCCGCTCAGGATCAGGCCAGCCTGCGGAGCCTGAAGAAAAAGTGGACTGCGTTGGCGAAAACGGCGGCGCTCCCTTCAGACGATGCGCTCTCGCAGTACGTCGCACCGGTGTTCGCATGGTTGTCCGCTGAAGAAGGGCGGCAGGCAACGGAAGCCAATTGGACGGCGGCTGTGACGGCCTTGGAAGAAGCCCTGAAGGATTCACAGACCAGCCACGAACAACTGTCGCAACTCTCGGACGCAGTGACGCAAACCGGGCGACCTGTCCCCCCGGTTCTGGCAAGCCGAACGCGACTGCGAATCGAACAACTGCAAGTGAATGCCGTGAAGAGCCGCCGGTCAATGATTGGCATGGCGGTGGCGGCCATCGTTATGGTCCTGGCCATCGGCGGGTGGTTCGCATGGAGACAGTGGCAATGGTCCGCCTTCACCGCCGGTGTGGCTCAAGCCGATGATCAGATCGCACGCCTGGAATTCGACAGCGCTCGGAAGCGGCTGCAGCAGTTTCCCGGCTACGCGTCAACACCGCTGCTGATCGCCGCCCAGCAACGTTTGAAGGACGCCGAAGAAAAAGAGGAAACACGCCAGGCGAGCTTTCGGACGACCAGTCAGCAAGTGGCCAACGCCCCTACGTTAGCCGCAGCGTCGGCGCTGATCAAGAACCTGGAAGCACTGCAAAAAGTGCCTGCCGACCAGCGCGAGGTCGAACGGTTGACCGCGTTATTGAAGGACAGGCAACAGTCGGAGATGACATCACGCGAACGTCAAGCCGATGCGATGTTGAAGCCGATCGAGGCGTCTTTGAATTCGTTGCAGGCCATGGATTCCATTCAATTCACGTCGAGCGGGTCCGTGAGTTCCATGGACCAGTTGCGGGTGACGCTGCGAGAAGTGGACGCTGTCGTGGCGGAAGCCAGTGACACCATGAAGAATCGACGCACGACCGCGATGGCTCAATGGACCATACTCAAAAAGCTGCAGGACGGACAACTGAAGCGCAATGAAGTTTTGAGCGTGATGACGGCCAACTCGCTGATCGATCCGGCGAAGGTCGATCCGGCGGCGCGGTTACTGGCGTTTGAAACCGCCATGCAGAATTACGTCAAAGAGTTTTCGGACGATCCCCGCACGGCCGATTTTCGGCAGCCCAGCGAGAAGCTCGCCGCACAGGGAGTGCTGCAATTCGCCCGATTGGGAAGCAGTTGGGCGAAGGACGTTCCGGCATTGGCGACAGCGATGCGCCGCCGCGTCGACGAGATTACCGCTCTGATGAAGAATACTCCCCGCAGTCCGGCGCACGCCATCGCAACGGAGTACCAGTCCTACCTCGGAGCATTGCTACGTCAACAGTTTTCCGTCGAGGGAAAGGACGGCGGACTCCGCGAAGATTTGCTGTTGGTTTTCAACCACGAAGTCATGTCGGGATTACATCTTCTCAAGGTCAAGTCTTCCGCTGGTGATAGTGAGCCGAACAACTCGCGTGTCTACTATTTGGGCGAAGCAAGACAGTTCACTCCCACGCAGGTCATATCGTTCAACTATATAGTCAAAAGCAGCCGGAGCAAAACGAAGAAATCTCAAGGGATTAGCCACAAAGACTTAGTGTTGAATTCCACCGAAGAGGCACCGCATGTTGCTGTTGCAAAGCACGTTCGGTCACAGTTTTCAAACGTGACATTTCGTGATTGGCGTTCCGTTTGCTTACAGACTCTGGAGGAGTTATCGAACAAGGACGCGATCGATCCTCTGCTCAGGTACATCCTGTTGCAACAAGTTGTTGAGGTTGCAGGTCAGGGCGACTCGCATTTGCGAGTTGCGTTGGCGCCGCTATCAGCAATCCTGTCGGACAACAGAATCGATATCGAAGCGGACTGGATGGATCCCGATGACAAGAAGGCTCTCACCCACCGGCGTAACGCGCTCGATGCGCTCAATCTCGCTAAGGATCGCGGATTGTTGGACTTCGATCAGATCGCAAAAGCGGCGGCGGCGGCGGATCGCGAACTGCAGGCCAAACTCGCACGGCGCGTATTGTGCGTCGGTTGGCTGGCACGCGCGTCAAAGGGCAATGGCTGGGAATGCCGCAGCCAATGGCAGCCCGACGGGCCGAGTGAGTTGCTGGTGTTGGTTCCCGAGGCCGACAACGCCTTCCGTTGGCAGTCGTTGGGCCGCGTGGTCCCCACCGGTTGGGAGATCACCGTGGCGGCCGATCTTTCCGGACTGCGCGAAGGAAAACTCGTTTTCGCCGCGGCCGTGGATAGCTCGGCCAACGACGGGAAGACCATAACGGCTCCCTGATTCCGCCGAGATGATTTCCACGTACGGGATTGATCGAAACGGAACCCAAGACTTCAAGGTTGGTCGTTTATGAGCGCGAATGAGGGCCCGCAGTATTTTGTGCGTAGCATGGGCAAAGTCGTGGGGCCGTTTGGGCTCGAACAATTGCGCAAGCTGCGCACGCAAGGGCGATTCGGTCCCGGCTGCGAGGTTTCGCTGGATCGCGCCTCCTGGCGACCCTGGGATTCGATCGACACGACCGATCCCGCGGCCGCGGCTCGTAAGACACGAGCCGCGGAAGCCCGCGAGTCGGCGGCAGCGCAGGCAGCGGCCTCCGCACAAGTCGTTACTGTAGCTGAGGTCAGTTGGCATTATTCCAAGAACGGACAGGCATTCGGTCCGGTGCCGCAGAGCCAACTCGAATCGCTGTTTGCGACGGGCCAACTCGCTCCCACGGATCTGGTGTGGTCGGATGCCTTGCCAGACTGGCAACGGCTCAGCGACGTGCCTCAACTCCGTCCCGGACAGACCAAATCCGGGGCCGGCACTTTGAGCGCCGCAACCGGTCCACTGCGTTATGCGAACTTCTGGAAACGGCTCGCCGCGCAGATCTTCGATCAACTGATTCTTGGGGTCATCACCAGCGGTTTTACCGTGCTCCTGGCCACCGTTGTGATTCCCGCCGACGTCACCGTCCAGCAGGTTTATATCCTCGCGAGCATCGGCTCCCTTGTCATCAATTGGCTCTATTTTGCCGCAATGGAATCGTCCACCACGCAAGCCACACTGGGTAAACTGGCCATCGAACTTCGCGTTGTCGATATGCATGGACAACGCATCGGTTTTGGCCGGGCCTCCGGCCGATTCTTCGGTAAAATCCTGTCCGGACTGATGCTCTGTATCGGCTACTTGATGATCGGCATGACCCCGAAGCGGCAGGCGATGCATGACCTGCTCACCGACTGTCTCGTCATCAATCACGATTGACAGCGGACTTCGGCGCGGTCCATTCAGGTCTTTTTCCGCGGTGGCGGAGGAGGGGGCTTGGGACCCGAGCGCGGTGGACCGGCGACCGGTGGCGTGGTTCCCCCCGATGTTGCCGGAGCCTTGATCGCCGGGCGAGGGGGCGGCGGAGGGGGGGCGGCTGTACGAGCCGCAGGTGTCGTGGCAATGGGTGCGGGAATTGTCAGCGGGGTTGGTGGAGCGACAGGCACGCTGGCGGGAATAACGGTCGTGGGACTGGTCGGTGACGGAAGCGTCGGGGTTATTTTCTGCGGAAGCCGCGTTGGCTGAGAGGCGATTCCGTGAACGCCCATCGCCGGAGTCGTCCCTTGCCAGGCGATAGCGCGGGCCTGTTCCACCACCAGCGTTTCCAGGTGCAGTCGCTGCACGTGCTGCTGATACTCCGGCGATGCCAGATTCGTGGTTCTCGCTTGATCGCCGAGGTCCTGATACTGATGCAGCTTGCTGAGGAGTAACTCCGACCGGACCTGCAACCGACTCGGCGGCTCGGTCGTCACGATCCAGCGCGGGCTGTGCAACGCCCCTTCAACACGGCTTTCGCCGCCGGCCAGCGAGCTTTCGCTGATCACGGTCGCGGTGTGCAATTGCAGATGCAGATCGCTCTGAAAGCTGGTCCGTTGATCGCGTGATCCAACTTTGGTGGTGTTATAACTTCCCGCGACGCGAACCCAGTACAATTCGCTGCAGAACCAGAACGTATTATGCACCCGCTTCGCAGCCGCCAATAACCTCCAGCTCACGACCTGCGCCAACCCGCCCGCGACATACGCCGCACCCAGCGCTGGTGTGTCGTTAGCGGCTCCCGTATTGGCCGCGATGGCCAGGCACATCCACCCCAGAATTGCGACGCCTGCTCCGGACAGATCCAGCACCAGTCCGACATCATCCACGCGGGGGCCGGCAGCCGCCAGTTCCGGTTGCGTCTCAATCAACACTTCCATCTCGATCCGCGCATCCTGCACCACCTCAGCGACGGCAGGTGAATGATCTACGAGATAGCGATGCGATACGGGGCCGTTGCGAAACCCTTCCAGCGTCCGACGAATGTGCTGATAGAAGCCCACCGGGTCGCCGCGGTCGCCGAGATGGTGCTGGTACTCGGCGACTCCCTCGGCCGAGGGCATGCCCGCGGTCGCGCGCCAGATCGCGACCGATCGCGCCACGACTTCCACCAGGAACGGTACCGCCAGCAACAGCCCAGCGGGAGTGAAAATCACGGCCACACAACCAGCAAGCATGCCAACGAACGCTGTCCCCATCCCAAGGCTCGGGCTGCGCAATCCCGGCGTGAGGTACGTGACGCGCGGCAGAAACTTGTGCATCACCAAGCCGACAAGTCCCGCCGGGCGTGTGTACGTGCCTTGAATCACCCGGCCGGAGAGCAGATCGACCACACTCCGCGGGGCATATCGCAACGGACCGGGGACATCCGCATCAATGATCCAGTTCAACCACAGCAGCACCGCGGCCAGTCCATGTCCCATTGCCATCGCGCAGGCGATAATGCCGACGATCCGCGCGGGAGCCGCTGCACTTCCCAGCGCCAGCCCAAGCCCCACGACCGCCGCAACGACGGACACCGCCGCATGAGCCCCCGCGGTCCGGAGGTTCGGATTGGGCAACTCCAACCGCGGCGTTCCCACCGTCAATGTGGACATCGTCACCTTCCTTCGTCAAGCACGGTCAACGACCTGCAGCGGGTGATCAATCACAAAACGAAGTATACATGTCCCCGTATGCCCTTGCGACGGTCGCACAGCGCCGACTCCTTCGTCGCGCTGTATCCACCGCGTAATTGGCGACAGTAATTCGCTTCAGTACGATGTCTCAGGAAGTCCAACACGAGTTGGGCAAGTTTCCTGAGGATTGTGCTTGGAGCGAGCTCATCTCTGCCCAGTTTGCGCTCGGAAATCTCCGTCGAGACTCATCCATGAATGTTTCCTGGCCGACGACTGCCGAATATGAGGCGATGCTGGCGCATCCGAAGAAGGCGTTCAAGGAGCCGAAGTTTCAGGAGTGCGTCATCGAGAAAAAACCGAACGGCTTACCTCGGCCGCGCTCGGGCAATTCTGCGACAGTTTACAAAGCCATGCTGCCGAACGGGGAGAACTACGCACTTCGTTTCTTCAGTCGTCGTTCTCCGGACAATCCCGGCCGATACGCGGTCATTCTGCAGTACCTCGTCCAGAAACGACTCAAATCGATCGTCGCATTCAAGTACATGGAAGACGGAATCCGCGTCATTGTTGGCGGTCGGCCGGCGTTTTTTCCACTCGTCCAAATGGAATGGGTTTTCGGCCAGACGCTGCAAGAATTCGTCCGCGACCGATGCCTTCAACTCGATAGCAAAGCCCTGGAATTGACAGCTGAACGCTGGGTGGAACTGGTCCGCGAACTCAAGAATGCTCACATCGCTCACGGCGATCTGCAGCACGAAAATGTCCTGGTGAACGCTGCCGGTGAACTGAAGCTGGTGGATTACGACGGCATGTGCGTCCCGCAACTGGAAGGTTGGCCTACAGTAGATGGAGGGCACGTCGCCTACCAGCATCCCGCACGAACGAGCGGCACACGATTGTTTGCAGGACTGGACCACTTCTCGGCACTCGTTATCTACGTTTCTCTGAAGGCTCTCGCCGCGACACCAAGGCTCTGGACGCAATTCGTGGAACCGCCGAAAAGTTCCCAGCGCCCGATCCGCGATGCGTTGTTGTTTGAATCGGCAGATTTTTCCTCGCCCCAAAAGTCGGAAATGATCCAAGCGCTGAGGCAATCCTCAGACCAGCAGGTGCAACGATGGACCAACTTTTTGCTCTATATCTGGAATAACTACAGACTAGAGGACATTCCTTCGCTGGACGAAGTTCTCGCGGAAACCGATGAAGGCCTCAATCGGTTTCGCACCACCAGCCGGCTTGGCATACAAAAGCCACGCCGTCCACCGGAGCCGATCATCATTTCGCCTCCCCCACCGCCGAGAAAACCAGGCGGATCACTGAGCGACAAAGTTGTTGGCGCGCCGATTTACTCGATCTTCATTTCCTATCGCCGTCTCGATTCAAAGCACGCATCGGCACGAGTTTTTGACTCGCTGGCGGCCCACTTCGGTGCTGGTGCGGTGTTCCGCGATGTTAATAGCTTGGAATATGGCAAGAGCTTTGAAGAACAATTAGAGGCCACTTTGGGGCGATGCACCGTCTTGACCGGCATCATCGGACCGCTTTGGATTAAGCTGCTCGAGCAAAAAGCTCAGTATGGCGAGGATGTACCGGACTTCTGTCTCAAAGAAATCCTCTTCGCAATTGATCGCGGCATTCCCGCCATGCCCGTGCTGATTGATGGCGCGAAGATTCCGGAGTTCCACGAACTACCGGAGAAACTCGCGTTAGAAACGCGCAAGAAGCTCCACCGCTTTTTTCGGAACCACGCTTTCCACCTGCCGGAAGACGACGCCGCATTCGCGGATGGGCTCGTTCGTCTACGACAGGCGGTGCAGAAACTGGTGGATCAATCGAAGTAGTACGCGCAGTCGGGTGACTCACGCGGCGCTCATTAGTCTCGTCCGCCATCGAGTGCCGGTTAATCACGATGATCCCCGCAGTAGGGGGAATCATCGCGACCATGTCTCACACTACCGAGCTTGCGCGGTTTTAATGGCGATCTCGGAGAGAACCTGGCGTTCCAGCTCTTCCAACTGGTTGCGGAGCGGGCCTTGGAGACGTTCCAGGGATCGCATCGCCGAGCGGAAGGCATCGCTGTTGCGATACTCGGGGCGATGGCCGCGCAGGATGTTGAACAACCGGTCGTGGGCAAGCGATTCGTCGCCGCAGGCCAGGCACATCGCCACATGCCACAGCTTATAGTTCAGATTGGAAACGTCGTCGAACATTGCGCCGACAAAGGCGGCTTTGGCCTGCGCGAATTCGCAATGCACGTAATGATTCTGTCCGATCTCAAATTGCAGACTCGCCAGGCCGGGGGAAATCGGCATGATTTCCACATCGCTGGGATTCGGGACAATCTGCGCGTCATCACCAAGTGTGATCTTCTTGCCATAGTGTTTTTTCAGCGACGGGAATTGTTCGAGCGAAACGAGTGTATTCTGATGAGCGACACCGGTCGTCCGGCCGATCAACTTCAAATGGACGCGCTCTGCCGACTGTGCCGCATTCATGCCGGTCTCAATCTCCGCGTCGAGGATGTGGCAGTCGTCGTACTCCGGCATCCGTTCCATGTCGTGCTGAAGCAGGGCCAGCAGTGTGGCGGCGGTGGGATGCACAATTTTCACCCGATTCGGGTCGATCTGAGGCGGGGTGGATTCCCCCCACCCGGGGTAGACTTCGCGGAAAGCTTCGCCGACGAGGTCGGGCAATTCCACCTGCTGGGCCATGAACGCGACCGTCCCAATGATTTCCCATGTCTGCTTGTCAGCCTGGTTGCTGGAACACGGCGGAGATTCCAGACCGGTCACCGTACAAGCCGTCCAGCCGGAGTACTTGCCGAGTTTAGCTTGCAGCGCCTTCAGCACAGGGGCGGGATTGACCGGAACCTGTTTCAACTGTTCCTCGAACCGCAAACCAGCGTAGTTTTTCCAGGCGGGGTGAAGCCGACAATGTTCTTCTTGCACCAACGCCATCAAACGCTCTTTCTGACCTGGGTGGTAGACTTCGCCCACCAGAGTCCAGATCATCACGACGGGGCCGCCCGTATCGGCGTTCGCTCCCCCACCGGCAGCCGAAGGTTCGATCCGCTTCAGAACGCACCCGCGCCATTCCGGGGCCGATTTCAGCAGCGACTGAATATGGGCCACGATAGGTTCGGATGAGGGATATTCGAGTGCACAGGCTGATTTGATGTCGAGCCGTTCTTTGGCCCGCTTCCACCACGGATTGGCTTGCTCTACAACTTCGTAGCACAGCTCGATGAGTTGCGACTCCTGCTGCGGCTGCGCGGCCTTGCCTTTGAGCGTCCAGTTGACCAACTTTCCGGGTTCCGTCTGTGGTGCGACAACGATCTGCGTGAGTTCGCAGCCTTTCCACTCCGGGGAGTCCTTCAGCAGTTTTTTCACGCCGGCTAGAACGGGTGCGGCGTCGGGAACGCGGTCCGCCAGCACTGGCGTTTGCGGCTCGAGTTTGTCCGTCCACTGGGGATAAACCGACGGCAACAGTTCATTCACCAGTTTCACCAATTCGACATCGTCTTTCAGTGGAAGCGGAGAATCCCCCTTGAGTTCGAGTTTCCAGATGGACTTCTCAGGATCTTTATGGGGGATGACACGTTCGATGCGCACACCGCTGAGGTCCGCGTTCTGTGCAAGCGATTTCTGAATCGCCTTCAACAGGGGCTCAGGATCAAAGGTGACATCAAGTTGGGCATCGACAGAGTTGGGCTTCCCGGCCGGCGACTCAAATTCTTCAGTCACCAACGCCGTCACGGCGACCACGAGGGCGTCCTGAGCATTCGGATTCTTCGCCGAGCCCTGGAGCTGGCAGGCCAGTTTGTCCGGGGTGAGCCCGAGCAGGAACAGGCTCGCCAATTTGACGTCCTGGAGATCGGCCTGGCTTTTGACAACTCCTTGCAGTTGTTTAAGTCGAGCCGCCGCCGCCCAGGGTTTGGTCTCCAACTTCACTTCACGTTGACCACACAAACGGCGGATTTTCGTGGTCAACTCTTCGACACTCGGTTGTTTTTTCGCGGACTCTTCCACCAAAACGGTGACTTCAAAGGCTTCATCGGTCACTTCACCAATCACGGCACCGCATACACTGGCGACTTGACGCAGTTCCTTCGCGACACTCTCCTTCAGCGTCCGCAATTTTGTGTCCGCTGCGTTGTCGGAAGGAGCATTTTCCGCAGGCGCTTTCACGTCCGGATCGGCCTTCGCTGCGGCGGGATCGGCAGCCGGGGGAGTGGTTTCGGCGGGTTGATCTGGTTTTGCGGGTACGTTTTCGGCATCCGGCTGCGCTGAATCAACGATGGCGGTTACGTTGACTGTGAGACCGATTGCACGATCTTCCGCGAAGAGCCGGTTGTACAGTTGTGGGGAGTCAGCAAGGTTCAGCAACGATACCGCGAATCCCGTCCCGACGATCCATGCGTAATACCGTGAACGACCCATAGCTAATAATCCCCGCTCAGACCGCAAGTCACCCTAGCCGCGTGGCCAGCCTATCTTTCGCAGAGGCCTGAAGCAAGCGTTTTCTACGAATTCTTCTTGATGAACAGCGATACAATTGCTAAGGCAATTGAACGTCGGTACAAGTTCTCTGAGACGAATCCCCTGATTTGGATGGGCTCTAACCTTTCATCTGATCAAGCCGACACAGAGAAGTCTTCTGCACACGCAACCAGTATGTTTGTGGTCAGTGATTGACGCGCGAGTCGAGGAGCATCGAAGTTGACTTCCCGAAGCAAACCCACCGCCGCGATTAGGAATTTGAACTGCTCCCACTTTCCACGCGAAGTTTTCACTCGCGGTTACGATCTGGTTCGTGATGGGCGGTACTGAAGTGAATCCTTGCTTGTTATTGAAAATCATTTTCAAGAGCATGGGTTTGTGATCGTATTGTGAAATGCGTTGAACCATTTGCATCGCGCCGACGTTCTCTGCCTGCAGCGGTTGGCTTCAAATCGTCGGGCAAGTTAGACTCAGATTTCTCTTCGAAGCGAGTTGTCTCCTGTGATCTCAGTTGGTGTCATGTACCTCCGACGGTGTGGAGTTGAATCGGGGAAGGCGGGCCGGAATGACATTGAGATTGCTAATTTCCAACGCGAGCATGCAAGTCCGGCTCGTGCGGGTGTTGTGCTTCCTATTCACTGCCGCTTCGGCAGCATTGGCAATCGGCGCGACGCCGGCTGCAAACCCTGTCGAACAACAGGTTGCGGATCTGGTTCAAGAACTGGTCACGGCGAAGACGCGCGAGTTTACGGCGAAAGCCGAGCAACAACTTTCGGCGCGGCCTGAATTCGATGTCGCACCGATGCAGGAAACGGCGACAAGGCTGTTGAAATGGGATCCCGATTTCGCGCGTCTGTTTTGCGAGACGATGAAAGCGGGGTATGAGAAGTACGCCAAATCGGCGCAAGCCATTGCCGCTCGGGAAGTAGACGAGCGGAAGAAACTTCAAGACACCTGGATCGATACTCGTCGCGAACTCGAATTGCGGACGATTGCCGAGACACAACTGAACGATCAGGCTGCCGTCCGCAAGACCGTTCAAGCCCTGCTGAATTTCGATAATCGCTGGCTGTGGTTCAGCGGAACGTGCGGCATGTTCGCCCTCTTCACCGTGACCATGTGGGCGCGGAGACACGAACTCCGACGTCTCATGTGGACTCGCCGCAGTCAGTTTTGGCTGATTGGAGTGATGCTGATCGGGCTCGTGGTAGCGTTCCTCGTGCCAACGGTGTTGTCGTTCACGATGCCGGCGGCGAAGGTCATCACCGCGGACTCCGGACCGGAACAAACGGCGGGGGAAGCAACCAATCCCCTTGCAAAGTTACAGGCGGAAGTCAACCAGGCGAAAAGTCTTGTCGCCGATCTGAAGTCACAGACCTCGGTCGGACAACCGCCCGCAAGCACTCCGTCCCTGGGCACGAATCATCCCGGGGCGGTTGATCTGAATAAGGCGGTGGCGTTCGCTCGACAAGTGGAACACCAGCGCGATCAGGCCGCGTTGGCGGCAGCCGTCTCTGCGGATCTGGCGGCGGCGTTGCAAAATGATCTCAAGGCACTGGAAGAGAAGCGCACGGCGCACGAAAGCGCCGTGACCCTGGATCGGAATTCGCGCATGATTCAGCAGTACTCCGGCGCGATCACCGGCGGCTTGTTAACGATGGTTTGCGGACTGTTCGGGATGACGCTATGGCTGCGTGAAAAGCGGAAACAGTCCCAGATCGAAAAGACCTGCCCCAAGTGCCTCGCCGTGGGGAAACTCCGCCCGGCCGACGATTCCCAACGGCTCGGTCTGCGGAAACTGGAATGCACGAACGTCATTGTTGAAGACCCGTTTGAAGACTGCCGGTTCAGCTTCAATGAAGGCGACGCCGCGGTGCAGAAACTGGGATTTTCCACGCTGGGTGTGGCTCAATCGGGGAAAACTTTGTCGCTGGTTATGCTGTATCGCACGCTCCGTCGCGGTGCTGCTGGGGCCACCGGGCAATTTGAGCGAATTTCCAGCGTGGGTGCCGAGAAGTTTGATGGCTTTATGGATCAGGTTCTCAACAGCCGGATCGGTCTCGGCGCAACAAGAGTCGATGCGATTCCCGAGCCGGTCATGTTTCGCATGGCGGACCGGGACCGTTTGGGCTCGACGCAGATTATGGCGAGTTTGTTCGACTATGCAGGTGCCATTACCATCGCTGCCTTGGGAGGTAATTCCTGGAATCCGGCGGCGGACTTTCACCGCAAACGGGCGCTCGACAGTGATGGGTTCTTCTTTTTTATTGACCCGACAGAACACGCGGACAAGCAAATCGAAGCCCTCGATATGTTCCGCGATGATTTGCGTTTGGTGAAAGGATTGAAATTGGGTCAGCAAATGACCCGCCCCGTTGCGCTGTGCGTCAGTAAAATCGACCTCCTCGTCAATCAGCCGCAGTGCGCCGGCGCGATCGACTTCTTTTATGAAGAGTTGCGCAAGATCGATCATGAATGTCCGGGGTTTAGCC
Organism: Planctomycetaceae bacterium; assembly: GCA_021732975.1. Lineage (GTDB taxonomy): Bacteria > Planctomycetota > Planctomycetia > Planctomycetales > Planctomycetaceae > DSVQ01. Next base: position 244,149 of record JAKFWC010000010.1, on the reverse strand, counting down.
TCCGGGCCATTGAACGCCGATCGCAATTGATGCAAGACTATCGCAAACTGATCTGGCCGGGATGGGAGATCGAACAATCCATCTCGGACCTCTTCGGTGGTCGCTACATGTTCTTTCCACAGACGCCGGTGGGGTTACAACAGAACGAACTCGGGAACGAAGAACTCAGTCAGCGCACGTTTGACCCCAAGTACATCTTGGAACCACTCCTCTGGTTGCTGCATATGAACGGTTATCAGGTTTTGGATCCGTAACCGGTTTGGTAGTGGGCTGAGCCATCTAGCACACCTTGAATTGCCGGGCGCAGAACTTCTCTTAATGCAGGTGTAAGACCATGAGCGACCCTTGGCCGACCGCATCGGATTATGAGTCGATATTGCAACACCCGCAAAAGGCATTCAAGGATCCCGACTTCCAGCAATGCAAAATCGAGAAAAAACCGAACGGATTACCCCGGCCTCGCTCCGGCAATTTTGCGACCGTGTATAAAGCCACGTTGCCGAACGGCGAAAACTGGGCCATCCGCGTTTTCAACCGTCGTTCGCCCGAGCGTCGTGCCCGCTACGACTCCATCTGCCAGTACCTCGCCCAAAAGAAACTCAAGGCGATGGTCGGCTTCAGCTACGCCGATGACGGAATCAAAGTCATCGTCAAAGGGCGGCCAGCGAGCTTTCCCCTGTTGAAAATGGAATGGGTCTCTGGCCAGACGTTGATGGATTTTGCGCGCGATCGGTGCCATCAGTCCGATAGCCAGGCTTTGAACCGCTCCGCCGATCGCTGGATTGAACTCGTCCGTGAGTTGACGAGCGCCCGCATCGCCCACGGCGACCTGCAGCATGGCAATGTGATGGTGAATACTGCCGGTGAACTCAAACTGGTGGATTACGACTGCATGTGCGTCCCCAAGCTAGAAGGTCTGCCGACTTTGGAGGGGGGGCTCCCTCCCTATCAGCACCATGCTCGGAAGGGAGACACCGCACTTTTCGCGGACATGGACCGTTTTTCGGCGCTGTTCATCCTTGTATCTCTCAAGGCGCTCGCTGCATCACCCAGTTTGTGGTCGGAGTTCGTAGAGCCCACCGCCAACCCTGATCGCCCGATTCGAGATTCCCTGCTGTTCGATAAAGACGACTTCTCCAATCCAATGCAATCGGAATTGATGCGCGAACTGCGGCGCTCTCCTGACAAGAAAGTGCAGAAGTGGACCGACGATCTGTTGGGCTGCTGGAACAAGACGCGACTGGAAGACATCCCCGCGCTGGATGAGTTCACCAATGACTTCGAGGAATTGAAGCGACTGCTGGACAGTTACAAGTACGACGAAGCCGTCGCCTTGGCCGACCAGCAATCGGCGAAACCTCCCAAGCCGCTCGATGCCGATTTGCAGATCGCCCGCCAGCGCGTGCAACAGCGAGTGAAACTTGTGACCGCGGTGCAACAAGGCGACGAAGTCGAGATGCAGAAACTGGCCGGGTCGCAGTTGCTCGTGAATTATCCATTGGCACAACCGGATCTGACGATTGCCAAGGACGCAGCGCGGGTGCTGCCGATTCTCGATCAACTCAAGCAAGCCTTGCAGCAGCAACTTGGCCGTAAGTTCGTCCAAGTCTGGGATGCTCATTCCGGACTGCTGCAACCGCGAAGAAGCGCGGTCGCGTTCAAAGGCCAAGTGGACGAATGGCGGCAGCGTAATCAACTTTGCGACCGCATTTTGTCTGACCTCGGACAGCCGCTCTGTGATGTCCAACGATTAGAGCAGACCGCCTCGGAATTGGATCGCCTCGGCGGACATCCCGACTTGAAACCAAAACGGAATGAGCTGGATCGCCTCATCCAACGCGGCCGCGCGTGGCGCGGGTGGAATCAGGTTCACAAGCAGCTTTCCGCCGAGACTGATTCGGCACTGGTGGCACAATGGAATGAGCCGCTCTTCGCGGGTTGGCCCCCTGCGGAAGCCGAGCGCCCCAGGCTGATCGAAACGCAACGGCGCCTGAAGGCCCTCGCGGATTTGAAGCAAGTCATCCCGTTAACGGATCAATGCCGCTCTGAATCTGAAGAAAGCGAAATCACGCGCCGCGCAGCGGGGTTGCCAGACGGATACGCTGCCCAATTGACGCCGCGAATTCAATTGGCGGCACGGCGACAGGCGGCACTGACAAAAGCGCAACAGGTACTGCAGCAAGGCCACGAAAAGCCCTTGGTAGAAGTGCATCAAGCCCTGTCGGAACTCCAGGCGTTGGCGCTCCTGAGTCCCGGTCAACGTCAGCGTCTGGAGTTGGCTTCCAGTCGCTGGCCCAAACTTCAACAGTTGAACTCCATACCCAAAGACTCGCGACTTGCCAGTCCCGACGCGGCGCGCGCGCGGGATCAGATGCTCCTTGACGCTTGGGATGACGGTCTCTTAAAGGACTGTGTTGATGCGCAGTCCTGGCGGGCGTTGTGGCACGCGGCCCGTCAGCGTCAACCCAAGTTGGAAAAGCTGCAAGCCGCACTCGATGCCGGAGACACCGGAACCGTTGTCGAGTTGATGGAGTCGCCGGAGCTCGCCGATTTCCCGCTGAACCCGGAGCAACAAGGGCGCATTGCCGATGCGCAACAAGACATCGCTGCGTCACGAAAACTCCGAGACGTCATTCAGCGCGGCAATCCGCAGGAATTCCAGCGCTGTTTTGACGCGCAACTCCTGCGTCAATTCGCTCAACAGTTTGAGGCCCTTCGACCGGAGATCGATAAACTCCTCACCAGCGAACTGCTTCCACCGGCGAAGAATGGACTGCGGGGGCTGGGTCTGAAGATGCAGTCGAACGCGCACTCGACAAGGCTGATTGGCAAAGTGCAATGGAATTGGCCCTTGCCCCGCATCACGGATCGCTGTGTGTTGGCGGTCACTCGGAGACGAGTGACGGAGACCGATACACCGGAAACGTGCGGGGCCGACTTCAAGTACGAAGTCAGTCGCCAGGATTATGAGGGGGAAGGGTGCCGCACTATCGTCGCACCGATGTCCTGCAAGGATCATTTCGTCGTTGTCTGGGCCATGGTGGATGCGGGCTTTGATCGTTGGTGGAGCCCGCCTGTGGTTCTGGGCCGACTGGGAATCTCGTCCTGATTGAAACCGAACTGTTTGACTGAAACTCAGTGATGACTGCCGTCGCTGGAGTATGATGGCTATGGGAAACATCGACCAACTGTTGTGCACGCACTGCACGTATGGAACGTCGTTTCTTCATCAAAGTAAAACGCACCTCAAAGACCAGGTCTTCGAGTACAGCGCCCGCACCGGAAGTATTGAGCCCGCGCAGTCTCACGACCTCTTTCGACGCATCGAGCCCTTCCTCAATTACCGGCTTCCCACCGACGCCCCGCATACGGCTCTCGTCGAGCACAACGCCCGTTCGCTTCCTAAGCGCCTGGTTTATCTCCCGGCAGCGAACGGTGTCCGGCTCGTCAGCCAGGTTTCGTACCGCACGTACGATGTCACAAAGCGGCGCGCGGGCGCTTATTTCGCCCATGTTCTGTTGCAGATGACAGGCGACACACCGCGGGGGCCGCAAGGACGGCCGTTGCCGCCGCCTCCGCCCAGAGCCAAGATCGAGCCCAAGCCGAAAATGGAATGGTCGGCGCGCGATGCCGCTCAAATGTGGGGCTGGCCGCAGTGGATCGAAGAAGACGATCCCGAACCCAATCCCAAGTCGTTTCAAGAGGTTTCTAAGCCTTTCTCCAACCTCCCGACCCCCGAATTTGAAACTGAAACCTGGCAAAAACTTGACCCGGCACAGCGCATCGGAGACGAAGCGCTCTCCGCATTTCTCCTGGTGGACGCGGACAAACAGCCCTCGTGGATTCCCCAGCGTTGGCAGAACGTTCCCGCCAAGGTCCGACAGCAACTGCTCATCGAGCTTCTGCACGGATTTCTCAAACTGAATGTCGAAGCCCGGGAATGCTTTCTCATCGGCATCGAGCCCGCCCTGGCTGCGCTCCTGTTCTTCGGCGTCGCCCGTCTCCTCCCCCGCCGCGGTCCGGCCGAACAGCTTAGTTTCTCGACCTGCGAACCCCAGAACCTGCGTCCCCCGTTCGCACTCGCTGCGACGCATTCGTATCTTGGCACACCCATCACATTGGCGGATGATCCGCGCGTCTGCACGTTGGCGCTGAGTACCTTCCAATCCGGCTGGGAAACAACGAGAACCGCCCGCAACCAGGGTTTGACGCAAGCCAGCTACGCTCAAGCCATTGTCAACGTGTATGTCAACTCGGGACCGGCAGCCGTGGATTGCTTCCTGCAGCCGATTGACGACGAGACGATCCATCCGCAGCCGCCGACCGCCAACGATTTGGCAGAGCTCCTCGCCGCGGAGGCGTACGGACAATGGATCATCGGTGCCGGGCCGCCACCGGCTAAGCCCACCCCTCCCACCTCCAAGACCGGCAAACGGCACGTGGCGTCTATCGTCCACGCGGCCATGAGTGCCCTGCAAGGCGATCGATTACAGAATCACGCCCACTGGCGACCGCTATTGCAGATTCTCGCCGAGAACGATGAAACGCTCGGGGCCACAGGCAGTCCGGCGGAAGAGCACCAGCGGAAGCGCCTCGTCGCCGAAATCTTGACACGGATCGTCAATCGCCAGTCCGAGGCCGAGGACTGTCTCAAGCCTTCGGCGCTGCCAAACGAATGGCAGGCGCAGTTGATGGTGCAACTCATCCAGGGTGGCAAGTCCCTGCCGGCGAGCGTCGACGACTTCTGGAAAGGCCGGTTCGCCGATGCCCGCTCAGGACGGCAAAAATGGCTGTCGATCGTGGCGGATCGATTGGCTGCTCAGGACGGCGCGGAGGGACTGGATCGACTATTGCAACGGTACGAATCGTGGCTGAAGGCGCAGCCCGAACTTGCCGCAAATCTAGCGCCAGCACAATCTCGCGCCAGCGTGTTGCAGATGCTGTGTGAAGTCGCCGACAAACATCCGGCCGTCGGTGCATCGGCTCGATTGCAAGCACTCGTGAATCAGTTTCTTGAAAAGAATGCGCGTTGGCACGACGAGCTCCTAAACCGCGTGCATTGGTCGACAGGTCAGACCAGGACGTTGCTGGAAAAATACGTCGACCGCGAGTACCAGGTCGCCGGACTGACAGTGGCTGAATCCCCGCTCGCCGTCCGCGTGCTCCGCGATCTGAATGATTTCCCGTGTCCGCCGTACGGCGAGAAAACGGCCCCCAACTCGGAATCATGGCTGGAGTTTCTGGAAACTGCAGAAGCCGCGCTTCAGCTTCGCCGTGGCAAGCAGATCTCCGCCTGGAAGCATTTGCGCAATCTGCTGGGCGACCTTGCCGCACATTGGGCCGCCATGCCATCAGGCCTGCAGGCGCGATTTGGCACCACCGAATGGCAAGCCGGAATACACGAGTTAGGGGAAAAGATCAGCCAGGCAATGCGCACAGCGACCCAACTCGAACACTGCAGCGACGACAAGACCAACGCCGCGTGGGAGCGTCTCAAACGGTTGCAAGAACTGGTGAATCCGTCTTTCAAGTGGAGTACTCGGAATGCGGACGATCCCCTCGCTGCCCGTTTCTGCAAGGAAGTCCGCCGCACCATGCGCGAACTCGGCCAATGGGATGCGCGACATGTGCGCATGGAAACGCCGCGGCGCAGTTGGACGCCGCCGATCAATCTCAAATGGATCGGTATTGCATCGGCAGTTGTGATACTCATTCCCATCCTTGTGACCGTCGTGAAATCATGGCCGAAATCGACGCCGGCACCCGATGTCGTCAAAACACCGGTGGTCCCAGCCACACACGTCAGCAGTCTCCCCAAAACACCCGCTCCTCTCCCCTCAAAGGATTCTCCCGAACCGGATGCCGGCACCAAGACGGAAGTGGCTCAAAACCCAGGGATGTCGAACAACACACCGAAGCTAGATCCCGCGCCCACGAAAACCGATGGAGGTAATCAAGATGGAGCGGATGAGGAATTGACCAAAGCCGAACAACAGATGCTGAAGCAACTGAGGACACCGGGCCATCCGCACTTGATTCATTTGACGAGGCGTTTGATTCGAGAGAACCGGGAAACATTTATTAGCAATTTCGACGACGTTGTTTTGCCGGGAGGGTTCGCATCCCTGCCCAGCGTCCGCTGGACAATTCTGTCTGACGGGCCAATGGGGACTCCCCAGGAACAATTGAATGCGATGACAAAGACCGGTGCTAAAGAAGAACGACTCAAGAAGTTGTTGGCGGAAGGGCTTGGAAAACTCCTGATCCAAAATCCCGAAGTCGCCAAAGCAGTGGCCGAAGCCATCAAAGCGATTTCCAATCCCGATGCCGGGAAAATCGATTACTTGGCAAGCGCGTTTTTGCAGGAACTGCCGCCGCAACTGCGAAGCGAGTTGGATGCATCGAGGAAAAGCCGTGAGGCAGACTCGGCACAGAAGAGAAAGTTTGACCAACTGCTTGTGAATGCCATTTACGACACCTGCAAGTCAGACACTAAACCTGATCGACTCAAAAAAGTCTTTGACGATCCTAGAGGTGACGAATTCAGCAGCGTTGAATCGCTGCGAGAGGTCACAGGGTGTGCAATCGAAGCTATTCAGAAAATTGCTGCAGAAATCACAAAAACCGAGAGAGTTCGGCTGGAAGAACTTGTCAAGGTACGACGGAATTTGTTTGCAACCCCTCCCACGCAGTTTGTCGATTTGCCGGCAGGTAAGCCCGTCGAAGTTACTTGTCCCTTTCATATTGACGGCATCTGCATTCACGGGCTGGACCAAGTAACGTCCCATATAAAAGAACGGTGGTCGGAATCAGCGCAATTAAATGGTCCCTTCTGGGAAAAAGATGCCCAAGGCCGATGGAGCGTCGTCGTGATTTACAATTCATCACAAGTGTTGGCTGTGACTCCAGATAATAGTAATTCAACTCATGTCACGATTTCGACTGCGAACACAATACTGCCGCATGAGTACCTGCAGATGCTTGTTGTCGAAGTTTCCGGCCGACTTGCGGTGGACACAACTGCTGATGCTGCACCCGTGCAGTGGCTTGCGCTCTACAAGCCGGTCCCGCTGGCGGTAGATGTCGTCGATGGCTTGCCGAAATCCAACACCCTTGTAAAGCCAGAACCGCATCCGTTGCGGGAGTTCCTATGCCTTGAATCAGTCTGGGGCGGGCGTCAGGAACTAGATGTCCGCGTCGGCTCAAAACCACTTCGTCGCGTTGCGCGCATGGTTCTTCCTGCCAGCGACAAGGATCGAACAGGAGGGTTACCTGCGTGGAACGTCGATGGCATTTATCCGTCACGTTACGACGCAACGAAAGGAGAATCCTCGGATGAGAAACTACAGAAACACCCTCTGATAATGCGGTATCAGGAAGACCTGAAAACTTACAAGGATGCCCCCCCTGAGAAGAAACCCCTCGTTCCGGAACCACCGCTAACGCCGGCACTCGACTTGCTGAGCCGAGGCACGGCCCGCATTGTACTTGTAGAAACCGCGCACCTTCTTCTCATACTGGGGAAGACTTGGTCGCAGCATCCCTTTGTTATTGAAAGAACAATCCTACAAGCAGAGTATGATCCTAAAAAGAATAATGGGAAGCCAGCCGGACAGCTTGTCAATCTTCAGAAAGAGTACTCGAAAAACCATGCGAAGCCCGAATCCGAGAATCAGCTCAAGTCCGCAGAAGATTATCTGCAAGGATTTGCCAGCAATCCACAGATTGTTGTTCGCTGCATTGAGTCGCTGGGTAACGCAAAGGCGGGAAGCTTAACTCAACCGAGAGAGAAAAAGGAAGCTTGGCTTCAACGCGTCAAGAAGGGTGAATCGACTCAGGCATGGCTTGTGCGGGTCAAGAAAGACATTCAAACTCGCATCGATTCTGTCGAGATCGAGTTGGAAGCCGTCAAATCGGCCCTCGACGAGGCCAAAGAGTCAAGAGACTCCCTGAAAGTGTCGTGTCATGTATCAGGTTACCGTCAGTTGCTCGACCCGCAGGAGAACGGTCAAAAAATCCACATTCCACTGACCGAATCAAGTGGCAAATAACTATTGTTTTTTAGTCTACTTCGACACACGCAAATCTCGCATCGAATACAGACCGTAATGATAAGGACTTTCCCCAGGCATGTTCACGACATCGCGAGTTCTGCTGCTGGCAACGCTTTTTGCCGTTGCGCCGGTCTTGTTTGTGACGCTGCAGACGTTGCGGGCGGCCTGGTCGCAAGAGACGACAAACCGGCAGGGGAAGGAAGTGGTGAGCGCTGGTGCCGGCGTCAGGATCGATGAGATCAAGGCTCAATTGGCGGGCGGGCCGGAGGCCATTCGGGCGCGGAAGGACAGTGCTGCCGGACTGCCAGTGACGGAGTTTTTCCGCACGGGTTTCGTGGCACCACCATTAAACGTGCCGGCCGTTCCGGGCAGCAACGACAAGGCATGGGACGAACTCGGCAGTTCGCTGGCGAAGCTGAATAGCTCCCGGGAAGCCTTCGAGATTGCCGAGAAGCACATTGGTCAGCGACCACTCAGTGTCCTTGTGGAAGAACAGCTCGCCAGTTTTGCGGCTGAATTGGCCCCCGTCGCTGCGGCAGTCCCGTCACTTAAAGACTGGCCGCAACGACTGCTGGAGATGAGCAAAGACCGCAAAGCCACGCAACACTTTCTGGACAAGCTGAATGTTGTCAGCCGCGATTTGTCCGACCGCACGAATACTGAAAGTTCGGCGTTGAGCCGAATTTCCGATGTGGACCTGCGGAAATGGAGTCAGCAACTGACGGATCTGAAGAGCACCAAATCGGGCACGGCTTCCATCGACAATTTCCCCACCATTGTCGAGCAGCACAAAGAACTGAAGCGGCGCGTGGACTTCTGGGCCTGTTGGAATCCTCCGATGCCCGTCGGAAATGCGAAACCCACGGCGGCCATGCTGGAGTCCCGGCGGACGGCGCTCATCCAACTGGAGAAGAAAGCTAAGGCGACCAGTGACGGCGAAGCCCGGCTACCCGAGGAAATCGAGCACACGGAAAAGGTATCGAAGGAGATTGACCGCCTTGTGGGTGAAGGGTTGTATCTCAGTTTGAAGGAAAGCCTCGTATCGAAGAAGAATGCACCAAAGTCGATGGCCGAACTGCTGCAGAAGATGCAGCCGATCATCGACACCGGCGCACATCGGGACGATCTGCTCAAGGATTTCAAAGAGGCTGTGGAACTGTGGCTGGCGGCAAAGAAAACCGCGGAGCCGAAGTTGCCTGTATACGACTTCTATCTATCTGATCGGATCTGGCTGGCACATTGGGATGGTAAAATCGGACTTGACAGTGGTTACTGGATTTACCCCTATGATTTTGAGAAAGATGCGAAGATTACCACCAATGGAGAGTATCGATATCTTCGTGAAGGAAGTGGATTCTCAAAGGTGATCTCTCCGGAAGAGATGCGAATCGTGAATGAGTTTAACAAGGCCAGGGATGAATTGCTAAAGAACCTGGATCAGAGTGATTCCTGGAAAGCCTTGCAGGCGCAGTGTGCGGCTCAGGAAAAACAACTTGCTGCTTATTACCGCCAGATGAAGCAGTTCTGGGAACGATCGGGGACTGGCAAGCACCGTCTGGCACCCGATCTCAGTTTCACCGCCGACCAGAAATTGATCAGCGACGTTTTGGAGCACTGGAGCATTGTGGAATCGCTGTATCGTCGGTAGTCTCCTCGGCAGCAGCGGTCGCTGAATCCGCCGCGTCTGTCCCTCCCGCGTTTCACTGTCACTGGTTTCGCTTTCAAATGCTGCGATTCGATCTCGACCACTTCACCGTCTTCGCATAAGGAACCCTCCGCGATGTACTCCGCACGTTTCACTCGTCAGACACCGGGTTGTTTCCTGTTCCTGCTGGATCAATCCGGCTCGATGACCGACCCGTTCGGCGGGAATGTGTCCGTGCGGAAATGCGATCAGTTGGCGCTCGCGCTCAACAGTTGGCTGCAGAACATGGTAGTGAAGTGTACCGGCGGAGAAGGGGTGCGCGATTATGCGAATATCGGTGTGTTCGGCTATCGTACTGACGCGATGGCAAACCCCATCATTGAGCCGTGCCTGAAAGGACCGCTGGCAGAACAACCCATCGTGCGGATCAGTGATATCGAGGCCAACGTGGCACGGATCGATACGTTGAACCAGCAGTATTATGATCCGGACACTGGTGAATTGCAGGAAATGCCCACGCAGGTTCCAATCTGGATCGACCCTGTCGCCGACGGGGGGACGCCGATGTGCACGATGTTCCATTACGCATATCAGGTTCTGGAGAATTGGTGTGCCGAACATCCCAGCAGCTTTCCGCCGCTGGTGATTCACATCTCGGACGGGGAATCCAGCGAAGGGGATCCGCTCCCCTACGTGGAAGCCATCCAGGGCCTGGGAACGGAGGATGGCAACGTCTTGTTCATCAATTGCCACCTGTCGATGACGAAGGCCGACCCGCTCGTCTACCCTGCGAGCAGTGAAGTGATGCCGGATGAGTGGGCTCGCACGATGTTCAACATGTCGAGTGTCCTGCCGGAGTCCATCGTGTCGCGCGCACAGGCCGAAGGCATTCCAGTTCAGCCCGGTTCGCGGGCAATGGTCTTCAACGCTGACATGGTCAACCTGCTGCAACTGCTCGACTTCGGCACGATGGTCGCGAATCTGCGGTAGAAGACGCGAGCGATGGCTGCAAGGTCCAATTGAGACGCCCGAAGTGCGGACAACCGACTTGGGTGCCAGCACTTTGGCAAAGGCAGCCACGACGGGGCGTGCTTGTGAAATCTCTGCGGCGAAGATGTGCACCGAGGTCTGAGGGTCTAGCTGATCCCTTGCAATAAAAGGCTGCGATCATGTCCACAGCGGGCTGCGTTTTGTTTCTGATTGACGAATCGGCCGCGATGGCGTCGGACTTTCCCGACGATGGCCCGACCGGGCCGACCAATGCCCCTCCGGGACCGCCTCCGGTCCCGGGAAAGTCGCCGGCTCCTGTGGTTGCGAATCCCAACTCGAAGGCTATTCGTCTGGCGACGGCTGTGAATGCCTGGATCAAGCGGACCGCGGGGCACAGTGCGGCCGATATCGCGCTCATCGGTTATGCCACCGATGCCGACGGAGCAGCGGCCGTCAGTGCTCGATGGGGAGCGGGGCTTGCCGGGCGAACTTGGATTCCGTTGCCAACGGTGATCGCAGAACCGGTCCGCGTCGAACAAAGAACGCGCCGTCTTCCCCCCACAGCCCCCGGGGGAGCGACGGTTCAGAACGTTGAGTTTCCGGTCTGGCTGGAACCGCGAACGGCCGGGAAAGCGGCTCAACTCGCGGGGTGGACTCGGTGTGCCGAACTGTTGACCGAATGGTCGTCGTTCGGAGCGGTCGGACGAAGACCGGTGATTGTGCATCTGTTCGCGTCGACATCCGCGGACGGGAATCCACAGCGCGTCATCGAGCAACTCCGCCAGCATCCTTCGAATCCGATCATTCTGCAGATTCACCTCCGCTCCAGCCGATCGGTGACGCCGACGCTGTATCCCTCGAATATCTTCTACCTGCCGGCAGGGGCGCAGAAGGATCTCTTCAAGCGGTGCTCGCCGTTGCCGGAGGACTGGAAGTCTGCGCTGCAGGCCCGCAAGCAGTCTCTGCAGCCGCAGGCGGTCGGGATGCTATTCAATGCGCGGCTGGCTGATGTCGCGCAGGCCTTGAACCTTGTGGAGACTCATCTGGACGGTGCCACCAGCGGAACGGATCCCTCGGCGATCGCGGCGGCTCCAGTCGCCCCCCTGGTTCCCGCGCCTTCGGCACCTGCTCCTGTCGTCGCGCCGATTGTCCCGGAGGCGGCACCCATCACGCCGATGGCGGAGACCCCACCGGAGGCACCTGTCGAGACGCCGTCGGATTCTCTCACGCCAGATGCGGCACTAACCGAAGTGGTCGTCGATAGCAGTTGGATGCCACCTGCACCGGTCGAACGGACGGGTCCGCGCGCCGCGGTGTTTCTGCTCGATCGCTCGCTGGCGGACCCCTATGGATCAGCATTGAATTCTCCGTTCAGCAAGTTGCAGGAACGGCTGAATCGATCGCTTGGTCTTCTCTCGAAGAAGCCTACCGGTCAACTGCACGTCGCGATGGTGACGTATGCCGGCGATGACGGCGGCAACACCGATGTGCGCACCGAACCGTGGAGCGCCGATCAAGCCGGCCGCGAATGGGTGACCGACGCCGATCTCGCGACGGCGGCGATCCGCATCGAAGAGACCGTGGAAGAGCATTCCAATGGGATTGGCGGACTGATCAGCATTCCGATCAAAAAGCCGATCTACGTGGAAGCGGAGAGTGCGGGGCCCGGTTCGCTGGTTGCCGCCGCACAACATGTCAGCCGTTTGATTGACGGTTGGAGTCAACAACATGGTGGCATGGTGCGTGAGGCCGTCGTCGTCCATTTCTCCCGCGCCGGCTGGCCTTCGGAGGACGTTCATAGCGCAGCAGGCGAGCTCGCTGCGATTGGCATTCCTGTGACGCAATATCATGTGCTGCTGCCGGATGCTCCTCACCCGGCTGTGACGTACCCGACGAGCGCCGAGGGGTTGGGGTTACCGGAATTGCAGGCCGTGTTTGAAGTGAGTGGCCCGCTGATGGGTGCGGCGACCGGCGAGGTGTCCCGTCCGGGAATCGTCGTTCCTGAGTCTCGCGGCCTGACAGTGAATGCCGAGTTCGACGTGCTGGCCGAATCGCTGCGTGTGGGATTGACGGTTTAATGTGGAAGTCGATCTCGGCCGGCATCGCAAACTGATAGTGACATTGTTTCGACCGCGATCGTTCGTAGCTGTAGTGGGTTGGGCTCACTGCCGGCGCGGCCTAATAACCGAGCTTGAGGTGACAGATGTTTGAAGTCGTTCAGTCATTCTGGGCACCGAAAACGTCCGGGTACGAACAGGAATACGAAGACGCGGCCGATTGGAATCCGGAGTGCGGGGTCGCGGCCATCGCCGATGGAGTGTCGTCGGCGATTTTTTCGCGCGCCTGGGCAGACATCTTGACCACCGCAGTGGTGACGGATCCTCCCGCCGACCCCAGCGTCGTCGGCAGCTTAACGACATGGCTGGCCCCCCATCGACAAGCCTGGTCCGAGCGGATCGAATTGCCCAAGCTGAAGTGGAACCAGGTCGCGAAGCTGAACCAGATCGGAGGGGGTTGGGTCACGCTCCTCTGGCTGCAGTTGGCAGAACGTCCTGCGGCAGAGAGCGCTGCGGCGAACAACGGCGAACATGACTCCAGCCCAGAACACGATCTCGATGTTGGTATCGACGACTCAACTAGCGTTGCCAGCCCTCCCGCGGAGGAGGCTTGCCAAACGACAAGCTGGTCCATGACGTGCCACGCCATCGGCGATTGCAACGTGTTTATCGTGCGCGATGGTCAACTGCAGCTTTCGCATCCCATGCAGTCGGCGGCGGCGTATGCGCAGAAGCCGCAGGCGGTGTGCAGCATGAACCGGGGGCAGGATGGCCAACTCAGCATTCAGACGAAGACGTTCAATTGCGAACCGGGTGACATGCTCGTCCTTTGTACCGACGCGGTCGGGCAGTGGCTGTGGTCGGAACTGGAACAGCACAACGGTGAAGTTGATTGGCAACGGTTGAGTAATTGGACCGTTGAAGAATGGCATTCCGAAGTTGAGCGGTTGCGCGCCGAATCGCGGATGCCAATTGATGATTGCACGCTGGTCATTCTGCGGGTTGGTCCCCGCGTACTCGCCACGCCGTTATCAACGGAGTCACCTGGCGATGTCGTTGCCGTGCCAGACGACCACGTCGAAACAGAAATCGAGCCGGCCGAGGTGATGAATGAGCCTGACGTCGCTGATGCTGCCGAAATCGGGCCGCTGGTTGAATCCTCTGAAAGCCTGCAGAACAAAGCCGGAGACGGCACGTTTGACATGCCCGCGGTCAAATGCACGCCGTTGGCAGAAGTCGACGCTGAAAGCACATCGGCGGTAGCAGGAGCGGCGATCAACGAGAAACATCCGGAGGCCTGAGGCGGTCTACATTCCAGCGGCAGCCGCCTCCGTTTCCTTGATCAGTTCATTCAAGCGTCGCACCCACTGGGATTGTTGTACGGGGCTTTGGGTCTTCACCATTTCGAGGGCTTGGCGAGCGATGCTCGCGGCTTCGCGCGGCTTGTTTTCCCGGAGCCGGATTTTTGCGAGATAGAACCGTGCGGAGATGGCGTTGACGTCCATCTTCAATGCTTGATTGGCCGCCGCTTCTGCAGCCTCCAGGTCATGGCCCAGGAGTGAGACACGCGCCATTTCGGAATAAACATGGGCGTTCTCTTTGATGGCGAGTGCGGCTCGAAGATAGGAAATGGACTCCCTGGCAATGCTGTGACGAGTTGGAAGTGGGTCGCTCTCGGCAATGGCCGCGGCGACTTCCTGCCCGAGAAGTAAGTTCAACCAGAAGTCGTTGGGGAATCGCCGAACAGCCTTCCGCAAGATGTCCAAGCTTTCCGCGCGAAGCCCCTGTTGAGCCAGCCCCCGCGCGACACTCTCGAACTCGTCCGCACTCAAGACGCCCCAGGGGATGCGCGTGACGAGTCGCTTCAGCGCTTGAGGGTCATCGCGGATGGTCGGCGTGCGAAATTCCTGGAACCATCCGGGTTGGCTCGCCTCTTTGGCCACTTGCCAAAGGAGCGGCTTCTGGATGTCATCGGAAACGAGCGCCCAATGATCGAGTCCCGCAAGGAGCTCGGCCTGAATCCGCGAACTCCGAATCCGTTTGACTGCATCGTCCGTATTCTTGACAAGAATGCCGTATTGTTCGAACAGCGCCCCATACTGTAGCGCGGTCCCCGTGTTGAGTTCGAGTCCATTGGTCAATTCGGCGAGACTCTGCCGGGCTTCGTCCCGCTGTGTGATAAAGTCGAGATCGGCGTTGGCTTCAGCGATCAATTGTTCGACGGTTCGAGTCACCCATCCCTCAGCCGCGTGGGACTCGACGATAGCCAGATCCCGACGGGCCTCGTTGATCGCGATCTCAGAACCATCACGGATTAATTTATCGACCTTGACGAGTTCCGACAGGAATCCGGCATTGCGGGCTTGTATAGTGGCAAGCGACCAGACAACGCTGGCCATCGTCAGCAGCAAGACGAGCGCAGTGGTCCCGAAGATTGTCGCCCGTGCGCGAAAACGAGCCCGATCGACGAGCGCTTGCTGCTGTCGACGAGCCCGATCGGCGATTTCCTCCTGAACCTGGAGGCGCAATCCTTCCTGATGATGCGTCAGCGCCTCGACAACCTTGCCCGCATCGGGCGGACGCATGGCCGGGTCCACCGACAGGCACCAACGCGCGAGCCCGGTGAGCGGGGCGAGCATTGGATCGCCGTTTTCCAGTGCATTCAGCCGTTCCATCACTTCGGCAAGATTGGCAGCCCTTGCCATCTGAAGGGGGGACAGCTTGCCGGTCGCGACGTACGGCGGCTTTCCAGTGAGGATCTCTGTCAGCATCGCTCCCAGACTGAAAACATCTGAGGGGGGACCGATGTCGTGCGTCACGCCGTTGGCTTGCTCGGGTGGCATATATTCTGGGGTACCGGCGCGAAGGGCGGATTCGCCAGTTTTATTGGCCGATCGTCCGAGCCCCCAATCCATCACTTGAATCTCATCCTGTGCCCCAATCATGACGTTGATGGGTTTCAGATCCAGATGCAGGGTCTGGCGCTTATGTGCATAAGCGACGGCTCGGCAGGCTTGCAGAAAGTAATCAATGACCTTTGTGCCTGACGATGTCCCCTGTTGACGTTGCTCATTTAAATAGGCAGCTAGGGTTTTTCCTACCACGGCTTTCATTACAATCGCGGGGCGTCCCAGCCAGAGACCCATCGCGTGGACCGGGGGAATTCCCGGATGTTGAAGTTGACTAGTGAGCACTCCTTCCAGGTGGAACTGTGAGACCTGCACGCGATCCGTCACATATTTGGGCTTCAGGACTTTAATGGCCACCGGACGATTCAATTCGTACTCTATCGCCAGATAAACTTGCCCGAACCCGCCCTTTCCCAAAATCCGCGGATGTTGTTCGTCATCGAACTGGAACTCGTACCCTTCAAGCGTACGGAACATCGTTGCGAGGTCAACCGGACACAATGCATCAGTGGCTCCGATCTCACCGATCGGTTCAACCTTCCGGACCGCGATGATGTGGATTCCAGCATCGTTCGAGTCGATCGAATCGTCTGCGGAAGAAACTCCTTCCGCAGACGAAGGCAACGATTCGCGCGATTGGTTGTGATCGACCGGCGGTGATGGCATCCAAGCAATTCCACTGAGTTGGCAATTCAACAGCTTGAGAATTCGCTCCGACCGAACGCCAGCTTGTAGACAGCCAATGGCGCGATCAACAACGGGATAGAACGACACGGCCTGAAGAGAATACATTCCATGAGCAATTGATCGCGACACCGACCATGATATGATTCCGACGATACCTCGCCGGATGTCTATTTCATAACGGACGGCAATATGAGTACAAAGTTACTGAAGTGCGGATTTTGCAGCAATCCAGTCCCCCTCCCGGAGAACCCGCAAGTTCCGAGCGTGATGTGTCCCAAGTGCTATCACAGTATTCCGCTGCAACCGGTGTCGGCGGCGATCAAAGCGCCGCTGAAAGGGCCGCCTCCGCCACCGGGCAAACTAGCCGTGCCGCAGAGCAAATTGCCCCTTCCGCCCGGTGCAGCGGTCAAAGCTCTCACCGGATCAGCACCGGTGACTCCGGGACCACCACGTTGTCGTATCTGCCAGCGCGAGTTGACCGGTGAAAATCTCAGCGGAGAGACGTGCCCAGCCTGTACGAAGACGGTGAGTTTTGCAGCGACCGCGCCGGCATTACCCGCGCGACCCCAACCGACACACTCCCCCGTGCCGACACCTGGGACGGCAACTGTCCTCCAACCGAAGACCGCGGCAAGTGCAGGGGCTCTCCCGCCCGCTTCAGCGCGCTTTGCCAATCGGTTTTGGATGGCCAACCGTGGTCGGCTCGCCATCACGGGTTTGGCGATAGCGATTCTGGCCTCGCTGGCATACGGCGTTGCGGTTGTGACGTCTCCCAAGCCCCGACTGGCGACACCTCTCGATTTCGTGCGTACTGATGCCGATTTCTTGTTCCACATTCGAGTCGCCGATATCTGGAATTCGGCACTGATTCAGGAGTTTTATAGCCGTCTTCCCGAGTACGCTCGACAACAATCGGAAGAGACCGTATCGCGAGTGGGCATCGGTATGGAGTTCGTCGACAGCGTCACGATCACCCTCACCAACCCTGAGCAACCCGCCCTGTGCGCCGTGGTGAAGACAAATCGAACGTACGGTAGTGAAGATCGCAAGAAGATCCTGCCCTCGACGGCCTCCGCGGCGTCAATCCAATGGGAAACTCGGACACATCGCGGACTGCAATACGACGTCGGAACCGGACATGTTCCCGGAACACCAGACACTCCCCTCGCAATCTATTCCGCCAGTGAGTCGCTCTTTGTCATGGGGACCGATCTTGGTGTGAAAGCCGCCTTGGATGCGTATCTCGATGCGCGCGACAATTCCGCTTCGGGTAAGGCCAACGCGGAGTCCACCGCAATGCTGGAATGGGTGCGGACCTGGATCATCAATCCGGATTACTTTTTTGTCGCGGCTGGGGCACGCACGGCCAACGTCAATCAAATGTTCGCTGCGCTGGATGATCCGGGTGCCTCCGACGATGTGCGACAACGGTTGACGGCGACTCCCGGCGTGGGCGGCGTGCTGATGAACCTGCGATCGGGACAGGCCGTTCCTCCGCAACTGAAGGAGTTGCTCGCGGTCGATTCGGCGGGCATCGCGCTGAAGCTCGAAGCCGATGAAATCCTGCATATTCAGGGTCGGTCGCATTTTCCGTCAGACACCGAGGCGAAGAAGAGCGGGGATCTTTTGCGAGGATTGCTCAGTGTCATTCAACTCGTCCCTGAAGGAGCGGCGGCCCTGCCGGACGGGCATCCTCAGGCTGCCATGTTCGGAAAGCTCTCGACGTTCATCCGCGGTATCAATGTCGAATCGAAAGACCGTTTCGTCTCGTTTTCCGCCACGCAGAATCTGTCGTCACTGGTTCAGGACATGCCGGGCGCGATCAAATCGGCTATGGGATGGCAGGAACAGGAATTGACCAGCGCGCCGAATCTGAAACAGCTTGCCAACGCGATGGAGCTTTATCACGACCAATACGGACATTACCCACCGGCCGTGGTCATGGACGAATCCGGCACCCAACCGCTGTATAGCTGGCGCGTAGCGCTGCTTCCCTACCTGGGACCAGAAGCCGCGCAATTGTCGAAAGAGTTTCATCTGCATGAACCGTGGAGCAGCCCCCACAATTTGAGTTTGAGTCAGAAGATGCCCGCGGTCTTTGAACATCCGCTGGCGCGCATGCGCGACCAACGAACTGCCACAGTCCAAGGTATCGTTCACGGCATGACTCCGTACCAATTCCCCGTCGGTGCGGCCGCGGCATTCTTCGGCAATCGCAAAATCTCGAAACGCGATATTGTCGATGGGCTTGATCAGACGGTCATGATCATGGAAACACCACTCATGGTGCAGTGGACGGCTCCCCAGGACGTCCCGCTGGCTGCCGGAAAACGCATCGAGGAATTCTTGAAGCTGCCGTCGATTGCCCCCATCGAAACCGTGCTGTTCGACCAGACGTCCCGGCAGATCGATCGGTCGGTCAGTCCCGACATATTCTGGGGAGCCATCAACCCCAAAGACGATCGTGGCCTGCCTCCGAAGTCTCCGTGATCCCAGAGACGTAAGCGCTGTCGGTGTGTGGACACGGTGTTTGTTCCACTGTCCGCCACGGGCTTTGTTTCATCCCTAACAAATAAGCCAGTTTCGATCAAAGTGAAGTACGGCGGTAGAAACCGCTGGGCATTTCTCACCGGACCAAATTGTTTCTTCCCGATGATCGACCAACTCGGGTTAGTGTGGAACGGAGTTTCTATGGATACGACGACGAAACCAAGTTATCGAAAGCGGGATGCCATCGCGGGTTTGGCGCTGGTTGGGGCATTGATAACCATCGTGATTGTCGATCGCGTCGTCGGCCCGAAGGGGGCCGAGATCGTGTTTATCGTCGATCAGCGCCCGGTGATGAAAAGTTTGCGCGGCGCGATCCGCGACCGTTGTCTGGAGACTGCGAAATCACTGCACGGTCAGGGGATGCAATGCCGCTTTGCGGTCATTCCCTTCGGCGGACAACGCAGCTACCTGCCCTCGGTTGAGCTCACGGACGACCTCAAAGTCTTCCACGATCAATTCGAGGCGGTACCGGGGGAGGCCGCGCCCCTCGATGACACGGCGGTGAGCGCGATAGAACGGGCTTTGAAGTGGAATTATCGAGAAGGCGAACCGGTCATTTTCTATTTGATCTCGGCGACTCCGTGTGCCAACGCAGACGAGGTCCGCGATGTGGCGAATCAATTGGGCCAACGCGGCATCGTGACCTTTATTCAGGCAGGTGAAGAAGCGCAGGCGGCGTGTCAACCGCTGCTCGACATCGGCGGGCGATTTATCACCTTCGACGGAAAAGAGAGCGAGATCACGGCATCGTCCGCAAAGACGGGGACTCGTGCGGCGAGCCTTGTCGCGAAGCTATCTTCACAGGCTGGAGTCCAATTCGCCGTGGCGGGGCTTTACTCGGCAAGGACGTCGGTCAAACGGATGGAAATTGTCGAGAAGGGAGGAGGGACGAAGGAATCCGAAGACGCCGTCGCGGCTGGGCTGAATTGGCTCGCGCGTCACCAGGCCGATGACGGTCATTGGTCGGATCATAGGAAATGCGAAGAGGGTAATATCTGTCCGGCCTGGAACTTCTTGCGGGGAGCCACGCATGCCGAGACTGGGTTGGCAATCCTCGCTTTTCAGGCCGGTGGTTACTACGACTTCAATGGAAAATCGAACGAACGGCCAGAAGCCGAGCGCTATTCACAGGTGGTGCAGCGTGGTCTCGATTGGCTGGTGGAGCATCAGGGAGAAGACGGTCGGTGGTTCGGCCCGGTGGCGACGTGGTATGAGCATGGAATCGCCACGTTTGCCATGACGGAAGCCTGTGCGGTCGCCTACGCCAATCGGCGCGAACCGAATCCGCGATACCTTTACGCGGCGACGAAGGCGATCAAGTTTCTCGAAGACCATCAGTATGAGCAGGGTGGCTGGCAATATGCGATCGATAGTCGCGGCACCGGTGACACCTCGGTCTCAGGCTGGCAGGCGCTGGCCCTGAAATCGGCACTCGAAGCAGAGATTCCGGTCGCTCCCGAGGCCATGAGCCGAGTAAAGTACTTCTTTGAGCAATCTTGGAACCCCAATACTGGGGAAACGCAATACATGCCAAAGTACGGATCAGCGACCCCGCTGACCACGGCGGTTGGATTGATCGTGCAGCACTTCATCGCGAAGTCACCGGATTCGACGATTGCGGTGAAGTCTGCGGAGTTTCTCACGCCCAAGGCCGCCGCGGGCATTGGTCGTACCGGTGATTTTTACACGCTCTACAACTGCAATTTGGCCATGTTTCTAGCTGGAGAGGACGTCTGGACCAACTGGAACGGTGCCGTTCGCGATGAGATCATTAAGCGTCAGATCACCACGGGTTGTGCGCGCGGGAGTTGGATTGACAGTTATGGCCGAACGCTGGATACGGCATGGGCCATTCTGGCGCTGGAAGTTTACTACCGCTATTCGCCAAGTTACGTCCCGAACCACGAACACTAATCCCGAGTTCGCCTCAATTGCTTCTTCGACGCCATTTGCCAATGTCGGGGTGATCTTGGTCGTCACTCATAAGAAAGACCACGTCACCATCGAAGAGACGATTTCCGACCTCGTCGAGCTTGCCAACATCCTTGCTGCCGAGCAACTACAAGGAGTGGAAGAAGAACTTAGAGCCAAAAACAAAACCCTCATTTCCCGCGAAAAACTTCGAGATACACGAGGTTTTTTTGGCTCTTAGTTAAGATGAAATGGCGCTCATCGACCTGCCGAGAACAGAGACGCACAGCAGGCGCATCGCGAACGAGTGAAGCAGGTTGGCCGAAACCTACTGGCGTCTATCCAGGATTGATCGCACCGTTGGAATGCTGGACAGACATGGAACAGAAGTCGAGACCTTTATTCACGGCAAGGTCTTCGCCTCGTTGCCTTTGCCCCTTTGATATCTACCTCTGAAGCTGTCAACTGGCGGTGACGAGATTTTGGGATTTGGTATTTTGGTTTTTGTCCGGTGAAGCGGAGTTCGGCTCTGCGGGGACGTAACCGAACGAGGAATAGCCGGACCGACGGTGCGCCGAGGCGCAGGCAGCCCCTGGGTAGTTCACCCTCTGGGGGGCTGCGGTTGTTTGGTGGGTGTGTCACCGGATCCCCGTCTCGGACACCGGAGCCATGCCTTCGAAAATCCCGGGGTTCCAAGGGCAGCGCCCCTGGAAGTCGCTATCGACGAACAGCGGAACCACTCTATGGTTCTGGCAATGCTAAAAAATCACTCGAGTGGCTGCCCCGCAGGACAGCCAATGATTGAGCTTCATGCCGATGAGGCGATGACAGCGAAGTTGTCATCGCTGTGGGGGGGCATGCAGTTCCTCGACGAACGGTGTGAGTTGGCGCTCAGCCAGCATGTATCGTTCACCCGCCGGAAGTTGTTCCGGTGTCAGCACTGGTGGTAGCCCGGCCAAGTGGTAGACCGCCGACAGTCCTTGCTTGGCGCTGCCTCGCAAGGGAGCAGATGGCACTGGCCATTCCTTCGGCAGGTACTTGACGCGGAGATCGATGAACTTCTGGGCCATGAGCTCGGGCCGGGCATAGCGATACGGTTCGTTGTCCTTGAGCATGAGATAGGCCACCGTCACCAGCTTACGGGCCAACCCCTCTGAAATCTCCACTCAAGAATCCGCATCGGCATGATTAACAGCACTGTTGTCGACATCTCGATCATGGTCTTCTGACGGGTTGGTACGGTTCGTGGCCGCAAGACATTCCGAAGACTGATCCGGCGTGGAAGCACTTTCAAGCATGCGATCGGCAATCAGTACCAGCAGTTGATAAAGGGCGGATCCAGTCCGAATGGGATCGGTCGATGGAAGTGGTGTGGACGGCATAATAATCCTTTGTGGTAGGCGCGTAAAAAAGACCTTGAGCTGGGGCTCAAGGTCTTGGGATCGCTGTGGTGATGTGATTCAGATCAGGAAAACTCCGGCGGGATGTAGCCCTCAATCGGTTCGAACCGGAAGTGATCGGCCTTGTGTCGACGGAGTTTGGGGTAGTCGTCCGGGGGTGACCGAAGCAGGACGTAAGGCGTATCGATCCCCAACTCCTGCATCATCTGGTGCAGTTGAAGTGCCCGCTGCAACGCCGGTTGAGTGGGTTGCTCTTCGATGCGCCGGCACGCTTCCCGTTGTTGGCAGCCTTCACGAATCAGTTGGACGGCCTGCTCGCGAATTCGTTCTCGCTGCGGAGGCTCGAAAACATCCAGCGTGATCGTCGATGACAGCAACGGTTGCAGACCATCAATCTGGCGTGCATCCGGGCAGATTCCCGACAGGTCCAGACGGGCCTGGATGCGCGGAAGCGGATGTCCGCCATCGCAAAGGCGCACCAGAAAGACATGGAACTCCGGAACGATCTCCCTCATCAAGAGGCCGAACTCCGGCGACGTTTCGGACACATGCTCAAAGGATTGCTCCATCAGAGCGCGGAGGGCCAAGGGAGACTCGGGGATTTGCAGTTGACGGTGGACCAGACCTTCCAGCCGATACCGTTCGGCCTTCAAAGCCGCCGCCTCTCGGCCAAGGGAGGCCATCCGCTCGTCGAACATGGCCTGGGGACCGTATTTGACGATCCCATCCAGAATGTTCTTCTGCTCCCGCGCCATACGTTCCTCTTCGTGTCGGAGTTTTTTGAGTTCCGACTCGACGGAACGAGCGCGATCGCAGGCACCGATCAGGGCTCGGAACTGTTCGTCGAATCCTTCCACGACCGTCAATCGGTCGAACAGTGCCGTCATCAGCCGACGGACCAGCAAAGCGCCATTGAAACTCACCGAGTTCCAGCACTTCCCTTCCCGACTTCGCACGCACATCAGATGATCTTTGAGACCGTTGCCACCCCACACAAAATGGCTGCCGCAGTACCAGCAGGTGCCGAATTGTCCGGGAAACCGGGTCTGCTTCCGGGGAACTCGACAGCGAGGATCGTGACCGCCGGCACGGGTACGAGAATGACGGGCATTCTTTTCTTCCAGAGCCGCCCAAAGAGGTTTCATTTCCTCGGGTGGGAAGTATTCCAGGTGCGGGCACTCGATGTGAACGGGTCCCCGCGGGTTTCGCACCGAGATGCGACGTCCCGATTCGTGATGCTTGATGGTCGTCCGCTTGCCGCGCTGCGGCCGCCCCGTGAGCAGGGGGTTGTGATAGAGTTCGCGAATGGATTCCCCCGTCCAAGCCCCCCGGCGTCGCGAGGTGCCGCCCTCAGCGCGGCGAAGGTTGAAAAAGCGCGCGACTTGCGAATAGTTGAGCGTCTTCGCCAGAAGAGCCTTCCCCTCGTGGAGAATCTCGCTCACCTCGGGCCGCGGGTCTTTCTGGGCGTCGAAGTAGGTCTTGCCGCCTTCGGGAAGGACATACCCGAAGGTCAGGTCGGCTCGGGCAGCCCCATACTTCCGGAACCGATTCATCAACTTCTTCTTCAGCCGCTTGGACGTATGGGCATTGTGCCCCATATGTTCCTTGCAGGCATCCATGACGTCCTCTTCCCAATCAGGATCGTTCGTGTCGATGCAGTCGTTCGGTGCCAGAACCCGCGTCCCGTGATCCACGGCGATTCCACACAATCGAACGGCATCGGCCCCGCGGATCAGTCGTCCGATGTCTTCATAGATCACGAGATCAAGCGTTCGGCTGCGCAGGTGGATTTCCAGCTCAGCCAGTTCGGGACGATCCAACCGTTCCCCTTTGCCTTTGGTGGAGAGAATGATGTACTCCACGTCCCCCTCGTACATCTCTCCGACAACTTCCTTGCCGTGGTCGATCTGGTCTTCCAGACTGGCTTCCTTCTGACTGGCGCAACCGCTGATGCGTGCCCCGATGAGCACGACGGGCTTGATCCCATTCCGCGGAACTAACCGATCCTGAAAATACATGACACGTCTCCCGCAGGAGACAACGCGCCCGAAATCGAATGGCACAGTGTGCCATTCGATTTGACCATCCGTGAGAATCCGTGACTAACGCTGACCACTCCTGACCAACCACAACTTTTTATCCCGCAAGCCGGTTACGACGTAAGCGATTAAAGCGATGTTGGTTGCAAATTGGACTGCGGAGTGTCCCTGCCTCTCCGCTTGGTTTTGACGCAAAACGATGCCGGAACTCCCCGTTTGGTCGAGAGTTCCGGCGTCTTCGCTTTCGAGGTTCTCGGTGCAATCTGGTGCAGACTCATACCCCTCGAGTGCGAGGCGTTTGGCACCATTTTCGGCACCTCTCGGCACCATTTTCGGCACCTCTCGGCACCATTGCGGGCACCTTTTTCGGGCGACCGTTCTTCATCTCCAGTTCACCGTGTTTGTACTCGACGAGTGCAAGGCGGTCGCCGACTTTCGTGTCAGCGATGTGCCCACCAAACTGCTTGCGAGCGGCGATCGGGCCAGTGCGCATGAGTTAGCATAGAACCTGGTGAGCGGTATGCTAGCCGCCGGTTCCTCCCAAAACACCGGCGGCTAGTGTCCGTGCCGCTCACAAAGCCAGGGCATCGAGGTGAAAGGATCGTCCGAGTTCGAGTGTCCATTGCGAATTGTCGCGATGATCGATTTCATGTCGTTAGCATCCCATTCGTGACGCTCATCTCGCACCGATATGTCATCGATCAGGAAAGTCCCCATGCCTGCCGAAGTACTTACCATCGCCACGATGGATACGAAAGGGGACGAACTTGCGTTTGTAGCCCAGCGGCTGGATAGCGCGGGGGTTAAAGCGATTACGGTCGATGTGGGGACACAACAGCCCCCCACTCAATCGCCGGTCATTCCGCGGGAGATCGTGGCCGCATGTCATCCACGCGGGGTGAGCTACGTTCTCGGACAGGCCGATCGCGGCCAGGCGGTCACAGCGATGGGCGAGGCATTGCGGGAATTCCTGTTGCAAAAGCTGGCCCGTGACGAAGTGCAAGGCGTTCTGGGGATCGGCGGCAGTGGTGGGACGGCACTCATCTGCCACGCGCTGCGTGCATTGCCCGTCGGCCTTCCCAAGGTGATGGTCTCCACGGTCGCGAGCGGGAATGTCGCGGCGTATGTTGATTGCAGCGATCTGATCCTGATGCCGTCGATTGTCGATGTGGCCGGGATCAACGCCGTGTCATCGCGGATTTTGTCGAACGCCGCTCATGCCATCGCGGGGATGGTCTCGAATCTGGTGCCCGCGCTCGATTTGAAGCCAGCCATCGGGATGACCATGTTTGGTGTCACCACGACATGTGTCACCGCGGTGCGCACGGCTTTGGAACGCGACGGGCTGGATTGTCTTGTGTTTCATGCTACGGGCACGGGGGGGCGCGCGATGGAACAACTCGTGCGGTCCCAGTTGATTCGCGGCGTGCTCGACATCACCACGACGGAAGTGGCCGACGAAGTCGTCGGAGGCGTCTTTCCCGCCGGTCCACATCGGTTCGATGCGATTCTGGCCGCCCGCGTGCCATATGTCATGAGTCTCGGTGCACTCGACATGGTGAATTTCGGGGCGATGGCCACAGTCCCGGAAGCGTTCCGCAATCGGCGACTGCACGTCCATAACCCGCAAGTCACCTTGATGCGGACCACCGTCGATGAGAACCGAAAATGTGCGCAGTGGATTGCCGCCAAACTGAATCGTTCCGTTGCTCCCGTCACGGTGTTGATTCCAGAGAAAGGCGTTTCCGCGCTGGATGCGCCGGGGCAAGCCTTTCACGATCCAGACGCCGACGCGGTACTATTCGACACGTTAGAACAATCCGTTAACCAGACCCCCATGCGCGTCATTCGTCGTCTCCCTTATCACATCAACGACCGTGAGTTCTCGGACGCGCTGGTGCAGGCCTTTCGTGATCAATGGTCTTCGATTCACGCCTCATGGCTTTTTTGACCCCTGAAAGTCGGCATTCATGGCAGAATCGCCTCAACTATCAGTCTCCCCGATGGCCGCATTCATACGGGCGTGGTTCGCACTATCGTTGGGCAACTGCATGTCGGCGATCGCAACGGCAAGGTGACCGTCCTCGGTCCAGTGCATGTGGATGAGACGCGGGTTTCGTCGGTGTCGGTGATGCCGGACGGACTGCTAAAACCTTTCACCCTGAAAGAGACTCGCGATCTGTTGACGTATCTGCTTTCGTCCGGTCCGGCGATTCCGCGCGAGGATGCCGGCACTCCGCGCCCTGCTCCGCGGTCAGTCGCTGAAGTGAATGCCATTTTGAGCGGCGCACCGTTCCTCGGTCACTACTCGTGGATGTTCGATGTCCGTTGTTTCGCGTGCTGCTGTTCCGCGGCATCGCCTGGACAGCCAAGGAACCAGTCGACCGTTTCAACAACCTCGTCTGGCCCGATGCGGACATCTCCAGATCGCAACCGTTCTTGATCTCAACGGGGGAAATCGGTAGCTTACGCCGCGCGCCACGGCCAGTTGACGCCTCCCAATTTCGGGTCGGATGTCCTATGAAACAGACCATGGGTTGGCAAACGTCCTTGCTGTTGTGGGTGAGTCTTGCCGGTTGCCATTTTCGTGCCGGACTCGGTCCCCCTCCACACGGAGCTCCTTCCGTCGATCATTCTGTGATTCGCGACACCGTTGAAGGCAAAGATGGCGTCAGGAATACGACGGAGACGGATAAGACAACGACCACCTTCGACGACGGTCGATCCACCACACTTGAGACGGTGAACGTGATCGTGACGCAACCCGATGGGGCGACATCCCGAAGTAGCACTCAAACCACAACGGAACGTTCCCCCAACGGCAGCGTTTCATCATCGTCGTCGACGAGCAGCAGCAATTAAGGACGATCGGTGGTCGCGTTACACTTTGGGAGCCGGCGCCGCGGACCAGAATTGCAGGCTTTCGCCATCGGGGTGGGTGATTTGATCGCCAACCACGGAACTGCTGAAACCGAGGGCTTTGGGACGGACGACGTTCGGGGGAACCGCGATGTCGTGGAGTTCTTCAATTGGTGGTTCGATCCGGGCCCAGCGAATCACGGCGCCCGTGGTGATGTCGACCACTTGCACTCCACACCGTGCGGCGG
This sequence comes from Planctomycetaceae bacterium, assembly GCA_021732975.1. GTDB lineage: Bacteria > Planctomycetota > Planctomycetia > Planctomycetales > Planctomycetaceae > DSVQ01. Next base: position 216,800 of record JAKFWC010000010.1, on the reverse strand, counting down.
CTCCTTTCGCGACGAGATTCTTGTCGAGCGCTAATCCTTGGAACGTATTCTCACGGCGTTGTTTTGACAAGCCAATGATCGCGAAATGGCCGTGTATCGCCACGCCGCGGGCATAACCGGGCAGAAACGCCACCGGTTCAAACTTCTTCGTATTGGGGTGAACGAAGCCCAGATGTCCAGTGCCGGCGTTGAGCAAGCACAATTTTCCCAGGTGAACGCGCGGGGAATGCGGCATCGATAAGAGGATTGCAACGATAACCGGCCGCACGGCGTTAACCAACCCGAACTCTTATAACCCTGGTACAGAAAATGGTGTCAGGCCAACACGATGCATCAGGCGAAGATGTCCGTGATCGGTTCGCCATAATCGATGTCGAGCCGTTTGCGTCCCGGAATTTCCAGGCGGCGGTTGTTGAGCCCAAGCAAATGCAGCACGGTGGCGTGCAGGTCGGTGACATAATGGCCATCGCCCAGCGCATGGTAGCCGAGTTCGTCGGTGGCTCCGTGGACGTAGCCCTTCTTGATACCTGCACCGGCCAGCCAAATCGTGAAACCGTTGGGATGGTGGTCGCGACCGTCTTTGCCCCCGCCCCGCAGTTCCAGCCCGGGTGTGCGTCCAAACTCGGTGCAGAACACGACGAGGGTTTCTTCCAGCAAGCCGCGCTGTCTGAGATCCTTCATCAGACCGGCGACCGGCAGATCCACCGTTGCGCAGAGACGGGTGTGATTGTCTTTCAGCTTTTGATGTGAATCCCACACGCCGTAAGCGGACGGAAAGACCTGCACGAAGCGCACGCCCCGTTCGACCAGGCGGCGGGCACCCAGCAGCCGCTCTCCGGCGAGTTTGGTGGCGTCGTTATCGAGTCCATATAACTTGGTGGTTGCCTCGGTTTCCTGTTTGAAGTTGACCGCTTCCGGGACCGCGGCCTGCATTCGATAAGCGAGTTCGTAAGCCCGAATCCGTGCCCGTAGATCGCGGTCTTCGGGGTACTCGATAGCCGAAAACTGGTTGAGACGGTGGATCAACTCATATTCACGGCGCTGTTGTTCAACCGACTGACTGGCATGCCGCTTGCCAAACGGTAACGGGTTCTGCGGATCAAGTTCGAGCGGTACACCGGCATACTGCGGGCCGAGGTAGTATGAATCGATCGACTGGCGGGTATCGGGGCGCGTCGGTCCGCCGAGGACGACGTACTTCGGCAGGTTCTCGTTGAGGGTGCCCAGTCCGTAGTGAGCCCACGCACCGATGCTTGGCTGCGTTTCGTCCAGCCGATGCCGACCGGTATGAATCTGGTTCTCCGCGGCGTGATCGTTGTCGGTAGTCCACATGTTGCGCACGAAACAGAGATCGTCGACGCACTGAGAAAGATGCGGCCACCAGTCCGTGATTTCGATGCCGCATTCTCCGTGCTTTTTCCATCCGACCTGCATCGGGTAAATCGACGGATAGACATCACGTACATTGATTTCTTCGGCCGGAACCGAACGGAAACGTTTCTTCTGTAGCGGTGAATTCGCCGGGTTCTCGAAGGGCGTTTTGTCGAAGGTCATCCCGGCGTACTGGTTGAGCGCCGGCTTGGGATCGAACGTCTCCATGTGGCTGTAGCCACCGGAGAGGAAGATCCAGATCACGGACTTGGCCCGCGGCGGAAAATGCGGAGCCGTCGCGATCGACGCGGGTGTTTCCGCCGCCCGAGTGATGCCGTCGTCGGCCAGCATCGCCCCGAGCGCGAGTCCGGTGAAGCCCATTCCCAGGTCCGCTAGAAACGCCCGGCGGGAGGGATGGCAATTGCAAGGAGAATCTACGGTATGTTGATCGGTCATGGCAACTACCTGATCGTGACGAAGTCGTTGTGATTGAGAAGGGCGCGAACAAAACTTTCGCGAAGGGCGAGGTCCGTCGTTCCCTCAGCGGAAACCAGATACGTTGTGCAGGCGCCTCGTTCCTGAGCCGTGGGACGACGGGTCAGAATCTGCTCGAAGGCCGCCGAGATGAACCGATCCGTTACCGTTCCCTCAGCAGTCTGCGCGACTTCCGCTTGCGACCACAAACTGGCTGCCACGGTACTCGTTAATTGATGCACGAGATCGCTGTTGGTCAGGGCCAGTGCTTGCTGGGGAATTACAGTCCGGGCGCGACGGTAGCAGTCCAGGGCATTCGGACCGTCGAACAGTTCGCCGAATGCGCTCTTACCTCCCTGTTCCGGATAGCAACTGAAGTAGAGGCTGCGCCGATAACTGGTCAGCGCTTCTGAGTTCTCCAGTTCCTGCCCCCCCATCTTCGGGTCGAGTTTTCCCGCGGTAAACAACAAGCTGTCGCGAACGACTTCCGCTTCCATTCGTCCGACGTTCATTCGCCACAGGAAGTGATTGTCGGGATCAAGCGCAACAGACGATGCATCGTCTCCCACGGACGATGACCGCTGGTAAGCGGCACTCGTCACCATCAGCCGGTGCAAGTGCTTCAGGCTCCAGTCGGAATCCATCAATTCGACGGCGAGCCAATCGAGCAGTTCGGGATGCGTGGGCTTGGTGCCGCTGCGGCCGAAATCACTTACGGTTGCGACCAGGGGTGCGTGGAAATGACGAGCCCAGACATGATTCACGGCGACGCGGGCCGTCAACGGGTTCTGACGGTGAGTGATCCATTCCGCCAACGCGCGACGGCGGCCGGTGCTCGTGGTGGGATACTGCGGGCTGAGCGGCGCGTACGTTTCCGCGGGCTTGGTGTCGGCGAGAGTGACGCGAGCCTTGTCGAGTGCCATCTGGGCATCATTCTTTTGTTTGGTCGCGGCTTCGATTTCCTTGCCACGTTTGGCATCGCTGATCGGCTTGCTTTCGGCGACGGCAAGTGCATATTCGCCTGCCAGGAAATTGGCTTCCGCTTTCGTCACCAGCAATTCCCGTTCAAGCCGATTGGCGGTTTGGGCGAGCGTGGCGGCATCGCTGGAAGAAGGTGCGCCGAACCGTGCCCGGTCGGCAGCAATCCGTGTTTCCACACACTGAAGTTCCGCGCGGGCTGTCGTGACTTTGGCTTCAGCCGAGCGAATTTGCAGACTCGGTACCGACACCGCCTGACGCGCAAGCTCGAGCTTCTGTGACAAATCCCGTAAAGCATCGTTCATCACGATCGACGAGACGATGGATGTCGCCGGAGCTGCACTACCGGGTGAATTCACCCAGCCTGCGATGCCGATGACATCCCGCCCGTCGGTGAAGTTCGGTGACTCGAAATCGTAGAGGACTAACGGCATTTGTGGCGGAGCATCGGTCGTCCCTGCGGCGACGGGACCGGTGATGGTCACATCATCGATCACGGCGACGCTTCCCGCGCGGGCATCGAAAGTAATTGCTTTGGTCGCGTCACCGACGGGGTTCCAGCCGTTGAGCGCGACGGGAACCGCATCGACTAGGATGGGTCCATCGGGCAACGACCGCACCGTCAACAGGCAACGATCCGCTGCCGTTTGCAGCACGAGCGTGACCTGAAACCGCTTCTGACCGTCGTCGAAGTTGTACTTCCCGGCATCGAACTCGGTGAACGAACCCGGCTGATAGGAAGCGATTCGACCTTGCTCAAAGATCACACAACCCGCTGTCAGTCCTTTCACGGTGTCCTTCGCGAACTGAAAGTTCATGTGCGTGTTCGTGAGCAGTTGCAGTTGAAAGCGGACCGTGGTGCCATCCGCGAGGGCTTTAAGTTGGGTGAGTCCATTGTGAAGGATGCGCCGCCCGGTCGTGGCATCCAACAAGAGGGATTGCTTCCCCGCCAGTGCAGCGGACGTGCCGGTTTCCGCTGCCGCCGTGCGGGCAGTATCGAAAGCCGTTTGTGCTTCGGCGAGTTTTGTCTGCAAAACGGGGAGCGTTTCGTCGGTGGCCTTCCGTGCCGCAGTTAGTTCCGTTTCGCGCGCGGTGAGTGCAGCGCGATTGTCGTTGAGCACGGTCTCCTGCAGATCGGGTCTCGAACCCGGATACCAGAAGCGGGATGGATGTTGCACCGGCGTGATGGCCGGAAACCAGCCCGCCAGCACCGCAGGGACACCGGGGGCGATCGAACCCCGTTCCTTCACGCGATTCCGTTCATCGCCGCCTGTATAGAACCAGGTCGGTGCGTCGAGGTTCTTGTCGAAGATGCTGACGGATCCTAACCGTTGGACCTTGCGGAGCACGCTATACTGATATTCCTGAAACGGTCCCGGATCGGCCTCGCCGGGAAGGCGATCCTGCCGGACTTGAATGGGTTCAAAGAACGCCCGCAACCGGAAATAGTCGTCTTGCGTGATCGGGTCGTATTTGTGGTCGTGGCAATGCGCGCAGTTAAAGGTCAAACCAAGAAACGCCTTGCCGGTATGTTCCACTGTGCTGCGCATCCAGTCATTCGGATTGAGCGCGTACCAGTTGCGCACGAGGTACCCGGTGGCGACGGTGGCCGAATCATCTTCGGGACAGATTTCATCCGCGGCGAGCATCTCCCGCAGCATGCGGTCATAACCGTGATCGGCGTTCAATGACTGCACGATCCAGTCGCGCCACCGCCAGATTTGCGGGGCACTGTTCCACGGATCGGGAACCTGCCGGCGACCATACCAGTCGCTGTACCGCCAGATGTCCATCCAATGTCGTGCCCAGCGCTCGCCGTGACGCGGGTCTTTCAACAGGCGATTGACCACCGCTTCATAGGCATCGGCCGAATCATCGGCGAGAAAGGCCTGCAGTTCGTCACGAGTCGGGGGAACGCCGATCAGGTCGAGCGTGACTCGTCGCAACAGCAACGACTTTTCGACCGGCGGTCGTGCGGTCAACCGGTGCTGTTCGTGGCTCGCCGCGAGGAAGACATCGATCGGATTCATCACTTGCGTGGCGGGTGCCGCGGCAGGCAGACGGCGGATCGGGGGCTGAAACGCCCAATGTTCCCGGGGATCGTCTTCGGGTTGTTCGTCGGTGGGTGTCACCGCTCCCTGTTCGATCCAGGCCCGCAATGTGGCGATTTGCTCCGGCGTAAGCGGCTTCCCATCCGGCGGCATCCGCAGCGCGTTGTCAGTGGTTGATACACGTTCGATGAGCAGACTGCGTCCAGATTGTCCGGCTATCACCGCAGGGCCACCGTCACCTCCTTTGAGAATCGCCGCACCGGTATCGAGCCGCAATTGCGATTTCTGCTGCAGCGCTCCGTGACAGGCGAAACAGCGTTCGTGCAACAGCGGCTTGATGTCGCGGACATAATCGACCGACTCCGCCGCCATTGCGATGCCGACGAAGATGTTCGCAAACATACAGAATAATGAGCCGGAAGCGCGAGCGACGGACATTCGCATTTTTGTTCTCCGTTCCCCAGAATCCTTCGCCTACGCTTCCGGTTCGTCATTCAATCCGAATCACGGCGGCTTAGTCCACACGCCAGCGTTTCAATTGAGCTTCGTCGAGTTCCACGCCCAAACCGGGTTTCATTGGGCAATAAGCCGCGGGTGGTCCTAACCGCAATGGTTCGGTTAACAGGTCGGCTTCATGATAGAACGGTCCCACGAGATCGGCGGGATACGCTTCGCTGTCGATGACCGGTAACGCGGCGGCGACGTGCAACATCGCCGCCGTGCCAATTCCTAACTCCAGATTGCTGCCAATCGCACATTTGAGACCGGCAGCCTGAGCCACATGGGCAACTTCCATCGTCCCGGCGATGCCTCCATGCTTGCCAGGATAGACGCTGAAGATATCGACGGCCCCGGCGTGGGCCAGTCCCCAGGCATCGCTCAGCGTGAAGACGCTTTCATCCGCCATCAACGGCATCGGTGCCGTCGCCCGCAAGGATGCCATCGCGGCGGGATCGTTCGGCGGAATGGGTTGCTCGGCGAGTAACACATTCTCGGACGCCAGTCGCTGCAACGTGAGTCTTGCGGTCGTCACATTCCAACCGCAGTTGGAATCGATCGAGATGGGAATGTCTGGACCGGCGACTGCTCGCACCGCTTTTACTCGTGCAATGTCTCCCATGGGATCAAGGCCCGTCTTCACCTTCAGACACTGGACGCCCATTTCCAGGAAGCGCTCGGCGAGTTTGACTGCCGCGGTGTTGTCGTAGGCGCCGATCACCAGCTTGATCGACATCGATTCGCGAACCGGTCCGCCGAGCAATTGGCAGATGGGCATCCCCGCCGCTTTCCCGGCGATATCCCACAATGCCATTTCCAACCCGCACTTGGTGAAAGGGTGTTGTTTGAGGACGCGGTCCATGACATGACGGAGACGCGTGATGTGCAGCGGATTCTGTCCCATGAGCGCCGGGGCGAGGAGTTCGCGGATGACGCTCACGCCGGTGCCGCTGGTCTCGCCAGTCCAGCGCGCGGCGACGGTGGCTTCACCGAGGCCGACAATTCCCTCATCGGTCCCGATGCGGATGATGACATAATCCGATGTGGCGTGAATGCCATGCGCGGTCTTGGTGGTCCACCCGGCTTTCAGGGGGACGCGCACCGGAATGGCTTCAATGCGATCAATTTTCATGGAACAGGCGGGCCTTGGTGGGGGGCGTGTGTTGCGGCAAGTCGCGTTTCCGTGTGCCACGGCCGTGTCGGCCGTGCATCGTTGCCTGGCGTTTACCAACTTTGCACGGCTCACAGAGCCGTGGCACACCGGAGTCCAACATGCGGTTAAAGATCGATCACTTGCTTCCAGTTCTCATAGATGATGCGGTGCAGAGCCTCTTCCGGAAATTTCGGAAAGTTGGTCCCCGCCACGATGTCGTTCACTTTGTGCAGTCCGGCGATGAGTTGCTCAGGCGTGGCGGACGGGAAGTCGGAACCGAAGATCAGCTTGTGTTCGACACCGTATTCCAGCGCGGTGATAAACGCCTGCCAGTGCCGCCACGGTCGATAGTGCAACGCCGAGACGTTGGCGTAGAGGTTGGGATGCTTGCGGATCAGTGCGATGCACTCGGTCTCCCACGGATGCCCCATGTGGGCGATGATCAACCGCAGGTCGGGACACGCGACTGCAATGTCTTCCAGCAGGATCGGGTTCGCATACTTCAAAGGCGAAGGGCGAACAAACGTGGTCCCCTGATGAATGTTGACCGGGATGCCGAGTTGCTCGGCCTTCTTGAACAACCGGATATGCCGCGGATCGGTGGGATCCCAGTTCTGATAGATCGGCGACACTTTCAGGCCACGGAAGCCGAGCCCGGTGATGTAGTGTTCCAGTTCGTCGGCACAGTCAGGATCGTTCGGATCGACGGAGCACCAGCCGATGAAACGGTCGGCCTGTTCACTCACAAATCTGGCGATGAGTTCCTGATCGGCGACAATTCCGGAGAAGCGGGCCTTGATGCCGAAGACGATCACCTTGTCGCAGTTCTTCGTCGCTTCCAGCAATTGCTCGGGACGGGAGTCGAACGAGTTGAACTCATCCTTGTCGGCACCGGCGTAATAGACATCCGGCGTCATCCGCATCTTGGCCTTCTTGGCATGCAGCGCGAACTTCACAAACTCCGTCGAGTAATGCTCGGGATACCACATCAGGTTCGTGTGTGTGTCGACCAGCATGCACATTCTTTCCCAAACGGGCTCTGCTATCTCGCGGGAGTGACATACCGTTTGGCGATCTTCGCTGCGACGGCGCCGGTGGTGTAATGGCCGATGGAAATCTGTCCCACATGGGTGAGCAAGTCGTATGCCTGCCAGCGGTCCCAGCCGTAATCGGCTTCCAGCCAGAGGATCAACCGGGCGTAGGCTTCGGACAGCGCTCGATCCAGCGGTGTGGCGACCGCGACCGCGATCAATTCCCCCGGGGCGATGATGCGCGGTCCGGGCAATCGCGCTTGTTTGATCAAGTCGACACGAATCGTCGTCCGCGCGGGCATTTCCAGCCCGGTGGCTGACAACTCGCCGTGTCCTTGTGCGGCGTGGGCGTCGCCCAGATAGAGATATCCGCCCGGCACGAAGACCGGCAGCAAGACAGCGTTTCCGGGGCAGACTTCGATTAGATCAAGATTGCCGCCGTGATTTCCGGCCGGGCCGGTGGTGGGTGTCCCCCAATCAGGGGCGGTCCCCAGGCAACCGAGCATCGGTGCATAGGGAATCGTAATCTCATCATTCCAATGAATCTGTCCCGCACGAATGGGACAGATGCGGACGTTTTGGGACGGGCTGGCTCCGAGCCATTCGGCGAGCCATTTCGGCCCGCCGGTGTAGGTCGCACATTGGCCGATCAGCGGTTCGATGCTGATGATGTGGACCGCGAGCGCATCCCCAAGTTCCGCTCCCCGCACAAAAATCGGACCGTTAACGGGGTTGCTCCACGGCATCGCCTGCTTGTCGCGGCGGTCCGCCGGGGTGCGCAATTGCCCCGAGAGCGCGTCTTCCGATTCCACAACCAACGTCTCGCCCGGGGAAATCTCCGCCTTGGGCGACCGATGCCGGTCGAACTCGTAACACAATGGTTCGGCAGGAAGCATACGCACTCAGCATCGGTGTCCAGAAAAGGGGCAAACATCCATCTCGTGTCATGACGGCAGCCCCGAGTGCAAAGGCCAGCCACATCGCGAGAAACTTCGTTGACAATGGTCTTGGAATGCTACCACGAACGGGCTGTGAGCCGAAAGTGTTTTTTGTAGATTTTTTGCAGTTCGCCGTAGGGCGGCCGTGCCAATCTCGATCTGAACGAGAACGGCTGCATCAATGGCTGAGAATGCTTTCACGCTCCGGGACTGTGGGGAGAATTGTGCCTTCCGGCCGGTCACCGAGATTCACTGGTAGGGCCGCGCTGCTGGCCGCGATCTTGGCTAACGTTTCCGGATCGTGCTGGCTGAGCATCGCGTTCAGCCAGCGGGTAATGTGAGTGTGCAGGCACTGTAACGCTGCGGTTTCATCCTTCTTCCTCAGCGAATTCAGAATGTGCCGGTGTTCCAGAAAGGCCCGGGTGGCGTGCGGCTTGCCAATGGGATAACTCACGCCCACGAACATGCTGCGGCGAATGAGCGGATCGAGCATCTCCGTCAGAATCGAGCTGCCGCTCTGCTCGGCGAGTGTGCGATGGAAGAAATAGTCGGCTTGGCGACGATCCCATTCGGCAACATCGTTCACCGACTCGAGAATACGATTCGTCTCCGCTTCCAGTTGATCCAGCACTTCGGGCTGCACTCGCGCACAGGCTCGATGGATGGACTCCGATTCCAGCATCACCCGCAGTTGTACGGTGTCGACGACTTCATCCCAACTCGGCGAGACGAACTGCCAGCCGCGGCGCGGAAGTCGAACCAGCAGTCCGTCGCGGGTCAACCAGTCCAGCGCTTGCCGGACGGTTCCCAAACTGACACCGAGTTTGTCGGCCATCAGTTGCGGGTTGACGTTCGCCCCGGGGCGAAAGCCGCCGCGCAGAATCTGATGAAACACCGACCAGTACGTCGCTTCGGTTTGATTGGTGTAATCAAAGGTGTGCGGTGTCGACTTTCGACTGCGGCGTGGCAAACGAGCAATGAACGGTCGCCCGGACGGTGCAAGCTCAACCCAACCATCGTCGATCAACCGCGTCAACGCCTTGCGGACCGTGGAACGACTGACATCGAGATCTTCGGCCAGTTTTGCGGCTTTAAGATGTTCGCCCACCGCATACTGCCGCGCGGAGAGTTGCCCGAGCAGATGTTCATAGACGCGTTTTTCCAACAATTCGCGTGCAGGTTCGGACATGGAAACAGCGCGCCACGGGTTAATCGAAACACCCTGCGGAAAGCACGGCGTCCGATATCAGGAAGGGAACGGCCACATTTGACCACTCATTCATATTCATAATACGTCAGATTTCCGGGAAATGCTCTTCCACGAGCCGGAAGCGTGAGAGACGGAGATCTTCTTCCGATGCGGTCCTTCTGAAGTAAAGTGTCCGTCGCTCACGCTTCCGGCTCGTGCATGTTACGGCGACACCAGATTTCCCGATGCCCGCGGAATCGGGTTACCGTGGTTCCTCACCGAGCTACAATGCCGTCGAGATGTCCATACCGAATCGACGGCGCTCGTCGCTTGCAGGGATGCTGACCGGAAGTCTCCCGACTGCCATCGGGTTCCAATCCGCGATTCAAGGCGACCACTGCGCATGAATGAAAGCCCGCCGGCATCGGCTCCGCCGCAATCTTTGTCTGCTGTGATGAAAGGAGCAGTACGATACGGGGCCATCCTGGTCCTCGGTCTGGCGGCAGTCTGCAGCATCGTCGTGCTGTGGCGTCCGTCCATCGACCAACTGATTTGCCAGGGGGAATTAGCTCTCGCTGATCGAGAGTTCGCCAAGGCCGACGCGCTGGCCAGGCGGGTGATGGCTCGTGACACCGATTCACCACCGGGATTGTTGCTCGTCGGTCGCATCGCGGCTGCACAGGGTCGCTTTCATGAGGCGTACAAATTCTTTGAGCGGATACCCGACGCTGTCGAAAATGTGTCGCTGACCGCGCGCACCGAGTGTGGTGATCTGGCTTTGTTCAAACTCCGGAATCTCGAACTGGCGGAAGACCAGTTTCAGCGGGCGTTGGGAATCGACCCCGGGCATGTGACGGCCCATAACCGGTTGGCCTTTCTTCTGGGAATCGAATCGCGGTGGTGGGAATCGGCTGGGCACCGTCTGGCCATCATTCGCGCGGGGAAACACACTGCGGCGGACTTATACATTTTCAGTTTGGGCGACCGGGCGTTAGAGAGTCCAGAGACATTGCGGGCGTACGCTGCTGCGCATCCCGACGATAATGGCGTACTGCTGGGACTGGCCCGAGTCGCCATCGAGCGCAAGGACTACGCCGCCGCACTGCAGTCCCTGCAACGGATGACGACTGAGCCGCGATTTGCACTGGAGGCACAGGTCTTGCGCGGTCGTTGCTTGTTCGAGCAGAATAGCGCATCCGCGTTTGCTGAATGGGAATCGAAGCTTACAGATGAGATCGCCGCACATCCGGCCGTTTGGCGGCTACGCGGCGAGTGGGCCCAACAACACAATCAACCGAACGACGCCCTGTGGTTCTACGGGGAAGCCTATCAACGCGATCCCGATCATGCCGCGACCTGCTATCGCCTCGGTCAGTTACTCGTTGCTCAGGACCGAGCCAAGGATGCTGCTCCTTTTCTTGATCGGGCGCAGCGACTGGAACTCTATGCAAGGTCCGCGGAGTTGGCGTACCGGGTGCAGGAGTCGGCCGACTTTCAGCGCGCCGTCGAAGCGGCGGAAGCCGCGGGGTTGTTATGGGAAGCACGTGGTTGGGCGCAACTGGCGGGAAGCCAGCATCCATTCGCAACATGGGTTGGCGATTCGCTGCGGCGGGTCGAACCGCAAATGGCCGCACTCGGTACGGTCCGCGCGGCAGCGTCCACCCGCATCCCCCTGAAGTTCACTGAGTCCGAAGTTCGTTCCCGCTCGCCATCGCGGATGGATTCTCACTCACCGTCGACCAGTGAGCCGGAATTTCCCGTCACCTTTGCTGACCGGGCAGCCCAGGCCGGTTTGACGTTCCGCTACAACAACGGCGGCGATCCTTCCCGCGGGTTGGTGCGAATGTCCGAAATCACCGGCGGCGGGGCCGCTGTGCTCGATTACGACGGCGACGGTTGGCCCGACCTGTACTTTCCCCAAGGCGGACCGTGGCCACGAGAGCAGGTACCCCGGCCGACCGATCAACTCTTCCGGAACACGGGCGATGGGCGATACGAAGATGTCACCACAACATCAGGATTATTCGAAGAAAGTTTCGGCCAAGGTGCGACCGTTGGCGACGTTGACGATGATGGCTTTCCCGATGTGTATGTGGCGAACATCGGCGGCAATCGATTCTGGCATAACAACGGCGACGGCACCTGGGCCGATGTCACCACAGTTGCCGGCATCGCGGGCGACGACTACTCCGTCAGCACGGTGCTTGCCGACTTCAACGGCGACTCGCTCCCCGATCTCTACGTGGTGAATTATCTCGCTGGTGACGACTTGTTTGAACGCATGTGCGGCGGGGCCGATGGCATTGCCCGTTCGTGTTTACCCCAGTCATTCCCTGCTGCCACGGATCGGTTTTATGTCAATGGCGGGGATGGCCGCTTTGAAGAGATGACCCAAGCCGCGGGGATGGATCTCACACCCGGTAAGGGCTTGGGTGTGATTGCTGCGGATTTCGCTGGCACCGGACGACTGTGTCTCTACGTCATCAACGATGTCGGCCCCAACTTTCTGTTTGTGAATCAAACTCCTCAGCGCGGCGATCCACCCTTATTCGTTGAGCAAGGCTTATCCGCGGGAGTCGCGCTGGACCGCGATGGCCGTTTCAACTCGGGGATGGGGGCCGCCGTGGGTGATGTTGACGATGATGGTCAACTCGATCTGTTCGTCACCAACTTCGAGATGGAGACCAATACGCTGTACCGCCAGTACGCCGACTTGCACTTCAGCGACGAAACCCACGCCGCGGGATTGGGGGCGGTGTCGCTGCCGTATGTCGGCTGGGGAACGCAGTTCGTCGACGGAGAACTGGATGGTCGGCTCGATCTGCTCATCACGAATGGGCATGTCAATAATCTGGAAGATCACGGAAAACCGTACCGCATGCCTCCACAGTTTCTGAGTAACGTCGGGCAAGGCCGCTTCGTGGAACGTTCAGCAGAGTCGCTCGGTAGTTTCTTTACCGAACCATCGCTGGGCCGCGGCATGGCTCGTCTCGATTGGAATCGCGACGGCCGGGATGATGTCGTCATTTCGCATCTCGACCGACCGGCCGCGCTGCTGACGAACACGACGGAATCCACCGGCCATGCGTTGGGTTTACGCTTACGCGGCGTCCAATCCGAACGCGATGCCATTGGAACCACCGTCATCATCACCGTAGACGGCCGACGGCTGATGCGGCAGCTCACAGCCGGAGATGGCAACCAGTCGAGCAACGAACGGTTGTTGGTCATCGGTTTGGGGAGCGCCCGCATCGTGGATCAGATGGAGATTCGCTGGCCATCGGGAATCACTCAGCAGTTCGAGCAGATTCCCGCCGACAGAGAAGTGGTGATCATCGAAGGCCGTCCGCAATTTCATGTGCTACGACGTTGGGACGACCAACACCGTGATTAATCTTCGCGAATTTCCATCGCCGATTTTGCCGCGATCGGACCGGTTACCGTTTGTGTCTTGCCGGACGGCCACGCGACTTCGACAGCATCCACCTGTTCGGCGTCGCCGAGGCCGAAATAGAGTGGCAAGACACTTTGGGAGAGATACCCCGATTTCCCATCGAGGACTTTCAGATACGACTTCGATCCCGCCGTGACTGTCACCGTCGCCCCCAAGCCATCGCGGTTAGAAGTCGTACCCACGAGCTTGACCGTCAACCAATTCAATTTCGGCGATTTCTCAGCGAGATCGCTGATGAGAACCATCGGTTCGGAGCCGAAGTCGTTGGTGACGATATCCAGATCGCCATCGTTGTCGAGATCGAACATCACCGATGATCGCGAGCCAATGGACGACCAGACCACCGTTCGGCCGGTGCGGTCCTTGCAATCGAGGTGCTTCTCATCGGCGCCGGAGCAATCCACTTCAAACCACGGCACCGCGGTACGACCGCCCCGACGCGGTTCAACACCCAAAGCAAACTCGGCGGGCACGAACTTTTCACCCCGCTGGTTCAATAACAGCGAGTTGATGCCGTACCGAAATGGGAAATTCATCGCCGAGGCAATGAACACGTCGTCCCAGCCGTCGGCATTGAGGTCGCCCACGCTGAGTCCCCACGGCCAGAAATTCTCGGCTCCTACGCGGTCGGAAACTTCCTCAAACGTGTCAGGCGCCGTGCGGCGATAAAGCGCATTCCCCCAGATGCTGGCTCCGTTCGTTTGCAGCAATGATTCCGGCCAGATCATTTGCGCCTTGAGGTGTTCGGCTTCGGGACCAACTTCCTGACTCATGTCGGAATGCATGTCGGTGATGTAGAGGTCGAGCATGCCGTCGTTGTCGAAGTCGAAGACCTTGACGCCCATCGCCCCCCACGGCGTTTTAGGGAAGACTTCGCGGCTGCGTTTCTCGAAGCGCTTGCCGCCGATGTTTTCGTAGTACTCGTTATGCCCCTGCATGTTGAGGACATAGAGATCCAGCCAGCCATCCTGATTGACATCGATCGGCGTGGCGTCGCCGGCCCAGCTTTCATCGCGGAGTTGGACTTCCGCGGAAACTTCCACAAATCGCAATCCGCCTTCGTTGCGATACAACAGGCTGGGTTCGTTTCGTTCCTTCTTAAGATGTCCTGCGAAGGCATCTTTATGAGCGATATACGATCCATCGGCGGCTTTCTCATCGGTGGTGTAGACGCCGACATTGCAGACGAACAGATCGAGGCGGCCATCGCGGTTGTAGTCGAAACAGACGACGCCGGAAGAATGACCGGCGTAACTGACTCCTGCCGCGTCGGTGACATCGTGGAAGACGCCCGTGCCGTCGTTCGCAAAGAGCAGATTCCCGCCGCGGACCGTGGTCACGAAGAGATCGGCATCGCCGTCATTGTCCAGATCGGCAAAGGACGCCGTCACGCCGATGCGTCCGGGAACAGAAACTCCCGCCTTTTCGGTGATGTTTTCGAAACGGCCGTTGCCGAGGTTGCGCCAGAGTTCATTCCCACCCAGTTGAGACACAAAGTAAAGATCGTGCTTCCCATCGCCATCGACATCGGCAATAGCGACGCCGTTGCCGTGATCGTAGTGCGTCGCTTTGTAATCTTTTCCTGCATCGGCCACGACGCGGTTCCGAAACCGGATCCCGCTTTCCGGCAGCCGATCGGTGAACGTAAATTGGTGAAACACCGTCTCCTGTTCGATTTGGACCAATTGACGTTCCCGACGCTCCATGAGGCTTTCATAAGCGTCGAAGAGTTGCGCAGGGACGGGTTTCAACTCGTGGATCACCCGTACGGCATCGCGCTTCAAACGAGCTACGTCTTCGGCCAGGAGGCCGTCGTAATACCCGCGGATTTGGCCCTGCTGATCGACGAGAACAAACTGCGTGCTGTGCAGAAACGGGTTCGCCGTGTTCTCGGTGTGCTCGCCGACAGGCAGTTTGAAATCGCGTTCACACAACGACCATAGCGCCGACCGTTCACCCGTGAGAAAGCTCCATGATTTGTCGTCAGCTTTGTATTGTCGGGCATACGCTTCCAACACCGATGGCGTGTCGTGGCCTGGATCGACGGTGAAGCTGACGAGATGCAACCGGTCCGCGTTCAGTTCTTCGCGCAGTTGATGGCTCAGATCGGCCAGCCGTGCAGTCTGTTGCGGGCAGGTTGCAGTGCAGCGGGTGAAGATGAAGTCGGCGATCCACACTTGGCCCCACAGTTTCCACTGGTTGAACGGCGCACCGTGTTGATCATGCAAGTCGAATTCGGGCACCTGCCCCAGAATTCGCACGGAATCGCCTGCTGTTGGTCCGCCGTCTAGGGGAGCAGCGGTTACCCTTGCCGTCTGTCCGGGCGGTTTCATGGCAGTCGTGGAGGCGTTGCATCCGAGGATCACCGTGATGATGGCCACAATCGCGATTTTCTGAAGCTGATCAGTCATGACCGCCCTTCACCCGATGCAACCAGGCGTGCCATTCCGCCGGAGATTGCACCACGATGGTTCCCGATAGTTCGCTGCGTCGATCACCGCAGAGTTCGCCACCGCGCAGCGTCAATCGTCCCGGTGTCAGTTCGATAAGGGAGAGCGTAAACGTCATGTCGGGCACCGCGATTTCCTGCTGCTTTAGTTCGGGCAACGCGAACGAATACACAAAGTCGGAACTTCGCAGCAACAGGCGGACCGCGGTGTTGCTGGGCAGGTGCAACCGGTTGCCCACAGCAATGTCATCCGCCGTCGAGAAGACACGGTCGCGTCCGGGGTAAGTGACTTCCCAGCGACAATCTCGGCCGACGACTTGCACCTCCAGCGGTTCACCGGCGCGATCCAACAATTCCACAACGGAAGCGGTCTCGCTCGAGATCTCCTGGCATCCTGCTGATGACAATGTTGTGATCACCACCAGCGAGACAAAGCACAGGCGACTCATGGCCGCGGCTCCTTGATTGCCACCGCGGAATTCGGGAACGCTGACCGCACGACACGAAAACCGACGATGCCGTTCCGCATGGTGTCCACCAGACCGACGCGGTCTGTGGAGCGGGTGAAGGTTGTGAGACTGAGATACGAACCACCGCGGACGACGCGACTCCCCTGCTCCGGTTTTTCGTCGGGATCTTCGATCGTGTTTCCCGCGTAATCCCGCAACAGCCACGGATCAGAACACCACTCGAAGACGTTGCCATGCATGTCGTACAAGCCGAACGCATTGGGTCGAAAATAGCCGACAGGAGCCGTGAACGCGTAGCCGTCACTCCAGGCCACGGTCCATTTCGCGAAGGGATAGACAGCGTTCAAGTTGCTGTCGCAGATGTTTCCGGAACCTTGCACTGTGTCAAAGGCGGCCCCGGTTGACCAAGGCGTGGTCGTTCCCGCACGGCAGGCATATTCCCACTCCGCCTCTGTCGGCAAGCGATACGATTGCCCCTCAACTTGGGTCAGCCACTTGCAGAACGCGACCGCATCGTGCCAGCAAATGTTGATGACCGGGTGATCGTCGGACTGCTCGAAGCCAGTGGATTTCCACGAACTGTCGTGATTGAGCGACAGGCGTTGCGTTGTGGAATCGTAGGCGTAACCCCCGCCATCCTCTTCCGCAAGCGTTTTGAAGTTCGTTGCCTCCACAAACCGTCGGAACTGCCCGAGGGTGACTTCGTGCATGCCCATTTCAAACGGATGCTCAATCCTTACGCGATGCTGCGGCTTCTCATCGGGACGAGCCTCGCCGTCGCTCTCGGAAGCCCCCATCAGAAACTCGCCGGCGGGGAGACGCACCAACTTTATCCCGATGGAATTCTCGGCGAACTCGACATGGGGAGGTAGTTCGTTCTGGATCACAACGGCCGCCGCCACGGGGACTGTGACCAGTGAATCTCGTTCCGAACAGCCACTCAGAGCAGCACTGCACACAGCCAATGGCGCACAAAGTAGGCCGGCCATCCGAATCGACATCGTCAATGGCATCGTGTGGCTCCGCATGGTTATCGAACCAATTCAGTGGAGTGGTGGTGAGGCAATGTGGTTAGCAAGAAGTCTGCCGGATTCGCTGGAAGTCGGGTTGCTCCTCGCGCACGAGGCAAGAACAGGGCCAGCAATGGCCGGAGGGAATCCAGCCGTCGATCCACAGGTCGGGCCGCCATAAACCGCTCGATTACCTGCTGATAACCGAGGTTCATGACGCGTGGAATAAATCGTGCAGTGGTGTTGAAGAGCCGCTCATGTTCAAGGAACGCTGCGTGGTGCGCTAACACCACCCTGACCATTCGCTTTCGTCGGATTCGGGAAATACTGGGCTAGAGAGGTGCTGATGAATACGGCAGAAATGCTTCGGTAATTGGCAATGTGCGCGTTGCCAACGAGGTGTGAGGAAATCTCACGATCTTGATATCTCGGCGGTGTTTAAAGCACACCGACTGAGCGTCTCGAAGGGCGGCGCGCGATTTGCTTTGTGTTTTTTTTAATCAAAAGCCGGATGGCGTGCCTCTCGTCAATCTTGCTCATCTCCTGGCAGGTTCTGATCTCGGTTTTGTGACTCGCTTCGGCCTCATCTCCTTTAGGGGCAATCATGGCATCTCCCGATTTCGCCTACTCGATGAATCCGTCGGTGACCACCTCGCCAACTGTGAAAATCCCGCCACGGAAATTCGTGCTTCCCGGTCAGGCGATCCGTTGGGGGATCGCCGCTTTACTGGCAACCGTCGTGGCGTTGCCGATGGCTGTGACCTTCGACGGCCGCTTTCCGGTGGAGAATCTTTCGGTTGAAATGACCAATCGCATTCGTAACAACCGCCATGATGCCGTGGCTTGGGCCAAGGAACGGAGCAATCGCTGGGAGTCGTTATACCGGACCACGGTGGCCTGTCTAACGGGTTTTGGGGCGACTCTGGGTGGCATTGCCGCGTTGTTGGGCGTGGTATCGCCCGCCCCGATGTCGGCCCGTCTGCGCTGGTTAATGGCTGGTATCGTGCTCGGTGCGGTCGCTGCCGCGCTGGGGGGATATCTTGAAGCAGGATTGTTGATCAAGATCGAGAAAATCACTCTCGATCCGATGCTTCGTGCGATGTTAGGGCACGCTGTGGCCTGGATGGTCGTCGGTGCCGGAGTGGCGATCGCCGCCACTCTTTCGGTTCCGGCCTGGTTGGCAAAGAAAGTCGCCATTGGTCGGGCCATGGTTGGGGCCATCGGTGCGGCGGTGCTCTACTCGCCATTAGCCGCCATCCTGTTTCAATTGGAACGCTCGGATCTGCCCATTCCTGAAGGAAGTCTGAACAAACTGTTGTTTCTGGGGCTCGCCGGATTGCTGATCTGCGGCAGGCTGGGGTCTGTCCCGAGTCCGTCGATCGTGCCTTCGGGCAACGTCAATGAGACCTCCTTGAGTCCTTTGCCGGAAGGATCCATGGCCACGGCTTGATTGCGTTGCTTGTGTGATGGCTGCTGCGATTCTTGTCGTTCAAAACTCGTCAATGGGATGGGTTGTCGCATCCTTCGGAATTCATGGTGTTGGACGTTCTTTCTCGTTGTCTTTCAGGAAGAGGGGCGTGTCATGAATCGCGTCAGATGGCGGTCGTGGTCAGCGTACATGCGTAAGTGTGGTTTCACACTGATCGAATTGCTGGTGGTGATTGCGATTATTGCGATCTTGATTGCGTTGCTCTTGCCCGCGGTGCAGCAGGCGCGTGAAGCCGCCCGGCGGACGCAGTGTCGCAACAATCTGAAACAAATCGGGCTCGCGCTCCACAACTACCACGACACCTACTCATCCTTCCCGGTCGGAAACTATTTCAATTACGCCGGCAACTGGCGCGTGGGCATCCTGCCCTACCTCGATCAGTCCACCGTCTTCAACAAACTCCTTTTCACTGGGAATGCCCCGGATTTCAACGCTTGGGGTGGGACTTACGGTCCTAACGCCGTGTTTCGGGGCCTGCTGATTCCGGGGTACAATTGCCCTTCGAGTACGCTGCCACGAAACTCGACGCTCGGCGTGATGAACAACTTCGACAACGGCCAGACGATGGACTACATCGGCATCTCGGGCGGGGTTGACGAACTGGCCCCGAACCGTTGGGATCCCTCGGGGTTGGGATTATGTACCGACATCGTTTACTCCGGTCGAATGTGTCACAACGGGCTGCTTCCCGCATTGCGGCACAAGAACCTTCGCGACGCCACGGACGGCAGCACGAACACGATGCTCGTCGCCGAACAATCCGGCATGCTGGCGAATCAGGATGTCCGGGCCAACTACTGGGGCGGGTGGGGTGGTACCAGTCTCGGCCGCACAGTGTTTCCGGCAGTCACCGGGTGTGAAATCGTTACCGGCATCACCACGGTCCGGTATCAGATCAATGCCACGAGTGCGCCGAGTGGCGATCAACCGTGGTATCTCAACACGGTGCTGAACTCCTATCACACCGGGGGGTGTCACGCCCTGCTGGCCGACGGTTCGGTCAAGTTCCTCTCACAGAATATGAACCTGCCAACGCTGATTTATCTGTCGGTGGCGAACGACAACAAGGTGATCGGCGAGTTTTAAAGCGTCTGACGCCGATTCGATCGTGGCGGGTCGATCGAATGAACCGTTCGGCCCGCAGAACAACATCCGGCCTTCTAGGTAAGAGATGGATTCAGGAATGAAGAGCGATGCTCGTTTGCGTGCGTTTGCGCTCACGATCGGACTGATGTGTGTGGGATGCAGCGATGGATTGCCGCCGAAGTATCCCGTGGCCGGAGCCGTGACTTTCAAAGGGCAGCCGGTTACCGAAGGGATGGTGAATTTTTACCGTCAGGACGGGGGATCGATTGCAGCCGTGATTGATGCCAGCGGCAAGTTCGTAATGGATAGCGGGCTACGAGAAGGTCAGTACCGGGTTTACATCGAACCCCCGCCGATGATTCTGTCCCCTCCGCCACCAGGAGGACCGCCGAAAACCCCGGCGAAGTCGTATCCCAATTTCCCCGAAAAATATCGTCAGGCGGCGACGAGCGGGATTTTGGCCACGGTCGAACCCAAAACGAACACGTTCGAGTTCGATATGAAGCCTTGAGCGAAAACGGTTCGTTAGTCCGCTGCAATTTCACCTCTGCTCTCTGTCGTGTGAGTCACACTCCGCGAAAGAGAACAGAGGTGATTTGCATGATTTGCTGTGACATAGGATTGAGTTGGACCTCCTACACCGGGATTGATGACATCGTGTCCTCCAACGGAAGCGAGTCCGTTCCTCTTCCGTTTCTCCGAGTTCGTTGGTTGTTGATCGCAGCGACGCTGTTCGCTGGGCTCGGCTCCATCGGGTGGCTCGCGCTGCGCACCAAGCCATCGCACCTTCTTACTGAGGCGCGGTTGGCGTTTCGTGAACAGCGATATGCGGCTGTCGTGGCGCTCATGGACGAGTACCTGCAACGAAATCTGAGCACGGAGGCCTTGATTCTCGCCGGAGGAGCTGCTGCGGCGCAAGGCAACGCCGTACGGGCCTTGGAGTATTACGAACGGATTGCGACGGTCGAGAACTCCCGCGTAGCCGATGCCGATTGTGTTGCCGCTCATCTGTTGCTGTTTGAATTGCACCGTCCCCAGGCCGCAGAGGCTCGCTATCGCCGCGTGTTGGAAAAATATCCCGAGCATCCCGACGCTAATTCGGGGCTGGCGAATCTTCTGGGGCTAACCGCTCGACGCTGGGAAGCCATTCCCCCCACATTGGAACTGATCCGTCAGGGAAAGTGCAGCACCAATCAGTTGATTTTGATTGGCTCCGAACGTGGCGGTCATGAAGAACCGAAACTCCTGCAACAATGTGGCGATGATCCGTTGGCGTTAGTCGGGCTCTCGTGGTTTGCCGTTCGACAAGGTGATGAGGTTCTGGCGCGATCACTTGCCGAAAAAGCAGTACGGATCGCTCCCGAACTGGTGCAAGCGCAAATTCAATGGGGCAGTTTGCTTCTTGAAACTGACGCGCCCGATGAGTTTCTGGCTTGGCATACCGCATTGCCTTCCACTGCCGACGATCATCCGGAAATCTGGTTGATTCGTGGCGAATGGACGCGACAGCACGACACCGCCGAGGTCGCCATCCGCTGTTACTGGGAAACTTTGCGGCGCAATCCAAACTATCGCACGGCGCTGTATCAGCTCGCGCAATTGTTGATTGCCGAAGGCGATGCCGCGCGGGCGGCGCCGTTCCTCAAACGTTCCGAACAGATCCAGCGGCTGAAAGAAGCCGAGGCCGTTCTCTTTGAAGGCGTCCAGACCAGCTTAGAACCGATTCGGAATGTAGCGCAGCGCATGGAAGGACTGGGCCGGCTGTGGGAAGCCCTGGGGTGGTGCCAGTTGGCCATGCAATTGGATCCGCAGGCTCGGTGGCCGCAGCAGATGCAACATCGTCTGCTCCCGGTGCTCGCGACGTGTACCACCCTCACCATCGAGAGTGCGAACCCGGCATTGCAGGTCAATCTCTCGGAATATCCTCTGCCTCAATGGGCGGACGCCGTTCGCGCTAAGCTTCCGTCCCCAGGTGGTCGGCCTGGCAGTGCCGTGGCGTCATTTCGCGACGATACGGACTCCACCGGAATGGACTTCACGTACTTCAACAGCGCAGAGACCTCGGTGCCCGGACAGCAGATGTACGAGTTCTCCGGTGGTGGCGTGGCCGCCCTCGATTACGATGTCGACGGCTGGCCCGACGTGTATTTCACCCAAGGATGCCAATGGCCCGCCAATCGGCAGAACCGCACTCATCTCGATCGGATTTATCGCAACGGCGGCAACGGTCGCTTTGACGATGTGACTGCGGAAACGGGCATCGTTGAGCCCGGCTTTGGACAGGGACTCGCCGCCGGGGACTACGACAACGATGGCTTTCCCGATCTCTATATTGGAAACATCGGCGGTAACCGGCTGTTTCACAACAACGGCGACGGCACCTTTGCTGATCGGACCGCAGCGCTCGGTCCCGATCCCGGCCGATGGACGACCAGTTGCGTCCTCGCCGACCTGAATGGCGATGGCCTTCCCGATCTGTATGCCGCAAACTATCTCGAAGGCGCGGACATTTTTACCAGGATGTGTCAGCACAAGGACGGCGTCGCGCGGATGTGCGCTCCATTCGATTTCAATGGTGCACAGGACCAGTTCCTGCTGAACCAGGGAGATAGCACGTTCATGGATGCTACAGCGGCTGCAGGCTTTCAGGTGGCGCACGGAAAGGGTTTGGGAGTTGTTGCCGCAGATTTTAATGGCAGCGGCCAACTCAGTCTGATGGTGGCGAACGATCTCGTCCCGAACTTTTATTTCGTCAACCAGACTTCGTCCCGCGGTACCCCACCCGCTTTTGTCGAACATGGCTTCGTCAGCGGGTTGGCGTTGAATGTCAATGGCCAAGCCCAGGGAAGCATGGGGATCGCCGTCGATGACTGGAACCAGGATGGCCGGCTCGATCTGTTCGTGACGAACTTCCTGAAAGAAGGCAGCACGTTGTACGTGCAACAGGATCGTGACCGATTCCAGGACGACACGGCGGTATCGGGGTTGTTGCAACCCAGCTTGGTGACATTGGGATTCGGCACGCAGTCGCTCGATGGTGACCTCGACGGATTTCCCGATTTGATCGTCACCAACGGCCATGTGGATGATCATCGGGCCTACGGTCAGCCCTATCACATGCCGGCGCAGTATTACCGGAATCTCGGTGGTGGGGAGTTTGTGGAAGGAGCCGCGGATGAACTGGGACCGTTCTTCGCGGCAAAACATCTGGGACGTGGGATGGCCCGTCTCGATTGGAATCGCGATGGCCGCGAGGAAGTTGCCATCTCGCATCTGCACGAGCCGGCCGCGTTGCTGACCAACACGACATCCCAGGCCGGTCACTTTCTATCGGTTCATTTACGTGGCGTCGTTTGTGAGCGAGACGCGATTGGAACCACAGTGACGGTCAGATCGAAGCTCGGAACTCGCCTGCGGCAACTCACCGCAGGTGACGGTTATCAGGCCAGCAACCAACGAGTGCTGGTCTTTGGATTGGGTGAGAGTACCGAGGTCGAGGGAATCGACATCCGCTGGCCCAGTGGATTACAACAATCGCTCCCCTCACTGCCGATGGATAGCGAGTTGTTGATTGTGGAAGGCCGACCGGAGACGATAGTGCTTTCTGTCGATACTAAAGACCGATAAATCGGAAACAGGGCAGGACTCTCGACAAATTCGGAACGGTTGAAAGGAACTCACAATGGCCGGTTTCCCTTGTCCCGGACCGCGAACGCGGCGCGAGTTTCTGCGTGTGGGGGCCTTGGCTCTCGGCGGTCTCACCCTGCCCGATGTGTTGCAGGCCCGGGAATTTGCCAGCCAGAAGACCGCCGATACGTCGGTCATTCTATTCTGGATGTGGGGTGGGCCCAGTCACATGGAAACGTACGATTTGAAACCGAACGCACCCAGCGAATTCCGTGGCCCCTTCGATCCGATCGCCACGAATGTTCCTGGCATGGATCTCTGCGAACACATGCCGTTACAAGCGCGACTCGCAGACAAGTTTTCGATCATTCGGTCGTTGCATCACGAGATGTCCGCACATAATGATGGCAGCATTGAAGTGCTGACCGGCAAGACGCCCTCGGTCCCCGATCTGACTTCGCAGGCTCACTCCGAACATCCGGACTTTGGCATGATCGCGGCTCGAGTACGCGGTGGACGAGCCGATGGTCTGCCGCAGTACGTCGGGGTCCAGAAAGCCCCGTTCATGACGATGCCCCGCTATCTCGGGCTGAATCACAAGGCGTTTGAAACGGGCGACCCGTCGGTCACGGGGTTCGCGCCGCCTAACTTGCAATTGTCGGCGGGAGTGGACGAAGTCCGATTGGTCGAACGCAAGTCGCTGATTCATCAGCTCGATCGCTATCGGTCCGCGATGGATTTGAATGGTTCCCTTGAAGGCATCGACCGATTCCGAGGAGCCGCTTTCGATATTCTGACCAGCTCGGCAGTGGCCAAAGCCTTCGATCTGGACCGCGAAAGCCCGCATCTGCGCGATCGGTACGGTCGGCATCGTTGGGGCCAAAGTTGTCTGCTCGCGCGGCGGCTGGTCGAAGCGGGAACGGCTGTGGTGAACATCGACGCGACGGCTCCGTCGAATGCCAGTCCGCACTTTAGTTGGGACGACCACGCCGGCGCATTCGATCTGGGGGTCGCTAATCGGGAGCGGTTGCCGCAGATGGATCAGGGACTCTCCGCGCTCATCGAAGACCTCCACGTGCGCGGATTAAATCAGAAGGTGCTCGTGATTGCCGTCGGCGAGTTCGGTCGTACGCCCCGGCTGGTGCATGCCGCCAAGAATTTTTCCGGGGCCCCGAGCCTCGGTCGCGATCACTGGCCGCAGGCCTACTGCGCGATGATTGCTGGTGGCGCATTCCGCATGGGGCAGGTCATCGGCGCGACAAACTCCAAGGGCGAGTATCCCGTACAGGATCCGCTTACACCGCAGGACATGCTGGCCACGGTCTACCTGCATCTGGGGATTTCACCAGAGCAGACATTCAACGATTTCAACGGCCGCCCCATCGCTGTTCTGCCGCACGGTAAACCGATTCAGCAATTATTGTGATTATCGCGCCTCGGGTTGTTGCTCGATTAACAACGCGCGATTCACGGTCACATCGATTTGCGTTTGAATCGAACCGTCGGGCCAGATAATGTGCAGGCGGTCGATCCGGTTGTGATTGCCAAGGCCGATGGTCAACGGCAACTCGCGCTGCGAAAGATATCCCACCGTCGGCATGACCGTGCGCTGCAACTTCATATCGCCAGCTTCGATTTGTACGACCGCACCGATGGCATCCTGTGGAGATGTCATTCCGCGCAGCGTCAGCCGCAACCAATTCCGCCCCAGTTGTTGATCGTTTCGCAGCAGCCGCGGAGACCCGCCGGTTGCCGTGAGGAGTATGTCAAGATCGCCGTCGCCGTCGATGTCGGCACAGGTGGCTCCCCGTCCCACGAGCGGTTGGACAAGGTCGTCCCCGCACTCTGTCACCGTCAGGGGGGTGAATGTCGTCTTCCCGGGTGTCGAATGGTTCCAGAACAGTTGCGGTACCTGGGCATGTGTCTGACTGGCCTGCAACTCGACGAAGGCGGGTTGAATTTGTCCATTCGCGGTGAGCAAATCCAACCGGCCGTCCAGATCGACATCGAGGAAACAGACACCGAAAGTGAGCGATTGCCGGGCCGCAGGGCCGAAGCCGGTACTCAGACCATCGTCACTGAAGCCGAGTTTGACGGGTTGTTGCCGATACAAGGACTTGACTTCATTGGCCATCCGACCAAGAGCGATCGTCAATCGGTCATCGTGATCCAGCCGCGCGGCATCGAGACCGGTGCCCCGTTTGGCCAACCCGTATCGATCCAAACCCAAGCCCGAGGCGATGCCGATCTCCGTAAATGTGCCATCGCGCTGATTGTGGTACACGAGATTCTGCACGCCATCACCGGTAGTAATCAGGTCAAGCCAGCCATCGGTATCGATGTCGACCGGCTGCACTCCGAGAATTTTCGGCACCGCAAGACCAGAGTCCGGATTCCACACTTCCATGCCCGCCGACTTTGTGACATCCGAAAAACGGCCCTGCCCTTCGTTGCGATAGAAGACTGGCTGGATCCCTTCAAACAGATCGGGCGGGCAATAGCTGCGGTGAGTGCCATTCAATCGGCAGTCGAGCTTTTGATCGATCTCGGCAGACCATGCCAGATACCGACCGACGAACAGATCGAGATCGCCATCGCGGTCATAGTCAAACCAGCAGCAGCTGGTACTCCAGGCCGATTCCGTTCCTGCGACGCCTGCCGACACGGTGAGATCCACAAACTTACCGGCGACGTTATGAAACAGGCGGTTGTGGCCCAAGGCCGTGAAAAACAGATCGACAAAGCCGTCGTTATCAAAATCCCCCGCGGCAACGCCCATGCCATCGAATGAAACGTCAAGGCCGACAGCGGCGGTTACGTCAGTAAATCGTCCCGAGCCATCATTGGCATAGAGCGCCATCGTCGAGGATCGACCATCGGTAACCGGACGCCCTTGCGAATTCACCAGCAGCAAATCCGCGTCGCCGTCGGCGTCATAATCGAAGAACGCACAGCCCCCGCCCATCGCTTCCGGCAGCAGGAATTTCCCCATTACGCCGTTGTCGTGAACGAACGCGATTCCGGCCGACCGCGTGATGTCCGTGAACGGCACTGCCGGCAAGTTCGCTGGCACAAGGGATGGTTCTGTGGGCACAACCACGACGGGTGGTGTGGTGTTGAGTATCGACGATGGGTTAGGCTGAGATCTCGTCCACGAGCGTAAGCTGACGACGATTACCAGCAGTCCGACGAGAATAATTCCGGACCGCCACAGCGCGCGGCCGATGACTCGATCATCTTCGGTCGTCGAGGACGAGGCCTCGGAAGGATGGGTCACCGTCGTTCCTCTCTGTCGGATGTCGAAACCGCGGGAGAGACTGTCAAACCGGAAGAACTGGGGCTGCGCAGAAGATAGATCGCAATGGGTTCGGCGGCATGGTTGGCTGCAGGATCCCGCAAGCGCGCCAATCTTGCAGCCCGGTCACGGGCGTTGTCGTCGGGCTTGTACTTCACATGCAACCGACGATGTTCTTCGGCTTGCACCGACAGTTCTAACTGTTGATACAGCATCGCCAGGTTGTAGTGAGCAGTAGCATTCTCGATATCGAGCTTCAGCGTCTGCTCGAATTGTTCAACGGCGTCCCGCAGATGTTTTTCGCGTTCGGCGTCCAGCGCGGATCGGCCCCGCTCAAATAGGGCCAGTCCCAACTCGTTCCGCACGATGTAATCCTGACGGAAGTCGAACCCGCGGCTGGCCATCAACTGATTGCGGTCATGAAGTACGCTGCGGAAGTTACCGATCGCTTCGTCTAATCGGCCCTGTTGCTGATGAATCTGGCCCGCGATCCAATTGAGTGCCCACGGAGCATACACCGGATCGGTAAAGAACATCGGTTTGCTGACCGCGGCTGCCCGACGCAATGCGGCGGCGGCTTCCTCCAACCGTCCTTCCGCCAGATAAACTCGCGCCAGATTCGCACGGACATCGATGTACCCGAAGTCGGTATCCAGGAAGCGGAAGATCTCTTCGGCTTGCCGCAACTCTGCGGTCGCCCCCGAGGCACTTCCCAATCCATCGGCCTCCCGCAAGAGAGCCAGGCCGTAATCGTTCCATCGCTGGTAGATGTGGTCGATTTTGATGGGATAGTTCTGCTCCGGGATCGTGGCAGCTACTCCTGCGATGGGGAAGACAATCTTGTCCGATGCGAGGGTCGTCACCGGCAGGTCGTTGCGATAAGGTTGCCCCGGCGTGTAACCACGAATGGGCAAGTCCCCTGGCTTTGCCGTCCGTGTGACGAACTCCATGTACTCTGCGTCGAACTTCCGATACTGCACCTTGATTTCCACAATCAATGGCGCAGTCAACTGCGGAGGGACATCGAGCCGATAGTGAACCACCTGCGCGGCACCGGGGGGAATCTGGTGATCATACAGAGTGGTATAGATGTCTTGCGGGTTGCGGCGGTTGATGCGGTTGCCGTCCTTATCAACGATGTAGTTGTTGAGGAAATACGCCCAGCGATCCACCTCGCCCCGTTCGTTGATGTCGCCGCTGCGCGCGATCACCTGGTTACCACTGGTTGCGGTGACTTCGACCCAGGCTTCATTGGAATCGACCGTCCCCTGTGTGAAGGGGTGTCCCATCTTTAATGTTCGAATCACGGCTTCGAGCAGGTACGACTGTCCGGGCTGCAACGTTGGTAGCGAAGGACGCAGCGGCGCGGTCAGGGGACCATCAATCGTGCCCCCCGGTTTCAATCCGAAGAGATCGACACGCACCGCCGTTTTGAGAAAGTCCTGGTGGGTCTTCACGATCTCCGGCTCGTTGCGGAGATAGGGCAACGCTGTGTTCGCGCCGGGGAAGAGATGGTTATGAATACTGAGCTTGCCGGTCTCGTCGAGGACTTTCGCGCCAAAGTCGCCTGAGGCTTGGACCGGCATGTGACAACCGCCGCAGTTTTCGATGGCCTTCATGCCGAAGTAATTGCTGCGCGCGCCGTGACCTGACACTCCGCTGAGCAGGAAGGCGTCATAATGATTCTGGCCGCGCAAGAACTCGCGGTAGTCGGTGAGCGCTTCGGGCAAATGGACCTTGTGGCACGTCGAGCAGAACTCCGCGGTCTTGTGATGTGGCTTGAGAAACGTGTGCTTGTGCAGCGCCGGCTTAGCTTTCACTAACTGCTGATTAACCAGTTGCAGCCACGAATTACTGCAGTTGGCGAACGGATAATGCAGCGGTTCTTCGATGGTGTAGTCGGCATTGCCGCGGGTACTGTTGACGTGCGTGATGGAATGACACGTCGTGCAGGTGATCCCCGCATGAGCCGTGGGATCCTTCACGTCGTCATACTTCGGGTTGTCGAACGCACCGCTAAGGAACGGCACGGGATCGTGACAACCCGCGCACCACCTCGCGGCCTGCACGTTACCGTCGCGCTTCAGCGCCATCGCGCGGGTTTCCCGCACGCTTGCCAGATACATCGGGTTGTTGAATGAACTGAAATGATGCGCGCTGTGGAACCAGCCGGTGTAGGCATCGGTGTGACATTTCTTGCAGTAATCATCCTGCATCAGCACATCGCTGGGGATGAAGTTTCCCGTGGCGGTGCGAGCCAGGGACGGCGCAAAATACGCATCCCCTTCTTTCGGACCAGCCACATTCCACCGCCGCGGATCGGTGGAATGCATCGCCACGGCCCCCACCGCCGCGGCAACCATGAAGCCCCCAAATCCGATCCCCATACGCCAGTTGATCCGTGGTCCCGCCAACCGATGCAGCCAGTACAACCACACCGCGGCGACGGGAGAGGCAACATGCAGCCAATACACCAGCGATCGCGCGGGGGGCCATTTCAGCTCGATCCCACCCACACGGACCAGCAGCAATCCCGTCACCAGCAGCACTAGTGACGCGGCGAAGAGCGCGTACCCCACTCGGACCGCGCGACGGTTGCGTCGATGCCGCGCCGCAATCAAGTGCGGAATGCTGAACGCCAGAAACGGCACAATCAGCAAGAGCCCGAGCAGAATGTGGACCAGAAACATCCACAGGGAAAAATAATTTTGGTAGATCAGCCGTTCGCCCCAGTTCCGACTGAACCATTCCAGCCACGTCACACTGGCGAGGTAGGCGGAGTTCACGCTCAAGAGGGCGACCAGAGCAAAGACCACCCACAACCATCGCCGCAGCGGCGGTGAGACCACCTCCGCGCGGGCGGGGATCGCACGATAAGGAAGTGCGCCGGCGCTCAAGGCATCACCAACAATCGGGAGCCGTGCTTTGGACAGACTGCCGGCGCAGCAGTGTTGTCCGATGTTGATCAATCATACCACACACAGAGCCGTGTCACACGCACGGTCAATCGGCACTCTCACTCCAGAAATCGCCGGATCGCGTTGTCGGTGACTTGCGACACGTGTTCATCCACCGGGAGACTGCTGACCCAGTTAATCGAACCGACGGAGATCACGCCGCCGTGGCGGGGCGTTTTGATGTGGACCAATTCTGCGCCGCCGTCATCGGGGTTGAGGCCTTTCGCCAGTAACCGCGTGTTGGCCGGCGAACTCGGCGAGATTTTGTCGGTCTCATGTCCCGAGGCGCCGCCGGGACAACGCCGATGAAGCGACTTCAATCCGAACAGGTCGCCGTTCTTCAGCCCCGTTTGATTGAAAATCCAGTGACTGGCATCGACCACGCGGTACGGAGCCCCGGTCATCACGCCCGTCGGTGTGAAGACCACGCCCACCAGATTGGCTTCCGATTCATGACGCAACGCCAACCGGCTTTCGGCACCGACGCCGGCGAAGTCCAGCCCTGTGATCTGACCGTTGTGGACGGTCATGCTCGAACCGTGAAACTCGACTTCGCAATTGATCCCGTTGCCGCCGAGGTACAGCAAGCGGCCGCCGTCGTGGTACACCCACTGCTTCACGCGGTCGTACATTGCGCGGGTCCAGTATTCGGGATGCACGGCAGTGATCAAGGCCCGGTATGCCGAGAGATCGAGCGTGCCGTCGTCGAGCTGCGTTTCGGCATAGTAATCGTAGGGCAACCCCTGCCGTTCGAGCCAACCGACGAGTCGCCATTCGGCCGGGGCAAGATGACACGCCTGCCGGCCGACAATCGGGTCCGTGATCTGCTCGTCAAATTCAATGTGATTGAATGGCTCGGGGCGATCGAACGACAACGGCACATACTGGGGCGCATTCCACGAAAGGAACTCGGCGTCGCGGTAACGCTTCAGGTCAAACCTCGAGTTGACCGTCGGTGTTGGTGGTAATTCATCGGCGTGAATGTAATTGCTGCGGCCGCCGAAACTGTTGTACGCATTCCACGTGATGTTGCTGGCCAGCACAGCGAGCGGGGCCATCGGTCGCGCCGGCGCCACGATCCACGGGAAGCTGAACCGTAGTCCGGACGGCGTGCGGGCGCGGAAGTAATACAGGCCGCTGCGCTCGGGCGCGGTGACGAATTGTTTGTGCGTCGGACTGGAGTAACCGACTTTGTTCCACTCGACGCCGGTCTGCGTGTAGTCGCCATCGGGGGTGATCTGCATCGTAGCCCGCGGACCATGTTCATCGTGGGTGCCCAGCCCACGGACAAGTTCTGGAGTCCAGCCGTACCTCCAGAGTTCGAGAAAATATTGTTCGATGGCATGGACGCGAAACTCGCCGGCTTCACCGCTGCGGACCCATTTTGGCCAGACATATCCGCTCAGGCCATCGCTGAGAAGTCGAAACTGATGCGGCGTGGAAACTGGCAGCGTCACACGACTCCGCTTCGCCCCAAGCCCGGCCTTCTGCAACGTGACAACATAGTCGCCGGGGGGGAGTTCGACATGCACGGAACCGGTTGCGCGGGAGCGCGCTTCCCAGGATTCTCCGCGATCATTCACGAACTCAAGCACCACATCGGCCAAGGCCACGTACCGCTCGTCGCTGACATAACCAATGAGCATGGAAGGCAGGTTCCTGATCAAGCGGACCGGCACAACGGGAAAAGTGCGCAGTCCATGTCGGGGTGGGACAGTCGAGCGGCTGGATTCGCATCCATCGAGCTTGATGAATGCTGTGGTTAGCGTAACAATCTTCCTTGCCGCTCAGCCAGCGATGACCACCAACCGGTTCGCTAGACATTCGCACTCACGGTCCACAAGGGCGGAACTTGGCGATCACATCAGTCCTTCCCGAAGACACGGTGACCGAACGTGTCGAGTCAACACCACCGACGCGGGTCCGCTTTGCTGTCCTCGGGGTTCTCTGCCTGTTGTCGGGCATTCTGTATCTCGACCGTATCTGTATTGCCAGCGCGCTCGATTCCATTCAGATCGATCTCGGGCTGTCTAACACCGAGACGAGCTACGTGCTGATGGCGTTCACGTTGGCTTACGGATTGTTCGAGATCCCCACGGGCCGGTGGGGGGACCGCATCGGTCCGCGGCGCGTGTTGACCCGCATCTCATTGTGGTGGTCGGTCTTCACAGCGCTGACCGGCGCGTGTACCGGGTTGTGGTCGCTCCTGATCGTGCGGTTCCTCTTCGGTGCCGGGGAAGCCGGGGCGTTTCCGAACGTGGCCCGTGTGATGGCGAAATGGTTCCCTGATGCCGAACGGGGCCGTGCTCAAGGCCTGCTGCTGGCGGCATCACAGATCGGTGGCGCTCTCGCTCCATTTCTGGCCGCGGTGTTGATTCAGGGCATTGGCTGGCGGTGGACGTTCGGTGTGTTCGGCGGTTTGGGCGCCATCTGGGCCGGGGGGTTTTGGTGGTGGTTTCGCGATGATCCGGCATTGCATCCCTCCGTGAATGATGCGGAAGTCGCACACATTGGTGTGCATGCCAGTTCGGGCATGGTCCACGCGGCCATTCCATGGAAAGCGGTCGGTTGCAATCCCAGCATTTGGTTCCTCGGCGCGATCATGGCGTTCGGGTCGTTCAATAGCTACATCTATTTCTCGTGGTTTCCGAAGTATCTGAAAGCCGCGCGGGGTATCGAGGCGACCGAAGCCGGTTTAATGGCTTCGATGGTGCTGGCCTTCGCCGCCACCGGGACATTCATGGGTGGGTTACTGCTCGACCGCGTGATTCATGGTGGCGGCATGGCACGTCGGCGAATGTTCGGGGGAAGCTGTTTCTTCTTCGCCGCCGGTCTGTTGGCCGCGGCGCTGTTCACGCAAGATCCCTGGTTGGCAGCAGGATTCACCGCCCTTTCGTGTTTTGCAACGCAGGCGTCGCAACCGTTGTGGTGGACATCGTCGATTGGTATCAGCGGTCGGCATGTCGGGGCATTGTTTGGGCTGATGAATTCGGTCGGCGTCTTCGGAGCGATGAGTTCGCAGTACCTCGTCGGTTATCTCGCCGACACGCTGGGCCGACAGGGCTACACCGGCCGTGATCAGTGGGATCCGATTTTCTACATCGACCTGGGTGTCTTGACGGTTGCCGGGCTGCTCTGGTCGACGTTCCGCTTCGTGCCGGTCGAACCCCTTCCCGTGTCGGGGGAACCGCTCGATGCCGATCATTGATGTCCACAGCCATTACTGGCGGTATCCCGACCACTTCGGCGATGACTTTCGGCAGCAGGCCAAGCGGGCGCGTGCCGGCGCGGATGTCGATCTCACCGTCCGGTTTGAGGATTACCAGCGGCAATCAGTCCCCGAGGTGAAGACGATTGTCTTCGGCGGGAAAGCACGGCTCTCCGGCATGTGGGTCGATGATCGCGACGTGCAGGCGTATGTCGCCGCGCATCCCGACCAGCTCATCGGCTTTCTCTCGGTCGATCCCACGCAACCGGGCTGGGAGAAGGAACTGCGCGTCGGTCACCAGGAACTGGGCCTGCGCGGCATCAAACTGTTGTCGATGTATGCCGGTTTCCGCCCCGATGACGAAAGGCTCGATCCTCTCTGGCAGTATGCCGAGAAACATCGGCTGCCGGTGCTGCTGCATACCGGAACGACGTTCATTTCACAGGCCCCGCTGGAATGCACGTTGCCGCGGCATCTCGATGCGGTCGCGACGCGCTTTCCGGAAGTGCGGATGATTCTGGCTCATCTCGGCCATCCCTACGAAGGGGAATGCATCGCGGTGATTCGGAAGCATCCGCATGTCTATGCCGACATCTCCGCCCTGCACTACCGGCCGTTTCAATTTTTTCACAGCCTGATGCTGGTGCAGGAATACGGCGTCTGGCACAAACTGCTGTTCGGGACCGATTATCCCTTCACCAATGTGCAGGCCACGATCGACGGTCTCCGTAGTTTGAACCGCATGGTGGAAGGGACAGGCTTTCCGCGATTGAATGAAACCGCCATTGAGCAAATGATCTACCGCGACAGCCTGCCGTTGCTCGGCTTGTGATGCATGCCGAAGTGGATTGCTTGGGCGAGCGGGGGGAGGTCACTCCCCCCGGTGATGGAATTGAACTCGTCGGAATGAATCACCGGGGGAGTGACCTCCCCCCACTCGCCTCACTTCAGAATCTTGGAACGGAACCACAGCGTGTTGACCGATCATCCTACCGGGAACTACCGCTTTCTGCCGGGGATTGCTCCCTATTCTTGCGGCGTGGTGTCGAGCCCCGGATTTGAGATTGTCCAGGTGACGTTTCAGCAGCCGCCTCCCTATCGCCTGGGATTCGAGCAGATCGCGAAATGGCTCAGTGCAAACGGTCGGCCTCAGGCCGCGTTGTGTGCCATTGCGCTGCGCTCGCCGCGACCCTTCAGCTTTTCAGGCTTCGCCGCATTCAACGCCGAGTACGCGGCGATTCTGCAAAGCTGGGGCGTCTTCGTCGACGGCGTAAATCCTGTGGCACGCACGAACGTCGCGCCGGTCATCGGTCCACCGAGTGAGCCGGTCCTCTACGGTTTCTCTTATACGCAGCACTGCCCGGCGGATTGGCCTGCCACCTTTGTGGTCGCCGGTGCCGGGGAACTTCCGGAAGGCGTGTTGGCACGGACGGGGATCGTGGCTTTGGGGGATGTTTCCCCATCCGGTGTGACGACGAAGACGCGGTTTGTGATGGACCTGATGGAGAGCCGACTGCACGGACTGGGCGTCGATTGGCCACAAGTGACAATGGCCAATGTGTACACCACGCATTCCGTCACGCCGCTGCTGCCCGAGATTCTGCTAAAGCGCATGGGCTCCGCATCATTGCACGGCATTCACTGGCACTACACTCAGCCGCCGATTGAAGAGATCGAATACGAAATGGACCTACGCGGCACGCGCGCTGAACTGCGGCTGTAATCGTTTGTCAGACCTCAGGCAGTTCTCACTGCACCGCTTGACCGAGCACGATTTCCCGCACGCGCTGCACGATCGCTCGTTCGTCACCCGATTGCAGACCAAACGGATGAATGATGACGGCTCCGCGATCCAGTTCTCGTTCCCCAGGATGAATCGATGGTCGTCCCGTTTTGAGGGCACGGATAAAATCGTAACCGCTGAGGCCGAGAACGGCTTGATCGACCGCAACCCGCGCGAGTGGAAAACCACCATGGATGGGGTGGGCGGGAATCCATTCCGCCGTGACACCGGGCAAACCGCGAAGTTGCTCACAGATCCAGCTGAGCGTACATAGCGCAGCAGCTTTCTCGGCGGTGAGATCACGTTTCCAATACAACCGCAGTGCGGTGAGCAGCCCAATGATTTCTTCCTTGCCGGCTTTGTAACCGCGTCCGATCCCCTGCCGTGGGATGAATTCCAACTCCGCGGGGTTCAACAATTCGCGCGGCGCAGTCCAGACACTCGGAGTGAAATCCATATCGAGATGCTGCCACGCGATCGCCGAGATGAGATCACGGTGACCACAGACAAACCCCGACGATTGCGGCCCGCGGATGTATTTTCCGCCGCTGAAGCAAACGAGATCGCCTCCTTCAGCTACGAAGCGGGTGAGGTTCTTCGGTTCATCGCACAAGCCCGCGGCGTCGACAATGACGGGGATTTCATGCTGTCGCGCGACGGTCACCACTTGCGGCAACGTCAACCGCTCTTCGTTCCACGGCAGGTATAGAATCGCTGCGGTCTGGTCATCCATCGCGACTGTAAAATCTTCGGCACGACAAGCCGTGTCGCTGCCCACTTCGACAATTCGCCCTCCCGCGGCCTCCAAGGCATGGTCGTAATGATTGCGATGCATCCGGGCCATGAGAACGCGGTTGTGCATCCCCGTGGTGTCCGGCAGGCGGTCCATCTTTTTGGCGTCTAGTCGGGTGATGCACGCAGCGACGGACAGCACCAATGCGGCTTGGGCTCCCGAGGTGACATAGGCCGCCGGTGCTCCCGTCATTCCCGCGATGACCTTCCCCGCGGCGTGTTGCAGTTCTTCCATGCAGACGAACTGACCGGCCGCTGCCCGCATGCTCTCAAGCACTTCGGGAGCCATCAGACTTCCGCCGACTCGAGTGAATGTCCCAAGGGCATTGATGATCGGCGTAACGCCCAATTCTTCGTAGACCGACATTCACAGAACTCCCGGAGTGGACCAAATCGTGAACAGGTTCATAACCGATTTGGTCCACTTCTCGCCAGAAAACGGGTGATCACGAACGCTCAATCACCAGTGCTGTGCAACAACTCGCGTGCGGCGGTAGCGATCATCGTTTCGTCGGCGGTGCTGACCGGTGACCAGAATGGTGTGATCGGTCCGGTCTCAGCGATTCCTGCGAGTGATACCGCTGCGTGCAGTACACGGACCGGATTGATCGAATCCCGTAGTGATTCTAACGGTGCGAACTGCGAGCGGAAGCGTTCGGCGGTGACAAAGTCGCGCATTTTGATGGCGCGCAGCATGGCCATCGATAATTTTGGGGCGATGCACACGCAGCCGGATGTGAACCCTGACAGACCGAAGTCGCGCAGGTGAACGATCGCCGGTTGTTCGCCCATGCCGCTGACGATGCACGACGGACCGATGGTGTCTACCAGACTGCTCAGCAGACAATCCTGCGATGGGTTCTCACGGACGATGGCGTACTTGATCCACGAGATCAGGCCGTCGCATACCATCTTGTCGACGGTTTTCGCATCAACCATGCCTTCGTGCTTGAGATAGAGCACCACCGGCCTGCCCACCCGATCGACAAACCGTTTCAATCCGTTGGCGATCCCTGCCGGGGTGGTGGCATCGCGCGGAGGGAGCAGCATCACCGTCGGAAAAGAGAAGTCACGCAGTACCGTCGCCTGGTCCATCATCTGACCGTAATTCGGTCCAACGGACGGAACCACCACGGTCTGACTCGACACCGAGTCCGCAAGCATCGTCAACAGCGTGGCATATTCACTCACCGCGACATGCGCGAGAGCCGCATTTCCACCGTACAACAACGTCGTCACGCCCCCGGCTTCAAGATGACGAATCAAGCGCACGTTCTCAGCAACGTTCCACGTTAATTGATCATCGCGGGCCACGGGAGGCACGGCGATCACAGAAGCCGCCAACGTGGCCGGCGTCATCGGGCGAATGTCCATAGTCGAAGGTCACTTCACAATGAGAAAAACGGTTTGGTACTCGACATATCGTCGCCATTTGTGAGGGTTACTTCTTCCGCAACCGCCACACGTCGGGCTGCATGTTGTTGCCGGCGATCATCCACAGCGTGCCATCGTGCTCGATCAAACTTGCGGCGTGGCGCGGTTTCCACGGCGTCTTGGGAAGTTCTTTCCAATCGACGCCATCGGACGAATACCACACGTCGTTCCGGTTCCCGCCTTGCTGGTGGTACCCTTCCATCACCCACAGGCGGTCGTCCCACACGGCGACATCGTGATATTGCCGCGGATGCCACGGTGCGGCGGTGATGTGCTCCGTCCAATGGATGCCATCCGCGGAACTCCACACATCGTTGTGGAACTTGCGGGTGGGCGTGGTGGGCGTGTCGTAGGTGCCGCCGCCGAGAATCCAGATGCGGCCCTTCATCACGGCGCTGCCGCCGATCATGCCACGAGCCGACCAGCATGGTTCGACCGGGACGACTTGCTTCCACTCGACACCATCGGTGGAAGTCCACGAGTCGCGATAGAATTTCTCTTCGCCGCCGCCGAACGCGGGCATCGTCTGGCCACCGATGACCCATAGTTTGTCGTCATGCACGACGGTGTAATGCAAGGCCCGCGGCGCCCACGGGACATCTTTGCCTTTGTTGACGTAAGTCCAGGTCTTGCCGTCGACGGAACTCCAGACATCGTTCTGATAGTGCCGCTGATTGCAGTCGCCGCCGATGATCCACATGCGATCCTTGTAAACCGCATAGCCCGCGGTATGCCGCCCTTCCCAGTCGCTGCTCGGGTCGAAGCTGCGATCTTTGAAGGTATTCGGCTTGACCAGCGACCACTCTTTGCCGTTCGACGATGACCAGACTTCGTTATTGCAGATCAACGGAAAAAACGAGCGTTCTGCGGGGTTCGGATTCCAGCCCCCCAGCAACCAGAGTTGACCTTTATAGCTGAGAATGCCGGCTCCATCGCGGCCCGCAAACGCTGCTTTGGTTGTGATCTCCTGCCATTCATAGTCGGGACTGCCATCCGGTTCGGCGGCCGCAGCAATGTCAGCTAATCCAACGAGAGCACACAGGGCCATGAAGGCCATTCCACGGATCATTCGCATGATTTCTCGGCACTACGGGGTGGTTTTGTCGAGCGCGACATGCTGATTATAACGTTGGTCGTGGGAGAGTTCGGCCGTCCGCCCAAGAGCAACCAGGCGGCCGGCCGTACTCCGAGATCATCAATCCTTATTTTTTGCCATCGGCACCATCGCGAAGCATCGGGAACGCCGCCTTCAATTTCCGCTCGGCTTTAATCTCACGGAGTTTTTCCTCCATGATATTTGCCGGATTGAACGAGGGTGGGAATGATCGCGGTGGGTATTCATCAAACGTGGCGGCAAACTGGAAGACTTCATTCATCAAACCATACATGGAACTGACGTGATTAAGCTGCCAGTCCCAGTATGTATTGGAAGTGATGTCGGCCCGTTCGTACGGATCCTGCATGAGGTTGAAGATCTTCTGGAGGCGCAGCGTGGTGAACGGCTCCGCCCAAAGTCCCATGGTCCCCTGTTTACGCTGCTCGGAAAAGACGTACTTGTAGTCGCCCGAGCGCATGCCGACGAGCAGACCATCGTCATCGGTGTAGAAGAATTTATCGCGGGCGCTTTTGACTCCGTTGTTTTTGCCGACTGTCCCCTCCACCGAGGTGAGGAATTTGGACTGGTCGTAGCCATCGAGATGGACCTTATAGGTCTTGCCGTTCGCTTCATAACCCTTGAGGCATTTGCCGATGATGTCCGACTCTCCGGCGATGGCACACAGCGTCGGAATCCAGTCGTTGTGGCTCATGAGCTGGCAGGTCACCGTGCCGGCTTTGATCTTGCCCGGCCAGCGGACGACGCAGGGAACGCGGAACGCCCCTTCCCAGTTCGTATTCTTTTCGGAGCGGTAAGGAGTCATGGCTCCATCCGGCCAGGTGTTCATGTGCGGGCCGTTGTCCGTGGTGTAGACGACAATGGTCTCTTCGGCGATGCCCATGTCATCGAGCGACTTCAGCAACGTGCCGATGGTGTCATCGTGTTCGATCATGCCGTCGATGTATTCGCTGTCGCCGTGCTGGTACTTGCCGCGGTGTTCAGCGCGAACGTGCGTGCGGAGATGCATACGGGTGGAATTGAACCAGCAGAAAAACGGCTTCCCGGCGGTGTGCTGCCGCTTCATATAATCGATCGCGGCGGCCGACGTTTCATCGTCGATGGTCTCCATTCGTTTTTTGGTGAGCGCGCCGGTGTCTTCAATCGTCTGCTTGCCGACCTTGCCGAAGCGGGGATCGACAGTGGAATCATCCTTGTCCGTGGCCTTGCACCGCAGCACGCCTCGGGGGCCGAATTTCTTGATGTACTCCGGATCCTTGGGATAGTCGGGCAGTTCCGGCTCTTCTTCGGCGTTGAGATGGTACAGATTGCCAAAGAACTCGTCGAAACCGTTGACGGTCGGCAGGGATTCGTTGCGGTCGCCCACATGATTCTTGCCAAACTGCCCGGTGGCATAGCCCAGACTTTTCAGCAACCCGCCAATCGAAGGGTCGAGTTGGCTCATTCCCATCGGTGCACCGGGGAAGCCGACTTTCGTCAGACCGGTACGAATACCGTGCTGACCGGTGAGGAACGCCGCGCGTCCGGCTGTGCAACTCTGCTCTGCGTAATAATGCAAGAAGCGCAGCCCTTCCTTGGCGATGCGATCGATATTCGGCGTTTCGTACCCCATGACGCCATCGCTATAGCAACTGACATTCGTCGTGCCGATGTCGTCGCCGAAGAGCACCAGAATGTTCGGCTTCTTGCCCGTTTGCGCCAACGAAGCCGCTGCCAGTTGATTGTGACTGACGAGCGCCAATTGATTGCCGCGACTGAGACCGTCCGTGTCGCAGGTTCCGGCGGGAGTTTCCGCGGCCACATCGTCAGCCTTTTCAATGAGGGCTGCCCCCGCGATGGCGACCGATGTTGTGGGAACCGAGTCCGCCTGTGCGAATCGTGGCAACTCCCATCGCGCGGCGGCATAGCCCAGCAGGCCTCCCGCCAGCAGGATCAACAGTGTCGGGGACTTCAACAGCTTGGTCATGATCTGTGCTCCTGAGTCGTGTGGTAAAGTCTCATTAGCGGTTTCTATCGGGGGACAGTAAGTCCTTGGGGAAAATCTGCTTCCAATCGGCTTTCATGTTAACGACGGTCCAGCCTTGTGCTGCTGCCGCATCGAGAGCCTTGTCGAGTTTGCCGATGTGACTCTGGCGGTCATACGCCCATTCCCGCTCGGCATCGGTGTGATGGACGATCAACCCGAATCGGGGGCCCTTGCCTGCCGTCGTCCACTGGAGCATTTCGAGGTCACCATCGGAGTTGCCGAACGCCATCACGGGGCGGCGTCCGATCATCGTCTGAATGCCGACGGGCTTGCCGGCGTGATCGTCGATCAAGCCGACTTTGGTTAGTTTCCGCAGCACCGGTTTGCCATTCTGCATCTCGAATGCGAGTTGACCGTAGCTGCCGATGACCTGTTCGGGGGGGATCCCATACACCGCTTCAGTCCACGGCCGCATGAATTCAATTCCGCCGCCAGACACAATGTAGGTCTTGTAACCATTCGCTCGCAGATACCGCAGCAGTTCCCGCATCGGCTGGTAGACCATCTGCGTATAGAGTTTCCCAGTCTTCGGATGCTTTGCCGTGGCGATCCAGTCGGTAACGGTTTGCGAAAACGCCTCCGTCGTCATGCCGGTATGCGTGACCGTCAGCAGTTCCAGCAATCCCTTCTCGCCGGCCGCCGCGATGCCGCTCTTGTCATCCTTTAATACCGCCGCGAACGGTTCTTGTGTCTTCCATTCGGGATGTTGCGGTGCCATCGCATGGATGCGGGCGAAGATGAACTCCGCCTGCACATACACCGGTTGTTCGCACCACAGTGTGCCATCATTGTCGAAGACGGCGATGCGTTCCAGCACGGGGACAAAATTGCTGGAACCGGGCTTCGTCGTTCGCTCGACAAACGCCTGGATGGCCTGTTTTGTGGCGGTGTCATTCCAGGATGGCAGCGGATCGTCGGCCCATCCCACTGAGGCGCTTCCGAGCACAAGAACCGACAACGCAATGAAGCGCGCTGTCCGAAGAGATACGAAGCCCAACTCACTCCACGGTCGCTCACTCATGGTGCAGTTCCTTTGGCAGAGATCGCACAGCGGATCCTCGCGTGTAACCTCTCCCTATCGGAGAGTCATCCGCGTCGATCTCTAGAGCGAACAATCGCTGTCGGGTACAGGAAAGATCTGCTGCACTGCAGCGAAAACGGATGCTGCGTATCGAAGCGACGATCAGGCCCGCGGGATGGGAGATTACGCTGCTGTGGGGACTACGATGTTGGCACGACGATCATACCAATCACTGCACCACTCCAGTGATTTCCCTCCAGATGATAAGCACCGTCGGCATGGGGAGCAAATGAGCGCTCAAGTGCACTCTGTAGAATCTACAGAGTGTCGTGGCATGCTAACGCGAAAAGAATTGCGAAGCATGAAGACTCGGTGAATTGCATCACTCTGCAATCGTGGCCGCAAACTTTACCCAATCCGAACTTTGCGCGGCTTTTCGGTCGGTTCTGCGGTCTGTTCGGATTGCAGCCGTTCACCGTGACAAATCGGGCCGAGTTTCTAGAAGTCTCCAGCTTTATTGGGACGGGCAAGATAAGCAGGGATGCCGCATGCGCTATCAGGACCACGTCCGTCTCTCGTTTTCCGCCGGGTTGTTGAGCCTGCTTTGTCTGAACGTCGCTCCCGTTACTGCCGGTGAGTGGGACGATCTGTTCGACGCCGGAGACGGCTTCTGCTCGCTGCTCGACGGTTGCCCGACCCTCTCCGAACGGCCCACGCTGCTGGGCGACATGGGTGGATTACGGCCCGCGTTCGGTGAAAGCGGCATTAAGGTCGATCTCAGCAACACGTTGACCTACCAGGGAGTGACCAGCGGCGGTAACGGCGACCACTCCTTTCAATTCGGCGGCCACGATGATTACTACGTCGCCATGGACGGCCATAAACTCGGCCTGCAGGAAGGCTTGTTCATCAACCTGCATGGCGAAACACGCTATGGCGAAGGCCTGTTGCGCAAGACGGGGGCGCTCAGTCCGTCCAATACGACGCTACTATTTCCTCAATCGAGCGACACCTTCACCGCGTTGACAGAAGTGAAGTTCACTCAGTTCCTCAACGAACACGTGGCGGTCTTCGCCGGACAACTCAACTTTGTCGATGGTTATTCCCATCCCTTCGCTGCGGGCAAGGGACAGACGCAGTTCATGAATACGGCGTTCTGCCTGCCGCCCATTTTTGGCGGGACCATCCCGGTCTACTCTTCGCTCGGTGCCGGTTTTGCGATCATGCATGGTCACGAGCCGATTTTCAGCATGCTCGTCCTTGATCCCGTGAACCACGCCGGGCGAAACGGGTTCGATGAGGCGTTCTCCAACGGCATAGGCTTGTTCGCCAACGTGCACATTCCCGTGACGATCGCCGAACGCCCCGGCCATCAGGATCTTTTCTTCGCTTACTCGAATCGCACGGCGACGGCCCTCGATGATGCGGTTTACGTGGAACCCCCCGAAGGTCCGCTGGTACTGTTTTCACAGGTCAACACGGGTTGGACCTTCATGTACGGTTTCGACCAGTACCTGGTGGTCGATCCACATAACCCCCAACGCGGTTGGGGTGTCTTTGGACAGGCCGCCATCTCGGATGGCAATCCGAATCCGATTCGGACTTCGCTTATCGCCGGCATCGGCGGTAGCAGTCCCCTGCCCTCGCGACCGCAAGACACGTTTGGCCTGGGATACTACTTTTTTCAGACCAGCACCGATCTGAAGTCCACGCTCGCTCCAGTGGTGCAACTCGGCAACGAACACGGCGTCGAACTGTACTACAACATCGCCGTTACGAATTGGTTCCACATCACGCCAGACATTCAGTGGATCGAACCAGCCCGTCAGGCATCGGAATCCGCGGTCGTGGTCGGGGTGCGAACCAAGGTCGATTTCTGACCGCAACATCGCGAAGGGCAAATCCAGTAACCTGGACTTGTCGTACTAATGCGTCAGTTTGGGTGCGATTTGAGTGAACGAACGGAGTTGAGACGACGGTTCAAAGCCCGCTGGGAATAACGTTGACGAATCGAAGACCGCGGTCGTATCGAAGACGCTGCAGGGTTGCACGGAAATATTCATGTTCGAGCCGTTTCCGGTCGCTTGTGTCACTTTCACTCCGACGAACCCCACAATGTTGTAGGTCGTGTTGCTGCCATTTCCCGATGCAGCTTGATAAGGGGTCAGTGAGGCGGGTTTGAACAAGGGGAGCACACGGGGCTTTCCAATGATCTTGACAAACTCCTGCACCAGTTGTGATTTCAGACCCGGGCTGCCTTTCCACGGACGCGGTGTCGATTGTGTCACGGGCAACATCTGCTGATCGATCAAATACTGTACGTCGGCTGCTGTGGGCCCGTTGTTAATCCAGAAACGGAAGTCCGGATTGTTATTGGTCCAATGCCCAGTACACAACAGTCCGAAATTCCCTGGTGAATTTTGCGGACTGGGATAAACCTGAATCTGAGGAGTTCCCGCGGAATCCGTGTGGACGATGCCGTCAGGAGATTCCCCCTGCGAAAAGAAGTGATTCCAGTTGTTGACATCGAAGGCCACGGGAAGCAATAGGCAATTCGCTGTCCCGCCTCCGGCGACAAAATCATCGACATCCCCGTCATTTCCCGAACAGGAGCCGTTGTTCGTCGTGATCAGAGCCGGCCTGAAAGATGTAATGAGACCGGAATAGATGGTTGCCGAGGCCGTTGCCGTCAATTCCGCATCGCGTCGACCGAGAACCGGCGCAAAGAACAGCGGCAGTTTGCCGTTGGCTCCGGTGTCGCGGCGGGTCGTGACTTGTACGGTGTTGGGGTAGCCGAAATTCGAGTTCGATGTTGAAAAATTGCCGGAAGTGTCTGTGAATCCAAATTGAATGTCTCCGCTACTCACGGAGAGCGATGCCACATCGCCCGCTCCGTTGTAGCCCGCGAACTGCGTACTGAAGGTGCGCGCCGTCTGATGGGCCGCGCTCAAAAGCAGACTTCGCTGCGGTTCACCTGCGAGGGAGTATTCCGCATAATTATCGACGAGCTGACGCGCCCCGGCAGTGGCCGCGGAATCCGCGGCATTCTGCAGTTCGCTCTTGGTCAAGGCAATCCAGCCCAGGTCGACGCACAGAGCGACAAAGATCAGTAGCGGAATCGACAGGAGCGCGACCAGGACTGCCACCGCTCCGCGGCGATGATCCGCGAACCATTTCGTTGTTCGAGCACTTCCACGCATGATGTTCCTTTGGCAAGAGAAGGCAATTCGGTACTGTTTGTTTGTGGGGCCCGCACCAACAACAGGAGTCTTGATCAGTCCTGTTTCAACATCACGATGACTTCTGATTGAACCGACGACTGCAGGACGAACACATTCGATCCCGTCCACGCGGCTTGCGCGGTGGGCAAGGAAACAGCGACGGAAACTTTGTCGTTCCGCTTTGCAGTGGCCACGTTGGCAATGATGTCGTTGACTTTGACAGTAATGGTGGCGCTCGTGGGCAAGCCGCTGTCTGAGAGAGCGCTTTGCACGTCTCCGATAATGTCGGCGTTGGAACTTCCGGGCAAGGTGCCCGTGGCACAGCCTTTTCTCGCGGCTTCCGTGAGCGACGCATGAACCCGGAGAACCTGGCCAATTTCGCAAACCCCAAGTACGACCGTTCCCAGAACCGGAAGCAGCAACGCGAGCTCGACGAGTGCCGCGCCCCGTCGGCAACGATGGACGATGGGGCGCAAGGGATGTGCTTGACGAATCACAGTCGGTCTCCTTTCATGCGTATTTCATTGGTGACGCAATGAGTAGACGGCGGAGAGTTGCTCCAGGATG
The DNA here is from genome assembly GCA_021732975.1 of Planctomycetaceae bacterium. GTDB lineage: Bacteria > Planctomycetota > Planctomycetia > Planctomycetales > Planctomycetaceae > DSVQ01. The sequence continues at coordinate 172,114 of JAKFWC010000010.1, read as the reverse complement.
AAGCCTCCGCCGGGATAGAGTGATACATCCGCGGCAGTCAACGTGATGCGAACGGAGATTTCGTCTCCCGCCAGTGCTGTACCGACATCGCCGGCTGCATCGTTGACGAGAATCGTTGTGCTTGCCCCTGTGATCCCCGCCTTACTCAAGGCCGTATCGACCGTGGCCGTCACATCGGCGTTGAACTTGTAGGGACAGACGCCGACCCGGCATCCCTGTCGCGCGGCATCCTTAATCTGATGCTGCACCATAAACGCGTGCGCGATCTCAAAGATACCGAAGAGGAGCAGAAAGAGGATCGGGGCGGCGAGAGCAAACTCGACCGTCGCAACACCACGGCGTCGTTCGACAGGGGGACGCAATGCCAGCATCATTTTCATGGAGAGATCGTCTGTTGGAATACCGGGAGACTGCTTAAGAGAATTGACGGCGATAGGTGTCGTCCCGCTTACGCCATCAAAAACTTTAGGTTGCGAAAAGGATGTGTCAATTCGATTGAAGCCAGTTTCGTCGGCGCAGCATGTCTTCCAATCCACTCGCAAAGACAACTCAGCCGAAGTTCTGCTGCCGCAACCGTCAGACGGAGGTCTATCCCTCGTGTTGCCGCGCATCGATGCTTTTATGCAACACGGCCGTGGCACAACTTTGTGCGTCGTCCAGCGAGCGCATCCGAGCGTTCGCAGATTGACGAGAATCCACAAATCGTCAAGCGTCCTGCTACCCACTGTTCCGTGCCATTTCCGTAAAAAAACTTGCACGATGCCGAATGGATGCAAGATGAATAATTTTCGCGGCAGGCAAATTTCACCGACCGCCGTTGTGTTTCGTCATCATCATCGCCTTCGTTTGTTGAGCTGCCGCCACCCCCTGTAGCGCGCGGATCATTCGCTGTTTTTGCCGCATTTTCGCCCGAGAATGTTCAATTGCGCCTCGAATCGCCGCGATGTGACCACGGTATGACCAAAACTTAGAATGCACACCTCTTACTGGTCGATGCGGGCCGCAGCTTCCACTTGAAAGGAACACAAATGATTCAACAGGCCTGGTACGGAACCGTGACATTGATGTTATGGGGAGCTTTCCTTTCTGCGGCATCGGCACAGACGGTGGGCGGCAGCGCCCACGAATACTTGCAGGGCAAGATTGGCGTGCGCATCGGCGGAGGAGACGCCACTGATATGGTGATCGAAGCGCTCCGCATCGCGGGTGGTGAGTTCGTCGCCGAAGACCTTGGTGCCGACACCCCGGATGCCGGCGATCGCGTTTGGGGGACGCTAATTTCAGTCATCTCCACTCCGGGAGATTTGTGGACCGATTCCAATCCGACGAACGCCTGTCTTCCTGGCGATGTGCTCCAATTCGGTGGCGCCGAATGGGGCCTGTCCGCATTGCCGTCAAAGCACTCCGCGGTGGTTGCCACGGTCGACCCTGCCAACGGTCGTCCCGCGTCGATACTCCATCAGAATTTCAATGGCGAGCGCGTCGTCCAGACGTTGAAGATTGACGTGACGAAACTGACCGATGGATGGATTCGCATTTATCGTCCGATTCGGCGAATCGATGCGCTCGATACCTGGAAGATCACACTCGCGAACAATACGCCAACGTCTCAGACTTATTTCATGATGGTCGATACGGAGATCGTCGGCACGATCTCGCTTCCACCGTCCAACGCGTCTGGCAGCTTCCGCGTCGAAAAAATCGCCACGGACGGAACAGTTCCCTGTCTCGTTCTCAGCAACGATCAATCCCTGTTCTTAACCAACGCCAAGGGGAAAGAAGTTTTTGACTCCGAGTCTGGAACGCTCAGCATCCGTCAACTGGATCGCTGATCCGTATCGATGGCCACAGTTGGCCAATAATGGCAATCGCCCAGTCGCCGGGTACAAGTTCGCGGACTTCTATGACTCGGAATGCGCATTTGGCGACGACGGTTCAAACTGGCATAGAAGTTTGCCGAGTTCCTGCAGATCGACCGGTTTGGTGAAGTGGATATTGAAGCCAGCGTCCTTCGCGTTTTGTCGATCGGATGTCTGGCCGTATCCCGTCAGGGCCACCAGGTAGACGCTGTTCAATTCCGGTTGAGCACGAATCGTCCGTGCGATGGTGTAACCATCCATTCCCGGCAGGCCGACATCCACGAGAGCGACATCCGGGATGGATTGTTGAATCAGTTCCAACCCTTTCGGGCCGGTCCCTGCGCAGCAGATTTCGTAGCCCTCCAATTCCAGCAATCGGCTCAGCAATGTCCGCGCATCGGCATTGTCTTCTACGAGGACGATGCGCAGCTTGTCGCCGCTTGTCGTGCGCGAGGGCTGCAACTCATCGTCGACTTTGGCCGCATCGATGGTCGGAATAATCACGACGAATTCGCTGCCATGACCGTGGCCCTGACTCTTGGCATGAATCGAGCCGCCGTGCAGTTGAACAAGGCGTTGTGAAAGCGACAGCCCTAAGCCCAGTCCGCCATCCGTGCGATCGTGTGTTCGCCCCAGTTGCTCGAAAGGCTCGAAGACGCGTCGCAGCAATGCCGGTGGAATGCCCTCCCCCTGGTCGATCACGCGAAGTTCGGCATGGTGATCGACCTTGTCCAGTTCGAGCGTCACGCGCGTACCATGCGGGCTGTACTTGGAAGCATTGGAAAGCAGGTTGGTCGCCACTTGCCGCAAGCGAACGGCATTGCCCACCACGGGCACGGGATCGTCCGGCAAGCGGACATCCAATCCCTGCTGGCGCGAATCGAGCAAGGGCTGGACCGATTCAATCGCGGGGGCAATGACTTCGCGGAGATCGAAGACTTTCTTGCGGATTTCAATCTTTCCTTCGGTGATCCGAGCCACGTCCAGCAAGTCCTCAAGGAGGGCTGCCATATGTTGCGACTGGCGGGAAATCGCATCGACCACCGGGAAGGCTTCATCGACGAGCCCGTTGACCTTCGTCAAGACGCGGCAACCGTTGACCACGGCACCGAGGGGATTACGCAATTCGTGCGACAGCGTGGCGAGAAAGCGATCCCGCTGCGTTACCTGCTGCTCTTTCTCGGCCACGAGCGCGCGATACGTCTCCACATTCTGCACCGACCCCGAAACATACGTCGGGCGTCCATCGTGACAGCGTTCCACTTCGGCGCGGGCACGGAACCAGATGTACTGACCGTCCCGATTCTGCATGCGATATTCGACATCGTACGGAACGCCGTCGCGCAGCAGTGCCTGTTCGGCGGTGAGAACACGGGGCAGATCCTCGGCATGAATCCGAAGGTCGACATCGGCCTTGAACATTTCCGTCGTGTTTGCGGAGAGCCCGACCATCTCCAGGAAACGGGGTGAGCAATAGACACGACCGGTAGCGATGTCCCAGTCCCAGATCCCATCGGTGGTGCCCCGGACGGCCCGTTCAAACCGTTGCTCACTTTCTTTCAGGGCCGTCACCAGGTGCTTGCAGACGAAGAGGCCGCAGATGTTGCCATCGGCACCGCTCTCGTCGGGAGAATAACTCACCATCGCCCAGAACTGGCGACCGTTCGGCAACACAAAGCGTTTTTCAAACTCCACGGACTTACCGGCCAGCGCTTCTTCGAGATGGGGGCGGACTTCCTCAAACACGTTCTCGCCGAGCAGTTCCGGCATGGTCATGCCGACAATCTCGTCGGCGTTCTTCCCAAAGAACTCGCTGTAACGCTGGTTGACGTAGGAGTAGCGGAAATTGCGATCGACGCAACTGATCAATGAGGGAACGCGGTCGGCAATCATGCGGAGCTCGAACTCGCGGCGCGAGAGATCCTGCTGGGCGAGTTTCAGACTGTCGATGTCGATCAACGTCAGCACGACGCCGTCGAGTTGCCCTTTCGTCAGATAAGGCAGGATTCGCATCAAAAACCAATGTCCGGAGACATCCTGGACTTCGGCCTCCAACGATTCGCCGGTGTCGAGGACCGACGCGACTTCTGCCGAGAGTCGATCGCGCAGGAGCCGGTGTGAGAAACTGTCAAAGGATCGCCCGAGATCGCTCGTCACGAAGCTGAAGACTTCGGCGATTTGCGGGGTGAACTTGCGAATGCGCAGTTCCTGATCGAGAAAGATCGTATGGACCTGTGTGCTGGCGAGCAGATTGTCCATGTCGTCCGTCAGGACTGTCAGTTCGTGAATCTTGCGCTGGTGCTCGGCATTGACCGTGTATAGTTCTTCGTTAACGGAGTGGAGTTCTTCGTTGGTGCTTTGCAGTTCCTCATTCGAGGCGACGAGTTCTTCGTTGCTCGCCTGTAACTCTTCGTTGCTGGTCTCCAATTCTTCGACGGTGGCCTGGAGGTTTTCCTTCGCATACCGCAATTCCGCTTCGAGACCTTGAATCTGTTCCATGGCCGACGGGCTGTGCGGGACGACATCGCGAATCTCTACTGCCGATGAATCGGGCGGCGGAATCACCGCGGTGGCGTTCTCGCGCATCGGCTCCAGCAGAATCAACAAGTCCGCCGATTGCGTCCGCTGATTGACCACCGAGCGAACCGTCACGGCAATCCGTTCCGTTCCCGTCGGAGTGGGCACGACAATTCCGCGCAGTTTCATTTCCGTCTTGCGCTTGTTATGGATTTGTTGAATCGCGCCCGAAATGGCCATCCGCAAGTGCGATTCCATAAGTTCCAGGACATTGCGTCCAGTGCGCCCCGATTTGTGCTGCAGAAACCGCCCGGCATCGCCAAAGACGTGCAGCAATTCATGACGCTGATTGATGAGCAGCGCCGGCGGCATGTACTCGGCAAGCAATGCGTCATACGTCCCTAGCAACATCGCATCGATGGACCGCGATCCCGATAAAGGAATCTCGGGTAAACCCGATGCCCGCACCACGCGTCCGGAAACGTTCGGGGAAATCCGCAACTCAATCGGCAAGCGGACATCGCGACGTTTGCGATAAATCTTCCAGTGTCCGTCGAGCGTGTCGAACTCCTCGTCGAGTTCGGCGGGGGACTCGCTCGGTCCTAGAAACAGCAGTCCGCCCGCCCGCAGTCCAAAATGAAACAGCGAGATCGCCTTCTTCTGCGCCGGCGGTTGCAGGTAGATCAACAGGTTGCGGCAGGAGATCAAATCCATCCGCGTAAACGGAGCGTCCTTGATGATGTTATGCTGCGCAAGAACCACTGATTGACGAATCACCTGCTTCAGCGCGTAGCCGTTATCGACGCGATTGAAGAACTGCTCGACGCGCTGCGGGGGAATTTCGGTCAGACTCTCCGGTCGATATACCGCCTCTCCGGCAATTTCCAGAGACCGCCGATGGACATCGGTCGCAAAGACACGGATGGTGAGCGGGATCCCGCTGGCCTGTACCCGTTCGTGGAGCAGGATCGCCAGCGAATAAGCTTCTTCCCCGGTCGCGCAGCCCGCGATCCATGTGCGAAACTCGCTGCCCGGTTTCTTCGAGGCAATCACGGCGTCGACATGTTGTTCGAGACTCTGGTAGGCATCGGGATCGCGAAAAAAGCGGGTGACGCCCACTAACAAATCGCGATACAGCGTATCGAGTTCCTCCGTATCGTTCACAACCAGTGCCGCGTACTCCTGAATCGACTCGACATGTACAATCTGCAATCGTCGCTCGGTCCGTCGCACTACCGTATTCAATTTGTAATGCGAGAAATCGAGTCCGTATCGATCGCGCAGCAGACGAAAAATGGCCGAGAGCGAATCCTCATCGGCGACCGTGTGCGTGTGTTCGGCCGCAAATTGCCGGACATCGGTACTGGTGACGTAATCGCGAAGGGCATCGCCGATTTCTTCCGGATCGAGCGTGAGGTCGACAAAACCGGTTTCCCGCGCGGCATTGGGCATGCCATCGAATTTGGCGGATCGGACCGACTGGGCGATGACCAGCCCGCCGACATTCCTGATTTCCTCCAGACCGCGCGAGCCATCGCTGCCCGTACCGGAGAGGATAATGGCCACCGCTGCCGGACCGCATTCTCGCGCCAAAGAACGGAGAAAATGGTCGATGGGTAGTGATAGACCATGCTCGGGATCTTTGTCCGATAACAGCAGCTTTCCTGCGGAAATAATCATCTCTTTTCGTGGAGGCAACAGATAAATCGAGTTTGCATCGACGACCATTCCGTTGTCCACACGATGAATCGGCAAACTGGTCCACCGCGCGAGCAGTTCATCCATCAGGCTTTTAAAGTCGGGGGAGAGATGCTGCACGATGACGAACGCCATTCCCGTATCCGTGGGCATATTTTGAAACATCCGCTCGAGCGCTTCCAATCCGCCGGCAGACGCACCCACTCCCACAATGTGGGTTGGGGGGCGGGTCACAGGGGGCTGAAAGGGTGACGGTGCGTTCTCGGGGGAATCTGACATGGTTTATCTCCGTAAATCATGCGGACTCAAAATCGCATACGCATTCGCCGTGCCGATCATTAGTCTCCTTCACGGAGATACCAAAACGATTTCTTGTGATGCCAAAAAGTCTTTTCTCAACTGTGGTTACGGTGAGGGCCCAAACGCGGGGATAATGTAAAAAAAGGATGCTAAATCCCGACGGTTCGCTCAGCATCAATCCCAGAATGCGACCTGTTCGATGAACGACCACGCTCGCAGAGACTGGCAGCCCATCGCGCGCTGTGGATCGATATGGATCAGCACACCGGCCGGGGTTGCATGGCTGCAAGGGAAGCCCATGGGGATTCCAGACTGCGGCTGCGGTCGCGTTTTGCAGCGGTGAGGGTACCGGTGGCAAGTCTATGCCGCGTGGCATAGCATGGTTGTTCAAATCATGTCCTTGCTGGTTTCCCCCGCGCATGGAGGTTCCCGATGGTCGGTCGTGTAAGTCGCCTTGCGACCCTGCTTCTGGTCGTGGCCGGATTCACCCCGCTGCGCGGGTTTGCGGCGGATGACAAACCGGAGCCACCGTCCGTCGCCGTACAGCGGATGGAAGTCATGAAGTCGCGGATCGAACGGATTCGTGTTTCCTCAGCCGCGGCAGACATCCCCGAGCGCATGCGACTCGTGCCATTATTTCGCTATGACGACGAGACCCGCGGTTATGTCGATGGCACCGTGTGGCGGTTGGGTGAGACGGGCCGACCGCTGGCCCTTGTGACGGCGGAACTTCATCCACGCTATCTGAATGGTGGTCCGGTCGTCGTCTATGACCTGTTGTCGCTCACGAACAAACGGTTCACCCTGCGCTCGGAAGATCTTCCCGGATGGGCGCCGAATGGCTCGGCCATTGCGATGGAACCGCTTCCCGATGCTCCCGTGCCGGCGACCAACCCCTCTACCCGTCTCGCCCAACTGAAAGAGCAAGCTCGTCGCTTCACTGGTACGCAAGAAGTTACCGAACTCGACAAACAATTCGTGCATCTGCGACTGCTGCCGCGCGAGATCGACCGCTATACTCCCACCGACGCTCCCAATGCCGATGGCGCGATCTTTCTGTTGGTCAACGGCCGCAACCCCGCCCTCGTGTTAGTCATTGAAACCGATGGAAAAGCCTGGCAGTGGGGTGTCGGCCGCCTCACATTGCCGAGTGATCTGGAATTGCTGCTCGACGATCATTCGGTCTGGAAACAGCCCCGTAATCCATCGTACGGCTGGACATCGCCCTACTGCGCTACCAACCGTCCCGCCGTGTTTCCGTGAGGGATGCGACTCCGTCATTTCAACTGATCAGCTCTCGAATCGGTTCGCCGCCGTGCGCGATCGGCATTGGTCGGCCGCTGATGTCTGAAACCATCAGGTGCGGATCGATCCCCAGTTGCTGGTAGATCGTGGCAACGATGTCACCGGGCGATACCGGATTGCTGGTTGGGTAACCGGCGATGGCATCCGTCGTTCCATAAACTGCCCCGCCCCGGATTCCACCTCCGGCCATCACGCAGAAGGTGCATTGAGGCCAGTGATCGCGACCGGCCAAGGCGTTGATTTTCGGACTGCGGCCCATTTCGCCCATGACGAAGATTAGTGTGGAATCGAGCCGTCCGCGACTTTCCAGATCCTGGATCAACGCCGGCAGGCACATATCGAGAACCGGCAGATTGTTCCCCTTCAACATGCCGAAGTTGTTCTCATGCATGTCGTAGGTGAACGAACCGTTGGGTAGAAAATTCTCCGCGTGGACGCTGATGAACGGCACGCCGCGCTCGACCAGACGCCGGGCGATGAGCATGCTCGACCCGAAGAGATTGCGGCCGTACCGATCGCGAAGTTCAGCCGGTTCCTGCGAGACATCGAAAGCATCGCGGGTCTCGCTGGAGCAGAGCAAAGAGAACGCCCGCTCCTGAAACTTGTCGAGTCGATCGATCGCCTTCGATGATGATACGCGATCAAATTCGCGATCCAGTTGCTCCAGCACGGAACGCCGACGATCGAGCCGATGCACGGTCATTTCCGGCAGACTGTCGCAACCGGGCATGGTCGGTACGCCCAGTGGCCGCACGGTGCCGTAATACTTCCGGTCGGGTTCCTTATCGAACGTGGGATTGCAGAGCGCGAACAATGGGTCGTACTGGCTGCCGAGGAATCCGCCGTACGGCCCGGGACGACGGATGCCGGGATACATGCTGCTTTCACCCCAGCCCGGATAACACGGCATGCACACCGCTCCCGGCAGATCTTTCGGTCCCATCCCCAGATACTGGCAGATGGCTCCGATATCGGGCGGGTCTTTCGGATCGGGCACCAGCGCCGCAGGATTCCCACCGGCCCAACCGGTCATCACGGGGAGCGGATTGTGGGAATTGTAATTGTGCGTCACGGTCCGGATCAGCGCGATCTTGTGCATGATCCGCGCGACGTTCGGCATGTGCTCGCAGATATGTACGCCGGGCACGGACGTGGCGATCGGCGAGAATTCGCCGCGAATTTCCAGCGGAGCATTCGGCTTCATGTCGAACATGTCCAACTGGCTGGGACCACCCAACAGATTGAACAGAATGACCGACTTCGCTGGGCCCTTCGGATGCGTGCGCGAAGCCTCCGCCGCATGTAAGAGCCGCGGCAGGTGCATGCCGCCGAACAGCGACAGCCCTCCCACTTGCATCAGCTCCCGTCGACGGAGGCCGTCCTTCGGCAGTCCTGCCTGTCCGAGAATGCTCAGCATGGATCCGCTCTTCCATCGAAGTGACGTTGCTTCGTCATCGCATCAACACATTGAGAATATATCCATCACGCTCGTGCAATGAAATCCGATTCTTGACAGTACCGTCGGTCGGGAGGTCGAAGCTTTCGCTGAACCGCTGATAGTCATGGCACTTTGAAGCGTTAGCGGCTCGGTGGTAGCTTCTCACGCTTTAAGTCTCGACAACAGGATGCTGACGCATGCAGACGGACGGCACCGATTCCGTGTATCTACCGAGTTGTCCGACGGTACGGAATTCTTCATTTGACGCTCACGATTTCCTCACATTCGCTTGGCATTCTGATCATCGTGCCGCCAACAGAAAGTGCCAATACGGGAATGTGTTCCTATTGGGAAGGTGCCCGCGGCCGATTCAATGATTCCATTTCTGGACGACGAAAGGCTGGAGACATTCACTGATGAGGTGTCCTGCAAAATGATACGCAGCGACAGTTTCTACTGAAAATCGATGGTGCAACGTGCTCCGGTGTCAGGCGGTATTTTATGTGGTCCTGCCCAATGAGCACGGTCTTTAGACGTTCGGGTTAGGCCAACTGTTATTAAGCGGGTCTCGTCTGGAATGGATTATTTCACAATGGACAATACGTCTTCATCGCGTTCCGGTTACCGGCGGGGCTTCACACTGATCGAGTTGCTGGTGGTCATCGCCATCATCGCGATCTTGATTGCGCTCTTGTTGCCAGCCGTGCAGCAGGCCCGCGAAGCGGCACGGCGCACGCAATGCAAGAACAACCTCAAACAGTTCGGCCTGGGGCTGCATAACTATAACAGTTCCTTCGGGTTCTTCCCTCCATCGGGTTTGGCCAACGCGCATCCGAATACGACAAATCCGCGGATTGGCTGGCAGGTTCGCATTCTGCCCTATATGGATCAGGCACCGCTGTTTAATCAGCTTGATTTTGGCAACAACGCCGCCACCGTCTGGGGCAGCACGCCGGGCTATGTCGGGCGGCAGATCCTCGCGGATGGCCAGGAGGCGCGGACGCATCAGGTGCCCTATGCGATGTGCCCGAGCGACACCGGTCCGACTTCCTTTCGGGGCTGGGTTCAGGCCAGCTATGGAGGATCGATTGGATCTCAAGCAACGAGCATCGGGGCCACGTGCGCGCCGTACAACGTCTTCGCCGAGTTAGGATCAAATCCGGCGGATGCCCAAGCTGCAGCGATCAACTACGGACGCAGCAGCAACCCGGCGCTCGTCTCGGGGATGTTCTCCTATTATGGGGTGATGCTGACGATTTCGGATGTCATCGACGGCACGACGAACACGATCTTCGTGGGCGAGACGCTGGCCACCTGCAGTTGGAATACGGACCCGACCAACGACGATGCTAATCACCATCGACGCGGCTGGTGGCACGGAAATTCCAATGGGGCCGCTCAGTGCTCCACCGTCACTCCGATCAATGAGTTCACGACCTGCGACAATTCGACGAAAATCACCAATCCGGCGTGTATCGATCCCGGCAATTACAACTATTCCTGGGGCTTCAAGTCGAAGCATGTTGGCGGGGCACAGTTCGTTCTCGTCGATGGCTCGGTCAAGTTTTTGAGCGAAAACCTCGACCATAAACTCTTTCAGAGTCTCGGAGGCCGGGCCGATGGCGGCACGGTGGGGGATTTCTAACGGATGATCGACGGCACTCGGGCGTTGCTCAGACTGCCGCAGGCTCTCGAGTTGGAAAGTTCAATCTCTGTGAATGCGGAAGTGACACTCATGAGAATCCGTCAAGCGGCTTGCTTGGTGGCGGTGATATTGATGACTGGCTGCGGCGATCGAGGTCCGGCTATGGCACCGGCTGGCGGAACGGTGCTCTACAATGGGCAGCCGCTGGCGAACGCCGACGTGGTGTTTATCCCTGAAGACAAAGGACCGTCCTCGATCGGTCAAACGGCCGCCGATGGCAAGTTCAGTTTGTCCGCCAACGGTCGCCCGGGGGCGATGGTCAGCAAGCATCAAGTGTCTATTCAGGCCATCGAACGCCGTCGTCGCGACGGGAAATCAGAGCCGGCCCCCATTCAGGAAACCGTTCCCGAGAGCGAACTGAAATCTCCCTATATCAGCCGTTCTCTCATTCCGGCAAATTATGCGAATCAATTTGAAAGCGGACTCAGTGCCGAGGTCAAGCAGAGTGGTGAGAATCAATTCACATTCGAGTTGACCGGGCCGCCCGGGGCAAAGTGATCCGTACGGACGAGGCAACTTCCAACAGAGAACGTCACAGCGCAAGCGATTTATTAAGCATGCTATGTTCTTTCCATCGTCAAGGGTCTCCCTCATGAAAGCTGGTCGTCGGAAGCAGTCAGGCTTCACACTGATCGAACTGCTCGTCGTGATCGCGATCATTGCGATCCTCATCGCGCTGCTGCTCCCTGCTGTGCAGCAGGCCCGCGAAGCGGCACGGCGCACCCAGTGCCGCAACAATCTCAAGCAATTGGGTCTGGCACTTCACAATTATCATGACAACTTCAACGTCTTTCCGCCGGGTACGATCAACGGCCGGACACTCACCGGTGCCAACGGTCCCGACAATCCGAATGGATCGAACGGCTCCGGACCCGGTGGGGCGGACGGCGGTCGGGCCATTGGCGCACCGTGGATCGCCCTCCTGTTGCCTTACCTTGATCAGACCGCGCATTACAACGGGTTCTCCAAAATTGTGTCGGAACGCCCCGAAGTCGTCGATTGGTTTGGCAATGGTACCTACTTCAATGTGGGCATCACGGTCGGCCGAGCGCACCTTCCCGCGATGCTGTGTCCGACTCATCCGTTTCGTAAGGAACTGATGGGGAATGGTACGGGTATGGAAGATCTGGCGCGCGGGAATTATGCTGCTTCGTACGGCAAGGGACGTTACGGTCAGGTTTATAATGTGAACCCCACGGTCGGCGGCGTCTTTGGCACCAATTCCAATTTCAAGATGCGCGATCTTGTCGATGGGACCACGAATACCATTGCCTTCAGCGAACTCAAATACCGCGCTTTCCGTAGGAAAGGAGATCATCAGGATCTCCCGACACTGGATACTCGTGGAACGGCCTTCTATGGGGTCATGGGGGCAAACATCTTCAGCACGCTTAACGGTCCCAATAGTGCCGTCCCCGACGGCGTTTGGGGCTGCCGAACGGGCCTGAGCGAGGGGATGCCGTGCGTGCAGATCGGTTCTCCGTATTCCGAGCTGCATGCGGCCGCCCGCAGCTATCACACCGGGGGCGTTCACGCGACCATGGGTGACGGCAGCGTCCGATTTTTCTCGGACAATATCAATCTGTCGATCTGGCAAGCACTCGGAACCCGCAGCGGCGGAGAAGTCCTCGGCGAATTCTGACCAGCACCGACGAGAATTCTCCCCTCGGCATGGCGGCCTCATTCGAGTCCTGAAGTTGGAAACCAGCCCACCGATGCAGAAGTCCGTTGTCATCCAGCTCGTCTGCCTGTTGCCACTCTTGGTGCTCGGTTGTGGTGGGAATACCGCCAATGTTCCCGTCTATACCGTACACGGAGCGGTGAAATTCAACGATAAGCCGATGGCAGGCGGTGGTTCGATCGCCTTCATTCCAAAGAATGCCCAAAGCGGCAAGACGGCCGGCGGAGAGGTGAAGGAAGATGGTACCTACACGCTCTCAACCTATGGAGACGGTGATGGCTCGATGGCGGGAGAGTTCCGCGTCGTCATCACGCAAACGGTTGAGGAAGAACCCGAAATCGTTCCCGACGGAGCCGGCATTGCTCCCAAGCCAACGGTGATCGTTCCCGTTAAGGATCGCATTCCCGCCAAGTACTCCGACTACACTGCGTCCCCGCTCTCCGCAAAGGTGGAGCCGCGCAGTGGCAACGAGATCAACTTTGCATTGGAACCCCGATGAGACCGAAAGCCGTCAAGCCCCGGAGGGAGGGGACTATCGGACGGCGATCATGACGAGGATCCGTTGGCGAGGTCAACCATCAACGAGCCTGTGACGCGGCAGTCGCGGTCCATTGATGCCGTGACGGCGCTGAACATCCCGGTTTCGCGAGCCAGTGGTACGCAACTTCCTGTGAAGTACGGCGCATGGCTGGTCGGTCCCTGGTTCGATCTCCTGGTCTTTGCGAACATGCTCTGGCCGGTCTGGCTGCTCGTCATGGCAATGGGCGACGGCTTCGCGGGCACCGAGGGGTTGCGATTCTGGCAGGTTTATTTCGTCACGACACCGCATCGCTGGATCACGCTGGCAGTCGTGTTTCTCGACCGGGAGCGGCTGAATCGTCAGCGCGGCTTGTTCTTCGGGGCCGCGGCCGTCGTGGTGGTGACTTGCGCGGGAGTGCAATGGACCACCGGGAAGCTGACCTGTCTCCTCGCTATCGACTACGTCTGGAATGCGTGGCATTTTGCCGCTCAGCATCACGGAGTCTATCGCATTTATGACCGCATGGCCGACTCGGCGCGCACGGCTGGGCTGCGGATCGAAAAATTCCTCTTTCGCGCGTTTCTGCTGTATGTCACAGTTCGCCTCGCTGCCGGGACATGGTCATCATCGTTCGCGGACATCTGGCTGGAACGGGCCGACTGGTTGCTGGCGGCAGTCCCCGCCGGACTGGTCCTCAGGGATCTCACACGCTGGCGGGAACAGGCTTGGGGCCGTCTCGCCTACCTGATCAGCGTCAGCACGCTTTACCTCAGTCTGCTGGCGGCCGTGCATGCACAAAAACCGGCGCTGGCATTGATGCTCACGACGGCGTCCGCCCTGTTCCATGCGACGGAATATCTGGGACTGATCGGATGGATGGTCCATCGTCGTCACTGCGAACGAGGGGATGCGTTGGGAATGTTGGGATGGCTGGCGCCCCGGTGGGTTGCCGTGCTGATCCTCTTTGCGATTGTCCTGGGGGCATCTGGGTGGATGATCGAGCATCAATTCCTGCAGGCCTGGCTCTTCATCAATGTCATCGCGGCATTTCTCCATTACATTTATGATGGCATGATCTGGCGTCGCCCCAGGGCCTCCGCCCGTCGGGACGCTGCTATCGTGGCAGCGGCGGTCGTCTGAGAGTTCCCTGATGCCGACCCCAACGCATTCAGAATCCGATAGACTCATGACGCCTGACAACGCCGTCGTACGAACAGTTGCGGTTCTCGCCGGTTTGGTCGCCGGACTGACGATGGTGTTCCCTGGCGAGTCGCATGCCGGCTGGACAGCGCTGAACCTGCCATTCGTTTGGCGCGATGTGCTGTTCGTGTATCTGCTCTCGGCGTTGCCGGTAGCGTTGCTGATTTCCCACCGGGCTTGCCGCATCGATTCTCGCGGGCGGATCATGGGGGAAATCTTCATTCTGTTGGTCGTAATGGGGGCGTTACTGATCGGGATCCCTGCCGCTTCAATATCATTCGCCATGGCGCACGCTTGGCTGATGCGCACTGCGCTGGCTCTGTTGATGGTGTTACTGCCGGCAATGGCCATCGCGGCGGTGAGTAGCCAAAGGCTGCATTTCAACTACACGTCGGACCGCTGGCTGTACGCTGGAGCCGCGGGATTGACGCTGCTGGTGTTGCCCGTCCTGTATGTCGAGGCGCGGTCGCGACATGATGCCAATCAAGTGATGGAGTTGGTGGGCCAAATGCGATTCGGCGAGGCAAGACTCGCCGCTGCCCAACTCCACGGATTGAATCCGCTGATTGCTCTTCGGAATCGGCAGCCGTTGTCGGAACTGGTTGCTCAATTGGAAACCGTCGTTCGCGACTTGGAGGATCGAGTGGCTGTAAGGCTCTCCCCTGTCAGTACTCGCGCTGCGAGGTTGGAGCGAGCACAAGCCCTCGCGATGCTGGGGAGAACTGATGAGGCGCTATCATTGCTGCAGACTCTTCCCGATTCCGACCCTGCCATGAACAACCTCTGCGCCACGATCCTCGAAAACACGAACGCGTGGGCGCAGGCCCGTGATCGATACTTCCGCGCGCACGCTGGTTGGCAATCGGCGGCCCCCACGGAAGAACGCCTCGCCGGAATCATGCAGGCCTGCCAGGGCTTAGGATATTGCGAACGGAAGCTGGGTCGGATTGCGGCGGCCGAAGCGGCTTATCTGGAGTTGCTGGCGGTCGCTCCGACGGCTGAAAACCACTTCCTCTTGGCCCAGTTCTATGAAGATACGCAGCGATCTTCGCAGGCTTACACTCACGCCCGTCGGGCAATTCAGTTGAACCCGCGACAATTTCAGGACGACGGCCAGAAGTTGATCAATAAACTCGCCACCAGCCACTTTGGCTGCCTGTCCCTTGCGAATGAATAACGACTCGCCGGAAGGGAGACTTTCCTCGCATCTCGTAGGGATGCGAGAACGATAACCTTTCCCGGACAGTTTGAGTTCGGCGTGCTTCGATCAGTGCTCAAGCGTTTGAAGGTTCATGAGGTGACGGTCGGTTCGGACGAAAAATCCTCGATTGGTGGGAGCGGGTGTCGTGACCATTTCCTCGCCGATTTCGTTGATTGCTAAAATATTGAACTCGGCCGAACTCTCGATTACCGTACAGCGGCCCGAGTCTTCAAAAAAGTAGATGCGTCCCGCAGCCGATACCGGGGAACTATAGACGGGCCCAAACTTGCGGCCGGTCTGCAGAATCTTGCCTGATACGGGATCGAGGCACGTGTAAATGCCCGCATCGTTGACGATGTGTAGGAAGTCACCGACGAGCAAAGGCGAAGGAACGTACGGCATCGCTTTGTCGTTTCTCCAGACGATGTGCGATTCGGTCACGTCGCCATGACCGCCGAGTCGGACGGCCATGGCGCGCTTGGCATCCGATCCACCGAAACTGAAAACCATCCCGTGACCGACCGAAGGCGTGCAGACAAACTTTTCGCTGGGACCGGCGGCGAACCAGGTTTTTTCACCGGTGAGCGGATTCAGGGCGACGGTTTGCGTCGACCCGGTAAGAATCAGTTGATCCTGCCCATCATGTTCAATGACGAGCGGTGTGGAAAAGGAACGCAGGCTCACCGCAGGAGTGTACCGCCACACTTCCTTACCGGTGGCCCGGTCGAGCATCACCACAAAAGCGTTGCCGTCCTGATGTCCATTGACGATCACCCCGGGACCGTACAACACCGGCGACGCTGCGAAGCCGTGATTGGAGAAAAAGTTGCCGGGGGTGACGTTCCAAACAATCTTGCCGGTGTGATCGAGTGCCGCAACCCGCAGGCCCTGATCGTCAGCAAACGCTGCATAGACCCGTTTTTCATCGGCGGCAGGCGTACTCGACGCCGTGGTGTTGAAGCGATGCATCTGGCCGCCCGGCCCCCGATGGACCGAGACATTCCAGAGGAGTTGGCCCGTGGTGCGATCGAACGCCAGCACACACCGTGTTTCATCTGCGGGATCACCTGTGGTGAGATAAACATGATCTCCCAGCACGATCGGCGAAGACCGACCCACCCCCGGCACGGGCGTTTTCCACGCGATGTTCTCCGTCGCCGACCACTTCAGCGGGACATTCTCGGCGAGGCTGATGCCATCCCCGCGCGTCCCCCGCCACATCGGCCAATCTTCGGCAATCCCGAAGTTGACGAAACTGCCGCAAATCAGGCCGACACAGACAACGATTCGACGATCGAACATGCTCCGGACTCCACAACGACCCACCCGCTGCAACAGCAAGGCTGCTGCTGACGCTACGCGCCAGCGAGAAACTCAATTCGAAGATTTCTTCTGCACTGCGGCTTCACGCTCACGAATCATCGCCTGCAATGTCTTGGCTGTTTCACGTGCACGGGCCAGCGCTTCTTCGGCCGATTTCACCGCGGCTTCGGCTTGAGCCGCAGCCCGCCTGGCGGCGGCCAAATCGTTCGTCGCGTTTGACGGGTCGTCTGGTGAGGAAGCGGTCGCTTCCAGAACGATTGGCTTCGCCGGTAGAGCCGCGGTTCGCTTCGCCAGTACTGGTGTAGGGCGACGAACCAAGGTGGAGTCGATCGGCAACGACAACGGTATTGGTGCGGCCTCCGTCGTGAGAGACACCAGTATTACGTTCCCCGCAGCGTCCCCGGTAACCGCAAACTTGCCGTCGCCGGTGACTCCCAGCTTCGCCACTTCATCCTTCAGGGTGACCTGACGAAGAGGCTTTCCGGTGGCATCCGCAACGGTGACCCGGCGCTGACGGCCGCCACAAATGACTTGTTGCTGGGATGAAATCGCCACGGTCAACACGCCGCCGACGCCGCCGTCCCACTGCGATAGGGCCGTGCCCCGGTGCATGTCCCACCAGCGCAGGGTGCCGTCCTGGCTGGCGGTCAGGAGTCGATCGGAATCGCTGGACCACGCGAGGTCCGACACGGGTCCGGTATGCCCGCGGAGCGTGTGCAGCGGTTCGCCGGATTCCGTTTCCCACACCTGCACGCCCCCGAATCGGTCACTGCTGGCGAGCAGCAGCCCATCGGGACTGAACGCCACCGCGAGAATCCAGTCGGTGTGTTTCTTGAGTGTGGCGACCTTTTCTCCGTCGGCGGTGCGGAAGAGTTTCACTGTACGTCCGGGACCGCCGAGCGCGACGAACTGTTTATCGGTGGACAGATCCACGGCGAGGACAGTATCGGCCTCGTCGCCGAGTTCGAACAGCGGCTTGCTGGTGGCCACATCCACGCCGAGCACTTTCCCAGATTGCCCTGCCACCCCGCCGCCGATGAGCAACGCACTGCCGTCGCGCGAAAACCGCAAGGCGGTCACATCGCCTTCTGGAAACTCAATCGCCCGGATGGCCTTCTTCTCTTCGAGCGACAGCAGAATGGCCTGTCCACGACCGGAGACGGCTGCTAACGGGGCCACCGGGCTGACCGCGAGGGCGGTGATCGCCGTGGCTTGCGGCAGCGGATGAATGAGTGAGGCGGACGGCTTGGTAACCGCAGCCACACTCGGGGATGGATTGCCGGGTGCTTCGCCTTTTTCACGCAAACCGCCAAGAATCCAGCGGTGCAAGAGATCGAGTTCACGCTGCGGAATCTTCGGGCTGTTCGGCGGCATGAATGGTTCTTCGAGATGCGCGGGCATCGTGAAGAGCGGGCTTTCATCGGGCTTTCCCACCACGGCGACCGGCCCTGAACCCGAACCCGCTTTGATCGCACCGATCGACGAGAGATCCAGATCACCGCGTGGACGATCGGCGTTGTGACACGTCACGCAGTGCTTCTTCAACGTCGGGCGCACCTGGTCGTATGTGACTGGCGTCGCATCTTTTTTTTCCGCCCTGTCGGCAGCCAGCAGGGGCGTACTCAATACCCCATACCAGACCACGCAGACACTCATCAGCATTCGCAAGGTCACGGCAACAATCCGTTCAGAAGGTCAATAGGGATGCAAAAGGACGGAGCGCCCACCGGGCCGGCTTCTCTTAATGATTGAAGATGAACTCATTGCTGTTCAGGAGGGCCCAGAACAGATCGACAAGAGCCTGTTTCTCATCCTCCACAGTCGCCAGCTTTGCCTGGATGGCAGCCCGTTCCTGATCAGTCGGCATTCGCGAGAAGCAGCGAACGTACAACTGCTCGGCGACTGCCAACGGCTGCTTGTATTGTTCGATCAAGCGTTCTACCACTTCGCCTTCGGCAATTTTGCCCGAGGTGGTTTCTCCGTTGAGCAGATGCAAAGCCTGAGACAGCGTGGGTGACGTTTGCACCTCGCAGGTACACGGCGTGTTGCGGGACGCGCGTCCGAATGTCGAGAGAAAGTAGTTCGCGGTGCGACCATCCGCGATGTGCACGGCCCGTGAACCCGAGGGAAGGCCCGAGAAACTGTCGGTCGTTTCCGTCACCTGCGTGATGCAGTCGAGCAAGTTCTCGGCCCGCAGGCGACGAATCCGGGCGTGAGAAAAGTTCCGGGAATCCCACACATTGCTGGCATTCTTCTGAGTGGCAAGCTGATAGGTCTGCGATGTGCAAATGTCGCGGGCCAGCTTGCGGATGTCAAATTTATACTCGGCGACACGGCGGCCGAGTTCCTGTAGCAGCGGCGCGTTCGACGGCGGATTGCTCACCCGCACATCATCGACCGGATCAACGATGCCGACTCCGAGGAAATGGGCCCAGATGATGTTTCCGATGTTCTGCGTAAACGCGGTGTTTTCGGGAGATGTCAACCATTGGGACAGATGCTGACGATAATCGTCGCCAGTTTGAATCGCCGGTTCGTTGCCTCCCAGAAACCGCGGCGTGACGGCCTGACCGCCGAGCGGATGTTTCATCTCGCCGATGCCGGTGTTGAAAATCGTCAGTTCGCGCGGATCCTGGGCTTGTTTGTAACCGACCTGGCTGAAGAAGGCCGCAAAGCCGTAGTAATCATCCATCGTCCAGCGATCGAACGGATGGTTATGGCACTGGGCGCATTGAATCCGCGTGCCGAGCAACGCCTGGGCGATGTTCTCCGCCAGTAACTGCGGCGTCGTTTCGGTCTGATAGTAGCTCGTTGCCGGATTCTCAAACGTTCCGCCGGTCGCAGGAAGCAACTGGGCCACCACCTGGTCAATCGTCGCCCCGGCTTTGATCTGTGACCTCAACCAGCGGTCGTACAACAGCAGGCTCTTGCGACTGGCCCCGTTCGCCGTCCGGATTTGCAGAATCTCGGCGAACTTCATGATCCATTGATCGAGGAACTCCTCGCGCTCCAGCAGCGTATCGACAAGCTTGGCCCGCTTGTTCGGATCGGCATCGACGAGGAAGGTTTCCCGTTGTTCAGGCGTGGGCAGCAACCCGGTCAGATCGATCGATACGCGCCGAAGAAAGACCTCATCGGAACAGACCGGTGACGGCGTGAGATGCATGTTATGCCAGCGCGCGGCGACCAGTTCGTCGATGTAATTGTTGGGCGTAAACTCAGGGGGCGTGTAATCCGTGCCCGGTCGGACAACAATCGATGCCCCCTGCGCGAATTGATCGAATCGGGCGAGAATGAACGACGCCCCCGGTCCCGTGCCGGTGACGACACCCTCTTCGGTCACCGTCGCCGCCGCATCATTGTTGCTGATGAACACGGCAAGATCGGTCACATCGCGATCACTGCCATCGCTGTAACGGGCCATCACAATCAATCGTTGGGCTTCTCCTTTGCTGGCGAAGACCGATTCTTTGGGCAGCACCTCAATGCCCATCGGCACTGGGACATCGGTCGGATCGGCGGGAGCGCCGGCCGTCAACCACGTCATCACGGTTTCGTAGTGCGCGGTCCCTTCTTCCAGCCGTTTACCGCCGGTGTGCGGAACTTTCGCCAGAGCCTTGTTGATTAACAGGCAATCTTCGGGTTTCGCGAGATTGATACGCCGACCGGGCAATTCGCGTGTGAGGCGATAGTGATCACCAGCGGGATCGTAACCGAACAGGCTCAGTCGGAAGCCGTCTTTGCCCGACGCCGAACCATGGCACTTGCCGGTGTTACACCCCGCGCGGGTCAACACCGCCAGGACATCGTTGCGAAACCGAACCGGTGGTTCGACCTCAACATGCTTCACTTCGACGGCCGCCCGGGCCGTTAATCCATCCAAAGTCGCGACAAGTTCGGTCTGTCCGTTAGCGAGGGGCGTAACCACGCCCTCCGCAATGCGGGCAATCTTGTCGGAGGTCATGACCAACTTGGCGTCGGTGGTGACATCGCGCGTGCTGCCATCCGCATAGGTCGCCTGCACATTCACCAGTGGTTGATCGCGGCGCGAATCCAGCACAATCCGCGATGGTGCCAGATTCAGGCTGACCGGCACTTCGCTCTCCGCTGCCGCGGCCGACAGTGCGGTCAGCACCAGTGCACCACAGCATCCAAACAAACAACGGGGCATTCAGGAACTCCGCGGAGAACATGAGAAAAAGAGCAACCCGACAACATGCTTACGGATTGAGGGACGGAGTCTTTTCACTCCGTACCTGTTTTTCGCGACGCAGGACTTCCAGACGACTGAGCGGCCGCCCGTCGGCATCGGTCACCAATTTGCCCGCGGGCTTGATCTCCAGCGTGCAGCCACGGGCAACACAGTACGAGACATCTTGACCATGAAGCTGGCCCGAGAGACGGCAGACCAAGCCAGGGAATTCTCCGACCGGCGCATCCGTGCCGAGTCGGATGCCGAAGTCGATAGTGCGTTGTGATTTTGTCAGCACAACGGGTTCGACAGTCACCCGATTCGGCAAGCCTTCGAGGGTCGCCGTCATCGTCTCAGGGACATCCGCCAGAACGTCCAATTGGCAACGCATCCGCACCGTCTGCCCTTGTTCGCCGGCCACCGATGCCATCACGCCGGTGATGGGGGGAGGGATGATCGTCAAATCCACCAGCGCGGTGGCGAGCCGCACATCAAATGACGCCGAGCGCGAACGCCGGCTGCGTCGGGCTGACATTTCGCCTTCGGTCATCGTGCTTGTTGCTAACCCGGGTTTGCCTTCCGCACAGATCGGCCACATCCGCGGTGTTGCGTCCGCCCAGGCGCGAGCCACATACGATCCGGTGCTTTCACCTGTGGGGATGGTGAGCTTATCGGGGCCATCGACCCACGGCGGGAGAAACGGGAACGTCACATCAACCGGCGACGTGAAGTCGTCACTTCGATCGACGCGGACCCGGAGGGTGATCGTGCCATCCTGCGATAAGCCCGTCGTCGGGGGATCCAACTCGATCCGGAACGGCGCGGGCTCGGTGACCGCCACGGCCAACCGATCCGTCGTATATCCCTGATACAGCGCATCGCCAGGCCCGTTGACCAGATCGATCGTTTGTTCGAAGCCACCGTAGATCGAACGACCGTCATGTTGACCGCTGACTTCGACAGCCGCGAGCCGTCCCGCCAGCGGTGCCTCGGCAGCAGCTTCGAGCACAACCGGCGTCCAGAATTGATCGTCGACCAGACGACCACCATTGAAGACGACGCCATCGGGAAGTTGACCCGCCGAAAATTGCAGGGGGCCAGTCACCCCGCGCCGTTGTGCGGCAACGAACGTCACCACCCGGTTGCCACGCGGAATGCTGACCGTCTGCCGCTCCTGTGACAACCGGTTAGGTCGCGGCAGGAACGCCGTGAGTTTCGCATCGGCCTTGGTGGCTTCGACACGGTAGATAAAAAGTGGCCCGCCGGCACCACGTTTATCAGTCACACTCAGCCGGTAGGTGCCTGATTGCGGCACGGAGAACACCAGCCGCGGGTCATGCGATTCGAAATCATCACAGCGTGCGAGGGCCATGCCCGACTCGTCGCTGATGGTCATCACCGCATCCAGCGGAGAACCGATCCGTTCGCCATACAACTCGAACTGCCACGTCTGGTCGGCATCGGCCTGAAACGAAAATGAATCGCGATCACCGTCTTGCTGGATGATCCCGTTGAATGCCACCGGCAAAGTGACTGCCGTGGCGGGCGCGGTGTCGTCGTTGGGTTCCAGTTCCAGGATGTTCGGAAATGCCGCCAGACGAAATGGCTGTGGGGTGGGGGCACGTAATCCGCTACGCTCAGCAAACAGCTCGAAACCAGTGGTGGGTGTGACGGTTTGCGTGAACTCGCCCGCGGCGTCACCGAGGAACTTGATCGCTGTCTCTTGACCCAGCGGGCCACCGGCGGGATAGACCGCCGCGGGACGGGGGAACCGGCCGAGATGCAGGGCATAGCGGCTGTTTTCGTCCCCTTCGTTGTTGGTCTCGCGAACTTCGACGGAATAGACACCATCTTGCGGTGCCACAATCGAAGCAAACGGATCTTGCCGGAACAGCGGGGTATCATCCACCATGGTCAACACGGCCCCATCGGGACCGCGAATCGTGAGCACCGTATCCAACAATGAGACTCCCATCCGCACGGCTTCAACTTCTGCCGCAAAGGTTTCTCCTTTTTTCAGGGTGACCTGATAACAATCGACATCGGCGGAATCGATCACTCCCGCGATGGTCACATTGTGATCGACCTTTTGCGCGGCTGCGGGCGATTCGTTCGGTTCACTGGACATCACCACGGGCAAGGCCGTGATCCGAAAGACACGCAGTTCGGTGATCCCGCGGCGGGTACGGATCCGAAATCCATGACTGCCGAGCGGACAATCCGCCGACGCCTGGAAACGCAGCGTGAGTTCGTTCTCAGACGCGGGTTTGATCTCGAGACACTGGATACCGGGACGATAGAAGAGAACTTCTTCCGCCTCATCGAGTCCTGCACCGACAACCTTGAACGAGAACTCCGTCCCTCGTTGTCCGATACCGGGAACAACCGCTTCCATCGACGGCGAAGCCGCCTGAAGCGATGCGGTGGCGAGCATGACACTCGCGACCATCATCCAACATGCTCGAACAGACCGATGCATGAACTGTCCTTATGAAGATACGGTTGCGTGTGCCACGGCCGTGTCGGCCGTGCGATTTCACGGAGCGTTTTGCGACTTCGCACGGCCGACACGGCCGTGGCACACGTGACTTCAAACTGGGTCAGGCCAGTAACCCGCGGGCGATGTTGCCGTTCATGACGATTTGTTGCGGACGATCGCCGGGGGACATCAATGCCTTCCGTGCGTCAATGCCGACGAGGTGATACAGCGTCGTCATGTAATCCTCGACGGAGAGAGCGTTGGCCGCCGGTTCCGCTGCGAGACCATCGGACGAACCGTAAATCTGCCCGCGCTTGATGCCGCCGCCCGCCATCACCACGCTGAAGACGCGCGGCCAGTGATCACGACCACCGCCGGCATTGACTTTCGGCGTGCGACCGAATTCGCTGTTCACCACGATCAGCGTGGAATCGAGCATTCCGCGGTCATCGAGATCGCGAATCAAACCGGCGAACGCGCGATCGAAGTCCGGCAGTTGCGTGGCAATCCCACGGTAGTGATAGGAATGTGTGTCCCATGCCCCGTAGGTGACGGTGACAAAACGGACACCGGCTTCCACTAACCGCCGAGCGATGAGGAACCGTGCACCGGCGGAAGGACGCAGAATCGGTCCCCACGGTTTCATTCCGTAGAGCTCTTTCGTCTGTTCGGTCTCACCGTTCAAACTGAAGGCATTCTTCGCCTCCGGTGAACCCAGCAGGTCATAAGCCCGGCGATAGAACGAATCCATCGTGACCAGTGAATCGTCCTGTTCCTGCTGATGGAAGTGATAGTCAACCAGTTCCTTCCATGACTTGCGGCTCTCGAATCGAGCATCGTCAACGCCCTTCGGCAAGCTCAAGTCGCGAACTGTAAATCCCGGTCGTGCAGGATCGGTTCCCAGGGCGAATGGACCATTCGCGTTGCTGAGATAGCCGCTGCCGAGGTAATCCGCGCCCTGCGTCGGCACGCAGACATACGGTGGTGTGGCCCCGCGCGTTCCGAGTTGATGGGCCACCACGCTCCCCGCGCTGGGGTAAACGAGTGCCGGACTGGGGCGGTATCCGGTAAACATGCTATGCTGACCGCGATTGTGATCGACCTCGGTGTGGGTCATGCTGCGGACAACCGTCAGCTTGTCCGCAATCTTCGCCGTGTGTTGCATGTGCTCGCTGAACTGCACGCCGGGGAGGCTGGTGTCGATGGGATTGAGAATCCCGCGGTATTCCAGCGGCGCGTCGGGCTTCGGATCGAAGCTGTCCATGTGCGCGAAGCCGCCGTTCAGATAGATGTGGATGACCGACTTCGCCCGCGGCGAGCTCTTCGCTTCCGCGGCATGAGCCGATTGCATCCGCAACGCATCACCGAGCGTCAGGCCGAGTCCACCCAACCAGCCGGCGTAGAGAAACTCTCGTCGTGATGGTCGACAGAAATGCGACGGATCGGCAAACCAAGTTCCGGGGGCAGCCGCGTTCATGCGAAAATCTCCTGAGGAAGTGCGAATGAGAACCGATCGTGGATAAAGAAAAGCCAACGTCACTTGGTCGGGGAAGTGAACTCGATGGTGAGCCGCGGGCGCTGTTCGCTTTTCTCGAACTCCGACGTGTAGAAATCCCAGCCGTTACCGCCGGTGTTGATGAACACCCAGCCGTGATTGGCGTCGCCGTTGACCCAGGCCTGCATTGTGTCGGTCACGTCGAAGACGATTTCCGATGAACTCGCGGCAATCTTGCCGAAGGTGAAACTGTCTTTATGCCGTGAGGCTTCCAAGGCATCCGCGGAGATTCCCGAGATCACGCTGCCCCAGGTGGCCGAGCGATCAAACGGCACCAGCAGGCGGTGAAGGTTGACGGTGTCTCCCTGATCGAAAGCACTGACAAACAGCTTGGCTGAATGAATCGTTGCCCGTGGCGGGACACGTCCGGTTTGAGGGCCGATGATGTCATCAAACCGCATCAACACCTGGCTCTCGCCGCCGTCATTGTTGGCATCGGCGGTGGCGTTGATGTTCGATTCGAGAATCGTGGTGGTGGCGAGTGCCCAGATTTCGGTATCGATCGTCCCGCGATAGCCTTCAACACCCTGCCGAAAAGAACATGTCGTCCGTGGACGTTCCGCGGTAGCCGCTCCCAAGAGAGACACGATACACACGCAGAAACTGGCCGCGGTCATTCTCGCCATCACGATGGGGAGTCTCCAGAAAAGCGCCACCAGGGGAAAAGAACATCAACCTGTGACTGTCACCGGATGAGTTGTGACATTGATCCTCGAAAGAGAAAGGTAGGCTATAGGGCAACGATGTAGAACTGACGAAGATCACTTGAGGAATTGATGAAATGAATGAGGCCGCGCTCCTGAAGAGCGCGGCCTCGAATGTGAAGATCCGGCCAGGCGATTCATCACTCAGAAAATGATTACGGCGCGACGGCGGTCTTGGCGGGAGTGGACGGTTTGCTCGCCGACGCGGCAGGCACCGAACCCGGTTGCCGGCGGCGTTCCGGCGTCGAAGGCGTTTGATCGATCAGCTTGTTGATCTTTCCCGGTTGCTTTTCCAAAGTGAAAGCATCATACACTTCACCGGTTGCGGTGCGGGCTTCGTACTTCAACTTGTCACCGTCGATGTGAATGATCTGATAGAGCTGCGTATCTTCCGCGGAGCGCTTCATCACCGGTTGTGTTTGCAGGTTGTACATTTTTGGACCACTGACGGAGACGACGTAAACGGTTCCGGTTTTCGGGTCTGTCGTGTTGACGCCGGTCGGCACATTGCCGGTGGTAATCAGCGGCGTATCAAGCCCTGTCCGGCCGTAGGAATGATCGTGGCCGGTGAGCACGATATCGACCTTGTGCTTGTCGAGAATCGGTTTCCACGCCGTCCGCAGTGCGGCGTTGTCGCGATCCTTCGCCGTGGAATAGACCGGGTGATGGAAGGTGCACACCACCCACGGGCACTTGTTTTCCGACAGCACTTTGTCGAGCCACGGCGTTTGTGCATCCAGTTGTTCGTTGCTGTTCAAGCCGATGATCCGCACGTTCTGATAGACCATCGTGAAACAAGTTTCCTCCAGACCTTGCGGGCCATGTTGCGGCAGCGCGAACTGCGGACGCCAATGGTGGGACAGCTTGCGTCCCCCTTCAGGCAACTTCGCCATCTCGTGGTTTCCGGGAACAGGAACACTGGGCATCATGGCGTTCAGCCATTGTCCCGCGCCAAACCATTCGCCCCATTCTCCGTCCGACTCCGCCGTGTTGATGAGATCCCCGGCGTGAATCATGAACTTCGCTTTCGGGGCATCGCTGTACGCTTCCCGGATCACGCGCGACCACATCGAGCGGAGGTCGTTCTGCGCATCGCCGAAGTAGATGAAGGAGAACGGCTCCGGTTGTTCACTGGCGGTCGAAAAATGGAACCATTCGCTCCAGTTTTCGCCATCCCCCACGCGGTAGGCATACTTGGTTTTGGGAGCCAGTTCGGTAAAGACGACGCTGTGATAATGGGCCGTACCAAGGTTCGTCTTCAGCGCTTCCGATTTCGCGGTGAGTGACTTCGCGGTCTTGGGGAACTCCGGCCCTGAAGTGGCGATGGCGATTTCCGCAAAGGCTTCGGTCACTTCGGTCGAGGTCCGCCATGTAACCGCCTGCGTGGTCGTGGGGTCGGCGGTCCAGGTCAGAATGATCCGATCCGGTCGTGCGGTGGGACGGTAGGCGTCCTCGTCGAGCACTTTCTTCGGCTTGTGACCGTGGCCCTCATGGGCATTGACCGGAATCAAACACCCAAGCGTGATCGCCGCCATCAGCGCCCAGCGGCTGGAATGGACCAGGAATGTACGATTCGTCATCGGGGAATCTCCATTGCAGGTTACAGGGGGGATGCGTTGTGAATTGTAGAGCGATGAGAATGGTCTCGGTCAGCTGCCGATTTGGCTATCGATTCAACATGGCAAGCGGATCGAAAGATTGTAAGAACTGCGGATGAATTATTGACGAACACCAGCCTGAATCTGGTACGTTCAAGATTTCCCCCATCGTGCCGCGTGTGGCCTGCGAATCCGCTCCCCGTTGGGTCGACGGGTGACGACCGGCAGCGGCGGGATCGCCACGGCCGCTTCCCACTCCGCGATCGGCCGGTTCCACGCTGTCGCTGGTCGCGGTTCCTGTTGCGGCATGATCCAAGAGCGTGCGTAGAACCCGCGAGGTTCTTTTGCCAAGTCCACCGTGGGGTCGATTAACAACTGGGGCTTTCGGCCGTTGTAGCACGACAGCACCAACGCACGGACTTCCACTTCGCGGCCAGTTTCGCGGCGATATTCGTTCGCCAGATAATGCGCCAGGTCGAGGATCATTTCAGGATCGCGGCCAAACTTGGTCAGTTGATCCAAACTCACAACGCCACGCAGATTCGGATGCCAGGTTTCACCCAGCTGCGGGTCAGTGATGTAGTAGCGGACCACCGATTGCTTGCTGCGGAGCATCATTCGCCAGGCGAAATAGTGCCCCCGTTCATGCCATCCAATGTCGCCGCCGTAGAGGTGATGCCGTAGCGGAAACAGCAGTTGGAACACAACATAGATGCAAGTTAAACAGAGCGCTGCACGCTGTCGCAAAGGCCGTCCGGTCCACGTCACTGTCGGAGAGGAGGGCAATGCGACCGCCGGAAGCCGAATCAATCGTCGCGGCCAATCGGGTTCACAGAAGACCGTCGTAGCCAGGATCATGAACCATGGGAAGATGTGAATCGTGAAAAGAAAATGGTTCATTACATGGAAGATCACCACAGCGACATAGGCGGGTATTCGCGTTCGCTTCCAGAGCAGCAGCGGCACGATGCCGAGATCGAACAACAAGCCGCCCCACGCAAAAAACGCCGGAGCATCAGGTGCGGCTAACCACGGACCCACCACCGGCATATCCGCCTTCAAAGACAGAAAGTCCCGCATCGCCGCGCCGGCCAGCCAATCGCTGTTCAGTTTCGCCAACCCGCCGAAGACATAGGGCAGCGCAATGTGGAATCGCACCAGCCACACTGCCCACAAAGGGACTGTGGGCGCACACAACGAACGGTGTTCCAGCGCATCGATTGCGGCCACTCGATTGAGCGGGAGCAAGACCATCACCCAGCTCAGAAGCAGCAGCAGAAAATAGTGATTCTGGTAGTTCGTCCGGTCCCACAAGAAGAAAATGGTGAAACACAAGGCGAACAACAACATGCACACGCGGTAAAAGAATCCCACCGCGATCAACGCCGCCAGTAACAACATGGCGATGTAATGGAGATACGGTCCCGCTTGGGGCCAAGGCTGCACCACATCGAACCAATAGTACGCGAAGTGAAACTTGGGCAAGACAAGCAGCTCACGAACTCGCCCCAGACGCAAATCGTCGATACACCACCAGACCATCACCAATCCGAAAGCGATCCGGAAAACCGCTAAGCTGGCGGCATCAACCGGTACAAAAAAGAGTTGGTGCAGTCGGTCGGCCTGACTTGGTTCTACTGCTGAGTCGGCGTGGGCTTTGGTTGCGTATTCCAAATCGGCCAACTTGTCGTCCAGAAAATAATCGATCCACATTCCAGCGAGCTACGCATCCAGGCTGCTACTTGGAAGCAGCGGCCGATTCCATCTCGTCTCGAAGCTCATCTTTGCTGAGCCCCTGTTTCATGCGGGCGGGCATTTGCTGGCCCAGTTGTTGCTTCGTCAGCAAATTGACCGTGAAGTTGTTTTCGCCGCTCGCTTTTACTTCCACTTCCGTGACTTTCACCTTGGCGTTGATCCCGCAATCGCACTTGAAGTCGGGATGGCTCTCGGAAGGAGGGCTGTCAACTCGGACCTCATGCTTGCCGACAACGGCTCCGTCACCATCGTGGTAAGTGGAGAGGGTGAAGGTCCCATCGGCACCTGCCAGTCCCTCGCCAGGCTTGCCACTGTCGGTTTTGGTTTTCATTTCCATGGGGGCGAACAACACACGAACATGCGGCACCGGTTGCCCGTTGCACATCACCTTCCCGGTCGCCTTCGCCGTGGGATACTTCGCTAAGCCGTCGCCACACCCCATCAAGGCGGCTGAAACGACCGCCAGAAACGCATACCGACACATCGGTCACTCCTTAGCTCTCTTGGGATTTTTCTCGGCCATGAAGGGTATGGCCGTTCTGAGCAGTCGCATGCACAAACCTCTGAAGCGGGGGCTTTTGCCCCCGCTTCAGAGCAACCGCATCGTGATCGGACTTTTCCTAGAACTCACCGACGGTGTTGCCATCGTTGATCGAACAGAGATTCGACCAGAGGTTGATATTCATGTTCTCGCTCATAAAGCGAACAGCACCATCGCCGAACAGGACATGTGCCCCGCCGGTGTGGAAGCTGAACGCACAGTCGTCACTGCGGGCGAAGGCCATCTTCCCGGGGCTGACTCGGCCGTTGATCGGATCTTCCGACGATTCCCCTTCGAAGCGGATCGATTCGTCGGTGTTGGGCGAAACCAGCCAGGTCGGCCAGTCTTCGACGCGCGTTGCTGTCCCAGTCAGCGTGGTCGGATAAGTGTAAGGGAGATTCGTGGTGACATATGCTGATTCGGCAAGGAACGTGGTATTGCTCAGGCCATCCGTCACCGCAGCAAAGGGGCGACCGCCACGGCTTTCGGAAAACTTGGACATCAGGCCGGAACCATCCACGTCCCCACCGCCGTTACCCTTATAGTCGTTGATCGCATACCCAACCATGCCGAGATCCTGCGGCGGCAAGGCTCCGAAGGCTTCCGCCCCGGGCACGACGAATCCGGCCGGCACGAGCGCGGGCATTGTCGAGGACGGGCAACGATAGGCGGCGAGTATTGTTTCACCGCCTGGGATCGGCTTGGCATACAGCGCATTGTGCTGACGGAAGACACCGACCAGAGGACCGCCGACGTTCGGCCCCGGAGGACACGCCGAACTGCCGCTGAGGTTCGTGGAGCTGAGGTAACCGCCAATTTGATTGGACAGCGGCGCCTGGTCAATGTATGGCAGGAGGTAATAGGCCCAGGAGAGACCATCGTCGTTGCAGGTTCCGTTTCCGCCAAAGTTGCCAGCTGGCAATCGTGCATGGGAGCTTTCGTAATTGTGCAGCGCCAAACCCATCTGCTTCAAATTATTGCGGCATTGCGTGCGGCGGGCAGCTTCTCGGGCCTGCTGCACGGCGGGGAGCAGTAAGGCAATCAGAATGGCGATGATCGCAATCACCACCAGCAGCTCGATCAGCGTAAAGCCGCGGCCGCGTTTCTTCGGTCTAGTCATCTTTTCCCTTTCAGCACGAATGAAGGACAAGAAACTCGCACAAGCTCACGAATCACTGCGAATTGGCCGTGATTCGACACAAAGACGAGGTAGGCCTGAAGATGTCGGCAGTCGATTCTGACATCGAGGGCGAGACCTTCAGTGCGGCAGAGGCTAGCGGTCAAGCGTGAAGGTTCGATGTGCAATCCGTTAAAACTCTCACCGGAAAACATGGCTCATATGGTGCTGTCGCCACGACGGCTCCGAACGCCGATGACGAACAACCGCGAACCTGGAATTGCGCCATCCACCCGCTGCACGCCCTGAAAATCAAACTGTGCACGCAGATCAACGACCTGATGGCGATCGAATGCGAAGATGTGGAGTGGCGGATGACAGCGTGTTCGCCGTCGCGGGCCTTAGACAAGCCGAGAAACTCGAGCCGCAGTACCGAACACTCTGCGAGCGCAACGGCTGTTGTCGATCATCCCGTAAGGATCGACTGCAAAGCGTGTCGGGCGAAGTGCCGTTTTCACGGCTGCTTGCGGTCTCTGATGCGAATCCAGTGATCGGTAAACTGCAAGTGTTCGTTCGAGGGAACTTGGGGCATGTGGCAACTCAGGCAGTTCGACTCTCGAGTCGCGGCCGTGCAATCGGGAGCACGGTGTTGTTCGGTGTCGTGACACTTCAGGCAGACAGCCGAGTGGAAACTCCAGTCGCGTTGAGTCGGTCGATGCGGGTCGTGACAACTCACGCAGTCAAACCGCGCCGGTTGACCGTTCGCCAGAGTGATCTCGCTTTGCTGCAGAAAACAGGGGCTTTGCACGAACCCAACCGATGCGAAGCGGGCAATGGACCGATCGTCCTTCTCAATTGGCCCGCCCATTTCGTCCGCGCGGCGATGGCATTCACCGCAGCGGTCGACGGATTCATGCGGCGTCATTCGCGAGAACTTCTCGATGGTGGACGTGAGTCCGGATTCCATTTCGCGGACATGTTGAGGCATATTCCAGTGACACCGCACACAGCCAACTCCGGGCTCAATCTGGTCGAATAAGATTCGCCCGTCGGATGTGGGAACGAGTGTGCAATGGCAGCCAAAACAATTGATGGTTTCCGCAGCCGATCGAGGGTGGCCGAGCGCCTCGATGCCCACCGATGCGGTCTGCTCTTCCAATCCCAGCGTGACCCCCAATTGTCCATCGGGATACCAGCTCACACCGTGTTCGATTCCTGAAAACGATCCCTTGTCGTTCAGCCAGGTCAGTAACGGAGTCTGGGCGTGGGTTCCCGAACCAAACACCCACTCGATCGGAAGTTTCCTGGCATAGCCCGGCGTGGAAACCGTCAGCTTGCCGCCGTGTGCCTCGTAATGAAACTGCAGGCTGAGTTCGTTGCGATGAAAAGACCGACCGGCAAAGTGTTCGTCGATACTTCTCTCGGTGATACGCGTCAATGTTCGCGCATGAGGGGACGATTGTTGTGCCGTCACGATCTCCGAATGGCATTCGGCGCATCGCAGTTCAGAAATGCGAGGAGTACTTGCACTTAAGACCGCAGGAAGAGGCGGAACCGACCGAGCCCGCCTCCATGTCGTCAGTAGCACTGCAATCAATAAAACTACGATCGCCACTGCAAGCCACTTCAGGCCGGCCAATTGTGCTCGGGACTCGTTGAGGTCAGGCGGCATCCTACTCATTCCCCATTGACCGACCGGCAAAGGGTTCCAGTAACTCGCGCCAGCTTTTCGCGGCGACAACGATCTCAGGCTCCGAAGAGTTAGAGGCCAAGGCTTCCAACTCGGCATACGCCCGGCCAGAATTACCGAGTTCAAGCCAAAGCATCGCCGCGGCGTAACGCTGCTGGGAGGTTTGGCGAGGCAGAGCACGGAGTGCGTCGGTCATGCGACCGTCCAGGTACGCTGCAATCGATGATCGCCACGCATCAGTCGCCACGGGGTCCGCCTTCGACTTCAGCATCAACCAGGGATATTCCACAGAACGGGCTTCATCTGTGATCCACGAATGGACGACCTGTCGTCGCCATTCGCTGGCCTCGCCGAATTGGTTCCACTCCTGATAGACCAGATCGTTCTGACAGGCCCTGAACTCTGCGGTGAGCTGCCAGTGGTGAATGTGCTCTCGAATCGGCAAGAGTGCTCGAAGGGAGGCCATGGGAATATCGAGTGACCGAAACAGTTGCGATTGAAGAATCGCCGGTGCAGGATCGGGGCCGCCGCCGAGGAGTTCCACGAAATCCGTCCGCCATCCCGCCCCGGCGTAAATCTCGGCGGTCGGCTGCCAGGGCCCCGCTTCGACAAATCCTCGCTGCTGCAGAACTTCTAATACGAACGGAGAGAAGCGCGCATCGTGCGCTGAAACGAAAGGGATCGTTGGCGAATCAAGATCGACCGGTTTCCATGTCGTGGTCAGCAACGCGCGAGTGAGTTGCTGTTGCTCCGCGGGAACGAAAAGTTGCTCGACATTCCATGCCGACAATTGTCGCACCCAACCACCCCAGGTTCCGTCGTCGCGTCGATACCTGGCGCGATGAGAACCTAAGAAATCGTTGATCAGGGATGCATGTTGCGCTCCTCGACCACCAAGGAGAGCACGCTGGGGATGATCGGCCAGAGTCACACTACCATCGAGCCAGGTCACGATGCCTACGGAGCGCCCGTCGGGCGCCCAACCCACCACCGGCTGTTCGCGATTCGACAATAGACGTGCATCGAGCAATTGAGGCGTGAGTTCGTAGGCGATCCCCCAACCGAATCGACGACACGGAAAGGGGCCGAACCCCCACGCATCCAGAAAAGCAAGCACGAGTACAATCGGGAACATTGCGGCAACGCTGCCCCTTCGCCAGGGATTCTGGCCAGCAGCGATGTTGCCGGATGAACTCGTATTCGGCCTGAGCATGTCGAGCACGATCCAGAGGCTGCAGACAGGGAGGTTGCCCCGGCATAAGAGCGCCGCAAGAATCGAAATGCCAGCAGACGGTCGCATCGACAAAAACGATCCGCGCTCGTTCTGAGCGGAAGAATTCTGTGATCGGGGTTTTGGTCCGATCCACGACGAGGAAATCCCTCGCTGGCTGATCCACGTGCAGCCGAGCAACAAGAATGCCCACTCCGCGGCGTCCCAGCCCGTGGGCTGCTGGAAACTGCCGTACCAGGCCGTCTCACCAAAGATTGCCAAATCTTCAAATGCGGAAGGAGCGAATAAGATGGCTGAATCACGCCAGGTCCAGATTCCTCGCGGCGTGATTATCCCACCCAGCAGCGCCGCAATGAGCAGGAGGAAGAACTGACGTGGCTGCCCGTGTGAGTCGGCACCTCGAACCGCAATTTCTCTATGTCGCTCCGATGCAACTCGACTCGTGGAAGATGTCACCGAAGATGTGTAGGGGTGAACAAGCAACCATAAGAGCCCCCAGATCGGTCGTGGTCCGAGATTTCCCCACACGACAAATATCAGGAAGATCGAGAAACAGCGGCGACGTTCAGAGAGAGGGGACTCGAGCACAAAGCAGAGTGACAGCATCCCCAGAAGATCGAACCATTGCGGTACGGGCTGCAATCCATCACGAAGACCGACCAGCATCAGCGGAAAGGGACCAAGCAGAACCGTCAGTAGTCGATGCGGCGGGACGCGTGCTGAGGTATACGCCAATAATCCGATTGCAGACAGCAAAGGCACGACCGACAAGGCATCGTTCCCGCCCAACATCCAAGTCAGGTACCAGGGAACTCCACTCAACCAGTCAGCATCGTTGGCGCGTTCGAGAGATAACAACTCGCGAGAGGGAAAGAAGGTGCCGGAAACCACTTCCCGACCCTGCGCCAGATGCCACCACAAGTTCGGCGCAGCGAGAGGACGCTGTACCAGAAGCAATGTGAGGAGTACGCCCCAACCCAGCAGAAATCGGAGCTGGGTGCGTTCAGAAAGGACAGAAAATCTCATCGGGAGCTTGCAACAAGTGTTCGTCGCCGCCGAGGCCACTGCCGAAGGGCACGACTACTGAAGAGACACGATGGAAGTGGATGAACCTGCCGAGGGTCTCTGCCCCACCCCACTTCACACGGCAGCCAACAGCCACAACTCAAAACGAAAGCCGAGGTAGACCAGTTCGGTCGCCTCGGCTCGAAACGGCAGCGCACAAACAACTCCGAGACTTGGTCACCGATTGGCTGCCCGACGAGCGGCTTCGGTTTCGGCTTTTCGCTCATCGGGCGTCATCTCCGGCGCCGGCTTGTCGGGCGCGTCGGCCACTCCGGGAGTGACACCCCCACCACAGCCAACACACGCCAGTGATAAGACGGAGAACGCGAACAGAGGAAAGACCAATTTGCCCATCATGGAAACAGTCCTGATCATGTGATGTCGTTTACTGGGGTACCGTCACGATCCTGAGAGCGTCTCAAACCAACAATGTTATTAAGCAGGGATCGTCCCCCGCTGGCTCTGATTGACGAATTGCCAATTCGATTGAGTAGGCCATCGGCCCGGCAGATGGCCGGACCGATGGCAACCGTTTCAATCCTAAGAAAGTAGCCTTTCCGTTCGTCGGCTAAAAATCTCCGATCGTATTCCCGTCCGCTCGATCTCCCAGGTTGTTCCACGTACCGAGATTGATGTTTTCACTCACAAAGCGGACGGTACCATCACCGAGCAAAGCATGCACACCGCCAACATGCAGGCTGCGTGCAGCAGCATTCACGCGATCCGAGTTCACACCGCAATCGAATGAAAGTCGATTGTTCGGCCCCACGAACGTATTGAAGAAGGATGTCTGCGGGAAATAAGAGTAGAACCAGGACATGCCCGCCTGACGGCTACCGCTGGTGTCTTTTGCGCCCGGATCGCAAACCGTGTTGGTACCGGTGTCGTTGGTGCTAATCCTGTGAAAGCCGATCACGATTTCCGATACGGCCAGCGTATTGGAGGTTCCATCGAGAATGTCTCGGATTCCAATCTTGGTGTTCTGCCCGAAGAGGCCCGGGGGAGTGGTCGACAAGCGGGTTGTGCGACCGACGTTGCCGGCATAATTTGTCGATGCATAAGAACCGTCTGGTGCCGCTCCCGTTACGCGATTGCCGAGCGGGTCAGTCCAGGGAACGAGGCCGTTGCCCGGATCAGATGGGCAACGGAAAGCGGGAATGATCTGCCGCCGGGCCCCATTGGGCGAAGCTCCATTCACGCCGCTATTTCCATCGGTGCCCGACGTTCCCTGACCGAGATTCCAGTCGATACGATTGAACAGCGGCGCCTGATCGATATAGGGCAGCAGCCGAGGAAGCCAGGCGATATTGCCGCTGTACCACGCGTCGGGTGTCGCATAAGAGTTCCGCACGCGTCCCGGGGGAAACATATTGTAGACATCGTGGTAGTTGTGCAACGCCAAGCCAATCTGCTTGAGATTATTCCGGCACTGTGTCCGGCGGGCTGCCTCACGAGCTTGCTGGACCGCTGGGAGCAACAGAGCGATCAGAATCGCAATGATGGCGATCACGACTAACAGTTCGATCAATGTGAATCCACGATGTCGATGGCGCATGGAAGCGACTCCTGCAGGGAAAGGAAGACAAGATAAAAGACGAGCGAGCAGAATTGCCGCTCTGACGATGAAAATCATGTCAGGAATTTCATCAACCCGCAAGGATTATTTAACTTTAACTTCGCACTTTGAGTGTACTTTGACAGCAGGTGCCATTCGCCGTCGCTGGGGGAGGGAATGAAAACGGCGACTCGTGGCAGCATGGACCGTGGGGTCGACCCAAGCCATCTTACAGATGGCAGCGGTCGTTATTTCCGCAGCCAGGCTTGGCTCTGCGCCGGGGTGGCCGACAACAATTCGAAAAGCCGATCGTGATCTGTGCATGCTTCTCAAACGATTCGTTCACAACTTCGCGAGAGCTTCTCGATGCAAGGGAAGTCGGTAAGCATGGCGATTTCGGCGGCGAGAAGTCCCACGGTAAGAAACGTCGTCGCCGACCGTGCGGCCCTGCCATCGCACTTCAAGATTCCTCAAACGGCTTTTGAATGTTTATAGTCTCGGCTGAGACGACTAAGATGTTGCGTGTTGGAGCTGAGTCTCAATGCCAGCCGGGGTCCGCTGCTCGCACAACACCCAGCCAGCGTGACCGTAAACGTTTTATAGAACCGCTCACCAACCGAGCGGTTTTGCTCTGGGCGTGTAAATTCTTGCAGCTTTTCCGCCACTTGTGTGATTTGCGGACGCGCTCTACCGCATCTGCCGCCGCAGATTCAGGGCGGTCAATCACGTCAATTTTTTCAGCGACACGAAGCCTTACCTCGAACTGTCGCTTCTCCATTCAATTCTGTGCAGAAAGACGCAGTGAAAGCGACCGCCGGAAAGCGGGGATCAGCACGGGGGCGAAAAACAAAAACCGCCGAAAATCTAGCGATTTTCCTGCGGTTTCCGAAGCGGAGAGGGAGGGAAACTCGGCCAACTCGTTCCTGAACCGCTTGCGGGATCACAAGTTCCGTCGCAACATCCAGCAGAGCCAACGACTTGCGAGCCGCAGTTGGTTCCGGTTGATTCTGGTTGTTTGGGATCCGTTGGCGATCGCTTCAGCACAGTTTCAGCACAGTCATCACCTGTGCCCGAGCTTGCTCTGACGAGCGTCCGTGAGGATCGATTGCAGCGGCGGCGTGCGGCGCAGCGCGACGTCGAACCTGACTCGGACCGCGCGGCGAGCTACTCCCGGTTCAGCAGCGACATGCAGCGCACCGAAAGCAATGCTGATCAACAACGGACGTGCCGCGATGCATCCGAGCGGAACAGCCACATCATCACGGCTGAACGGGAGTATGCCGACGAGGGGATCAGCGGCACCAAACGCCAACGGGCCGGGTTGTCGGCGATGCTCGCGGCTGCCGAACGCGGGGAGTTCGCGACGCTCTACATCTATTCTTTGAGCCGGTTGGCGCGCGAGTCCATCATCACGTTACCACTTCTCAAGAAACTCGTTTTCTCGTTCAAGGTCCGGGTGATCAGCGTTTCCGATGGCATCGACTCGGCGGTTACCAATTGGGAACTGATCGCCGCGATCATGAGCTTCGTCAGCGAACAATTTCTTCGCGATCTGAAGGCCGCTGTATTGCGAGGGCAAGAGGGGATCGTGCTCGCGCTGCTTTGCGTGGGGGATTATTGTTTCGGCTACCGGTCCGAGCCGCTTCCGGGATCCGAGAGTACGCGTCGCGGACGCAACCCACGTCCGCGAAAGGTGTATGTGTTCTGCGAGGACACTGCGGCTTGGGTGGAACGCATCTTTGTGTGGTTCGTGGTTGACAACTGGAGCATTTCCGAAATCGCTCGCGAACTGACACGGTTGCGGGTCCCCAAGGACCATCGTTCGACGAATCCGGTGTGGTCGACTCCGAATGTCCACTCCATCCTGGAGAACGAAAAGTTCATCGGCCGGTGGAGCTGGGGGATCATGGAAAATGAACGTGACCCCGAGACCGGGAAGATCAGTCAGAAACTGCGCGCCGAAGAGGAGACAGAGAAATGGAAGCGGCTGTTTCCCGAACTGCGCCTCGTCAAGGACGAGCTGTTTGCCGGTGCTCAACAAAAGCTTCGGGAAAACGCCGAGCAATGCGCCAAGACTCGTGGTGACAAAGGTCGATTGCAGGGTTCGACTGGCGATCTGCGAGGTCAGGTGCTTCTGTCGGGCTTGATCGAGTGCGGCACCTGTGGCTCCAAGTTCGTGTGTGCGGGCAAGCGTGTCTATTGCCCGAATCATTCGAAAGGACAGTGCTCCTGTGCGACGGGTTTGAAGCGTGAGCTGGCGGAACGCCTGATCTTGGATCAGGTCGGGGAGCTCATTCGGACTTCTCCTGAATGGCTGGGCGAATTGGAGACCGCGTTGTTGCAGGCGAGCAAGACCCTCCACGAACGCGCGCCGGAGGAGGTCGAAGCACTGCGTCGTCAGCTCGTCGAAGCCGAATCGCGCCGCGATAATCTGTTGCGGCTGGCCGAAGATGGCGAGCTTGATCCCGACCTGAAGCAGCGGCTGGCCATGCGCCGCCAGCAGATTCGTGAACTTCGCGACCGTTTGCAGCAGTTCGAGCCGAAACAGAATGTGGCTGAATCCGTGCCCACGCGCGAATCCCTGATGGCCGACCTGGAGAATCTGGCCGAGCGGCTGAAAGGGTCGGCAGCGGCGGCCGGCGAAGTTCTGCGCGGACTCCTCGGGGGCAAGATCCTCGTCGAAGAAGTGAAGCCAGCGGGCACGCGTCACGGATTCCTTCGCGGCATTCTGCAGGTGCGCATTTATGACGTTTCCCAGACGATCGGCCTCGGCGACGGAATTGACTGCCGCGAATCTTCAGCAGTCGTGACGCGCGTCATCGACTTTCTTGATCCCGAACCATTGACGGTCGTGGACGAGCTTCGCGACCGCGCGTGGGCTTTATACGTAGAGGGTCGGCTTGCCAAGGAGATCAGCGCCGAACTTGGGGTGAACCGCAACCGAGTTGTGAAGCTGCTGGAAGAAACGGCGGCAGACCGCGGCGAGAAATTGATCGATGGCCGTACGCGTCGTTCAAATCTCGCGCGGAAACATTTGGAACCGCCCTTGTTTCAGGCCCTCGCACCCCGCGTGATGGAACAGTTTCATCGTGGAGACCTGTATTCGTCGATTGCCAGCACTCTGAAGATTGACATCAACACCGTCCGGAAGTCAGTGACCTGGTGGCACCACCAACAGGGGTTGGCAGCGCCAGATGGTCGTTCGCGTCGCCTGCTATTGGACGTGAAGAGTCGCAAATGACAAGGAGGGGAGTTCAAAGACCAAGGGCCGGCCGCGAGGCCGGCCCGGTCGCCATTTTCTTATCCATCAAGAACTCTGTCGACGGATAAGGACTTTTGTCCGGAACACACCAAAGTTAAGAAGAGCGTCATTGTTGAGTCGTTTTGTAGGCAGTCAGTTGAACCTCCAAGTCTTTGATTCGTCGCTGAAGCTGTTCAATAGTCGGGGCTATCTGATGCTGCGCGAATCGTTTATGGATATGCTGCGGGCAGTTGATATCCCACGCTTCGATCTGGAATAGAATGACTCTCTCAACCTTGCCGGGATAGGACGCGTCCCGAAGCTGTTCGATAAGAATGGGATCATTCTCGACGACACGAGCCGTCCCCCACACTTTGATGCGTCGGCTGTGAACATAGTCCATGAGGAACATGAACGCCTTGGGATTGTCTGACAGGTTGCCGAGCGTGATGTACTGTCGATTCCCGCCAAAGTCGGCGAACCCCAACGTTTTCTCGCCCACGACCTTGAGGAACCCCGGCGAACCGCCCCGGTACTGAATGTACGGTTGGCCCTCCGCATTGGATGTTCCCAGGTAGAACATATCCAGATCAGCGAGAAACGTGGCCAGCGCGGGAGTCACGGTCGTCTCCCAACTTCCACCCATTTCCATGCGGGAGTAATTGTTCCGGGAACCCTTCATCGTTTGGACGGCCTTCACAGTGGAAGTGAACGCAATGTCGCTGGAGAACTGACGCATGACAGGATTCCTGAACTTCTTGGTGGATCGGGTAAGCTCTGCCGTGAGTGGAAAAGGGCCAGTTGTGGTCATCGTACTGCGGGAATTCCTGCGTCGTCCGCTGGTCGTGGACCGGGTGCCGGCCAGTGGAACTTGCGTTCGTGTTCGCTGATGGAAACCTCGTTGATGCTCGCTTCCCTTCGCCGCATCAAACCATCCTCATCAAACTCCCAGAGTTCGTTACCGTAAGCCCGAAACCATTGGCCGCGTGCGTCGTGGTACTCGTACTGAAAACGAACCGCGATCCGGTGGTCGGTGAAGCTCCAGAGAGATTTGGTGAGACGGTAATCGAGTTCAAGCTCCCATTTGCCTGTCAGAAACTCCCGAATCTGATCTCGGCCCCGTAGGAACCGATCCCGGTTCCGCCACTCCGAGTCTTCCGAATAGGCGAGGGAAACTCGCTGGGGGTCACGACTGTTCCACGCATCTTCAGCCGCACACACTTTGGCGGTCGCGATTTCCAGAGTGAAGGGCGGTCGAAGAGCGGTCATGACGTGTTCCTTTTCGATCAACTTGTGAACAAGGGAAAGCCGGGTGCCCGCATCGGGCTAGACACCCGCTCAATCGGCATTTCGCTTAATGAACAGAGCAGGCTCCGGTGCCGCAGGTCGGTGTTGAACGGACTTCGACCGGCTTGGCCCGAGGAATATCAAGTTCCGTGTTGGCCACGTTGTTGAGGAAATTTGTGAAGCACCCCAGCACGATACTGGCGACGATTTCCACGATCTCTCCGTCACTGAATCCGGCGTTCCGCACGTCGACCAGTTGCTCCCCAGTGACTTTGCCCCGGCTCTCCAGCACCGCTTCGGAGAATTTCAGGGCGGCGTTGGTACGGTGGTCTTCGGACTGCCCAGTCCGACCGGCCAGAATGTCGTCTGCTGACAGCCCCGCTGAAGGAGCGATGGCACTCAGGATCGACGTGCAGTAGTCGCAAGCGTTCGTTTCGCTGGTATTGAGTTTCACTTGGTTGTGGAGTTTGCTACCAATTCGGGCTTTTCCCATCGCCGTGCTGAAAGCGAGGAAACTCTCCAGCACGGCGGGTGAGTTGGCCATCACTCGGGCGGTGTTGGGGATGACACCGAAGGCCTGCTGCACGGTTTGCAGCAACTCTTTCGCCGGCTCTGTCGCAGTTTCTGGGTTTACGGAATTCAAACGTTGCATGACGCAGCTCCTTGAGTGGGAAGGTGAGGAACGAATGTCGCCGACAACCGGCGACGACGGGAATGACATCAGTGAGGACAGGGCCGTCACGTCTTTTTGTCAGAGCCCATCACGAAGAGATTTAGTGGCCCGATCGCCCGGATCGTGCATAGAGCCACACATCGCGGATATCGAAGAGCAACGAGATACCGATGCAGACTGAAAGTACAAGCAGGTACCCAGCAAACGCGCCCGAGGCTTGTCGCAGGTGAACCAGCAGATACCCAAGTAGAGGAACCCAGAGGACATGCCCCAGACCCAGAATTCGTTGGAATCCGAAGGCAGAATAAAGCCCCATCATCAACATGGATGACAGCAGGAAGACGGCGACGATGATCTTGGCCAACGATTCGCTCCAAAATGCTACGCCGGCAAGATTGACGAACATCAAGACGCCGACCCAGACGGTCACCCAGGCCGGCTGATTCAGGAGTTCTCGAAAGAACCTCAGCGGATTATGCATCTCATTGTCCTGTTGAAAGAGGCGGAGTGTACCTCAGCGATTTGAGTCGCAACCGGGGGTTGCCTCACACGCTTCGCGGTGATCGTCGAGCGGTTCGGCTTTCGGGAAATCAATGTCCGTCCCGGCGACGTGGTTGAAGTAGTTGGCGAAGATGTTCAGCGCCACATTGGCAACCACTTCCGTAATGGCCGAGTCATGGAGTCCGGCCTGGCGCGCGATGGCCAGATCGCTGTCGGTCACGAGGCCGCGTTGGTCCACAACCCGACGCGCCAAGCGAACTACGGCATCAGACCGGGGATCAACGGCGGTTCCCCGACGACTGTCCTTGATCTGCTCGGCGGTCAGGCCGACCATCTTGCCGACCGCGGAGTGGGCTGCGAGGCAATAGTGACAACCATTGGCCTGCCCCACAGCTAGGGCAATCTGCTCGCGCAGCGGCGGAGAGAACTCGCCCTGGCTCAGTGCGCCGCTCAACGAAAGATAGCCGTCCAGTGCGGCGGGTGAATTGGCCATCGCTCGGGCGATATTGGGAACCATTCCCAGTTTGCTTTTGACGGCATCAAGCAAGACCTTGGCCTTGCGGACAACGGACTCAGGAGCGATCGCCGGAGTGCGCGACATGATCGAAACCTCTCATTTGCGAGTTGCTGAATCCGGCTGCCATCCGAACAACTCGGCGGCGACGTTAGATTCGTATTCAGTTCCTGTGCCAACCCGATGGAAGAGTGCAAGTCTTTACTGAGAAGTTGTTTGCAGCGAACGGGAAAGAACGAGGTTGGTGACGAGTTTTCGTTGAAGCACGACTTGTCGTTGACGAGCGACGAAAAGTCGTAACAATGAACCCATGGCATTCATGGGACAAGACTCTGGGATCGCAGGCAATCCCAGGCAGCTGCTGCTGGAGTTGGCGGCGCTTCACCAGTTGAGCGAACTCCTGCCACTGACGGTTCAACGCCTCTCCGAATCTCCGACCACAGCCCTTGCCCGCATCTGGCTGAATCAGCCGCCGGAAGCGGATGATTGTTCAAATTGCCGTCTCTCGAATGAGTGTTCGCAGCGCGAACGGTGCCTGCATCTGGTGGCCAGCGCCGGCCGTTCCGTGTCCGATCCCTATGCGAACTGGGGACGCCTCGACGGTGCGTTTCGTCGGTTTCCCATTGGCGTTCGCAAGGTCGGGCAGATCGCAGCGTCGGGGCAATCACTGGAAATCGCGGACGTTCATCTGGATCACGGCTGGTCCGCCCATCCGGACTGGCTGGCCATGGAGCGGATTACTTCGTTTGTGGGCCATCCCCTCGTGCATCGGGGTGAGGTTCTTGGAGTGCTCGGACTCTTTGCCCGGACTTATCCCGGTGAATCCTGCTTCGAGTGGTTGCGGATGATCGCCGACCATCTCGCGGCCGCCATCGCGAATGCCCGTGCCCTGGAAGAAATTGAGGCTCTCAAGCAACGCCTGGAACTGGAGAATGAATACCTGCGCGAGGAAGTCACGCAAGCGGCGGCCTTCGGCGAACTGATCGGACGATCGCACGCATTACAGGCGGTCACGCGGCAGATCGAACTCGTCGCACCCACCAACTCGGCGGTGTTGATTCTGGGCGAAAGCGGGACGGGCAAGGAAGTCGTGGCCCGCGAGATTCATCGGCGCAGCCAGCGTTCCAATCGGCCGCTGATTAAGGTCAATTGTGCCGCCGTTCCCCGAGAACTTTACGAAAGCGAGTTCTTCGGACATGCGAAAGGGGCTTTCACCGGCGCACTGCGTGACCGGGCCGGGCGCTTTGAGCTCGCCGAT
The DNA here is from genome assembly GCA_021732975.1 of Planctomycetaceae bacterium. Classification (GTDB taxonomy): domain Bacteria; phylum Planctomycetota; class Planctomycetia; order Planctomycetales; family Planctomycetaceae; genus DSVQ01. The sequence continues at coordinate 128,411 of JAKFWC010000010.1, read as the reverse complement.
GGCGGCACGCTCTTCCTCGACGAAATTGGCGAGATTCCGCTCGATCTCCAAGCCAAACTACTTCGGGTCCTTCAGGAAGGTGAGATCGAACGGATCGGCGAAGAGCGAACGCGCCGGATCAACGTACGAGTGATTGCTGCGACCAATCGGAATCTGCGTAGCGAAACCGAAGCCGGTCGCTTTCGGCAAGACCTCTACTATCGACTAAGCGTCTTCCCGATGGAGCTGCCCCCGCTGCGCAAACGCACCGAGGACATTCCCTTGCTGGCCGAGCACTTTCTGGCTCGCTTCGCCCGGCAGCTAGGCCGTCCGATTCCGCGACTCACGCTGTCCAACGTCCAAGAACTGCAACGCTACCAGTGGCCGGGCAATGTCCGCGAACTTCAACATGCGTTGGAGCGCGCGTGCATTGTGGCCACGGACGGTCGACTCCGTTTTGAATTCGCCAATGACCCACCGCGCCGCAAAGAATCCAACTCCGGCGTCGCGATCACGCCGCGGATCATGACGATTCAGGAGATGCAGGAGTTGGAAGCGAGCAACATCCAAGCCGCGCTGACCGAGTCCAAAGGGAAGATTTATGGAGTGGATGGGGCCGCCGCCAGGTTGGGCATGAAACCGACCACGCTGGCTTCGCGCATCAAAGCGCTCGGCATCAATTCATAGGACCTTGGGCGACAACTCCCGGTGAGCGGCAAGCCCGGTCCAAAAGGTCTTTCGGTGAGTGCGCTGAGTGTGTCCAACCTCGCTGGGCTGCGTGGGTTCCTGCTCTGCAAAGTCGGCGGCCACCCGGTTGGGTCACTCTCGGGCGCGGCTGAGAAACCCTCGCTAACAGCCTTCGCAGCGAGTCACTCCTCAAAATGAACTGCGAGCAAGGTCAAGTGCTGAACCCCGTGCGTACCAACCAACGAATGCACCCTGTCAGCAGTTTAGCCGAGGGATCCTCGCGAGACTGTGACTTGGCTTACAGACGCTTGGGCCAGAATCGACGATACTCTCTCGGCGTCGATCGGGACGGTTGCTGCCATAACAGTCCGCACGAGACGCAATCCCCCCCTAAAGCGAGGATGCTCGGATGTTGGTCTCATACCATTGGTCATTTTGTGCCGTTCTCATCGGTAGCAGCTTAGCCGTTGGGTGTGTGCATCATCGCGCCTGCCAGAACGGCCCTGAGCCAACTCCGGGTGCTGGACCGATCAATCCAGCGGGCTCCGGTAGAATGTATGATTCAGGTGTTCGGTACGAGCCGGCGGCTCCGAACTCTTCTGTACCATATCAGCCCCCTTCCGCATCAGGAATCGGCGGGTCGGGCTCTCGCTAACCTCGTCTGGAGAGCCAAACCCCCATGCCCTTGTACCAGCAACAAACCCCGGCTGCTCGTCGCCTTCAACGGTTGACATGGCTTGGCCTTTTCATGTGGCTTCTCTACGCCGTCATCAGCGTACTGAGTCCCCAATTTGAGTACGGATGCTTACCTTCCAATCAGCCAATTCGACTGGTTGTGCTTCTATTCAGCGCCAATTTCGGGTTGTACCTCTGGGCGGTTAGGATAGGGGTGCATCTACGAAGAACAGCAGGGCTGACATCGCTGATCATGAGCTTCGCAATCGCGTATCGTGCACTGCTCGTCTTTACGCCGCCCATTCTCGAAGTTGACATCTATCGCTACCTCTGGGATGGTCAGGTGACGGTCTCTGGCGCGAATCCCTTCCGTTACAGTCCTGCCACAGTCAGAGGCTCGATATCCCCGGCCGATGCCGATTTGCAGCATCTGTTGACGCTGAGAAAAAGTCGAGCCGCGGATGAGGTGCTGGCCCGAGTGCATTTCCCGGAATTGACGACCGTCTACCCGCCCGTCAGCCAGGTGGTGTTCGCCCTGGCCGCAGGCAGTTCCCCGTCCGACGCCGACGTTGTAACCCTCCGCTTGATCCTCAAAGCCTGGCTGCTCGCATTCGACATCGGAACGATTTTGGTGCTTGCCGCGCTGCTATCACAACTTCGCATGGCACCAGGTTGGTTGGTCGCCTATGCCTGGTGTCCCTTAGTGCTCAAGGAGTTCGCTAACAGTGGGCACCTCGATACGATTGCCGTTTTCTGGATGATGGCGGCTATTACCGCAGTTGTCCGTGGGGTGTTTACGCATCGTGAATTGTCGCATTCGAGGCGGTTTCTGTGGTGCTGCCTAGGAGTCATTTGCTTGGGATTGGGAGTCGGCGCAAAGCTCTTTCCAGTAATCCTGGCTCCTCTCTTTGCTGCCGCGATTTGGCGAAAACTGGGCGTGATGACTGTAATGTGGTGCGGATTGTTGTTCGTTGCCACCGGTGTTGCGAGTCTCTCGCCCTGGATTTTCTTACCGATGAACGGGCCAAATCCCTTTCAGGCGGGGAATCGACAGGCAATCTTCGATACGCCGGCAAGAACCGAGGCCACTCCTACTTCGCCATTCATTCAATTGCGACCGGAAACGTTGGAGGACGAGCAGAATCACGAACCGGAAACGTCACCGGGATTGCCGCAACATTCCGGCGCACCTATGTTGGGGCACGATCATCCTTCCGCAGGCCTGACAGCCTTTCTAAGTCATTGGAAGATGAATGACTTTCTCTTTCTACTTCTGGAAGCCAATTTAAGTCCGAGGACGCCGGCCGAAATCGCCGGGCCGTGGTTCGTGATTGTCCCGGAATCGTGGCGGCAAGCATTGTCTGAATTTATAAGTGGCTTAACTCACCAGCCAGTCGAACAATCTGGATTCTTTCTTGCTCGTGCATTGACGCTTGGCCTCTTTTGCGGGTTGGGTTGGAACTGGACGATGCAAGCGGGTCAGGCGCGAAGTGGCCGGCGATGGTGTTCGTGCGCGTTTCTGACACTAGCCTGGTTTTGGCTGTTGTCACCCACGTTGAATCCCTGGTACTGGACGTGGTCGATTCCGCTGCTACCGTTTGTGCGCGGACGGAGTTGGTGGCTGATGTCGGGGTTGATCTTCGTCTACTACCTTCGGTTCTGGTGCGGTGCTCACTGGCTCGAACCGGGGGTATGCGGAACTGTTTATGCTGGCCACCAGTTTTTCGACTATGTCCTTGTGTGGTTTGAATTCGGGCCGTGGTTGGGGTTGCTTTTCTGGGAAACGCGACCACGCTAAGGTTGATGCGGTGCTATATCAAAAACTCAGGGCACTTCGAAAATGGCTGTGTCAGGATGAAATGCCGCCCAGGCGAACCACAGGGAGTACATCCATTGCGTACCAGCGGGGCTCTGCACCACGCGGAGTGACGGCCCGTGTGGATCATAGTGCACTACCAGCGGCTGACCGTCGAAAATGGTTTTCACCTCTTGTGGGGTCGTCATTTTCCGGAATGCGGTCAGGGGAAAGGCCGTAGAAGCCCGTCCCTTCCAGACTCCGAGCACCGGCGTCTTCTTCTGCAAGCGATCGTCGTTGTGGCGAACGGGAAACATCAGGTCCGGGGTCGAGAAGTATCGTTCGTAGGGTGAGCGAGAATAGTCACGCACATGTCCTGTCTCGGTGGAAAGCACGCGCGTTTGTGGAAACCGCTCCCGCCATAGCGCCCAAGTCGTCACTTCATAGGGGACCATTGAGAGTTTCTGGTTGACATAGGGGCCCGCCACTCCGATGGCCTGCACCTGCGACCAGAGGCTCGGGCGGTCGGCTTTCTGTCGGTCATACATCAGTACGTTGCTGTTATAGAGCAAACCAGAAACGCCGAACTCCAGTCGGACCCCATCGAGCTGCCGGTTGTAGACTATCGCTGAATCGCATAAGGGGCAGTATGTGACGACAATCTGCTCGTTTCCGGCCTGGTCATTCACCACCTCATGATAATTCAGGATGCGCAGAGGGTAGGCTTTGGCGACGCCAGCCGTGACAACTCCGATCACTCGATCGGTGGGTTGTAGAAAGGTGGCTTCCTCGGGAGCGACAAACTTCGGCAGAGTCAGTGCGGGAATGCCATCCACGGGGGGACCGCCGGCACGAATTTCGTCTCGGGGGATTGTTGCCGAATTCAAGTCGAAGGCCTTCGTCGGAATTGCGCCGGTCGATCGGGGCATTTGCGCAGCGGCTGTCTGCTGCCAGATCCGCCATCCGACCAGCGACACCCCGACGATGCCACAGGCCAACAACGTCACTTGGAGCCGCTGTCGCCAGGATCCTGTCGTTGCGGATGGTCCGACCATGTAATTCTTGAGGAATGCTCGTTCTGGGGAAGCCTTGGACATTGCAAACTCCACGTGGGGTGGCAGCGACACAGGCGTCATTATCACCTGCGAATTCGTGAGAGTTCTGTAAGCCGTCCTACGGAATTCGCGAAAGAACTCCACGAAAATCGTCATGGAACCAGTTCGAAAAATTATTTGTCAGGACGATCGCATGTCCGCTCCATTAACGAGCACACAGTTGGCGTTCGCTCTCGGACTCTGGGGAACCGGCGTCTATGGCAGCTTGCAGCTGCAATACCTTCCCTGGCCGGTTGATCATGGTGTGTGTGGTCCCTGGGGCTGCGGTCCCCCAACCGAGGCTTTAATTGCTTGCCACATTGGGTGGTTGGCAATGTTGGCTGGTCCCACGTGGCTGATGACACGCTTGACGCCAGTACGCGTCCAGCGGTTCATCGGGATTATGGCGGCCACGGTGGCGCTCGGAGGACTGGTTGGCGTCGCCCTCCACGAAGCGTTCATCTGGTGGCCGCAAGCTGGAGAATGGTCGCGCCCCTACTGGTTTCACCGTTATTTATTCTGCGTGGTTACTTTGGTCGACGCGCCCCTACTGCCCACATTGCTCTGCGGCAGCTGGTTGATCCGTTCCAGTCGAGAAGATCAGATCGCCACCGTTGTCGCAGCCGGTACTCACTAACCGTCGATCGACGCAGAAGCCGCGCTCCGCACGAATTCACTCTCTACACCCCATCAATAGAAAATGCCCCTGGAAGGCCGCTGCTCTCCAGGGGCACCACAGCGTTATCGTGTCCCGCTACCGGCCTTCTCGCCCTTTGCATCCGGTGCGCTCTCCGCGGTTCCTTCTGCTTCCGATGTCGTGCCGGACCCTGCCGCGGGTGAAGCTGTCGCTGGTGGAGTAGCCCCACCGCCGTTTCCGCCCGCGCATCCCATCAATAGCAGCGCTGTCAAACTGCTCATCGCCCATTTTGTCGTCAAGGTGCCTGCTCCTTAAATCCTGATTTCTCGGGGATTCCCATAGTGCCCCACCAGACTGGAACGAGGCACCAACAAGTGCAGCATGCAATTCTTCGTTCGGTCTGTCTGTGACCCAGCTTACGAATTGGATGAGGATTTTCACCGCAGGCCCCTCCGAACAGCGAAATTCTCCCAGAGTGTGTTACGGCTTACAGACGTAACGACGCCGAACGTCGATACTTCCGAAGGACTTCAACGGCAGTAAACCAAAGTGTCGTGCCCCACCGGTAATCTCCGGTATGGATCTCAAGTTACTCAAATGGAGTTGCGTCAGAATGCAAGCGAATGATCGTCAGCGTTCGGAGAACGTCGAACCTCAGAGTCAACAGCGTGGACGTTTCTGTCAGCGTCTGTGGCTGTCCGTCGGATTGTGCGCAGTGACGATGGCGGCGGCGGTGCCACTGATCTGCTTCACGGCCTCCGCCTCGGCCAAGGAGCCGCTCGGACAAAAATGGCCGAGCAGCCAGCAAGTGTCGATGGCGCAGATCGATCACTCGCCCTATGACGCACTGCTCAAGAAGTATGTGGACAAGGATGGGTTTGTGAACTATACGGCCTGGCAGAAGTCGAGTGCCGATCGACAGGCGCTCCAGCAATACCTGACCAGCCTCAGTCAAGCGTCCCCAACGGTGAAGGCTGATCGTGAGGCCGAGTTGGCATTTTGGATCAATGCCTACAACGCGGTGACGCTCGAAGGGATCCTGCAGGTCTATCCCACGGACAGCATTCGCAATCACACCTCGAAACTAGGAGGGTACAACCTCTGGAAAGACCTTCCGCTGCTCGTCGGCGGAAAGCCCTATTCGCTCGATGCCATCGAACATCAAGTCCTCCGTAAAATGGGTGAACCGCGAGTGCATTTCGCCATCGTCTGTGCTTCGATTGGATGTCCACGCCTGCTGAACGAGGCGTATGTTGCCGAGAAACTGTCCGAACAACTCACGGTCAACACGAAAGATTTCTTTGCTCGTTCACAGAACCTGCAGGTTGATGCCGCTACCGGGACATTAAAACTGAGCTCGATCCTCGACTGGTTCGGCAGCGATTTTGGTAAGTCATCTGCCGAACAATTGCAGGCAGTGGCACCGTATCTGCCGGCCAATGCGCAGCCGCTTGCAACATCGGGCCGCGCGCGCGTCGCCTACCTGGACTACAACTGGAATCTCAACGATCAGGCTCGCAAGCCGGCGGGTTCCGGTCGTCGCTAAGTTCCACGTTCCTGGCAACCCGCGCGATCGACTGACATCGGTCGCTCGCGGGTGCCCGTTCTTTTCTAATTCGGAGTTGCCGATGAATCGATTCGCTCGCCCGATCGTCATGGTCGGGGCCTTGCTTGTTGTCACTGTCGGGCTCTTGCCCGCTGCGCCGCCAAAAGTCGAGTCGATCCAGTGGTGGCCAGCACCGGATACCGCACTTGAAGCCGCTAAGAAGTCAAACAAGCTGGTTTTAGTGGAATTCACGGCAGACTGGTGCCATTTCTGTCGGAAAATGGAGAAGGAGACGCTCGCCGATCCGAAGGTTGCTAAGGTGGTTAATTCCTGCTTTGTTCCCGTGCAAATGGACGCTGATAAATACGGGGAATTGTTGCAACCACTGGGGATTGAAGGGTTGCCGGCCATGGTATTGATCGATCCTCAGACGGGAAAATCCACGCATCTGGTTGGGTATCGAACGGTCAAGCAGCTCCTGAAAGATCTTCAGACCGCGTGCCCGGCCCCTGAAAATCTCCGGCGTGATATACCCGTCACGCAGGATGATCAGCCCGGACGCGCTCGAGTCGCTCGACCATTGTCAAAGTGACGTGTTTCGTCACTGATCAGGGTTGAACACTGTTCAGGGCCTCGGCCATCGTCGAAGGGAATCGAACGGGAGTCGCTCATGAATAGAATCCATCCCGGTTGCTTCGGACACAATCACGCCTCGATCCAGCCACCCCTCTCCGCCGGCGGCAGGCTACGAAGCGGGCTCCATGGCATACTCCGGACGGAGTTAGGACTCGGATTCCTGGGAGACGAATTGATGCATCAGAATGCCGCACGACAAGTGACAAGTGTTCGGCAGTTTCACGTCAAGCTTCGTGTTCTGCTGACGGGATTGGACTTTGCCGCCGTCGTGGCAGTCGTCGGGTGCTCCCTGCCCGGCACTGCCGCGATGGCGCTGCTGATCGGGTGATTCTTTTCGGGAACACAACGAAGAATCGCGGTTGTCATTCTCGCGTTGTCGGCTGCAGTGCGCCTGGCCATCCTGTTCAACAAAAATCGTTCGCGCGACAGTCTGCAATTGTGGATGGCCCACGGCCTTCCCCTATACTCCCACACACGCGAAGGTCATCTGCCGATATGGCAGCCAAGCCAATCCCAGCGCGGTGCTCCATGGTTTATGTCGACGCTCAATGTACCGGTAAGCTGGACCTCATGTGGCATGCCTATCGGGCCACAGTCGAAAGTCTACCCCGGCGGCACCTTCGCCGGGGATTCTGGGGAACGGTGTCGGCCTTCATGACGGACAGCCGCGCGAGAAACGGCGCGATGGTCAACCAGTTGGAGGAGATCCGTCGCTCGGCGGCTGATTTGCGGCGACAGTTTTCCGATGTTCCGATGGTTACGCCTGCAGAGTTGCAGTCGTGGAGTCAGTCACGCGCGGCGCAGATTGTCCTGATTGATGTGCGTGAGCCGGAGGAGCAAATGATCTCGATGCTGCCCGGAGCGGTGAAGGCGAGTGATTTTCGCTTGGAAGACTATCGTCCGGAGGCGATCCTGGTGGCTTATTGCACCATCGGTTATCGGAGCGCGATGTTGGCTCGCCAATGGCGGCGCTGCCAGAGAGAAGTGTTCAGTCTCGATGGCGGGATCTTAGCCTGGTGTCACGCGGGTTTGCCGATCACAGAACGCGAGCAGCCAACAATGTGGGTCCATGTCTATAGTGCCGACTGGAGTCTCTTGCCGCCCGGCTTTGCTGCGACCTGGTAGCGCGATGGCGATCTCACCGTCATCGCGTTCCACACAGTACATTGTGCTCGAACCCTCATGCCTCAGGAGCATGTTCATGTCATGGAACGAATCCCTTGTTGTCTTGGTCTGGGTCCATGGGCTTCTCGGAATGCCGCTGCCGGGGGCGCTGGCCGGTCAGCAACCGCCAGTTCAACTGACCATCGGGGGGCTCTGTACGCAGTCCGCTTCCATTGCTCCCGAGCAGTTTGATCACTCCGGGCTGGATCAGTTGCTGCGCACCTATGTGAATCATCACGGCGAAGTGTGTTATCGCGTTTGGGCCCGCCAGCCGCAGGATCTCCATCGTTTGCGGCAATATCTGCATGATCTGGGGCACATTGATCTTTCAGCACCCGTATCGCGCGAAGTCCATCTAGCGCTGGGAATCAATGCGTACAACGCCTTAGCATTGCACGGTATTTTACAGGAATACCCGGTTGCCAGCATTCAACTGCTGAATCGAGACACCAGCGATTACAAGGTGTTTGATGATCTGAAACTCTGGTTCGGCGGTCAATACGTCAGTCTCAATCAACTCGAAAATGAATACTTGCGACCACTGCATGATCCGCGGATTCATTTCGCGCTGGTATGTGCGGCACGCGGGTGTCCGAAATTGCGGGCCGAGGCGTACCGTCCCGAGACAATCGACCGACAACTCTCGGAAAACGCCGTCGACTTTTTTGCCGCCAAGTCTCACTTTCGGATCGTTTCCCTCCGTCATCGCGTACTGTTATCGCCGATTCTCAAATGGTATGGCGAAGACTTTGGCAAGTCGCCACAGGATGTCGTCGTGACAGTGTTTCCGTGGCTGCCGCCACACGACCAGGCTTGGCTGTCCGCGAATCCGGGATGGAACATGGACTTCCTAGGCTACGACTGGGGCCTCAATGATCAGTGCCCCACTCCGACAGTGGCGTTCGGTCGTATCCCGTTCGATGTCGTGGAACATTGGGAGCCGATTCTCCGTCCCGTGCTTCCTCAACAGGGCTCGAAATAAATGGAACTGGGACTTCAAATTCCAGAGCACCAAGGTTAGAAAATGCAGACGCCCGATTGATGGCAGCGAGTTGCGCCTCAAGCGCCGATTCGTCTATGAGACTCAAACAAAACCGGTGTCTTGGACGGAATAGAACACCCGCAGGGCGGTCGAGGCGGGTTGGTAAGGCCCTTCTCGGATCAAACGATCGCCGCAAATCGGCTAGGGGAGTTCGACATGACAGGCGAAATTGAGCCGATGGAACATGTTGGCAGCGCCCACCGTCAGCGCCAGCACGATGAATTGCTGTGATGTCAGGCTCTGTCTCAATTCCTGCAGGATGGCTGCGTCAACTTCCGCGGTTCGGGTCAACTGCCCCGCAAACAACAGGACCAGGCGTTCGAGGTCCGAGAAGTCGGCGGCCGCTTCGCGGCCGCCGACGATCGCTGTGATCTGGTCTTCGGTGATTCCCTGCCGGCGCGCCTTCGTTCGATGGTCATGGAGAGAATAGTAGCAATCATTCTGCGCCGCCGCTTTTAAGCTGGCGAGTTCACGAAGCTTTCCTGGCAGTGCCTCTTGGAGGGCTTGTTGGACTGCCAGAATCGCCGCCAATCCCGGCGGATGATGTGCCAGGACCGCGAGCGAATTCGGAATCATTCCAAGTCCCGTATGAATCGACTCGAGCAACGCCTTGGCGTCCACGGCTGCTTCGGGCAAGCGCACGGGCTCGATCAGCGATGACATCGCGGTGTTCCTTTAACTGACTTGCGACTTCCGCTGAAGAAAAAGTTTCCGTTACGACGATGCCCCCGGCGGTAGTGGCGGTGGCAGATAGGTCGGCGGAAGAGGGACGGACCGTCGAGTTCCCTGTCCCCAGTCGGGACGGAGCGCTGAGCCGGGAGCATTCCGAGGGGAAGTCCGATCAGCAGGAATATAGGGATCGTTGCCGGGATACGAACGCCATTGTTGAGGCTGGCACGGCCATGCTGTCGCTGGCATGTTGCCGCAGTCACGTTGTGGGCTGCAGCCTCCCGTGCGTTGTCGCGCCCCCGGAGGAAGACCATCGGTATTAGAACCGCCCACCGGAGCGCGCGTACCAGACCCTCCGTATGGGCGTGATCCACTCCCCAACTGGGCGTATGCATCGGGCATCATGAGCGCGGTGGCGGCAAGCATGGTACCGAATGCCACGGTCCGGATTATAAGATTTGGCATGCTGAGACCTTCTTTCCGGTGATCAAGTTACTGATTGAGCTTTGAACTGAAGTCACCATGTTTCCCAAATTATCGGCCATCGTTCGCAAACGAGAAATCCTTCCCGCCAGCACCGCTGTGGCATTCGATGCACATGCCGACGCGGCCTGCGACCGGCATCCCATTCATTTGCGAGACGCGACCGTCGGCTTCATATTTGGCCCAGAACCAATCGCCGTGCTCCGGGTCGAAACCCTTGGCGCGATACATTACGGTGATGCCCATCAGCGTCTGCGCATCCTCGGAATAATTCTCCTTCACCAGAATTGATCCGAGCGGTAACTCGGATGATTTCCCCGCGGCAACGCGGTTGGCGTACAGACGCAGCGCAGCACCGTGCGGCTCTTCACCCCGGTACGCATCGGCGGTAACCCCCGGCAGCGGCCCCCAGTTCTTGTACTGCGCCTTCTGCAGCCAATCCCACAGCTTTTCTTCGAAGGGAACTTCGCGAGGCTGTTGCGGTGTTGTTTGACGATAAGTTCCAGATGGTACCGCGCCCGCTCCGTTCTGTGGTCGCGTGACCGCTGGGCGCGAACCACTTTGAGCCCAGAGAAAGCCTGTGCCCAGCAGGACCGCGGCAATGGCAACGGCAGATTTCAGAGACCTGATCATCGATTCGCTCCATTCATGGGTTTATCGCACCGGAAATCTCGGGTTGTGCTTCTGCCTGCCCGCAGATTGCTTGAACAACCACCTCGATGCACTTCACCATTGTTACGGGCGACGGCTTTTGAGTCTGTAGGCGGCGCTACACTTCGAAAAGGTGATGACGTCCATGTTTTGCAATAGGAGTTATGGGCGGGCGACTTCAGAACGCTTTCGAATCAGAGAAATTCACCGATATGTGTTCTGGCTGACAGTCGAACCATCCGCGAACGGACAGAATCCAGCTCTCCGAGAACCATTGCAATGAATTGTCCCTGAAAGGCCGTTGGATGGCCTCGGGCAGCGACAACGGTGCCATCATCTTTGATGATTCGATGCTGTCAACTTACTCGAAAGCGAAGCCATGCCATTCTCTATGCACACGATCGACTCCGCTCCGGAAGCAAGCCAGCGCTGGCTCGAAGACGCCAAACAGAAATTCGGCTTTGTGCCAAACATGCTGGCCACGATGGCCGACGAACCGGCGGTTCTTGAAGCCTACATGACGCTCATCGGGTTGTTCGAGAAGGTAACTTTGTCGCCGCGCGAACGCCAATTGGTCCTGCTGGCGGTCAGCCAGGCCAACGAATGTCAGTATTGCTTGGCGGCCCACTCCAAGCTTGCGCAGAGGAGTGGTATTTCCCCGGAGCACATCTCGGCCGCTCGAAGTGGTGGCACCATCGGTGATGAACGTCTAGACGCACTTCTGACCTACACGCGAGAGGCAACCATCACTCGCGGATACCCTTCGGAAGCCGCCACCACACGGTTGGAGAAGGCGGGCTTCACTTCGGCCCAAAGGCTGGCAGTCCTCTTGGGTGTCGCGACGAAGACGCTCTCGAATTACATCAACCATGTTTCCCAGACACCGATCGATCCGCAATTCGTGTCCGCGTAGGGTGTGGTTTTTCATCACCCCGATGAGTGTCAGCATAGGAATTGGCCTCGTCACGTCCGAGACGCGCTATCGGCGAGGAATCAATTGGGAACGACGATTCCCAGATTTGCCAGTCCTGACATGAAGGCAGACTGTTGCGATGCCGCGACAGAAGGATCTCCTGAGCCGTTTGTGGAAAAAACTTCCAATACCTGTGGCATCAGTTGGAAGAACCCGGCGTTTCCAGACGAGTAACCGTTCGCGGCGAAACTGGGTTCGTAAGTGGTCAGGTAGTCGTCCAGACCGTAGTCCGCCCATCGGTACACGTTGATGCCGTCTTCGACCTTTTCGAGCGTGAGCAGCGGTGACTGGACTTCCGCTCGCGAAAGGAACTCGCGGTTATCATTCGCCCCTTGCTCGATGCCAAGTTGCGATGTGTCACCCGCCTGCACGGCAGCAATGATGTCCAAATACGAGACTGGTTGTTGGGTCGCAATGTCGATCGGAGTCCCGTTGAACGTCGGATCGAACATTTCAAAGCTCCAGGCTCCGTGCTCCCAAATCGGCACAATGACTGTCGTGTGGATTAAATCCGCCGCGATGTCTCCGAAACTGACTGTCAGCGAATCAATACCGAAAATCGCCAGCACCTGCGAATAGAAGTCGCTAAATCCACCGCACGATGAACCCGCGTGATTCGGGACATAACTGCCAAAATAGCTGATGGCGGCGTTTGGTGCATCCCATAAAAATGGGTTACTGAAGAGCGCCGAGTCGGCGGCATTGCCAACCCAGTGTCGCAAGAGCCGTACCGTCGTTCGTTGGTCGCCATTCGTGATTGCTGCTTGCAAACCGGGCAGATCGTGCAGGATGATCGCCCGTAACGTCAGGTTCGATGCCCCTGGAATGTCGACGACTTTCGCTGCCACCGTTAGCGATCCGGCCGCGACCTTTGAAAAGGTCGTTCCGTCAAATGTGCGGGTACTCCAGGCTGATTGCGCTGTCGCTCCTCCAAAGAGATCGGCGATCCCGTCGCGGTTGAAGTCGCCGACTGCAGTCGTGGTCCACGTCGCGGTTTCCGACCAGATCCCGAGGTCTCCGAGCTGATAGTTGACATCATTAAAGGACAACCGTTGCCAATTTCCGGTGAGGGCATTGCGAGCGAGGATGACATCTTGTTTGGCATTCAGAAAATGGCCGACCGAAGTGAGCTGCATCGCGGTATTGGTCGTCGTCGTGGCTACGACCGCTTGTGACGCGTTGACGCCATCAAATCCCAGCCGCCACCATTGCCCGGAGACGACATCATGGCCGTAAAGGGCTTCGTGACCATTCCCTTCCAAATCCGCCACGGTCACGGCTTCCCATGACCCGCCGGGATTCCATGTTCCGAGCGGCGTCAAGTTGAAACGGTAGGAACCGTACCATATGGCATACCACGTGCCCGTCTGGGCATCCCGTGTGACAACCGCCTCGCGACCGTCACCGAAGAAGCCCACGACACGCGTGTCAACGTAAGTCCGTCCCGCCGCCATTCCCCGCAGGTTGGCGGTTGAGAAGCCCTCGCCGACACTCCACAGTCCCTGCCAGGCGTTCGTGGCCGCGTTCCGCGCCACGATCATCGGCCGGCCGTTGCCGAACAGATCAACGACTTGAAAGTCGGTCCAGGTGATGGCGGTCGACCAATTGCCGATCACCGTGGAAGTGATCACTCCGTTCACCGAGCGCAAGAGTTGCCAATCTCCCGTCGTGGTGTTGCGTGCGATGATGTCGATCGTCCCGTTGTCATCGAAATCGATGGTCTGCATGGCCTGCCACGTCGCTGCGGGATTCCAGTTCGCGACTTTCGATGTCATGGGCGTCGATGCCGCAAACGTCGTCAGCCACCAATCGCCCGTGGTAGCATCGCGGGCTAGCAGATCGGTGTCCCCATCGCCGTTGAAATCGATAACGAGTTGGTCGCTCCAAGTCGTGCCGTAAGCTGTCCAAGTGTCGAAGCGGCTCGCCACCAGTTGACCATTGGCGACAGAGAGCGTTTGCCAGTTGTCCGTTCCGGTTCCGCGTCCGATGAGGTCCAGGCGACCATCGGCATCGAAGTCGCCCATCGCCAGATTGGTGGCGTTGAATCCGAATTCCGGATTGGCGTACGTCTGCACTGTGTAACTGGCGGAGGATGCGGATAGCAGTCCCTGCCAAGTCTGCTTGCTGGAATCGAGCCCGATCAGGTCGACCTTCGAGTCGCCGTTGAAATCGCCATGCCAGACCTTGGTGTAGGTTGCGTTCGGTTGCCACGCCCCGATGAATTCTGTCTGAATGCTGGCGGGTGAAGACTCCAGTGAGAACCATTTCCCGGTCGCCACTTGCCGAGCGATTAAGTCTTCACGCCCATCCTGTTGGAGGTCCGCTACCTGGGCATCGGCATAGGCTCCAGCCCCCCAAATAGAGACGGTGGCCGTCGCGTAGCCGCTGCCCGATGACCAGGTCAAGCGCCATTCGTTTGTCTCGGCATTTCGACCGATGACGGCTTCGCGTCCTGTCCCCCAGAAGTCGATTGTATTGATATCCACCCACGTGCTGCCGGGCGACCAATTCCCCACACTCTTAAAGATAAATCTTCCGGAAACGTAGGACACCTTGGTCCAATTTCCGGAAACCGTATCGCGGATCAGGATGTCCGCACCCGCAGCACCGTCAAAGCGATCGACAGCGACACTCGCAACGTTGCCGCTGGCTACCGGGCTGACGAAAGAAGTCGATAGGAAACTGTCTGGCTTACCCAGCAGCCCATTCCACGTATTCGTCTCCGGATTCAATGCGATCACGTCGTCATAACCGTCGGCGTTCAGGTCGGCAATCGAGATGTTCTGCCAGTTCACTCCCATCTGCCAGGCACCAATGAAACGCGTGGAATACCCGCCAGTCGCTTGCGAAGTCGACGCCGCCCACCGTCCGGTATTGCGGTCCAGGGCGAGAATGTCGTCGCGGCCATCATGATTCAGGTCCTGCACAGTCAGAGATTGCAGGTCCATTCCCGGAACCCAGGAAGCGATAGTTCCTGTCGCGATCCCCGATCCTGATTTCCATTCGGCGTTGAAATCACCCGTAGCGGCGTCAAACTGAATTCGTTCCTGTAGGCCAGTTCCCCACAAGTCACCATAAACAGGCTCAATCTCTGCCAACGGCGATTCCCAGGTGACGATCGTTTCTTGATTGAATTGCGATCCGTCATACCGCGAGGCCTGCCAAGCTCCGGTAACGGTGTCCAGCTGGATCACACCCAGGTCCGCCGCGCTGGTGGATGGGTTCACCGCACCGCCGGCCAACAATTCCCGCGATTCTAGATATTCAATCATCACTGGAGCTGACGCCGGCGAGCGACGACCGGCGGGCGGTCGTGGGAGAATGATCCGTCTCCGACGAATGCTCGACCACCAATCTTGCAGCCACGTCCACAGCATCGAACTCGCTCCATTTCCAGAATGCCCTTATGCAACGAATCCCTCGTGGCGGCTCTACAAAAGCCGCACGCGGGTTTCGGAGTCAGCGAGAACCCGACCCGCCGTACGCCGATCCGGGGGGCGGTTCATAGGGCATGGGAGCATTGGGAGTCGATGGCTCATAGCGAGACTCTGGCACGAAGACCGCGTCCGTTCCGTCCGGATTGGGGCAGAAGCCGTTCTGACTATCGTGAGAGGCGCGATGATGCGCACATCCGATGACAAAACTGCATCCAACGAGAACGGCGTAAAACGTCCAATGAGCTGCGACTGGCATGCGAGCATCCTTGCACTGAGGGAGGAGCGTCTCATGCGGCTGACCATTGCAGTAGCCGTACCAAGTGACGCGGGAAGAACATCGTCACTTTTTGACGAGGCGGTCCGTAAGGCAGATCACAGATCGGGGAATGCTCCTGGATTAAACTGTTGTCAGCAGGAAATCTTTCGCGATCGTCCGTCAGGGAAATAATCGATGTCTACGAAATTCGCTGGCGTGGTGGTTGTCATTCCAGCGTGGAATGAAGAGCAATCGCTACCGTTGGTCCTACGCGACCTCCCGCCGGTCGATCAAATCATGGTGGTCAACAACGCGTCGTGTGACCGCACGGCGGAAGTGGCCGTTGCCGGCGGCGCGCACTGCATTACCGAAGAACGACGAGGCTACGGCTCCGCATGCCTACGGGGCTTGGCGGAAATCCAGACCGGAATCGCCGCGGGGCAACCGGCACCGGAGATCGTGGTCTTTTTGGACGCCGATTACAGCGACCATCCCGACGAACTGCCGCTTCTGTTAGCCCCTCTTCTTGCCGGTGAGGCCGACTTCGTCTTGGGTTCGCGGCTGCGCGGTCGACGCGAATTCGGTGCAATGCCACCGCAAAGCCGTTACGGTAACTGGCTTGCTTGCACGTTGATGCGGTGGATCTGGGGCGCAAAATTCACCGACTTAGGACCATTTCGCGCTATTCGCTACAGCGAATTATCCAAATTGGGGATGCAGGACGTGGATTTTGGCTGGACAATCGAAATGCAGATCAAAGCCGTCGAAGCGGGTTTGCGCATTCAGGAAGTCCCGGTGTCCTATCGCAGACGGATCGGAGTCAGCAAGATCAGCGGCACAATCTCCGGAACCTTCCGGGCCGGTATCAAGATTTTGTCCACGATCGCCAAATACGCTTGTCAAACTCGAAGCCACAGCAGGCATCCTACGCCCGAGAAGGACATTGACATCGTCCAGCGCTCCTGAGCGTCGACGCTCTCCGCGTGAAAGTGGGGACGTGTGCGGGCTCTCAGAGTTCGGAACCGTTCACGGCTAAATAGAACCACGCCATCAGCGAAGCGCGAGAACAGGTGCATGTTGAGAGTTACAAGCTGAAATCAATCGATCCGTGCTCGGCTGCGCTTCTCATTCAGTGTGGAGCTATTTAGAGGGACGCAACGAAATTCTTGTTCAGAGCCGCTGTCGCCTGCTGGGTGCCGCTTGGTCTTTGTACGGCTGAAATTCTCTGTCGAGACATCATCTTCTCGCGCATTCGCTGGCAATGCGGGCACTGCGCCACATGGGCGTGGACCTTCGCAAGCTGTTCGGCAGGTAACTTTTCCATCGCGGCCACCTTTGGCAGTAACTCCTGCACTTCGCGACAGGTAATGCCGCCGAAATTCATTTCGGATGGTCGACTCCAGTAGTCACTCGCCGTCACTCCAAAACCAATCCCGACCGCGAAGATGGCAACGAGGCCCGCCACCGCTGTTGCCTGGCGCAAGCGTGTTCGCCGTCGCTTCCGCTGCGCGCAGGCCGACAACATACCAGGAGGAACATCGACCCAGCCTTCGCTCTCAAACGTCTTTTGGGCACTGGGCTCTGTGGTCATGAGCAAAGTCCGAGAAAAATGCCGAGGAACTCTTACTTTCAATTACCAGTATCGACGCAAGGGCTTGGAGAATCTGTAAGCCAACCTACGTTATTCGTCTTTTCAGGATGTCGGCAGCGGTGCAGGAATCCGCCCGTTGCCTATTGGAGCGTCCGGCAAGGGATCGCATGCGTGTCCAACCGCTTCGGCGAGTTTGGCCAGCCGTTGAGGATTGCGGACCAGGATCCGCTTCCGACCGACGCTAATGAGACCTTCGTCTTGCATCTCACCCAAGAGTGTGGTCACGGTTTCACGGGTACTGCCAATCAGGTTGGCGACATCCTGATGTGAAAGTGGAATGCCAATCAGGACGCCTGCCGGATCGCGCCGGCCGTATTGTTCCGCCAGTTCGCACAATAGATGCAGGATCCGGTCCCGGGTGCTCCGGAACATCAGGTTCTTCAGACGACGTTCGATTCGTTGTCGTCGGAGGCCCATAAGTCGAGTCATGCCGAACGCAAGAGCGGCAGATTGTTCCATGACACTCTTCATGTCGCTCGCAGGAATCCAGATCACCAGCGATTTTGTGATGGCTTCAGCATGCTCTTCCCTGACACCAAAATGGATGAGCGCTAATTCACCGAAGATTTCACCTGGTTCGATGAATCCCAACACCGTCTGTTTGCCTTCAGCGGTGTAGCTGCTGAGCTGAATCCGCCCTTCAGCGAGAAAAAAAACGCCGTCAGCGCTATCGGACGGAAGGTAGACCAAATTCTTTTTAACGAATGTCCGCATCTTAGCCCGCCGTTCCAGCAGGCCCAATTGGGCCGCATTCAGCGCTTCGAACAGCGGACAACGCTTGAGTATCCACAGACGCTCGTCCATCGGCGTCCCTAGCAGTCGGACGGCAGGGCAGCTTCGCGACGTGCCGACGGCGCGTCATCCCGCAAGATCAATTCGCATATGTGTGCGATTGTACTCACGTCCCATCCCCGTGCCTATCGGATTGCCATCGCCGAGATCGATTGACCACCGGACCATGCCCAAAGTTGACCACCATCGCATCCATTTTTATGGGTCCGTCCATCCTTCCAGGTACCCGGCCGCCGCCCAAGCGGCGAACCACCCCTCGACTGCGTCTACAGTGATGTCATCGCCACCGTCCGAAGCGGCCAGCGATGCCAACGCAGTACCGACAGGAACTCCGGAACGCAGGGCTGTCAACAGATAGAATTCCGCAGACGGCACCGGCGCACGGCGGACCACGTATTCGCGTCGACTGACTACCAGCCACGTCGCCCGTGGTGCCGGAATCTGGGGCGATTCTTGGCGGCGGGTCGCCGAAATGTACTCGTGCACCGGATAACGGAGGGCGATCAATCGTACCCAAGGTGCCAGAACCAACCGCGACGCAGCAAATTCGCCGGGATCAATGTTTGCCCAGTCCGGTTGAATCGCCGTGTCGAACCAAAACTCTGGTCCTGGTCCGTCAAAGACTTCCGCATACAACCGTTCCAAACGGCAACAGTCGATCAGAAAATCGGCCCAGTCGGGCTCATCGGCCTCACGCGGCGGTCGCGTGGCGACCAAGTGCTCCGGGAATTTGGCCCCCAGGTCGCTCAAGGTATAACTCGATGCGGGATAGTCCTGGAGATAGCCGGCGACAAACTCCGCAAATAGTTCTTCACCCAGCGCATGGGCGAGCGCCGGGAATTCACTCCGCAAGACTTCGAGGAGGCGGGCAAAGTAAGCATCCGCATAGATCTGCAAGCGTTGTGTGCTCGTTTGCAGCGATGTGCGAGGAACAACCGTTTCCAGAGTTTCTACCGTTACTGACAGGCAGGCCTGGGCTGCGACGCCGGCTTCGACGCCATTTGGGTGTTGAATGACTGCTTGCATCCAGTGTTGAATCGTTGGCAGTGAATGATCCGGCAAAACGGTCATTCCACCTCCACCAGGGCAACCAGTGCCGGATGCGGTATCGGCGCTTCCATTCGCCTCGACGGAAGTTCGAACGTCTGGGGCTCATTTCGCCCCGCAAATGCAGCGCGCGCTTTGTTGATCTCGGCTTCGAGAACCGGAAATTCGGGGATCTGAGCATCCCATTCCAGCAGCGTGGATACGCTCCCTGTGTGTCGGACAGCCAAACGATACAATTCCCAAACCGGATCGATCACGGGACCATCGTGCGTATCAATCAAGTGTGTCCCACAATTTGTGTGGCCCGCCAAATGGAACTGAACCACATGATTTGCGGGAATGCCGCGAATGTATTCAACTGGGTCGAATTCGTGATTCACACTCGACACGTAGACATTGTTGACATCGAGCAACAAGCCGCAACCCGATTCGTGACAAAGTTGTGCCAGAAACTCGTGTTCCGGCATCGTGGACGCGGCAAAAGTCACGTACGAACTCGGGTTTTCCAGAATCAGCGGCCGTTCCAGTAGATCCTGCACGGTCGCCACCCGTTTTACGACATGTCGCAACGACTCTTCATTCAAAGGCAGCGGCAGCAAATCATGAGTGTTCACGCCAGCCACACCGGTCCAGCAAAGGTGATCTGAGACCCACACGGCTTGAATTTCATCAGCCAGCCGTTTCACTCGCTGCACATAGTTTCGGTTCAGCGGGTCCGTGCTCCCGATCGACATTGAAACGCCGTGCATCACAATGGGATAGCGCTCCGCCAATTGATGTAGGACATAGCGAGGCCGTCCCCCGGAATCGATAAAGTTTTCGGAGATAATTTCAAACCAGTCGACTCGTGCTGGTTGCGCGAGTAAATACGGGAAGTGCTGGGTACGCAGTCCCACACCATAACCCAAGTGCGGCAGTCCGAGACGTTCCTTGATCATCGTGGGCCCTCAAGAAGTTAAGACAGCCTGCGGCGTCGCTCTCCCGAGCGCCGACGCCGCAGGCCTCACCGAAGATCGGCCGAACCCTCGAAGGACAATTCAGCTCAGCTCTTCTTCGGCTTCGGCGCTTCGCCAAATTTCTTTCCGGCCTTCGTCATGGCCGTTTCATAGTTCTTGCGGGCGGTCTTCCAGGCCTTCTCGCTCAAAGGAACCGCGCACTCACCCATCCCTTTGCAAGCATTTTCACCAGGCTTCGCGCCGCAGCCACTCTGACCTTTACACTCGTTGAGGCCTTTGCAGTCGTGATGCTTCGCTGTGGCGCAGGCACCCGTTCCCGCGCAATCATTCTTCTTCCCTGCGCCAATCCCCTTGCAGGCATTGAGGCCGCGACAGACGTGCGGTTCCTTCAGCAGCAGGCTTTCCGCATCCTTCTTGTCTTCCGCCCGAACGACGGATGCTCCCACTACAATCCCCCCGAGTGCGGCGGCGGCCAGGCGGGTGAAATTCCGGCGGTCAACGTTATGGTCCAACATGCATTCATTCCTTGTGACATCAGAGGATTCTTCTTGGCGGCATCAACGCGATTCGCCTCGATAAACAGTCTAGCGCTCGCTTCGGGTGGCGATCTGTAAGCCAGGCCACAGTTCAATGCAGGATTTTCGAATAAGGTGTTACGCAGTGGCATCACGAAAAGAGAGGGGAAGAACTGCCCAGCGCACCCTCTTGCATCGGACGAGGCGTTGTGTGGCCAGCTGAGTCGTGAGAGGCAAAAGAACCGCCGAATCGCCTGCAACAGCACAAAATATGATTGTACGAGCGTTGGCCAGCGTTTGATGGCCGTGTTGGATTTCATTTACGGGATCGTTCCAGGGTGTCGTGATGTCGCAGGCGGCGTGGTTTCTGGAACGATGCCCGCTATTCACGCCTTTAACTCGTCATCAGATTAGTTGCCTCAGTCGTCAGTGCGCGATCCGGGACTGTGTCCTTGGATCTCGCGTCTGCTCGACGGGGGAGAACGTCGACGCCGTGTTCTTGCTCGGCTCTGGGCGCGCCAAGCGATCCCATATCACAGAACCCGGCAAGGAAAGCATTCTTGAATTCATTGAGCCCGGCCAAGTCTTCGGCGAACTCCTGTTGTTCACTCCGGAATTCCAGAATGATGATGTCGAAGCGGTGCAGGACTCGACAATTCTCGCGATTCGAGCCGATGCTGTCCGACAATTGCTCCGCGACGATCATCAACTCTTACTCAGATTGACGCAGATGATCAGTGTCCGCCGACAGCAGGCAGAACGCCGCATCAAAAGCCTCCTGGTTCGCTCGCTGCGCTATCGTCTTGCTCAGTTGTTAGCCGACCTTGCCGCACAATACGGGACGATCACGGACGACGGAGTCGTTGTTCATCGACACCTTTCTCACCAGGAGTTGGCTGGGCAGATCGGTGCGGCGAGAGAATCTGTCACGATCGCGATGGGGCAATTACAAAGCGAGGGAATCATCTCGTTCAGCCGCCACGCACTTGTCATCCACAAGCCAGACAAGCTCGCATGACAAAGCCCAACAGATCACCCTTGCGGACCGTCCGCCTTGAATATGGGACAGTGCCGCCCCCGTCAGAACCGATCGCGTTTACCGGTGGTGGGACGCACGTACGGCGGCACTTTCCTGACGAACGCCGTTTGCGAAGTGTCCGATGACAGCGCCGCCTAAGCGTCCAGCGACATGTCCGTAAGGAACGCTTGACGCGAGTGTCGCTCACCAAGAGGACCAACCCGGCCGTACAAATGACTCCGTTCGAGATCGACCTCATCAAGATCATCCATTCCCTGTTGATGCCGACTCCCGATCAGTCCAAGTGGAGGTGAAGTGGACCCCGTTTTTTAGACCACGGGGATAGATGGAAAAGCGTTGTTGGAATGTCGAGAACGGGGGCATCGTGGAAGGATTCTTTGGAAGGGAAAGACGATGCCTCGGAAGCGGCGGTTGTTTGATGGGTCGTTCAAGGCGAAGGTCGCCTTGGATGCGATTCGGGGACTCAAGACGGTGAGTGAGTTGGCGGCATTGCACAAGGTGCATCCGACCCAGATCACGTTGTGGAAGAAACAACTCATGGACGGTGCGGCGACGGTGTTTGAATCGGGAGCGGCGAAGAAGGCGACGACGGATGAGCCGAGTTCGGCGGAGCTGTACGAGCAGATTGGTCGGCTCAAGATCGAGTTGGACTGGGTCAAAAAAAAAGTGGCCGCGGACGGTGGCTGAGCGTTGTGCGTGGATCGAGCCTGGTCATCGCGGCCTGAGCGTGCGTCGTCAGTGCGAACTGTTGGGTCTGCATCGGGCGAACCTGTATTACGAGCCGGTGCCGGAGAGCGTGGAGACCCTGCAACTGATGCGGTTGATCGATGAGGAGTATCTGCGTCATCCGTTCCTGGGGAGCCGTCGACTGGTGCTGTGGCTGGCGAGTCAAGGGCACGTGGTCAACCGGAAGAAAATGCAGCGATTACTGCGAAACATGGGGCTGCAGGGGATTGCGCCGAGGCCCCGCACGACGGTTCGGGCCGCGGGCCACAAGGTCTATCCGTACCTGTTGCGGGGCGTGGAGATCACGCGGCCGAATCAGGTGTGGGCCTGCGACATCACCTACGTGCCCTTGCAGCAAGGCTACCTGTATCTGACCGCGGTGATGGACTGGTTCAGCCGGTGCGTGCTGTCGTGGCGGTTGTCGAACAGCATGGATGTGGAGTTCTGTCTGGCGGCGTTGGAGGAAGCGCTGCGATACGGTCGGCCGGAGATTTTCAACACGGATCAGGGGTCGCAGTTCACGAGCCAGGAGTTCACAGGCCGATTGGCGGCGGAATCGATTGCGATCAGCATGGATGGGAAAGGCCGGGCCATCGACAACGTGATGATCGAGCGGTTATGGCGAACGGTGAAGTATGAAGATATCTACCTCAAGGACTATGCGACGGGAGCCGATTGTCATCAAGGGTTGCAGGCGTACCTGACGTACTACAACGTCGCTTCATACTGCCCCTTTGTGCTATGTGCCTGAAAAGCCGAGATGTTTCTGCTGCGGATTGGGTACCGCGGGGGTGCGTCGATTGGGACGATGGGCGTATTCGACGAACTTTCGTGCCTCATCGGTTTGAAGGTCCGCGCGGATGAAGATCCAGGGACCGTTGGCCAGCGGATGTTGTCCGGGGATCTTCTGCTGTTCGGCCGCGATACGCAGCGTGCGCGTGCTGACTCCGAGAAACGCGGCGGCTTCGGTGAGGGTTAGCCAGCCGGACTGCTGACGCTGTTCGGGATCATAGCAGGCGATGCCATGCCGGGTGCGCAGCGATGTCACGCGCTCTTGCGTGAAGCGGTTGCCGCGGCCGGTGCGGAGGTCGTTGCGATTGAGATAACCCGCGATCTCCCGGTCCGTGCCGATTCGGGCCAAGCCACGCACGGCCTCGATGATGTCCGGTGATGTGCAGTTCGCTTTGCCGCGGCGACGGCATGGCACACGCAGTTCCGTGTGGACGCCACCCTGCCAGTGGATCACCAGTTTGACCTCATGCCGTTCGTCGTCACGATCGACAATCACTTCCTTGATCAGGGTGCGCACGATGCGTTTTTTCAGCCGCGCATCGGACTGGGGATCATTCCAGACGCGCGTGAGTTCCTCCGCCAAATTGGCGAACTCGTCGAGAGTGGCCGCTGCGGTCTGGCTCTGCGCCTGGCGCTGTTCGTCGAGCCGAGCTTCCACGTCACGCACGCGCTGCAGAGCGTCATTCCAGCGGCGTTCGAGTTCATCCGCAACAAGCCGATTCTCGGGGTCCGCGGCATCGAACTGCTTCTGGGCGCGGCGCGCGGCATACTGGGCCGCCTGAAGATCGTGTTCCAGAGCCTGAACGGCAGCCTCCCGCTGCTGATCGACGTGCTGGTGGGCTTCGATCGCTGCGGCGACCGCCGTCGGCTGCACGACCCGAAGCACTTCACGACTCAACGCCTGGTCCACGGGAACTCCTCCGAGGCTGATGCACTTCGGTTCGCCGACGTCCAGGTAACCACGGACGCAACAGTACCGCAGATAACGCGGCCCGCCCCCAGTATAGGTCACCGTCACCTTGCGACCGCAACGGCCACAGCGCAGCAGACCGGCCAACAGGGCGGGGCCGCGTTTGGCCGCGCCGGGTCGATCGGCACGGTTGTTGTTCACGGAGATCGCGACCTGAATCTGCTCGAACTGCTCCCACGAAATGTACCCTTCGTGATGGCGCGGGATCAACGAGATCCATTCCTCCCGCGGGCGGCGGCGAATCCGCTTCCGCGGCTGGCCTCCTTCCAGACGCGTGCCATGTTCGGTCCGACCGAAGGCATACGCGCCACCGTAAATTGGGTTGGTGAGCAGGTGCTTCACCGTCGAGTAACGCGGACGTTTCCACGTCACCGTCCCATCCTGAGCATTGGCTGGCAACTGCAGATCCTCTTGCAGGAACCACATCAGCGTCTGCCGCACGCTACCGAGTTCCAGGAACTTGTGGAACACCAGTCGAATCCGTTCCTGAATCCGTTGATCCGGATGCAATTCGATTCGCTGGTCCTCGGTCTTCAGGAAGCCGACCGGGGCGGAAACCACCAGTTCGCCACGACGCGCCTTTTCATACCGCGCTTCCAGCGAGCGCTGTCGGAGCAGATCGAGTTCGTATTCGTTGAAACTTCCCTTCAGCCCCAACAGCAGCCGATCGTTGCTCAGCCGGGGCGAATAGACCACGTCGACATCAATCAACAGCGTGTCCACCATCCGGCAGACTTCCATCAGCTGCTGCCATTCGCGGTTGTTCCGTGCGAACCGGGACAGTTCCCGCGTGGCGACCGCGCCGACCTTGCCCAGGCACACGTCGGCCACCATGCGATCGAAGCCGGTCCGCACGATGACTCCACGGGCTGAGCAGCCGAGATCATCGTCGATGATTTCGATCTCCCGCCATCCCAACTCTTCCAGCCGTGTCCGCATGGCGTATTGCAGTCGTCGGCTCTCTTCGTTGTGTGCCACCTGATACGCCGAGGACTGTCGAACGTAGACGACCGCCTTCCGCTCCAGATGCTGGGGCTTGACCTTGTCATTCATGACCGGCCTCCTTTCCGCGCCGCACGGCGGCCTGATCGTTGGGGCGTTTCTGAAGCAGTTGAATCAGCAGCTCCTTGAGGCGGCCTTGCATCTCCGGCGGCAGGTTTCTCCACAACGGCCGAGTGGGCGGAGGCTGGAACAGATCGCTTTGCGTCAGCAGGGGACGGAATCGCGTCTTCATCGGCATCTCCTGGGTTTGGGGAACCGGGATGCCGATCCATTATCGTGTCAGACGCTGTCACACACGCCAATAATTCCCGCAGGCAACGCAGATGAGCACAGCCGACCCGCGGCTCACTCTGCAACTCCATCCCCGCGCACGCCGCACGGTCGAGCATCCAATGCGGCAGTTCTACCGAACAGACGTGGCCCTCCTGGTCCCGCTCAACCTGCACCGCGTCAACAGCCTGCTTCTGCAGCGTCCGAACCAACGTCACCCGTTGCCCAAACCACGGATGCCAGCGATAACACACCTCCAACTCAGTACCGTGAGCATTGCGTGGTGTGGTTGTATTGCCACGAACGCCCCCACCAGAGTCTGGCGAACCAGACCCCCTGGCACGCCTTCCAATCCACTCGTCGCCGACCCCGCTGAAACCATCTAAGAAACCCCGCCCCGTGGTCTAAAAAACCGGGTCCACTTCAAGGAGACTCAATGGACATCAATTGAACACAATCCTAAATCAAGGACGTGTCTTCATCGACTGTATTCGACAACTTGCCGCCTAATCCAAGATTCTCTGAACACAACAATTGACGATACATCACATCGCTGCCGCTCCGCTCCGACTCGCTAATGCTCAGAACGCGAACCAATTCAGACGATGCCAGGATTGTGAGGAAGATTACAGACACAACTACAACATCTCGAGTAGACTTATCCCAGCAATCCGATGCGGTTTTGGGCCCATCGGCCAGATTTCGCATCGCGCTGGACGGCCCCGCTTCGATCATCGCCGTCATGAACGGATTCATGGCGACAGAATCAACGTCCACTCAGGGAAGAGGTTTCACGTGCACCAGATTTGCCGTTCTTCGGTCTTAGCCTTGCTGTTACTGGTCGCCAGCATTGTCGCGGGGTGTGCGCACCACGGGCTGTACGGGGGAGCAAACGGCCACTGCGGTTGCCCTGCTCCAGGTTATGGCGGCGCACCGAACGGAACTTACGGCGCACAGCCCAATCAACAGCTGGCGTATCCACCACCTGGGTCAGGCCTGTTTGGCTCTGGAACGCGTTAATGAACCCCTCAACAGCCGGACAACGGTGCCGTGTTGCGAGTGATTGCGTTGGGTCTGACCGTTGATGAGCATCGATCCGTCCAACGATCACGCAGACGGCGTGGATTGTATTCCGCTTCCTGCATCGACCGTTTGCCAATGCTCAACAGCGTTTCTCTACCTGGCAGTTACGTTCCTGCGGTTTGAATGAACCGAACAAGAACTCAGGAGATTGTAAATGAAAGGGAACTGGCGTTTGGTCGGAGGTGCGGTAGCTCTACTTACGGTCCCGTGTGGGACTTGGGTCTTGCGACCATCCACGAGCGTGACACAAGAAACACGGGTAGCGAATCCCCGCTCACTCCCGCACGAGCAGCCACAATCCATTGGGTGGGTCTTCGGTCGTCTGGTCGGAATTCCGGGAGCCGACAAACCGCTCATGACCGGGAGTGGTTTGGGAAGCCGGCTTCCACCAATTCCCCCGGATCCGGTCACTCAACGCTGATCGGCATCCACACGGACTTGAAGGGTAATTCGAGGAAATTCGTCCCCGCAGCAGCGTGGATGGCATCGAGACCTGCACTGATACTTTCGGAACAAGCCACATGACTCGGTCCCACGGGACGTCAATCAGAATCAGGGTGGTTGAGTCTCGCACAACAGCGTCACCGCGAAAGGATCGGCCATGTCAGATCGCCCCGAAGCCCCCGGCTCTCTGTCGGATCACCCGGTCGCGGGTGTGCGGGAGCCAGCACCGCGTTACCGGACCCTGGATGCGTGGCGGGGCTTCGCCTGTATTTTGCTCGTGATCTACCATTCGACAATGCACGTGGACGCAAGAGCCGACTTGGGGGCGAAGGGATGGAATCAGCTCGGATCCTGGCTGGTGGCAGCCACGAAACACCTCAACGTCGGTGTCCCCATTTTCTTTGTGATTAGCGGCTATTGCATCATGGCAACGCTCGACGCGCGACGCCGGAATGGTGAGGGCGTGGGCGTTTTCTTCTGGCGGCGGTTTCATCGCATCTATCCACCCTACTGGCTGGCATTGATCGTTTCGTCGGTCGTGATCTGGCTGGTGGAGCGATTCGTGTGGCCAGGGCTGTTGACGCGCGCTGTCTTCAAGATCAATTCACCCACGAGCCTGAATCTGACGGAATGGCTGGGAAACCTGACACTGACCGAGTCGTGGCGCTCTCATCTGACAGGCGGACGAGACCGATTTCTCATCGGACACGCCTGGACACTTTGTTACGAAGAACAGTTCTATGCCGTCGCGGGGGTGATTCTCTTCCTGGCACCGAGACGACTTTTCCTGGCGGCGCTGTTTGTCACCTTGAGCGTTCCGTTCCTCGGCGGCTGGGCGCAACGGAACGGCATCCATCTGGACGGTACGATCATCGGAGGATACTGGTTCTATTTTGCGGCCGGAATCGCCGCCTTTTACCGGATCCACTCCGCGGGGCGGGTTGGGCGTTCGATCATTTCATTGTTGATATGTGTCGCGATGTTCTTGCCCGCACTCGATTCACGACATCTGCTGTTTCCAGATTCCAACCTGAGATTCTCGTGGATCATGGCGATGCTCTTTGCGTTCCTGCTCTCCGCGCTCCACCAAAGCGACGCCCAGTTGAGTACCTGGCGGATGCTGCGGCCGTTTTCGTACTGCGGAAAGATTTGCTACAGCTTGTACCTGATTCATCCGTTGGTAACGACAGGAATCGGGCATGCCTTCTATCAATGGGGATTGCGTGGGAACTGGGAAACGCTCCTGGTCACCCTGCCGGTCAGTTTCGTCCTGTCGCTCGCGACCGGAGTGGCCTTCTTCAACCTCGTCGAAAGGCACTTTCTCAATTCGCCCGATCAAAAACCGACGGATAATGTCGTCCTTGCGAACTCGTCAATACGCCTCGGAGAACAGACGACTTGATTGGGACGTGGTCATGAGCGTTGGCCGCGGTGTCGTCACTCACCGGAATCGAGAGTAAGCCGTGTGCAATGAGTCCAGCGATACCGGTCCAGCAGACGTGGTCCGACACCCGCACCGCTTGTACTTGGTCATCCAGTTGGTCCAATCAGGCACCTGCGCTTGAATTCGCTCCTCAATCCAACGTCCGGCCAATCGAGTTGCACATCATTGAATTAACTCCGTGTCGGGATGAGCGGCAAACCAGGCGAACCAGAAGGCGCGAAAACCGGGCACACGCGGCAACGGTTCTCGTTCGGTAGCCCGCAGCTCCGTTTCTTCAATCGCCCATTCCACACCATCCTGATCGACAACGTGGGCATCGTCGGCCCCCGAGCGAAAGGCCCGATCACCAACGCGATATGCACGATTTGCCCCGCTGGCGGTGGTGAAAATCGCGAGTTTCTCTGTTCCCACGGTGGTTTGGTAAATCGGATTTGAAGAGAGGACTGCGACGGAAATTGCGAAGGGTCGAGATGGTTGTTTGAGCACTGGGACAAAGACCTCGGCTTTTTTCCGTAGCCGCGGGTCGGTCAGCGGGACGTGGTAGGCAATTTCATCCGTTTGAAAATATGGGCGATAGGCAGCCCCTTCGGAATAGTCGGTGGTGTCGCCATGATCCGTGGACTTGATCATCGGCAACCCCGTTAACGAAACCGTCATCGTGTCGGGATGGTTTATTCGCCACTCGCCCCAGGTCGTGGTCACCACTGGGATCTGATCGAGAACGAGTCCCTTGCCGGCCAGCGTTCCGACGACCGGCTCGCCGGTCATCGTCTGCCAAAGCGATTTTGTGTCCGCATCATACATCAGTTTGTTGGATCGATAGAGAAAACCGCTGGTCCCGAAGACATGCTGCGTGCCCTCTGCGGTGCGGCTGTTGTACGGGATCATCACTTGACACAACGGGCAATAGACTCCCGTGACGGTCATGTCACCGATGGTGTCAATGATCATTTCGTGATGGCCGAGAATTCGACGCGGGTAAGCTCGTGCCTCTCCGTTCACGGCAATGCCGAAAACAACGTCTCCGTCATGCAGATAGTCCGCATCGGCTGCCGGGATGATGACGGGTTGGCGAATCGGTGGGATCAAATCTCGGAAGACCCCTCCCCAGCGGATTTCCTCCGCACGAATCAAGGTCGTCGGCCGATTCTCAAAATACTCGCCAAGTTGATTCACAGAGATCGACGGATGGGACGAATAGAATTCGGAGCGGAGTTCATTCAGCCGTCCACTGTCGAGAGGTGGCTGTTTCCAAAGCCAACGGTACCAATCGTTGTTTAGCGCTTCCGGATTGATCCCGATTGACTGCCCCGTCTTACTCTTCAAGAGGGACTCTAGTTTTTCGGCATGACCCTGGTATCTTGCATAGTGCCCAACTTCCAGAATCATCGGCACATACTCGGGTTGCCAATCTGTCTCAATCCGTCGCAGCCCGTCATCGGCGAGACGACGCTCCAGGTCGAATAGGGCTGCGAAGGGGCTGCGAAGTGGTCGCTGCCAAGTCAATCCCATGACAATGGTTCCCGCAAGGATCACGGGGACCAGAACGAACAGCAAGGCGACGCGCAAAGCTCGTTGCCAGAAGACGGATCTGACGGAACTATCGAATGGGGTGAGTCGACTCATGGACGAGAAACCTTCCGGTCAGAGGTGTAACGGTTCTGTTCCCCTGACGATACTGCCGGACCAAACGAACTCTGTGAGATCGGCCACAGTGTGTGGAAATATTCATAGAGTCCGGGCGTGAATCCGCGATCACCGAGGCTCGTGCCGATGGACCGTAGAATTACCGGAGAGGGCGTCGCAGAAGGGCGGACACCGGAAGAAACCGGTAACCAGTGCAAGCGCAGGATGGGTATGGATTCCAACTCGGTGCGTAATTCGGGCACGCCGAGTGTCAAATGCTCATACGGATCACGGAGACGGGCACGATTGGAGGAAGGTTTCTGTGAACGGATTCACACATGCGACCGCAAGACGTGGGTAACACCACTTTGATCTGATTGCGTGCGTCAATCAGCAGGCCGGCGTTTGACGGCCGTGCTACTGAATTAACTCCATATCGGGATGGGCCGCAAACCAGGCAAACCAGAAGGCACGAACACCGGGCCTCGTAATCCACATGAATCGACCTATCGGCAGCGCGGACGACCTGTGGCTGCTTGTGGGCTTGCTGCCCATTTTCGGGAACAATGATCACTGGCTCGGCGGCTGCCATAGGCAGTACACACCACATTCCCGCTGTCGGAGGATGCTCACTGAATCCCACCTCGCAATTCGGGTTGATTGAGCGAACGGCCAAACATTTTTGATCAAGTCGCGCTCGCGGCTTCCGATCTGGCAGCGGTTTGATCAGTTGGTGAGACAGGTGCAATGTCTGCGAGCGAATGCAGTTTCAACCACCGTGCCCGCCGCACCCAATAGAACCGGACCGGCAGGAAGAGGTCGACCACTTCGTCCGAGATCAAGAGGCCACCGAGAACGGGGAGGGCCATTGGTGCCAAAATTTCGCCACCCACGCCGCGGGCGAAGACCATCGGAAAGATGGCGATGATCGCGACGCCTTCCGTGAGCAGCTTGGGTCGCAGCCGATGGACTGCCCCTTCGATGACCGCCTGTCGGAGTTCTTCGAGGGACGCGATCTTTTCGAGTCCGCCGCGTTTCTCGATTGCTTCACGAAGATAGACCAGCATGATGATGCCGGTCTCCGTGGCCATGCCGAAGCAGGCGATGAACCCCACCCACACGGCCACGCTGAAATCCATCGGCGGCGCATCCCAACCCAGCATGATCTTGGGAAACAGATACATGAAGAACGCGCCTCCGGCGAGCGCTTCGGGGACAGTGAGCATCATCAGCGCGGCGTCGGCCAAGTCCCGATAGGTGAGGTACAAGATCAGAAAGATTAGCGCGATCACCGCCGGGAAGACAAATCGCAATGTCTGAGCGGCGCGCACCTGGTGTTCGAATTCGCCGCTCCACTCGATATGGACCCCTTCCGGCAGTTTGACCTTTTCCGAGACGACACGGCGGGCTTCATCGACAAAGCCCACGATATCACGCCCCCGCACATTGAGAGTGACGTAGTTGAGCAGCCGCCCATTTTCACTCTTGATCATTGCCGGGCCTTCGACAATGTGAATGTCAGCGAGCGCCGATAACGGGATTAGTGGCTGACCGGAGAGGGCGTGACCTGGCGATGCGCTATGCCCTGGAGACATGCTCGCGTCGGCTGCCAACGTGCCCACTGATCCCCCTGGTGACGCTTCCGCGCCAGAAGTTATCGCCGGGCTGGAACCCATGCCGCCGGGACTGACGAGCAGTCGCCGGATGCTATCGATGTCATCGCGCGCGGCACGGGCATAACGGACCCTCACCGGGAAACGCTCGCGCTTCTCGACGGTATAGGTCACCGCGCGGCCAGCCAGCGCCATCTCGATCTCGTTCTGAATATCTTCCACGCTGATACCATAGCGGGCAGCCGTCTCGCGGTTGATGTCGATGTCCAGATAGCCTTTGCCCATGATGGGAGACGCGATTGCATCGCGAGCACCGTTGAGCGGTTTGAGAGCGGCCTCGATTTGCTTACAGACGCCGTCAATCGTGTCCAGATCCTCGCCGAAGACCTTGACGCCGATATCGGTCCGCACGCCTGTGGACAACATTTCGATTCGGTTAATAATCGGTTGGGTGAAAATGTTGCTCCAACCGGGAACTTGCAGCACACGGCCCATTTCATCATCGACGAGATCGCCCTTCGGGCCCGTCCGCCGTGGCCAGAAAAAAACGTGATCCGCGAAGGATTTCTCCAGCGCTTCCCGCAACGGAACGAAAGGGGCAACGGCATCCAGTTCGGGCCGGTTGCCGAGTTGCCCCTGAATCGCGGCATCGGCGAAGGCCGCTGTGTCCGCGCCGTGCGTCGCGGACTCGGTCAGCCCCTGCTGCTTCGCGGCGCGTGCCAACTCTTCCAGGGCATACCATGTGAAGGCTTGGACGCCTTGATCAAACAGATCGAAGTTCGTGGCATGAACCTGCTCCATCCACAACTTGTGTCGCTGCTTGACGACCGCCGCCAGAATTTCATCGGCAAGCGTGGGCCGTCGCGACCCCAGCGCTTCTCGAACCGCGGAGACCGCCGAGTGCCACTGATCCTGGTGCAGTTCCTGAGCATGCACCGGGTCGGTCACGAAGCCGCGCACCGATCCCTGATTCACCACGGTCCGGACAAGCTGCGTCACGTCTTCGAGTGCCGGCGAACTGCTGAGCCAGGGACTGAATTCGGCGTCTTGGGTGGCCGCGATTTCCGCGATGACGGCGGACTTATCGGCCCCCTCTGGCCAGACCCAGCCTTTGGCCCGCACTAAGCGGCGGGTGGTCTCGTTGACAGCAAATCGCACCAGTTGGTGACCGAGCGATTGTTCAAACTCCCGGTAGCGCACCAAAGCCAGTTCCCGCTGGGCTTCATCAAAGCGTTCGAGCGCTTTCTGGGTAGCGTCGTTCAGCAACGACGCGCGGCTGTCGTCAGCCGCGGAGGCGGCGATGTAGCCGTCGGCTTCCAGTCGGGCGAGCGCCGCTTCGGTCTGCCCGAGCGCATCGTTGAACCGCAGCACGCGCTTCGGCCAGAATTCCCGCGGCCGGAAGTTCACGAACGTCTCCACCATATCGAGCGGTGCCGGATCGGTTGGCGTATCGGCGCGGCCCGCCTTGCCGATCACGGACTCGACTTCCGGGAAGCCGCGCAGCAGAGCATCGCGGGCTTTTAGATCATCGGCCGATTGTGTCACGCTGGCCCGCGGCACCGTGATCGGCATGTCGAGCGTGGTCCCTTCGTCGAGCGCCGGCATGAACGCGACACCAATCTTCGGAAAGTGGTAAGCCCAGAGGGCGATCACCGTCAACGTCGCGAACGCGGTCAGTTGCCATTGCCAGCCGCTGGTGGAAAGTACCGTGAAGGCGACGACGACCGCAAACACGACCAAAAACGTCGTCTTCCAGGCGACTTCGGAGGCTCCTTGGCCGATGATGGCCTGCAACGGGAACATGCCGGCCGCCAACAGGAGCAGCACCGCAAACATCCACATCACCAGGTTCCGCCGCGGCAAAGCCCACGTCAGCAGCGGTTTGTAGATGTGAATGAAACTGCGGACGATCCAGTTTTCTTCTTCGCTGCGGAGGTGCCCGCGGATGAAGGTGGGGATCAGCGCCGGCACCAGCGTCACGGAGATGATCGCCACGCCGATCAACACGAAGCTCTTGGTAAATGCCAGGGGATGGAACAACTTCCCTTCGCGCCCGCTGAGCATGAACACCGGAATGAACGAGAGCAGCATGATCATCACGGAGAAGAAGATCGGCCGGCCGACAGTGCGGCAGGCGGGGATGACCAACTCGCGCGTATCCCCGGTGACAGGCTGGTCGCCGAAATGCTCCTTGAGCACATGGGTGGCGTTTTCCGTCATCACAATCGCTTGATCGACCAGAATGCCAATGGAGATCGTGATCCCGGCCAGCGACATGATGTTGGCTTGAATGTCGATGATTCCCAGCGAGCGCAGCACCCACATCATTAGGAAAGAGAACAGGACCGCGAGCGGCAGCGTGACACAGATCACAAACACGCTGCGAAGGTGCGATAGAATGAGCAGAATGGCAATCGAAGCGATGAGCATCTCATGCCACATCACTTCGGTCAGCGTGTGGATCGCTCCGTGGATGAGCCGCGTGCGATCGTAGGCCGGTACGATATGCACTCCCGCGGGAAGGCCCGGCTGCAATTCCTGAATCTTGTCGCGGACTCGTTCCGTGACGATCAGCGGGTTTTCCTGGTGGCGCATCAGCACGACACCCCCGACGACTTCGTTGCCGTTCTTCTCATACACACTGCGGCGGAATTGCGTCCCCAACTGCACGGTGGCCACGGTGTCCACAAAGATGGGCACGCCGTTCACTTCGCGAATGACGGTCCGTTCGATGTCGCGCTTGTCGCGAATCCAGCCCACGCCGCGGACAATGTACTCGGCGTTGTTCTTCTGAATCACGCCGCCGCCGCCCGGCATGTTGCTCCGGGCCACCGCGTTGTAGAGATCGCCGAGGGTGATATTGAACGCCCGCAGCGCTTCCGGTCGGACATCCACCTGATATTCCATCGGCAGCCCGCCGACCGTGGCGACATCGGCCACGCCGCGGGCCGCGTTCAGTTGGGGAGCGATGTAGAACTTGTTGATGGCCCACAGCCGCTGCGGATCCACCGGCTTCGCAGCGCCGGTCTCCACGGTATACCAGAAGATTTGACCGAGGGCTGTCGCATCGGGAGCCATGTAGGGCACAACCCCCGCTGGCAGATAAGTGGATGCTTGGCTCAGCTTTTCCGTCACGCGCTGGCGGGCGAAATAGAAGTCGACGCCATCCTCGAAGATGATCGTGATCATCGAGAAATTGAATTCGGACGAGGAGCGCACAGTCCGCACCCCGGCCAGTCCCTGTAACTTGCGGGTGAGCGGATACGTGACCTGATCTTCGATCTCGCGCGGACTACGGCCCATCCAGTCCGTGAACACGATCACCTGGTTTTCGCTGAGATCGGGGATGGCGTCCACGGGCGTTTGCAGCATCGCATAGACACCGCCGATCGTTAGCAGGGCCGCGATGATGATCACCAGGAACCGGTTGCGGATCGAGGCTTCGATGATGGACTCGATCATGGGGCATCCTTTTCCGGACGACGCAGGCGCTCCGCCGCTTTTAAGGTCTCCTGCGGTTTCTCGAGTGCGGTCTCGCGACAACCGTCGCAGCATAGGAACACGGGTTTTCCATCAATCATGACTTTGAGGGGCGGACCCATCGAACCAAGTCGGCTGTTCTCGGCCACCACGCAGATTTTCTGGGCCAGCACTAACTGGAGATCGCCGTCGCTCAGCTTGAGTAACTCGGCGCGAATTTCCGGGTCGGTTTCTTTCAAAGCGATCTCCCTGGCGGAAGTCTCTGTCGGTTGCTTCTGCTCACGCAGAGTTTTGACTTTCTGCAAGGTTTCCTTGGGCTTGGCCAGAGCGGTGGACTTGCATCCGGCACAGCACAGAAACACCGGCTGGCCTTCGATCATCAGCTTGATCGGCGGGCCCATCGAACCCAAGCGGCTGTTGGGGAGCACGGGACAAAAGCGTTGTTGTTCGGCCAACGCCCGGTCCTCCGCACTTAACTTGGCCAGTGCTCCGCGAATTTTGGCCTCCGCTTCTTCGCCAGCAGAGCCGCGCGGAGCGGGAGCCGCTTGGGGTTTCGCCGCGTCTCCGGCTTTCCGGGCCGCGAGCTTCTGCAACGTGACCTCTGGGTCATCGCTGGCCGGCTTCTCACACGACGGACAACAGACGAACACGGGCTGCCCCTTGAGCATCAGCTTCACGGGCACGCCCATCGAGCCGAGGCGACTGTCGGCGAGAATCGGGCAGAATTTCTGCTGTTCCGCGAGGGCGCGGTCCCCAGGGGCAAGCTTGGCGAGGGCCGCCTTCAGCTTGGCGTCTTCGTTATCGGGGGTGGTCGGCCGGACGGTGGTCACACTGCCACCGGTCTTACTGCCGCCGCTGCTGCCGCCGAAATAGATCGAACCGGCAGCGGGACTGAGCCGCGTTTCCGCATCGACCAGGAATGAGCCCGATGTCACAATCTGCTCGCCCAGTTCCAGTCCTTTGAGCAGTGGGAAATAGATCGCGTTCTCGGGGCCCGTCATTTTCGGCCCCAGCGTGACCAGCACCCCCTCAAACGTGCCCGGCAGCGTTTCCCGATAGACAATGGTCTCCCGGCCAGTGTCGATCACGGCCGATTCCGGAATCGCGGGAACGCGGCCCG
Source organism: Planctomycetaceae bacterium (assembly GCA_021732975.1). Taxonomy (GTDB): domain Bacteria; phylum Planctomycetota; class Planctomycetia; order Planctomycetales; family Planctomycetaceae; genus DSVQ01. The sequence goes on along the minus strand of JAKFWC010000010.1, from coordinate 92,117 downwards.
ACGCCAGATCGGGCATCGGTACATCCGCGCGCTGAAGGGCAGGCACTTTGTCCGGCGGCACCAGCAGCGTCACCGTGGCGGTCATCCCCGGCCGCAGTTTGTGTCCAGGGTTTTCCAACTCAAACCGCACGGTCACCGTCCGCGATTGCTGGTCCACATGCGGATAAACGAAGGTGAGCGTGCCGCGAAACATTTCTCCTGGAAACGCGCGCGTCGATGCAGTCACCAGGAGCGGATGCGCCACGCGGTGCACATGATTCTCGGGGTCTTGTTCCAGCGGCAGGAAGGCCATGTCGTCTTCATAAACCTGCGCCTGAATCCAGATCGTGGAGAGATCGGCGACATCGTATAAGGGAGTGCCTTCCTCGACGTATTGCCCCTCGCGGACATATTTTTTGATGACGTGCCCGCTGATCGGGCTGCGAATTCGCAAGTGGCTGTTGGCTTTGCCGGTCTGGAGGATGTCTTCGATCTGGTCGTCGCCGATTCCCAACAGTTGCAGCCGCTGCCGCGCGCTCGCTTCCAGTTCCGTGCTTTTGCGTTTGTGGGCATCAAGCAGGTTCTGCACCGTAACGTTGAGGTCGGGACTGTAGAGCGATGCCAGGATGTCGCCCGCGCGCACGGTCTGCCCCGTCTCGTTGATCACGAGTTCGTCGAGCCGTCCCTTCACCCGCGCGGAGACGTTCTTGAGTCCCCGTTCGTTGAATTCCACGAATCCGACAGCATCCACTTGTTTGGTGAGGGGGATCGCGGCGACTTTCCACGTATTCACGCCGGCAATGACCACGCGATAGGGTGACAGTTGGACGCGGTTGACCACACCCGCCGGCAGCGCCTCGATGGTCTGCTCGCCCTTTTTTCGTTTGGAAAGGGGCATGAAGCAGATCGGGCATTTCTCGCGCGGGTTGTCGCGGATTACCGATGGGTGCATCGGGCAGAAATACTCGGTATCGCTCGCCGCGGCGGCCGTCACGGAAGCCGGCCGCGTCCACTTTTCGTAATAGGCGACCAGCGTGTCCCACTGGGTGATAACCACGCCGATCGCCGCGAGGATGGCGATGAACCGCAGCCGTGCGAGCTTGACGAGAATCAGGAAATCGAACCACCACCAGGCTTTGCCCCAGTCGCTCAAGCCCGGTGGCGCGCGCAAGCCCCCTTCATCGCGGAGCGGATCGGTGGACGGAGCGGTCATGGCGGTCATCCTGATGACGGCGTGACAACAAAGAGGGTTGCCGCGCCGCTTCGACAATCTCGTGAACTCAAAACCTGTCTCCGACGAACGCGCGAGCAGCCGGAACGTCATCCTGCTTTTCGGTGCTAACCCAGCCGGACTGGCCCCGACTGCTCGCGTGTCCGTCGGTCTTGAGCGGGCATTGTCAGAACGGGAGCACGTCCGTTCCGCCGAACCCTTCGCCGAAATGATCCTTTCAGGGAAATAGCGACGCTTCGATGCCAGCGTCTTTGAGCGCCGCGATCAACTGGTCTGTCGTCACTTTTCCTTCCGACTTGAAGGCGACACCGACCGATGCCTGTTGGGGATAGACCGTCACCGCGGCAACGCTTTTCACGCCCATCAGCGCTGCTTTGGCTTTATCGCCGACGCCGGCTCCATCAACGCCGGGAGTCTTGAGCGCCAGCCAGCCGGCATACCGCATGTTGCCGCCCATCATGTGCGGCGTGGCGGCGATTTGCGCGGCCAATTGCTGCGGTGTGACTTCCTTCTGGTCGAACTCCACGCGGGCATTCTTGGAGGTCCAGTCGACTTTGACCGAGCGGACGCCTTTGATGCCCTTCAACGAGCGCTCGACGGTCGACGTGCAGGGCGGGCAATGTAAGCCGGAGATCAGAAACGTGGATTTTGACAGTTGAGGCGGTTCAGTGGCGGGGGGATCAGCCGCTCCGACGCTGATGACAGCCCGAGACTCACAACGGCGAGCAGGTTCACCAAGCGATGGTTCATTGAGAACTCCTGAAAGGAAGGCGAGTGGACTCCAGACCGAATGCGGACAAGACGCCGCGGACGCGGGGATTACCGAGCGTTCCACAGAGTCGCGAGAAATTTCAGCATGATTCATTAACCTGTCCAAGGGAGACCGTTGCGCCGGCGTTGAATCACCTGACGGACAGTCGCGAAGACAGTACCGCATGAGCGCCACGTTTCTGCACACGCAAAAAGTTCGTGACGCGAACACGTTTGTGTAGAGCGTCGGCCATACCGCCATCGTTAAGAGGAGAAGGCCTGTTTGCTCCACGATGATCAACAATCGCTCAAAAAACCTTGCGTGAGAGAGTTACGTCCCGCCCCATCGCTGAGGCGGAACAGAGTCTCTCCGTCATCGTCGGGGTTTACTTCGGAGCCGGTGCATCCCGTTTCGGCAGATCCGTCTTCTCAATCTTGAGGGCCTTCATCAGCTTCGTCATCTCCACGTTCGCCGCATCGACCTCGTTGACGATGTCGGCACAGCACGAACACATCTCAACGTGGTCTGCCTTGTCGAGGGCCTTGTCCATCATGTCGCAATGTCCCAGCACCTTCTTCTGGATTTCTTCGATTTTGGTGATGGCCGCCAAGGCTTCCTTATTATCCGGGTTGGATTTCTTCAGTTCCGCCAGGCTCTTCTGTGCGTTCACAACGCCCTGACGGGCGGCGATGGCGTGTTCCTTGGCCTGCGCCGGTGTCGGCTGCGCCGGTGTCGGCTGCGCCGTTTGGCCGTAGTAGTAGAGCGCGCGAGCCTGACTGTGGGTCTGCTGTTGCCAGCCCTGCATTTGCCAGAAGTTGTAGACGTCACCGCGCGCTTTCGCTCCCCCCGTCGCTTGAGCAGAGGCCGACGGTCCCATCATCGCGAATGCCATCGAGGCGATGCCAAGCACTGTTGCCACTTTCATCATTCTGTCCTTTGCAATGACTGTCCGAAGACGTTCAAACAGTCTGAGTCACACATTCAGAGTTCTGATTTCGTTGAACCACTCACGCTCCACAAGTTATGCGAGCATCATCGCGGCGAGCCAGTGTTTGAAGGCTCGTCAGAGTGGGCGCTGAGAGCGGCAGTCGCCGCTCCCAGCGCCGCGGACATCTCCGATTACCGAGCGTTCCACAGATACCGGCCGCTCGCCTTGTTGTCCCCGTACTTCCACGGGCTATCCAGGCGGCCGCCACCGTTCACGCTCGAACGAATCGTCATCATCCGCCCGGTCGTCACCGGCACTGGCGACGGTGCGGCACCCGGTTCGTACGAGAAGCTCTGATAGGTCTGTGCACCCGCGGTCTGCGGTGCAGGCACGGCGGCCATCGGAACTGCCGAGACTGCTGCCGTGCATGCCGCGGGAGCCGTGCATGCTGGAGCGCAGCCACCACAGCAGGCTTGGCCGTGACCAGCGAATGCCATCGAACCTGAGAATGCCAACATCGTCGTCGCGAGAATCTTGAACATGATCTACCAACCTTTCAGAAAACCGGCGCTCGTCGAGGGATACGCAACCTCTTCGACAGCCGGAAACGCACTTGGAAAGGCACAGACCTGCACGCGCAGGCAAAATGCTGTGCCGAATGGAGAACACCGGAAGCCCTTGCCAGTTCAGTCACATGCGCGGTTAACCAGTGTGGTTACAACGCCCAAAGTGCAGCGGCAGTGACTGAACGAACAAGCAACAAACGTCGCACAGACGTGCCCATCGACGATGAGCACAGAGCGAGAGAGAGATTACACGAGCCAACGAACCAGCGTGACCAAGACGTCACGCCCGGCCAACGGTGGCGGCAAAGCCTGGCTGGGGGCGAGCACTGTCGGCGTGACATCGGCGTCGGGTAACGTGACCTCAACGGAGCCACTCCACGCCACATCAAGACCGGGCGGCAACACCTCGACCACTTTCGGGGCGCTGTCCGGCATCACGACCAGTCGCGTGCAATGACACGTTGCCGCGACGCATGCGGTTTCCGCCGCGCGCGCCTTTTTGACCGCCGGACAGCAACTCTTAGCGGAACACGGATTGGGTGTGGGACAGCAGCTATGAGCGGCCGCAGCCCCTTGGCAGAGAACCTTGACGTCGCCATTCGAGCACAGACAGACGGGACGCGGACTGCCCGCCAGCACGGTGAGCGGTAGCATCGCCCACAGCAGCATGGTTCGCAGAACTGTCCGAGTCCGATTCATGGCCTCACCCGTTAACAACGTCATCCGCAATCTTGGATGCCGCATCTACCACCAAGGTTACTTCCACAAACTCCAGGGAACAAGGTGAATTCCAACATTCAACCTATCGGAGCCGAATCCACGAATTCTTCACCAATCCCTACGTCGTATGCCGCGTCGATGCTGGCGCAGTTATTGACATGAGCGGATAACTCCCCGCGCAAATCGAATGCAGGGATGCCCGATTGTTCAGCACGCTCAAAGCGTGCCCCTTCGAGGAGTACGATCGCAACTCATTTTGTGAACAAGAGTTATCGCTGATCGCTGGGTTCTAGTGGCGACGGCACGACGTTCTCTATTTCAACTGTCCGTTGGAACGACTGTTGATCGGGAACGGTGCATGGAAATCTCAGAAAATTCAGGATGCTCGTACGGCTGCGGAGTCTGGTTGGTGATGCTGGTGATGGCTGGGTCAGCCGCGCCAACTTTGGCGGAACACCGGTCGAATGCTTCCGATCCCAGTACGGTGAAGATCACTCACACCGGCGGGTGGTGCTTGGCCGAGAGTCGTAATTTCCGTTGCTGGACCTGTCAGAATGAAACCGAGGCGCGCAATCTGATTCTGGATTGCGAGGACTTGCGGAGCCGCCTCCGCGTTCTTTGGGGAAGCGAGTCGACCGAACGCGACTGGACGCCTCGTTGTGAGATCGTCATCCATCGCACCCAGTCCGCGTATTGTTCCACGCTTGCACGTCCCGGCGATTCCTCGGTCGGCTCAACCCGTATTCAATTCGATGGCGAGCGCATCGTTTCACGGCGGATCGATCTCCGTTGCGACGCGCCGGATTGGACGACTGCGGCCTTACCGCACGAACTGACCCACGCCGTCCTGGCGGAGCGGTTTCGCGGTCGACCCATCCCTCCTTGGGCTGACGAAGGAATTGCGATGCTCAGTGAATCGGCATCCAAGCGCGAAACCAGACTCGCCGATCTGCGGCATGCACTGCGCCACCGCTCGACCTATCCGATTCGCGATTTGATTGCCGTACGTCAGTTGCCCCCACTTCACCTACGCGACGCCTACTATGGCCAGAGTCTTGTGCTCACGTCGTGGTTGGTGGAACGCACAAGTCCCAAAGCTTTCATCCAATTCTTAGAAGCCTGCCCCGAGACGACCGTCGATGGCGCTCTGCGGAAACATTTCGACTTCAGCGGAGCCGATGCGCTCGACCAAGCGTGGCGACAACGGATACAGAACCCGGAGACAATGACACAGGTCGATCTCTTGGAGCGCGGCAGCGAGGTTGAGGTTGCGTCGGCCACCGACGGCAACTGAAACTGGGGCGGCACATCGACTCGGAAAAGCGATCTCCGATGCGCCATCGGTGTGTGCATCTAACAGTGCGTTTTTGACGCGTATCAACGCCTCTTTCCTGTGATTCTCACACGGCAATCACGAACGCTGTTCCACCCCTGGAAATTCGCGTTGTCGCTCGGTCTCACGGATCCGACTGTATCGATTGTATGGCCAACACCCAGCCAGTGGAGTTGTTTCGAGGAGATGTGTCGTGCCGGCCGATACTGAAATGAGGAACACGCTGACGATTCGTAGCGCGGCTGACCCGCTAACCCCAGCCGTCGGATCTCGTGCATTCGTCCAGGGAGGCGACAATGCCACTAATCCGCGCGGGGAAACTCACTGCCATCACGCTTTCCGCCATCGCTGCACTGGGTTGTGGTGCGCAGCAAAGCTGGGTCAATCGAAGCGAGGTTCCGCTGCGAACCGCACCGGCGGTCGCCGAGGGACGTGCGGCGAGAGACGAGACGGCACCCGCGCTGGTGGATGATCCGTCTCGGATCGTCCCGGCGTCGATGCAGGAAAACTCACCAGACGATTCTTCACCCGGACCGGTTGCATCCAACGTCGACGATCCCTTTTCCGGCCTCGATGAACTTCCGCTGGATCTTCTGATCTCGGTCGTTCAGTCCCGCAACCCCTCGGTCCAAGCGGCGCAAGCGGCATGGAGCGCGGCCGCCAATCGCTATCCTCAAGTGGTTGCGTTGGATGACCCCATGCTTGAGACCATGACCGCACCGGCGAGCCTCAGCGCCAATTCTCCGATTCAGTCCTCCTATTCGATCGGACTGACGCAAAAGGTCCCCTGGCACGGCAAGCGCGCGCTGCGCGGGGAAATGGCACTGTGGGAGGCCAATGCGGCGGCGTGGGATGCCAGCGAGGTCCAGTTGCGGCTCGGTCTTGCGGCTTCGTTGGCATACTACGACTATTATCTCACGCAGCGCGAGCGCGAGATCAATCGCACGAACCTGTCCGCATTGGAGGACATCCGGAGCGCGGCCAAGAGCAAGTATGAAGCGAACCTTGTTTCTGCGCAGGACTTGTCGTTGGCCGATCTGGAACTCGCCAAACTGCAGCAGCGCGATTTGGAATTGACACAGATGCAGCGCGTGGCTGTCGCGCGCATCAATACGCTCCTCCACCGGCGGCCCAATCATCCGCTGCCGACCACCCCCCCCGCTTTGGAGGTCCGCGCCGAAACACTCGACGTTGTGAGTTTACAGAGCTTCGCGCTTCAGCATCGTCCCGAATTGGCGGCTTTGAGTTCGCGTATGCAAGCCGAACAGAACGCGATGGCGCTGGCCTGCAAAGAGTATTACCCCGATTTCGAGTTGCTGGCCCGCTACGATTCGTTCTGGACCGACATTGAACAACGCGGCATCATCGGTCTCAACATGAATCTGCCCGTGAATCGCGACAAGCGCGCCGCGGCAGTGAACGAGGCCATTTTTCGCCTGAGCCGATTGCACGCGGAATACGCCCAGATGGCCGATTCGATTCGTGAGGACATTGAAACCAATGCCGCCCGCGTCGAGCAGTCCCACGGCGTCGCCCGGCTTTATGAAGAGCGTGTTCTTCCAGCGGCGGAAATCAGTCTCAACGACGCGAGAGCCGCCTACATCGCCGGGTCGCTCGATTTCCAACGTCTGCTCCTCGCTCGACGACAACTCGCCGATGAACAACTCGGCTACCAGCGCGCGCTGGCAGACTACCATCGCAATCTCGCGCAGCTCGCGCGGGCCGTCGGCAATGTGCCCTGACGGATGCGATGAGACCCCTTGTGTTGAGAGTGCATACGACTTCGAGTGCATGTTGCCAATTGCAGCATTTCGGGATGGCGCTTGGCGACTTGGTAATCGTCGACATGGCTACCTGGAACGTAGCTTCGATCAATGGGGACAGACGCGACACTCGCGACAACTGGCAGGTCACGTCGCCGTTGACCGGTGCATTGTGAAGCGGCCTTGCATCTGGGTCTGTGTCCCGTTTCACAGAGTGGAAGATTCTTTTCTGCGATCCTTCGTGGCAGAAACGTCACAGCGATTCTGCAATCGGGACGTGCGATGCGAAACGAGAATACGACTGTGGTGAGGATTCAATGCCTTTACTGGCTGCGGCGCGGCTTCAAACTCGTAGCATCGGTTCCCTTGCGACTATCGCCGCAATCCCTATGAAATGTACTTCACCAACGAGCAGTTGATGTTTCCCGTTTCAACGGCCAGCAAACGGTTTCCTAACAAAGAACGCGTGCTCGGCGTCTGGGAGGGCGACCAGTATCGCGCCTATCCGGAATCGGGATTTTCCGCTGAGCAGCCCTCAATTACGGACACCATCGGTGCCAAGAAGTTCACCGTGGCGTATGACCGAAAGTCGCATTCGCTTCGAGTGACACAGGCCGATGAAGGCGTCTCATGGCTGTATTCATTCTGGTTTGCGTGGTCTGCGCTCCACCCGGAGACATCGGTCTACGGCGACGCACATGGTCCCGTGACGAACCGTTAAGATCATGTCAGGACGCCGCCTGTTCCCTCGTGGACCTGTCAGTATGTCGATTTTACCTTAGGACTCTCGATGACCTGGATCAAACCGTACATGCCAGGCAAGAGTCGATTCATCTCGTCGGTGACTTCGGCTTCAACACGCAGTGTTCGAGTTCTGACATCCAATTCCCCCGTGGTACGTTTCACGTCACCTTTGAAGACGTGATCCCTGACCGAATCCACTTTCAGTTCCACTTTCTGACCAGATCGAATTCGCGTGGCGGCCGATTCAGGCACATCGAAAACGATGCGGAAACGGTCAATGCGATTGAGCGTAAAGAGCGATTCCGCCCTGTCCTTCGAGGAGGCCGCCGAAGTGACGAAATCGCCGGTGTCGATGCCGCGATACGAAATCGTTCCATCGAAGGGGGCGTGAATCCTGGCATATTCCATCAAGGTGACGGTGTGCGCAAGGGTCGCCGCCGTGACCTTGCGTTGTGACTGGGCGAAGGCGAGATCCGCTTCGGCTTGTTTCTCAACGGCCTCGGCGACCAGGCGATTCGATTCGGCTGACTGAACTTCCGCTTGAGCAGCCCCCAGTGCAGCCATTGCGGCCCGGAGTTGCTGCTGCTTTTCGTCCTGGATCGAGGCGTTTACAGCGCGGTTCGTGACGAGCGATGCAATGCGAGTCAGCTCACTCTGAGCAAACTCGATATTGGCCCGGTGCTTTTCGAGTTGTGCCTTCGCGGCCGTGACCTGCGAACCCGAAGCCGTCACCATCGCTTTGGATGCCGCGACTTTGGCCTCTGCCTGACGAACGGCGGCGTCGGCTTGTTCCACCAATGCCTGCTGCCGGAGGAGTTCCTGCGCCATTTCCGGAATGGACAGTTCCGCGAGCAACTGCCCCTTCTTCACGGTATCACCAAGATCGACATGCACGGCCAGCACAAAGCCGGACGCCTTGGCGAAAATTCTGGCGGTCTCATACGGCTTCACCTGAGCCGGAGCGGAGATTCCTGGCGACTGCGCGACCGCGCGGGAAAAGTCGGATCCAGCCACAACGGCCAATGCTGTCAGGATCAGTATCGTTCGGCGAACGGTTAGTGTCATGCTGAGTTCCTGAACTGCGTGGCCTGTTCCTGGTGGATGCCAGCTATGTCGCGGGCGTGCGCGGATGCTGTCGGGCGGAATCTTTGAAGATCACATACAGGCTGGGGACCACGAAGATGGTGAGCAAAGTTGACGCCGTCAGTCCGCCGATGACGGCTCGTGCCAACGGCATCGTCGGATCGCCCTCGTGCAAGGCCAACGGGATCAGGCCAAAGACCATCGCTAGTGCCGTCATCATGATGGGACGCAGACGGACCGAACCGGCCTCCACGGCGGCGTCAAACGTCGAACGACCTTCCTCACAGAGTCGATTGGCGAATTCCACCAGCAGGATCGAGTTGGTGACGGCAATCCCGATCATGAACACGCCGCCCATCAGCGATTGAATGTTGAGCGTCGTGCGGGTCAGCCACAGAATGCCCAGGACGCCGATCACGCCGAGCGGCACGGCGAACATGATGATGAACGGATCAAGAAACGAACGGAATTGCGCGACCATGATCAGATAAATGAGGATCCCGGACAGAATCATGCCGTAGCCGAGGCTGCTGAAGGATTCGTTCATGCTGGCCACTTCGCCGCGCATCGTGATCGAATATCCCTTCAACCCGCCTGCGCCACCTTTGGGATCGGGCGGAGTCCACGACGTTTGCCGAACGGTAGCAGTGGCAGCGGGCTTGTTCCGCCGAGCCCATTCATCCAGCACGCGTTCAATATCGGCGGAGACCGAGCCGATATCCCGGCCCTCGACGTTGGCGTACACATCGACCACGCGCGCCAGTGCCAGGTGGTTGACCTCGACGGCGGATTCCACAACCGTCGGTTCCGACACCAGGTTCTGCAATTGAATCGGACGCAGCGATGTCTCGCCGGTGATGGGAACGGTGCGGAGCGTCTCAAGGGAATCAATGTTCTGCTCCTTGTAGGTCACTCCCACGAAGTAGTGATTGCCCGATTTGTGATCGAGCCAGAACGAAGGGTCGAAGGTTGTGGAACTGTTCAAGACGCTCATCAGATTTTTGGTAGCGTCTTCTTGAGTGATCCCGGACAGCGCCATCTTGGTCCGGTCCGGATTGATCTTCAGCGTCGGGTAATCGATGGGCTGTTGCACGCGCACGTCCACGGCACCGGGCACTCGCTTTGCAATCAGGTCGCGCAGTTCGGCAGCGATGCGAGTTTGCTCGTGCATGTCGCGCCCCTGAATTTGAATGTCGATCGGTGACGGCAACCCGAAGTTCAGCGCCGCCTGAACCATGCCCCCCGTATTGAACGAGAACGACACGTTGGGGAATTTTTCCTTCAGGTGCTTGCGCAGGCGAACGGCATATTCCTGCGTCGTCACCTGCCGCGCTTCCGCTTCGGCCATCTGCAACAACATCGTCGCATCCATCGGCCCGGCATTGGGGGTGTAACCGGCGGGCCAGTCGTAGAGCACGCCGATATCAGTCACGATCATCTGGCGGTCGCTGGCGGGAATGACGGCGAGAATCTCTTTCTCAATCTCCTGGGTGAGTTTCTCCGTCAATTCGATACGTGTTCCCGAGGGGCCGCGCACGTTGATCAGAATCTGAGCGGCATCCGTAGCGGGGAATAATTCCCGGCCAATCTGGAAATACAGTGGCAGCGACGCCGCGACCAGCACGATCGCCGCTCCCGCTGTCAGCCAGCGCCAGCGGACCGCGACTCGCAGCATTCCCACATAGACGGATCGCACCGCTTCATAGATGGCGTCGGTCAGGGTGAAGAGAAAGAACTTCTTCTCGTGAGGATCATGGGCTTTCAAAAAATACGCACAGAACGCGGGCGAAAGCGTTCTGGACAGGAAGTACGAGGCGAACATCGCGATCGTCACACTCAGCGCCATGGGTGTGAACAGGAACTTGCCGATGCCGAAGAGGAACACCACCGGAAAGAACACCACACAGGTCGTGATCGTCGCCACCAGTACCGGCATGGCAATTTCCGTGGCACTATCCAGCGCCGCCCGGACGGGTGACTTGCCCATGTCCAGGTGACGGAACGTGTTTTCAATGTCGATCAGCGGATCATCGACCAACCGCCCCATAACAAGGGCCAGACCACCGAGTGTCATCGCATTCAGTGTGTTTCCGGTGAAATACAGGCCGATAATGGCAACCAGTGCCGAGAGCGGAATGGCCAAGGCGATAATCAGCGTCGATCGAAAGCTGCCGATGAACAGCAGCACCATCAGAGAGGCCAGTCCGGCTCCCAGAATGCCCTCCCAGGCGAGGTTGCTGATGGCCTTGCGCACGAAGACTGACTGATCGGCAACCACGTCCAGGTTCAACCCGGAGGCCGCTTCCTTCGTCACGGGATCGACATAACCTTCCTTGGGTGGCAACCGACCGAGAAACTCAGGCAGACGTTCCTTCACGCCATTTACCACGTCGATCGTGTTCGCGCCGGGACGACGGAAGATCGGAATGTAAACCTGCCGCTTGCTCTCCCAACTGGGAGAACGGCTGATGCGCACCACATTCGTCTGAATCGCCGCCGCATCTTCCACATGACCAACGTCTCGAACATAGACCGGCCGACCATCGGCGACCTTCACCACGATGTTGTCGAAGTCGGGCACCTGATCGACCATGTTGGCCATATCGACCATGTACTCCGTTCCCCCGATCTTGGCCGTGCCAGTGGGAATCATCAGGTTGTTTTTCTTGATCGCCTGCTGCACATCCATCAGCGACAGGCTGTACGCTTCCAGCTTGATTGGGTCGAGATAGATGTAAATCCGCCGGAGCTTGCCCCCGAAGACCGCTGGGGCGATCACGCCAGGTGAACCCGAGAGCATGTTTCGCACGTTGAAATAGGCGAGGTCGTAGCTCTCCTTTTCGTTCAACACATCGCTGGAAGCCGCCAGCAAGGCGGTCGGCAGCGGAGCGCTGGGATCGAACAGCATGACCATCGGCGGCACCGTACCCGGCGGCAGATAGTACATGTCGCTCATGGCGTAGCTGGTGACTTGCGAAAACGCCGTGTTGGGGTCGATGTCGTCCCGGAAGTAATCCTTGACGATCGACACGCCCATCATGCTGCGGGATTCCTGCCGTTCGATTCCTTCGGACTGACTGGTCCAGCGTTCCAGACGACTGGTGATATCCCGCTCCATGATCTCCGTCGGCATACCGGGATACAGCGTGAGAACCTGCACGGCCGGTGTCTTGAACGACGGCAGAATATCGACCGGGACCTTCTTCAGCGTCACATAGCCAAGCACGACGATCAGCAGACACAGCACGACGACCAGATACGGGTTTTTGATCGAAATCCGTACCAACCAGGAGGCCTGCCGATTGTCTGGGATCAAATCCGCAGCTGACTCGCGAAACGTCTGCTCTCCATGAGTGGCGTCATGGTGGGAAAGATGTTCGTCGACGCGAGGCTGTTTGTGGTGGCCGTCTTCCCTAGCCACGGCTGCCTGTGCTGGCGGCCTGTTCGCGGACACAATTTGCTCGTCACCGACGCCGTGGGCTTCATCAGCCGCACCTTTCTCTCCACCTTCATTTGCATGGTCAGGCTCAGGGCCGCTCGGAGTCGTATTCGTCATGGATCTTCCGTCTCAGTGATGCCCGATCAGGCCGCGTGGGGATACGTTCCGTAGGATTTCAACACGCGCGTCAGCTTGGTTCGTTCGACGTTGCCAATCACCAGCACCAGATTGTTGTCGAAGACGGACAGCACCATCTCGCTGTTGCCTTCACGACACGCCGTCATCGGCTCGCGCTGAAGAATCTGACGAAGTTCGGGAAACTCCTTCAGGCTCTCCTTCGGCAGCACGAAGATCGACACGGGCTGTTGATCGACGCTGCCGACAACATACGCCGCCGATTGACTCGACAACTGACATAGTCCGGCCCCGCGCACGGCAAAGCCCGAATCTTTGCGTGGTGGGCAACGCACCGGAAACGACACGCGGTTCACGAGATACCGATCCACCTCGATGTCGGATTCGCTCTCAAACTCAGGCCGCAGACTTCCGGCCGATACATGCTGATGCACTTCGGCGGTCAAGTGTGCCAGATTGGACGAACCGCCAGGACGGAACCCACCCGCGAAGCCAATCATCAGCAAGATGCTGGCCGCGAGTGCAACCAACACGATCCCCAAGGTGCCCCACGATGGTGGCTGGATTGCCGGAGCGACACCGGCTCCCGCAAGAATTCTCGACCAGTCAACAGCGCTCGCGTCTTCCGCGGCGTCGCCTGCCAGGCGCTCTTTGATCAGCAACTCCAGGCGGGACTGCTTATGAAACCACTCGGCACATGCCGCGCAGTTCTCAAGGTGGTCGTTCAATTGGAAATGCAGATCCGCGTCTCCTTCGGAGTCGTGGAACAGATCCCAGTATCGTTGTGCGTCGTGGCAATTCATGTGGCGTCGCCTTCAGTGAGCAAGCCGTTGTCGCGTCCGTAGTCCAGCAGTCCGGTCCGCAGTTGATTCCGCGCCCGGGACAGCAAACCCATCACGGTGCCGATCGGAATGTCGAGAATCTCAGCGATCTCGCGATACTTGAACTCTCCGACCGCTCTCAGCAGCAGGATCTTTCGTTCCTGCTCCGTCAGCTTTCTGACACAGTCCGCGACAACGTCGTCACAGTGGTCGAGAACCGCCTCCGGTGCATCCAACAGGGTTTCCAAGCGAATGGAGTCGAGGGGTAACACCGGCTCATGGACCGGTTCGTAACGACCCATCGAAGTCGTCAGGCGACTGGATGCCCGGTTACGATTCAGGATCTCCAGCGTGACATACCGGTACATCCATGCCTTGAAATTGGTGCCTTCGGCGTACTTGTCGAAGTCGCGGAACGCATTGGCCACCGCCGACTGAAGGACATCTTCCGACTCATCCCGTCGATTCAAAGCGCGCGAACAATAGACGCACAATTGCCGCTGGAGCGGTTCTAGATGCGCGACAAATCGTTCGGTTTTGGTGCGGTCCGCTTGAGTCAACGAAGCCTACCCATTGCGATTCCCGTGACGCCACGTTGCCTGAAACTGCCCTCGTTGCGAGCGACCAGAAGGCAATTGCCGGACCTCTATGTATGTCCAAAGTAGCGGGGATTATTACATTTTTCTTTTTTCTTTCCGTTGTGGAGTGGACGCGGCCACTTTACCGAAAGAAGTCACAGTCGCGAGGAATCGGTCCGTTTTCCGGTGATTGTACTGTCCGGAGTCCACCGCGATGCCGAGCCATTCGCAGCGAAAGGATTCGCGAAATGAAGTGCCGGAATTGTCAGCCAGTTCGAACCTGCGGGCCACGACCATCCGCGCCCGCCTCCAGCCTGCTCCTCACGACCGCTCTGGTTGGCACGTTCATCATCGGTTGCCAGTCGGCCAGGTATCAGACACCGGCAATGACTGGGGCTGCCAGCGTCTCTGATTCTGTGCCGCGGAGCGTAACGACAGGCAACGAACCGCAGAAACCGCGCGCGAGTGAGACCGGCTCCGAAGTTCAAGTTGTGTCATTCCAACCATCGCTCTTGGTGGAGACCACGGAGCCAGAATCAGCGACGGGGAAGGTGGCCGTTGGCACGGTTTCAGACGGACCTTCCTCCGTCTCCAGTGGCGAGCCAATTGCGATGGCGAGCGCAGGCCAGACCGACTCTATGTCGTCCTACCCGATTGATCTGACGACCGCCATGCGACTGGCAGGAGCGAATCACCTGCAAATTCAGTTGGCGACGGAGCGGATTCGCGAGGCGTGCGCCCGACTGGACCGGGCCGAAGTGCTGTGGATTCCGAACGTCAATCTGGGCGTCGGCTACAATCGCCATGATGGGCCGATCCAGGACACCAGCGGCGAAGTGCGAAACGTGAGCCGCCAGTCACTGTATTTCGGCGGCGGTCCGGCCATCGGCGGCGCGCCACTGAGTGGTGGTGCCTCTGGACCCGCGCGCCTCTTCGTCGATCTCTCCACGGCCGACGTGTTCTTTGCTCCCCTTGCGGCACGACAGAATGTCGGTGTCCATCAGCACGCCCAACGCGTCGCCGTGAATGACAATCTTCTGCAAGTTGGCATGGCTTACCAGGAGCTGGTGCGTGCCCAATTCCAGGTCGGAATTGCCGACGAGGCCATTCACAACGCCGAGGAACTGGTCCAGTTGACCGAGAGCTTTGAAACGGCCGGAAAAGGGTTGGTGGCGGACACGCAGCGCGCCCGCGCCGAGTTGCAGCACCGCCGTCACCAGCGCGCCGTCGCTTTGGAACGAGTCGATGTCAGTTCCGCCGAATTGGCGCGTCTGCTCCGCCTGGATCCATCGACCCGCTTGGTTTCTCCCGAACCGCAACCCCTACCGATGGAATTGATCTCGGTCGAGACACCCATCGAGTCGCTGGTCGGACAAGGACTGACGTATCGACCGGAAATGGCCCAGCATCAGACCCGCGTTCAAGAGGCATTGACGCGCATTCGCCAGGAGGAATGGCGTCCTTGGCTGCCGCATTTGTTTGTCGGCTATGCCGGTGCCGGGTTTGGGGGCGGCAGCAATAGCGACATACAGGATTTTGGCGTGCGTGGCGACTTCGATGCCCTGGCTGTCTGGCAGGTTCAGAATCTCGGCCTAGGGAATCGAGCATTGCGAAATGAACGAGAGAGCCAACACCGACAGGCACATTTCCAGTTCGAGTGGATTCGCGATCAGATCATTGCCGACGTTTCGCAAGCCTATGCGCGTGCTCGGTACCGAAAAGAGCAGATGGAGTATGCGCAGCAACAGGTGAATGCGGCGGCCGATGCACTACCCCTTAATCTGAAGGGCATTCGCGACGGCGTGATCCGCCCCATCGAGGCTCAGCAAGCCATCGCCAGTCTCGCGTCCGCCCGCAACTTGTACCTCGCCTCCGTCATTGATTTCAATCAGGCCCAACTGCAACTCACCCGCGCCATCGGCGACGTTCAGCCTCAGTGAGCGGACGCGACACTCGATTCAGGAGCACTCTCAGGTCGTGCGATGAGCGCCTTCCGCATCGACAATCCCGAAAAAGTAGCCCGCTGCCGACCAGTCGCGAAACCAGCGCTGCACTTCGTTGGTGAGCTGATCGAAATCCCCGAACCACCGATTCTGCGCGGCTTCCAAAGCCTCGGCGATGGTGCCACCGCCGACGAGCACTGCCAGCGCGACGAATTCTGTTTCCTCGACGGCGATTCGTCGGACGACGTAGTCGCGACGGGTGACGATCAGTCACGTCGCCGACGGTGCCGGCAAATCGGGATGTTCTTTGCGGCGTACGGCCGTCGCATACTCATGGACGGCAAACCGCAGCTTCGAGAGTTTCAAGCACGGCACGGGAAGCCGCAAGCTACGCCCCTTCTAACCAGCCGTTGCCAAACCTGGCCCGGCGCAGGCCCGCGACCAAGTAAGGGCACTGTTTCATCAATCGCCACAAAAATCCAGAACGATAGTTTTCGATCATCAAGATGATCGGCCCCTTGTCGAGCCCCAATGACCAGGGGGACACCCAGCCAAGTTGGCTCAGCTCCAGGCCGAATTTCGCCAGAATACTGGAGGGGTAAGTCCAGTTGCAGTGTGTCTAGCAGTTCGTCCTCATTCATCGCGTGACGCATGGCAACCCCCAATTCACGATATCCAGGAGGTGCGATTGCTTCTGTGAATTGGTTCACAATGCGCCCGAAAGGTGTTTCTCGGGTCAATCAGAACGCTCGCGGAGCGTGCTGATGACGTGACAACAATCGGAGTGTTCCTTTTCGCGACACTTCGCCAGCGCCGACTTCAGCACCTGCTGGACATGCCGTAAGTCTTTCAATCGCTGCGTGACTTCTTCCAAGCGGGTGTCGATCAGTGCTTGGACCTCTCGGCAGGACGCTGCATTGCTGGCGGGAGCGGCCAGCAGCGATTTCACGTCATCGAGCGTGAACCCGATCGCCTGTGCCGCCCGGATGAACTTCACCTTCCGCAACGATTCGTCGCCATACAGCCGGTAGTTGCCCTGGCTGCGGTCTTCGGGATGCAACAGGCCGATCCGCTCGTAATACCGTAGCGTGGTCGTGGGGGTGATGGCAGCCTTTGCCAACTCGCTAATGGTAAATTGCCTGCTCATGGAAGACTCCAATGTCAACCCCTGTGGTCGGTTACGGCCTCCTGCGAAGCGAACACAAAATCTCGGCAGAACCCCTTGACCTTGTACTTAGGTGCAATGTCGATAATAGAGTCAACTAACCTTAGCAGCAAGTTCATCCAGACTGTGGAGCCGACTCCATGACCATTCTCTCGACCACACAAAAGCGACTGATCTGTCCCTCCTGCGGCACGAAGGGAAAGCGGGTCTCCCCGGTCACGTTGCGGGCATTGTTGAAAGACGAGCACGCCAGCGAGATTAGTGGCGGCGACCATTCGTGCCGCACGTCGGATGACGAGCCTGATGGTGATTGTAAGTCACTCCAGAAGGACACAGGCTGGCGGTTCTGTGACTCGTCGAACTGCGACGTGGTGTACTTCGCTGAGGATGGCGATCAGACGTTTACAAAGTCGCAACTCAAGGTGGAGGTCGGAGTCAAGGAAATGGCTGGCGACCGGCCGCTGTGCTACTGCTTTGGTCACTCGGTAGAGAGCATCAAGGAGGAACTCCGCACGAAGAGCCGTTCGGACGCCCGGGAAGACATTCGCGCCAAGATGAAAGACCCCGGTTGCCGCTGCGAGACGGAGAATCCTTCAGGCTCCTGCTGCCTGGGAAGCGTCGCCAAAGGGATCACCACTGCTCAACAGGAACTGAACATGATCAACACAACCATTCACGCAAAGTCTGCATCTTCTACGCCTTTGACGAGCCGCGGCGAGTTGATCGCCAAAGTCGGGACCATCATATCGGCAAGCATGGCGTCCGCCTGTTGCTGGCTGCCACTGGTCCTGTTGGCCGTGGGTGTCTCAGGGGCGGGCATTGCCGCAACGCTGGAAGCCTATCGCCCGCTGTTCATGGTGGTGACGTTCGGCTTCCTCGTGGCGGCGTTTTACTTCACCTATCGTCCAAAGAAAGCTGTTGCCGAGGGCGGGCATGGTTGCTGCGCCCCGGAAGCAACCTCAAGCGAAGCCTGCTGTGCGCCGGCCACCAAGGGTTGGTTCAGCCTGATGACGTTCAACAAGGCGATTCTGTGGGTCGTGACGGTGCTGGCGGTCGCCTTCCTGCTCTTCCCGAAATACGTGGGCTTCTTTGGGGCAAGCCAAGTCGGAGAAAACGAAACCACGGCAACCAGTCCGCTCGTCAGCAGGACGACCATCGCCATCGAAGGCATGACCTGCGAAGCCTGCTCGGTGGCTCTGCAAAAAGCGATCAAGGGCGTACCGGGCGTGCTGGGCGCGAAAGTGGACTACAAGAACAAGCAGGCCGTGGTGTCGACCGAAGCCTGCTGCGCGTTTCCGAAAGACGAAGTTCTCCATGCCGTGACGGACGCCGGCTATTCGGGAACTGTCGAGGAATCAAAACCCTGAGTGAGTTCCCGCGCAGGGCTCTGCCACGCGGGAACGCCGTTGAACTATCGCCCCGTGTTCTCTCCCCGACGGAGCGTAGCCAGAATCGTCAGTCATCGGGGAATTCATGGAAACGAGAAAGGAAGTTCGTCAATGAGAACGCCATTCAAAAACGCGATGATCTGGAGTCTGGTCCTGGGGTGGTGTGGATGCTGTATGCCATTTCCAACCAGCGCGCTGTATGCCCAAGATGCCCCCAAAACCAGCCGGTGTTACCGGCTGGCCATCGAAGGCATGACCTGCAAGGAATGCGCGATTAACGTGAAAAAGGCCCTCGCCAACGCGCCGGGCACGGGGGAAGCGAAGGTGAACTACGTGAAGGCCGAGGCTTCAGTTTGTGCCAAGCCGGGGACCAACATCACTGCCGAAGCGCTGGTGAAAGTCGTTGAAAAAGCCGGATACAAGGCCAAGGTGAAGCGGCAATCCTAGCACTTTCCGGTATGAGGGAAAGCATCTTGCACACGCTCCCATCCCCGCTTTGACGCATACACTGTCGTCCTTCATTGAAATCGACGACCAACGTCAGATTCCTGCCGACCTCTCCGCCGCCATCAAGCAAGTCGGTTATCGGCCGGTGGTGCATTCCAGTCCATTCTCGCAGTCGACACGGGTTACGCACATCGCGGTGATGAGCGCAGCGCGCCACGACAAGTCGCTTCACGAAAGAGGGTGGCCGGAACCCGCATCGCCCACTTCGTGGGACGAGAGCGATTCGTCTGCTGAGAGATGTTCGTTGTTGGATCGAAAGGGCATCACGAGCATGGCCATCAACGGGACGGTTTCCATTTCAGTCCGCCAGTCCGGGAGTCCCAGTGTCAAATGCTCATAGGGATCACGGGGTTGGGCACGATAGGTCCCAAACAACTTGTCCCACCAGGGGAGATTGAATCCAAAATTGCTGTGCGTTTCTTCCGGGCGAATCGAGTGATGCACGCGGTGCATGTCGGGCGTCACGATGATCCAGCGCAGTGCGCGATCGCACCAGGCAGGCAGGCGGACATTGCCGTGATTGAAAACCGACGTGGCATTTAATGTGATCTCGAAGATCAGCACTGCCTCGTAGGCTGCGCCGAGCAAGCTGACCGCGATGACCTTCACTCCCATCGACAGCAGAATTTCCACGGGATGAAAACGCACGCCGGACGTGGCATCCAGATCGAGATCGGCGTGATGCACCCGGTGGAAGCGCCACAGCATCGGCAGGCGATGTGCGGCCACATGCTGACCGTAAATCAAAAGATCCAGCGCGGTCAGCGCCATGAGCCCCTTGAGCCAACCGGGAGCAGGAACCTGATTCAACAGGCCAAAATGGGATCGGGCCGCCCAGTCCGCGGCCGCCACGGCTGACAGAGCAGGGATGACCCGGACGATCAGCGAGGCCACCACCACCAGCAATAGGTTATTGAGCGATCGCCGCCAGCGACTGGCCACGCGTTCGCGACGCGGCGCGAACGATTCCCAGACGACCATGAGAACCAGCACGCTGGAGAACACCTCCAGTCGGATCAAGGCTTCGTTCGGCAAGGTTATCTCACGGCTTCATACTCGGGTGGAAGCAGGACCCACTTGGGACCAAAGACATGAACCCGCGTGGTGTCGCGCCCCTCCGGCGTCGTCAGCTTCTGACCGGCCTGACACCAGGCGATGATGCTGCCATTGAAGGAAGCGATGGAAATGCCGCGTCGTCTCATGGCTTGGGCATACTGGGCGCTGCGGTACCCGATGGTGCAGTAGCAGACAATCGACTTGCCTGTGTGATCCTTCAGGGTCGCTTCAAACTCCGCGGCCGAGATTGCGCCGGAAATGATCGAGACCTTTCGCTCGGCGTCGGTTCTGACATCGACCAGCACGCAGTTCTTTT
Source organism: Planctomycetaceae bacterium (assembly GCA_021732975.1). Lineage (GTDB taxonomy): Bacteria > Planctomycetota > Planctomycetia > Planctomycetales > Planctomycetaceae > DSVQ01. The sequence goes on along the minus strand of JAKFWC010000010.1, from coordinate 71,671 downwards.
GGCGCATTAACTCGACGACTTTCGCGATATCGACCTCGTTGGCTTCGGGGAAGGCACGGCGGTTTTGTTCCATCATCTGTGTCAGAACTTCGCGGTTGCGAATGGCATCGGAGGAGGATAACGCCTCGAGTTCCAGGCGACAGACAAGGACGAAAGCCAGCAGCAAAGCACTCGCGATCAGGAGAGAGCGAAGCGAGAAGATTCCCCCGCGCTGTGATCCTTCCGAAATCCGACCACAACGAGCGGTGTACCAACCGGCTAATCGCTCGGGGGAAACCCCCAGTCGAAATCCAGCGATGCACAACTGGTTGATGAGCGTTGTGCGCACAATCCCCAGCTTCGTCCACCGGCGAGCCGAAGTCCGGACGGCTGTCGAGGCGATGCGAATCCGTCCCTGGCTTCGCAGTCGACGAGACAACTCGAAGTCCTCCATCAGCGGCCAATTCTTGTATCCCCCGAGCCGAAAAAAGTTGCGGGACCGCAGAAAGAGTCCTTGATCTCCATAAGGCAGTTCCAGGAGCTTTGCTCGCCAATTCGTGCCCCATTCCACACATCGCAGCCCCCAGCCCGGCCGATCGATGCTCAGCCGAAACGCGCCCGCAATCGCGCCGCCATCGAGGATGGTGCGAATCTCTTCCCGAAAGTTCGGCGGCAGTTGCGTGTCGGCGTGCAGAAATAGCAGCTCCGCGCCGCGTGCCAGGGCCGCACCGGCGCTCATTTGCCGCCCGCGACCGCGATTGGCCGCAATCACCCGGCAACCGAGTTTCCGCGCGAGATCCACCGTGCCATCGGTGCTGCCGCCATCGGCGATAATGATCTCGCAATCCGGCTGCGACAGGATCGGAGTCAGCGTTGATTCCAGTTGCCCGATTTCGTTGAGCGTTGGAATGACGATGGAAAGTAATCCCGCTTGCTGTTGGGGCAAACACTCAGCGAAGTCGCTCTCGAAGCGACGGCAGACGATCAGGTTCTCGGCTTCATCGACGTCGCTCAGGACCGGCAGAAGATCGCACGACTTTCCCAATTCGCGGCACCGATTCCGCGTCTGACGAAGAACGTGTTCCGTTCCCCAGTCGATCCCTGCGAACAGCCTGGCCTCCGGCCGTTTCATACCGATCAGATAGTAGCCACCGTCGTCGGCGGGGCCGAGAACGAGATCGCTGCGATCGAGTGCATGCCAGGCGCGCTGCAATACATCTGGTGTGAGGTCCGGACAATCGGTACCGATGACAAGGACTGCGGTAGCCCCTTCGCTGAATGCGGCGGTGATCGTGATGTGCATCCGGTCGCCGAGATCCGTCCCCTGTTGTTCGCGCCAGATCAGCGTTCCCGCCGTGTCCAGCGACTCCACCGAAGCCGAAGCCCCTCCGGTAAAACGAACTTCGACTTCAACGGCCGACTGCTGGGCATGCACATTCACCATGTGCAGCGTTTTACGCAACAAGGCCGCATGGAGCGAGGCCGCACCGTCGGGCCCCAACACCGGAATGAGCCGTGTCTTGACTCGCCCCGCCTCGGGAATCCGCGTCATGATAATCAAACGCCGAACAACAATACTTGGCGTCGCGATTTGCATCGTCGGATGATTGAGATTGGAACGCTGACCAGCCAATGGGACGACTCCTGGCGTAAGTCCGTGACGGCACTACTGGATCTTCTTCAACTCCGTCAGAATCGAAGGGATGTCGAGCCGTTTGGTGTAGTCCGGATTGCTGTGCGCGAAGGCGATCTTACCGGACTTGTCGACGATGTAGACCGCGGGAACGGGGAGGGCATGGTGATTGCGTCCCGAGGCTTTTTCCACGTCGATGCCAAAACCTTTGTATTTTGTGATCGTCTCGCCATCCACCTGGAACGCGAGGCCAAACGCTTTGGCGGCGGCCAAATCGGAGTCCGAGAGGAGCAGAAAGGGGATCTTGAGTTTCTCGATATTGCCCCGTGTGTTCTCGACGGTGTCGGGACTGACGGCGATCATCTTTGCACCAAGTTTGACCAGCTCCGGATGAACTTTGATTAAGTCCTGGAAATGCTGGGTACAGATCGGGCACCAGCTCCCCCGGAAGAACACGATCACGACCGGTCCTTCCGCGTGATACATGCTGAGCTTGACGGACTTTCCCGCCGCATCGTGGACCGACACATCGGGAAGCGCGGCCCCCGCCTTCAGGGGCGCGATGGCTTTCGCGCTCGCCGCCACCGGGCGTTCTTCAGCAACAGCAGCGGAAATGGAAGTGGCGACGACCAACAGCGGCAACAAATGTCGAATCACGAGTGTTCTCCAAATCGAATGGGGCTGAGTGAATTTCCAGGTTGTAATTTTACAGAATGACACGCACAACCACCGAGCCGAACGGCTTTTACGATCCTGAAAAAAGTCGTCCCGTCACGAAAAAAGAGAGCGCACCGAGCAGCATCCCGCACGGCAGTGTGACCAGCCAGGCACCAGCGATCCCGCTGATCGTCCTCCAGTGGGCCCGGCGGTTCGCAACGCCGATGCCAAACAGCGATCCACACATCACATGGGTGGTGGAGACGGGCATACCAAACCAGCTCGCCGCGATGACAATCGTGCCCGCCAAGGCATTGGCAGTGAATCCCTGACCGTGGTTCATGGTGGTGATCCGCTGGCTCATGGTTTCCGCGACGCGCCGGCCTCGCAGAATCCCGCCAGCCACCATGCAGGCTCCGACGAGCAGCATCGGCCAAAGACCGTCGTTATGGAGGCCCACCAACATCACCGCGGCAATCTTCGGCGTATCGTTCAGACCTCGGGCAAAACTGACGAGACCCGCCGAACCGAAGTGCAGCGTGTCGAGGACAGCTTGTGCCTCCAAGCCCAGAATTTGTCCCACGTAAGCGGCACTGCACGTTGTTTTCGTGCCGACATGGATGGAGACGGCGGCCACCGAAGACGCAGCAATTGCTCCACCGGAGGAATAGACCGGTTGAGACACGGCGGAATCAAGGCAGACACAGCTCTCCGGAACCACACCCATGCCGACACGCATTCGACTGAGCACTGGATAGACGATCGCCGTGCTCGCCAGTGCCACGAGCGGGCTGGCCAGCAACGGCACGATGAAGGCGGCCATCAACTGCCCCGCATGGACCGCTGACCCAGCAGCAATTCCTGCACCGACCAGGGCTCCCAGCAGTCCGTGAGTGGTCGAGACGGGCAAGCCCAATCGCGTTGCCAGCAGGACCGTCAGGCCCGCTCCGCACGCCACCGCCGCGGCGAAGTCCGGTCGCAGGACGAGTGCATCTGCCACCAGCCCCTTGCCGGAAAACGTCTTGAGCAGGTCCGCTGCCAACCAGGCGGCCGTCAGCGATCCCAGCAACGTACAAAACGTGGCCCAATGCAAAGCCCGGCGATAGTCCGCCGTACCACTGCCGAGCAGCGTCGCGACCCCCTTGAGGTTGTCATTGGCACCGTTCGCGAAGGCCAACAACAGGCCCATCAGCAGCAGACTGATGGTCATGGGGCCTCCGGGTTATCGACCAACTTTCGTCGGTCTGGGTGTTCGAACTCAAACTGTTCGTGCTTGATCATCTCCAGAGTTTCGTGAATGGTGGGGCGGTCACCCCAGAAAGTTCCGTAATACGCAAACCGAACCACGCCCTGAGGATCGACGATCACCGTCGACGGACGGTTGACGTATTCCGCGTGAACGGCGAAGCTCATCGGATCGACTCCGTACCTGGCCCCAACCGCGCCTGCGTGATCAACCAAGTGCGGCCACCAGATTCCCGCCCTGTATTTGTCCTTGAAGGATTGTTTGGCAAACCAGTATTCCGGTTCTACTTCCTTGCCAATCATGACGCGGCTGCGATAGGTGTCGTGGCATTCGATGGTAGCGATCTGAACGCCCGCGTCCCGGTACTCCTTTCGCGAGGCAATCAGATCGCGGAACTCGGCGTGGCAGACGGGGCACCAGTCGGCAAAGATCCAAATCAACACGATCCATCCATTCTGATTGGCTTCACTCAACCGCCAGGGAACACCCTCGGTGTCTTTCAGGACAAAATCGGCCGCCTTCCCTCCGACGCGAACCGATTCAAAGTCTGAGGGATTCAAATTGCGAAACGCAGTCACGTGCTCGTCAGTTGCGCCCCGCTTCTTCTCAATCTGGTCGATCGCCAGTTCGCACTGATGCCGTACATCCCGAGACGGGTCTGCCATCCGGCGTGTTCGTAACAAGTCGAGCGAGCTCACCGACTCCATCTGGCCGAGCGACATCGCCGCTTGCGAGCGAACCAGGGAGCTGTCGTCGGTTTTGAGGATTTGCTCCAGGTTTCCAGCGGCCGTCGTCTGTCGGGCGATGCCCAGTGCCGCCGCGGCAATCTGCCGGACATGAAGGTTCTTGTCGATAAGCCCTTGCGTCACGTCATCGGCGGCCTCGGGCAGAAGTCGCACCAGAGCGCTGATCGCCAGTAGCCGGATTCGCCAATCGCCATCGTCCGTGTTTGCAATGCCGTGCTTGCCTAGTAGACGGTCGTTCGTGAACGTACCTTCTGCATTGAACGGGTGAAACGTCTGTTGTCTGATCCGCGTGAACACCGCGGCGACCGTGGCCTCAGAATCGGCACCTTGGGTGACGGCGTGTGGCAACAGAAACAGAATGACCAGCGCTCCCCGCCACCGCGAGCGCAGCCGTCGATGGCGGCTATCCGTGTGCGTCAAAGCCGCGGCTACCGGTCGCCTCTTGATCTCTGCGGCGGTATCAGGATCTGTGCGTGATGTCCTAAAACTCACTGATAACTTCTCCCTCATTTCGCGTGGCCAATCCCCGCAAGACCGTCAAGTCCAGCGATTCACTCAGGAATCTCGCGGAGCCGTCACCGAACAGGACCTGCGCGCCACCCGTGTGAAAGCTGAAAATCTCTTCGAAGGGCCCACAATTGTTGACCGTCCAGAGACACGCGGCCGGGCCGCCCTGGGGTGCCTTGTTGTTATTGATGCCTTTGGAAATGCCCAGGGCGTTGTCGGGTTCCGCCCAACGCCAGAATCGTCGCCGTTGCCCATCGACGGGATCGGTGTAGACGTGTCCGGGCTGCATCCGCTCGTCGCGGCCACTATCCTCCACGACAAACAGGGTGGAACTCAGACCATCCGTGACATCCGACATGCGAGTCCAGTCCCGCGTCAGCGCGCCTTCTTTCCGCAAGTTTCGATTTCCGATACCGGTTGAGGGATCAAGATCAACGTAATAGGACGCGGCATAATCCGTCGCGCCGAAACCCTGTTGATCCGTCGGTGAAGGTCGCCACGCATTGCTGGGGCAGATAAATGCGGGAATGGCCTGCTGGGCGGTGGCGATGTTTCCCGGCGATCCATTGTAGGCGAAATTGAAGTCGAACCGGCTGTAAGTGTTGGATTGGTCCAGCATGGGCAGGATCTGCGAGAACAACGAATGCGGTCCGAATGTCGTCACCGGTCCTGTGGCAGTAAACGTTGTTCCCTGGCCAGCCGAGGGTAACCGGGAATAGGTGCTCTCATAGTTGTGAATCGCCAGCCCCACTTGCTTGAGGTGGTTTTTGCACTGCGTTCGACGGGCCGCCTCACGGGCTTGCTGCACCGCGGGCAGTAACAGGGCGATCAGAATCGCGATGATGGCGATGACCACCAGCAGTTCGATGAGCGTGAATCCCCACGGATTCGGGCTCGACGCTCGAATCCGTCCCTGATTGAGCATCCCTCGTGTCTCGTTACGCATCCGTCGCTCCTTCTGCTTTGAATCCTCGACCAACCATGAAACGTTACCCGAAGATCGGGACGCAGGATTAGTCGGTCATCCAAGCGGCTTCTTACATGTCTCTGCCCGATTTTCTGAAAACTGTTCTTCGAGAATTCAGAGAGCCTTGCGGCGTAGTGAAAGCGAAATCTGACAGTTCACTGCGGCAGACGCTCTAACCCTCGGACAGTACGCTGCTGATTCGCGCTCGCGCTTCGGTGGAGAGCGACACTTGCGGCAATACGCTGGATTCCGGGGTCGCTTGGCCCAGTTGCACCGCGGCCCGACGTAAGACACGCATCTGGCGCGCAAAGCGGGTGCAGAATGAGCACATCACAAGGTGCATCCGCAGTGTCACCCGTTCGCGAAGTCTCAGCGGACGATCCATCGACTCCGAGACCATCTGCGACGCCTGCTTGCAGGAGAAAATGTTCATTGCTCACGCTCCCCGCCGAACCAGTTTGCGTCCAAGCATTTCCACAGGCGCAGCCGCGCCCGATACAGAATTACCCACAGATTCGACGGGGAGATCGCCAATTCCTTACAGATTTCCTCCGTGGGCCGTTGATCGATTTCGCGTTGCGAAAACGCCTCGGCCATCCGCTGGGGCAGCTTCCCGAGACAATTGGAGAAGACACCCCAAAATTCGGCCCGCTCCATTGCCGCTCCCGGACCACGTTCCCAATTCCCCGGCGCGACTTTCCACCGTTCCCGTTGGTCGAAGAGATCGTCGACCCATTCATCGGGCTTGTCGAACGATGTGAAAGCAGATTCGCGCTCCCTCAATCGCAGATGATCGATGATCTTCCGTTTCAGTATGGCGAGCAGCCACGTCCGCTCATCCGCTTCCCCGCGAAACTGCTGCTGGCTGCGGAGAGCGGCTAACAACGTTTCCTGGACGAGATCCTCCGCCACCTCTGACCGACCGACTCTGGTTTTCGCAAAACGAAACAACACATCGCCATGCCCATTGAGCCAACGGTCGGGGTCTAATCGTGGGGCACCGGACATGTCATCCCGAGTGCTATCTTTCGCGTCTGTTGAATCCAAGGCCAATTCTCGTCTCCGCTCATGACACTTGAATCTCGCTTCTTCAACCGCGTAAACAACATCGAAGCCGGATCGTGGTGATCTGTCTCCATCGACGCCCTCAACGCGCATTTGACTCTGGAGCCACGGACACCGCTGGCGTTGTCGGTTTCAACGCGACTTTGGCGAAACCCGAGATGCCGACGACTACGGCAGCTATCACCAGGATGGCGCTTTGCCAAAAGGTGGCGTGCTTGCGCATACCCTCGCATACCTTCGATTTGCCCACCAGCGCGGAAGCGATGACGAACATGCCCAAGGCCAGCAGTATCTTCATTCCAATCAGGGGATGGTACAGTTTGTCTCCCTTGTGCAGCGGTGCGGCCACGATCAGGTAGTTGTAGAACCCGCTGACCAGAAACAGGACGATTCCCGCATGAATGAACTTTTTCCACGCGGCCATGACGCACGACTTGAGCTGCACCTGGTCAGTGTCTGGAAACTGAGCCGCCACGGGCGTTAGCACGAACCGCAGGAAAAAAGTGCCGCCGACCAGAACGATCGCCGTTCCAACGTGCGTCCACCGAGAAATGATTGCCAACCAGTCCATGCTGCGGTGTCCTTGTTGAGTCAATATGTGGAAGGGTGGATGCATCACATGCGGATGATTCACGCCGCAACTATCGCGTCCACGCCAGCCATTTGCGGAACAGGGATTTGACGAACGGCGTGAGTCGGGTGCGGTTGAACTGGTCGCCCAGCTTGCGAATGGCTTCCGCTTGCGTTGGGTACGGGTGAATCGTGCTGCCGATTTTCTTGAGACCCAGCCCATGCGTCATCGCCAGGGTGATCTCGGAAATCAGATCGCCGGCGTGCGGAGCGACAATGGTCGCTCCAACGATGTGGTCAGTCCCCCGGCGGGTGTGAACCTTGACGAAGCCTTCCGTTTCTCCCGCCAGAATCGCGCGGTCAATGTCCGCGAAGTCCTGGGTGTAAGTGTCGAGTGCGATCCCTTGCTCCTGCGCATCCTTCTCATAGAGTCCGACGTGAGCGATTTCCGGCGAGGTATAGGTACACCACGGAATCGTCAGCGCACTCGCCTTGGCCCGGCCTTTGAAGAGCGTGTTTTGAATGACGATCCGCGCCATGAAGTCAGCGGCGTGCGTGAATTTGAATTTTGAGCAGATGTCACCGGCCGCGAAGATATGGGGATTCGTCGTCTGCATCCGGTCGTTGACGCGGACTCCTGTCCGGGGATCGAACTCGACCCCCACGATTTCCAGTCCGAGGTTCTGCACATTGGGCGCTCGGCCCACCGACACGAGCAATTGGTCCACGGCTTCATCGTACTGCTGGCCGTGCGATTCGACCGACATCCGGATTTGTCCCGCCTCACGACGCACCTTCAGTTCCTTGCCGCAACACAACAACTTTACACCATCGCGCTGCATCGACGCCCGCACGATTTCTGCCGCGTCGCGGTCTTCGAGTGGCAGGATGCCGTGCGCGACTTCGACCAGCAGCACTTCCGAGCCAAGGTTGGCGAACGCCTGGGCCAATTCGCAGCCGATCGGACCCGCGCCGATGATGCCTAACCGGCGCGGCCGTTCGGTCAATGAGAACACCGATTCGTTCGTGAGATACGGCACTTGATCCAGGCCGGGAAGGGGCGGCGCGGAAGCGCGGGCTCCGGTGGCGATGACGGCTTTCCGAAAGTGCAACGTCTGGTCACCGACTTGAACCGTGTTGGAACTTGTGAACCGGCCACCGCCCAGATAGACATCGACGCCCAGATCACGAAACCGCGCGGCCGAGTCGTTTGGACTGATCTGGGCACGCAGCCGACGCATCCGTTGCATCACTCGCGCAAAATTGGCATCCGTTCCCACGGGAACATGGATGCCGAATTCGTCGGCTTGACGGATGGTGCGCGCGACGCGGGCGGCACTGATCAGCCCCTTGGACGGAACGCAGCCGACATTGAGGCAGTCGCCGCCCATCAGTTCCCGTTCGATGAGGGCGACTTTGGCCCCTAATCCGGCCGCCCCCGCCGCCGTCACCAATCCGGCCGTCCCCGCGCCGATCACGACCAGGTTGTACCGGCCGCTCGGGGTGGGATTGACCCAACTCGGAGGTCGAACGTGCGCTTCCAGTTTTTGATTGTGTTCGTCGTGGGGTTGTAACTGGATCAATTCTGACATGCGACTTCCTTGGCGAACGATTCGACGTCCGTTGATATCGGGAGCTTTAATCGACATGTACATCTCCGAAAGCGGCCTTAGCGTGGCCCTATCGGCGACGATTCGTGAGCCATCGCTAACGAATTCGTAGCATCGGACGGTTCTGAGGAAATTACCGGGCGAAAGTGTTGCACCACCTTCTTGAGCACCAGCGGGACAAGCCCCAGCAGGGCGAACGCGACGAGCAACTGCGGCGACAAAATGCCCTGGGCTCCCTTCTCGGCGAGCGTCGCCAGATTCGGCACGCTGGCCCCGGCGTAAATATAGACCGCCGTGCCGGGCAGCATGCCGATCTGGCTGACCCACCAGAAAGTGCGCGTTCGGATGGGGGTCAGTCCCATGACCAGGTTGATCACGAAGAACGGCACCACCGGAATCAGCCGCAGCATGAACAGATAAAACGCTCCTTCACGTTCCAAAGCCTGGTTGAACGATGCCAGCCGGTCGCCGAAGCGTTGCTGAATGGAATCGCGGAGCAAGAAACGACTGACCAGAAACGCCACGGTCGCCCCCGTGGTGGAAGCAAAACTGACGAGGAGCGCGCCGCGCCAAAATCCGAAAAACCAGCCGCAAGTCAGTGTCAGCACCGCTGCGCCGGGTAGTGACAGTCCGGTAACGGCGACGTAGACGAGAAATGCCACGCCGTACACTAGCACAGCGTGTTCCTGTTGCAGGCTGCGGAGTTCGGCTTCCCGCGCAGCCAGATGCTGAAGCGTGAGCACATCACGGAACGGGATGTACGCGATCCCGCCGACCGTCGCGACCACGGCCACAACGAGAAGTTTCTTCCACAGAGCGGTCGACGGGCGGGTGATCGGTGGCTGAGAATCCATGGAGTTTCCGTTACTGAAGGCTGCCCGAGCAACTCGAACCGGCTCCGGCCGTGCAGCCGAAACAATGTTTTCCCGTGACGATCGACCGGTGTCGCAAGGCGTTGAGCGACTGCTCATCAAGGTCAAGAATGTTCGTCGTGCGAGGACTGGCGACACGCAGGTCGAGCATCTGGTTGAAGTCGCAATCGAAAAGATTTCCCTGCCAATCCACCGACAACATCGAGCGGCACATCAGCCCGTCGATCGTCGCGGGATTGAAGGCGTCCACGAGTTTCCGCATGTACGACTCGTACTTGCCGCCTTCCAGCAAGTCCGCCAGGAACCGGCTGATCGGCATGTTGGTAATTGTAAAGAGTCGCGTGAATTCAATCTCGTAACGACTGCGCAGCTCGCGGCGGTAGTCCTCTTCGAGTCGCTGTTGAGCGGGCGGAAGTGAGGCTCCGGTGGGGTTGTAGACGAGTGTCAGCGGGAGTTGTGAATCCGGCAGTCCGTATCCCAACGCATTCAGACGACGCAGGGCTTCCAGCGAGCGTTGAAAGACCCGATCGCCCCGCTGTTTATCGACATTGGCCTCCAGATAGCACGGCAGCGACGCCACGATCTCGACTTGATGTTCGGCCAGGAATTCCGGCAGATCGGTGAAGCCGGGAGCTACCAGGATGGTCAGATTGCAGCGGTCGATCACACGGCAGCCGAGGGCGCGGGCGCTGGCCGCCAAACGTCGGAACTGGGGATTCATCTCCGGCGCACCGCCGGTAATGTCGAGCGTGGCGATGTTGGCCGATTGCAGCAAGCGGAGACAGGCGTCGACGACTTCCACGGACATGTTCTCGCGGCGATCAGGCCCCGCATCGACATGGCAGTGGGTGCAAGTCTGATTACAGACTTTGCCCACATTGACTTGCAGGATGCTGATCTCGCGAGCCTGCAACGCCCCACATCCGTGGCGGGCCAGAATGCTCTGAAAGCCCGATGTCTGTTCGTCACTCTCTAGTAAAGTGACCTGTTCTCGCGGATTGGCCAGGCGGTTCCCGGACCGAAACAGCGTGAGTTCTACCATGATTGCCTCATTTCAACTGGCGAGGGACATCCGCGGTGGGAGCCGTCACAGACTCGGCCACCAGGCCGGACGGCAATTCGGAGCGGTGAATGCAGACGCCCTTGGGAGCGGAAATTCCCAAGCGGACCCGATTCCCACGGATTTCGAGGACACTCACTTCGATCCCCTCGGCGATGCAAAGGGATTCGTCCTGTTTTCGAGAGAGCACCAGCATGTCATCATCCTTCCTTGGTCGTGTGGCGAATGGATTCAGCAGCAGACACCGTCCGGACCACAGCAAGGCCCGATCGATTCCGTCGTCTCCGTATAATCCAGCCCCTTGGTTTCCTTCGGGGAGCGGACCTTGCTTCGACGGCAATCGAAGGGAGCCGCCTCAGCGAGCGGAATCGCTTCCCGCGGCTCAATGGCGTCGAACAGTCCGGCATAGGGAGCCTGTTGCAGCAGGCGATAGGTCTTGTCGCACGTGGCCATCCGAACGCCCCGGTGGTACACATGACCGTCGTCGTCTTCCACCTTCTTGAACGGGCCGCGATAGACGACGGCCTGATTCCGTTCCAGACACGGCCCTTGTTTCCCCTTATAGGCCACGACCGTGACCGAGCGGAATTCGATCCCCTCGACCGTACGCCATGGATCGGCCTGCCGCTTGGCGACTTGAATTCCGTGGAACCCTGCGTCTTCGAACGCTTGCAGGAACAGATCCTCACGGAAGGCTCCGGAAATGCACCCCGACCACAATTCCGGGTTCTCCTGCAAATGTCGAGGCACCTCTTCGTCCGACACGATGTCGCTGATGGCGGCCCGGCCCCCATTCTTCAAGACGCGGAAGATTTCGGCGAAGAGTTGGTGGCGATCCTGCTGCCGCACGAGATTCAACACGCAGTTGGACACCACGCAATCGACGGAGTCACTGGCGATCATCGGCTGGTCTCGGCGCAGCCGCTCTTCGACATTGCGGAGCGTGAGCCAGCCCGCCGGGTCGGATACCGGATGCTGCGCCAACTCCCGCCCCAATAGATCGAGATCGAGTTGCAGGTCCTGGATCATTCCATAACGAAAATCGACGTTGCCGTAGCCGATCCGCTCGGCGACCGCCCCTTGGTACTTCCGGGCGAGTCCCAGCATTTCCTGATTGCAGTCCACGCCGATCACGCGCCCGCGTTTACCAACGACCTGAGAGAGGATGTAGCACAGCTTGCCGCCGCCGGAGCCGAGGTCGACCACCGTTTCCCCTTCGCTGACAAACCGCGTCGGGTCACCGCAACCATAGTCGCGTTCAATAATCTCTTCTGGAATTACGGACAGAAAATCCGCGGCGTACTCCACCGGGCAGCATAGGGCTTCCTCCCGAGCATTCGCGGCAGCGGCGTATCGATGGTAGACCGAATCTTCAGTCGTCTTTAACTGGGATGCTTCAGACTGCGGCATGGTGACAGATTCCTTCAAGGCTTCGACAGATTCCGCGGTGGTCGATTCCATCATGCAACCACTCTAACGGCGGTAAACTTATCGAAACGGAAGCCGATCCGTCTGTCAGCCAGGACACACTTCACGAAAAATGTGTAGTTCCCTTCGCAGCTACAGGCCTGTGTTCCAGAGCGGCATCTATCACGTGGACAAACGGTTCACCTGCCTGGTCGGCCTGCGGAACCAGACGACCGCTACAGCGCAATCTGTTGTCTGATGTAAAACCTTTACGAATCGTTGACCTTGCCCCCAACCTTGGTCCAGTGGGAATGTTAGGAACAAGGACCAGTTCAGCCGGGGCTAGCCCCGGCTGAACTGGTCGCGAACTCAGTCGGCGTCCGGTTCTCCAACGCACTGTGGGGCCGACTGCTGTTGTCATCTTTTCTCCACGCCTCGATTGTCGCCTCGGCCAGCGACAGGAACCAATGCTGGTTCAAGCACTCCAGGCGAAACTTGCCATTGAACGATTCGATGAAGGCATTGTCCGTGGGCTTCCCGGGACGGCTGAAATCCAGCTGCACCTGGTTGAAGTACGCTCACCAGTCCAGAGACTTCGACACGAACTCCAGACCATTGTCCACCCGGAGCGTTTTTGGCTATCCCCGCTGAGCCGAGACGTGCTCCAAGACCTTGACCACGTCTTCTCCCCGGAAGCATTCCGCGGCGCTCAACGCCAGGCTCTCACAGCTACCTGCTCAATCTCGGGAAGCGTCAGGGACTGACACCACCACAACCGGAAAACCGAATCCAGGGAATTCTCGGCAAGAAGGCCGGTGTTTATGACTTGACCAAACGAGAAGCCGGAGACGTGATCGATGCCCTGAACCAAAACGGAGAACCAGCCACCAACAGTAACAGCGACGAAAAGTTGATTCCCGCGGCTGACCTCGGCGGGGTTGTTGAAGCAACCCCACCGACATACGACGTCACGGCAACATAGACTTATGTACTGCTCCGAATGAACGATACGGCGTTTTCACGTTCACGAGCCGATCAATCCTGAGTTACTGCCGGTCGGCTGATCGTCCCGCGCGGTCTCATTCCAAGCCCCGCGGAAGAGTTTTCGCGGTAAGCCCGTTTATCCTGAGCCGACCGTCGATCATCTTAATTTCCGAGGTCTGAAATGTCGCTGAACTTCCAATTTCGCGAGCCTTGCACGGTGCGGCGCACCCCACACCAGTGGACCGGGCGAGGCGGATTCGCCGAGATTTCGAATCATCTCCGGAGCGAACCATGTGTATCGTTCATCCTCGTCTGTGATGCATGGGTCGACTTTTCTCCCGAGCTCGATGTTGCGGTTCGCCTGCTCTCGATCGCGGCTCGTAATCGGCCCGTTGATGACGGCCATCTGATCTGGGGACTTCAGGATGAGTGGGTGACACCGGCTTCGATGGAATCCGGAAGGCAGGCCGTCATCGATAGTCTCGCTCGACTTCGACAATCTGGACTACCATTCGAGTTTCTGGCTCACGTCGAGGGACAACTGGAAATCGAGATCCATTTCGGCCCGGACGAAGCAGGTATTCCGTTGCGGCAAATTGCTGAGGCCCTCGCCGACGAAGTTCGCACGCTCTCAACGTAGAGTGATACTCCAATCAACGCCAGGACATCTAGACGTGGCGCTGATCCTTGAATTTCAGCTAAAACCGGGCGAAAAACGCGTCATATAAGATGATGCCCTCGACATAACTGTTGGCTTCCTCTGCCAACGCTTCGACCAGCCTTGGATAGACCGGAATTATCTGGTTTTCCAGGGCTGTTTTTGTTGGTCTCCCGTCTCTCGGCCCAACAATGAATCAATTAGAAGTCAGAGGACATCCATCGTGCGGCACTGGGCGTTGGGCTCGGTGGCCGATGACATTCAGCAGCACCAACCACAGGAGACTCGATGTTCACAGCACGCGAACTCGCCACGCTGTTGGCGGCGCTTCAGTTCTGGCGGGAGGAGATTACGCAGTCCGGAACTTTCGCAGCGCGGCCCTACTTCAAGCTGGTGGGCATGAAAAGGATTCGCCCCTTGGAAGATACCGAAATCACCCGACTGGCGGCGAAACTCAGAGCGATAACGCCTGAAGAGCGTTGATCACACGAGGCGATCGAATCCCGTACGGCCACATCCACGGCCCTCTTTCGCCGACCGCGGTCCCTGCGAGGGATTCCCGTCATTCGTCCAGCGAATCATCGTCGAATGTCGTGCGAATTCGGGCGAGCTCTTCCGCAAGACCATCCGGGTCCGCTTGGTCACGTCCGGCCAACTCGAAGCACACTGATGTGCCCCCACCCATCGACCAGACGGTAATCGTCAATTTGTCACGTTCTCCACTCTCACTGACAGCGGAGGCGATCAATTCCAGCGACCGCCAGCCCCCGCGAAGGGGGTAGGCGTTGAAATTCACTTCAAACGTCCCGGCCGGGCATTGTGACGGTGATTCAGGACGGCTGTGACCGCCGCAACTGCTGAATGAGGTGATGCCGGGAAAGGCGTTGAGTTCCCTGACCAATCGCCAGATGTTCGGATCAAGATCGAATGGCAAATCAGGTTCCATGAACCATCCCTCCCAACGTGATTCCGTCGTCGTTGCCTGCGTAAGCCTTTTCATCACCGAACATCGGCCGACTGTCTGACACTGCGGATGATCGCCTTGTCTGGTCCGAAAACTCGCGGCGCAAGATCACAGCCCCGCGCTTCTGGGATTGTTGAAGGGGGCGCGACCTAAAGCCGGACCAAAAACGTGTCATATAAGATGAGTGCCCATGGCATAACCCTGAGGGCGGGAGTTTAACGCGCATCCGCCGTGAGACGACCGGATTTTCCGGCTGTCAAGCCGCGGATTTTGTTTTGCGAACAGGACAGGGGGGCCGATGGTCGGCCCGGAAGTCGTTCACCTTGATGGAGGTTTAAGATCATGTCGCACCTCGTGCAAATTCAAACCGAGGTTCGTGACCCGCTGGCGATTCGCGCGGCGTGTGGTCGGTTGGCATTGCCGGAGCCGGTGCTCGGCGAAACAAAGCTCTTCAGCAGCATGGCCGTGGGCTGGGCGGTGCAGTTGCCGGAGTGGCGATATCCCGTGGTGTGTGATGTCGCCACCGCCAAAATCGCCTTCGACAACTTTGGCGGCCGTTGGAACGATTAGGCATACGACCTCCATTGTGAACTATGTCGGCTTACTTGCTAAAGGACGAAACAGGGGAATCCAATGTCACACATCGTCACGATTGCAACCAAAGTTTACGATACGGCCGCGCTCACAGCGGCTTGCTGCCGGCTCGGACTGGCTGCACCCGTCCATGGCAACGTCCGATTGTTCAGCGGCGACGCGACGGGATTGTCGGTCAATCTCCCCGGCTGGCGATACCCCGTTGTCATTGATACTGGTGACGGATCCATCAAATACGATAACTACGAGGGGCGCTGGGGCGATCCAGAAAAACTGGGGCACCTGCTTCAAATGTATGCCGTTGAGAAAGCAAAAACGGAAGCCAGGAAGAAGGGTTACTCCGTCACTGAGCAAGCCCGTCAAGACGGCAGCATTGTGGTACGGATCGCCACATGACCAACGGGGCCATGCGGCGAGATTGTCTGGAATCAGCCAGCTTCTGGCCGTTTCTTCGGTCGTTTCAGGTCGCTGGCCTGACGATTTTTTCCGGGTTGGCTCCTCTCCATCAATGCGCGCAATCTCCGGAGTTCCTCCTCGTCGGCCCACAGAATCCAGCAGCTTTGGATCGGCGTTTTCCTACCCTGGATCCAGCCACGGAGCGCCCACCCCTGGAGTTTGTAACGGGGCGTCTGCAACTCATCAGCCAGATCGGAAAGCCACCATTCGTGCTCGCCGAGCAGTCCGTGGTTCGCACGCTCGTCCGTAACGACGCCTTGACGTTGCAGGAGTTTGTTGACCATTGGGGCTTTGATTTGCCCTCGACCTGTGGGGGTGTGGAATCCTTCCGTGTTGAGTTGCTCGGCGATTTGGCCTACGGTCTGGCCATTGGCACGCAATTCCTGGGCGCGGTCAAGCAACGGCTTCAAGTCGCGGAGTTGCTCGTATCGTCGCACGGGGCGAACGATCTCATGCCGGCTCTCATAACCGCCGGCCCAATGAATCGTCACTCCAGCGAACTCGCTGTGGCCACTCACATGAACCGTGACACATTCGACCAGGCACCGCACGATCTGCTTCCGATCGACGTTGGTTGTGCCTGGCCCGTTCCACAAGGCTGGTATGTCTGATGCGAGGGCGGTGATCCGTGCCCGTTCTTCCGCGCTGAGACCGATCGGCGATTGACTCCGGAAGCGGTCATATTCATCCTGGAGTTGCTTCTCCTGGATGAGTAATTCCTCCCAGCGTCTTTCCAGTGTGCCCGCCACCAGACGGTTTTCGGGATCAACCGCCTGGTAGCGTCGCTCGGCCAACTCCGTATCGTAGCGAGCTCGCTGACGCCGTTGCTGCCAGTGCTTTTCGAGTCGCAGGCGCTCCTTCTCGACGTCCGACTGGGCCTGGATGCTCAGTTCGATGGCCGCGGGTTCGAGCGCACGTAAGACCTGCTGGGCAATCAGATCATCCACGGCCCGCGCTGCCAGTCCTGGACAGCGCGGTGCCAGGCCGGTGAGTTCTCGATGGTTGCAGTCATACTGAGCTTTGCCATGGGCATGATAGAGGGTGCGCATCCGTCGTCCGCAATGACGACAGACAAGCAATCCCGAAAGCAGCGTGACGCCAGAACGGGGTGCCCCCTGGCAATCGAATTGATTCCTGTTTTGCTTGATCCGCTCTCGATTTTGCAGATAACGCTCCCAACTGATGTATGCGGGCAGCCGGTCTTTGAGCAGCACTTTCCACTCTTCCATCGGCACGCGCGGTCGATATTTCGTGGACGACAACTGATGTTTGGGATCAGCCGACTGACGACCAAAGCTGTAAGCGCCCGCGTAGATCGGATGCGCGAGCACGTTCGCCAAAGTACAAATGCTGGGGCGACGCCAGTCCAGTTGTCCCTTCTTCGCTCCCCTCTGGGGCCGGATGGGCAGCTGAATATCGTTTCGAATCAGCCAGTGAAACAGTCCATAGACGGTGCCCAATTCGTCGAACTTATCGAACACTAAGCGGATGACATCCCGAGCCTGCTCATCGGGATCAAAGTCGACTTCTCCTGTCGGCAAGATCACATAACCCACCGGCACGCTGAAGAACAGCTCACCCCGCTGGGCCTTATGGTCCCGGCCATGTTCCAGGCGATTGCGCATGAGGTGCAATTCCATTTCACTCATGATCCCCTTGAGACCCAGCAGCAGCCGGTCGTTGGGGTCATGGCCATCATAGACGCCGTCGGCATCGGCAATGAGTGTGCCGAAAACGGCACACATTTCGAAGAAGGCATGCCAATCCCTGGAGGAACGAGCCAGGCGGCTCATTTCCAGGCCAAGCACCATACCGACGTGATCCAGTGTCACTTCGGTGATCAGACGCTGGAAGCCGCTCCGGCCTTCAGCGGTCCGACCACTCTTTCCCAGGTCTTCGTCGATGATCAGAACCCGCTCACGCGGCCAGCCATAAGCGACCGCCTGGTCAGCAAAACCATACTGCCGGGCCGTGGACTCGCGATGTTCCAAAACCTGTGTGGGCGAAGACTGCCGCACATACACGATGGCGAGCTTTTCCAGGTGGCCTGGCAGAACCTTCGGGCAATTCGTGCGGTTCAACGATCCGCTCAGCGGCGCGGGAACCGTTGTCTCAGCAGTCTTCATGATGCTTCTCCCCGTCGTTTGGAGGAAGCTGAAGCTGTTGTCCGACAATTCGACCGAGCACCTGGAGCGTTCGCTGACGATCTTCCGGGCGCAGCCTCTCCCAGAGGCGATTCAGGGCGATCCGCTGGCTGGGGGTCAGTTGCGGCGGAAAAAAATTCCTTCCTGCCGATCTCGCATGACTTTCCTCCTTGAGTCGTGTGGCGATGGGCCTCGTACCAATGAGCAAGCTTCAAGAATGCGGAAACAGACAATAACGGAAACTCGGGCAAGACGTCACAGCAGTTTACTCGGCGAGTTTTATGTTTATTGCTTCTGGGGCGACGAAGCCCACCTGCACCAGTTTCTGCAGATTTATGCCGTGGAAAAAACCAAACGGGAAGCGAGGCTGTCCGGACACGAGGTGTTCGAGCAGCAACTGCCCAATGGATCGATTCGCCTGCAGATTGCAGTGGCCTAAAGGACTCATCTCGCGTCGCATTTACACACCATCGTCTTTTACCCGAGGAGCACACCATGCCGTTGGTGGAAATCACCGTGAGTCCCCATGGCGACATTCAACTCGAAACCCGCGGCTTCACGGGGACCGCGTGTCAACAGGTTACCCGCGCTCTCGAAACGGCGCTCGGGCTGGTGAAGTCCGACGAACCGACCCCGGAATTCTTTCAGCTCTCTCTTGAGGAGAGTCCGCTGGCCGTCCGGCCTGAGGCCTGTCCCTGACGCGGCGGTCCGTCCGACGACGCGCCGGTGCCATTCTGCTGACCCTCGGCGAAAGGAACCGTTGGCGCATCGGCAAGGCGCGACTCGCGACGTCGGTCGTCGCCTTGAAAACGACTGTTCAGGATCCAGGCTGTTGACGGCAGAACAACCTACTTTGGACCGCGCCTGATCCCGCCTCTCTGCCCCCTTTCAGGAGTGACTGCCATGTCTTTGGCCACGCAGTTGGCCCCGTATGTTCGTGCCGCTTTCAGCGGCCTGTATGTCGAAACCTTTGAACCCGAAGAAGCCCTGCGCGAGATCCGCGAACTCTCTGCGACGGAAGAGCACTGGACCGTCGCGACCTGGGATATCGACCGCGGGATGGTCGTTCCCGCCGGTAGTAGCGTGCCCGCCGCGAGTGATCCGCTGACGGCGCTGCGCAGTCTGCCGGACTTGGCGACGCCCGACGGCACGACGCTGCTGGTGCTGAAAAACTTTCATCGGTTTCTGGGGAGTGCGGAGATCGTCCAGACGCTCCAGCATCAACTCGATGCGGGGAAGGCCCGGCGCACGTTCGTGGTGATCCTGGCCCCAAGTGTGTCCTTGCCCCCCCAACGTCGGACGCCGTAGGCCAGATTTGCGTCGAGCCCCTTTGCAGGCGGCCCTGTAGGACGAGAACTCGTTCTGCAGGGCTGTTTTATTTGATTCGTGCGCTCCGCGAAATGCGCGCCGGCCCGAGCCGCGTTGGCGGGCGAACTCGTGCCAACTTCCAGTGAACTTCCAGTGAAGTCCGCTGCGCGCTGGGGACTCCTTTTTCCATGCTACCGATCGCTTTGACCAATGACGGCCTCTCCGCGTGAGGCGAGTCCCGAAAGTTTTTGCGATAGAGCCGGTCGATGCCCCGCCGCGCCGCTGACTTCCCACCGTTCACCGACGCCGAACTCGCAGCAGCGTTCTCGGATTCCGAGTCGTCACGGCGTTTTCCGCCCGTGCTGAGCGTGGGCCAAGCCGCGGATCTGCTGCAGGTCCCGGTGGCCACTATCCATGACTGGAGCAGCCGGGGGTTGCTGCGCGGCTGCGCCCGCAAGATCGGCAAACACTTGCGAATCAGCCGTGATCGCTTCCTGCGACAAGCCTTCAATAGCTTTAATCAATAGGAGTGCAATGCCGATGTCTGAAGAGAAGAAGCAGGACTATTTCCCCGCCGGAGAACACGTCTCGATCTTCCTGCGCGGGAAAACCTGGTATTGCAATTATCAACAGAACGGCCGACAGATCCGTAAGTCTCTCGGTACCACCAGCAAAAAAGAAGCCATTCTGCGTGCTCAGCGCCTGGAGACGGAGCTGGCACGCGGGGAGGTACCGAACCAAATCCGGATCGCCACCTTGTCCGAGGTGATCGAGGCCTTCCTGGCGCATGCCGTCGCCGAGGACCGGGCCGCGAAGACACTGACGAAATATCGGCACGTCACCCGGGAAATCACCCAGTTGGCCATCGACCGAAATGTCGGTCGTGTCGATGGCCTGTCCGTGCGGTTTGCCGACGCTTACAAGCAGTCGCGCAAGCAGAAAGGGAACAAGCCGAAAACGATCTACAACAAGCTGGTCATTCTCCGTTCCTTGACGATCTTCGCCAAACGCCGGCGGATGGTGGACCAGGATCCGCTGGAGGGTTATCAGCTGAAGAAACCGAAGCCGACTTCCCAGCCGTGTTGGACGCCAGATCAAGCGGATCAGATTGTTCACGCCGCTCCAACAACCTATCAGTCTTACTTCTCTTTCCTGCGTGAGACCGGCTGCCGCGCGGGTGAGGGAAAGTTTTTGATGTGGAATGACATTCGGTTCGATACCGGCGTGATTCTGATCCGGCCGAAGCAGGGCGACTGGGGAAGTTGGCGGCCCAAGTCGGGCGATCAGCGCGCCGTCCCAATCACCGACAAACTCCGGGCGTTGCTGCAATCGATCCCTAATCGCGGCGCATGGGTCTTCTGTGCGCCCACCACCAAGAAGTTTCCATCGCAGGATCGCCAGCTTTCCGAACGCCGGGCGCTGTTAGCCCTGAAGGGGGTCCTGAAGACGCTGACGTTGCCAGGAAAATTGCACACGTTTCGGCACACGTACGTCAGTCAGGCTCTCACACGCGGCGTTCCGGAAGCCGTCGTGCGCCAGTGGGTGGGCCATGTTGACCCCGCCATCATGCGGCTCTACACACACATCGCCGATGATGTTTCGCAAGCCTACGTTTCACGGTTCAGCGGCCAGTCGCCGGACAGCAATGCAAGTTAGGACGATCGCCGGTTCATGGTGAACCGGCCGATCGGGTTCAGCCCAGTTTTCAGCACAGAAAGGAATCGAGCCATGAGCAACGAAACGCAAACTCCCGCCGCAACAGAGGTTACGACGGGAGTCTTGTTTGGGAGCGGAGAGGGAGGGATTCGAACCCTCGGTGAGCTTGCACCCACACCGGTTTTCGAGACCGGCACAATCGGCCACTCTGTCACCTCTCCAAACGCTTGTTTTTTAGGGGTTTCTGGTGTTTTTCTGTCGGCTGTCGTGTTTCCTTGACACCCGACTCTGAGACACCCGACTCTGACACCCGTACCTTAAAAAACCAAGTAATGACACCCGCGCGGTTGCACCCGCCGGGTGTCTGACACCACCCAAGTTGTTACCCCGAGGTGATGCGTGACGAAGTCTATCGAAACTCCCGTCGTAAGAAAACCCTACCCTGAGTTCCCGCTTTTCCCGCACGCATCAGGGCGGTGGGCTAAGAAAATTCGCCAGAAGTTCCACTACTTCGGCAAGACCGCTGCCGATCCCAGCGGCGATCGGGCTCTTGATCTGTGGTTGAAACAAAAGGACGAATTGCTGGCAGGACGCACGCCGCGCAAGGATGCGGATGCTGTGGTCGGGTGATTTCCAGCCTGACACGGACGTTGACCGTCGATCATCTCATTCCGCAATCGAAGGGCGGCACGTTCAGTATTAACAACCTTGTGCCATGCTGCCGGCAGTGCAACTCGATGAAGGGCGATTCGGAACTTCCGGAATGGCTCGATCGCCTGGAACAGATTGTGACGCGGCTGCGTGGGCTCGTGACCGGCTGATCGACTGACGATTCGCGCCCCGGTGGTATCGTGCTGCCGGGGCGTCTTCGTTCATCCCGTGAAGGATCTCGCCATGGGACAAACCGCAAACTACGAGCGCGGCCACGATGTCGGTCGGCATTGGATATCGACAACAGCCACACCAAAGCAGCGCGACGGGGTGAAACGGCTGACTCAGTTGCTCCCGAGAGTTCGCAAAATCATCGACGGTCTCGCCGATGTTCACGATGGCCAGAATTTCGACCTCGCGACCGGCGAAATAACAGCCGGGGATCTTCTGGCCTTCGGCGATGCGTTTGCGCGTGCAATGCTGAATGTCGAAGGTCTCACTACGGAACCTGCATCGTTCTGGCAAACGGCTGGCGGTGATGGTGGAACAGAAACCGATGCGAAGTTCGTTCACGGCTTCATCAATGGAGCGATTCGGGCCGTGAAGTGAATGCCGGATGAAGCCCGATAGGTCCAGTACCTATCGAAGTGCCCCCGTGGTTCACGCTGCGGGGCGTAAAGTCACTCGTTGCGAGTCATTCAGCCGACGGTGTTTTGGCTCGCTTTGGTGCCAGTCCCGTATCCGCGATTGATCCGATTTCGCCAGCGGCCGTTGACGGAAAATACATCGGAAGCGTGAGCGGCCTCAACCCCATTTGCGCCGTTGTCCAAAATGCATAATGCCGAACAAAGGGCCATAGATGGAACATGGCCGACGCTAGAAACGATGGGGATTCCGCTTCGATCTGAGATTGCGAGGGGAAGGAATCTGTTTTGGAGAAGTAAACGGCCTGATAGACACATTCGATTGAAATGGGCGGCGGTGTACTGCCCAGACCTTCTTCATAATCAATCGAGACTTGGCATCGAAGATCGACCTTTATCAACTTCTCGTCTTCTGACACTCCCGCCTGCTCGTTTACAACAACCGATGTGCGCGACGGCAATTTTCCTTTTTGGATGTTAAGAGTCGCAGCAGAATGAATAAGCCGAATCGTTTTCAGATCGAACCCGAGGATTAAGGCGCGTGTGCCATCTAACTGGTTCTTCGCCGCCGACTTCTTCTTCGCTCGCTTCTTCATTTCGCAAGAATCCCTGTGCCGTGGATTTCCACCGCAGTCTGATCGTCGGACAGTGTGTCGTCGAACTCATAATTAAAGTGCATCGAATGCTGGACAGGCGGAAGCGGAAGGTACTTTGGTGCGTCGTAGAACTCTACGAATAACTTGCAACCAAGCGCGCGGGCTACGCGAGCGAGGGTCTTAACCGAATAGCCCTGATAATTTGCGTCCTCCAGTCGGGCAATCACGCTTTGGTGTGTCTTTGCAAGTTCGGCCAAGTTTTTTTGGCTAAGCCCTCGCTCGTTGCGAATACGAAAAATCTCTTCCGCGATTCGCATGTTGAGCGCCGCATCGTCAACCTTTGCGGCGAGCTCGGGATCATTCGCTAGGCGATGACGGATCTTGTCGCCGTAGTTTTTCGTCTTGGTCATCTCAATAATCCCACTCGGCGGTGTACTTCTTTGGATTCGATCGTACTAGTTCGCGGATTTCTTTCGCCCGGTTAATTTCCTTAAGGGGGACGGGCCACCCTTTTTTGAAGAATCCATGTGTCAGGACAACCACGTTTTGCCCGCTGAAAAAGTAAAGAATTCGGTATTGCCCCTTCGCGCTGTGCGGGCGCAATTCGTAAATGCCATCATCGAGAATGTCGGCTGTCGGTCGCCTTAACTCGTAGCCCCGTTTTTCGAGTTCTGTTATCGCTGCCAAGCAATTAACGAATGCCTCTTCATCCCTCGTCTCCAAGTGATCAAGCCACACATCCAAGGGTACGGTACCATCTTTATCTCGGAATGCATGGAGCGTTGTTTGAGGCATGTTCGCTCGGCAATCGCATTTTTGCTATATTACGCATGGTTGGTCAAGTAGTCCATACAGCGTATGAACATGCGGCCACGATGCAAGCGAACTGCGACTGGAATTCCGGTCGTGAGGAGTTGGGCGGGCGAAAGAGCATCGGGTGTCACTGACACCCGATGCTCCCGGAAATGACCAGAATTCGCTTGTTATTTCGGGAATTGCTTCGCAGTGTGCTAACCGCGTTTGAGACGAGAAAACCAGAGGTTTCAGCACGATTTAGAAAGAATTTGTGCTCTTTTTCGAGACCGGCACAATCGGCCACTCTGTCACCTCTCCCACGCTCGTTTTCTAGGGGTTTTTGTCACTGTCTCGCCAGTTGTCGTGGCTGCCGACACTCGCATCTGACACGTGTCCCCTAAAATCCCAGCAAATAACACCCGCACAGCTTTAACCACCGGGTGTCTGACACCACCCAAGCTTTTGTCCCAAGGTGATGCGTGACGAAGTCTATCGAATCTCCCGTCGCAAGAAAACCCTACCCTGACGGTTCCCGCTTTTCGTCCATCAGTCGAGCCGTTGGTGCAAAAAGTCCGGCAGAAGCGGCCTTACACACGTTTTGTGGGCGTTTGAAAAGAAGCGTAGCATGCCCCAAAACGAGCCCGTGGGCTGTTGAACGAATCGAAGTGTCGTGGGCGTCGGACGTTTACGTCGGAGTTCAAACGGGAAACCCGTCCGTATCATCCCCTTTTGAAGAGTCACCCCGGCGTGATCTTCCTCCGATTCAGGAACCACAGTGGCTCTTTCGCATTTCCCATCGTTCATGCTGGTGTTCGTCTTCGGGTAAGCATACGCGTCCTGCCTACTGCCGGTGGCTTCCAATGCCCTCTTTGCGTGCTCTGTAAGCCCCTCGGAACGCGTTCGGTCGAGGGTGGGTTCTGAAATCGGGAAAAGTCGGGGATTTAACTCCTTGACAGTTCGGAAACTTCCGATATATTTGAGTGTGTAAGGAGGAGCGGATCATAAGCCAAAACAAACCACGTCGGACTGATCTGGAAGCCCTCGGGCGGGCGGCCGAGTGTTTGCGGGTATTGGCCCATCCGCATCGATTGCGAATGATCCAGATGTTGTTGGCGGGCGAGTACACCGTCGGCGAATTGGCCGAGGCGTGCGAATTGCCCACGGCGATGGCGTCCGAGCATTTGCGGCTGATGCAGAGATGCGGCTTCTTCACCAGCGAAAAAGACGGACGGAAGGTGTTTTATCGTGTGGCGGAACCGCACTTGAAAAACATCATGAGGTGCATTGAGGATCGATTTGATACTGCAGCGAGCAGCCGCTAATTTTTTTACCAAAAATATCGTAAGGTTCCGACGTATCGACCTGTGCGCGGGCCAATCAACAAACCAGGAGGCAGTCATGACAGTCACCACCACTTCCCCGAAGCAGTTGTTCGACCTCAGCCAGTCCGGGAAGGACATCGAGTTGATCGATGTGCGTACGCCAGTGGAGTACCGGGAAGTCCATGTGACGTTCGCCCGGAATGTGCCGCTCGACCAACTGGACATTGCGAAGTTGATGGCGGGCCGTGATCCGGCCCAACCGCTCTATGTGATTTGTCGGTCGGGCAGTCGTGGCAAGCAAGCCTGCGAAAAGTTTCTCGCGACGGGGATCACGAACGTCGTCAATGTTGAAGGGGGCACACAAGCCTGGGATCAGGCTGGATTGCCGGTCGTACGTGGCAAGAAGGCGATCTCTCTCGAACGGCAAGTGCGGATTGCAGCCGGATTGCTCGTGCTGACCGGTTCCTTACTCGGTGCGTTCGTCAGCCCGTACTGGATCGGACTGGCGGCGTTTGTCGGCGCGGGGTTGGTCTTCGCGGGGATCACGGACACCTGTGGCATGGGAATGCTGCTGGCCCGGATGCCTTGGAATCAGGTCTCGTCGACGCCGAGCTCCTCTTCCACATGTCCACCCAGTTCCACCAAGTCGTGTTGTGGTTAACCCATCAATGGCGCGGCAGTGAGTCAATCTCAAGCACGGGAGAACTCGTCATGTTACTCAAATATTTCTATGACAAATCGCTGGCGCATGCTTCCTACATGGTCGGTTGCCAACGGAGCGGCGAAGCGATCGTGATCGATCCCGGCCGCAACGTAGAACCGTATCTCGAAGCGGCGGCAGCCGAAGGTCTGCAGATTGTCGGTTCCACCGAAACGCACATCCACGCCGATTTTGTCTCCGGCTCGCGCGAGTTGGCCGATCGTGTCGGCGCGAAGTTATACCTGTCCGACGAAGGCCCGGCGGACTGGAAGTATCAGTTCGCGGACAAGCACAGCGCGCAACTCATCAAGAACGGTGATGTGATTCGCATCGGCAAAGTTAAACTGGAAGTGCTGCACACGCCAGGGCACACGCCGGAACATATCTCGTTCCTGTTGACCGATGAAGGGGGCGGAGCGAACGTCCCAATGGGTATCTTCACCGGCGACTTTGTGTTCGTCGGTTCGATTGGCCGCCCCGACCTGCTGGAGACGGCGGCCGGTATTGTTGGTAGCGCCGAAGCAGGGGCACGGCTGTTGTATCACTCGATGCGGAAGTTCCGCGAACTTCCCGACCACCTGCAGGTGTGGCCCGCGCACGGGGCGGGAAGTGCCTGTGGCAAGGGGCTGGGGGCGATTCCGTCGAGTACAGTCGGTTACGAGAAGCTGTTCAACCCAGCCTTGCAGTTCGACGACGAGCAGAAGTTCGTGGACTACATCCTCGCCGATCAGCCGGAAACGCCGTTCTACTTCGCTGTGATGAAGCGAGTGAACAAAGTCGGGCCGGAACTGGTGCGCAACCTGCCACCGGTGAAGTCTCCGTCGCCGGAACTGTTGCCGGCGATCGCCCGCAAAGGGTTGACGATTGATGTCACGTCGGCTGCGGAGTTTGCCGCCGCACATGTTCCCGGAACGGTCAATGTCCCCCTCAACATGCTGGTGCAGTGGGCCGGGTTCTTCGTCGATTATGACCAGCCATTGCATCTGATCGCGGACAGTTCATCGCTGCCGGAAGTCCTGAGACGACTCCGTTCGATCGGCATCGATAACGTCTGCGGTTCGTTCGACGCTTCCGCGGTGAAGGCCGCCGGGCTGCGGACGGAATCGTATCGATCACTTCCCCCGCAGGAACTGCGAAGTTCTATCGAACGCGGCGAAGTTCAGTTGCTGGATGTGCGGGCCGTGACCGAATACCGCGACGGTCACATCGCCGGCGCGGAACATCGCTTCCTAGGCAAGTTACTGCGGGAGATCGACACCATCAACCATTCACGCCCGGTGGTTGCCCAATGCCAGGCGGGCGGACGTTCGGCCATTGCGACAAGCATTCTGCAACGCGCCGGGTTTGACGTGACCAACCTGTCCGGAGGCTACAACGCCTGGGTGGCGGCGGGACTGCCCGTGCTCGGCGCATAAATGACGATCGGTACCAGCGAAGGAAGCCTCGGGACCACGTCCCGGCGGGCGAATTGTGTTCGATGTCACAGCCGCCACGAAACCGGGTGAGGTGAACGCCGGTCTGGAACGGGCCGCCCGTGTGCTCAATCTCTATGGAGCCGCTGGATTGAAAGCGAGCGATGCCAAAATCGCGATTGTCCTGCATGGCGATGCCGCACAGGCTGCTGTCAGCGATAAAGCACTGCTGGCAACGGGCACCGAAGCCAACGCGAATCTTCCCTTGATTGCCCAACTCCATCGCGCGGGAGTGGACATCATGGTCTGCGGCCAAACATTGGCCCGCAAGCAGATTCCCCATGCGGACATTTCGGAAGGCGTCGTCATTGTGACATCCACCATGACGGCACTCATGAACCGTCAGGCAGATGGGGCTTCGCTTATGCGGGTTCCATAATGGACGTTTCCGGGAGACCAGCACGGGCTTCAACACACTCGAAAAAGGATTACGACCCATGGCAATGAATCGCCGCACTTTCAACGTTTCGGCTCTCGGCCTGGCCGGTTTACCTCTGGTGAGCGCACGGTTGCTTCACGCCCAAGCCGATGCGTCTGCCAAGGCGGAGAAGACGCTCACGCTGCTTCACTTTACCGACACGCACGCGCAACTGGAGACTCATCCAGACTATCTGCCGGGAGAAACACCGGCCTTTCAGTCGATGGGGGGATTTGCCCGGCTGAAGTCGGCGATTGATCGGGAGATTGCCGCCGCTTCGGGCCCCGTCTTCGTTGCCGATGGAGGCGACGAGTTTCAAGGATCGGGGCCCGCCGCTTGGTCCGAGGGCGAAGTTATCCTGGAGCCGTTGAACACGCTCGGTGCCGATGTCTTCGTTCCGGGGAACTGGGAACCGGTCTATGGTCCTCAGCGGTTTCGCGAGCTGATGCGCCGTCTGAAAGCCCAGGTCACCTGCTTCAATTTTCACGACAAGACGACCGGGAAGCGATTGTTTGCACCTGCAGCGGTCATCGAGAAGCTGGGCATTCGCGTGGCGTTTGTCGGCATTACCGACCTTAAAGCCAGCGAACGGCATTCGCCCTTCGAATACGAGGGGCTCGATACCACGCAAATCAGCGGACTTAGGCAGTTTGTCGAGGAAGTTCGCGCAAAGGAACGTGTCGATGTGGTCGTGGGCCTGTTCCATACCGGACTCACCGTCGCCCGATATCTTGCCCGACAAGTTCAAGGCTTCGACGTGATTCTGTCGGGACATACCCATGAACGCACGGCTCGCCCCATACGGGAAGGAAAGGTGATCATCGTGGAATCCGCCGCGATGGGTTCTTTCCTGGGACGCCTCGATCTGACACTGGATGGTCAAGGCCGGATCACCAACCATCAATTCAAACTCCTGCCGGTCAAGGCCGAAGAATATCCGGAGAACCCTGCCGTGAAACGGACTGTGGATGCGGCTCTGGCACCGCACCGGCAGCGAGCCAGCTCAGTGGTCGCCCGCACTCTGACCCCGATCATGCGGTACGACGTGCTGGAAACCAATGCGGACGATTTCATTACGGACGCCATTCGGGAAACGACCAAGGTCGATATCGCTTTCTCGAATGGATTTCGGTTCGGCATTCCGATTCCCGCCGGAAACTTGACCATCGGAGACCTCTGGAACTTGCTGCCGATGGATGCCCGCGTGAAGACCGGCTGGGTGACCGGACACCAACTGCGAGCCTACCTGGAAAATGAGCTGGAGCTGGTTTACTCGCAAGATGCGGAGAAACTCTCCGGCGGCTGGGGACCGCGGGCTTCCGGCATGACCATGTGGTACGAAGTGCGGGCGAAAAAGGGGAACCGGGTTCGCGAAGTTCGTGTGGGAGGGGCGTTGCTGAAGGACGACCAGCGCTACTCGGTAGCGAGTTGTGAGCGACGAGAGGAACCGCTGGAGATCGTCTGCCGCATTCGGGATGTGAAGGACGTAGAGTTCTCGCCCACCATGCTGCATGCGTCATTGATTGCCTACCTTCAGAAGCACTCGGTCATCTCTCCGCGACGTGAGGGACGCGCCTATGCGATTGATCTGGCACCGGTCGTGTTCAGCCAGGACGCCGTTGTGTCTGATGGACAGCGTGGGGCGTATGCCGGCTGAAAACCGAGAAGGAACGAAGGTGAATCATCATTGCTGTTGTAGGCGGTTACAAGACGCGTGTCTGCAATGGGAGCAGATCAGAATAGGATCGCTCAAGATGGAATGTGGCGACACCTAACTCACGCTTGAGGGAATCGTACGCGGCTTGCTCGCCCGAATGGTCCGCATCGTGGCCGAGACGCTTGACCGCACGGATTAGCACATTCTTCGGAGTGTGTTCGGTTTCGATGAATTCCACGATTTGCGTGCGGTAGCCGTGGCAGTCGAGAAACCGTGCCCGCAGCGCGTCCGTGGCGATGGCCGCAAAGCGGTCTTTGAACAAGCCGTATGCGGTGATTCCCGGTAGCCGCCCAGACCAACCCTGGCAAAGTTCGTGCTGGCAACAGGGCACCGCCAAGATCACATCGCACTGCCATCGCAGCGCCGCAGCAAGGGCATCATCGGTAGCCGTATCGCAGGCGTGCAAAGACACGGCGAGATGGACCGGTCCGACGGGGGTAAATGTCGCGATGTCGCCTTCGCGAAACTGCAGGCCGCGACAGTCGAGTTTTCTCGCAGTTTCTGAGCAGCCGGCGATCACGTCCGCCTTGCGATCCAGCCCCACGATGTCGACTTCACGATGATGCGTCTTCGTGAGGAAATGATGCAGCGCGAAGGTGAGATAGCTTTTCCCACAACCAAAATCGACCACTGTCAACGGCCCTTCGGTGGGCAGATGCGGCAGGATGTCGGCGATGAATTCCAGGTAACGGTTGATCTGTCGAAACTTGTGATAAGCGGTTGGCTTCACTTTGCCTTCAGAAGTCATGATGCCCGCGGCGATCAGAAACGAGCACGGCTTCCCATCCGGAATGATGTAGCGTCGCGATTGATTGTGGTCGCTAGGCGGTGGAGATTGCGTGGGTGGTTTCCGCTTGAAGACAACCTGTCCTTTTGGCTTGTTACGGACGGTAAAGTCGCCGTCATCCGCGAACCAGTGCAGATCACCCCACGCCGTTCCGAACTGTTGCGAGATACGGCGTAGCATCTCGTCCGTGGTCAGGTTTTCGTGACGCTCTTGCTGGCCGATGCGCGCGGTCCATTGAAAGTGCAATTCGCCCTGAAGTTGAACGGGGCGCACCGTGACCTTTTGCATCGTACCAGAACCGAGCGGACGACTGAGAATCAGACGGAACAAAGCGCGGCGTTGAACGGTTGCCACAAGCAGATCAAACCACGGGACGGAATTCACGGAAGCTCCGAACATTTGAGGGCGGAAACTCTCACGGTAGCATTTTTAAGAGCAACGGACTACTGGGAGACCTCCGGTCTTGACGTGCCTCGCGGGGTTCACGACGATGCGCGGACGGAGTGAATTACAAGAACCGACTGATCGAGCTTTCCCCATGACCGCTGCGGTAATGCCCTCGTTTTCTATCCGACCGGCCCGACGTGAAGACGTGCATGCGCTCGATCAATTCATTCGGCCGTTCGTTGAACAAGGCCGATTGTTGCCGCGAACGCACGACGAATTGCAGGAATTGACCGAGAACGGATTTCTCGCGGTGATTGACAATCGCATCGTGGGATTTGCGGCGCTCGAAGTTTATTCACCGAAGTTAGCCGAGTTGCGCAGCCTCGCGGTCAGTTCCCAGCATCAGGGACAAGGAATTGGCAAGGCATTGGTTCAGGCGTGTCTCGACCGGGCGAAAGAACAACGCATCTTCGAGGTGTTAACGATCACCTCGTCCGAAGAGTTCTTTCAGAAATGCGGTTTCGACTTCACACTGCCCGGAGAACGGAAAGCGCTGTTTCATCAGACGCGCGAACAGTATTGAAGGACACCCGGTGGATCGACGCGTGGCGCAAAACCACAAGCGAAGGACCATCATGCACACTCACTCGATGGTGGCTTTTTTCAGGGTGTCCAAGTTGGGGAAATTCTTTTCCAGGAAAGCGTTCCCTTCGTCGTAAATCCGACCCTGTAATCGCGTGGTTTCTTCGCCGTATTCCTGATGGATCGAATCGACGATGTTCATGCCTTCGACGACTTTCCCGAACGGCGAGAAGCCCATTTCATCAAGCCCACGTCGAGCATTGTCGTCGTAGTTGATAAAGACCTGCGTGGTCCGCGAATGAGGCATCCCCGGCTTGGCGAACGAAATGAAACCCCGCTGGTTCGACTTCACCACGGGATCGTCGGAGATGAATTTCTCTTTCCACTCGGCGCTGACTTTGGGGTCGGCGGCGATTCCGAACTGCACCATGAAGCCTTTGACGGCGCGGAAAAACTTGCAGTTGTCGTACACGCCGGCCGTGACGAGTTCATGAAACCGATCGGCCCCATAAGGCGACCATTCGCGATGGACTTCGATCACGAAGTCGCCCTTGGTCGTTTCGACCTTCACGCGGTACTGATCGGGCCCCCTTGGTCCAACTGGCTGTGCTATCGCCGGGGCCTGAGGAACGGGAGCTGAAACGGGCGGGGCTTCACCCGTACCGCAGCCGGCGACTGCAACCATCAGGCATCCCCCCACCCAGCACACCGGCGATTTCATCACGTTGATCCCAGCTCAGTTCGATGTCACGTCACTCTGAGTTGTGAATTGTAATTCCCACGAACAGCATTGGAAACAACGCATTGAAATCTTCTAACGGCCGAGGAGCCGCTTCTGAACCTCCAACAGTTTGGGATGCTCGGGTGCGACGAGCAAACCCGCTTTCACCTGCTCGAGCGCCGCGGCGTGATCGCCCTGCTCTTCCAATGCCTGGGCATAACGTAGCCGGAATTCCCAGCGAAGCGGCTCCAATTGGGCCGCATTGCCAAAGTGTTCGCAGGCGAGTTCAGTTTGTCCCTGCAGCATCGCCAGTCGGCCGAGTTGCATCCAGGTGTCGCCGTGCGATGGAACCGATCCCGTTTGGAGTAGCGTCGCCAGCCTTTCCGCGGCCATCGTGCGAATCAACGGATCATCCACGACCTCGGCAAAGCGCAGCAGGCTGGGTGCGTCGGCGGCCACGACATGTTCAAGGGCAAACGCCGGGGACAGTCGTGCGACGGCAGCAAGATAGAGTTTGTCCTGCGATTCGGGGTCGAGCTCAATTGCACGCCGCCAGCAAAAAGCGGCAAGATCATCTTCGATGATCGGTTCGGTTAGCGCTGCAATGGAGCGCAGGATTTTTGGTTCGCCGGGAGCCGACACGATGGCACAGCGCAACCAGTGCGTGCGGTCCCCCTGCCCGCTTCCACACAGATATGCCAGGTAAGCCAGATTCAATTCGGTCGCAGGATCGAAGGGACACAAGCGATGGGCTTGCGAATACGCTTCATAAGCTCGTGGCAAATGGCTTTGAAACGACGGCTCCTTGCGGATCGCGTCCATGGCGGCCGCATTGCCCTCACGGACCCATTGTCGACACAAGGCATCCCAGTTGGTGGGATGCGTTTGTAACCAGGCGGCTTCCGGCGAAAGCGGCTTGGAAACCTGCAGGGGATCCTGCAGTTTCGCGAATAACTCTTGTCGATAACGGAGCAAGTGCAGCGCGCCGAGATTCCGATGCAGATCAACATCGTCCGGTCGTTGCATGATCAATCGCTCGCCGCGAGCGATGGCCGCATCGGCACTCAGGACCGGCCAGTCGCGCAGGTCCGTGGCGTCCCATTTCGGCAGGGATTGCAGCCAGTGCGACACCGACGCTGCGGACGAAAGCTCCCGATAACCGACAAACGCGCAGCCGGCGAGCATCAACATCGGCAGCCATGCAAACCAGCGAATGCCCGAATTTCCGTCATCGATTTCCCGATCGCGTTTTGCTGCGAACCCCCAGCCGCCTGTGAGGGCTCCCAGCATTGCCGCGAACGTGAGGGCATTGGCGGGGATGCTGATGCCGTAATCAGTGGCGGCCTGCAACCCCTGTGAAACCAGCACGAAGGCGGTCACCGGTCCCAGATCGGCGGTTTCTTCGTCGTCGAGTGCATCGAGGCGGCAAGTTGTTCGCAGAAACAACAACAGCACACCGCCACCCAACGCAATCAGAATCACTGCCGGTAGCCCACCTTCGACCGCCAATTCGAGGTACTCGTTGTCGGCATTCCAATACGTTGTGGGAAGGGCATGGTCCTGATAGGGGCGATTCGCATAACGGTAGGTTCCCAGGCCGGTGCCCGACTGCCAGGCATCCCGGAGGGCCGGAACCATATCGCGCCAATGTCGCCACCGTCCGTCTTCGGTCGCATCGGTCAGATCAAAACCATCGAACCGGGATTGCGCGAGTTGCCACATTCCCAGGGAGGCCGCGAGGATTCCTCCGACCACCAGCGCCGTCATCAGATGTCGGACCACCGACGTTTGCAGCGTTTTGGTGGAGAGGAAAACGACCGCCAGAAATGCCACACCCGCGAACAGAATCCCGCCGCGCGACACGGTCGCAATCACGCCGACGGGAACAATAACGAGCAGCAATTGCACCACCGCCGCGCGCAGGGATGATCGTTCTTCGGAAGAGCGCGGGGGCCACCATTCGCCAGGAGAATGACGGACGCAGGCAATCAACAAGCCGATCGCCGCCGCAAAGCAGAAATTCAAATACCCTGCGGCGTGGTTGCGGTTCCAGAACGAGGCGAACGGTTGCCCGTGCGAAGGTGTCGGGAAGATCCAATAGAGTTTTTCGTTCCATGTTAAACGCTGGGCAATCCCGAAGGTCGTGAGCGCCGCACCGTTGAGCGCGAGCAATAACCACAATCCGCGACGGTAGGGAGCCGCTGCGAAGAGTTGCGCTCCCAGGGTCAACGCGATCAGCGGCCAGATGAGCCGCGCCAATTGCGTGCGCGTGGCAGCCGTGATCAGCGTCCCGGCCTGGACTTCCGGAATGGGCCAGGAGAAATTTGGCGCGATCCGCCAGACAACGGCGTGTTCGGGAGGAATCCCCGGCGTCAGCGGTCCCAATAATTGCAGGACCGCCAAGCCAACGAATCCACACCACACAATGGTGAGTGCAGTTGTGACCCAACTCCAACCATCACAGGGCGAATGTGATCCCAACATTCGCGCGA
This sequence comes from Planctomycetaceae bacterium, assembly GCA_021732975.1. Classification (GTDB taxonomy): domain Bacteria; phylum Planctomycetota; class Planctomycetia; order Planctomycetales; family Planctomycetaceae; genus DSVQ01. Next base: position 37,304 of record JAKFWC010000010.1, on the reverse strand, counting down.
ATAGCCAGAGTCCGTACGCGACTCCCAGACCGATCGCTAGGCCTTCCTGAATCGGTAAGGGGCGTCCGGAAAACAACCACGGGGCAGCGATGAGTGTCGCAGCAAACGTGAACCGACTCAGGCCCAGTAACAAGCGGGACACCAGACAATCGATTCCAGGGCATTCGACCAGGAACGAACTCGCAAAGATTCTAAATCGTCAAATCTTTGCGACTCGTATCCGCATCACAATTCGGAGTTTGCCCGACGGCATTACGGTGATGTGGGGTTATTGTTCCCGCCATCGTCGTCTAATGCCGCTGCCAACCCAGCGGCACCAAGTGCAGCACCCAAGAGTCCCAGACCGGAACCACCCCCGCCAGCACCACCACCGAGACCACCGCCGCCACCGAAGGATTGAGCCCCCAGAGCTCCTGGAGGCGCAGGACCGTTCACAGGGTTATTCCCTTGAGATGCGGCGATGGAAATAGCGAGCTGACGAATCGCTTCCGGGAAGTTGGTCATGTCGATGACCATCCCGTCGATGGTAACCATTTCTGCCATTTTGCTGAGGCTGACGTTCATCACCAGTTTGTCGGCACCGCGTGCGGCCACGTTGCCCTGCGATTCGACAACGTGAACTCCGAAGGCAGAGAACCCCTCAGCACCTGCAGCAACCACAGAGTAATAGCCCGGCTTCACGTTGGAAAACTCGAAGCTGCCATTGGGAGCGATCGCAGCCTTCAGCGGTGTTGCAGCACCTTGCACGAGGAACGCATTCAGATGGCGAAACCGCAGCGGCTTTCCCGTTTGCGGATCGATGCGGTGCAACTGACCGGGTACCTTACCTCCGGCCTGCAACTCTACCGTGTAAGGAGTGTCTGGCGTTCCTGCAGGTTTGCGGGTAGCAGCGTTACCGGATTTCAGTTCATCATCGGTCAGGAAATCGTTCTGTTGAATGAGTTGCGTCGGCGCGGCGGGAGGAACGTACGCATTTGCAAGCGCCATCACTGTTGCCAAGTCCACCGCGGGAACAGCGAGCGCCCGAAACTGAGCCAGACTCACATTTCTCGCAAAGCCGGTGGCCTGCACTTGGGCAGCCGGCGGTGGTGGAGCTGGAAGCACATCCACACCCATGGCGATGTAACCCGACATTCCGGACGCGATCAACGCGTATTGCCCAGGAGCCAAATCCTTTGCCTGGAAAACACCGGCAACTCCCGGTTTCGTGTTCGCTTTAATTTCCCCATTCTGCATGAACAGGATGTTCAAATCGGCAGCAGGGGCTTCCGAACCGGTCGCCGGATCGACGACCATAATGGTTCCTGCCAGCAAGCCATCTGACGATAACTGTGCAACAAACGGAGGCGATTGCGGGATGGCTTCTTGAGGAGCCGCGGCTGCAACCGGTGGTTGAGCAACCGGTGGAGCGACTTCGTCGGCCTTTTCACCCGCAGGCTGGAAAACGGCCGGACGAACGATCACCCCTTGTTTCGGAGAAAGATTGGCTGCCACACCAGCGGCGAGAACCGTCGACCCGATCAGCGTCAGCGGGACGAAACTCGAAGTCAGCAGGGAACGCATGGCATCTCTCACTACTATAAACCGGAAGTGTGGCAAAACCCTTTGCCCTCTCCCAACCGTCTCAGAATACCGCTTCGTCTACCCGAGGCAAGAGGTCCGCCACAATTTTCTTGCCAAATTCACAAGAATGCCTGTTTTCGCATTCCCCCCTACTGTGTCGCTGACAAGTCGTCGTCGCTCGACACTCGATCTCGAGTAAGAGTGGCAACACCAACACGACGATGAGCACTTTCGAGCATGCTTCGCGTGGGCACGACGCGCGGGTTACAATTTCCTCACCTCAACCACTCTTGACGCGCGTCGCAATCCGACGGCAATCGCATTTCGTACATCTTGAAAGTCCGGCGATGAAGCTTGTCAGCGGCGCGTTGTTACTCATCGGAGCGGAACAGGCTTATGCCCATGCGAACATGGTTTCCTTTCCGAATCACGATGCCGCATCGCAAGTGTTGATCCCGGCCTCGGTCGTATTCTTTGCGTTAGGGAGCCTGTTGTTGCTCTGGGGACTGCTGACCGAAACTCGTAGCGGTCACGTTGCCTCGTCGGAAGCCAAATGATCACTGCAGTGAATCCGCCTCGTGCGATCCAACGATCTATCGACCGGGCTGCAACCATTGTCGCACTGGTCGTTTGGTTGGTCGGTACGGTTTGGATTCTGCGTCCCCTTCTGGCCGCGTCACCGAGAGACATCCTGATCAACCGACTGGTGCTGACATGGCTGGATCATCAGTCTTCCGACAGATCCGATGTCGAGCAGTTGATGTCGCTGGCCCCCGATGATCCGTGGACGCACTTGTTCTCGGCGCAAATCGCGATTCACAAGCGCGACCATCACGAAGCAATCCGTGAGCTCGAACGGCTTCCTCAGGATGCCGGCCAGTGGGAGCAGGTTCGCTGTATGGGTCTGGCTCGGCGATACGAAGTCCTCGGACAATTGACCGCGGCCGAGGAGCAGTACCGACGGATCATTGCCTTGGCTCCTGACAACATCGATGCCCTGACACGCCTGGGACATCTTCTGCAGATTGAAGGCCGCACGTGGGAAGCCGCACCCTTGTTTTTTGCGCAGATATTACGAGGACGATGCCGCGGGGACGAACTCCTGGGTGCCTCGGGAACCGAGCGTTTTTTCCGATCGGACGAACTCCTGGAAGTTGCAGCCATCGCTGCGAATCCGGCCGATCCGTTGATCAAGATCGGACAAGCGCGACGGGAATTCTATGCTAACAATACCGCCCTGGCAGAATCGATCTTGCGCGAGACCTTATCACAGCAACCGCAATTGGGCGAAGCGCAGGCCCGCTACGGGCGGATTGTGGTGAATCGCGGCGACCTCGCCGAGTTTCTCGCATGGCGCGGCAGTCTTCCCGATGATGCCCGCGATCACCCGGAAGTCTGGTACGTGCAGGGGTTGAAAGCCCGGCAATTGAATCAGATCGAAGGAGCTGCCCGATGTTATCTGGAAGCGATTGCGCTCGATCCTAACCACCTGGGGGCAAACATGAATGTCGCCGGGTGTCTGCAACAATTGGGGCAGACCGCCGCCGCGACAGAGTTCCGACAGCGGGCGGAAAAACTCTCCGAATTGGACAGCCTGCTGAATCTCGTGCGCGAAAGTTCCGACCGCGAACTCATCGGCCGGATTGCTACATTAATGGCGGACCTCGGACGGTACTGGGAAGCCGCGGGATGGTGTTATGTGCTCACGCAATACCCCGGCGAACAAACCGTGCCCACCGAGAAGTTTCAGCGGTGGCTCCAGTTGGCCAAACGATCCCCAGTTGCCAGCGCGACCGAACTGTTGCCGGGAAAAGGCCTGGATCGCCGTTCGTTTGCCACTCCGAAGTGGCCGCAACTATCGCCGAGTCCGTCGAACGATGTCGACTCCCCATCCGATCCGGTGGAATGGAACTTCACCGAGGATGCCCACCGCCTGGGAGTGGATTTCACCTATTTTGAAGGCACCCGTGAGGACAACCGTCTGGAACATATTTTCAACGTGATGGGCGGCGGGTTGGCCAGCCTCGATTACGACGGAGACGGTTGGCCCGACCTCTACACCGCGCAAGCGAATAACTGGCGGGATGCGTCGCCACAACCGCAGTGGTTCGATCGACTCTTTCGGAATGGACAAGGGACCGCGTTCACCGACGTGACCACACAGGTCGGTTTGGGCGATCTCAGTTTCTCACACGGTGTGACTGTCGGCGACTACGATCAGGATGGCTGGCCCGACCTCTACATCGGCAACAAAGGGCCGAACTGTCTCTATCGCAATAACGGCGACGGAACCTTTTCCGACACCACCAGCCAGGCGGGAGTAGCCGGGGACGATTGGACAACGAGCAGCGTCTTTGCCGATCTCAACCAGGACGGCCTGCCCGATCTTTATGTGCTGAACTACACGTTGATCGACGAAACCGCCAAGAAAGAATGTGGCACTCCGCAGGTCCAGAAAGCATGTACTCCCGATGTCTTGCCTTCCGCGGATGATCGATTCTACCTGAATCTTGGTGACGGACGGTTTCGAGATATTTCCCGTGCGGCAGGGTTGCCCACTCCGGACGGCAAAGGCCTGGGCGTTGTCGCATGGGATTTCGGCGGTAACGGGCGGCTGAGTTTGTTCATCGCCAATGATACGACGCCGAACCTGTTGTTAATCAATCAAGGCAACAACTCCGAAGGCATCCCCCAATTTGTGGATGAATCCGTGGTGCGCGGGATTGCCTTCGATGCCAATGGGAACGCCCAGGCTTCGATGGGAGTCGCCGCCGGAGATGTCACCGGCGATGGCCGCATGGATCTCTGCCTCACCGACTTTTTCGGTGCCGCCATCGGTCTCTATTCGCAACGGGAAGACGGTTTCTTCGACGATGTCACGAGGCGGCAGGGACTGCATGAACCCAGCGTGATGATGCTCGGCTTCGGCTGCCACTTCGGCGATTTTGACCTCGATGGCTGGGGCGATTTGCTGGTGACCAATGGTCACGTCGATCAGCAAACCAGCAAAGGCACACCCGACCGAATGCCGCCGCAACTCTTCCATAACCAGCAGGGAAAGCGGTTTACTGAAGCCCCGGCGTCCCAACTCGGCCCCTTTTTCCAGCGTGGACATCTCGGCCGTGGTTTAGCGCTGTGGGACTGGAATCGCGATGGTCGCACCGACGGCGCGATTTCGCATTTGCATTCCCCGGTCGCCATTTTGACGAATCATACGCCTCCGTCCGGGAAGCCGCTCGTGGTGCGGTTGGTGTCGCGAGAAGGCTTGCGCGAACCGACCGGGGCAACGGTCACATTACTGAATAGCCCGATTCCTCAGGTGCGGATGTTGACGGCGGGTGATGGGTTCCTCGTCACCAATGAACGCTGCCTGACCTTTTCCATCGCCCCACAGCAGGCGTCAGCCAACCTCCGCGTTCAATGGCCCAATGGGCAGGTTCAGACGATGGACGGTGTCCCGTCAAACTCGGAAGTGTTGTTGATCCAAGGGCGATCCACGTCCTTCGTTTTGAGAAGCGATCGATAGTGAGCAAACGTCGCTCAGCGTTTTTACCCGGTCTGAGGAGGGTGGACTTGTCATATCGAAGATGACCGGGGTATTATTGCGGCGTCTCCGGGCGACTTCTGCCCCAGATTGGATTTCTGAGTTGTTTTGCGTCAGTATTCTCTATTCTCTCTACTGATCACGTTCCTTTCCCGAACATACCCTGACAATACTGCCAGCCCACTTGGTTGGCATTGCGCTTGATTGTTGTTTCTGTTCCTTTTTCATTGGGGGCTCTGTCATGCGTCGTCGCGGTTTTACCCTGATCGAACTGCTCGTCGTGATCGCGATCATCGCGATCTTGATCGCGCTGTTGCTGCCAGCCGTGCAACAGGCCCGCGAGGCCGCCCGGCGAACTCAATGTCGCAACAATCTGAAACAGCTTGGATTGGCGTTCCACAATTACCACGATACGGCGAACACATTCCCGATCGGGAATCAGTGGCAAAACGGCTTCGGCCCGTCATTCTATGCCGGCTTGCTGCCTATGATCGATCAGGCGCCGCTGTTTAATCGGCTGACATTCAACGGCGGTTCCACCGGTTGGACCGGCGCAGGCGTCGGAAGCGCCGGCAATTTGAATGGCCAAGTCATTAATGGCAGCGCCATCCCCGCATTCGTTTGCCCGTCGACTCCATTGGACGCATTCATTCAGGATGGAAACGGCGGGGCTCGCCAGTCCGGTGCATGCTACGTGGGAATTTCCGGTGGCGTTGACGAAGATCGCACGTCGTCTGCCGCTCCCACAACCGATACCGATGGCTTCCTGGAATTACGCCAAATCATTACGACTGGAAACTGCTGCGGTCCGAACGCGACGAACGGCTATCATTCGGGAGGAGGGATTCTGGTTGCGAATGAATCCATTGGTCTAAACAAAGTGACCGACGGCACTTCCAATGTCCTCATTCTCGGGGAAACTTCGGACTGGGCCATCGATCCCTCAGGCGCAAAAGTCGATATTCGCGGATCATTTCCCCATGGCTGGTTAATGGGCACCAGCGGTTTCGGAGCGACCACCGGGTGGAATGGCCCCGTCGATCGGCGGTTTAACCTCACGTCAGTCCGTTACCAGCCCGGGACACGCAATTATAACCTTCCCGGCGTGTTGGATAATCATGGTCCGAACAATCCTTTGATTTCGGCGCACACCGGTGGAACTCACGCACTCTTCGCCGATGGCCACGTACAATTCCTGAGCAATAACATGAATCTCCGGACGTTGAAGTGGATCGCGACTCGGGACGATGGTAATTCTCCCGGCGAATTCTAAAGCTTTCTCACTGGAATCCGAGCTCTCCTGTTGACTGGAGGGCTCGGTCCTTCATAGACGAGGTATCCGAGTTTATGCGCGCGAATCTCTACATCGCCTTCGGAGCGACGTTATTTCTGTGCTCTTGTAGCGGCGAAGGAGGAAGCTACAGCGGTCCCGTCGGTCAAGTAACGGGCGTGGTAAACCTCGGCGATGCGCCCCTGAAAGAAAACGCGACCTTACAGTTCCTTTCCAAAGAGGGACACGCCGTGTCGGCGACACTCAGCGGAGACGGTGAATATCGCATGAAGTTCAACGGCTCAAACAGTATTCCCGTGGGCACCTACCGCGTCGCCGTCATTCCAAATCTTCCCGCGGAAACCAATACCAGTAAAGATCCGGCCAGTTTCTTTAACCCGGACGGGACGACGAAGAAAATGACTTTCGTCACATCGAAGATCCCCGAGAAATACCGACAAACGGGAACGAGCGGTTTGGATCTGGTCGTGAAAGAAGGCAAGCAGAAACTGGATATCGACCTCGATCTGAAATGAATCTGTGACGAACGATTATTCAGCGTGACTTCTGATCATCCTCAGTGATGCATGCAAATATGCATGCATCACTGGGTGCATTTATTATACTACGCGTGTCGACTAGACGCGTGACTCAATATAGCAATCTACTAGGGTGCTTGTGTGATTGCGGCAGCGACCGTGCCAGTTGCATAAGGGTTTACATAACCAGCACCTCCAAAAATTGGAAATGGTCCACCAGCAATGACAGGGCGAGCATTCAGAGTAAAGACATGCCCCACTGGGACAATTTTTGACGCAGTAAAAGTAACACTGTAAATGCCCCCTGGAACCGTGGTCGAAAACGCGATTGGCGGACCATCGGCTTGAGGAAGATAGGCATCCACTCGCGTTCCACCACCTCCTTCTGGAAAAGCCTCGACCCAAGCCCAGTTGTCGAGATCGTTGTTTTGATTTCCATCCGCACACGCTAAGAATATCGAGGATCCTCCGGCGGGAAATCCCAGCTGATTGACCGATAAGTTAAATTCTGCCGTCAACAGGCATTCTTCTGCATCGGGATCGCTTTCTGCAGGAAGAACTTCAAAGGCGGCTGTGCTGATTGCTTCCTGAAACATGCTAAACCAAGCAAATCCGGCCAGATTAAATGTAAACTGATTGGCCGACTGAGCAGTGCATTGTGGCGCGGCTGTAGTTGAGCCAATTGGAATTAAGGCATCAGCAACGAGGCTCACAGCCATTGTCCAGGAGTTCGTGCCATTGCTTTCTCCCAGCGCCAGCGGGGTGTTCTGGATGATCTGCTGACCTTGTGTCGTACTGCTCCAAGACCCACCAAATGCATTGCCACCAACAGGGTAGGTGTGAATGTACTGATTGTCATCTGTCCAGATTGAGTAGAGTCGCTCACAGAGATGATTGACTTGAGCATCTGCAGAGAATGGCCAGAGAACCAGAGTGATCAAGCATGTCAGTTGGAGCATCCGCGACTTGAACATAGGGCACCGACCTTCCATAAGACAATAGCATACAATGCGCCCATCCCTTCTCGCATGAAAAGGTTCAGAAAGGCCATTTCAGCTATTGTTTGTTCCGCCAGTCGAGTTTGTAATACAGTTGTTGATGTTGGTTCAGAAAGGCCATTTCAGCTATTGTTTGAGCTGCAATCGTAGTCTTAGCCCGCGAGAATCGCCGGAGAAAATCCTTCCAAGATGGAAGTGAATCACTTGATATGGTTTAATTAGATTGTCTTGATCAGGAATTGGAAGTCAAGGAAAAATATATAAATATTTGAAGTGCTTTGCGGTTCAAAGGAGAACTTCCCCCTGAGCAGGGAATTGGTTTCTGTGCCAAGAACCGCTCGCGGATCGGCAGTAACCGCGTTCGTGGCAACAGTTGTTCGTTGACCCACGAGGGCAAGCAAAGCCCGCGGCACGGTGAGCGGAACGATTAAGCACAAGGGAGAGGCGATCGCGGAGAATACCGTCGTCACGTTTCTCGGAGATGATGGTGTTGCGGCCACGGGAATGACTGACGGAACCGGGCACTACACCTTGAAGTTCGATAAATCGCCCAAGATTCCGGTGGGAAGCTACAAGCTCAGCTTCACTCCTTACAATCCCGGCGATTCCGTCTCCGCGGACCCGGCCCAGTTCTTCGATAAGAAGACGGGCAAGACGCTCCCACCCGTGGTGGTAAAACCTAAGTTCGACACCAAGTATACGAACCCCTCGACCAGCGGCGTCACGCGCGATGTCAACGAGGGGAATAACGAGATCAACATCGATCTTCCGGACTGATCAGCCGTCTTCACGGCGTCAGACTCGTCTATGTTACGAGCCGGGAGCCTCCGTGACGAACGCTGTTTTGCCGTGGCAATTCACGGAAATCAGCGTTCGTCACGGAACCTTCCGGCTCGTTTCTTTTCCTCAGTCTCGCGCGGCGGATATACAGAGTTTTACCACCGTCGCGATCTTCCCGCGGACGGACAGTGGCTGTCCGTGAATCTGACGCGGTCGTCGACGCGGATCTCGCAGCGCAACTGGATTATTAGCTGCTGAATCTTTTCAACGGAATGGGCAACTTTTTCTGGCTCCGGACGCCGTGACCTCGCGCATTCCGCTGCAATCGGGCATTCCGTCATCATCGGCAGGATCGCTAACTCAGGACAAGCAATACCGATTCGGATGATCTTCGCAGGCCGTTTTGTCGCGCTTCAGCAACGCCTGCGACGGCAACCTAGGTTTAGAGATAAATTGGAAACAGGTCGCTGGAAGGCGGCTTCGTTGCCGTACCGGTCTCCGACTCAAACCAGATCGAAGTTCATCGGGCCCCTAACAAAATAAGCCGGGGACATTGTCCTACGCTCCAGTCGAGCGGGCGGCTCGACTTTCACAGCCACAGATTGAGTTTTGATGATGCTGAGCCTGAACCCGACAGCCGAGATGTCCATGATTCTCGAATCGACTCAACCGGCGACCGGTTGGTATCTGTCTGGATGTCTTGCCGCTGATGCACCAGTGACGACGGTCCCGATGGCGCGATTGCCTTTCATCATCGGCCGCGATTTCGCGTGCGATCTCACGCTGGTCTCCCGCAGTGTGTCCAAACGTCACGCCGAGATTCTGCACACGATGGGCGCGGTCTTCGTCAGCGATTTGAATAGCACGAACGGCACATACGTCAATGGCTTGCGGATTTCTCACCCGACACCCGTAGGAGAATACGATTTAATTCGGTTCGCAGACATCGAACTGCAACTCAATCGGGAGACACAGGCCAGCAACGACGGGACCGTGGTCTCTGATGTGTCCGATCACTTTGGCAAGATCTCGCGGATGATGGAGGTCATCGGCAAGCAGCGGATGAAGATTTATTATCAGCCCATTGTCGCCGGAGCGGACGCGAAACCGTTTGGCTACGAAGCGTTGGTTCGTACCGATGTTCCCGGGCTGGAGTCGCCGCTCGCCCTGTTCGCGGAAGCGGAAGAACTGGGCCTGGAGCAACGGCTCAGTGCCATGTGCCGCGAACTGGCCATGAAGACCATTCAGCAGGCGCGCATTCCGGGTGTTCTCTTTCTCAACACGCATCCGCATGAGGCGTTGGACGATGCCATGGTGGCTTCCTTGAAGCAACTGCTCCAAGAGTATGGGCCGCGTCAAATCGTCCTCGAAGTGCACGAAAAAGCCGTCGGCGACATTAACCTGTTTCGTCAGTTCAAGGTTAAATTGAACGCACTCGGCATCGGCTTGGCCTTCGACGATTTCGGCGTGGGTCAGTCGCGATTACTCGAAATTGTCAGCGTCCGTCCGGACTACATCAAGTTCGATCGCTCCCTGGTGAAAGATTTGGGCCAGCCGACCGCCATGCATGCTGGCCTGGTGGCCAGCCTGCATCACCACGCGGCCGAACTCGGAATCGCGACGCTCGCCGAGGGGCTGGAATCGCCCGAAGCCATCGCCGCCTGCCGCGAAATCGGCTTCGGTTTTCACCAGGGGTTCGCTTTTGGGAAACCCGAGCCGCTCGACTGACCGTCAGAACGCATTCCAGCCATTGCTCAGTCGGCTAATGGCATGACCTCGACCTTGCGGATGTTGACCCGGCTGCCCGGATCGTGCTGCTGGAAGGCGAAATGGCCTTCTTTGTAGGTCTGGGCAAAATCGAGGTATTCGTAGAGCTCGTTGCCGTCGACGGTAATCTTCACGCGTGTCATCTTGCGACCGCGCCAAATGTCGTCGCGAACTTCCAAGTCGTAGGTGAACCACGTGTCGGGCTTCACGAGTGGCTTGTAAACGTGGCAGAACCCATAGAGTGATCCGGTGCGGATGGGATCCTTGTGGGTGCTGTCGATCTGGGCTTCATAGCCGTCAGTAAAACCGGGCTTGCGCGTCGTGCGGAAATACAGGCCGGAGTTGCCACCATCGTTGATCTTGATCTCGGCCCGGTAGCGGAAGTTCTTGTACGGTCCTTTCGTGGAGACCAGCATGGAAGCCGCTCCGGATCCGCAGATCGCACCATCTTTCACTTCCCATACGCTGGCTTCGGGCCCGACCTTCTCCCAGCCGTCCAGTGACTTGCCGTCGAAGAGGGCGACCCATTGATCGTCGGCGAACATTGAAGTCGTGAACGTGAGCAGCAGCAATACCGCGGGACAAAGGCGACGAAATGCGAAGGTATGCATCGGAAGTTCCCAAAGCGATAGGATTGGTCAAGGGTCGCGATTATGGCCACTGTCGGCAGATCAATGCTATCGCCCACGAAAACTTTTTCCCGCAGTATCGCAACACCGATTGCTCGCAAATAACCGGGGAAGGTCACAGCGCTGTCATGCCGGAATTAACGGTTGCAAATCTGCATCCAGTTGGCGGACGAACGTGTCGGCCTGCGATTTCAAGAAAAAGTGATCGCCATCGTAACGACGAATCACGCAGTCCGCAGTGGTCTCCTGTGTCCATCCCAACTCGCTGCCCGGGGGCGTCGCCGGGTCGCGAATCCCGATGGCAATCCGTAGGGGAATGTCGAGCGGAGGCTGGGGCAAATACTGATAATGATCCACGATCGAGAAGTCGGCTCGAATGATCGGCAGAAAGAATTGTTTGACATCCAGATTATCCAGCAGGACATCCGGGGTTCCGTTGTAACGCCGCAATTCCTCCCAAAGCTCGTCATCGCTGACATCCGAAAGCCGCTTTTCCCGGACGATGTTGGCGCTCGGAGCCGGGCGGCCGGAAATGGCAACCGCCAACGGTCGCGGTCCGCCATGCCGCCTCAACCGGCGGGCCAGTTCATGCACCATGATGCCCCCCATACTGTGTCCAAACAGTACAAAAGGCATTTGCCTCCATTCGGCGTCGAGAGCCTCCATGATAGACTCTAGCAAAGGATCGAGACGGTCAATCAAAGGTTCGGAGAGCCGTGGTCCGCGGCCTGGCAATTGAATGGCACGGATCTCGACATTCTTCGGCACCATCCCCGCCCACGGTGCGTAAGAGTGAGCCGCACCGCCAGCATACGGAAAGCAATACCAGCGGACCCGAGCCGTGGGCTGGGGTCGCAATCGGAATATCCAAGTCGAATTCACGGGCACCGCGAACCTGTTGGTGACAAAACCTGAACGACAACGCGTTGAACGACAACATGTTCTGTCGCTGCCTGCTCCGTTGATTGCGGAACGCGAATCAGCTTACAGACTGCGGAACAACACTTTCAATGACAGGGTAGGCAATGAATGCGCCAGCAGTTCGCGAAGCGATGTTGGTGTGCGGTTTGAGTGATCCTTCATTGGCACTTAAATACTTGCCCACCGTGGTCATGCCTCGGTAACCGAGCAAAATCAGTCACGGCCATCGAAGCATCACCATGCCATTTTCAAAGGTGATATTGTCCTTGAAATGTGAGTAAAGGAGAGAGCTCTGCGAGGCCTTGGAAGCGCTCCCATTCGAGCAGAATTCGGTGGGCAATCGTGTCGTTTGAGATTTCATTCACCAATTGACGAGCCTCTTTCATACGCGCAACGATTTCGTTACTTTGTCAACGAGCGGCTAAGAGCTCATCACGGCCCCGTCCATTGGTATTAATGCTGATGGATATGCGTTCCCTCATTGGTGATTCCAGCGTACTTTTGGTCGTCGGAAAGCCATCTCCCCTTCATTTCTGAATCTAGTCCGTTTCAATCACCGCATCGAGAAGAGGAACCCCATCCATGAGCGATGAACGTCCCGATTGGCAAGATGGACAGTTGCAGGTGGTCGTCAATCACGAGGAGCAGTATTCCATCTGGCCAGTTGACCGCGAAATTCCCCTGGGTTGGCGCGCGGCCGGCAAATCTGGGTCGAAAGCGGAGTGTCTGGAATACATTCAGGAAGTCTGGACCGATATGCGTCCCCTCAGTCTTCGCGAAGCCATGAAGTCTTCCTCACAAGGAAACTGATTGCCGCTGGACATTGCATGCGATATTTCCGTGAGATCGATGTCGCAGGAAGACTCCTGCGAGTGTTCTTCGGTCGTCACTGACTGCGCGCACGAAGTCGAAAATTTCCCAAAGCCGCAAACGAAGCGTGCCCACAACAATCGCGGGTATACTCCTCATCTGGGCTGACAGAAATGTCCTTGGCCTCGTTCACATCCACGACGATTCCGAGCAACTTCGTCGATGTGTTGCTCCTGCGCAACGAACAGCAACCGGATCAACCGGCGCTGACCTTTCTCATTGATGGCGATCAGCGGGAATTATCCTGGACGTATCACCAACTGGACGTGGAAGCCCGCCGGATTGCTATTCTTCTGCAGCGACAAGGGCTTGCCGGAGAACGAGCCCTCCTTCTGTATCCTCCCGGTCTTCCGTTTGTCGCGGCGTTGTTCGGCTGCTTCTATGCCGGCGTGATCGTTGTCCCCTGCGATTTGCCCCGCCCGCGGCGATCCATCGGACGCTTGGAGCGAATTGCCCAAGATGTCCGACCGGCGGTGATCCTCACGACGGCGGAGTGTGCCCAGGGAATCCGCGACCGGCTGATTGGACAACCGTTTCTCAGTGACATCCCGGTGGAAGCCACGGATGCCCTGTGTGAAGTTGACGCATTGGAGTGGATCCCGCGCAGTTGTTCTTCTGAGCATCTGGCCCTCATTCAATACACGTCCGGATCGACATCACAGCCCAAAGGAGTGCTGTTGTCGCACGCGAATCTGTTGGCGAATTCGCAACAGATCGCGCGGGCGTTCGGGCATTCTCCGGGCAGTCGTGGCGTCAGTTGGCTGCCGACGTATCACGATATGGGATTGATCGGCGGTGTCCTGCAACCCCTCTTTGCGGGGTTTCCCGTCGTGCTGATGTCACCGATTCATGTGGTGCAGAATCCGTTACGGTGGTTGCGGGCGATCTCACGTTATGGAGCCACGACCAGTGGCGGTCCGAATTTCATCTACGATCGTTGTGTCGACTCGATTCGTGCCGAACAGTTGAGTGAACTGGATCTGTCCTGCTGGCAAGTAGCCTTCAGCGGCGCAGAACCCATCCAGGCCCGCACCATGCGACGTTTCGCCGAAACGTTTTCGCCGTGTGGTTTCTCGAGCCGGGCACTCTTTCCCTGTTACGGCCTCGCGGAAGCATCGCTGCTGGTTTCAGGAGGACCGCCGGGGTCCGGGGCGGTGATGGAACGTTTCGACCGTCGGGCTCTCGAAAGCGAACGGACTGCACTGCCCCCCCACAACGGTTCGCTGGCAACCGAACTCGTCGGCAGCGGCGTTGCAGGAACCGACATCGTCGTCCGCATCGTGAATCCCGAGACCGAGCGCGAATGTCCCCCGGAAACCATCGGCGAAATCTGGGTCAGTGGACCGAATGTCGCCAGTGGATACTGGAATCATCCCGAGCAATCCGCGGAAACGTTTGAGGCCACACTTGATGACGACCGCCATTACCTCCGCACGGGCGATCTGGGGTTCCTCCGCAACGGCCAGGTGTTTGTCGCTGGGCGGATCAAGGACCTGATTATCCTTGATGGACGCAATCACTACTCGCAGGATGTCGAGCAAACCGTCGAGCACTGTCACTCGGCGCTCAAGGGGCAAGGTGGTGTCGCCTTTGCGTTCGAAGCCGACGGGGCCGAGCATCTCGCCATTGTCCACGAAGTATACCGCAACGGGCGCGGCGTGGAGACCGAGGACGTAATCCACGCGATCTGCCGGAGTGTCTCGGAAGAGCACGAGATCACCGTCAGTCATGTTGCCTTGGTAAAGTGCGGGGAAATCCCGCGGACATCGAGTGGGAAAGTCCAGCGGTCCCAATGCCGGGGCATGCTACGGATGCACGAACTCGACATCCTTGCCGAATGGCGCGCCAAAGAACTCGGCCCATTGCCGCCGAACCAACCAACCCCGGTTGTGGATCCATCCGTCAAAACCGAGACTGCATTTCCTGCTGCATCCGTGGAAATGAGCGCCGAGGCGATTCAGGAATGGCTTGTTGCGGAACTCCGTCAACATTTGCCGATGCTGGGAGGGCCAATCGATCTCTGCGCACCGCTGGCATCGTTCGGGCTCACGTCGCGCGAGTCCGTCGAAATCTCAGGACGCCTCGAAAGCCTGCTGCAACGCCGGCTGTCGCCGACGATCGTCTACGAATATCCCACCATTGACGCCCTCAGCCGGGTGTTGGGGCACGCACGAACACCGCATTTTCAATGTGAGCCGTCGTCGTTCGCTCGTTCTCACGCCGAACGAGAGGAATCGATTGCCTTGGTGGGCTTGAGTTGTCGATTCCCCGGGGCACCCCATCCCGAGGCGTTCTGGAAATTGCTGACGGAAGGCCACGATGCTATTCGGGAAGTCCCTGCAAACCGCTGGGATCCGACCACAACGATGTATCGCAGTCTGATCGAAGGTCACGATCCGGATCGCACCTGCCTGCGCTGGGGTGGTTTCCTCGATGAGATTGAAGCCTTCGACGCGGGCTTCTTCGGCATCGCGCCGCGCGAAGCGATGTTCATCGACCCGCAGCAGCGTTTGCTGTTGGAAGTCGCATGGGAAGCGCTCGAAGACGCTGGACAGACAATGGAAGCCGTGCGCGGTTCCCGAACCGGCGTCTTCGTCGGGATCTCGACCAACGACTACGCTCAACTGTGTTTGCGACAGGTCGGGAATCTCGATCCGTATTGGGCAACCGGCAATGCGAGTTGCATCGCGGCGAACCGGTTGTCGTACTTCCTCGATCTGAAGGGGCCAAGTCTCGCCATCGATACGGCCTGTTCCTCTTCGCTCGTCGCGACACATCTCGCCTGCAGCAGCCTCCGCAGCGGAGAGTGCGACATGGCCCTCGCTGGCGGCGTCAATGTGATTCTGACCCCCGCCGTCTCCACCAGCTTCGCGCAAGCCGGCGGGCTGGCTCCCGATGGTCGCTGCAAGGCCTTCGATGCCCGCGCGAATGGCATCGTCCGGTCGGAAGGTGTCGGCGTCGTGGTTCTCAAACGGTTATCACAGGCGCTGGCCGATGGCGATCCCATCTACGCCGTGATCCGCGGCAGCGCGGTCAACCAAGACGGCCGCTCGAATGGTCTCACCGCGCCGTTACAGGCATCGCAGGAAGCGGTGCTCCGTGAGGCGTATCACAATGCGGGCATTTCCCCGGCTGAAGTGCAGTACATCGAGGCTCACGGTGCCGGTTCGGCATTGGGCGATGTGATGGAAGCGAATGCGTTGAAGAATGTTCTCAGCCCCGGCCGGGCGCCTGAAGACAAGTGCGTGCTGGGATCGGTGAAGACGAACATCGGCCATCTGGAAGCCGCCGCGGGGATTGCCGGGTTGATTAAAGTCGCGCTGGCGCTCAAGCATCACCGCCTTCCGGCGAATCTCCATTTTCACGATTCGAATCCGCGAATTTCATTCGCAGACATGCCGTTCATCGTGTCAACGGAAGGGCAACCGTGGCCGGCGCGCGACGGCCGTCGTTGGGCAGGCGTGAGTGGCTTTGGCTTCGGCGGAACGAACGCTCATGTCGTGCTGGAATCGGCTCCCGCTCACTTTGCTGACGCCGCGCAGATAACACTGCCGTTCAATCGGTTCTCGCTGACCACAAACGGGGTGAAGAGCAATGGGCACCACCATAAGCCAACTTCTCAATGCGTCCCTCTCCTGACATTGTCAGCGGCCAGTGTTCCCGCCCTTCGGCAACTGGCTGCGAATTGGATCGAATGGCTGGCACGTGCGGAAAACGTCGATATCGCACCCGTCGACCTGTGCAGCGCGGCGGTATGGCATCGCAGCCATCATCGCGAACGGGCCGCAATCTGTTTCCGCAATCGCGACGAGCTTCTGCAGAGACTGACCGCCCTGCAAAACGGCGACCACAACACCCATGTCAGCACCGGAGCTGTCCCCTTCGGTATGCCATCGAAACTCGCATTCGTCTTTTCGGGACAAGGAGGCCAATGGTGGAACATGGGCCGGGCCCTATACCAGCACAACACGGTGTTCCGGGATCGTCTCGCGGAATGTGACACCGTACTAAGAGAGTTCGCCGATTGGTCACTGCGCGAGGAATTGCTCGCGGACGAAGACCGTTCGCATCTTTCGGGGACGAATGTTGAATATCTGGAGATCAATCAAGTCTCGCAGTTCGCACTGCAGGTGGCTCTCGCTGATGTGTGGAAGTCGTGGGGGATTCAACCTGACGCCGTCATTGGACACAGCTTTGGGGAAGCCGCTGCAGCCTGCGTTGCTGGAGCGCTGACGCTGTCGGAAGCGATCCGAGTCGTCGCGATTCGCAGCCGGCTGATGAGCGCGGCGGCTCGAACTGCTTCGCGCGACAGCGGCATGGCGGCTGTCCGTATCGCCGCCGAAGACGCGGAAACATGGCTGCGTGGTTATGCAGGCCGGCTCTTCATCTCGGCCTATAACAGCCCCAAATATACTGTCGTCTCGGGCAAATTGGATGCGCTGGAAAAGCTGATCGAAGATCTGCGCAAACAGAAGATCGGCGGTAAAGTGATGCCGGTTCCCGGGGCAGGCCATACTCCAGAACTGGAACCGATCCGCGGACCATTAGAAGCCGCGCTTGCCGATCTCCGACCGCAAGCAGGTACCGTTCCCATCTATTCCACGGTCACCGGCGGACTTCTCTCCGGAACTGAGTTTGACGCGTCGTATTGGGGACGGAATCTCGTGCAGACCGTCAACTTCGCACCAGCCGTGGAAAAACTCAGTCGAGAAGGATTCGGCACGTTCGTCGAGCTGGGACCGGCCCCGTTACTGATCGCCGCGATTCATCAAAGCCTGGAACATCACGAACGAACCGGGCAGGCGTTCGCGTCACTGCGCCCCAAGGAGGACGATAACGAGATACTGTCCCGTGCCCTCGGGGCACTGTATGTCACCGGCCGCAGCATTGAATGGAAGAACATTATTCCGCCGAGCCGCCGCCGAGTGTCGTTGCCGACCTACCCGTGGCAGCACGAACGGTATTGGCTGGAGTCAGTCGATCCCCCTCACCAGACCGAATCGTCTCCGCACTCGGGACATCCCGTGCTGGGGGATCCAGTCGAGTTGGCCGACCCACCGGGAGCGTACCTGTGGCAATCGCGTATCGATGGACAACGGTTGAAGTTTCTCGACGATTACCGTGTTGACGGCACGGCGATTCTGACGGCCGGGGCGCTGCTCGAAGCCGCGCTTGCCGCCGCTCAAGCGGCCCTGGACTCTGGGCCGTGGTGGCTCGAAGAAGTCGAACTGCCGGGGTTGCACGAACTCACTGAGGCTCATCTTCGGCAACTTCAAGCCATCTTCAAGCCGACCGGGAATGAGTCCGGTCGCTTCCAATGTCATAGCCGTGGCATAACGCAGAAAGCATGGCGGTTGGATGTCTCCGTGCGCGTGCAGCGTCTGAATACCTCGTCGACGGATGACGAAGATGCCGAACGAGCACGGATCAATGCCGTTCGCAACCGCTGTTCACAGCCGGTCGATGTGCAGCAGTTTTACGACTCGCTGGCCGCCACCGGACAAACCATCGGTTCGTCATGCCGCGTTTTGCAGGAGATCGGCCGCGGTCGACGTGAAGCCGTTGGTTCCATACGGCTTTCCGATGCCCTCTCTTATGGGAGCGGTTCATTCGTCGTCCATCCTGTATTGATCGAAGCGTGCCTGCATCTGGCCTCGATTGCACGTCGTGACGCGGACGTGTGGCTGTCGATTCCCGTATTTATCGAGTCGATCCGTGTGTGGCAACATCCGACGCCGGAAACTTCGTTGCGAGCGCATTGCATGACGCGCGGCGAGGCCACATCGGAAGCGCCGCTGGTGACCGATGTCGTGGTTTGGGATGAACAGCATCACAAGGTGTTAGAAATCACCGGCCTCCGCGTGGAGCGCCAGCGGTGTGCAGAGATCTACGCTGGCCAGCAGGATTCGCACGAATGGTTGTATGAGGTGCAATGGCGACCAATGCCGTTGCCTTCATCAACCGCCGTTACCACAGTGCGAGCGCCGGGCACATGGGTGTTGCTCGCTGATACGCAGGGGATCACGTCGACACTGCAGGACGCGCTGTCCGATCACGATCAATGCTCTTTTGTCGTCACTCCCGGGCACGCATTTCGTCAATGTACACCGCAACATTTTGAAGTGAACCCGCTGCAATCGGCGGACTTCCGCCGGCTCTTTGACGAGATCGGACAGCGGGGCTTACCGCCGGTGGTGGGCGTGGTCAACCTCTGGGGAAGCCGCTCGTCTGCAATGCCCACCAACACAGAATCGCTGGAGGAGGCCGAAGCCCAACTGTTGACCGGCACGCTGCATCTGGTGCAGACGATCGACAAGACCGACTTTGCTGAGATGCCGAGGTTATGGCTGATCACGCAACGAGCGCAGCAACTTCCCTCGGATACGAGGGCCGTTTCGCTGGAACAGGCACCGTTATGGGGCTTGGGACGCACCTTGCAGCGCGAACATCCCAACTGGCGTTGCACACTCGTCGACCTGAGCGCCGACGATGCCAGTGAGGCACATTCGCTTTGTGCTGAACTCCTGGCAGACGATGTCGAAGACCAACTCGCGCTGCGGGACGGCACGCGGTATGCCGCGCGGCTGGCCCGCCCTTCCGCCGACCACGAATGCTATTCGATTTCTGCCATCACGACACCGCAGATTTCGACGGACGCGACGTATCTGATCACCGGCGGACTCGGTGGCATCGGCCTTTATCTCGCGGAATGGCTGATCGCCGGCGGCGCGCGGCATCTCGTGCTGATGAGCCGTCGCACGCCCAGCCCCGAGGTCGAAGACCACTTGCGGGCCTTGCGCGAGATGGGCGCGAAGATCGTCCATGCACCGGCCGACCTCACAAATCGCGCTGAAGTGCAACGGACTTTTAAGCAGATCGCCACAGAGATGCCGCCGTTACGGGGTGTGCTGCACTGTGCTTCGACACTCGATGACGCTCCCCTGGCGCAGATGCTGCCGTCGCAGCTCAAATCCGTGCTGGCTTCCAAGACATACGGGGCGTGGAATCTGCACGAATTGACGCAGGGACTGCCACTCGATTTCTTCGTCCTGTTCTCGTCCGGAGCGGCCCTCATCGGTCCACCCGGCAGCGCGAATTACGCCGCGGGAAACGCCTTTCTGGACGCCCTCGCTGAATATCGCCGACAGCGCGGGTTGACGGCACTCTCCATCGGCTGGGGCCTGTGGGGCGATGTCGGAATGGTCACCGGCAGCGATCGTCAGAATCGGATCAAGCTGAGTGGTTTCCGCACCATGCCCGCCGCCACGGCGGTTCGCATGATGGGTCAATTGCTGACGACAAACATCAGCCGTCTGGCGGTGATGCCGGTTGATTGGGCGCAGCTCCGTCGCGCCGCCCGCACCACCACTCGCACACCGTTTCTCAGTGATGTCTTCGCCGAAGTTCCAGACATCGCTCCGGAAGAACAAGGATCGACCGACATTGCAGCGATACTCCGCGCGATGGATTCATCCGAGCGGCCAGGAAAGTTGCTGGACTATCTGAAGAACCGTCTCTCCGTCACCTTGGGAACGGCACCGGAAAAGATTCCGCACGACCGGTCGCTGGCCGCGCTGGGGGTCGATTCGCTCCTGGCACTGGAACTCAAGAACCGCGTCGAATCGGAACTGCAGATCACGATTCGGATCGTCGAGCTGCTGGAAGGTCCGACGCTGCAGAATCTCGCAGCGTCGATCCTGAAGCAATGGGATCGGCCACTCGAATTGAATGGTCACCAACCAGCAGTCAACAACGGGTCCGTACGAACGATCGTTCCACGAGTGGATGACGGAAAAGCAGCAAAAGCCGTGCTTGACCGCATCGACGAACTGCCGGATGACGAAGTGGAAGCCTTGTATCAGCAAATGATGGCTGAAGAAGAGGGTCGAGCATGACCTTGGATGCGAAAGAGCCGCCGAATCCGAGTTCTCTGGAGAAACGTGAAAAACTCCGGGCGTGGCTGGAAAAGCGTGCCGCCGTCCGCGAGCAGGAATGGCCGCTGTCCGAGGGACAGAAGGCCCTTTGGTTTCTCTGTCAGTTCGCGCCGGAGAATGTGGCCTACAACGTTCCGTTCGCGGCCCGAATTCGCTCGCCTCTCGATGTCGATCTCATTCGGCAGGCATTGCAGGTCGTAACCGATCGGCATCCCGCGGCGCGGACGACGTTCCGGCAACGGGACGGCGAAGTCGTGCAGGTCGTACATACCGAATGGCAGATCGACTTCCGTCGGATTGATGCCACTGGTTGGACCGAAACGGATTTAAGCCAGCGCGTCGCGGACGAAGCCTACCGCGGGTTCGATCTGGAACGCGGCCCCCTCATGCGGTGTGCGGTGTTCTCGTTGTCCGACGAGGAACACGTCCTGTGTTTCAGCGTCCATCACATCATCGGCGATTTTCTGTCGCTCGTCGTATTGATGTCCGAACTCCGTGAGATCTACACGAACATCGCGCGGGGCAAGACCGCCACTCTTCCCGCGCTGAAAGCCCACTACGGCGATTTCGTCCGCTGGCAGCGCGAACTGGTCGATGGCCCGCGCGGCGAAGCACACTGGGATTTCTGGCGGACGCAACTCGCCGGTGAGCTTCCGGTCCTCGATCTGCCACTCGATAAACCACGGCCGAATCTGCAGACTTTCCACGGCGCGGCGATACGATTTGTGCTCGATGGCACGTTGACGAAGCGGTTGCAGCAACTTGCGCGCGATGAGAATGTGACACTCTTCACGCTGCTGCTCGCGGCTTACAAGGTGCTGCTGTATCGCTACACCGGCCAGTCCGATCTCTGCGTTGGTTCCCCTACCGCGGGCCGGACCGTGGGGGACTTCGCGGGATTAATCGGCTACTTCGTCAATCCGGTCGTCTTCCGCAGTGACCTGAGCGGCAACCCCGATTTCCTCGGCCTGCTCTGTCGTGAACGGGAGACGGTTCTGCGCGCGCTCGAACATCAGGACTATCCACTGGCCCGGTTGGTGGAACGCTTGCAGCCCATCCGCGATCCCAGTCGCGCGCCGATGTTCCAGACGATGTTCGTGCTCGATCGTTCGCCGCTGGCCCAGGAGCGCGGTACGGCGTCGGCGTTGCTCGGTCACGCGACCGATGTCGAACTCGGCGCGTTGCGAATGGAAGTCGTCGACGTTCCCACGCGGTCGACGGCGTTCGAACTGTCGCTCATCATGGAAGACGCCGGGGAATTTCTGAGCGGCTTCCTGCAGTACAACACCGATCTGTTTGAAGCGGCGACCATCGAACGGTTGACCGAACACTTTCAGCGTCTGCTCGCCGAAATCGCGGTGCAGCCCAATCGGCCGATTGAAACTTATTCATTTCTGTCGGATCCAGAGCGCACGCAGATCATCACCGATTGGAACGCCACGGAGGTCGATTACCCACTCAACTGTTGTCTGCACGAATTGTTCGAAATGCAGGTGCAGCAAACACCAACCGCTACCGCGCTGGTGTACGAACAGGATGCACTGACGTATGCGGAACTCGATACGCGGGCCAATCAACTCGCTCATTTTCTTCAATGCCACGGTGTGGGGCCGAATGTTCCTGTGGGCATCTGTACGCGGCGGTCAATCGAAATGGTTGTCGGGTTGTACGGCATCCTCAAAGCCGGTGGCGCGTATGTACCCATCGATCCCGATTACCCCGCGGATCGACTGGCCCACATGCTCGCTGTCGCTCAACCGCCATTACTCTTGATTCAAGAGCAACTACGCGCTGCGCTCCCCCAATACGAGGGCGTAATCATCGCGCTCGATGCCCAATGGGGTGAGATTTCTCGCGAATCAACCGCGTCTCCTGAAGTGGCAACACACCCGCTCGATTTGGCATATGTCCTCTTCACATCAGGCTCAACCGGCAAACCCAAGGGAGTGATGATTCCCCACTCCGGGATCTGCAACCGGTTGTTCTGGATGCAGGACACCTACCACCTCGATACCACCGATCGCGTGCTGCAGAAGACGCCGTTCAGCTTCGACGTTTCCGTCTGGGAGTTTTTCTGGCCGCTGTTGTATGGCAGCACGCTGGTGGTCGCCAAACCGGATGGTCACCGCGACCCCGGTTATCTTGTGCAACTCATTCAGCAACAGCGGATCACAACGCTGCACTTCGTGCCATCGCTATTGCAGGCCTTTGTCGAAGAGCCAGGTGTTGTGGCGTGCCAGTCGCTTCGCCGGGTGATTTGCAGCGGAGAAGCCTTGCCGCTCGATTTGGCGGAACGTTTTCACCGTCGGCTCGATTGCGAACTGCACAACCTTTACGGACCGACGGAAGCCTCGGTGGATGTGACGTGGTGGGATTGTTCGCATCCCAGCCTATGCCACTCCGTCCCCATTGGCAAACCGATTGCCAATACGCAGACGTACATTGTCAACGGACAGATGGAGCCGCAGCCGATCGGCGTCGCGGGGGAATTGCTGCTCGGCGGCGTACAGCTTGCGCACGGTTATCTACATCGCTCCGACCTCACCGCCGAGCGTTTTGTTCCGTCGCCGTTTGGCCCCGCCGGAGCGCGGCTCTATCGCACGGGCGACCTGGTCCGCGCGCTTCCCGACGGCAACATCGAGTTCCTCGGCCGCATCGATCATCAGGTCAAAATCCGCGGCAACCGCATCGAACTCGGGGAAATCGAAGCCGTCCTCGTGCAACACCCCGCCGTCAAGGAATCGGTCGTCCTGGCTCGCGAAGATCAACCGGGCCAGAAGCGGCTTGTCGGCTATCTCGTTCCGGACGAAGAAACCGCGCCAGTGGTGCGGCAATGGCTGCGGCTAGAGCGTGAAGGCCGACTCGACGATCTTGCCCGCTATGAACTTCCCAATGGACTGGCGATCGTTCATCTCAACAAGAACGAAACCGAGTTCACCTACCGCGAAATCTTCGAACGGAATACCTACGCCAAACATGGCATCGCACTGCAGCCGGGTGACTGCGTGTTCGATGTCGGTGCCAACATCGGCCTCTTCACGCTATTCGTGGGCGAGCAATGTCCCGATGCCCGCATCTTTGCATTTGAACCGGTGCCACAAGTCCATCGGCTGCTGCAAACGAATGCCGAACTGCATCGATTGAACGTCGCGTCTTACTGCTGCGGACTGGCGGCGGCTCCGGGATCGCACGAGTTCACGTTCTATCCGCATGTGTCGATTATCTCCGGCCGGTTCGCCGATCTCGCGGAAGAAACGCAAGTCGTCAAATCGTTCTTGCATCAACCCGAGAAACCACACACCAACGGCTCACTGAACGGCGATCTGTTCGATGAAATGTTGCAGCAACGGCTGGAAACCGAGACGTTCACCTGTGAGTTCAAGACAGTTTCTCAGGTCATCCGCGAGAATGCGATTACTGAGATTGGCCTGCTGAAAGTCGATGTTGAAAAGAGCGAGCTGGAGGTTCTCGCGGGCATTGACGAGACGGATTGGCAACGAATTCGGCAGATTGTTCTCGAAGTCCACGACTCGCAGGGGCAACTCGAGCGAGTGCTGCTATTGTTGAACCGACAGGGCTACGAAGTGACCGTGGCGCAGGATGTCGAGCTGACAGAGACGAAACTGTATGACGTGTATGCGGTGCGCCCGGCGGCCGTGCGACAACAGACGAACGGTGCCGCGCCGGTGCGACAGCATCGCTGGCAAAGCCCGAAAACACTGACGGAAGATGTTCGGCGACACGTGCAGCAGCGGTTGCCGGAGTACATGGTCCCGCAGGCATACGTCATCATCGAGACGCTGCCGTTGTCTCCGAACGGCAAAGTCGAACGCCGCGCCTTGCCAGCTCCCGATGTGAATCCCGCAGAGTTGGTGGAATTCGTTGCGCCGCGGACGGTGACTGAGGCGGCTTTGGCGGGGATTGTGGCGGGGGTGCTGGGCCTGGAGCGGGTGGGCCTGCACGACAATTTTTTTGCATTGGGTGGCGACTCGATTCTGAGCATTCAGGTGGTATCGCGGATCCGGGCGGCGGGGTACGACTGCACGCCGGTGGAGCTGTTTCAGCACCAGACCGTGGCGCAACTGGCGGCGGTGGTGCGGCCGGCGACGGTGTCGCTGGCGGAGCAGGGTCCGGTGACGGGTGTGTTGCCGCTGACGCCGATTCAGCACTGGTTCCTCGATCCGCAGCCGGTTGCGCCGCAGCACTTCAATCAGTCGTTGCTGTTCGAGGTCCATGAAGTGCTCGAAGTCCCCGCGCTGGAGACGGCGCTGGCGGCGCTCGTGGCTCAGCATGATGCCCTGCGATTGATCGTCACGCCGCAGGACGGCACGTGGTCCCAAGCATTAGGGCCCGTCACGAACGTCTCGCCGTTGACGGTCTGCGATCTATCCGCCGTTCCGAGGGAAGAACAGACGGCCCGGCTCGAAGCCGAATGTACCGTCGCACAGGCCCGTCTCGATCTCGCTTCCGGTCGCTTGTTCCGCGTGGTCTACTTTCCGATGGGCGCGGATCGTCCCGGCCGCTTGCTGCTGGTGATCCATCACTTCGCGGTGGACGGCGTCAGTTGGCGGATTCTGCTCGAAGATCTTTCGGTCGGCTATCAGCAGGCCCTCCGCGGGCAGACCGTCGTACTCCCGGCGAAGACGGCGTCCGTGAAACAGTGGGCCACGCAACTCGCCGAGTTTGCCTCCACGCCCACCGTGATCGAACAAGCGACGTACTGGCAGAAGTTGCAGGCCGACGCCGTCGACGCCCCGTTCCCGCTGACCCATCCCGACGGCGACAACCGCGTCGCCGCTGTTCGGCAGGTGACCCGCGTGCTGGACGCTGCCCTGACGGACGCCCTGCTCCGCGAGGTGCCGCCGGTCTATCACACCCAGATCAACGACGTGCTGCTGGCGGCGCTCGCCGAGGCTTATCAGACGTGGAGCGGCCGACACCGGCTCCTCGTCGATCTCGAAGGCCACGGCCGCGAAGAGCTGTTCCCCGGCGTCGACGTGTCGAGAACCGTCGGCTGGTTCACCAGTCTGTATCCCGTCCTCCTCGACACGACGCCGACCGATCCCGGCACCCGCCTCAAGACCGTCAAGGAACAACTGCGGAACGTGCCCCTCAAGGGTCTCGGTTACGGACTGCTGCGTTATCTGGGTCCCGCGGCCTTCCGCGCATCCCTCGCGCAGGGTCCGCAGGCCAACGTGTCGTTCAACTACCTCGGGCAGGTCGACCGTGGGATGCACGATCCCAACGGGATCTTGAAAGGCGCTTCCGAATCGCGCGGCGACGATCGCTCACCGTCAGCAGCGCGCACCCATGCCATCGACATCACTGCGCGGATTACTGCGGGGCAATTGCGATTCATCGTGCATTACGGCAACGCCCTCAACGACCGCGCGGACATGGAACGCTTTGCCGATGCCTATCTCACAGCGCTGATCCGGCTGATCGATCATTGTCGCGAACCAGGGTCCGGGGGGTATACGACCTCGGATTTCCCGCTCGCCGAAGTTCCACAGCCGTCACTCGATGCCCTCGCCGCACGGCTGGGTCCGCTGGAAGACCTTTACCCATTGACATCAACTCAAGAAGGGTTGGCGTTTCTCACACGGCTTGCTCCGAATGCCGGTGCTTATGTCATCCAGCAGTTCGGACTGTTGGAAGGGCTGGTCGATGTTACTGTGCTGCAGACGGCACTCGAGCAAGTTGCCCAACGGCACACGCTGTTGCGGACATCGTTTCATTGGGATGGATTGCCGCGTCCTTTGCAGGCCGTGCAGGCGCGCGTGCCGATGCCCCTCGTGGTGGAGGACTGGAGCGACGAGACCGAGGCGTCGCAACAATCGCGTTGGAACCAGTTGCTCGCCGAAGATCGACGGCAGGGGTTTGATCTGAATCGGGCACCGCTGGCCCGCTTCTTCATCGCTTCTCTTGGTGAGCAACGGCAGCGGTTTCTCTGGAGCCATCATCACATTTTGCTGGATGGCTGGAGCCTGCCGATCCTGCTGAAGGAAGTCTTCACGTTCTACGAAATGGTGCAGCGTGGGATCGCGGTTGATCTCCCGCCGCCGCGGCCGTTCCGTGATTATGTCCATTGGTTGAAGCAACAGAATTCGGTCGATGCCGAAGCGTACTGGCGGAAGCGGCTGGGACCATTCCATGAACCCAATCGTCTGAGCATCGACAGCGGAAGTCGAGCGTCTAACGCTGAGTTTGCCGAGCGGATTCTCACAATCTCTGCGGCCCACACACAGCAGCTCGAGGCCTTTGCCCGTGAACAGCAGGTGACGTTTAACACGTTGATCCAAGCCGCATGGGCATTCCTGGTGGGGCGCTACAGCGGTCGAACGGATGTCATCTTCGGGGAGACCGTCTCCGGACGGACGGCGCCGTTGCAGGGCATCGACATGATGGTTGGTCCGTTCATCAATACGCTGCCGGTCCGTGTCGACTTGTTCGGCGATATGGCTCTGATGGATTGGTTGCGAGAACAACAACGGCAATCGGCCGAGCAGCGAAAGTACGAACACTGTCCGCTGGTGGATGTGCAGCGAGCGAGCGGCGTGGCACCGGGGACACCGCTGTTCGAGTACCTCTATGTCTTCGAAAACTTCCCGACGGAACGGAATGTCGCGGCAGCAGGAAAGCTGACGATCAGGCTGCGTGAACTCGATGTCGCGGAGCACACCAACTACCCGCTCACGTGTGTAGTCATGCCTAAAGGCGAGTTGCGTGTACGACTGGTGTACGCCACGAATCGCTTCACTGAGGCCTCAATCGAGCAATTCCTGCAGCACATGGAACAGTTGCTGGAGACGTTTGCCAAAAGTCCACAATGCCGATTGAACAGGATCTCGCTGTTGAGCGACACAGAGCGTCATGGATTGTTGAGTTTGGGTTGTGGTGTAGGAGCGGAGTATCCGGTATTGGGAGGTTTGGTTGAGCGGTTTTCGTTGGTGTCGGGGTTGCGGGTGTCGTCTGTGGCGGTGGGTGATGGTGTGAGCTCGTTGACGTATGGTGAGCTGGGGGCGCGGGCGCATCAGTTGGCGTGGTTTCTGCGGGGTTTGGGGGTGGGTCCGGAGTCGGTTGTGGGACTCTGTCTGGAGCGTTCGGTGGACACCGTGGTGGGGATTCTCGGGATTCTCCAGGCGGGGGGGGCGTATTTGCCGCTCGATCCCGGTTCTCCGCCGGACCGGCTGGCCTTCATGCTCGCCGACAGCCAGGCCCGGGTTGTCGTCACGCAAGCGTCCTTGCAGCCTCTCTGTGCGGGCTCGCCGGCGCACTGCGTCTGTCTGGATACCGCCTCCGCCGTCCTCGCGCCGCCGTCGAGGGAGGTGCCGGCGCTCACGACGCATCCGGATCAGGCGGCTTATGTGATCTACACGTCGGGATCGACCGGCCAGCCCAAAGGCTGCGTGGTCACCCACGCCAACGTTCTGCGGCTCCTGGACGCCACGCATGCCGACTACCAGTTCGATCACACCGATGTCTGGACGCTGTTCCACTCTTTCGCCTTCGATTTCTCCGTCTGGGAACTCTGGGGGGCCCTGCTCTACGGTGGCCGACTGGTGGTGGTGCCGTATCTCGTCAGTCGGTCCCCGGCGGAGTTTCACCGGTTGCTCGTCGACGAACACGTGACCGTGCTCAATCAGACCCCGTCCGCGTTTCTCCAGTTCAGGGACGCCGATGCGCAGGCGGTCACCGAGGACCGTCTCGCCTTGAAATGGGTGATTTTCGGTGGGGAGTCGCTGCAACCGGCGCGTCTCGAGTCGTGGTTCCAACGGCATGGTGATCAACACCCGACGCTGGTCAACATGTACGGCATCACCGAAACCACGGTCCATGTGACGTATCAGCCCCTGACGCGGGAGACCGCGGCCTCCGGGGCGGGGAGTCCCATCGGCCGCCCCCTTCCCGATCTCGAGGTCTATCTCCTCGATGCTGCGTTGGAACCGGTGCCTGTCGGTGTGCCGGGCGAACTCTACGTGGGTGGTGCGGGCCTCGCGCGGGGTTATCTGGCGCGGCCGGGGCTCACCGCGAGCCGGTTTCTCCCTCATCCCTTCGGGGAACGGCACGGGGAACGGCTCTATCGGACTGGGGATCTGGCCCGCTGGCTTCCCGACGGCACGCTCGACTTCCTCGGCCGCGGGGACCAGCAGGTCAAGATCCGCGGCTTCCGGATTGAACTTGGGGAAATCGAAGCCGTTCTGACGCAGCATCCGTCCGTCCGTCAGGCCGCGGTCATCGCCCGGCCCCGCGACGACGGACAACCGCAACTGCTGGCTTACGTCGTCCCGCGTGGCGGCGAAAGCGTCCCGTCCGTCGAGGATCTCCGACACCACCTGGGCCGATCGCTGCCGGAGTACATGCTCCCCGCGCATTTCATCAGCCTCCCCCAACTGCCGCTGACCGCCAACGGCAAACTCGATACCAACGCGCTCCCACGACCCGATGGTGATCGCCCCGAACTCGAAAGTTCCTATAGCCCTCCGCGAAACGAGGTCGAGGCGGCGCTTGTTGAAATCGTTCGTGATGTTCTCCAGCTGGACCGCGTCGGGATCCACGACGATTTTTTTGCCCTCGGCGGCGATTCGCTCAAAGGGGCGGTGCTGATCAATCGCGTGCAGGAGCGCGTCGGCGAGATTGTCCACGTCGCGGCGATTTTTGAACGTTCAACCGTCGCCGGCCTGGCTGAGTATCTTCACGAGCACTACCGTCACCGGCTTCAAGCGTTCCTCGGACAAGCGAATACCGACGATAGCAGCACGTACGGTCGCCGACTGGAAGAGGCCGATCTCGTCCAACTGCGTCGTTTGATTCCTCCTTCGAGATTATTTGTCGATCATTCCGAATCAAAGAAAAATCCCCCGGCTGTATTTGTGCTGGCGCCGCCGCGTTCGGGGACGACGTTGCTCCGCGTGATGCTCGCCGGGCACTCCAAGTTGTTCGCGCCGCCGGAATTGGAACTGCTCTCGTTCAATACGCTGCCCGAACGGCGAGAAGCGTTCACCGGGAGCAAAAAATTCTGGTTGGAAGGAACCATCCGGGCGGTCATGGCGTTGTTCGATTGCGATGCCGATGCCGCTGCGCAGCGGATGGAAACGTACGAACGCGAGAATCTCACCACGCAGCAGTTCTACGGACTGATGCAGGATGCGTTGGGAGAACGACTGCTGGTCGACAAGACGCCGTCTTACACACTCGATCTGACCACCCTGCAGCGCGCGGAACGCGATTTTGACGGCGCGTTGTACATTCATCTGTTGCGGCACCCGCAGGGAATGATCCGGTCCTTCGAGAAAGCCCACCTCGACCGCATCTTCTTCCCGTGGGAACATCCCTACACGACGCGCGAACTCGCGGAACTCATCTGGACGGTCTCGCAGGAAAACACGCTCGACTTTTTAAGCACGATTCCCGCCAAGCGACAGCACGTGCTGCGGTTCGAGGATCTCGTCAGCGCCCCCGAGCGAGAGATGCGTCGACTGTGCGAATTTCTCGGCATTCCGTTCGAGGCCGGGTTGGTCGATCCGTACAGCGACCCGCACAGTCGGATGGCGGACGGCCCGCATCGAGAATCGCGGATGTTGGGCGATGTCCGGTTTCGGGAACATGGAGCGATCAAACCCGTTGTCGCCAAGGCCTGGAAGAACGATGCCCCCCGCGCTCCGCTTGCCGCGAAAACCGAGCAACTGGCCCGCAGCTTCGGTTACGAGGACGTGGGACGTTCGGCGATCTCGTCGCGAATTGAGCGGGCCGATCGGGATCGGCCGCTGCCGTTGTCGTTTGCGCAGGAACGTCTGTGGTTCCTCGACCAACTCATTCCGAACAACCCGTTCTACAACATGCCCGGCGCGGTTCGACTGCGGGGCGTGCTCAATGTCGACGCGGTCCAGCAGGCCTTAAGCGAGATCGTACGTCGACACGAAGCGCTGCGGACCATCTTCCGCAAAGAGGGCGAACTGACCGTTCAACTCATTCTGCCGCCGAGTCCGGTGGATGTTCCCTTGTACGATCTGACCGACCTGCCTGAAGCCGAACGGGAAGCGGCGCTGCGAGCCCAGATCTCCACCGAAGCGCAGCATCCATTCTCGTTAACGACCGGGCCACTGATTCGCGCGAGGCTGTATCAAGTCGGAACCGACGACCACGTGCTGTTTTGGGTACTGCATCACATCGTCGCAGATGGCTGGTCTCTCGGCGTGCTGCAGCAGGAAATGGCGGGTCTGTACCTGGCGATGGCTCGGGGGCAGCCGTCGCCATTGCCAGAATTGCCGGTGCAGTATGTCGATTTTGCCCAATGGCAACGCCACTGGTTATCGGCGGAAGTTCTCGACCACCAGATCGCTTACTGGCGGAAACAGTTGGCCGATCTGCCGATGCTGAATCTGCCAACCGATCATCCGCGGCCGACGGTGCAAACTTTCCGCGGCGACAGTTATGAAACCGAGTTCCCCATTGAGCTCTGCGCGGCACTCAAAGACCTGAGCCGTCGCGAAGGGGCGACGCTCTTCATGACGCTGTTGGCGGGTTTCCAGGCCCTTCTCGCGCGGTACACCGGTCAGGACGATATTGTCGTCGGTTCGCCAGTGGCAGGACGCGTTCACAAAGAGCTGGAAGGACTCATCGGCTTCTTCGTCAACAGCCTCGTGATGCGGACCGATGTCAGCGGCGACCCAACCTTCCGCGAGCTCCTGGCGCGAGTGCGCGAGGTCTGCCACGGGGCCTATACCCATCAGGATCTTCCGTTTGAAAAGCTCGTCGAAGAACTCCAGCCACAGCGCGATCTCAGCCGCGAGGCGATGTTCCAAGTGGTGCTGATCTTGCAGAACGCTCCTGCCTCGCATGTGAATCTGTCCGAACAACTCACCTTGTCGCCGGTAGAGGCTTCGAGCCATTCGAGCCGTTACGATCTTGAAGTCCATGCGCAGGAACACGGCGGTCGATTGTTCCTGACGTGTATCTATAACACCGCGATTTTCGAACGGTCCACCATCGCGCGGCTGGCCCGCCATTTTGAACGGCTCCTGGAAGGTGTTGTCGCTCACCCTGAATGGCGACTGTCGCAAGTTCCGCTGTTGACGGAGACCGAACGTCATCAACTGCTCATCGAGTTCAACGATACCGCGACGTTCTATCCCGCGGACCGATGCATTCACGAATTGTTTGAAGCGCAGGTGCAACGGACGCCGCAAGCGCCTGCAATCGTCGCGGAAGATGTCGAGCTTACCTATGCCGAGCTGAATCACCGTGCCAATCGGTTGGCTCGCGTGTTACGGCAGCGCGGGATGACGACGGAGACGCTGGTCGCGCTGTGTGTGGAACGTTCGCCAGACATGGTGGTCGCGATTCTGGCCATTCTCAAGGCGGGCGGCGCCTATTTGCCGCTCGATCTCGATTATCCGCGCGAGCGGTTGGCCTTCATGCTCGAAGACAGTCGTGCCCGCTTTGTCCTCACCACGGCGGCACTGTGTGAGCGCATCCCTTCGTCTCAGGGCTGCACCGTCCTCCTGCTGGACGAACTCGCACGCGCGGCTTTCACTGCCGACAGTGTGAATCTGCCACGCGACAGCTTGCCGGAGTCACTGGCATATCTCATTTATACCTCCGGTTCAACGGGGCGGCCCAAAGGAGTGGCGTTGTCGCATCGAGGGTTGTGCCACCTGGTTACTGCGCATGCGGCGACCGTGTGTGTGCAACCCACTGATCGCGTGCTGCAGTTTGCATCGCTCAGTTTTGACGCCTCGGTGTGGGAGATCTTCCCGACGCTCACCACTGGCGCGGCACTCTGTCTCGGCACGCGTGAAAAACTGCAGCCGGGGGAACCCTTCATTGAGTTCTGCCGTCGCCATCAACCAACGGTCGCCACATTGCCTCCGACCGCATTGGCCGTATTATCCGAAGCGGACCTGCCGACATTGCGGACGATCGTCTCTGCGGGGGAAGCCTGCACGCTGGGACTCGTGGCACGGTGGGCACCCGGTCGACGGTTCATAAATGCGTATGGTCCATCGGAAGTCACGGTCTGTGCGACCCTAACGGCGTGTCATGCCGAGGACACTTCGCTGACTATCGGTGGTCCCATTCCTAATGCAGCGGTGTACGTGTTGGACGGTTCGATGCAACCGGCTCCCATCGGGGTTTCGGGAGAGTTGTGCATTGGTGGTGCGGGATTGGCGCGGGGTTATCTGAATCGTCCTGCGTTGACGGCCGAGCGGTTTGTGCCGAGTCCGTTTGGTGTGGATGAAGGGACGCGGTTGTATCGCACTGGGGATTTGGTCCGTTGGCGTGTGGATGGGAAGTTGGAGTTTCTCGGCCGCATCGACCATCAAGTGAAGATCCGCGGTTATCGCATCGAACTTGGTGAGATCGAAGCGGCACTGTTGACCCATGATGCGGTGCGTGAAGCGGTGGTGTTGGCCCGCGCCGACGGAGATACCGAAGCGCAGCGCCTGGTGGCGTACGTAGTCCCCGATCCCGCTTGGGAACCGCCGGGGGAGATCGCTCCGGATGCAATCGAACAGGTTCAGCACTGGAAGGAGCTCTACGAAGGAACATATGCCGATGCGGACTCCGCGGATCCGTCGTTCAATATCGTCGGCTGGCACAGCAGTTATACCGGCGAGGCACTTCCCGCCGAAGAAATGCGGATCTGGCGCGACACGCGGGTCGACCAGCTTCGCGAACTCAAGGCGCGGCGGATTCTGGAAATCGGCTGTGGAACCGGCTTGCTGCTGATGCCCCTCGTTGCCGATTGTGAAGCCTATCACGGCACCGACTTTTCCCAAGCCGCTTTGGATGCCTTGTCTGCCTGCATTCCCGCACAGCACCAATCCAAGGTCACGCTGGTCTGTCGCGAAGCGAACAATTTCGCGGGCATGGAACCGGGATCGTTCGATCTGGTGATCATCAACTCGGTGATCCAATATTTTCCCAGTGCCGATTATTTGCAGGAAGTTCTGTCGGGCGCACTGCGGATGCTCCGTCCCGGTGGAACGCTGTACGTCGGCGATGTCCGCGACCTGCGGCTGCTGGAGGCCTTCCAGACGGATATTCATGTCAGCCGCGCACGAAGGTCGGCTACATGTCGCGAACTGTTGCAACAAGTGCGAACTCGCATCGCTCAGGAGCAGGAACTGTTGGTGGCCCCAGCGTTCTTCGATGGTCTCAGCCACCAGCAACGGTTGGCTTCCCCCGAGTTCCGACTGCAGCGCGGCCGACATCGAAACGAACTGAATCTGTTTCGTTACGACGTTTTCTTCCACGTCGGTGAAAGCCAGACCAATCGCACCATCGATAATTGCTCGTGGCGGTCCTGGACGCAGAACAACATGAGCCTCGCAGCACTCCGCGAGCAATTGATACAAGCCTCACCCGTCTGCCTTGGATTCGATGATGTGCCGAACGCCCGGCTGGATCGCGTGCTGCAATCCCTGCAGCAACTGAAAGCCGAAAACGGTCCCGCCACGGTGAATGAACTCCATGCGGAATTGCAGTCGCGGTCTGCGCAGGGAATCGATCCCGAAGATCTGTGGGCGCTCGGCACCGAACTGGGATACCGCGCTCGTATCGGCTGTGGGACGAATCCCGGAGCGATGACAGCCTGCTTTATCCGGGCTGACGCCGCGGAGTCGATGTCATACGTTCTGCCATCAGTACGTACTTCCCAAACGGCGTGTGAATCGTTGACGAACCGGCCGCTGAAGGGACGGATTGGAACGGCCCTGTTGATACCGTTGCAGGCACATCTGCAGGCCCGTTTGCCGGGCTATATGGTACCGTCGGCCTTCGTCTTCCTCGATGCTTTTCCCCTCACTCCCAACGCTAAGCTGGACCGAAAGCAGTTGCCTGCTCCCGGCGGCGACCGACCCGACCTCGCCAGTACCTACGTCGCCCCGCGAAATCCCACCGAGCAAACGCTCGCTGACATCCTGAGCGGCATTCTCGGCATTCACCAGGTCGGCATTCACGACAACTTCTTCGATCTCGGCGGCCATTCACTGCTGGCAACGCAAGCCATCGCGCGGGTCCGAGAACAACTCGGAGTCGATGTCCCATTGCGGTCGATGTTTGAACAGCCGAGTATCGCGCACCTCGCGGAACTGGTCGATGAAGCGCGACAGCGCGGTGCTGTTACCCGGCGGCCCCCCATCGCGCCAGCGGATCGGACGCGCGACCTGCCCCTGTCGTTCGCGCAGGAACGGCTGTGGTTCCTGAACCACATCAACTCGACGAATCCGTTCTATAACATCCCGGCTGCGGTGCGGATTCGTGGTCCGCTCGATGTCTCCGCGCTGCGTCGCAGTCTCGAAGCAATCGTGCAACGACATGAAGTCCTGCGCACCACGTTCGAGACCATCGAAGGTCGCGCCCGCCTGCAGATTCACGGCGAGACGGTATTGCCCCTCGTGGAGCTCGATCTCTCACATTTACCCACCGACCAACGCGAGACAGCGATCACTCAACGTGTCATGCACGATGTGCGCGAACCGTTCGATCTTGTCAAAGGACCGCTGGTCCGTGCCTGCCTCATTCGCGTGGCCGACGATGATCATATCTTTGTGTGGACGATGCATCACATCGTCAGCGATGGCTGGTCGATGGGCATCGCGCTGGGCGAACTGGCGGCGTTTTACGAATCGTTCCGCACGGATTCCCCACCAAAACTCGGGGCGTTGCCGTTTCAATACGCCGATTTCGCGTCGTGGCAGCGAGAATATCTCTCGGGAGACATGCTGCAATCGCAGCTTCAGTTCTGGATGGACGCCGTCGCCGGAATTCCCGAGATACTGGCATTGCCGTTCGACCGTCCCCGTCGAGCCGTGCAGACATTCCGGGGTGCCACTCACGATTTTCAACTGACATCCGAGCTTTCGGACGCGGTTCTAAGACTCAGCAAGTCTGCGGGGACAACCCCCTTCATGACGCTGCTCGCGGGTTTCCATGCGCTACTGGGGCGCTACACCGGACAGGAACAGCTTTGCGTCGGCACTCCCATCGCCGGCCGCATTCTTACGGAAGTCGAACCACTCATCGGCTTCTTCGTTAATACGCTGGTAATGTGCGGCGATCTCCGTGGGAAGCCAACTTTCGCCGAGCTGTTAGACCGCACACGGGAACGGACGTTGAGCGCGTACTCTCATCAGGATCTGCCGTTCGATCGATTGGTGGACGAACTGCAATTGCGTCGCGATCTGAGCCGTAATCCATTGTTCCAGGTGATGTTCGCCTTGCAGGACGCTCCGCTGCCGGCGATCCGCCTCGATCACGGACTAACGTTTGCCCCTGTCGATTTCGACACCGGAGCCGCCCAGTTCGACCTGCTGGTCTCGCTGCACAAATCGCACGGACACTTTGCCGGACATGTGAAATACAGCAGCGATCTGTTCGACCTCGAGACGATTGCCACGATGATGGGGCATTATATCCGCATGCTCGAAGCGATGACGGCGAATCCTCACCAGCGGGTGTTTGAAGTTTCATTCAATACCGTCACATCGACATCGCACACTGCGACAGAGTTCGGCGAACCGGCGGACGACTTCGATTTTGGTGCCCTCGCCGAGAGTTAAATTACTTCATGTTTATCGTTCAGAGTTCCCCCCATGAAATGTTGGAAATGTAGTTGAGTCTCTGATGAGTGATCCTGGTTCCCCATTGCTGATCTTCGACGAACAGTTGCTTGAGCAGCGCGCATACTGGCTGCAACAACTGGCGGCGCTCCCTGCATCATCCGCCGGCCTTCCGCTCGTTGAAGATCTGTCCGACGAGCCCACGGCTTCGTGGCAGCAACTTTCGGTGGAGGTTCCGCTCGACCTTTCCGAACGACTTCGCAAGCTCACCTCGGGCAATACCGTCCTGGCTCATTGCGTCTGCACAACGGTGGTGAAGATTGTCCTCTATCGTTACACCGGGC
The DNA here is from genome assembly GCA_021732975.1 of Planctomycetaceae bacterium. Taxonomy (GTDB): domain Bacteria; phylum Planctomycetota; class Planctomycetia; order Planctomycetales; family Planctomycetaceae; genus DSVQ01. Next base: position 579 of record JAKFWC010000010.1, on the reverse strand, counting down.
AATCCCCTGTGATCATCGGTGTCCCTCATCGTTGCGGCGGCGAGAACGGCAGCGCCGGCGAGGCGTTGATGATCCTCGATACCGTCACCCCGGAGATGTCGTTTCGCAAATTGCTGGAGGGCGTACGAAAGACGCTGGCCGGGGCGCATGCCAACAGCCGTTATCCTTTCTCGCGACTCGTACAGGATCTGCAACGAGAGGCGAGCGCGTCTCTCTTCGATGTGACCGTGGCGTTCGATTCCGTTCACGTGCCGATGCCCGACTTGGGCCAGAATCTGAATCTGCGCTGGTACGAGAGTAACGATCGGTATGGTTGCGACATCGCTTTCCGCGCCACGAAGTATGTTTCAACCACCGTGAAGCAATTCGCGGGTCACATGCTGCGCGTGCTTGAAGCATGTCTGACAACACCACAACGACCGATCCAAACGCTGCCCCTGCTGGATTCTCTGGAGCGTCATGGATTGTTGAGTTTGGGTTGTGGTGTAGGAGCGGAGTATCCGGTATTGGGAGGTTTGGTTGAGCGGTTTTCGTTGGTGTCGGGGTTGCGGGTGTCGTCTGTGGCGGTGGGTGATGGTG
>JAKFWC010000021.1 GCA_021732975.1 Planctomycetaceae bacterium | reverse complement strand
GTATTCGGTGGCGGCGGTGGTGGGGGTGGTAACGGTGGATTCGGCGGTGGTGGCGGATTCGGAATCTAACACCGCGACGTTCACATCACCGATCACATAATTCGAGAAGCCCAGGGAATGCCTTCCCTGGGCTTCTTTTGTTTCATCATTGTTACGACGAACTTGTTCCCTTACGGTCGCGGCTCTGATAGTCGATGGCCCGGTCACGGACGCATCGGAGCATTGGGCCAATTGGGAATCGTAATCGAAGCGGCGCCGTTACCCGAGTTCGCCGACGTGTCGTTCCCACGGCTGTTGTTTGCTGGAGGATTGACCGGCGAGCCGTCCCAACGGTAGACATCGGCGTTGGGATTCGCGTTCGTTCCACTGCCGTTGTTGCCACCATTCCAGGGCGGAGGCTGCGTTGCCGAGCCATTCGCCGGTGCATTGGAGTTCGGCATCGCGGCCCACGGTGGCAGGGCGGCATTGGGATTCCCCGAGGCATCGCTGCTCCAATTGATGGGGGCGGGTGCCGGTGATGTCCAGTTCCCCCACGGTTGCTCGGGGGCGATCGCGTTCGGATTCGATTGAACGGCATGGTTGGCGGGGGTGCCGCGATCCGTTCCCTGCGGATTGGTCCAGACGGCGTTCTCGACATTGCGATTGCCGTTCCCACTCATCTCGCCGTACGCCCAATTCACTCCATTACCGGAATTCGGTGGATACTGGGTAGCGGTGTTCGGTCCCGGATTGACGACCGGCAGCAACGCTCCGGGCCCGGTGGCCATTGCCATTTGTGCGGCCATCCGTTGTGCATCATTCATGGTTTGAGGGGACCGAGACGCGTTGGGATTCGACAGATCGGTGTACCCCATCTGCCGAATGTCGCCACCCGGTGCATTAAAGTTCTGCGGCGGAAATTCGTTCCCCATTGTTGGCGGCGCGCTCGGATTCCCCCATGCATTGTTCGGAGACGGATTCATGCCGGTGCCGAAGTGGGGTGACGGATTCATATTCGTGGCGAACGAATTGTTCTGCGCACCCGGGGCAGAATTGGGTGCGGTGGTCGCCGAGGTATTGTTGCCGAGGTTTCCGGTCCAGAAGGGATTGGATTCCTGCGGCTTGGCGACATTCGTGGGAATCGCCGCGGTGGTCTCGGCCGCACCCGAAGTTCCCCAATTGGCTGGCGGTTGCATATTCGGTTGCGTCACAGTTAGCGGGTTGGTCGCACCGAACTGATTGAACGTCGGCGGAGCCGTGCTGGCCATGGGCGGCCAGTTCGTGGCCGCGCCGTTCTGTGGATTCGTTGGCGGCGCGGCATTGACCATCGGCTGACCGTTGTTGGGATTCATCCCCTGCCCCAGCAGTTGACCTGCTGGTTGTTGGCTCCGCGCCCGTTCCGCGGCTTCGCGTTCCTGCTGCATCCGTTTCATCACTTCAGAGAATGGCGCTTCGCCGAGTCGCTGGTCGACATCGGTCGGCAACGCGGGGGCAACACGCGGATTGTTCTCCGCCACCGCGGTCCCAGCGGGGGGTGTCGTGTTCCCATTCGGACGACCGTTGGGGAAGAGTTGGGCCATGTTCTTCTGGGCTTCGGATTCCGTCCCCGATTGCCGGAACGCAGCCAAAGCCTGGTCATATTTGCCCTGGCGACCGTAGACCAGACCGAGATTGCTCTGCGCACCGCGGTGATACGGATTGGCTTCGAGCGCTTCCTTCAACCGCGATTCACTCTCGGCAAGTTTCCCTCGTAGATACAGCGAATAACCCATGTCGCTGAGCAGGTCGGCATCGCGACGATTCAGCGTTAACGCCTTCAGATAATGATCGTCGGCGGTTCGCGCGTCCTGCTGCTGATCGGCGATCACCGCGAGACGATGATGGGCCTCGCCGTTGTTCGGATCCTTGTCGAGAATCTTCTGATACAGCCCCTTAGCGGCGGCGAGATCGCCCTTGCCTTCCGCTTCCGCCGCATTTTTCAACCACGGTGTCAGATCGCTGGAGGCCGCTTTCGCCGCTTCCATGTCCTTCTTTACCTTAGCCATTTCCGCCATCATCTCTTTCGATGGCTCGGGGTTTTCTTTCTTCGTTTTTTTCCACGGGTTGCCATATTCGATGCGGTCGCCATCGACGGGCTTTTTCGCGGGTGGGTCAGCTTTCGCCAAACCAAAGCGCGACGACGAACAGCCGCCGATAACGGCGATCACGAGACCAACAGGCAACAGCCACGCTGTGGTGCGCATTCAACCGATCCCTGGTTGAAGAACGGGACACCGAACCGCGGACAACGACGGATTGCTCCGTTGTTGACGCCAGAAAGGATGGGAGACCACGCCGGGAAACGTCCATGCTTCTCGCACATGGTCGTCGGAATGTTAAAGTCTGGAACGAAATGTGTCGAGACGAGGTTTCCGCGGATCACGGCAGAAGCTTCTCGCATCAGGGTTCCCATCGCGATGTGCTCTCCTGCCAAGCAGTTACGCGGTCAGATGCGGCTTGGTTCTGCGTTCGAGATCGATGCCTGCGTAACACGAAAGACATCGAGCATCGTGTAAATTCTGACCGCTTGATGGTGCAAAATGATCCGGAATGACACTAAAACACGAATCGCATTTTCAGATGATATGGAAACCGGCAGAACTGGCCGGTGACATCACTCCCACTGTACGGCAGTCCCTGAAAGACGTTCATGCAAGATTTCTGGTTGTGCTTGTCCGCGTTTCTGGCCGGAGCGATTAATTCCATTGCGGGCGGGGGAACACTGCTGACGTTTCCGGTACTCGATTGGACACTCGGCGGCGGCGCGCTGGCCTCGGTCCACGCGAATGCAACCAGCACGGTGGCACTGCTGCCCGGTTCGATCGGTGGCATGTGGGGTTATCGCCGCGAATTCACCGGGACCAGACGCTGGTGTCTGTGGTTGCTGCCGCCATCCATCGTCGGCGGTTTGCTGGGATCATGGTTACTGGTCGCATTGCCCGCGGAGAATTTCAAACTGCTGGTTCCGTGGTTGATCCTCACGGCATCGACATTGTTTACCATTCAACCGTGGATCGCGAAAAAGACGGGCATCGGTCAGCCGCATTCCGACCCCACCTTCGGCACCATGATCGTGATCGCCGGGTTTCAGTTAGGCGTCGCGATCTACGGCGGCTACTTCGGTGCGGGCATCGGCATCCTGATGTTGAGCGCCCTGGCGATGATGGGTCTCGCCGACATTCACCGGATGAACGCGCTCAAATCGTTGTTCGGCACGTTCATCAACGCGCTGGCGGCGACGGTGTTCATCGTGCAGGGACAAGTCCACTGGCGCTACGCCTTCCCGATGGCCATCGCAGCCGTCATCGGGGGGATTAGTGGGGCGTCCGTCGCACGGCGACTCGACCGCCGCATCGTCCGCTGGTGCGTGATCGTCGTGGGCTTCTCGCTCGGCATGTACTACGTAATCAAAACCTACCACCTCTTCCCCCAGTAACCCGAAACCGCGAAGCGATGAATGATTACTTTCGATGAACGACCCAGCCGGGGATCGATGTTCTGATCTGAAACAGCGTTTTCCCGGCGGTGATGTAGAGCGTCTTGAGATCCGGTCCTCCGAACGTGCAATTCGTGATCACATCTTCCGGAATCGGAATCCGGCCCTGGCATTCGCCGCTGGGACTGAAAATGTATACGCCGGGTGGCACATCAGCCGTCTCATGCGGGCCGCGCGGCCGGTTCACCCCCGCCGCGATGTAAAGGTGCCCCTGCGAATCAACACACATGCCGTCACCGCCACGCCCCGGTGCGAAATCGACAACGAGTCGTTGATTCGACAAATCGCCGGATGAAGAGAGATCGAACGCCCAAATCTTGCGATTGCGGCCGAGCACCGGGCAACTGTCGACAACGTACATCGTCCGTTCGTCGGGACTGAGCGCGATGCCGTTCGGACGATCAATCTGCGGCTGCGATAAAATTGGCGTCACCTTGCCGTGGAGATCGATGCGGTAAACCGATTCATGAGCGAGTTCCATCGTTGCCCGATCACCGTAACACGGATCGGTGAAGAAGATCAGCCCATTGGAACACGCGGCGATGTCGTTCGGCGCGTTATACCGCTTGCCATCATGCCGATCGGTCAACACTTCCATGATGCCAGTCTGCATGTCGGTGCGCGTAATTCGACGATGGCCGTCATTCGGACCGAACTCGTTCCCTTCACAAGCCAGCAGTTGACCGTCCTTATCGAAGAGAAGTCCGTTCGCGCGGCCGCTCGGTTCGCGGAAGACGGTGAACCGCCCCGTCGGGGGATCGAGTTTCAGAATGCGGTTGTTGATGATGTCGGTGAAATAGACATCGCCGTTCGCGGCGACGGCCGGGCCTTCGAGAAACGCCGCGAAGGTAGCGGGGCCAACCACCGCCGCCGGTTCAAGAAACGCCGTTGGCACGGCCAGTTTGTGGAAATCGAGGGGCATGGGGGCAAATCCTTGCAAGAGAGTTGCCGCATCGTGGCCAGATCAAGCCCCGTCCGTCAAATCTTCCGCTTGCCCACGCCGATTAGAGCAATCCTAGAGCAATCCGTGAATCAGCCCCGCCGAATGGCTTTGCTTGGCTAGCGCAGCCTGCACGAGGCCCCATTCGTAATCGTCGATCAATGTCCAGGGTTTCACGGTAGGAACGGAGTCAGGACGTTCGGTCGTGACCACAGCCGTCGGGCGACCCTCTTGCAACGTTTGCATCATTCCCGGCAAGAACCAGAGGAGGCTCGCCGCAATGACCAGGCTCGCAGCGTACTGACAGCGTTCCCACCAGCGGGCTTGCTTCTGCTGCTGGGCGACGGTCGTCAAGACTCGATTACGGAAGACTGTCGTTGGTTGGGGCAGCCACGCGGCGTCCCGAACCAGGGCTTCCGTCATTTCCAGATCGGATTGTTCACTCGACCACATAACCCACCTCGATCGCGACGCGCCGCAATGTTGACTGCAATTTCGTGAGCGCGTAACGGTAACGACTGGCGACCGTATTCAAGGACTCCCCGGTCACGGTTGCAATTTCCTGGAACGTCATCCCTTCCCAGATTTTCAGAATCACCACTTCAGCCTGATCCGCTGGCAATCGCCGTAATGCCGCCTGCACTTCCGCATCTCGTTCGGCCAGTTCGATGGCGTTCGGACCCGTCGTCCGCCCTGTCAAATCATCCCACAGCGCCATCACGGGGCGCCGCCGGGCCAGGATTCGCAACGCTTCGTTACGGACCATCCGCAGGAGGTAGGCCCACGGAAACTGAACCGCATCCAGGGTTTGCGGACTGCGAGTCAGTCGGACCAACGCCGCCTGAACGGCGTCCTCCGCATCTTCCCGACGCCGGACCAGTGTGAGACCGTACCGCAATAACCGTGGAGCCGCCCGGTCGAAGAGCCGTTCCAGCGCGGACGGATCGCCCTTCGCGATGCCGCTCGCGCAGCCCGCGATTTCCTCAGCCCACAGGGCGGGGGACGATTCATCCACGGAATCACAACTCCTGCCAATTAAGATCATCCCGGCGGTGGACTTTGTCTAGCGTTTTCCGGAAAATCTGGTGCTTCGCGGGAAATTCGCGGGGATGACGGACCATCCCATCTTGCCTCAGAAATGGCGCAACCAGTTTCCTTTATTGACCTTGTGAATCGCGGAAAGTGGGCACGTGTCGCACACCGAACTGGTTGAGCAACTTCGCTGGAAGAAGTTTCCTGTTCTAAACGACGGATTTGTGTGCCTCGTCGATGTGATGGGGGACGACAGTGCCGTGGTGCAGGCCGCACGGGTCAGTTACGGCGCGGGTACGAAAAAGGTCTCCGACGACCGCACGTTGATCCGTTATCTGCTGCGGCATCGGCATACCACGCCGTTTGAAATGGCCGAGGTGAAGTTTCTCGTCCGTGTCCCGATGGATTGCTGGCGGCAATGGATTCGGCACCGCACGGCGAACGTCAACGAATACAGCACCCGCTACTCCGTGGCGATCGATTCCGCGCAGGAAACAACTCCGGAATCGTGGCGTACTCAAGCCGAACAAAACCGCCAAGGCAGTGGCGTTCCCTTATCCGGTGAACTCGGACAAAAGTTGACCAATTCGGAGCATGAACTCCAGGAGCTCGCCCGGAAAGTTTACGCCGAGCGGTTGGAAGCCGGCGTCGCGCGGGAACAGGCCCGGAAGGATTTGCCGCTGTGCACGTATACCGAAGCGTACTGGAAGATCGATCTGCACAACCTGCTGCACTTCCTCGCGTTGCGGATGGACAGTCACGCGCAGGACGAAATCCGGCAGTATGCCACCACCATAGGCCGCGAGATCGTCAAAAACTCTTCCCCGTCGTGTGGGAAGCCTTCGAGGATTACCGCTTCGGTGGGGCAGCGTTCAGTCGGTTGGAACTGGGCGTGATGCGGCGACTCACCGAACACGGCCGTGCCACCGCATCCCCCACCCCCTACTCGGAAGCCGCGTTTCTCGAAGCGCAAGATGAATCATGGCGGGCCCTCACCCGCAGCCGCGAACGGGACGAATGCCGGGCAAAACTGGTCGATCTGGGATTGATCGCCCCCTCGGGATCATGATCCAACCAGCCCGCAGCGCAAGCAAGGGAGCTCTGCTCGATCACAACGCCCTTGCTCGCGCAGCGGGCTGGTCAAGACATTTCACACAGAATGGAGTCGTTCTCAATGACAACCGAGACGCGGGTCGTACTAGTGACCGGAGCGACCCGCGGGCTGGGCCGCGCGATGGTGAGCCGTCTTGCCGAAGCTGGGTATACCGTGATTGGCTGCGGTCGAAATCGGAAGATGATCGAAGGGCTGCGTGCGCAGTATCCCAAGCCGCATCGGTTCGACACGCTCGACATCGCCAGTGATTGCCAAGTCGCCGAGTGGGCTGAGTCCGTGCTCGCCGCCGGTCAGGTTCCCGACCTGATCCTGAATAATGCGGCATTGATGAATGATCCCAAACCCTTGTGGGAAATCAACGCTCAGGAAATGGAACGGCTGCTGGATGTCAATGTGGGCGGCACGGCCAACATCATCCGGCATTTCGTTCCCGCAATGCTGCCCCAAAAGTCCGGTGTGATTGTCAATTTTAGCTCGGGATGGGGCCGCTCAACCGCACCGGAAGTCGCGCCGTATTGTGCGACCAAGTATGCAATTGAAGGGCTCACGCAAGCCCTCAGTCAGGAGTTGCCCAAGGGGATGGCGGCCGTTGCTCTCAATCCGGGCATTATCGACACCGACATGTTACGACAATGCTGGGCCGACGGGGCAAGTCATTATCCGAACGCTGAACGTTGGAGCCAAACTGCGGTCCCGTTTCTGCTGCAACTGAGCGCCCGGGATAATGGCGGCTCCGTCACCGTTCCGATGTAAGACCCACGCGGTGAAAGTTCGCATCCTGTCAAACTTTCCGCCGACGCCGACCCGACGAAATGAATTCCTCGCAATGTCGAAGGCCCGGCTGAATGCGTTTGATTTCATCCCACGGGATTTCGATCATGGAAGAGCACGACGGTCGCAACAGTAAAACTTGAGCCCATTCGTAATGACTGATTCAAAACCGAGTCTTCTGCTGCGATCGTTACACACGCTTGCAGGTGGCTTGCAATGGGTGGGGCTGGGGCGTGCCGACCTCGATCCCGACAGGTTGATGGCGGAAGCGACGAAAAAGTCGGGGCTGAGCGATTTCGGTCCGGAACCGTGGTCGGAGCCATTTCAACAACTCGCCTTATCCTACGATGCCGACCCATTGCTCGGCCCGATCGGTCGCGGGGCTGTTCGCTCTTCGTTGATTGGCCTGCTCACCAATCGTCTCGAAATTACCGAGGAAGCTCGCAAAGAGCCGAGTCTCCGGACCGATCCCATTCCCCGGCCGGTGTTCGTGCTGGGGATGGCTCGATCCGGTACGACGTGGATGTACAATCTGCTCGCCCAAGACCCCGGAGCACGGCCGCTGCAAACCTGGGAGGCCGTCCGTCCGATCCCGTCGCCGCGCCCGGAATCGTACGAAACCGATCCCCGCATCGAAGTCGTGAACCGCGGCCTCAAAGGCTTGGACAAGCTCGTGCCGGCCATGCGGGCGATTCATCCCATCCGCGCCCGTGGCCCGGAAGAGTGTCTGCCGCTGTTGTGGAACTCTCTGATGACCCCGTTCTACCGGGGCCGCGTGGAACCCTATCGGGAATGGCTGGCCCAACGACCGACGGAAGAATTCGACCGGTCGTATGAGTTCTACCGACTGCAACTGCAGATTCTGCAGCGCTACGTTCGCCGCGAGCATTGGATCCTGAAGTCGCCGGCGCATCTTTACAGTGTCGATTCGCTGATTCATGCTTTCCCTGATGCGGTCGTGGTTCAAACGCATCGTGACCCGACGGCGGTGTTACCCTCGTGGTGCAGTTTGACGGCGACGATGGACCAGATTTTCTATCCGAAAGTCGACCCGAAAGAGGTTGGCCAGCGAACCATGCGGATCCTCAAAGGCTGTCTGGATCGCAATCGCCGGGCGCGACAAACCTTGCCGGCAGGACGGATCATTGATGTCGGCTACAACAATCTGATTGCCGATCCTCGCAGTACCGTTGAGCACATTTACCGCACTAGCGGCATTCCTTACACCGAGGCGATTGATCGTGCCGTCCGCGACTTGATTGATCGCGACCAAAAGAGCGAGCGGCCGAAACATCGTTACTCGCCCGAAGATTTTGGCATGACACGCACCCAGATCGAGAACGAGCTCGGCGACTACCTGCACGACTTCGGCCATCTCTGCGGACACAGTCCCAGGTCAACATAAATATCGAGGGAAACGGCATCCGTGCAGACCGTGATTGATTCAGATTCGACCCAGACGGGAACGCCAGAGTGACGAAGTCGTGGGCCGGTCAAACCGTGTTCATCACCGGGGCTGCCAGCGGTATTGCCCGCGCGGTGGCGCGACAAATTGCCCAGGCGGGCGGACGGATTGGCATCTGTGATCGCAACGCCGACGGCGCGGCGGAGGCCGTGGCCGAGTTGGAAGCTCTCGGCGCGCAAGCGGCATGGACTACGGCCGATGTGTGCGTGCTCGATGAGTTACAGACCGCCATGCAGACATTGGAAGAACGCCTTGGTCCGCCCGACGGCGTGCTGGCGTGTGCGGGAATCACGGGGACGACCTTGCTCGATCAAATGTCGCCGGCGCGAGACGCGCTCCTCTATCAGATCAACCTGCTCGGGGTCGCGCGAACGTTGCATGCTGCCCTGCCGGGACTGAAACGCGGTCAACGTCCGTGGTTCGCCGGCGTGTCGAGTCTCGTGGCCTTGCGTGGGCTTCCGTTCACAGCCGCCTACTGTGGCAGCAAGGCCGGCGTCGCCGATTACCTGGAAAGCCTGCGTCCCTGGCTGTCGACGGATGGGATCGACTTGACCGTCGTCTATCCGGGTTATGTGCGGACGCCGTTGACCGAGAAAGGGGCCGTGCAGCCAAAGATCAAATTGCTCGAACCGGAAGAAGCCGCGGACTACATCGTGAAGGCCATCGCCGCACGGAAGAAGGTCTGCCAATTCCCAACCGGTTTGGCCTACGGGATGATGTTTCTGCGCTGGTTACCCGCGAAACATTACGATCGCGCCATGGCCGACGCGGGATCGAAAATGACGCACTTGAAGTATTGATTGTCGTTGCCCGCAAACAACATCGAAGGCGGTTTTTTGGTGGCTTCCACGACATCAACGACACTACTCGCCGGGCTCCCCGAAACCTGGATGGAGACCTTCGCGCAATCCTTATCATCGCCCAACGAGTCCATCGCGGCCTTGAGCTCTGGCAGCAGTCCCATCGTGTCAAATGTCCGTCCGATCACCGTCGCGCCGGGTTGGACCGATGCCGCAGAGGCGTTGGCTCGCGATCAGCAGGACCACCCGCCGGTGACGACCGCCGTGATTGCCGCGCTGTCCGCTCCGGTTGCCACATCCTTGCCCGACGCGCTGACCGCTCTCGAAACGGCTGTAGCCGAGAATGATCTCGCGCCGCAGCAACTCCTGGCGGCATTGATTCAATCGATGTTATTGCGGCAATCCGGCCGTATTCTGTTGGTGACGTACGATCCGCGTTCGATCCCCCAGCCCGAAGATGCCGCCGTGCGCGGGAGTGCGCGCGGCATTTTCACGTACCTCGAAAGTCTTCGTCCGGCCCTGAAACGACGCGGCATCTCTGCGGGGATGTTGCTCATCGCGCCGGTACATCGCGCCCGATGGGACATGGCCGCGAGTGCAAAAACGATGGCGACCGCGGCCGCCGATTGTCTTCACAACGCAACCTTGCAGCGCGTCGTCAAGGTCCGTTAACTCTCTATTTGCTGCAAGGAGGTGGACCACATGGCCCCTGTGGAAAAGACGATGGAATCAACCTGGCTGCAAAGCCGCACCGTCTTGATTACCGGGGCGACTTCGGGCATAGGGCTGGCAACGGCGTTGGCGATCGCGCCGCGAGTCAAACGGTTGCTGCTCGTCGGTCGCGATGCCGCGTTAGTCGCTGCAACCACGGATCGGTTTCACCGGGAGTTCCCGCAACTGGATATCCACGGAATCACCGCCGATCTGGCTTTGCAAGCCGACACGGGGAGGGTAGCCGAATGGGCGTTGACGTTCCCGGAACTGCACGGCCTCGTCAACAATGTCGGGGCGGTCTTCGATCAAAAGGCGCTGACAACGGACGGCATCGAGAGGCAGTTCGCCGTGAACTACGTCAATCAAGTTTTATTGACGCGTGTGCTGCTGCCGCGCTTGCTGAGCAGTGCGGATGCGCAAGCGCCGAGCCGGATCGTGATGGTCTCATCGTTGGCCCACACCCGGGCGAAGCCGCTCACCACGGAGTTCGCCGGGCTGGAGCCGTATGTCGCTCTGATGACATATCGACAATCGAAGCTGGCTCAGGCCATGTTCACCGTGGAACTGGCCCGTCGGCTGCGCGGTTTGCCGGTCACGGTGAATGCACTCTGCCCAGGCTTCACCCGCACCGGCATTGGCACCAAACATACTCAGAATGCGATAGTCCGTTGGATCTGGTCGCTCTCGTCCCGGTTCTTTGCGCCGGTGGAAGTGGGAGCCGCCAAAGTGGTTCAGGTTCTCGCCGACGACGCGATGCACGGCGTCTCGGGCGCGTACTATGAGAAATCGGTACAGTCCCCGTTTGCCCCGCTGGCCACCGACCCCATCGCCTCTAAAACGTTGTGGGACGAAACCTGCGACCGCCTGAAACTGCCGCGCGAACTGGAATGCAGCACACCCTGACGGCGATCGAAGCCCCAAGACAGGGTCACCGCGGGATCGACAATTCGGGCGAACCGGTCAGTGGCGAGTTCACGGATGGATGGCTATCGGCCACAGTTTGACGGCGGCGGCGGGCAAGGACCATCAACAAAACCATCGCGACAACCGCGCACAGCAGTAACAACAACGGCTGATAGCGCAGCCCGCCTTCGTTCCGGAACAGGTATTGCCAGCCACCGGTAACTTCGATCGTCTTACCAAAGCGATTGCGGCAGACTTCCATTCCGTTGTAAAGGCAATGGAACGCGACCCCGGGCCATAAACTGCGCGTCTGGACGGCGATCCAGCCGAGCAGGACGCCCAGCATCGCCGCATTGAGTACCTGCTGCGGGATGAGATGCATCACACCGAACGCGAGACCGGAAAGCACAATCGCCAACCGATCGCGCCCCGTATGCCGGAAGCCGCTCAGAATGAAGCCACGGAAGGCGAGTTCTTCGCACACGGCCGGGGCAAAGGCAAACGTCAGCAAGACGAGCCAGATCGGTAAGTGATCGCTGCTCATCGCTGCCATCGCTTCCCCCACACTGGGAGGCAACGGCGGGAAGAACCACTGCAAGCTCGCCGAGAATTCCAGCGTCAGCGGATGCAACGCGAACGGCAGCATCGCCACGGCCGCGAAATCAGCGAGTTGTGGCAGATGAAGCCGGAACGTCTTCATCACGCTCGCGGTCAGCATCACCCCCATCAACAACGGCGGCGTGGCGATGATGACGAGTTGCTGAATGATCAGCACTTGCATCATCACCAGCGGACGCTCTTCCGCCGACGCCGATTGCAACGGGGCCTGCAGCACCCGCAGCGACAGGAACTGCAGCATCATGATCACGACAAACGCAAACGTGGCTTCGGAGAACGACGGCGTCGGTTCTTTATCGCGCAGGAGATGTTGCACCCACAGCCGCAGATCGAAGCGTTCGGCTTCGCGGAACAGAACTTCTTCGCTGCCGAATTGGTCAATCGCCCACCATAAGGCGAGAAAGCTATAGCCGAGCGAGGAAATCAGTACCGGGGCAACGTAGACGTACAGCATCGCCGTTTGATGGTTGGCCAACAGCAATCCCTTGAGCAGCAACGCCGGCCCCATGACCGGCAGCACACTGTAAAACGGCTGCATCTCCACTGCGGGGGAGAGACAGAACATCGTCATCCCCAGCGTGAGCATCAACAGCGGCGTGAGATAATACTGGCCTTCCTTGCTGCTTTTGGCGAAAGTTGCCAATGCCAGGCACAACGCGCTGAACAACGCGGACAGTGGCACGAGCAGGACCAGTACCCACACGAGCGCCGTCATCGGCGGCAACGACAAATCGCCTAGCCGTGAGAGCCCGCCACTGCCGCCGGTCAGCGACAGCATGTATTTCCCGCTCAGGCCTGCACTCGACAGGTTCAACAACGCCGTCGCCATACTGAAGAGCATCACGGTGAAGAACTTGCCGATGACGATTTCGGTGCGCGTGGCCGGGCAGATGAGCAGCGTTTCCATCGTGCCGCGTTCTTTTTCACCCGCCCCTAAATCGATGGCCGGATAAAATGCGCCGGTGAGGGCCATCATCATCAGGAGCGCGGGGAAAAGTTTGCTCCAGACGTTGGCCGCGAGTTCATTTTCGGCGGCGAGATCGACCTCGGTGGGATTCACCGGTTGCGGCAATTCTTCGGGCAGACCGACTTCGCGCAGCACATGCTGCAGGATCGCATGCTCCCAACTGGAGAGCACTTTCTGCACACGAATCGCTGCCATCGCGGACTTTTCATCGGCGCTGTTTCGCAGAAGAATCGGTCGTGGATAATCGGTCGTGATCGCGCCCACCTGCCGATTGGCGGCGGCGTCCTGCATCTGGCGGATGTGCTCCGCGAAATCGGGCGGCACCACCACCAGCACTTGCATCCCACTGGCCGCGAACGGTTGGCTCAATTCCGCCGCGAGTGCCTTGCGCTGCTCGCCCAGACTGGCCATCGCCGGTTGATCGCCCACTCGCACCGCTTCGGCGAACTGAGCATTTAAGACGACTTGACGTTCGAGCGGTCCGCGAAACTTGCGGGCGGTTTCCAGCAGCCGGCGCCGTCTTTCCTCGGTGACCGTTTCGGCCTCCGCAGGCCCGATGGCCGCATCACTGACGACGACAAGTTTGCTGCGGTCGGAAGGATCGCGAAACCACTCGCCCGCAAAGTGTTCGCCATCGAGCAGCTTCGGCTCGGGCAGCGCATCGGCACCCAGCAGAACCAGCGTCCGCGGCTGCTCCGCAAACTGAATCAGCGGGACAATTCCCACACCCATCGCCGGGTACAACAGCACCGGCAACACGAGAATCATGAACAACGTGCGGCGATCGCGGACCTGATCGAGGACCTCACGGCGAAAAATCAGCAGGACGTTACGCCAGTTCATGAAAATGATGACTGCTGAATGATGATGATGGTGTCTTCCCCGCTTGCCGCTTTGCAGAATCCCGAGTGTGCCAACCCATCACTCATCACTTCGCACTCACCACTTCGGCTTCGTGACGGTCGATCAACTCGAAGAACAACGCTTCCATATCGGGCTGCCCGTATCGCTCCTGCAATTCTGCCATGGAACCGAGCGCCAGGATGCGGCCTTTGTAGATGATCGCGATCCGATGACAGAGTTTCTCCACCTCGCGCATGATGTGGGTGGAGTAGATGATACACTTTCCCTGATCGCGCAACCCGCGGATTTCATCCACCACTTTCCGCGCGACCAGCACATCCAGACCGGATGTTGGTTCATCAAAGATCAGCACCGGTGGGTCATGCACAATCGTCCGCGCAATGGAGACCTTCTGCTTCATGCCGGTTGACATCTTGGAACCGAGTGTGTCGCGGATGTCGCGCATCTGCAGTTGATCGAAGAGATGATCAATCCGCGCTTCGAGCAAATCTTCCGGAATGCCGTACAACCGCCCGAAATACTGCACCATTTCGTAAGCGGTCATGCGGTCATAGATGCCGGTGTTGTTCGACATGAAGCCGATGCGGGCCCGGACTTCCGCCGGTTGAGTGACCACGTCGTAACCGGCGACCAGCGCCGTCCCGGATGTCGGCTTGAAGACCGTGCTCAGAATCCGCAAACAGGTCGTCTTACCCGCGCCGTTCGGCCCGAGCAATCCGAAAATTTCACCCGGTTGCACATCGAAGCTGACCCCGTCGAGCGCGGTGAAGCCGCCGTCCCGTCGTAAATCTGCAAACCGTTTGGTGAGTTGTTCGACGAAGATCATCGGGCGGAACTCTCGGGAATGATCGCGAGTTGTTCGCTTGTGCTAAGCGGCAAGCAAACGCTCACAACCGTTCTTCCATCGGCGTGAGACGACATCCGTTTCGCACCGAATCCGTCTCAATTCAACACCGGCAGCAATTGCCCGGGGCGTCGTGCGGATTGCAGCGTCTCGATCACCGGTTCCGGCGTATCGAGATATTCATAGAAGACGTTCCGTTGGCGCGGACTATAACCGGCGTCGCGAATGAGCCGGCGGATCATGTCGAGCGTGAGGTGATGCACCGTCCCCGCCTGCGCGACGACATTTTCCTCAATCATCAAACTACCCATATCGTTCGCTCCGAACATCAGCGCCAACCCGCCAATCTTCTCACCCTGTGTGACCCAGGACGATTGAATGTTCGGCACGTTGTCGAGGTACAACCGCGCGACGGCCTGCGTCTTCAGATACTCGAATGCTCCGGCCTCGGGCAGTTGCGACATATCAATACCATCGCTGCGATTGTCGAACCACGGGGCTTTCTCCGGCGGTTGACACGTCCAGCAGATGAATGCGGTGAACCCGCCGGTTTCGTCCTGCAATTGACGAATGCGATCGAGGTGCTCGACTCTCTCAGCAAGCGTTTCGACATGCCCGAACATCATCGTTGCGGACGATTTGCCGCCCAGCTTGTGCCATTCGCGGTGGACATTCAGCCAATCGTCCGTCAGAACCTTCCCGCGGGTGATCAGTTTCCGCACGCGGTCCACGAGGATTTCGCCACCGCCACCAGGCAGGCTTCCCAATCCAGCGGCTTTCAATCGTTCCAGCACGACCGACAGAGGCTGCTTGGCGATCTTCGTGAAAAAATGAATCTCCGGCGGACTGAAGGCGTGAATGTTCACCTGCGGATAGTGTTGCTTGATTGTCCGCAGCAGATCTTCGTACCACTCGAACGGCAACGTCGGATGCAAGCCCCCCTGCATCAGGATCTGATCGCCGCCGAGTTCGACCGTTTCCTGAATCTTCTGCAGGATCACTTCGGTTGGCAGCACGTAGGCTTCGTCATGTTTGAGCGGACGGTAAAATGCGCAGAAGTCACACACGGCCGCGCAAACGTTGCTGTAGTTGATGTTCCGGTCGATATTGTAGGTGCGATACGGCTCGGGATGGAGCCGGCGCGTGACGGCGTCCGCCGCCTGGCCGATCGCGGTCAGATCGTGCGATTCGAGCAGCAGCACTCCTTCGGCGGGCGTCAACCGCTCGCCAGCGACCGCCTTATCCAACACGCGCGAGATTGCGGAAGACAAGATCCACTCCTTGCGGGGCCAGCCCGTTGCGGACGGCCAGTTCATAAAACCATCGCAGCCCGCTCCGTTCGGCAGACTCCATGCGGTAGTGCAGATTTTTCGTGAGATACCGCGTCGTCACATTCAAAGGCAACCCAAGCAACGGTGCTTCCCGCCGCGCGATCTGTTCCAACCGTTCGACACCGCGATCCCGTGCCGCTTCCAACGCATCCACCAATCTTGGCCCCCGGTCAATGACCGAGGGGAAACCGGCGTCGAAAGACAATCCCCCCGGCGACTCGCCGGGGACTAAGACGGGACGCGCGACCCACATCGCAAAGACAAATGGCAACCCCGTCCATTCAAACCATTCTTCGCCGAGATCCCATGTGCCGAGAAATCTTTCGTCCGGCGCGAACATGGCCCGATCACCAATGAGCAGGATCGCGTCGGCATCGGTATCGCGCGTGGTGCTCCCCAGCGGTAGCGGTTGCAGATCGGGGAACACGCCGTAGCGCTCGGCCAGAAGAATTCGCGCGAGCGTGGCACTTGTCCGTGATCCTTGATCGAGCGCCAACGTGCGGATGTCGCCCCAAGGCTTACGGCTATAGAGTTTCACACTCAATACCGGCCCGCGCGCGGCAACGCACGCATCCGAGACGATCTCGTAATTCTTCCCGCGGAAGTACTCGACCGACGGAATCAGCGCGACATCCAACCGCCCGGCGGCCAGATCGTCGGCCAGCCGGCTCGGGTAATCCAAACGGACTTCCGCGTCAGACAGGAGTCCGGGCAAATCTTCCAGCAGGGGCTTCGAGTTCAGGTACGAAACTCCGCCGACGCGTAACCGTTCGGTCATTCCAGCAATTCGATTGAACATCGGTCAACATCCCGCGGCCCGATTTTCACCGAACCACACAAAAGCGTATTCAAGCAAGTTTGATGGTGGGTGGGTAGTCAGTGATTCGTTGTCGCATCGACCGAATTGACGCACTTTGATCTGGCGGTCGTTCCCACGCAGAGCGTGGGAACGACCGTCAGAGACGCTCTGCGTCACCGTTCTTTCCTGAGAACCGCAGAACTTTTCAGGAATTAACCGTATCACCGCGGACGGAGCAGCAGACGAGGCGGAGCCTCGGGGCCGGACGTTCCCAAGCGCCGCTTGGGACAAGTCCGTTGCCGGAAATCGGTCAGTACCACTTCCGCTTGTCGACGACGGTCGCGGGTGGTTCACCGTTGACGAAGCGTCGAACATTTTCTAGTAGCGTTTCGAGATGCCGTTCCGGCACGCGCGGCGAAGCGGCCGCGACGTGCGGGGTGATAATGACGTTCGGCATCGACCATAACGGATGATCCGATGGTAACGGTTCGACCTCGCAGACATCGAGCGCCGCCCCGGCAATTTCTCCCGCTTGCAAGGCCGCGACGAGATCGTCCAGCCGTACAATCGCCCCGCGGCCGATGTTGATCAGAATCGCGGACCGTTTCATCCGTTTCATCAACACCCGATCGAATAACCCTTCCGTCTCGGGTGTGTGGGGAGCCGCGATGACGGTGTAATCGGCGGTCGCCAGGAGTTCGTGTAAACGGTCCATCGGCCAGACCGTGAGTTGCGGTTCGGGAATCTCGCGAGGGTGTGGATCGACCCCGACGACGGTCATGCCGAAAGCCGCCGCACGGCGCGCGATTTCGGCACCGATGTGACCAACGCCAACGACGCCCAGAGTCTGATCGGACAAATGTTGATGCGCACGATCCATCGGCGTGATTGTTCCCGGTGCGGTGACGAAGTCCGTCACCGCTGTGGCATCTCCCACGGGGGCCCAACGGTGTTCGGCTTGCTGGCGCAGGTAGATATGCAGGTTCCGAGCAAAGCAGAGCACGTAGCCCATGACATGATCGGCGATCACGTCCGAGAACAACCCGCGCATGTTGCTGAGCACGCACGGATGCTCCACCAATTCGGGGAACAAATAGTGTTCGAGGCTCGCCGTCGGCGACTGCACCCAACGTAATCGTTTCGCGGACCGTAACAGTTCCAGAGTGATCTTGCCGAAGTAGGCATCGGCATCGGCAATCGCTTGCAGCGCCTGTTCATGATCATGGCAATTCACAACGCTTAAGATCTTCGATACGTCTTGCAGTCGAACTCGTCGAATGTCATCAATTGCGGGAAAAACGACCAGTTTTAACATCGAAGTGATCTTTCGTTCCTGTTGCAACAACCTTCTTCTATGGGCCTATTCGGGGATCGTAACGCACTCAGTGTCAAGCGCGATACGGTGGGAAAATTGCCTCAAAAAATCATTGTCATTCGCCCCTTGCTCTCGTGCTGCGAGATAGGCAGAATGTCGACCCATGATCTCAATGTCGATGTTGATGTCGACAGAATCGATCAGCACATCCCTTGTCCAAGAGGCCGCGTGATGCAAGTCTTCCAGCGAGGCGTGAACGAGAGCCTGGTGATCGGTCCCGATGTGGTGATCACCGTGTTGGACATTCAGTCTCACTGTGTGCGAATCGCCGTGCAGAATCCCGCCGCCTCGCCTTCGTACTACGAAGAGACGCTGTTCCTCGACGGTGGCGATGACGACTGCGATCCAGAAGCTTCCACTATCGCTTGCTTTGAAGACGAACTGGAACTGAGCGGTTCGCATACCAGCGGCTGGTAAACTCTCCCTTGTACTCGTCAGTGCGATGAACGATGTCTCAGTCATCAATAACTGTCGAGACAAATAAGTGATGGGCCGCGGGGGATTGCTGATCCCCGTTGCGGTTCTTGTCCTTCAGAACCACGATTCATCCGTTCGCCTTGGGTTGCCGTCTTCGCCGCGCTTGTTGACAATAGCGCCAGGAGTAGCGAGATGACAGCCACCGGCGCTTGCGCCCCCGATTCTGCTGCACGAACATCGGCGGACCCACCGTATCCCGACGAGCAACTCGTCGAGTGGGGATTGGTTCGTTCACGCTTGCCGCAGCACATCGCCATCATCATGGATGGCAATGGTCGCTGGGCGAAGTCGCAGAATCTCCAGCGAATCGAAGGGCACCGCCGCGGAGTGACGAGCGTCCGGGCCGTCATCGAAGAGTGTTCGCGACTTGGTCTACAGCAACTCACGTTGTATTGCTTCAGCAGCGAAAACTGGAAGCGGCCGGAAGCCGAACAACGCCTGCTGATGCAATTGCTCGAGCAATATCTGGTCGAAGAACGCTCCGAGATTCTGCGTCAGAACCTGCGATTTTCGGTTATCGGCCGACGCGATGGCTTGAGCGAAGCGGTACTGCGGGAGATTGATCTGTCGACGAGTGTTTCTGCTGAGAACACCGGTATGCGGTTATGTCTCGCGGTGAACTATGGCAGCCGTGGGGAGATCGTCGATGCGGTGCGATCCTTGGCTGTCGATATCGCCGCGGGAAAGTTATCACCGCAAGAGATTGACGAAGACACTCTCTCCTCGCGACTCTATACCGCTGGCATGCCCGACCCCGACCTGGTGATTCGCACGGCCGGGGAAATGCGGTTGAGCAATTATCTGTTGTGGCAAATCAGCTATGCTGAGCTGTGGGTCACGTCACGATACTGGCCGGAATTTGATTTAAACGATTTGCGACAAGCGTGCCGCGACTATGCCGCCCGCGACCGCCGCTTTGGCGGATTGACGGGTTAACACGCAATGCTTCGATGGCGGCTGGCAATTTCGGCGTTTCTGATCCCGGCACTCATCGCGCTCTTCTGGCTCGATGCGCGGCTGGGCTCCTCGGCCCCCATTCTCTTTGTACTCGTCATCGTTCTCGCCCTGCGCGGCGCAAATGAACTCGTCGATTTGTTGTGGACACGATCGTTCACGCCCAATCGCGTGCTGGTCTGCTTCTGCAGCGTGATCGTGGCGTCCGCCAGTTGGTTCGGTCGCTTCGGGTTCATGCCGATTCACATTCCCGGTGAAGGGAATTCGCTCGCGCAGGTGATGCTGGCTTACTCGTTGTCGGTGCTCGCGCTCTTCGCCCTGGCCGCCTATCGGTTTCGTGAACCGGGCCGCAGCATGGAGACACTCGGCGCGGAATTGCTCATCGTCAGTTACGTGGGAGCGTTACTCGGTGTGGCGACTCAGTTGCGCTGGGTCGCAGGTGACACTGCGGGCTATCTCGTCATTGGTTCGCTCGTGGTGGTGACCAAAGGGGGCGATGTCGGCGCGTATTTTCTCGGTCGTATGTTCGGCAAGCGAAAGATGACCCCCTTACTATCGCCGGGCAAGACATGGGCCGGCGGCGGGGGAGCACTCTTTGGTTCCGCGTTGAGCAGTGTCCTGTGGTTTGCTTTCGCCCCGCAGTTTTTTGACAGCCGCTGGGCCTCTCCGGAATGGTACTGGGCCGCGACCTACGGCTTGATTCTCGGCGCTGTGGGCCTCATCGGCGACTTGTGCGAATCACTCATCAAGCGCGATGTTGGCAAAAAAGACTCCGCCGTGTTGTTACCCGGATTCGGAGGACTGCTCGATATCCTCGACAGCATCCTTTACTCCAGCCCGGTGGCTTACGTCCTGTGGAAAGCATTGCCGCTTGCGACGTGGTTGTGAGGGCAACCATCAGAGCCACGACCGTGAAGGAGTGAGTTCTTTTTGGGGTCCAGGCGATGCGTTCCCTGACGGTCGCGGCTCTGACAGAAATCAAGTTGCGACGTGCTGCAGCCACATAACGACCGCTTCCGCGGTCGAGCGGTTCGTGGCTAACGGAATGTGATGCACGTCGCACACCCGCATGAGAGCCGAGACATCGGGTTCGTGCGGTTGCGCCGTCAACGGATCACGGAAGAACAATACGGCACGGATTTTCCCCTCGGCTACGCGCCCGCCGATGATCAGGTCGCCGCCATCGGGACCATGGGCCACGCGTTCGACGGTCAGACCCAATTCATCACGCAACAACCGCCCCGTATTCCCCGTTGCGACCAATACCTGACCGGCAAAGAAATCGCGATGCCGCCGCGTGAAGTCGAGCAGTTCCGGCTTGCGCTGATCGTGAGCGATAAGGGCAATCATGGGAAATTCCAATTCGTTGATGGTTTATGGACAGAGATCCGTCCATGAGCCATCAACCATTAGTTCCGAACCATCTCACGGTAGTTCAATCGTCCCCGCGGGCAGCACGTCGATGAAGTTTGCCGTCGGAAAGTAGAAGAACGTTCCCGTGTTCGTGGACAGTGTATCTTCCAGTTGCAGCGTCGATCCGAAGTCTTCGGAGATGGCGTAATTCAGACTGTTCTCGGTCGTATCCGTGATGACGGCCCTCATCACGGACAGATCGGCCGACCTCAGTTGGATACCGAACGAACCATTGTTGGGTGAGTTGTTCAGGAAACTGCGATCGCTTTCGAGGCGGTTATTCAGGAAGCCAGCATCGACCCGACTGTTATTGAACGTGCTCAACACGAACTGGTGATAGTACGGGTCTTCATCCGGACTGGTGTTATCCCGCGCGAAGAAGTCCTGAAAATCGTTGTCTTCAATGCGGGCTCGCAATCCAGACGAATCACGTGCCGTGACTTGCACCAGTGGCACCGTCCGGTCTTCCAGCGGGCCGAGATGCACACGGACCAGGTTGCTTTCCATGATCAGCGTATTGCGACTTTCACCACGCACTTCCGCCGCAATGCCGATGTCGGCGTTTTCCAGAACGGTGTTGTCCGAAATCGTCAACACGTTATCTGTCGCGGCCACGCTGGTTTGAACCGAGAGTCCGCGGCCATTATTGGAAATCAGGAAGTTATCGGTGAAAGTCAGATTGCCGGATGCGTTCGTCAGCGTGATGCCACTGCCATTAGCTCCACTGATCTGCACGTGATCGACGGCCACATTCCGCACGTTGTCGCCGATGATGCCGTTGCCGCCCGGCGCGAAGATATTGAAGCCTGAGACGACGGAATCGTTGCCGACGACGACCGCGTTCCCCGGCGCGTTCGACATTGTCGGCAACGCAAGAATGTCCTTCGGATCGGTGACTGTCGGCAAAGTGAATGGTCCATATTGTGATTGAATGATGTGTGGAATGCCTTCCCCCAGCAGTTGCTGGCGGTCCTCCAGCACAACGCCTTCACCATTGAATGTGCTGTTGGCGCGAACGAAGAGCAGCGATCCCGGACCATCGAGGAGTTGGGCCGCCGCGAACGTATTGACAGGGAGAATCAGCGTGCCATCGCCGGCAGCCGGAGCGGTGCTGTCGACATGCACGACATCGATGCGGGAACCATCGCCCCATGTGGCGGGAATCGGATTCTTCAACTCGCCCCGTTCGATGGTCACGTTGTCGTTTCGCCAGACGGCTTGAGCCATGCGATCGGCAACACTGCCACGACCGGTGCTTTGACGTGGTCCCCAACTTGGGAAGTAGATTCCCGCCCCGACGACCACATTCGTGCCGAAGGTCCGATCGCTGGTGATCCCGCAATGGACGGTCATCGATTGCTGAACTTGCGCTTCCAATCGACCCTGAATACCCCAGAGATCTTTACTGTTGTCGCCGCGGAAGTGATAAAACCCGCCGTAGGCCCGCAGGTTGTCCATCACGCCGGGGATGAGCACACCGACTTCGGTGTCGAACCCGGCGAGGGCTTTGTTTGCAAGGAAGTTAATCAGCACATCGCGGCCGGAGAACGCGGCATAGGTGATGGTGGTATTCCGCGCGATGAAGAGATCATCTCCCACCGGCAGATAACCGTTCATCCGCCAGTCGACGCGTGGTCCGAGAGTTTCGATACCGAAGCCGAGCTGATTGAAGTTATTCCCGTCTTCTTCTCGAATCGTATAAAAGGTGTTGAAACCGAAGATGCGGTCCATCGACTCCATATACTTGCGGTTGACGAGACCGAGATTGCCACCGAGTTCGCCGCCATTATCGACGATGAAATTGCCCTGGAAGGCGGTCATCCAGAAGATGTCGTCCTGAAAGAGCGGGACGAAACTTTCGAGGCTGCTGTAACCGCGGCTGTAGCCGTAGCCCTGACTGCGGTGCTGCAGGCCGACACGCGGCGTGAAGGTTTGGAAGCCCCAGTTGACCTCCTCGCCGATC
Source organism: Planctomycetaceae bacterium (assembly GCA_021732975.1). Taxonomy (GTDB): domain Bacteria; phylum Planctomycetota; class Planctomycetia; order Planctomycetales; family Planctomycetaceae; genus DSVQ01. Next base: position 344,879 of record JAKFWC010000021.1, on the reverse strand, counting down.
CAGTTGGGAACGACGGAGGTCACCCCTTCGGGGGCCGGTGCCGCAATTACCTCGCCGGCGGTTCCGCTGGGCGAAGCGGACGGCGATTGCGCTAAAGCGGCCAGCACGAGCAGCGATGACCAAGCCACGCCGACACCCCCCGGTGGTCCGTCCACGGAACAACCCCCCCGGCTGTCCCCCTGTTCGGTCTTCGGTTGGTATCGGCAATAACGGTTGTACGACTTAGCGCGAAGTTACCGGATTCAACACCTCTAACGGATACAACCCCCGTCCGACGCCCAGGGATTGCCATCTCTGGGAAGTTTCAACTCACAATCACGCAATGACTTCCGCAATCGCCTTGCCGTGATCGATGTCGAGCCGCTTCCGTCCGGGAATCTCCAGCCGCCGGGAATCGAGCCCCATCTGCTGCAAAATCGTCGCGTGAATGTCCGTCACGTAGTGACGATTCTCGACAGCATGGAATCCAATCTCGTCCGTCGCTCCGTGAACGATGCCCCCTTTGATACCACCACCGGCCATCCAGACGGAGAAGCCGAAAATATGGTGATCGCGGCCGTCCGAACCCTGTGTTCCTGGTGTCCGTCCGAACTCACTTGCGAAAATCACCAACGTGGAATCAAGTAGGCCGCGCTGCTTCAGGTCCTTAAGCAATCCGGCGACCGGCTTGTCGACCGCCTGGAAATTCTTCTCGTGATTGGCTTTCAAGCCTCCATGGGCATCCCACACGCCCGCCCCACCGGCACCGTGCTGCACTTGAATGAAGCGTACGCCGCGCTCGATGAACCGCCGCGTCGCGAGCATCTGCATGCCGAAATCTTTGGTCGCAGGATCGTCAAGACCGTACAACTCCTGCGTCGCCTTTGTTTCGGTATTGAAGTTCAAGGTTTCCGGGACCGAGGTCTGCATTCGGAACGCGAGTTCATAGGCTTTGATGCGTGCCGCCAAAGCTGGATCATTGGGATACTCGACGGCTTTCAATTGATTCAACCTGCCGACGAGATCGAAGCCGATCCGCTGCTCCTCTGCGGTGAGGCCGCCCGCTGATTTGCCGTAATCGAGCGGATTGTTGGGATCGACGCGGATCGGAATCGCGTCGTGCATCGGCCCCAGATAGTGACCATCCTTCGCGTTCCAATACTCCCGTTTGCCCATCGATAGAAACTGAGGCAGGTTATCGTTCAGCGAACCGAGTCCGTAATGCACCCAGGCCCCAAGCGTGGGGTATTCGCCATCCAGCATGTGGCGGCCGCTGTGAAACTGCGTCTGGGCACCGTGATTGTCGTCCGTCGTATACATCGAACGAATCACGGCGATATCGTCCACGCTGCTTCCCACGTGCGGCACCCAGTCGCTCATCTCGATGCCCGCTTCCCCGTACTTGCGGAAGCCGACCTGCAACGGATACAGCTTATTCCGCTGCTGACCGTTGGCATCGTTGACGACCGTAACCCGCGCGAGTTTGAGTTTTTCGGGATTCTGCGTATCGGCGTAAGGTGTTTCATTGATCGACTTGCCGGCGTACTTCGTCAGTTCGGGTTTGGGGTCGAACGACTCCATGTGCGAGACGCCGCCGTTCATGAAGAGCCAGACGACACTCTTCGCCTTCGGGGTGAAGTGTGGTTGTCCCGTCGGGGGCGACCACTCGGCTTCCGTCGATGCCCGAACGATCCCGTCCTGGGCCAACATCGCCCCGAGCGCCATCCCGGTGAAGCCCATACCAACATCGGACAGGAAGGCCCGGCGATGAGAACCAGAACAACGGGAATGATCATGCGTCATCTCAATCTCTCCGTTCCGAGGGGCAACACATCAAGTATAACACATCCGTGCGACCGTTCAGAAGCCATGAGATTGTGAACGGCAAGGCGCTGGCGGCCGGTTCCTCAAATCTGAAAACACCGGCGGCTAGCGCCTTGACGCTCACGGATTCAGTCACACCCCTGCGGTGTGCTCGGCATGGTACAACGCCCAGCGCAAGTTGGCTTGGGTCCACAGGAGGGGCGTGATGTCATTCGGCACCCACTCGCCGCGGTGACGGAAGTAGGATTCCGGACACCGGTAAGCCCCCGCAGGGTGACTGGCGGTCGTGAGATGCTTCAGCGATCGTGCGAGATGCTCGAACTGCCGCTCGCGATCTTCCATACGGCGGTGTTCCGCAAACCGTCTCGCGAAAATCACCGAGAGAATCGGATCGAACAGGCACCACTGGGCTTCGGTCCCCTTCTCCAGCAACCGGTCGCGCTCGGCAAGATTATCGCTGAAGTCGGCCGTGCGCTGATCGGAGGCCAGCAGATCTTTGTAGTCCGCACACCAATACGAATCGCCGAGGTAACGACGGATACCGATCGGCCCCATCAGATTCTCGCGGACATCGGTCACAATTTGCTCGGCCACCGCGCCCGTGATGACGCCGTACGGTTCAATCAGAAACAGCAAGGCGGAATCGTAACGGCGGTGTTGTGCCGGATCGGGTTGCAGGCATTCGTACGGCACGATCAAGTGTAACGCCGTTTCGCCCTTCTTGATGAGCCACTCAAGTTCCTCGGTCCCGACACTGTTTTCGGTGCGATTCCAGGCGAAATCGCACTTGGCGTCCCTCAGCAATTCGCGCAGTTGACGCAACGCCGCCACCACGATGCCGATGCTCGACGCGGCGATCTTGCGGGTTTCTTCCCAATGACCGCTGTCCTCATCTTCCCAATATTTCACAGAGCGAAAGAAGGCGGGGAAATCGGCGAGCACATTCCATTGCGCGGGCGACGGCCGCAGCGCCCCCTCGGCGATCATGCGGAGATACAGCCATAGAAACGCCCCCAGCGCATCGTTCTGCGCGTGCGACCATTTCTCATCGACTTCCACAAGCTGATGGCCATCGAAGCGAATGTGCGGCCGGTGTTGGGGATCGCGCCCATCTGTCCGGCCGTCAATAATATCGGTGAAGCGATAGCGGTGCTTTTGGAAGAACGTCATTAAGGCTTCGACCGCCCGGACAGCCATCCCGGGTTGATCGGTTCGCCACAGGACATGCGCGATGTGGATTGTGTCGCGGACCCACGCATGACGATAGCCCGTGACCTCGAAGTCGGCCGCATCCGAAGCCGACGCGGAGAATAATCCACTGGCGAGTGTGGGAAAGCGGAAGGTGCCGTGGGAGTTGAGGAATTCACGGACTTCGATGATATCCCGCGCGGAACAGGATGACTGGAGTCGCGCGGCGAGTTCCGTTGGATTCGGGAGAGACATATCATCATCCGTGATGAGTGTTTTTCTTCACCGCTTGCGCTTTGCTGGATCACAAGGTTGACGCACTGAGATCGTGCAAATCGCAAGTGAATTACTGCACGAGCCCTTGCGTCAGTGCCAGGAACGCGGTTTCGAGATTCACCTCTTCCTCACGGAACAGCGACATCTTGTACCGGGCTTCGATGAGCGCCGACGGAATCTCGCTGTAATCGAGCACGCCGGGTTTCAAGCGTGCTTCGATGGTCTCCTTCACGATCTCGACGCGGTCGATCAACGGATGTTGCTCGAGCAGCTTCGCGGCTTCGTTAGTTCTCTCGGCGACGCGAATCTGCAGCAGGATGTGTTGCCGGGCCTTGCGCATCACTTCGTCAACATAACCATCGACGATCAGGTTGCCCTTTTCGATCATCCCCACGCGGGTACACACATCGGCGAGTTCGGGAAGAATGTGGCTGGAAACGATGACCGTTTTCTTCAACTCGCCGAGGCGTCGCAACAGATTCCGCATCTCGATGCGGGCGCGGGGATCGAGACCACTCGCGGGTTCATCGAGCAGCAAGACTTGCGGCTCGTGCAGCAGCACACGGGCCAGACCGACGCGCTGCGTTTGCCCGCGCGAAAGCTGGTTCACCATGGCATCGCGTTTGAAGCTCATGTCAACGAGTTCGAGTTTTTCCTCGCACACTTTTCGGCGTCCGGGTCCGTGAATGCGGTACGCCGCAGCGAAGAATTCGAGGTATTCCATCACCGTCATGTCTTCGTACACGCCAAAGAAGTCGGGCATGTAACCGACGAGCCGACGGATTTCCTGCTGATGCGTGTAGATCGATTTGCCGCAGACATACGCCTCGCCGTAGTCGGGTTGCAGCAACGTGGCAATCATCCGCATCGTCGTCGTTTTGCCCGAGCCGTTGGGGCCGATGAAGCCAAACACGTCCCCCTCGCCGAGCACGAGATTGATTTCGTTGACGGCGATGAGGTGGCCGTAGCGCTTCGTCAACTGGCGGGTTTCAATCACGATCGGCGGTTCCTCGATCAACCCCGGCGGGGTATCTGCAATTCAATCACTTCGATGGAAAGATCGGTTTACGGAATCTTGTCGAGCTTCGGCAAAGTCCGTTGGATTTCGGTCGAACGGCCGACAGGAATGACCATCCGCACAACAACCGTCAATTCATCCGCAGTCACCGGTTGACCTATGCGATTAATGACCAACCGCGAGGGGGCCTCCAGCCGACCGAAAATTACGGCTCGGCCGAGTTCCAACTGGCGGGAGAAGTCATCGTTTTGCAACAGGTCGTTGGTGAGCGTTGTGTAACTTTCCGCGCCGGATTCCGCGTGAAACGTGAGCGTCTGCCACACCGCCAGGGGATCGCGATCCAGCGGATCATAACGGGTCTGTTCGTTGCGCACGGTACCGGAGAGGCGTTCAGTGGTTCGATCGATGTGAGCGATTGATCCCGTCAAAAAACCGCGGAGCTCGCGCTGAAACATCTGCGGAGCTTCCAGCGAGAGCTTCGTTTCGGGCTTCCACTCGAGACTGAGTGCATCGTCGCGATCCTTTTGCAACCGGTACACGCGATTGCCGAAGACGAGCATCCAGTCGCGAATGGAACCGGGGAAATGATGCGATATGGTTCCGGTGAGCCGACCGAGGCCGTCGGCCCGCAAGTCGCCTTCAAAGGGTTGGACATCGGTTTCAGACCATGTTGCCAACCATTGCTGCGTGCTCCGTTCCAATGTCGGAGTACCCTGAGCCACGCCACGTGTGGGTTCGACAACGTATTCGGTCCGATTCCATTCGGACCCCGGTGCTCGGTACATTCCGCCGAATGCCGCTTCCGGTGCGGAGAATGTTCCCAGGGACAACATCGAAGCCGAACTCATTGACGCAGGAATGGGGACGAATTGCCAATCCGCCCGGGCGGTGACGGGAGCATAGTGCGTTGCCCACGTTCGGTGGTGAATCCGCTCCTGCGCCACATCGACATCGAGCACATCCAACTGCTTCAACATCGGACCGGAGGGAGTGGCAGATTGGGCCGATTGAGCCGCGATCCAGCCAAACCCGATCGCCGACACCAGCACGGTGACCCATGTCCAACCCGGCTTTCGCAGCACGTAGTGGACGAGGAAATAATCGAGCGGACCGACAATCAGGATGTACAGCAACAGCCAGCCCATCACCAACCACGGCGAAGCGCGACGGATCGTCTGGAAGTGGTCTTGCGAGGCAACCAGTTGTGAGGCGAGGTCAGAAATCCCCGTCGTGGTTAGTTGCCCGACTTGCTGCGGCCGTCGCTGATTGTTGTTCGCCGCGTCATTGGACACTTTCAGTAACCGGGCCGTGAAATCGTTGAGCCCCCCCCAGTTCGCGAGCGGGGCCTGTGTCAGATCGAGGGCGAGGACGGTGACTTCACCCAACCCCAACGGAGCACTCGCCATCAGAGGCTCGTCGCGCGTCCCGGCGAGAATCACGCCCTCGCGGACTTCCATGCGCGCAATCGCCAACCGGCCCGGCGACGGAATCCGCACATTCCGGCCCGCAAACACTTCGAGCGACCCCAATTCCCGCACAATGTACGGTTCGGGAGCCACCGTGATCGGCAACGAAGTCCGCAGGGGATTCGTACTCCACCCGGCGACATCTTTCGGAATGGAAACAATCAACCGTCCGCCGCGTTGAACCCATTCCAACAGGGCTGCAAGCACGGGTTCCGCCAAGCGCTGATCACCGGCAATCACGACGGCATGCACACCGTCATAACTCAGCGGATCCGTCGGCAACCCTTCTCCCGTGGGATGCGGACTGACGACCACCCGCGCCGGTTCACCTTCCGAATCGAAGTGGGCCAGGTTGTCCATCCCACGAGGGTTGCCGATCGCGACGAACATCCGATCCGAGAGCTTCATCACCGCGGAAACATCGGCATCGACGCCGGGACGCACCCGCCGCTCGGCAAAGGGCTGGCCGTCCTTCAACACGCGGGCCGTGAAATCCCCTTCCAATCGCCCCAGTTGAAACAGCCCGGATAATTGGTGCGATCCGGGGGCCAGATCAACGGCCTTCGACGCATACCGCGCGGTGTGGCCGATGGAATCGAGGGCGGCAACTTGCACTTCATACCGGCCGGCGTCTTTGATATCGAGATCGACGGTTGCGGACATCCACCGGCCGACAATTAACGTCCCAGCCCAGCCGAACGACCAGCGTACATCCGGACTCTCGCCCGCGGAAACGCACGAGACGCTGAGCAGCAGCCAGCCGGCGAAAAGGCGAACCGCAGAGGGCAAATAACACACGTCGAAGTCAACTGAGGAAAATGGAAACAGCGCAGCGAACACCGGCAGTCCGCAGGAACTGGCCATCATACGTCTCAGCGGAGCGAAATGTGAGCGCGGCCAACGAAAATTCGCGGGAGACAATCTGACGGAAGCCCGCACCAAGGCATGGATCTGCGATTGAGGCTCGTCCGAGCCGGGGAATTTCGAGGCAGCACCCACAACGAAAAAAGCCGTCCGCGATCGTTGGATCGCCGACGGCTTTCTCGCGGGTTCCCCCCACGCTTACATTGGTGATGTCATTCCGTGTTACCGCACGCGGGCCTGGAAGGTGACAGTGCCACCGGTGTGCTCCGGCAGATTGTCATCCAGTTCCCAGATCATCACGAGACTGCCTTCGCCGTTGTCCTGCACCACGAGCTTGCCGGCGCGATCCGAGGTCGCACTGTCTTCCACGTATTCGAGCCGTGGCGTCAGGTTATCGACGATCCGCACGGAGGTGACTTCGCGCGGCCCAAGGTTGTCGTAACGGATCGTGAAGGTGACGATCTCGCCGACTTCCGCGGATTCCTTGTCGGCAACTTTGACGATCCGCAGCTTGCCGGGTTGGTCGCTCTTCAGATCGTCGATGACGGTGATGGCCGACGCGCTAATTTCGGATTGGCCGATGGCTGCCTGGACGGCTTTGCCCTGGATAACCGGGTATTGCTCTTTCGACCAGAAGTGGGCGGCTTGAATACCGAGGCCGAGACGGGCCATATCGCCCTGGTCGAGTGTGCCGGCCTGCAGTGACACGATGTCCTGGAACAAATTCAGCACTTTGTCGTGCATGTGGGGCCGTTGCCGTTGGGCGGCGACATTCGGCACGAGTTCGTTGTCGAGACCGCTGGCCCGCGACCGCATTTTGACGCCACTCGCCGCCACGTTTTTGTTCTTGAGATTCGCCGCCAGACGAGTGTGAAGTTCGTTGCCGCCGGCGGTGTTTTCTGCCCGGCCGACTTCGACAATCGTCCCTTCTTCGTGCGGCAAACTCACCGACCGGACCGACGCGAACCGCGGGGCGTAGACGCACACCTTATTCGATTTGCTGGTCCGTTGCTTGCCCTTGTGATCGGTGAATTCGGCAACGGTGTCTTCGGTGTCGAGTCCTTGCCGTTCGTCTTCGTAGTAATGAACGGGAATCTCGCGGTCGCCGCCGTCACAGAGATATTCGTCGGGATAATGATGCGGCGACGGCTGGCAGGCAACATCACAGACTGGCATGCCGATGCCGTATGGGTTCACAGGCGAAAATGGCACACGGGCTTCGGGCGGACACGACGTGATCGCTTCCGGTGGGCAAGCCGGTCCCGCATTCTGGTAGGCGACTTGTTGAATCCCGCTATCGGTAAGCTTGGATTGACGATTCAAAGCAGGATCGTACTGTTCGCACAAGTACGCTGGATGTGTGTCAACGACGGGCTGCCGTTGAATCCGCGTCACGCCGGTTTCCGACGCCGAACACGTCGCTGCCGTCGTCAACGGAAATTTGGTATCCGCTCGCTGAGCCACGGACGGCGACGCACAAGCACCGCAGCTAAGGGCGAGTGCCAAACCGCTCCAGGCAAACGCCGACGGGCGAAGATCGAAAAGAGTGCGTCGGGTTGGCATGAATTCAATCTCCGCAGTCATCGAACACTACACCTTACACGCCCTTGCTAGCGCTGCGGGCTGGTGAAGTTCGCTGGTTGAATCACACCGCGTGGACTGCCGCGGAATTGAGTTTGTGGACCGGTGATGGAGACATTCGTGAGGCGAATCGGTGCCCCCGGTCCCCAGAATTGCCAATCGGGAGCGTTGACATCCGGAGTGCGGCCACCCATGCGGACAATCGCAATCGGACGACCGAGGACATCCGCTTCGGCGAGAGCGTTCTGAGCCGGAGCGAGATCGATGACGCGTTTCTCACCGTGAAGATGTTGCGTCTGCACGAGATTAGGTTGTTCGAGATAGACCACCTTGGTGATCATGCGGCCGTTGTCCGCGCCGTGGAATTCTTCTGGAAAGAGTTCCACTTCGACGGGAAATCGCTCGGCCTGTCCCGGTGGGGGATGCAGACGGTCCACGAGTTCGATGGACGGATAGAATTCACCGCCGGGAAACTCGGGAAGATTGGTCACTCGCAGTCGATACATGCGACCGACGAGCAAACCCGCTTGAGCCGGCGCGGCGAGCTCGACGGGGCGTTGCGGCGTGCCGTCGAAGAACGTGACTGTACCCGTGGTCGGCAATTTCACGCGGACCGGTTGGAAATCATTCGGTCCGGCTTTGCCCGCTTGCAGTGCCATCTGCCCGGCAATTCCCGGAGGCACGTATTGATCGATGGGAACGTAGCGGCCGTGGCCGGTGTTCGTCCCCTGAGCCGCTGCAACGGAAACGATTCCCCCCCAGAGGAGCGCGGCAACAAAGGCCTGCATCGCGCGGGACATGTGGGAAATCCTTGGAAAAGCCCGGGGATGTGAGCGAGGGCGGAAGGCTGAAAGCTGAGCGATTCGCTGAGCCCTCAGCCCACCGCCCTCCCGAAGCCGCGGTGTGCTTCGGGAAGGGTGAGGCGAGAGGTCGTTGACAGGCAGTTTCAATCACGCCCGTCGGTTCAACATTCGTTACGGCTGTGGCTGCTGTCCCGGAGGACAGTATGCCCCATCAGCACCTTGCGGTTGAGCCCAAGCCGGGTAGCCAACTTCACCCGGCGAGTAGACCGGATGCTTTTCCTTGTAGTTCACATACTTGACCGGATGCGGCAGGCTGATGCCAGGTTCGTGTTCGACATCGATCAGCATGTGATCGACCGGTTTGCCGATGTCGGTCTTGGTGAGGTTGCGGACCGTGTGCGACTTCAGGCCGGCGGGACCACCGTACGGCAGGTGTGTCGGGCCGGGTAGGCCAATCGGCGTTCCCGTCGTCGGCATGCCCCAGACCGGCATATTCACACCCGAGATTGGCCCCGCGGGTTGTCCCGGCAGTCCCATTCCCGCCATCATCATCGCGTTCGGAATTCCGTTGACATGCTGACCGGCGGGGCCGATCGGCATCGGGGGCATCATCTGGCCTTGTTCGCCATCGAACGCGGCCCGATAAGCGACTTGTTGGACTTCGCTGCCATCGGCATTCAAGGCGGTCCCTTGCGGAGCGACCGGGTTTGGCATTTCGAGATCGAGGTTGCCCATTTCGAGGACCGCCATGATGGTGCCCATCTTGTCGGCTTCCTGGATCGGATCAACACCCGGGTCGAGCCGCGTCGAGACCAGCGTTTCCACGTTGGCCACGGCGAGTTCCTGATACCGTGCATCCGGCAGATAGATGACTTTCGTCACAAAGTTGTTGCCTTCGACCTGTTCGAGGTCTTCCACGTTGATCTGCAACGGGAGGCTGTTGTGCGACAGGTACGCTTCGGTATTCGGATGAGCCGGATACACCTTCAGCGTCGGATAGATCGTGAGACCTTCATGACCTGGAATACCGGCCAACTTCAGGCGGTACGTTTGACCCTGCACAAAGTTGTACCGTGCCGGAGCAACCAGTTGGTTCTCGGCATAACCGTTCGGGACCTGCCAGCCCACCTTCATGCCATCCGGTCCGACAAACCGAACCTGCGAGGTCGTAAGGGCAAACGGTCGTTGTGGAGGCGGGGCCATCATGGGCAGCACGCCCGGTCCCGGACCGTCCACCATCGGACCCGGGCGCTGCATCATTGCCGCGGGTGGAGCGTGAAACTCCCCTTTTTTGGTGAGCTGTTGCCCATCCATGGCGCAACCGACGCACACCACGACCACCGTGCCGAGTGCGAGAAAGTAATACTTCATGTGACCCCTCTCGGTACCAGACGACGCTGTCTTCGACGCCTGGCGATTGACTGCGTCCGATCGTCAATCGCGTGGCCAACCATGCCGGCAATCCCTGCCCAAAGCATGTTGCCGGCAACATCCATCGACCCTGAACCCGGTGGCGGATAGAATCCGTACCGGGAAAAGAGACGGGGACGGAGCACCGCACTCCGTCCGACTTCTGTCGTCGGTCATCCTCTGTTTTCGGAAGGATGCAGCGTGCATCTTTGGCAAATCCGGCATATTCCGAATGTTGCGTCCAATTTGCGCCGTTTGTTTGACCGTCACAGGTCTCACACCCCACTTGCGCTTTGCGGGACACTGATCGCCCTATTCACCACATCTACCTCTTTCGCCCAAAGCGCCAAGCCAACGGACTACCTGAAGGCAGCCCAGCAGGCGATTGGGCAGCACCGCAGCATCCGTGCGGAAGTCGTGGAAACGGTCGGGTTGACCGATCCTCCATTCAAACTGACCGGCACTTACCTCGCCGCAGGATTGAAGTTACGACTGAGCTACCAGTCCAAATTGCCGAGCGGAGCAGCAGGATCCCTCACTGAAGTCTGTGACGGCGAACGCTTGTGGAGCCTCACGGAATTGCCGGGGTCAAAACGGGTCACCCGGCGCGATATCCGTCAGATTCTCGCTGCCGTGGAATCATCGCGGATGAAGCCAGAACGTGCTGCCGCCGTAGATCTTGCGCTCGGTGGACTGCCCGCTTTGCTGACCTCGTTGCAACGAACGATGGACTTCGACGCCATGAAGGAAGAAACCGTTGATCAACGGGGCGTCATCGTTCTTCAAGGCAAATGGAACGAGGAATGGCTAGGAAAACTCGCCGGGAAAAAAGGGGAGTTCCCACCGCACCTGCCGGAAGCTGTCCGCATCTACTTCGCCGCGGACACGAAGTTCCCGGAACGATTGCTCTACCTGAAACTACAACCGAACAAAAAGTACAAACCGCTGCTTGATCTGCAGTTCCGCAACGTCGTTCTCGACGGTCCGGTGGACGATCGCGAATTCGACTTCACGCCGCCGGAAAATGTCGAACCGGAAGATGTCACCCGACAATACCTCGACCAACTCTTCCCGAGCGAAGAAAAGAAGTAGAAGCCCAGGGATTGCTATCCCTGGGGCTCTTTGAAATCAGTGCGCCGCGGCCGTCTCCGCCGGCATGAAGTAATTCCCCGTCATCCAATCGACGAGCATCTGCAAATCGCGGTCGTTGAGTTTCCCCTCGAACGGCACCATTGCGTTGTTGTCGCCGTAGAAGTCAGCGTGGCCAGGGTTGAGAATGAACCGCTTCAACCAATCCGCGCTGCCGTAACCCACAAGCACCGGCGCCCCGTTGCCGGGATCGTGGCATTCGGCACACGACATCGACAGCGCCCCATTCTTCAACTTGCCGGTCTTAAAGACCGCTTCCCCGGCAGTAGCGAGAGCGGCATCAATCGGTTCCTTAAAGCTGCGGCCGGACTGCTGTGCCAGAAACTCGGCGAGACCTTTCAGATCGTCCGCATTCGCGGCATCTGACAGCGCGGCTTTGTTCTCGGTCACCCAGTTGGCCATATCGCCTTCAACAAGGAACCGTTCGCCAACGTTCTTTTCGTCGACGGTGAGATTCTTCAGCGGGGCGAAGACTTCGTGGTAATCAGTCAGGACGGCTTTCGCCCAGTCGCGCGTGCCGAACTTGCCGAGATCCGGCGCGGACGGCGGTACGGGTTCGGTCTTCTTGTCTTCTCCATGACCCACGGATACGACAATTTGCCGCTCCGTGCCGTCATGTCCGTCGTACCGGTGACAACTGGAACAATGCCGGGCGAACAACCGCGGGCCTTGCGTGTACGGGTCAGACTTCAACAGTGCCAACGCACCGGCGGGGGGGGCCCCGTTTTCCTTCCGGGTAAGAACCACCGCCCGTGCTGCGTCACGATGGGCTTCCTTCACCGCGGCGACGTAATCGGGATCGGCCGCATCTTCCCGCAGCGCGAGGACGGTGAGATAGGTCGCCCCCAGTAACAATCCGAATGTGAACGCCACATTGAAGCGATGCCCGAGTTTCCAGCGACCCACAATCGGCATCAGCGCGATGATGCCGAAGATCGCACTGGGGATATAGATCGCCCCGACGGCGAGCCCCATCTTGTCGATCGCTTCAAATTTCAGGAAGCGGAACAGGAACAGGAAATACCATTCCGGACGCGGGGCAGAATACGCTTCCGCGGGGTCGGCCGGGCTGCTGAGTTCGGCCTGTTTATAGACCACGAAAAACAGAATCGTTGCCAGCACCGCCAGACACGCAATCGCGTCCTTCAAGATCTGATCGGGCCAGAACATCCCCGGCGGCTTGCTTAGATGTTTGTCCGGACATTTAATCCCGTGGCGACGGAAGACCGTAATGTGAATCACCAGAAACACGACCAGCAACGTCGGCAACACCCCAGCATGCAAGGCAAAGAAGCGCGTCAGAGTCTGATGCCCGTAGTTCGGTCCCCCTTGAGCGATCTGTTGCACCTGGCTACCAATCATCGGTGTCACACCAGCGATGTTCGTGGCAACCTGCGTGGCATAATAACCCTTCTGATCCCACGGCAGCAGATACCCCGTGAGCGACAAACCGAGCACGATCTGCAGCAGGATCAAACCCATCCAGAAATTGATTTCGCGGGGAGCTTTGTACGCCCCGTCAATCACCACCTGGAAGAAGTGCAATGCCAGCAGAATCATCATTGCCTGGGCGGCAAAGTGATGGATGCCACGGACGAGCCAACCGTAGGCCATCTCGTTCTGAATGTAGTTGACGCTTTCCCACGCGGACTGCGTGCTGGGACTGTACGCCGACCACAAAAAGAAACCGGTAATGACCTGCACCGAGAACACGAAAGAAAGCGTACTGCCCCAGACGTACCGCCAACGAGCCCCGCCGGGAATCGGTTCGTAGAGCGCTTCCTGCATCAGGTGCTTGTAACCGGTACGGCTGTCGAGCCAAGTGAGGAGCGCCTTCATTACAGCACCTCTTTCTTCTCAACGCCGCGTTTGAAGTTCTGGTACTTGACCCAGACTTCGCCGCCGGTCACGCGAACGTCGAGGGCATCCATGTCGCGCGGTGGAATCGGATTGGACTTCGCACCATCCAGCTTAAAAGCACTGGCGTGACACGGACAGAAGAACGAGTTGTTCGAGCTTTTGTAGTCGATCTTGCAGCCGAGATGCGGGCAGACATCGTTGAAGGCGATCACGTTTCCTTCCACATTGCGAAGGTACACGGTGCCAACCGTCTGCTGTTTGAAAAGATTCCAGGCATCGATTTTGTCGGCGATGATGGAGAACCGCAGCGGTGTGCCGTCCTTCGGCAAGTCCGATAATTTTGCGACGGACAAAAAGCCGTCCTCGGTCTGGCCGCGCATTGTCTGGCGTTTGCGAAGGATGGGGTCGAAAAAGAATGCGATCCCGGCCGCAATCGGCACCAATCCTACCAGTCCGCCGATGAGGATGGATGCGGCTTCGGCCAGAAAGTTGCGGCGGGGCGGTTCGTGCGGAGGGATCGCACAAAACGTCGCATCCGGGTCGATGGGGTCAGTCATCGCAGCATCTCCAGGAGTGGTGCGTCAATCGAATTTGCGAAGCCGCTTCCGACCGGAAACAACGATGACTCATCACGGCTGGATGAATGTTTCCGCTATGAAACGGGGGGGGATTGTCCACTTTGTCAGGCAGGCGTCAATTCAGGCAGGCAAAAGGCGGGATTAATGCAAATTGAACATTGAAAACTGCGAAATGAACAGTCGGCAAGTCACCTTCTCATCTTCCGCAATTTGCATTCTTCAATTTGCAATGCTCAACTCTCAATCGTCTTTCAAAGTCTTTCAACAAGAACAACGGCCTCACGAAGAACGAACCGCGGACAGTTGCTCTTTCATAACAGTTAACGCTTGCGCGACCGCCTGCGTCAAGGGCCCGGGGAGAGTGGCCCCCGCCGCTTGACGATGGCCGCCGCCGTTAAATCGTTCAGCAATCGCTGCAACATTCACGTCGTTGCGACTGCGGAAGCTAATTTTGACCTGACGATTCGGTTGTTCGATGGCAATGAACGCGGCCTGCGTCCCGGCAATCCGCAGACATTCATTGACGAGGTCCTCCGTGTCCGACGGCAACGCTCCGGTCGCGGAAAAATCTTCGGCAGAAACCGTGGTATAGGCGAGAGCTCCCTCATTTTCGAGGACGACTTTGCTCAATGCACGGCCCGCCAGGTGTAGCCGGGCCAACGTCGCCGTTTCGTACAATTCCTTATAAACCACATGTGGTGTGGCCCCACAGCGAATGAGTTCCCCGGCAACCCGGTAAGTCTCGCTCGATGTCGCTGAAAACCGGAACCAACCGGTATCCGTCGCGATTGCCGCAAACAACGCTTGGGCTGCGGACGCACTCGGCGTCACCCCAAGCACCCCGGCCAATTCGTAGATCAGCGATCCGGTCGCCTCGCGCGAGGTGTCCTTGAATTCGAGAGCCTGCAGATCATCGGCACTGACATGGTGATCGATCACCGCCCGCGGAACTTTGCCCTCGCGGTACACCTTGCCAACATCGGATAGTTGTTGCCATGCACTGGTGTCGACGATGAGTTGCATGTCCGCCGTGAGGATGTCTTCATTGGTCGCCGTCGCGCCGAGTTGCTTCACTTCGCCGGTCGGATCGAGGAATTTCAGGTTCGGCGGGGTCGGCGATGTGTTGATGATCCGCGTCGTCTTACCGAGCGCTTGCAGCACCTGCGCGAGACCGATTTCCGAACCAATCGCGTCGGCGTCGGGCCGGACGTGGCTCGTAATCACAAAGATCTGATGGGCGGCGATAAGTTGTTGTAATGCAGTCCAGTCGATTTTCATCGCGGCATCTTCACGGGTCCGCCCCCACTTTTCAAGTTTGACTCCCCAACACCGCTTGCGGTTTCGCGCCGCGCACTGATCCCACCCCGTGATCCCCCACTTCCGCGGTCATTCCCGACGAAAGGTCAGCGCCCGTCCCGGCAACGAATCAGTCCGCGTCAGCACAATTTCTCCGTTCGCCACCACGGACGTACCGTTGACCAGTACGTGATCGATTCCTGTCGGGTCTTGATGCGGCTCGGAGAACGTGCCGTTGTCGTGAATGGTGGCGGGATCGAAAACGACGACATCGGCAAAATGATTCGCCGCAATCACGCCGCGATGCACCGCTCCGAAGCGTTTTGCCGCAAACCCGCTGAGTTTGTAAACGGCGTCTTCCAGCGAGAAGAGTTTCCAGTCGCGCACGGCCCGACCGAGTACGCGTGGAGCGGTACTGGTCACTCGTGGGTGGACCACGCCGTCCGGAAAATAGATGCCGTCGCTGCCTACCATCGCTTTCGGATGCGCGAGGAATGGTCGCATCATTGCTTCATCCCCGTCCGCTTCGTGGAACACCAGCAGCACCGCCAGCCGTTCTTCAATGAGCAACCGCAGCAAGGCTTCTTCGATGGGCAAATCGACGGCCTCGGCATACTCGCTGAGGAATTGTCCCTGGTGATGTTTGTTCTCCGCGGAAGCCACCCACGCGATGTGAATCTTGTCGAGCGGCAACCGGTAGGAATCGAGTGCCCGGCGGAATCGCAGGCGGGTGGTCGGTTGGGTCAGCTTTCCAAGCACGGCGAGCGGCCCGTCTTCCCACACGTCGTACGGCAGCAGGAAATTGAGCATCGTCGAGCCAGGCTGATACGGATAGGTTTCAAACGTGATATCCACATCCGTCGCCGCGTCGATCTCCCCGATGACCGTTTCGATATCGCTCGGAGCATGCGCTTTCAGATGGGAAATGTGGACCGCAACACCAGCGCGGCGTCCGATCTCAATCGCCTCCCGCACCCCTTCGAGCAATCCCAATTTATATCGGACGTGGGAGACGTACACACCGTCGAAGTCGGCCAGTGGCTTGCAGGCTTCAACAAGTTCGTCCGTCGTCGAAAAGCACTGCGTGAGATAGTCGAGCCCCGTCGACAATCCCGTCGCGCCGTCTTCCATTCCACGGCGAATCTCGGCTTGAATGAGTCTGCGCTGAAGATCATCCACGGCGGCGCGACCGAAGCCGCACAACAACGTCCGCACATTCGCATACGGCACCTGTACCAGCGTGTTGGATGCCGTGGTCCGATCGAGCGTCTGCTGATATTCCGCCAGAGTTTCCCACCCGCGATATTCGTCCATCCGCAAGCCGTTGAGACACCGCAGATAGAAGACCCATTGCGGCCAAGTGACTTCATCCACCGGGGCGTAACCGATGCCGTCGGAAGTCAGCACTTCGGTCGTGAAGCCCTGCTTCAATTTCGCGGCAAACACCGGTTCCTTGATCAGCCAGCCGTCAGAATGATTGTGGACATCAATAAATCCCGGTGCGACGATTTTCCCCGTAGCGTCAACCACCGACTTCGCCGTGGCTTCGCGTAAATCGCCGACGGCCGTGATGCGTTCGCCGACGATGCCGACATCCGCCCGAAATCGCGGTGCCCGCGTGCCATCAATCACATCCCCGCCGCGAATCACAATGTCAAACACAATCTCTCCCGCTGAATCTCGTTCCCACGCTCTGCGTGGGAATGCCTGGCCGAGACGCTCCGCGTCGTCTTGATTTTTATCACGTCACCAGCGACGCAGAGCGTCGCGACCGTCCGTTCCCACGCGGAGCATGGGAACGAGTTGTCATGATCTCCTGCTTGCAGTTCCTGTTCCCGCCCGTCATGGTTATACACGAGCATTGATGCGTTCTCGATGGTCGCTGCCAGGTTATTTTCTCTGACGGGAGTGTTCCATGCGATCGGTACTGATGGCGTTGACGGTTCTGGGCTGCCTGGCATCTTTCGTATCGGCTGCCGACGATGTCAAACCGTTATGGAAAGCGGCGGCGGCGAAGGCGAAAATCACACCAACCGAGCCGATGTTCATGGCAGGGTATGCGTCGCGCACGAAGCCGTCGGAAGGGGTGGCACTCGATCTCTACGCCAAGGCCCTCGTGCTGGAAGATGCTCTAGGGCAACAGCAGGCGATCATCACACTGGACCTCATCGGCGTGCCCCGGTCGTTACGGGAACGCCTCGAAAAACAGGTCGCGGACAAGTTTCAACTGAAGCCCGAAGCGTTGTTCATCAATGCATCCCACACTCACTGCGGACCGGAGTTGCGGGTCGCGAAGTACGAAGAATCGGGCATCGAATCCGACCGCACCGCGCAGGCACAAGATTACACGGCGAAGCTGGAACACGCGATTGTCGACATGATCGCCAGTTGTCGGAAGCGGTTGGAGCCGGCGCGGGTGAGTTACAGTCATGCCCGCTGCGGCTTCGCGATGAACCGCCGGTTGCCGACGCCGATGGGATATCAGAACAGCCCGTATCCCGACGGCCCGGTGGATCACGATGTCCCCGTGCTGCGAGTCGATTCCCCGGACGGCAAGACGCTGCATGCGATTCTCTTCGGCTACGCCTGCCATAACACCACCCTCGGTTTCCAGCAGTTTTGTGGCGACTACGCCGGGTTTGCGCAACAGGCGTTGGAAGACGCGCATCCCGGCGCAGTCGCGTTGTTCGTCCTCGGCTGCGGCGGCGATCAGAACCCGTATCCCCGCGGCCAACTCGAACAATGCCAGCAGCACGGACGCGCCCTTGCCAACGCTGTGGAAACCGCGTTGCTACCGACGCCGAAAGTCCTGACGGGTCCGTTATCGCGGGCCATCGATGTCGCCGTGCTGCAATTCGCCCCGCCGGCATCGCGCGAGGAACTGCAGAAGCAGACCGAATCGAAGAACCGTTTTGAAGCCAGTCACGCGAAACGATTGCTGAAACAACTCGACCAGGACGGCAAAATCCCGCTGGAATACCCCGCCATCACGCAGGTCATCCGCTTCGGTTCCGACCTGACGTTAATCGCGATGTCCGGCGAAGTCGTCGCCGATTATTCCCTGCGACTCAAACGGGAACTCCCCGGCGAAAACGTCTGGGTTGCCGGTTACTCCAACGATGTCTTCGGCTACGTCCCCAGCCAGCGCGTCCTCAAAGAAGGCGGCTACGAAGCCGGCGGCGCGATGACCTACACATCCTTCCCCGGCCCATTTGCGGAGGATGTGGAAGAACGGTTAATGAGCCAGATTCACGGGTTGTTGAAGACAACAAAGCCATCGAAATAAATCATCCCCGGAAGCCCACGGATTCTTATCCGTGGGTCTCTTCTCATGAGAGTGCTATGGGAAAACGCCGTGATTACAAAGCCTGCAGCCTGGTTGAACGTGGGAACCGCAAGCGTTTGAAGAGATTGCTGCGTCGACATCCTGAGCTAAGAACGTCGAATTCGGCTTATCTTTTGCGTCGAGCTTGGGAATATCATGCGTCAATGTTGCGCTGGCTGTTGGAAAGAGGGGTTTCGCCGGATTGTCGAATGGGCGAGTGTGGTAACACGCTGTTAATGGATGCTGCCGCACAGGGCGATTTGAACACGATGCGACTGTTGCTGGAATTCGGGGTGGATCTCCACGCCGTGAATGAATCCTCGGAAAACGCTTTCGGATATGCCGTCACCTGGCAACAACCGCAGGCGGTCGAACTACTCATTGCTAGTGGAGTTGATGTCAACGACACGGTCGATTCCGGTCCCGGGCGAACCCAACTCGATTGTGCGGAACAATCCAAGTGGGTCGAAATGGCCGCAACATTGCGAGCGCTCGGTGGGAAGCGGTTTTCTGAATTGAATGACGCCAGCGACGAAAGAATCCCCCGCAGTTCGCCGAATTGACAGAGTTCGCCGGAAGCGCCCTGTCTCGTCTGGCATCCTGGATTGCGGGTGTTTACAATGGTCCCCGACGGGAGCCTTCCCGTGTATGCGCCGGCGGATCATCGCGTTCTGCTTTGGTCCTCCACTGGCGACGGATCGCAGGATTTCAGGCCCGGACATCCCACGGGCCTCGCGCAAAGGATGGATCGTTCATGAACGCCTTCCCTCGGTGGATGCGGCTGTGCTGCTGCGTGTTCGCATTGGCGACAACCAGTGCCGTGATGTCTTCCGCGCTCTGGGCTTTCCAGCGTGATTTGCTGGAAGAAGCGGCACCGGGCAACGCCGCCGCGCCCCAGAACCCCGCGGTCGATCCGAACACTCCGGCGACCGACCCCGCGGTGATGCCCCGGATTGAAGAATCGTTCTTCTCCCGGATGGTGCGGACCTCGGGAATCTTCGGCTTCCTGATTCTGCTCATCGGGCTGGTGATGGTCTTCCTGATCTTCATCGACATGCTGGAACTTCGTCGCGAAAATTATCTGCCTGACCCGTTCCTCGAGCACTTCGAGCGGCTGCTCAACGAGAAGAATTACCAGGCGGCTTATGAGGCGGCGAAAACCAACGATTCGTTCATCGGCCGCGTGCTCGCCGGCGGGATGGCCCGTATCAATGGCGGGTACGACGACGTGCTGCAGGGGATGCAGGAAGCGGGCGACGAAGAAGCCCTCGCGATGGAACATTCGATCGGTTATCTCGGGCTGATTGCGTCGGTCGCTCCGATGATCGGCTTGCTGGGTACGGTGTATGGCATGGCGCTGACCTACCATCAGGTGGCGTCCGCGGCGAGTCTCACCGTGCGACCGTACGAACTCGGTGATGGAATCGCGATGGCCCTCTTCACCACGCTGCAAGGCTTGGCGGTGGCGATTCCCGCGGTCATCAGCCATTCGCTGTTCCGCAACCGTCTCGCCAAATTCGTGATGGAAGCGGGTCACATCGGTGAGCAACTCCTGCGTCGTTTTCAGGGAATGAACCGGATCACGACGACAGCAACGACGGCACCGGTCACACGCTGGTCACCTACGACAACGACCGTTACTGCCACACCAGAAAACTAGCTGCCCTCGTGTACCACGAGGGCAGCTAGTGTCTTTTCGAGTTGGCTGACGGTTTCTCATCGAGACAGAAGACACTGGCCGAGCCAGTGGCATACAAAACCACTTGGTTTCGGATTGATGCGGAGGGCGCAATGAAACTGCGGGGGCCGACGGATTCCGGTGAAACGGACATGATTCCGCAGTACGTTGTCGCTTCGGTGGCAACCATCGTCTTGTTGTGCCTGGTGGCATCGGTACAGGCCCGCAATGGTCGCGCGACGGAACGGGTGAAGCTGCCCAAAGAGGCGATTGCGCGGCTGCCTGCCGCGGACAATCGGCGGGAGTTGCTCTTGTCGATCGCATTTCCTTCCACGGCTGCGAATCCGCGCGGCGGTGACATTCCGCTGGTGATAATCGATGAGAAAGAAGTATCGCTGGATCGCATCGCCCCGGAGTTGGAACGCGTGCGGCAGCGTCTCGAACGTGGCCAGACTCCCGTGGCATTGGAAGAGATCACGGTATTGATTCGGGCCGATGCCGACATCCCGGCGGGAGCGGTTCAGCAACTCGTGAAGAATTGCCAGGACGCCGGCTTCCAGCGGTTCTCGCTGAAAGACACGGAGGACGCACCATGATGTCGATGGAAGATCCGCGCGGGTTACGACGCGAACCCCACTTGCGGTTTCAGCTCCGACAGTCCGTCTCGTCACGGATTCCGTTCCCGCTGGCATCGTGGATCGGCGTCGTTTTGTTGCTGACGGTGCTCGCGTTGGGATCCCTGCAATCGACCGCAACCGAAGGCGATTTCCAACGGCATCTGCCCGCGCTCACACAGGCAGGATCGGCAAACAATCGGCTGGCGGAAATTCGTGTCGGCTTGCGTTCCGATGCGAATGGAGCGCTGACAGAGATCACCGTCGGACAGTATTCCCTCGGTGGTGATGCCGCAGCATTTGAACGGCTGAATGCCGAGATTCTGCGATTGCTCACTCGCACAGGCAATCCGCTGCCGCAAGCGGTGGAGGTGGAAATCGACTCGGACTACGAGTTGCGATACGAGTACGTGATCCGCGCTGTCGCCGCGTGCAGTGGGCGCATCGATCCGCAAACGAAAGAACTGGTCCGGTTCGTCGAGCGGATCAAATTCACCCCGCCGCATCGCCCGAAAACGACGAGCCCATTGGAGCCGCGACCGTAAGAGAGCGTGTTCCTTTCACAATGTGTCCACTGATGAACACACTCCCACACGGTCGCGGCTCTGATGGAGCGATCATCCTACGAGGAATACCGTCATCGACCGTGGACCGTGGGCACCGATCACCAGCGACTGCTCGATGTCCGCGGTCTTGGAAGGCCCCGCGATGAAAGCTCCGAAGTGCGGGTCACGGAATTCAATCCGTTCGTACGCTTCAGCAAGGTTGTTGACGATCTGATCCGCGGACACCACCAGTGCGAGGTGCTGGCAGAGAAAATAGATCACGCGGTGCTTCACGCCGATGTCGGTCACCCACACCGCCGCATTTTCCGCCACCGCGAATTGCCCCGGCAGAATCGCGAAGTCGATATCATCCAGTTGATGTGGATCGGCGATGGCCCCCATTGCTACATTCGTCGGACCGATTTCCTGAATGAGTGACAACGTTTTCGTTGCTGAAGCGTAAGCGGGAATCCGTTCCAATTGTGACGGAATATCGCCCACGGTCCGCACCCGAATGCACGTCCCGCCGATCATTTCCAACACGCTCGCAAATTGTGCGATCGGATCGGGATACCGAATCCACGGCCCGGCGAGTTCCGGCAACGGCGAAGACTGCGGCAGATGCTGACGGATCGAACGGAGGATCGTTTCACGGGACATGGATTTCCACCAATTAATTACGGAGACGGTTGTTGCCAATCTTGCAGTTGCAAACCTGGAATTGCACTGAAGTCTCGGATGTTGTGAGTCACGAGAGTGGCCTGTTCCATCAGAGCTGTCGCAGCAATCATGAGATCAGGCAGCGGTAGTGGACGGCCTTGATCCAACGACTGGGCACGCAAGAGTCCAATTTTCTCAGCAATCGAAGAGTCAACATCGATCACAGGGATCCGTATCAGAAATGACCGGATCAAAGGCAGCCAACGCGCCGACGACTTCGCCCGAAACCCCCACACGAAAAGTTCAGCAACCGAGACAGCAGAGATCGCGATCTGCGGAAAATGAACGCGAAAACGAGGGGAAACGATGGGGTTGCCGCGAATGAACTCGGAACAAACGTTAGAATCGAGGAGATATGTCATTCAGGATCAATCTCGCGACAGGTATCGGCTTGCCGTGCTTCGCGATACCAGCGATTGAACTCGTCCACTTCGTCTCCCAAGTCGGCCAGCGCGCCACAAACGGCTTCCAGTTCGGGAGGCAGTACAGCAACATTCTCGGCAACATTGGGAACGGCGATATCGACTGTAATCTCTGTGCCTTCCGGCAGATTGATGTCTTCATGGAGTTCGATGATTCGACCGTGGACCACGCCACGGAGTTTAGTCAACGTAGTCATGATCGCTCCTTGTTCCTCAGCGCATACATTTCCCGAAAACTCTGCTTCGGCATCGGCGGGAGTTCGCGTTGTTTGCCCCAATCGTTGAAGCGGTTGTAGACCATGAACCGTGGGAGTTTTGGCAGCAGCCAGCGGCCCCAGCGGCCGATCATCGTGAAGAGCCATGTGCGCTGGAACATCATTCCGGCGAGAGTCATGCTCATTCGTTTCGACCACGGCAGCAACTTGCGGTGTGCGATCTCTTTCCGCCACGACAGCAACTGCGTGTGCAGATCGATCTTCACCGGGCAGACATCGCTGCAGGAACCGCATAGGCTGCATGCATACGGGAGCGTGCTGTAGGTTTTCGCGTCGCGCGACGGAGCGAGAATGGAACCGATCGGTCCCGGCACGGTGGTCTGGTAACTGTGGCCGCCGCTGCGCCGGTAGACCGGGCACGTGTTCATGCACGCGCCGCAGCGGATGCAGTGGAGCGACCTTCGGAACTCTTCGCTGCCGAGAATGTCGCTGCGGCCGTTGTCCACAAGGATGATGTGCAGTTCGCCGCCGGGCATGGGGCCGTGGAAGTGCGAGGAATAAGTTGTGATCGGTTGCCCAGTCGCGGAGCGGGCCAGCAGCCGCAGGAAGACGCCGAGGTCTTTGAATCTCGGGATCATTTTTTCGATCCCCATGCAGGCGATATGGACCTTCGGCAGCGATACACCGAGATCCGCGTTCCCTTCGTTGGTACAGACGACAAATCCCCCAGTCTCGGCGATGGCGAAGTTTACACCGGTGAGGCCGATCTCCGCGCCGAGGAATTGTTCGCGCAGTTTCTTGCGAGCCGCGTTGACGAGGTACGGCGGATCGGTCGCCCCAGCGTCGGTGCCGAGGTGCTTGTGAAACAGGTCACCGACTTCTTCCCGCTTGATGTGAATCGCGGGCATCACGATGTGCGACGGCGGTTCTTCCAGCAGTTGGACAATCCATTCGCCGAGATCGGTATCGGTAACGGTGATGCCGTTGCGTTCGAGGAACGGATTGAGGTGACATTCTTCGGTGAGCATCGATTTGCTTTTGACGACCTTCGTCGCCTTGTGCTGTTGAATGATGCTCAGCACGATTTCGTTGTGCTCGGCGGGCGTCCGCGCCCAATAAACTTTTGCCCCGAGTTTCGTCGCATTCCGCTCGAACTCTTCCAGCAAATCCGCCAGTCGCGAAAGCGTGTGTAACTTGATTTCCGAAGCGCGCTGCCGGAGTTCTTCCCACTCGGGTAATGTTGCGGCGATCTTGTCGCGTTTGGAACGCACGAACCACAACGCCTGATCGTGCCAGTGCGCGCGGTCATTATCCGCCACAAAGACTGCGGCGTTTTCGGGATGTTTTCGGACAGCCACGGAGGAATCGATGAGTGATGAGTGATGAGTGATGATTAAGACTCTCTTGAACGCCGGTTGATCTTGGCTGTCTTGACCGTTGCCGTAAGGATTGCCAGCAGTTCGTCCGATTCTTTCAGCAGGCTTGCAAGTCGATTCGATGTCTGCAACTTGGCATCGACGATCAATTCTATCCAGTAACGGGTTTCCTCAAGCTCCTGAAGCGCTGACTCGGTCTTGCTGATAAACTCCGCGCGAGATCGGGAACGAATGCTCTCTCGGAACTGCGCTCCCACCAATGTTCCCGACCGGAGAATCTGATCCGCCAAGACGCGACCCACAGAATTCCGCGGCAGTGCTGAATGCAGCCGAATGAATCGCAAAGCGTAAGCTCTCGGTCGGATTTTCATCGCATCCGCAAATGCCGCATTCGACCGTTCCATCATCACTCATCCGTCATCACTCATCACTTCTCGGGTTGCCGGCCCGCCAGAATCTCCGCGACGTGCATCACCTTCAGTGGTTTCTTCTGTCGGGTGATGAGACCGTACATGTGCATCAGGCACGACATGTCGCCCGCGGTCACGATCTCCGCGCCGGCTTGTTCGTGATCGTGAATGCGATCCAGCCCCATCATGCACGACACCGCTTCTTCCGAAACGGCGAACGTCCCACCGAAGCCGCAACA
The DNA here is from genome assembly GCA_021732975.1 of Planctomycetaceae bacterium. Taxonomy (GTDB): domain Bacteria; phylum Planctomycetota; class Planctomycetia; order Planctomycetales; family Planctomycetaceae; genus DSVQ01. The sequence continues at coordinate 320,043 of JAKFWC010000021.1, read as the reverse complement.
TTCGTCGGCCCGTTTCAGTTCGACGAGTTGAATACCATCCAATCCCTGCAACAACTGCCCGGCTTTACTGAACCGGGGCTGCATCAATTCACTCGCGGACCCCAATCGCAGTTCCCGCAAGCCGTGGCAGCTTTGATGCAAGCCGACACGGTAAGGAAAACTGCCTGTGATCGTTTCGATCTTCAACACATCGACCAGAAACTCGCACAGTTCATAAGTGTGCGTGGTAACACGCTCAAAATCCGGATGGTCGTGGACGAGGTCGTGATAATGCTGACGGATCATCGCCGTGCAACTGCCGGACGGGCAGACGATGTATTCGTACTTGCTGAAAATCTCCAGATACTTCCGCGCGACCGGAATCGCGGCGTCGGTGCAGCCGGTATTCGCCATCGGTTGCCCGCAGCAGGTTTGAGCCGGGGGGAATTCAACGGTGCAGCCGTGCTTTTCCAGCAGTTCGACGGTCGCAAACCCGACATCGGGGTACAACTGGTCGATGTAACACGGGATGAACAAACCAACGTGAGGCATGCCGCGGGGGTCTCTCAAAATGAAGGCTGACTGTCAATTATAGCCACGCGGTCCGATTCCGAGAAATGCCGGGCGGGAAACCACGCACGCATCGCAAAACGATGCGTGTGCCACGGCCGTGTCGGCCGTGGCACACAAGTCAGGTGCGTTGCCATCCCGGAATTTGTTACCCTTCAGCGGAATCGTTCGTATCACCTGGAATCTTCGTCGTATGCCTAAAACTGCGAAATCGTTAGCCGCCCGGAAGGTCGCGGCGAAGCAGATCGCTGAGCGATTGGCAGAATACTACAGCGACGCGGTGTGTGCGCTGCATCATCGCAATCCGTACGAATTGCTCGTCGCGACGATTCTCTCCGCACAATGCACCGATGCCCGCGTGAACATCGTCACGCCGACGTTGTTTAAGCGATACCCGAATGCCATCGCGTTGGCGAATGCTGATCAAACCGATGTTGAAAAACTGGTGCAAACCACCGGCTTTTTTCGGGCCAAAGCGGCCAATCTGATCGGAATGGCGCGGGGCGTGGTCGAACATCACGACGGGGAAATCCCGCAATCGCTGGACGACTTGATCAAGTTGCCCGGCGTCGGACGCAAGACCGCCAACGTGGTCATGGGAACCGCGTTCGGGATCGCATCCGGTCTCGTGGTGGATACTCATGTCAAACGGATCACCTACCTGCTCGGTTTGACGAAAGCCACTCAGCCGGAAAAAGTCGAAGAAGACCTCATGAAACTGCTGCCGGAAACCGAGTGGGTCAACTTTTCGCACCGGCTGATTCACCACGGTCGCCGGATTTGCATCGCCCGCCGACCGAAATGCACGGAATGCCCGCTGTTCGATCTCTGCTCACGAGTCGGTCTACCGCCGCTGAGTTGAGCGAATCTTCTCCCGACAGACCGAAATGCGGGAAAACCCCCGGTGTTAAACCCGGCAAGATCGTCTCTACCGGAAAAAACGGTCGATTCGTTGCAACCGGTATCCGATAAATCGAGGTGAGGGGTTGTCCTGAGGCAACCTTCGGGAGATGCCGCGCTTCGGTGGCCCCTCTCTGCAACACATTCCGGATGGCACGGAAGCGGACGCAACCATGCGGCGAATTCCTATGACAGCAGCGACGGCCCTGATGCTCGGCGGTTGCTCGCTCGTTGGCCCGCGCTGCAGCGACTGCGTCCCACCGAAATCGTATTCGTCGTATTACCAATCGTTTTCCGACAAACTGGTCACAAAGGGAACCGCGGAAGGATGTGCCGCACGCGATCTCAAAGAATTCTACGGCAAGGAATGTGCGACCTCGAAGCACTTTGCGGATGGCTTCACGCAAGCCTACGTCGATGTCGCGCTGGGCAAACTGGCCGTCGTCCCCGCGGTCCCGCCTTCCAAATACTGGAACGCCTACTACCGATCCTGCGAAGGGGCACCGGCAGTTCACGACTGGTTCGCGGGATATGAAGCCGGCTTGCAGACGAGTTCTGAACGGGGAGTCTCCCAGTTCAATCGGGTCGTCAGTTCGTGGTCGGATGGATCGGGATCGGATGGTGCGACATGTGGCCCGTAATCCATCAATAACCGTGTGCTCGGATCAATTTGCTTGAGGTTGATGAACGTGTTTTCGGGAACGGGATCGCCGATGACGACGAACCGCACAAACTGCTGGATACTGTGCGCAGCGATGCTGCTACCTGTTGTGACGGGTTGCGCCGCGTTTCGTCCCGTGAAAGGTGTCCCGGCGCGTTATGTACCGGATGAATTCCGGGGACCGTCGCGCTCCGGCAAACGAACCATTGATCTCAAACTGTTGCAACAACAGTTGCCACCGAATCACATGCATCGCGTCGACGCCGGCGATTTGCTTAGCATCTATGTCGAAGGCGTGCTCGGGAAAGTGGATCAACCGCCGCCGGTTTATTACCCGGCACAAACCAGTGACATCGCCCCGTCGATCGGCTTTCCGATTCCGGTGCGAGATGACGGCACGATTTCCTTGCCTCTCGCGGGAAGCATCTCCGTCCGTGGTCTGACTCTCGGCGAAGTCGAAGACCAACTGCGGAATGCCTACATGGTGAAAAAGAACATCCTCACGAAAGAGGCTGCTCGGATCTTCGTCGCCCTGCAACGGCCGCGAACCCACCGCATTCTGGTCATTCGTCAGGAAGCCAGCAGCGATGTTTCCGTGAGTGCGCAGGGAACGTTGAACATCGGTGCCTTGAAGCGCGGCACGGGGAAAGTCGTCCATCTCCCCATCTACAAAAACGACGTGCTGAACGCACTCGCCGAGACTGGTGGTCTGCCCGGTCTGGATGCCGAAAACGCACTCTACATCATTCGCTCGAACAATCGTGGTGGATTGCACGGACAGTATTTGCCGCCGCAAGCCTCGCGGTCGGAATCGAATCGCACGGTGATTCGGGCTCAATCGCCCGGTTGGGGTGCCCCGTCCGCGGCCGTCGATCCGAACGGCGATTACCGTCGTCCCTGTGGTCCCGGTTGGAGCGGACCGAATCCCGGTACGGCACCGAATCCTCAGCAAGCCGGATGGAGCGGCCCGCCCCTCAATCCGGTTCCCGATCCCATCACGCTGCCCCAAGGGCCACCGCAAGGTCAGTGGTCGCAACCGCAGCCACCATTCCAACCACAAATGTTGCCGCCACAGGCCCCGGTCATGCCGGCTCCCGTGCAGAACAACTGGTCTCCGCCGAATGCGATCATGCCGCCACCACAAGGGAATGGTGCAGTTCCGCCGGGGCCGATGCTCCCACCGGAAGTGCCGCCAGTTCCGTACACACCGCCGTATCTCGCGCCGCCGATGATGTCGCCACCGCCGGGATACGGTGGTGGTGCGAACCCCCTGCTGCCTCACGGAGGCATCGACATCGGTGATCACCTCGTCGGTCGTAACATCGTGCGGATTCCCATCCGCCTCGGTCCGAACGAAAACGCCGACATCACGCCACAAGATGTCATCCTCGAAGACGGCGATATCCTGTTCATCGAGTCGCGAGATACCGAGGTCTTCTACACCGGTGGCTTGCTCGGCGGCGGACAATATTCACTCCCGCGGGATTACGATCTCGATGTGCTCGGAGCGATCGCGGTCGCCTCGGGACAACGCGGCGGCGGTGGAGGCGGCAGCCAGGGAACATCGTCGGTCGGCGGCCAGTCGGCATTGAATGGCGATGTATCGATCTCCGGCAGCCGGGTAATTGTGTTGCGGCCGTTACCCGATGGAACGCAGATTCCGATTCACGTCGACCTGTATCAAGCCCTGAAAGATCCTTCCGAACGGACGGTCATTCAGCCGGGTGATTACATCCTGTTGCAATACACACCGCTGGAAGCCGTGGGCGCGTTCGTCGAGCGGCACATCCTCGCCGGGGCGTTATTCAGCGTGGCAAGCGCTCAATTGAACGGTGGCGGCAATTGATCGCCGAAGCCCACGGATTCTTATCCGTGGGTCTCTTCTGCATCACACCGGACGCCCAAACCGCGCGGACCGCAAATGCCGCGCGTTCTCGGCGGCGATGGTGATCGCCCATTCGACGGCGTCGTCCCAGCGGCGACCTTCGTGCCACGCAATGGCTAACCCGGCGGAGAGACAATCACCGCAACCAATCGGGTTGACGACATCGACCACCGGCGGATGAAACCGCGCCACGCCGTGCGGTCCTGCCACCCACACCGCATGCGGTCCATCAGTCACTACAACATACTCCGCACCGGCACTCCGTAGTTGCTGCATGGCGGATAACAAATCGGCTTCGGTCACCAGCGGTTCGCCCACCGTCGCCGCGAGTTCCGCTCGATTCGGTTTTACCAACCACGGTTTGAACGGCAAGCACTGACGGAGTTCATCGCCGCGGAAATCGAGCAACACCGGGCGATTTGTCAATTCGAGCAGGGACCGATAGAAATCGGACGGCGTTCCCGCCGGCAACGAACCGCTGAGAACGATCCGCTCTGACTCTTTCGCGAGGTCCGCAAACGTCCTGCGAAAGACGCTCAACTCCGATGCGGTGATCGCGGCTGCATTCTCCACGAGTTCTGTGGAGACATGGCGACCGCGATCGAGAATTGTGGTGCAGACGCGCGATGGTGTGGCGGATTCAATCCACGTCGCGGGGACGTTCATCCGGGCGAAATCATCTCGCAACGCTTGCCCCGGTAAACCGCCGGCGAGTGACAATGTGTGCGATGGGACACCGAGATGATGGACCGCACAGCCCACGTTGAGCACCTTTCCCGAGGCACACCACACGGCTTCGGTGGCGCGGTTCACTTCTCCTTCTCGGAAATGGTCGAACACCAGCGTTTGCTGCCAGGCGGGCGTGAGTCCTGCGGCGAGAATCACCAGAGCGTCTCCAACAGTTCGAGCAATTCGGCGTCCGAGAGATCACGCGGGTTGCCACTCATGCTGTTACCCCGCGAACCGGGAACAAGTGCCGGCAGTAGTTCGCGGGTCACGCCGATCTCGCGCAACCGTGCCGGGATGGCGATTTCACGGCAAAGATCGACGACTGTTTCAATCAACCTGTCCGCGGCGGCTTCGGTGGTGGACGCCGTGCATTTGAGGACAAGACGTGACAATTCCGCGAGTTCCGACAACCGCACCGACCGATTAACTTGTAATGCGGCGGGCAACATCACGGCACACGCCAGACCGTGCGGCACTTTTGCATGGACACCGAGGGCCGCGGCCACGCCGTGTGCCAACCCCAACCCCGAGTTCGCCAGCGCCATCCCCGACAGCAACGCCGCATGTGCCATTGCCGTACGGGCTTCGCGATGTTGGCCGTCCCGAAACGCAAGGGGCAACGCCGGCAGCGCGAGTTGCAGTCCCTGCACACACAACGCCTGCGGAATCGGGGCGGCTCGTCGTGAAAGATAACTCTCCAGCAGTTGCGTGATCGCGTCCATACCGGTGTACGCCGTCGTGGTCGGCGGTAAAGAGCATGTCAGTTCCGGATCGACCAGCACGACGCGCGGGATCATCCGATCCGACCGCAAGCTCTTCTTGAAGGGTGGATCATACGACGAAATCACCGCGTTCTTGGTCGCTTCGGTTCCCGTTCCGGCTGTGGTCGGCACGGCGATCACCGGCAGCGGATCAGTGGTCAGAGTCAACCCGCGACCAACGCCTTCGAGGTAATCGATCACGCTGGTTTGCTGCGGTTGTGTTATCAACGCGGCCGCGGCTTTGGCGAGGTCGATCGTTGACCCACCACCGATGGCGAGGACGCAATCCCCCACCGTAGCATCGAGGGCTTTCCATCGTGCAACAAGCTGGTCCACATCGGCAACTTCCGGTTCATGCGCCGGTGCGGCATGAAGATCGGCCGTCCTCCCCGCGGATCGCAGGCCGTCCCACAAGGAATCGAGCAGACCGCATCGTTCCAACGAACGACTGCCGGTGAGCACCAAAACGCGACGGCCCCAGTGTGGCACCAGCTTGGGTAACTCGGCGCGGCGGCCCCATCCGAACACAATCTGCGGGGGTGCGAAAAATGTGTAATCGTTCACGGGCGATTCATCAATCATCGGTAGAGACCCAGGGTTAAGAAACCCTGGGCGTCAGGGGTGTTTCAAGAAATCGTCCACGGCGAGGACTTGTTTCAACTCTGCAAAGGAGAGCATGCGGTCGACTAGTCCGTCAACCCGGCCGTCCTGCAACATCGCGCGGGCCAGTTCGCGGACGGCAAAACCGGTGATCGCGAGGCTTTCCACCGGTGAGACGCAAATCTTGAAGCCGAGTGCCGCTAATTCGTCGGCTGAGAGAATTGGCGTCGCCCCGCCGACCAACATGTTCGCCAACTGCGGTTTCGGGACAGATCGAGCGATGGTTGCCAGTTCGTCGTGCGATTGTGGCGCTTCGACGAAGCAAACATCCGCACCGATGTCTGCGTAACGGCCAGCGCGATCGAGAGCCGCGTTCAATCCTTCGATGGCGCGAGCATCGGTCCGCGCGATGATGACGAAATCGGGATCCTGCCGGGCATCGAGGGCGGCTTTTAATTTCACCACCATCTCATCGACGGGGATGACCTGCTTCCCGGCAAAGTGCCCGCAGCGTTTCGGGAAGACCTGATCTTCCAGCAACATCCCCGCCGTGCCGGCCCGCTCGAATTCCTGAACAGTGCGGATCACATTCGGAATGCCGCCGTGGCCGGTGTCACCGTCGACGATGACCGGAATCGATACCGCCGCGGTCATCCGTCGGGCAGCGTCGGCCATTTCGGCGAGTCCGAGCAGACTCAAATCGGGCAATCCCCATCCGCTCGCGGACGCACCGAAGCCGCCCAGGAACAGAAGTTCGATTCCCGCCTCGGCCATGATCCGTGCCGTGAAGGCGTCGTGTGGTGCGAGACTGCGAACGATGCCCGGTCGCGCGAGGAGTTGCCGGAGTTGTTGGGAGGGAGTGGGATTCATCGGTGTGGAAGATCGTGAAACTCGGGGACAGAAATTGCGTGGGGACACATTCTACACGGGTGGATGGTGTTGCGCGGGGCGCGAAACTGCAAGCGGTGTACACTGAGATCGCAATTGCGAGTCGAATCCCAATCGAGTTTGGACCACGATGGAACCACGAACCGAAGCGAACCAACGGGCGGCGATGTGGGGTGTCGTGGTCAATTTGTTGATGGTCGCCGCGAAGCTCGCCGGGGGCATCCTCGGACATTCGTACGCGCTGGTTGCCGATGCGATTGAATCAACGGTGGACGTGTTTGCCTCGCTGGTGGTGTGGGCGGGGGTGCGTGTCACGGCGCGGCCGCCGGACGAACAACATCCCTACGGTTACGGCCGGGCGGAACCGCTGACGGTCGCCGTCGTGGCATTGATGCTGCTCGGAGCGGCGTTCGGAATTGCGGTCTCGGCGATTCACGAAATCGTGACGCCGCATCATGCCCCCGCTCCGTTTACGCTGGCCGTGCTCGCCGGAGTGGTGCTGGTGAAGGAAGTGCTGTTTCGCCGGGTGCTCAGAGTCGCCGAGTCGACAACCAGCACTGCGGTTGAAGCAGATGCATGGCATCATCGCAGTGATGCGATCACCTCCGCAGCGGCGTTCCTCGGAATTCTCATCGCCCTGTGGGGCGGGCCGGGTTGGGAAGCTGCCGATGACTGGGCGGCGGTGATGGCGGCGGTGATCATTGCCGCGAACGGGGTGCGATTTCTCCGCACCGCCGTTTCCGAGTTAATGGATCGCGAACCCGATCCGCAAGCCCGTCAACTCATCGCCGCCACCGCCGTTGGTGTCGAGGGGGTGCTCGCCATCGAGAAACTCCGCGTGCGAAAAGTGGCGGAGTCGCTGCTGGTCGATCTGCACGTGCAAGCCGCACCGGCGATCAGTCTGCACGACGCTCACAGCCTGAGTGGCAGAGTGAAGGCCACGATCCGTCAGGCTGTGCCGAGCGTTCGTGAAGTGTTGATTCACATGGAGCCGTTTGAGCCGGCATCCAAGCGCGAATGACCGATTCTGTGTGCCACTGGCTCTGCCAGTGTTTTCGGCTTTGATGAAACGCACACACTGGCAGAGCCAGTGCCACACAATAAAGTGAAAGTGGCGACAATGCCAAAGGGGCCGCGAAGCTACCTCCGTCCGCACCTGAGAGCCAAATGCTTAGGGCTGCTTCTGTTAAGACCTGACCCGGTTCACACGACCTCACCGCAGAAAGAGGTAGCCTCACGACCCCTCCAATTTCATATCACCAGTATTCCCGCCAACGCCGCAAAGTCAAGGCACTACGGGCATTCAGTCCGCAGATCACATCGAGTTTCCTGGAAAATGCGGTTCGGATCACGCCTTCGGATTACCTCCATATGTCTGCCAATACCAGGCGAACAACGTCCGAAAGCATGGCGTGAAATCCTCGGGCGACTGTTGAACCCACGCGGCGACATCGGGCAATTTGTAGAACGCACCGGATTCGATTTCGCCTGGATCAAACTGCGGCGGCTCATCTGTCGTTGTGCGGTAAAGTCCGCTGAATTCGTACGAGGTCATCGCCCCGGCCGGGAATTTTTGCAGCCATTCCAACGGCGACAACAACCCCAATTCTTCCTGTAATTCACGAATCGCAGCCGGTTCATAGTCTTCCCCAGCACTGAGATGTCCCGACGCCGACGAGGTGTACAGGCTCGGGCATTCGTCCTTGGTGGATGACCGTTTGTGGACCAGTAGTTCCCCGCGGGTGTTGAACACAAAAATATGCACCGCACGATGGAGCCAGCGGTACGCATGCACCACCGACCGCGGGGCCTGACCGATGACATTGTCGGCGGTATCGACAATGTCGAACTCTTCCTCGGACATCCTGCGGGAATCCTTTGGGACGTTACAGCGCTGCGAATTCCGGTTGATGATGAAGTTTAGCACGACTTCGCGGGGGTTGCGATTCGATCCCAATCGGCTCTCTTTCAGGGTACGACAGTTTGTGGTTGATCCGATATACTCGCCCGGTGACGCGGTGTCGAACCTCCCCCGAGGTTCCTGCCGTGCTGCGATTCAGCCCACATCATCCACACCAGTGAGAATCGGTATGTCGCAAATCCTGACTGTAATTCTGGGCGGGGGCAAAGGCACCCGATTGTTCCCGCTGACGCAGTACCGGTCGAAGCCGGCCGTACCCGTCGCCGGGAAGTACCGCATCATCGACATCCCCATTTCCAACTGCCTCAACAGTGGCATGAATCGCATCTATCTGTTGACGCAATTCAACTCGGTCAGTTTGCATCGCCACATCCGTCAGACCTACCGATTCGATCGTTTCGACGGCGGCTTCGTCGAAATTCTGGCCGCGCAGCAGACAATGGAAGGCGAAGCGTGGTACCAGGGGACCGCCGACGCCGTACGGAAGAACCTGCGGTACCTGCAACAGAAAGACGTGGAATACGTTCTGATCCTTTCGGGGGATCAGCTCTATCGGATGGACTATCGCGACATGTTGGCCACGCATATCCGAGATGGGGCCGATGTCACGATCGCGGCCTTGCCGGTCACGCGCCAGCAAGCCCACGGCTTCGGACTGATGCGGCTGGACGATTCCGGTCGTGTACTGGGATTCCTGGAGAAACCGAAGACCGATCAGGAAATCGATCTTGTCCGTACGGAACCCTCGTGGATTGATGCCCGCGGGATTCCCAGCAAAGGCCGCGATTGCCTGGCCAGTATGGGGATCTATCTCTTCCGCCGTGATGTCCTCGTCGACCTGCTGGAGAAGACGGACTATCACGATTTCGGCAAGGAGATTTTTCCGACATCCATTCGCACTCATAAAGTGCAGGTCCACCTCTTCGACGGCTATTGGGAGGATATTGGTACGGTCCGTTCCTTCTTTGACGCCAATCTCGAGCTGGCCCGTGCGGATGCCCCCTTCAAGTTGGAAGATCCCTCCGGCCCGATCTTCACGCATGCCCGTTCGTTACCCCCGACGCGCTGCGATGGGGCCACGATCCGGCAAAGCCTGATTTCTGATGGCTGCGTGATTGGCGAAGGGACCGTCATTGAGAATTCAGTCATCGGTTTACGGTGTCGAATTGGCAAAAATGTGACGATCCGCAATTCGATCATCATGGGGGCCGATTTTTATCAGGTGGAAGCGGACCGGACTTCTGAAGACGCTTCGGGAATGCCGCACATCGGCATCGGAGAGGGGAGCATCATCGACGGAGCCATCATCGACAAAAATTGTCGCATCGGTCGCAACGTGAAAGTGAAGCTCGCCGCGCCAATCGACACGGGGACGTGCGATCCGGTTGTGATTGCCGACGGCGTAGCCGTCGTTCCCAAAGAAGCCGTGCTGCCCAACAACTGGGTACTCACCTGCGGTTAACAGCGTGTGGATTGATTGTGCGCCACGGCCGTGTCGGCCGTGCGAAGTGGCAAAACGCTCTGCGAAATCGCACGGCCGACACGGCCGTGGCACACAGAATGGACTACATCCACAGGCTGTTAAGCGATCATCTCCCAAAGTGCAAATCGTCAATGGAGGATGCACGAGTAGGAGAAGATGCGTATTCATCTTCGCCGTGCTCGGTGCTGAACCAGGCCCAGGCACCGATTCCAGCCAGTGTCAACAGGAAGAGCAACACCGACACAGCGATCTTCGGACGGCTCGTCCATCGTGATACCGGTCCGACGGCGCCGAGCCAAAGTACTAACAGCGCGGCCGGCAGAAACAGGAGCGCGATGAGCGGGGGCACCGGCTCGATCGCCGTCACGTAACACCAGCCTCCGACCGCGAGGACATACGGCAGGCACAGTCCTCGGACCGCCATTTCATCAGGCCAAATCATCAGTGCGACCGCCGTTCCGGATAGCGCAGCGGCGGTTATTAAGGCTGCTTCCCCCACACGGAGGCTGAACGAGGCCGTAATCAGCATGGCAGCGAATAGCGCTGTCCCTGCCATCGCCAGAGCAATCAACCGCGGCGAGGTCCGTTGTGTCAAACGATCGGCAAGCCGTTGGACGCTAAACGCCACCAGCACAAACAATGCGATTGAAATGAGACGCGGCGGCCACAAATCGGGCCATTGTGGAACCAGCAGAATCGCGGCAGCGGTAGCGGCCAGAATCGTGAGAATCCACCGTTCGAGCGCGGTTAATCCGATGGCAACCGCGGTGGGCCCAATCGCGGCGGCAAGGATACCTACCCACGGAACCCAGTGCAGATTGCGCGTGGGGAATCCATCGCCCGAGCCATAAAGCATCCACACGGTTCCGAGAGTTTGGCCCACCGCATACGCAACGGCACCAACTCCTCGGGAACCGTCGGAACCCCGCTTCAATAACAGGGCGACGACAAACGCCGCTACTGCCGGCGCGACGGTCCCCTTCAGAATGAAGTCGAGGCTGAACACGTTATCGCTTACTTTCCGGCCTCGGCGAAGACCTTGTTCTTTTCCCCGATGACGACCGTGAGCGACACCTTCTTATCCACTTTGTCGAGACCGTACTTCATCCCGAATTCACTGCGATCGATCGCGAAGTCGGAAGTGAGGGTAATACCACTCTCGGCAAACGCCGTCTTGACCGGCACGGTGATCGACTTGGTCACGCCGTGCAGTGTCAGATCGCCCGTCACCAGGGATTCGCCGGCGGCAGTCCCCGGGGCGATTTTCTTGCTGACGAAACTCGCCTTGGGATGTTCGCGGGTATCGAAGAAATCGGGACTCTTCAGATGCGTGGTGAGCTTGCCGAATTCCGTAGCCAAAGAGTTAACATCGAAATCCAGCGTGAGCGATTTAAGACTCTTCGCCGCCACATCGGCTTCCATCGTGCCGGTGAATTTGGCGAACGTGCCCGTTCGCGGATCGGGCTTTTCCCCCAAGTGTGCGCAGACGAATTGCAACCGGGTGTTTTCCGGGGAGAGGGTGGCCTTCCCTGCGTTGACTGCCACCGGAGTTGCGGCATGAACCGGCAATGCGATCAGCATGCCAACAATGCTTGAGCCGAGGAGGGCGACCATTGACCAGTGCTTCACGTCTGTCTCCATCTCGTGTGGAAGCGGTAGTTTTCGATCCGACCCAATTATACAGCGACAGGAACAATCCCGCATTCGCGCTGATCGAATCCGCCCACTTCCTTGAGAAGCAGAAATTTTCAGGCGTGGTGTCGATTCGCAAAATACTCGTTCGACTACTTCATAAAGAGACCGACATGAAGACCCATACCTACCGTTTATCGAGCACGGCCATGCAGAGACATTTCTGCTGTCGGCGAACCGCAACGACGGCACCCCCAAAGGGTTTTATGCGCTTCATGGCGTGGGTTCTGCCGAGTGTCGTTCTGGCCGTGATGCCAAAGTGTCCGCTGTGCTTCATCGCGGCGATCAGCCTGATCACGGGCGTCGGAGTCTCCATCAACACCGGCCGACTTCTGCGCAGTTCGGGCATCGTCGTCTGCGTGGCGTTGCTGGCATTCGTCACCATCTGCGAAGTCCGCCGTTACATCAGTCGATTCAGTAAACCACTTCACCCCATAGTCGAGACTAAAACATGAACCCCCTACCCCACCCGCCGATTGTTTCGCGCAACGAATGGCTCGCCGATCGAAAACAACTGCTTGCTGCCGAGAAGGAACTCACGAAGCAGTCCGACGCCGTCAACGCGATGCGTCGCCGGTTACCGATGGTGAAGCTCGAGAAAAACTACGTCTTTGATGGACCGAATGGGAAAGTCCGCCTGCTGGACTTGTTCGAGGGGCGACGCCAGTTGATCGTCTATCACTTCATGTTCGATCCGAACTGGGACAAGGGATGCCCGGGTTGCACGGGCCTCGTCGATGCGATGGGAGATCTAAGCACGCTCGCCCAGCGCGACACCTCGTTCGTACTGATCTCGCGGGCACCATTGGAAAAGCTGTTGAAGTATCGAGCCGAGCGGGGTTGGGATCGTCCGTGGTTCTCATCCTTCGGCACCGATTTCAATTACGACTTTCACGTGACGCTCGATAAAGCCGTGGTGACGTTGCAGTACAACTATAAAGACCAGGCCGAACTCGAACGGCGGAAAGACGGCGAACCGTGGTTCTTCCAAGGTGAAGCCCACGGCCTCAGCGTCTTCTTCCGCATCGAGGACGATGTCTTTCATACGTACTCCACGTATGCGCGCGGCTGTGAGAACCTGACGAACTCGTCCGCACTGCTCGATCGAACGCCGTACGGTCGTCAGGAAGACTTTGAGGACTCACCAGTCGGATGGCCCCAGCGGCCGACTTACGGCTGACAGCGTGGACGGGAAGCGACATTCCTACCGGCGTCGCAAACCATGCTCGCTTATGTCAGACTTTGCGAGGAAATCGGCAGTGTGCCGATGATGACTGAACACTCACGGTAGGATCGACCTCATGATCAGGCTGACTTCGCGATTCTCTGCGCTAGCCGTTTTTGCCGGACTGCTGCTGTCAACGACAACGACTGTGCAAGCACAGACCCCGCTGCCCTACGGAGAAGCAATCACGCTCGAGCAAGCCAAGAAAGTCCTGGCGGCCGCGGAGGTCGAGGCGAAGAAGAATAGTTGGCCTGTGGCAATCGCCGTCGTCGACGGCAGCGGCTTCCTTGTCGCTTTCCAACGGCTCGACAACACGCAACTCGGCAGCGTCGAAGTCGCCCTGCAGAAGGCGAAAACATCCGCCCACTTCCGCCGTCCTACCAAAGCGTTCGAGGAAGTTCTCGGGATGGGGGGCGCGAACTTGAAAGTGTTGAGCCTGCCCGGTGCTTTACCCATCGAAGGGGGACTGCCGATTGTCGTCGGCGGGAAAATTATTGGTGCGATTGGCGTCTCGGGAGTGAAGTCCACGGAAGACGCTCAGATCGCCACCGCCGGATTGGACGCATTGAAGCCATAAGATAACCTGCGTCGGCGAGACGGCGATGAACGGGGAGAGCAAGGTTCCCCGGCCATTGCATCACCAGTTGATCACAATCCGCGGCTCCGCAGGACTTCACCCTCCCAAGTCATCTCCACCCTTTTTGAAAACACCTTTAGATTGAATCGTCGAGGAGCCCTTCATTTTGAAGGGCCTGGTGAGCCGTGGCGAACCCGCGCAGGTCCGCCGCAATTCTTCGCGCATCCTGCGCAGCAACATGCAGCCGCACTCTCGATTCCTCATCAATGTGGCGGGCTTTTGCCTGGAACAAGGCCTCGGATTCCGTGGAAAACCAGTCACCAAGGTCTTGTAATTCGGTGGTTGAATACGTGAGTGCAGTAGACATGGTGGAGTCCTCACTGAACAGAAGGGATTGTGAGACGTGAACTGTCACCGGAGCGCTGGAACGGCTCGATAGGATTGCCGAATTATAGCGGGCGAGACGCGACGGCAATCGAAAAAGTTCACGTTCAAACCGAATTCCACTGGAACCCAGGAAAACGCGATCGGCGGGCAATCGCCGAAATCACTCCGCGATGAGTGCCCAGACTACTCCAGGGCTTCATCGCATCGCCAAACGATGCCGTTCGTTTGCGATCGACTTGAGCCCCCAGTCCTGACGAGGTGTTTGCCGGGACACTCCCCCGACATCAGCGAGATCAGTCGAGCGACTTTGTTTGAGGAATCGTTGGTGGTCAGGAACACTTCTCGCATTCGAGTGAAACAATCCCGCACTCCGTTGCGAAAACGCAACACGACCGCGGTACGTGGCCTAAGGTTCCAACAGCGATCACCTGAGTACGGTGGATGATTCCATCGGGAGGCCCCACCTCCGGAGAAGCGTTGAATGTATGCCCCGGCGATGTCGGCCGTTCCCGACTCAAAATACAACCGCAACAACCAGGATTGGTTCGCGCGGCTCAAGAAGGATGTCCATCAGCGTCTCATCGTCGGTATGGACCTGAGCTGCGTCCGTTCGTTGAACGATTACGAACTCCGTCATCAGCTGCGAGCGGGAATCGAAGAACTCTGCGATACCAGCGGGGATTTGCTCACCCGGGACGAGCGCGACCGCCTGGTGAACGAAGTCATCGATGAGACGCTCGGCCTCGGACCGCTCGACCCGCTGCTGCGCGATCCAACCATTACCGACATTCTGATCAACGGCCCAAAGACGATCTTCGTCGAACGACGCGGCCGCCTGGAACAAGTTCCGGTGGCCTTCCACGACGAACAACATTTGATGGAAATCATCCAGCGGATCGCCGGCCGGGTGGGACGTCGTTTGGACGAATCCAGCCCGATGGTGGATGCGCGGTTGGAAGATGGCAGCCGCGTGAACGCCGTGATCCGGCCGCTCGCTTTGGACGGGGCGCTGGTTTCCATTCGACGTTTTGGCAGCCGACCGCTCACCGCCGGAGATTTGGTCGCCAAGCAGTCGGCGACGCGCGAAATGATCGCGTTTCTGAGCGCCTGCGTGCATTGCCGCCTGAACGTCATCATTTCCGGCGGTACCGGCAGCGGGAAGACCACATTTCTGAATGTTCTGTCCGGCTTCATTCCCGAGTCGGAGCGTATTGTCACGATCGAGGATGCCGCGGAGCTTCAGTTGCAGCAACCGCACGTCGGCCGCATGGAAACTCGACCGGCGAATGTCGAAGGCAACGGCGAGATTACCGCCCGCGACCTGCTCCGCAACGCGCTCCGCATGCGTCCCGATCGTATCATCGTGGGGGAATGCCGCGGTTCGGAAACGTTCGACATGATTCAGTCAATGACCACGGGTCATGACGGTAGTCTGTCGACTGTGCATGCCAACGATACGCGCGATGCGATGTGCCGTCTCGAAATGCTGATCGGGATGGCCGGCAGCAATCTGCCATTGCGGTTTGTTCAACGGCTGATTTCATCCGCGGTGGATATCGTGGTACATTGCGAACGATTGAGCGGCGGCGCCCGTAAAGTGATGCAGATCTCCGAAGTCATCGGTCTCGACGGAGACACGATTACCATGCAGGATCTGTTCGTCTTTGAACAAACCGGGATTGGTCCGAATCAGATGGCTGCCGGCAAGTTCCGCGCGACGGGCAATCTGCCTCTTTGCCTGAAGCGCTTTCAGGCCTGCGGGCTACAGTTACCGCCGGAGATTTTCACCCAGCAGGCGTTGGAACACGATCGGCCGGAGCTGTCGAACAACGCCTAACGGTCCGTTGAGGTATTCGACACCATGTGCCACGGCCGCGTCGGCCGTGCGATTTTCCAGAGTGTTTTGCCACTTTGCACGGCCAACACGGCCGTGGCACACACTCAATCCACCGACGGCTAAAGAAACGATCGTAATCCCAAGTTGCCGTGGTGAGTTTCTGAAGCCGTCATTCGCGGTGCGTGACCTGCTTCCGGACAAGATCGTTTGGCTCGATGCGTCGATGAATTTTGGCCTCGGGCGATTCCACACCGGAATCGGACTGTGAGGCATCCGCCGCATCAATCCGATGGATGGCTTGCATTCCACCGGCGGCGAGACCGACTTGTCGCGGCAGATTTCGGCCAACGATGTTGTTCAACATTTGGAACAGCTCGATATGGTCGCGCACGCCGAACTTCTTGAGCACCCGCGCACGGTGCTTTGCTACGGTCGGCAGGCCGATGTGCAGTTCGCTCCCCATTTCTTTGCAGGTGCAGCCTTTCAGCATGAGGATCAGCACGTCCCATTCCCGCAGCGACAGGGCTTCGAGCAACCGATCCAACGATCCGACCATGTCCGAAGCCGCCGCATTTCGTGCCTGGGATTGCAATTCCTCTCCGACGCGCTGCAGACGCAAACTCCCACTTCGTAATGGTCGTTGAGGAACAAGATTCGGGTCGGTTGCAACGGTCGGCGAACGTGTTTCAGGAACATCACCGGCGGCCAAATTCGAACAATTCCCCGCAATCAACCGGGGCAAATCGACTTGAATCACCGCACAAGGTGAGTCTGCCCCGATGCCTGCCGCGACGAAATCTTGCAGCGTTTTGAATATCGTGAAGCAGCGGTGCTCGTTAGGGGGCACTCCGTCGTCCGTCTGAAATTCGAGAATTAAGCGCTCGATCAACATGTCAGCCCTATCCCATTCGCTTTGATCAATTCACCGCCTGGTCCGAAAGGGGAAGTCTCGCGCCTCGCGATCCCGAGAATCCGATCAGTCACGATCAGTCGCGGGACGAATCGCATCCCTCCGTTGTCTTGGGAGGCACGCATCGGATTGTGGACTGGCTGGAATGCTTAAAGAGCACGCATGCTCTTGCGGATAATCCGGTCTGGCCCGATACCGAACTTGTGCCTGCTGATCTCCCGCCGAGGAAGGGATGGAGTTTCAAGGCGGAACCGATCAACGGAGGAGCTTGCTTCTCCTACCATTGAAACTTCGGTGCATTCTTCGGAAAACCGCAGCAATTCCGCCAACTTGGATATAGCGGAGGGATTAACCTTGGAATCTGATAGTAGTACACGAGTAACCGATGCAGAGCCGGCGACTCGCCAAGGACTTGCAATTCGACTATTGAACCAGGAAAACATCTTGGGCAGGCGGCAACAATGATGTCGGAGCAATCGTGCAATCCAAAAGGTTAGCGAAGCGGAGCGAGCCGACCACAAAGCGAGCCTGGACGGTCCCCATTCCGGCGAAAACGGTGTCACCCCATTTGGCGTAAACCGTTCCGTTGAAAACACTATCGGAAAGAAGAGCATCGCGTGCAATCACCAGAATGCGGCGATCCGCACGGCGTTGGAAGATCAGCAAGCCGGCGTAAGGACTACTACCACCGATCGCCGTCAAATTACTACCCAGTAAACCGATGTTGATCACGGCACTCGGCAGGACGGTTCCCAGATCGGTGGCCGCGGGCGTCGTGCTTCCGTCTCCTGAATCGGGCAACCCCGAAGTGGGACTATATGCCGCGGAATTAGTAATGTAGAACATCACGCCATTGCCCGTGACTTCTCCGCCGATAATTTGCAACGGGATCTTCGTCACCGGATGGCTGCCGCGGATGATGTACACGCCCGGATTTAGAGTCACCCGGCCCGAGACAATCTGAATGTATTCGTAAACGCCGGGCGACAGAACCGTCGGCAAGCCAATCAACGGGATACCGACAACAGTGACGCCGCCGCGCAATGTCGAGGAAACATTGGTGGGGTCGGCGGCAACCGTTGGCACGGGTACGGAAATCAACGGATCGGGAACCGGTTTGGCATTGGCTCGTAATGGACTCGGTTCCCCAGAGATGAAATGGGTGTAGTTGTTCGGATTATCGACGCCGCCAACCACGCGAAGATCACGGCTGCGCAGTTTGGACAGCGAGACGAGCGGTGTGCATGTCACCGCATTGCGCTCGACCAGCGACCAACCGGCGGGCGATCCATCCTCATCGACACCGCCCCAATCGGTATTCACCAGGACCGCTCCGTCGACTTTCACAGCCCCAACACCGAGCACCTCGAGACCGCCGAGGTGATGCGAAGGCATGGTGGGAAGCGTCAGGCCCAGTACCGGCGGCAGGTCAATCGCCGGTGGATCCGGATCGAGCACGACAATGGCCGCTCCGGCCGTGGCATCGTTCAACCCCGCGACCGCGGTGGCACTCACCGACTGTTGAGACTCACCGTTCACCGCCCGCAGAAAACTCATGGGAATAATGCGGTTGACGGTGACTTCGGCAAACTTGTCTTGACCGGCATAAACACCCGTTTGCGGCGGAATGTGCACTGTCACCGATGCACTGCTGAGGCCGTTGTCGACCTGCACCGTCGTAATCGCCCGCTGCGTCGCAATGGCGACGGAATCGCCGCGAGACAACGAAGCCGCCGCCGCCACTGCTGCGGCGTCGGCGATGTGCTGGATCTGACCGGAGTCGGACATCAACCGGCTGCCATCCACAACGAGAGCCAACGTGCCGAATACCGCCGGCAACAACAACACCAGCAGTACGGTCACCTTCCCGCGCCGCGAGGAGTGGCAATCACTTTTCCGCATCATGTTTGGTCTCATCAGTGTTGAATCCGCATCGCGGACACCGCCTGCTGCGTCCACGGAGCCGCACCGAACAGTCCGGTACAAATCAGTTTCTGTTCGTAACTGACAGTGACCTGCACCCGTTTCCCGAGCGCATTGCTGGCATCCGGCCATTCCACTCGAATCTGCACGTCGGACGGTTTCATCATGACCAGATAGGGCTTGATCACGTTGGCAACTTCGTCACCAGTCGCCGCGGTTCCCTGATAGATCGCCGGTCCCCAAGGCGTTCGTTCGGGGGCCGATTTCTCTCCGTGCAGGATCGCGGCACGACACAGGCGGATTGCGGCGGCGGACAGGTTGTTCCGATTCAACGTCACCATGCCGAAGTCGAGCATCCCCAGGATCAACAACAGAAAAGCGGGAATGACAAAGGCGGCTTCCACCAAGGCTGCCCCACAGCGACGCAACGGACGTTTCGCAGTCTGTTTGATGGATTTCATCACAAGCCTCGTTCGATTTCGATGTCCAACAGTCTGTTGAAGCAACCGAGCTGCTAACGATACTGTTCCATGACGACCCGCGAGCGCAACGTCACCGTTGACGGCAGGCCCGGCCAATTCACGATGGTTTGAAACGGATATTCTGTCGACACTTCGATGCCAAGTTGGCCGGCGACGTTGGTGCTGGAAGCCGTGTTGATGGTCAGCTTCGCGCTGTCGAACTGCGGTGCGCACTGCATGGCATCAATAACGGTGGTACGGACACGATTTTCCCATGCCACCTGTGTCAATGGTGTCAGCCGATGTGTGGCCCCCTGCTCGGCCCCCACGCGCGCCGCACTGTGGAGCGCCATGGAAGCCGAATAGATCCGGGCAAAGTCGACGACACCGAGCACGAGCGTCATGAGAACGGGCAAGACCAGGGCGAATTCCACGGCTGCGCCGCCGCGGCGGAAATGCCTCGGGTTGCATGGCCATCGGGAATGAGATCGCTGGGTACGCATAGGACTTACTTTGCAGGGCGATGCGCCACAGGAGGCGACATGGAGTCGGGCGTAGCGAACACCTCAGCCAGTTGAATTGCCGCCGGTCCGGCGAGGACGATGAAAATCGCCGGAAAGATCAACAGCATCGTCGGGACCAGAATTTCGACCGAAGCGCGTTGGGCTTTTTCTTCCGCCGCCTGTTCGCGTTGAATCCGCAGTTCATCGGCATGGGTTCGGAGGGCTTCTGCCAAGCCAGTGCCAAACCGCCGGGCTTGCTGCAGGACCGTACTCAAGGACCGCAACGCGTCGAAGTCCGCGCGATCGGCGAACGTACGGATCGCGGCATCGGGAGTCGCTCCCAATTCAATCTGCGCTTTGACCACGTGTAGCTCACCCGCCAGCAAGGGATGCGCGAGCTGCAGTTCATCGACGACACGCAACAACGCGGCGTCAATCGAAATTCCGCTCTCCAGGCACGCCACCATGAGATCGAGAAAATCGGGGAGCGATTGCATCAGCGTCGTGTGCCGACGGCGCTTCAACCATTTCAGCCACAACCAGGGGACCATCGCACCGCAAGCGGCGATCGCTGCTCCCACCATGATCCCGTGCTGTGCCGTCCCCCAAATCAACCCGCCGAACAGGACTCCCGCCAGCAGCGGCGTGATGATTAACCCCAGCGACGTGACGATGAGAATGTTGAACGCCCACGGAGCATAGATTCCCGCATGCATCAATTGCGTTTGGACGCGCGACCGAAAGTCGGCGGCTTCCGAAACCTGTCGGAACGGTGAGGAATTCGTGGCCGACGTGAGTCCCTTGCGCTGCCACCCGCCGGTCTTTGCATCGTTGCCCTGGCCGAACATCTTCTGTAACGGAGCCAGCCGCTCATCCATGTGCGAACTGCGCTCGAGATACGCGATCCCGACGGCGAGAATCAGTAATGTCACCGTCGTAAACGCCCCGAATGACAACATCAGTGTTGGTAAATCCATCGAATCGTTCCTGTCTCGAAGGGGCAAACGCGCTGGTTAGAACTGGATGTTGATGATGCGACGAATCCACAGTGTTCCGAGAATTTCCGAGACGGCAATGCCGACCAGCAAGATCGGGCGTTCCAGCAAAATGTTGGCGTACTCGCGGTTCAGCAGGTAGATCGCAACGAACGCCGCGATCGGCAGCATCGACAGCACGATGGCCTGCATCCGCCCCTCGCTCGTCAAAGCCATCACGCGTCCGGCCAGATGCAACCGTTTGCGGACGACATCGGAGAGGTTCGACAAAACTTCGACACAGTTCCCCCCCGATTCGCGCTGCACCAGCAAAGCGACGGTGAGAATCTGCAATTCCATCACTCCGGTTCGATGGGCCAGATCGCGCAGCGCCGTACGGAATGGAAGACCCAGTCCCTGCTGCTGGCAACAGATGGCAAACTCATCGGCCAGCGGCGAACTCGATTCGTTCGCCACCAACTGCATCGCTCCGGTGACCGACTGCCCAGCCCTGACAGCGCGCTTCATCTGATCGAACGCGCCGGGAAGTTGCTGGCAGAGTTTGAGCCTGCGGGAACGGCGTTTCATCTCCACATACACCACTGGAAAAACGGTTCCCGCCACACCCGCCGGAATCGCCAGCAACGGCCAAGGGCTGAAACTGCCAATCACAATCCCGATCGGCATTCCGATGCAGGCACCAATCATGAGGACACGCATCGGTGCGATGTTCAGCCCCGATTGTTCGACTGATGTAGTGAACTGGTGCCAGAGCCCTTTCCGATCGTTGCTCGTCTGCGCATGCAGCATTTTCAGATCGCGAAACAACGCCCCGCGCGGCCCCGGTGCTTCGCCCCCGGAGAACGCCTCAGCCAATCGCCGTCGAACCTGGAAATGATCGTTGATAAAACGATCGTAGACCCACGTCCCCAGCGCGACCACCAGCGCGACCGTACCGATAAAGATCGCGAACAGCAGTAAGTACGTCATCTTTGTTTCATTGCTTCTGGCGGTTTCCGTACCGATCACGTCTTTCGAGAAAACATCGTCCCCAATCCCAAACCCGACAGAATCCCGTCTTTGCCCTGCGGAGTCGTGGACGCATCCGAACGGCGGAGCATCTGTTCTTCGCCGAGCAACAATCCAGTCAGGCTCGATAGCGCTTTCCCTAACGTGGATGTCGGATTCTCACACACCACGGGAACGCCGCTGTTGATCGAACGATTCGCCAACGCGGGGTCGTCCGGCAGGAAGTGGTGAATCCGCAGCGAGAGGGCTTGCTCCACCTTCTTGAAGGGAACATCTCCCGGCTGTCCGCGGCGATTGGCGATGACGATCACGTCCTTCCGCGAAATCCCGCATCGTTCCCAATATTCGAGGATTCGTCCGGTGCCGCAGATCG
The DNA here is from genome assembly GCA_021732975.1 of Planctomycetaceae bacterium. Lineage (GTDB taxonomy): Bacteria > Planctomycetota > Planctomycetia > Planctomycetales > Planctomycetaceae > DSVQ01. Next base: position 297,775 of record JAKFWC010000021.1, on the reverse strand, counting down.
AGTTGAAGTCGAGTCGCGTAACAAGCACGAGTTTCACATCGTGCGATAACAGTCGCTTTACCAGGACTTCATCGGCCAGGTTATGCAGATCGATCAGAACGGCGGGGAACATGGTCCGCGCACCGCGCACCAGCCGTTCGACGAAGTCGCCATCAAACAGGCTGAGGGGCACAAGTTCGCCGGCGCCGGGCAGCAAACTGACGCCGGATTCGTGCGCGACCAGCGACTGCTCCAAGGTGTTGCGATCGAGTTTTTCGGGCTGTTGCCCCAGATCCAGAATCGTGTGCCGTCCAGTCACATTCAACAGCGACGCACACACGCCCCCCAGTGGATCGAGGTCCATCAAACAGCATTTTCCGAGGGCTTTCGCAATCAGAATGGACAGATTGACCGAGATCAAACTGCGACCACTGCCGCCGCTGGCCCCGGTGATCGCGATCAAGGTTCCTTGCGGAGTACTCTTGCCGCCGTGCTGGGCGGCCTGTCGCTGCAACGCCGCCGATAGTTCGTATTCGAGACTATCCGCATCATCAACATAATCATCGGCCCCGGCCCGCATGGCATCGAGAATGAGACTCGGATCGCGGGGCCCGACGACGATCACAGGAACCGTCGTGCGCGAGCGCAGCTGCCGAATCGCCGCCAATCCCCGATCGGGATGCGGCGCCAGGACGATCATCGCCAGTTGATCCGCAGAGCGGTCGTTTGGCAACGCAGCCCCCGCCCTCTCCATGCGGACCAGATTCTCAGCCGGACACTGGTGTTCCCACTTCGTGACCAATTGCCGGAGCTGAATTCCGATCGGCTGGCTATCGGAAATAATCCACATCAACATGGGGCCCGTCCGTGTGGAAACACGCTATACAATATTTCGTACCGCAGCCGCACAGCTTGGCTGCGAGAAACATGGCAACAAATGGGAGTGCCCGGCGAACGCGACGATGCCGTCTTGGATTCAACTCAGAAACAATCGCTGGTTCTGTGAAGAACGAAGAACGGACCATCGGTTCCCGTGGCGTCACAGTGGAACTCTAAGTTGCGATTTTTCCGCGTGTTGCCGTTTGGCGACGCGAGGAAACAATTGATCAAGCGAGGGAAATAATCTCTCCCTCGCATGGATGAAAACGAAAACGCCCGGCGTCGAATGAACGACGCCGGGCGTTTCATTTTGGCGGTGGCCCGCGGAGATTTAGACCTGCCCCTCGATCAGCACCGGTTCCGCACCAATCCCGGCCGGTGTGAAGAGGTCGCGACCTTCAGACCAGAGTTCGTAGAAGCCATCTTCTGTCCGGCGGAAGAACTGCTGAAACCACAGCATCCGTTGGACGTTCGGCTGCGGCAGCGTGAGGGCAAACCAGACGCCTCGTTTTTCGTGCCAGTCGAAGAGCATTCCGAAGAAGCCCGACGGGATGTATTTCACAAAATGCATGTCGATGATGACCGAGCGTACCCCATCTCGCTCGATCAGTTGCGCAAAACCTTCCCGAAGCAAGGAGAGATCGGCACCGTCCCAGATCTCCATTTCCCCCATGTGCAGCAGGTGTGTCCCGTCATCCGTGATGTCGATAACCATCCGCTTGAAATGGCGTTGGAGCGTCATGGTGTCGGCGTCCTCAGAAGAATTCATTCCGCCCCCGGAATCGTTGCGGGGGGAATACTCTGAGAACGCAATCGGTGCGCCGAAATCGCTAACAGCCGAACCGTTTGATGTAACATCTTGGTGGGAGAGGTCTTGCATAAATCCTGGGCCAGGGGTTGGCGTGTTGCGGCGTGTCGCCGAAACGCAACACGGTGTCATCGGTGGGGTGGAAAAACATCGTGGCCCAACGATGTTCCTCCGGATGGAATTTTCATTCAGACAAGAAATCTGGAATCTTTTTCGTGGTCCTCGCGTCTTTGAACGTAGATTGAAGCACCGGCTCAACACATCATGCCGGTATTTCCCATTTTTCCGATTCCGCACACTCGACAAGCACCGCTCAGTTTGCTGAACTTCACAGTCAGCACTCGCTTTCGAGAAGGATGCTCGGCATGCAACGTCAATCTTGGTCTCAGTTTGTGGTGATCGGTGCGCTCTGGTTCGGAGCCGCGATCCCAATTCCCGTGTCCGGGCAGGAGCCGCCTCCGTCGGCAGTGACGGATGTTGCGAAAACTCCCCCAGAACAAATTATCTACGTTCCCTTTAAAAACCTTCGTGGGATTTTTGAAAAACAGGGAAGTTCGGTCTTCCTGTCCTACCAGGAATATTTGGGGCTTTGGGAAAAGGCGTGGGGCAAAGCACTTCAGGATGCGTCGATTCCTCCGGTCCCGGGCATCATTTCCTCTGCGAAATACGTGGCGACCGTTCAGCAGGATGTTGCCAACGTGCAAGCAACGCTCACGGTGCAGGTTCTGAAACCAGGCTGGGGCGAAATCCCCGTAAAATTCGGCGGAGCTGCGATCGGAAAAATCACGTCGGCTCCCGGCAAGGTGATTCTTCGCGGTGTGGGGCCCGGTGAATACGGTCTTCTGTTTTCCGAAGTCGGCGAGCACACCGTCACACTCGAAATGACGGCCCGCGTGCTCACCGCTCCCGAAGGCCGCAGCCTGGAACTGCTGGTGCCGACCGTAGGACTGACGAGTTTTGAGCTCGTTGTGCCGGATGCGGATCAGACAATTGAAGTCGAACCAAAACTCTTGCAGGAGGCGGTGAAAGCCGAGCCGAAGACGACGCATATCCGCGCGAATCTGGGGTCCACGGACAAAATCGCCGCCCGGTGGCATCCGCGCGTGGGCAACAAACCCGACATGGAACTCCTCGCCAGTGCCACGAGCGCGACGCTGGTCCAAGTCGAAGACGGGCTGATTCATACCGATGCGTTCTTCAACATCGATGTCTTACGCGGTCAGGTCGAACGCTTGCGGTTAGCGGTCCCCAAAGGACACCGCGTGTTAGATGTCGTCTCGGCGGCGCGCGTGCGGGAATGGAAAGTGGCCGAGGAGGCCGAACGCCAGATCGTCACCGTAGAACTGGTGAGTCGCCAGGGGGGCAAGATCCCGCTGGAAATTCATACCGAACGAGCTGTGGACGCCGAGCCGTTCGATGTGGCCGGACTCGATGGAAACACGGCAACCGGCATTCATTTGCTCGATGTGTTGCGAGAAAGCGGGCAAATCGCGCTGCGTGCCAGCGCCGATCTCACGCTCAGCGTCACGGCCCAGCAGGGTCTCTCGCGCATCGATGAAGCCGAAGTCGATCAACGCATCAAACGTCCCGGCGCGGCGTTCTACAAGTTCTACACGCCGCAGGTCAAACTGACGGCCGCCGTCAAACCGGTTGAACCTCGGTTGCTGCTCGATCACCTCGCCGTGGTTACGTTCACTCAGGATCAACTCAAACTTGAAACCATCCTCAATTACACCGTCGAACGAACCGGCGTCTTTGAGTTGGTCCTCGGGTTGCCGGACGACTTCACCGTTGAAAAGGTGCAGTGCGACAGTATGAAGCAGTTCGACGTTTCGGCCGATCGGAAGACACTACGGATTGCCCTGAACGAGCGGAAACTCGGCGCGGTGGGCGTCGTTGTGATCGCCACGAAGCCGCGCGATGCCTCCACTGACACCGCAGATGCACCGGTTCCGTTGCTCGAACCGCAAGGGGTCGAGATTGAAAACGGCCGGTTGCGGGTACGGGCTCCGGAATCGCTCGATGTGATTACCGACTCGGAAAAAATCGTCGGTCTGCAGCCCGATCCGCAACCCGCCGACAACACGCCCGGCGGACAACGCCTGATCTCCGCATGGACCTTCAATCGCCGCCCGGTCGTGCTACCGGCCCGCACTGTCGCCAAGCCAACGCGACTGACCGCCGGGATTGCGACCACCCTCGATGTGAAGCAAGGTCAGGTTCAGGTAACCACAGCGCTGAACTATCTCGTCGAGTACGCCGGGTTGGATACGTTCCGCTTCTCCGTTCCCGAAGCGATTGCGGACACCGTGCAGATCGTCAACGGCGATGGAGCCAGCGCACCCATCAAGCAGAAGAGTCGCGCTGCCCAGGCCGTGGACGGTTGGGTGACGTGGACGGTCGTTCTGCAGCGTGATGTCGTCGGCAATGTCCCCTTCAAAGTGACCTACGATTTACCGATCCCCGGCGACGCGGACGGCAAAGCCCAGACGCTGACGGTCCCGCTCATTCGCATCGCCGATCCGTTTGAAGCCGCCGAGAACGATGCCCGCCGACGCTCGATCACCGTGGCCCGCATTGCCGGGGAAGCGACCGTCAAGAAAGATCGCGTGCTATCGGTCGCCGCGAGCGCAACCGGGGGTGATGTCGAACCGATCGATGTTCGTGAACTGACGCGGCTGCCACAGGACGGACTCGTCGGGTTTCGTTACTACAAGCAGCCCGTCGATGTCAGCCTGACGGTCTCGAAGTATGAAGTGCAGAGTGTCGTCGAAACCGTGGTGTCGCGCGGCCTGGTGGAAGTCGTTCTCGATCGTTCCGGCGGAGCGACCGTTCGTGCCCGTTTCCTCGCGAAGTCGAGCGAACGGCAACGACTGCGGCTTGATCTTCCCAAAGGCGCGGAACTGCTCGGCGTGATGGTCGAACGCAAACCGGTCGCGCTCGAAAAGAACCCCGACGCCAAGGTGAGCGATTACTGGGAAGCGTATTACGTCAACGTGACCCGCGCAAAATCATCGGAAGAGCCGTTTTCGCTAGCGGTGCTGTACCGGCTGCCGCTCAATCCGCCGCCGTTCCGCAGCAACGGCGGTTCAGCGGAACTGCGGATTCCGATGCTCGGTGGTGCCGGTGCCGAAGGAACTCCTGCCGCGGTCCAACAATTGCGAGTTGGCGTGTGGGTACCCGATGAATACGCCCTTGTGGGTCAACCCAAACATTTCGTCAACGATCATCCGGCACGCATCCGTCCGATGTGGCAGCGCTTCTCACGAACCGATCTGCCCGAACTCCGGCAATGGATCGGTGACGACGGCGGCGGGCTGTTCGATTTCCCGCTCGAAGGGCATGCCTACGCCTACAACAATCTCGGCGGACACGACCGCATCGAAGTGATGTGGTGGCATCTGCCGTTCTATACGTGGGTGGTCAGCGGGGCGATCGTGCTTATCGCTGTCGTCCTGCGGAACACGAGTTGGGAGAACAAACTCACGCTCATCCTGCTCGGCGGTTTTCTCGCCGCGGTCTATGCGTTGCGCGATGCCGACATCGTAGCACATGGCCTCGGTGTGGCCAGTTATGGGTTGATCGCCGGAGCCGCGCTCTGGTTGATTCAAGCCCTCTTCCGCCGGTCGGACCGCGGAAACCCGGCGGCGGGCAGCGGTCCGCCGCCCAATCCACCGGCTCCCGTAATTCCTCCGCCGGGGGTGTTCGATTCGGTCGTGCTGGGAATGGATAAGCCCAATCCGGCGACGTGATGTCATCACGTCGCAGATCGGTCTTGTCCCCTTCTTTCTCCAGCCAGGACGATGTCATGTTTCTTTGGAAGACGAATCAACGATTTCATTGCTTCGCACTTTGCGGGCTGACGGTGATCGCGATCTGTGGGATCCTGCAAAGCGCGAGCGGGGAGGATTCCAAACTGGATCTGTCTGACCGGCGGATTTATGTTCCTGCCGAGGAACTCGATGTCGTCATCGAGCGCGACAAGAAAGGTGTACTGCTGCCTCAGGCTGAGTTCCGCAAACTCATGGAACTCGCGGCGAAGAATCCGGCGTTGAAGAACCCGCTTCCGGCTGCACAACTGGTTTCCAAATGTGACTACGCGGCCCGCATTGTCGGTGATCATCTGCTGTTGACCGTCACCGCGGACTTGCAACAACTGGTGCCGGGCTGGCAGGCATGGACGTTCCCGCTGCAGCGCCTCGCCGTCGAACGCGCCACTCTCAATGGCGAAGCGGCGTTCATCGGCCGCAAGGAAGATGGTTCGTTGACACTGCTCACGCCCAAGGAAGGGGCGTATGTTCTCAAGCTCGAATTGTCGACGGAGATTGTCACGCTCGGCAGCGATCAGGCGATTGCTTTCACGTTACTCGGCAGCCCCGCAGGCGAATTGACGCTCACGTTGCCCACCGGCAAACGTCTGTTGCTCGATGGCCTGCAACGTGAACGCCCCGCGGCGATTGATCAACCGGCGGAGTACAAGGTCGCCATCGGTGGGCGTCCCAGTCTACAGCTCCGCATCACCGACCGTGCAACCGACCGCAAAGCCGATGCACTCGTCTTTGCAACGACGGGTTACGGTTTATTCGTTTCACCGGGGGAAGTCACCTGGCATGCGTTAACGACACTACAAGTCTTCGGCCGTCCGGTGGACCGCGTGGTTTGCTCGGTGCCGGGGTATCTGGAAATCGCCGATGTCGACGCCACCGGTCTCGAATCGTGGACGCTGACCGATGACCCCGCCAATCCACAACGAACACTAATCACGCTCACCTTTGGTCAACCGCTCGATGGAGCCCGCAAGATCACCTTCCGCGGGGTGATGCCTGCCCCCGCCGGAACGCCGTGGCAGGTGCCGCCGCTGACGATCGTCGATGCCACCTCGCATGTCGGGCAGGTGGTGCTGCAATACCCCGTAGGTGTGCGATTGCAGATCCTGGAAATGGACGGCATTCGCCGTTCGACCGTCGGGCAGAAGTCCATCATGGACATGCCCAGCGACATGCTCCGTGTGAATGCAGCCGAGACGTTGCGGTTCGATGCCTGGCAGGACAATTTTACGCTACGGTGCGTCACACAACCGAAGCCGCGCGAACTGCATGCCGCGATTGCTGTCGTCCTCGATGCCGCCTCGTCGGGATTGTCGTTACAGGCGGCGCTCACCTTGACGCCGCGGTTTGCCCCGCTGTTCGATGTCGATGTACAACTCCCCGCGGAGTGGACCGTCGTCGCGGCCACCGGTCCCGATGGGCAACCCGTGAAGTGGGAAACAATCCCACAGGCGGCCGGTACTTCGCAGTTTCGGTTTGCACTCCGTCAACCCATCGCCCCGGGTGCGGAAGGGGTGGTGAAACTCGAACTGCGGCGCGATGTCGAAGGCTGGCCGGTGGAAGCCGAACCAATCACGTTCCCGCTTCCCGAACTGGTCCTGCCGCAGGCCACGCTGGCCGAAACCGCGATCATCGTGCGCGGCGATAACGATCTCGATCTCGTCGCCGAAGAATTCGTCGGGCTCGATCCCGCGCCGCTCAAAGCCGAGTGGGAACGCTTGCGGTTCCAGTCTCAAGACACGCGGTACTCCGGTCACATCAAGACCATCCGCAAGCCGTCGCGCATCGCCGCGGAAGTCATCGGCGTCTACCGACTCGATCCGCAGACGCTGCACTCCGAACTGTTCGCCCGCGTCTTCGTCGAAGGCGGCGGCACGCGGCGCATCGTCGTCTCGCTACCCGAAGCCGTCGGTGCGGATGTCCGCTTTGAACTCAATGGTCTTGTCGAACAACAACCGCTGCCGGTCGCCGACGGTCGCCGTCGCTGGCGGCTGCAACTCGCCGAGCGATTGCATGGTGAGACCTTCCTGTCAACCCGCTTTGAAATGCCGCGACCCGCACAGGGAACCGTCGCTGCACCGGTCCTCACCGTCGACGAAACGGACCGACAATTTGGCGCGGTGGTGATTGAAGCCGGTCCCGAACAGCAGCTGACGATTGTCGCCACCGATGCCCAGGGGTTGCCGCTTGCTGAGACCGATCCGCTCGATCTGCCACCCGTGCCCTACACGCCGAAAGAACGCATCGTCGGGGCTTACCGCACGGTGTCGGCGGGAGCGAAGCTGACACTGAGCGAGCAACGGTTCGACAAGACCGCGGTCCCGACGGCGGTGTGTCGCGATCTGCTGGTATCGAGCATTGTTTCCAAGACTGGTGAACTACAACAGAAGGCAGACTTCCAACTGAAGCTCGCCGGGGTGCCGCAACTCCGCGTGAAATTGCCCACGGATGCAACGTTGTGGGCGGCCCTCATCAATCAACAACCGGTCGAAGTCCGTCGGCAGGACGATTTCTATGTCATTCCCGTCGCCACCGGTTCGGGCGGAGCCGTGGAAGCGACGGTGACGTTGTTCTATCGCGGCCATGTCCCGGCGTTGGAAAAAGCGGGCACGTTCCGACAATCACCGCCGGAACTGACGGCCGTGTCGGGACAGGGACAAGCGGAACCGATTGAAGTCCTCGAACAGCGCTGGGAAGTGATTCATCCGAAGGACACATTACTGGTCCACAGCCGCGGCCGTTTGGAACCGGCGACCGCGCTCGATCAACCGGGCTGGCTCGCCAATTGGCAGAATCTCGTTCGGCAACCAACGTGGTCATCCGCCGGTTGGGGCTTGTTCGTGATCGTCGTCACCATGGGGGGATTGGCGCTGCTGCTCACGCTTTATCAACGCCGCGGTGTTCGTGGTTTGGCGGAAGCGGCAATAATATTGGGTGGAATTGGATGCGTCACCCTTTGTTTTCTTGGAGCCCCGGCAGTTCAGTCGGCGAGGAAGGCCGCATCAATGCGCGTCACCGCTGGAACTACCCAGAGTTATGAGTTTGAAGCCGCTTCATCACGAGAATTGGACGGATACAATCTTCCCAACGGAACGATCGCGGGGCTTGCACCACCAAAATCATCCCCGGTCACAACGCCGTTGCCAGCCACGATGGACGATCTTTCGGTGCTCTCCGACATGGATTCCACCCGCCCGTCGGATGCCCCGATGGGTGAGAAACAGAAAGCGGAAGCTTTCACTCAGGAATTGCTTGAATCGAAGGACTCCGAGCAGTCCTCATCATTGAGCACGCTGGCACGCCGCAAACGTGCGGAACCACGATTCGCGAACCCGGAAAAGGCCCCCGCGAAGGAAGACCGTGCCGCTGCTCCCGAACCAGAAGCTGCGGCAGCAATGGCGGCAGCCGATCCCTTTGCAGCCACACCATCTCGGACCAGCGGTCTGGCGAAGAGCAAAGGCCTGCTCTCTTTGTCCCTCGCGCTCGAAGCCCCGTCGCACAGCCAGGTGAAATCGTTCCGTTATCTCGGCGCATCGAGTGATGGGACGCGTGATGCGCTGGAGCTCGATTACGTCGATCGGCACGCCGGGTCGGTCTGGCGGTTGATGTTGTTCGTGTTCGGGTTGTTCGTCGGTTGGATCTCGCGCAAGGTCGACATGCAGCGGCGGATCGCGGTCCTCGCCGTGCTGTTCGCACTGTCGCTGGGGTTGTCCCCCATCGCCCCGGTCACATGGCAGGTGACGCTCGACGGTCTCTTCGGCCTGGCATGCGGCGCGGCCGTCAGTTGGATTGTGTTCTGGCTGGTGTCGCGGTGTCTGCTGACGTGTCGCCATTGCTGCCGGTTCTTTGGCACCGCGGTGATGCTGATCGTCGTGTTCTCCGGAGCAACCGCAGACGCACAGCCCGCTGCCGCGAAGCCCGTCGCGCCGCCGATGCCGTTACGCCCCGCGCTCGTCGTGCCTTTCAATGTCGAACAGGATCCGCAGACGGCTGACCGCGTGTTGTTGCCGTTCGAGAAATTCGTCGAACTGTATCAACTCGCGCATCCCGAAAAATCCACGCCCACGCCACCGCCGGAAGCGGGTCGGATTCTGGAAGCGCTCTATCGGGCGGAACTCGTCGTCCCTGAAATGCAGCCGGAAGCTGCGAGTATCAAACTGAGAGCGCGGCTGGTGCTGCGCAGTTATGTCGACGGTCAATGGCCGGTGACGCTGCCGTTCAGCGGAGTCGCGTTGAATGCCGCAAAGCTCAATGACAAGCCCGCGGCAATCAAAGTCGATGGCGGTCAACTCACATTGCTCGTCCCCGCCGCCGGGTTGCATGTGCTCGACATTGAATTCGCTGTCCCGGCGAAAGTGCTCGGTGCCGCCGGATCGTTCCATCTCACGCTGGCCCCCACACCTGCGGCTCAACTGTCGTTTGCGTTGCCGACAGAGAAACTCGGCGTGCGGGTGAATGGATCGACGACCGCGTACCGCCGCATCACGCAGAATGAGAAGACGACCATCGAATTGCCGATCGATCGCGGCGGCGACTTGCAGATCAGTTGGCAGCCGGAACAAACCCGCGAGGGGGGCGCTGCCGTTGTCCATGTCGAGTCGATCACGGCGGTGAGTGTCGCCGATGCGGGCGTGACCGTTAGCGCGGGCTTCAAGTATCGCGTGCGGCAAGGGGTCGTACGGGATCTGGCCTTTGCATTGCCGGAAGGAGTGAAGCTGCAAGGGGTCGCCGGACCGGATGTCGGCGGGTGGGAACTCGTCGGCGATGGTGCCCAACGCCGATTGCGGGTCTTTCTGCGTCGCAACGTCGGCGATGCGACCGAACTGACAATCGACACGTATCTGCCGCATCGCGTGCAAGCCACGGCGTCGACCTTTGCCGTCGCGGAAATCGCCCCGCTGGAAGTGACCGCGGAAGTCGGTCACGTCGCGGTGTATGCCGGCGAGCAATTCTCCGTGCGACCGGAATCGGCCACGGGGCTCTCACAGGTCGACAACAATACTCAGACGACGGCCGTGCCGACAACGCGGATCGATGCCGCGGCACAACTCGTCTACCGTTTCAGCCGTCGCCCGTGGACACTGCAACTCACCACCTCGCGGCTGACCTCGCAGATGCAGGTGACGCAGCGGCAGGGGCAACGCATTTCCGATCGTAAGGTGGAAACCACCACGCGTGTGTTGTGCGATTTGTCGCTCGTCCCCCGGTCGGCACTTGATCTCCGTCTGCCCGCGAACTGGGTTGTCCTCGATGTCCAGTCGCAAGGACTAAAGGACTGGTTCCTCACTCCGGGCGATGGCGCCTCGGTTCTTACGCTGGAGTATGATCAACCCCGACAAGGTGTCGTCGAGATCGTCGTGTTGACGACGCAGTCTCGCGACCCCGCGCAAGCCACGGTCGAGCTCGGCTCATTGTCTGTGGCCGGGGCCGTGCGCGTGCAACGTCAGTCCGCCGTGTGGCTCGACACCGGCCTTAACGCGCAGGTGTCTTCTCTCGATCAATGGAAAACACTGGACACCGCCGCGCTCGATCCGCACTTTCAGCAACTACAACCTGTGGGTGCGCAACTCGCCTTTGAGTCGTCGCAAGTGGACGCGGGCGAAGTGACGCTCACACTGCATCGGGCCACGCCGCGGGTGAGTGCGGAATCGCTGACATCGATCACCGTGACCGATGTCGCCGTGGTGTACGGTTTCGTCTTCCAATGGCAGATCGATCAAGCCACAGCGGATCGGCTCATTCTCGACACGCCCGCGGAACTCGCGGGGAAGCTCGATTTCCAGGGAGCCAACCTGCGCGACGTTTCCACCACCGTGTTGCCCAGTGGTCGACTGCGATGGACCCTCGCACTGCGATCACCCGTGATGGGACCGTTCAAACTCAGCGCCGCGGCCACGTTGCCGCCACAGACGGCACAGATTGTTGCTCCTGGCTTGACATTCATCGGCACCGATGCCGCAGCCGCTCCGCTGGAAACGCAACGGCATTACGTGCTGCTGATCAACACGTCGCTGAATCAACTCACCGCGACCGATCCCACCGTGCGGGAAGCCGTACAGCGAGAAGATGTGTCGATCGTCGTTCGCAAGGAATTGACCGATCAGGCGACAGAGTTCGTCCGGGTGAAGTCCGTCGAGGCAGGACTCGCCTGGAGCGTTCAGCGGTACACGCCAACGGCCGGCATCCCGGCATCGGTGAATCTGGCCGACATCGCGATGGTGCTGGCCCGCGATGGCAGTTATCGATTGCAAAGCGTCTACACGTTGAAGAATCGCAGCCGTCAGTTCCTCGCCGTCAAGCTGCCGAGTGAATCGCGACTGCTCTCGGTCTTCGTGGGGGATCAAGCCTCCCGCACGGTGAAGACGAAGTTGAAAGCCGAAGACATCCACTTGATCGCGCTGCCGAAAACGGGCGCGGCGGATTTGTCGTTCCGCGTCATGCTAACGCTGAGTGGTCGATTGCCGCAGGGGTTGCCGCTCGGTAACCAGGTGCTGGGGCGCGATCTCGACTTGCCGTCACCGACGATTGTCGGTCAGGACGAAAGCCCCGAGTTTGGCATCCCGGTGGCTCGCACCCGGTGGTCGGTGTATCTGCCGGACGACCTCGATGTCTGGCCGGTTCGCGATCCGAAGCGAAACAATCTCAACGATCACGCGCCGAATGTCGCCGACAGCTACGGCACGCGGGCGGTGTTACAGGACTATGCGGAACTGCTGTCGAACTACGATTCGCTCAGCAGCGAGCGCTCGCGGTTGATGTGCGCAAGCAACTTGGAGAAGTTGGATACAGTCCTGCAGCAGCAAAGCCCGGCGGTCAACGGCGGTGACGCGGCCCTCACCGAGGAATACCGCAAGCTGCAGGTCCGCTATCAATCCATCGTCAAACAGGAGCAACAACTGCAACAGCAACCGACTTCCCAGAGCGGAGCGGAAGGAGTGCAGATCATCCTCAATCCGACTGGCAAGCCGCAAACGCAGGACGTGCAGCAACAGATCGGCAACGCCATCAATAACAACTCGGTCCTCTTCTTCGACAACGACGGCAGCGGCATCAACGGACGCGGTGATGTGAGCGGCAACGGAGTTGTGGACGGAAATCAGAATACCACGTCTTTCAATTTCGCCATCGTCGAACAACTGCAAACGCCATCGCTGCAGACCAAGTCCGCGGAGAAGGCGGCAGCCGATGCCCAACAGTCCCTGAAAAACAGCGGCAATCTCGATGCTCGCAATGCCTACCGTTCGCGCAACGAGGACCAACTGTTGGGACTCAACCGGGAAATTGCCGGGAAGAAACTTCAAATGCAACAGGGACAAGCCCAAGGCATGATGGGAAGCGGCTTGGGCAACCGGCCCGATCAAAGTCGTTTCAGCCGTGCCCTCGTGCTGCCGAACGAGCAGATGCCTCAGGCCAATTCGCTGCGATCCCACACGACGATGCCGAATGCCGGCGGGATGCCCGCCCTTGGCTCGATGATCAACGGCCCCGGAACCGGCGTGATGCCTAACGGTGATTTTGTCACCGGCGGAACCGTGCCGATGAATCAATGGGGAGCGGCGGGCGTAGGTGGGGGCGGGGCATTCGGCGTGAACGCGCAAGATTGGCACGATGATGGTCGACAACTGAACCGGGGAATGGACGGCGTTCAGGCGACGGGGTTGGGTACCGGCTGGAAACAAACCGGCGGGTTGTCGCTCGATATGATCCTCCCCACTAGCGGGCAGAAGTTGGTCTTCGGGAAGTCTGGCGGCGATGCAAAGCTCGCCCTAGTATTGCGGCCGCGCCGGGCACTGTCTTTGTCGCTGGGCCTGGTCTGGATGGTCTTCTGCGTGGCGCTGGCCGCCGTCTGCGTGCTGTCGGGTCGCAGTGCCCGCCTGCGTCGCATGGTGCCCATGTTCATCGCGGGGCTGGCGGCCATCGGCGTCATCGTCTTGGCGGGACCCCTAAGCGGACTGGCGTTCGTTGTGTTCCTCGTCGCCGCAGCCACAACGGCATGGACATATCGCAACGCCCCCGCCGTGTGATATCGTCTCCTCACCAGCCCGTTGCGCCAGCAAGGGCGTTGTGGCCTGGTGAAGCGGACTTGCTGATTGAGGCGGTATGCGGGCGGCACTGGTACGTCAATGGTTTCTGTGTGTGCTGGCGGCCGCCTTGTGCGGCGGACTGCTCGCCGGCTGCTACGGTCCGCAATCGCTGGTGGCGACCTTCCTGCGCGTGGTGCATCCGTCATGGACCACCATCATCGTGCTGTTTCTGATGTCGTTCAGTCTCGATACCTCACGGCTGCGCGAAGCTCTCCTGCATCCGCACGCGGTCCTGTGGGGCACGATCGTGAATCTCGGGCTGACACCGCTCGTCGCCTGGCCAATCGCCGGCTGGCAAGCGCGTCCCGATTTCTCGCTCGGCCTCATGATCGCCGCGATTGCCCCCTGCACGCTGGCGACGGCATCGGTCTTCACACGCCGCGCCGGTGGGAACGACGCCATATCGTTGTTGGTGACACTGGTGACGAATGTCGCCTGTGTCATCGTGTCGCCACTGTGGCTCACCGTCATTCTGCAGAGCAACACGAGGGTTGAATTGACCGGCGTCGTGAGCCAACTGATCTATTGCGTATTGCTTCCGACGGTGATCGGACAACTGGCCCAATGGCCGCGGTCCGGCGCGACGATCTCGATACGGTATCGCAAAGTCATGAACACGGCCGCCCAATGGCTGGTACTGTTGCTGGTGCTGATGGCCGCCACACGCGGCGGTGTGATGCTGCGTCATCAACCCGCGGGACCATCGGCAATCGCGCTGGCCGGCCTCATTGCATCATGCATCGTTGTTCATCTTGCCAGCTTATGGCTCGGATGGATGGGTGCAGCGACGATGCGGGCCTCGAAGGAGACCGCGATTGCCGTGGCGTTGTCGGCCAGTCAGAAAACCCTGCCGATTGGCATCCTGATGGCCACGCATCCGCTGGTAGTGCGAGACGATGCCCCTTTCATCACGTTCCCGCTGCTCGCCTTTCACGCCGGGCAACTGCTGATTGACGCCATGCTCGCCGACCGTTGGGCGGCACAGCAACGATCCACAACGTGATCTATTCCACAACCGGCAATTCCACGCAGACGATTTCCGTATCGCTGCGGGCAATCACGCGGCGACCGCTGAAAGCCGGATGTGCCCACGTGAAGCCGATGATTTTCGTGCGGGCGGATTCCTGATAACCCGTGGGATTGAGACGAGCAAGAATCAGTTCGCCCTCCGCGTTGAGCATAATCGCCCGGTCGCCGTCACCGATCCACGCCAGCGATGCATGCGGGTTGCGATCGCGCGGCGTCATCGTGTTCTTGTCGTCCCACAGCTTCTTACCGGTGGCGAGTTCAAAACACGTCAAGCCGTACTGTTTATCGAGGAGATAGACATACCCGTCGCGGTACAGCGGCTGCGACATCAGCCCGCGAAGAAACCGGTTCTCTTCCCACGCGACTTTCGCCGGAACCACATCGTCACCGGGTCGAATGGCTTTCGAGCCGTGCCAATACCCGGCGATGAAAACCAAGCCGTCCTGAAAGATCGGCTTGGCAATGGACACCCCATAGGTGATTTCATACGGACTCTCCCAAAGTGGTTTGCCAGATAGAAAATCGACGCCGCGGATATGCGATGGCGTCCAATGCACGATCTGTTCGCGGCCCTTCACCGGGATGACGATGGGTGTGGCATACCCGGCTTCATCGGACAGCGTTCGCCAGATCTCCTTGCCGTCTTTGGGATCGAGCGCGACCAGCGACGCTTCTCCCCCTCCCGGTGCGAGCAACAATCGTTCGCGATGAATGAACGCCGACCCAGCATAGCCCCAAGTGGGGAGTCTGCCGCCAAAGTCGCACTGATAGTTCTTCTCCCAGAGCATGCCACCGGTCTTGAGATCGAGGCAACGGACATCGCCGAGCGCCCCGACGGTGATGAGCGTGGAGCCATACACCGTCGGTGCCGCACGGGGACCATTACCGTAGTCGAGTTTGTCGTACTTGACCGGATACTCGTGCATCCATGCGAGTTCGCCCGTCGCGCCGTGATAGCAGAGGACGCGTTCGCGCTCGGTCGGTTCCGTCTGGCGGTCCATTGTGAAGACAAAGTCGTCGCCGCGGGTGCTGATCCCCGCGTATCCACCACCGACGGGCTGCTTCCAGAGAACCTTCAACCCCGCTTGCGGCCATTGCTCCGGTAACCGCGGTGCTTGCCAAGTTCCATCGCCGCGAACCCCACGGAACTGCGGCCAGTCCTCGGCCCACAACGGCGCGGCGACGATGCACGTGAACAGAAGAATGAAGCGTGTCATAACGATCGTTCCGGGCTGGTCGTTGGCAGTTGGTTGTTGGTCGGCAAACGGGCACACGTCTCTTCCGACCAACCACCAACGACCCACAATCAACTTCACTACTCCTTGATCTCAAAAATCGCTTCCACTTCCACCGCCGCTCCTGTCGGGAGCTGCACGAAGCCGAGAGCACTGCGGGCATGGTAGCCGTCGCCGGTCTTGCCGAAGATTTCGTGCAGCAGGTCCGAACAACCGTTGATGACGAGGTGCTGGTCGGTGAAATCGAGGGTGGAATTCACGCATCCCAGCACCTTCAGCACGCGGAGGCCGTTCAGGGTGCCGTGCGTGTTCCACACCGAATTGAGAATCTTCACCGCACAATTCCGCGCGGCGAGTTTGCCTTCTTCAACAGTCACGCCGGCTCCGAGTTTGCCTTTGAGGTCACTCACATGGCCGGATGTAATGAGCTGTTTTCCACTCCGGACACAAAGGTTGAGATAACCGGGTTCCTGCTTGGAAAAGGTGATACCGGCGTGTTCCGCGATTTGTTGGGGGGTCATGAGAAATCCAGTGGGTAGTGGGTAGGAAGAAGGGGCTGCACCGCTTGCGGTTTCGCGCCCCGTGATGATTCACCGAGTGCATCCAATCTGTCTACTGACCACGGACAACCGTCGCCAACCCCGGTTCATCCACTCGGAACTGCACGAGCCGCGTGTGTTCGACTTCCGTGACGTACACCGTCTTGCCGTCGGGACCGCCGAAACAGAGATTGGTGGGGGACTTGCCGAGGACATCAATCTCGCGAACGATTTCGCCGTCGGGCTTCATCACCACAACGGTTCCTTTGCCATGACGCGTGATATAGAGCCGGCCCTTCACGTCACAACGCATGCCGTCGAAGCCGAAATCCGGGAACTGTTTCAGCAATTTTCGTTCGCCGAGCTTTCCATCGGCATGGATGGGGAATGCCCAGACGCCGCGCTGCACGCTCTCGTTGACGTACAAGGTTTTGCCATCGGGACTGACTTCAATACCGTTCGTGGTCCCGAGTCCGCTGCCAACCCGTTCAATCTTCCCCTGCGGGCTGACGGTCCACAATTGGCCGGTCCCATCTTTCCAACCAGGATCGCTGCAGAACAACCGGCCGTCCGGAGCGATCGCGACATCATTGGGTTGGTTCATCTTGTCGTCGTGCGCGAAGACTTCGATCTTCTTCGTGGCGAGATCAATCTTCAGCACGTTGTGACCGACGTAATCGGCGACGAACATCGACTTGCCGGTGGCGTCGAAGACGATCCCGTTGCCGGTGCTTTCGCCGGGGAGCGCGACGAAGACCTCGCCCACACCCTGCGGCGTCACCTTGCCGATGGTCTGCTGCTTGCCGAAGTTGACCGCGTAGATATTCCCCGCGCGATCGCACGCCGGGCCTTCAATCCCGGCGGTGAATTCGCCCGGTTTGGTGAGCGGCGTGGCTTTGAACAATTCTTCCGCGGCATCGCAGGAGATCGCGCTCGTACCGATCAACATGACACTCCAGAACCAGTGGTTCCCCACCTTCGACAATGTCGGCATACAAAGTCCTCGTTCCTGAAAAGAGACACAGTTACTTCGATGGAGCGAGCGACTCCAGGTACGCAATTAACGACGCGAACTCTTCGACGGTCAGATCCTTCACCAAACCCTCGGGCATCACGGAGACCGACGACTTGGCCCGCTCTTCGATTTCCTGCACCGGCAGCGTGAATTCTTTGCCTTCGTTATCGCGGATGGTGATGGCATCCGCCGCTTCGTTGGTGACGAAGCCCGTGATCGTCTTGCCGTTGTCCATCGTGAAGACGTACGTCACAAAGCCCTGTGCCAGTGATTTGCTCGGCAGCAGAATCGACTCCGCAAGTTGGTCGCGTTTGTACGTCTTCGCGACGTTCGGCAAAAACGGCCCCCGCAGCGGTTCGCCCTCATTCACTGTGTGACACTTTGCACAGTTGAGCTTTGCGAACAACGCTTCGCCAGTGCCGGCTTTGCCCGGCAGCTTCTGCAAAGCGGCAAGCACTTCTTCCGGCTTGAGCGTGCTCACCTTCGGCCCGCGCGGCGTGGGAGACAACTCCAGCTTCCACTGCTTCGCCACATCCCGCGCCAGTTCCGCAACCGCGAGATCGTCATCGCCAACAGCACGTTGAATCGAATCCGCGAATTCGCGTTGATTTGAAAGTCGTAACGATTCGATCATCAACCGGCGTTTCGCGGGCACCAGCGTCCCCGCCTCCATTGCCTTGTCCGCAATCGCACGGACCTCCGGCGACGGCTTTCCTTTCGGCGATGTCAGCGCCCACAATCCCGCGGTCGCCCACAGGGCGAGTTCCTGGTCATCACTTTGCGACTGCTCCACCAGTAACGTCGCATGCGGACCGAGACGATCCGTAGTCAGGAACGCGGCCCACAAGGTATTCAGATCGCGACGTTTCCCTTTGTCATCCAATGTCGGCAAGACTCGCAGCAATTCAGAGAATGACGCATCATCCCGAGCTCGCATCCATGCCAGAACGGCCGCTAGCCGTTGATCCTGCGGACGATTTTTGTCGGTCGCGACCTGCTTCAATAACCCGACCGCATTCGCTGGTACCGTCTTTGCCCGCGACAATTCCGTCACCGCAGCGGGAATGAGAGCCGCGTCTTTGGCGGCCATCGTCAACAGGCGGTCGAGCGCTCCATCCAGCGAAATCTTGTGGCGATTAAGCTGCGTCAATAAAAACGCGGCTTCGTCCGGCGATGCGGCTTCTAACCGCTTCTGCAATGCCGCCGCAATGCGTGGCGATTCATCCCACGTTTCCGGCTGGAAATACGGCCCGGTGGTATCCGGCCGCGTGCCCCAACTGTTCCCCTTCCATGCTCCTTCGCGCTGATGCAAGCGGCACAACGCGGTCAGGAATAGTCGGCAGCGTGGGCTGTCCGGCATCTTCTCGACTTTGCGGATCAATTGCAAAATAATCGAAGGATCGGATGACGCTTGGATCACCTGAAGTGCCACTTGATCCAAGCGGGGATTATCAGGAAGATGGGACCACTCCACGAGCACAATATCGTTCGCTCCCGCTTGGATGAGCGCCCGGGCGGCGGTGTGTCGAACAACGGGATCAGCGTCTTTCCCGAGGTTTAGCACATGTCGAAAGTGATTCGAGTCACCGGGCACTTTGCCGACTGCCATGGCGAATTCGCGGCGCGCGACGGGATGCTCTGATGTGATAACCGCTTCGACAACGGCGTCCGTTAAGAACGGCGCTTTGCGACCGCGGTCGCCCCAAGCCCGCAAAACGAATGGCAAGAGCTCGGGATCGCTCGCCAACGGCGTCATCGTCTCGGCGAACGGTTTGTCCTCCATCGGCAGCATCATGGCCAAGGTAAAGAGCGCTGCAACGCGCGATTCCAACGTGGCGGCAGAATTCCTCGCTGCTTGAGTCAAACGATCTTGAGTCTCTTTCGTCGTTGGTCGTGCGAGCAACTCCCGTTGTGCCACCAACCGCCGGCGATGACTTGGCGATTTGAACTCATCCACGAGTTGTTTCGCAGACAACTTGGCGTAATCCGGTAGCGCTGGGGCCGTGTACCCCTTCGGTTTGAACTGCAGCAGATACCCCACGTCTTCTCCGGCATAGGTGAACGTGGCCCCTTTCCAACTGGTGACGTACAACCGGCTGCTGGCGTCGACATCGAGATCGGTCACGCGCGTCGAACCGATGAATTCGCTTTGATCAGGCTTGAACGTCGCCCCGTTCGGTGTCATGCGATGCCGGTAGACCCAATTGCGCCCCCAGTCGGCCGTGTACAGGGCCGGGCTGTAGCCCTCGGGGAAACCGGGCTCGGCAAGGAACATCGCCCCGCAGCCGGAGCCACCGCCGTAGTCGGCCAGAGGTTGCACCATCTCATCGCGGAAATTCTTATACAGCGACGGATAACCGTGATGTTCGAGGCCGGTGAAGTGGTGCAGGCGGATATCCCAGCCATCGCCGTCATTGGTGTTGTCGCGCGTGAATCCGTTGAGCAGCGGATCGAGCGCGACTTCGAGAATGTTACGCGTCCCACGGGAGAAGACTTCCATTTGTGTGCCGTCGGGACGGACTCGGATCACGCCGCCGCTGCGGAACTGCAACTTACGGCCGTCGGTCCCTTCCGCTTCCATGAAGCCGAAGTCGCCGATCGCAAGGTACAGCCAGCCATCAATGCCGAGCGTGACGCCGTTCGAGGTGTGATCCGCCGGGCGGTCTTTGAAGCCGAAGGCGATGTTCTTGATGAGAATTTTCTGCTCGTCGCTGATGCCGTCGCCGTCGTTGTCGATGAACGCACTCAAATGCGGCGGGTGCATCACATACAACCGGTCGCGGTCCCACACCAGCCCGCGCGGCGAATCAACGTCGGCGACGAAGAGCTTCGATTCATCGGCCCGGCCGTCACCATCGAGATCGCGCAACCGCAGAATCGAACCGCGGCGGGGTTCACGGTCGAGGGAACCGTTCTTGTCGACAGAGACATAGACCGTGCCGTCCGGTGCGGCAGCGACGAACACTGGGTACTGCACCGCCGGGGGCGTGGCAAAAACGGTCGCTTCGAGACCATCGGGAATCTTCACATCACCGAGCACGGCTTGATCGGCGCGTTTGCGGACGGCGTCCGGATCGATCGCCACCATTTCGGTTCCATGCACGCGGACTTCCCACAAGCTCGCCCATTGTCCGTTCCCCGCGCCAACGTATGTGATCTTCAAATGCCGCAGCGATTGAATGTCGAAGGTCTCTTCCGACCGCGCAGTGTTGTTCTTCGACTGATCGGCGAGCATCGTCCACTTCTCGCCATCGACGGAGCCTTCCAACTGATAGTGGTAGGCACCATTCGGGTCTTCCCATTTCATGCTGACGCCGGTGACGGGCTGTGGTTTGCCGAGGTCGATCTGCAACCATTGCGGGGCGGACCCGCTCGACGCACACCAGCGGGTTCCTTCGTTGCCGTCAATCGCATGCCTGGCAAAGTTGTTCTTGTTGGATTCTTCGCTGGACGCGGTGGCCGTCTTACCGAGCGCGAGATTCACCGGTACGCGCTGCGACACAGGCGGTTTCAGGTACGTGTCATCGAGTTTGCCGCACGCCCACAACGTGCCGCGGGTGACCAAATCGAGAAACTGCGGATGTTCGACAGTGACGTTGTGATGACCAAGAGTGGTGCCAAAGATTCGAGTCTTCTTCTCGCCGAATTCGTTGGTCCAGACGCAGACTTCTTCGTTCCCTTTCTCACGGTTCTTGGCCGACGCCAGCGGATGCGCCGTCGGCCAGATTTTTTCGATCCAGTACAACTCCCCCGCGGGATTGGCCCAGCCGGCCCCGAGTGTTTTCATAATCGGATGCGCACCGTCGCGCGTCAGGACTTCATGCGGATAGTGCGCCCCGTGCTGACGGGAGGTGACGCCACAGAATTTGAACCATTCGTCGGTGCCATCACGGTAACAGTGCATCGCACAGTGCATAACAACCGCGGGCAGACCATCCCGATGCGGCTTCAACACCCGCGCGACCCACTGCGGGTCTTTCGCGTCGGAAAAACATTCGTCGTGAATGACGCAATCAAAGCCGTCGGCCCAATTGGCGTTTTCATAGAGCGGAATGCGGCTGTCGGTCGCCGTGCCGCCTTGCTGAACGTACTCAACATCGAAGTATGCCCGTTGTTCCAGGCCTTTTTTCAGCAGGACTTTCTGCACGTCATAGTCATGACAGCACCCGCCGGTGACAATCAACACCCGCAACGGCTTTGGCGGCGCCGCGTCAACTTGACCCACAACCCACATCAACACGCCGAAAGTCACCCACCGCCCGCACATCGCCATTCCGCTGCACCCCGAAGATTCGCTTCACGTCGCATCGCCGTCCCGCGTAGTGTAACTTGCACCGGGTGTGCGGACGAGCGACCGCCGCCCGAAGAAGAGAGTGATCCACAGAAGGCACAGAGAGCACAGAAAAAAAGCGGAAAGGGTATGAAGAGGATGAACCACGAACGACACGGAGGACACGGAAGGGTGAGTGAAAGAAAGCCGTGCCTTCTGAGAAACGCGGCGTGAGACAAGGCCAGCTTCCCGGCTGCCCGGAAGCAGCCGGGAAGCTGGCCTTGCCCTTCTCGTCCTTCTGCATTTTTCTGTGTCCTCCGTGTGATCCGGGGTTTTCTCTCCTCTGTATTCATTCCTTTCCGTGTCCTTCTGCGTTTTCTGCGGATCACGCCCTGACTTTCTTGAATTGGAAAGCAAAACGTTGCCCGTCTCTCCACGACCTGCCGTGAACACAGCCGCCATTCGTGCGCGGCGCGGACCGAAGGTCGCGGTCGATCCGCGGCGGGCGTATGCGTTTTTCCGTGAGCGGGAACGCTCGGCGGTCGGCGTGATCGAAGACATCGGCACAGTACTACTGACCAATCGCGAGTGTCCTTTCACCTGCGTGTTCTGCGATCTCTGGCGGCACACGCTCGATGAACCGACACCACGCGGTGCCATCGTCGCGCAGTTAGAAGAAGCACTGCCGCAACTGATGCCGGTATCGGTGGTGAAGCTTTACAACGCTGGGAATTTTTTCGATCCGCAGGCGATCTCGCCCGGAGATTGGCCTGCCATTGCCGAACTCGTGAAATGGGCCCGCGTGGTGATCGTCGAAAATCATCCACGGCTGACCGATGACCGCTTGTTGGGATTCCGCGATCTGTTGTCGGGTCGCTTGGAAGTCGCGCTCGGTTTGGAAACAGCGAACGAAAACATACTGTCGCGGCTCAACAAACAGATGACGGTCGCAGATTTCGACCGGACCGCGCGA
Source organism: Planctomycetaceae bacterium (assembly GCA_021732975.1). Lineage (GTDB taxonomy): Bacteria > Planctomycetota > Planctomycetia > Planctomycetales > Planctomycetaceae > DSVQ01. The sequence goes on along the minus strand of JAKFWC010000021.1, from coordinate 275,137 downwards.
TGGCTGCGCGATCACGATTGTGATGTCCGCGCGTTCGTTCAATTGGGATTGCCGGGGCTGACCGGCGATGAGGATGTCGAATGGACGGTCCGTTCCATCGAAACGGCTTTTTCTGCTGGAGCACAAGCGGTGAGCATCATTCCCACCCGCGCCGGCAATGGTTTGATGGACGACTGGCAACAACAGGGCCACTTCACCCCGCCACGATTGGATAGTCTGCACATGGTTCAGCAACAAGGCATGGCACTGCGTGCGGGACGAGTCTTCGTCGATCTCTGGAACGCCGAGCAATTCGCATCGTGTCCCACTTGCGCTTCGCGGCAAGTCTTGGCGATGCATGATATGAATTTGACGCAGACCTCGCTTCCGTGGCCGACATGCTCTTGTCCCAACCAATCCGTGTGAAATCGACAGATGGCGAAGAGGATCCACAGATTTCACAGAAAGACACAGATTTGAAGACGAGAAGAGAAAGAGCGAAAAGCAGACCGTGAGGAGAGAACGGCTGTTTTTTCGCTTTTTTCCCTTCCCTGTCCTCCGTGCATTCCGTGGTCCTCTTTATTCCTCACTTCACATCTATGCGAATCTGTGAAATCTGTGGACCGCCTTTCTCTTCTCCACCAAGTCCGCGGTCCTTCGATTGGCAACGACTTTACTTTCCACGACAATCGTCGAAATGCAAGAAATTGATGTCGACATCGCGATCATCGGAGCCGGGTTTGGCGGCAGCCTGGCGGCGTTGCTGGCGCACCAGATTGGCCGCAGTGTGGTATTGCTCGATCGTGGCAAACACCCGCGATTTGCCATTGGGGAATCGACCACGCCGATTGCCAACCTCGTGCTGGAAACCCTTGCTGGCCGCTACAATCTTCCGTGGTTGAAACCCTTCGCTAACTATGCCAGTTGGAAGGCCGCGTACCCGGACATTCCCGTGGGATTGAAACGGGGTTTCAGCTACTTCCATCATCGCCGCGGGGAACGTTTTCGTCCGGATCGCGAGCATCGGGGCGAGCTACTCGTCGCGGCGAGTTACGGGCCTGACGATGCCGACACGCAATGGCTGCGGTCCGAATTCGATGGATTTCTCGTCCAGCAGGTTGTGGCCGCGGGAATTCCTTACTGGGATGAATTTGAACTGACGAAAGGGGGCTGTTCCCAGTCCGGCTGGAAGTTGCACGGGCAGACAAAGTCCGGGGAAGCGGTGGAGATTCGACCGAAATTTGTGCTCGATGCCACGGGCGGCGATGGCTTTCTGGTCCGAACGCTCGGACTGCCCGATCAGCAGTCCACACTCCGCACCCATTCGCGGACGATCTTCTCGCACTTTCGTCACATCGGCAACTGGGATGAGATGTATCGCGATGCCGGCGGGAAAGCCGACGATCATCCGTTTCGCTGTCAGGACTCGACGTTGCATCATGTGTTCGATGGCGGCTGGATGTGGATCATTCCCTTTGATCATGGCGTCACGTCCGCAGGGTGGTGTCTCGACATGCGGCGATTCCCGCTCGATGGTTCCCCTCCCGCGGTAGAGTGGCGACACTTGCTGCAGCAGTTCCCATCGATTGCCGACCAATTCGCTTCCGCCGAATCGCTGTGGGGCGATCACTTCGGCTTTTCGGGAAGGATGCAGCGCCGCATCGGCCAAGCCGCGGGCCGGAATTGGGCACTGCTTCCCACCGCCGCGGGATTTATCGACGCTTTTCACAGCACAGGGATCGCTCACACACTCATCGGGCTGGAGCGGCTGATTCGTGCCTGGGACGAAGATTGGGACACGCCGCGTCTTTGGTCACGCATGGAGGAATACAATACCCAATTGCAGGTGGAGATCGAATTCATCGACGGAATTGTGGCTGCGAGCTATGCCAGCTTCGCCGACTTTGACCGCATGGTGGCCCTCACGATGTTTTACTTCGCGACGGCGATCTGGTCGGAACATGAACGCCGTGCCGGTCGCCCGCCGAGTACGTTTCTCTGTGCCGAGGAGGAACGCTTCCGCACGGCGCTCGAGCAGGCTTATCGGGCGGTGAATGACCCCACGGTGTCGACGCCGGAACTCGAAGCCCTGGTGAACCTCACGTTTGCGGACATCAACCTCGCCGGGTTGGGCGATCCGGCGAAGAAACGGATGTATGCGTATCCCCGATCGGAGACCCACGGTTAAGAAACCGTGGGCGTCAGTGCGAAGCTATGCGGCGGGGCTTTCGACCGAGCGCGAGATCTCCACAGCGAAGCGTTGCAGCAACGTTTCACTGAACTGCAGATCGGGTGACAGACAGGGGTGTTTGTACTGTTCGACGCTGCCGCCCAGACGCGTTTGCCGGGAGCGTTGGAACCGCCGCCAGGTTCCTTCGGGCAACGCCTGTGCTGTGAGTTCGCCCAACCGCCCGGTGCTTCGCTTCTCAGCATATTCGCAGTTCAAATCACCCAGCGATTGATCGACCGCGGTGACCAGTTGCCGCGCCAACGCGGGGTGCGGCAAATCGCTCGCTTCAAAATGCAGCCGATAGTACGGCAGTTCGTCCCACACCGGCGACACGGTGAAGTACGAGAGTTCCAGGCGCATGCGCTGTAAGGTACTGCGTACGGCATCGACGACCTGCGATTCGGAAATCTTCTCGCCGGTGAGGTTCGCGATGTGGGCGCCTTTGTGCAGGAACTCCAGGCGTGGCGTCGTGCCGTAAAAGCCGGTGCAATGCACGACATCGCGGATGTTGTAGCGATACAGTCCGGATGTTGTCGTCAACAGAATGTAGTAGTTCGCGCCCTCTTCGAGTTCATGGGCTTCGAGCACGGTCGGTGATTCCGATTCGTACTCATCCTCGGGAATGAACTCGAAAAAGTGCGTGCCGACATCGAGATGCCCGTCCGCACGGCCGTCCATGAAGGGAATCGTCATGCGGCCTTCGCTGGCGGACAGACCGTGATCGCGGACCGCCACATCGCCGAAATAGCGCCGCATGTTGGCGAGATACGCTCCAGCACTTCCGCCGGTCCAGACGGCGTTTAAGGCGAGTTCCGGCCAGAACTCGCTCGGAGCCAACCGCCCGGTCCGCTGCAGAATCGACTCTAATTCTTTCGCCCGGGCGCGATCGGCCCGGCAACGTCGTACCAGCGGTCCGCGAATGGTTTCTGGCAGAGCATCCTGAACGGCGAGCGTTCCATCGGCAATGTCGCGAATCAGACGTACCTGTTCACGGTCCACCATTTTACCGAGGTGAACGAGCGTGCTCGGATTCGCGGTCATGATCAAACCGATATACCGGTTCGCCATCGCCAGCCGCAGCGCGGTGTAATACTTGGCTTCCGGTTCGTGAATCTTGGCCACTTCCAGCGGGACGGTGTACATGCCGCGCACGATGGGGCTTTGCATCGCGCCGACGAGACCGCTGATGTTGCCGCATGGGGTCCCGCCCGCGGTGCGGAACTGGTCGTAATCACTGCTGAGCTGAACGATATCCGTGGTGTGCAGCGTCGGATGGGCATCGAACGCCGAGATGCCCCACACGGACCAGCCGCGGCGGTAGTCCTTCATAAATTGGTCGGTAATCGGAATGAACTTCGATTCAGAAGTCGTCCCGCTGCTGAGGGTAAACATCAGCAGCTTATTCTTGGGACCGAGCAGCGCTTGCGTGTCGCCCAGCTTGAGCCGTTCGACATAAGGCCGATAGGTCTCGAAGTCGGAAACCGGCACGGCCTTGCGAAACTCGGCGATGGTCATTCCCGGACGGAGATTCCGCTCCCGGGAAAAATCCGAAGAGGCATTGAGGCTGAGGATGCGGTCGAGTGCGGCACGCTGGAGCGGCAGGCAATCGCGTGACTCGGCCAAATAACGACTGGCCTGTCGACGCATGCCGCGTTTGAGAAAATAGCCGAGGTATGGTCGAAGTTTGCGAAGCATACGCACCCTAGGGGTGGTGCGCAGCGAAATCCGTACCGAGATTCACCTGAATACCACGAAAACTTCGCGGAAAGATTACGGAGGACACCGTCCCCCAAAACCTCGCAAACACACCCAAAGAACCCAGACTACCGGGACTAAGGGGCCTTTGCCACAGAAATCCTGGCAGAGGGGCTCCGGCTGCTAGGGGCACGACGCCGCACCCAATCCGCCGAAGCCACTCAGCTTGCAATATCGAAAGCAAACTGCGCCGGCGGATTACTTCTTCTTGGCGGCCTTCTTCTTATCGTCCTTGCCGGCCCCCGGCTCCGCAGCTTTCTTTTTCTTCTTCTTGCCCACGACGAGCTTCACGATGCGCAGCTTGGGCAAGCCAAATGGACTCTGCGTGTCGCTCCAGCGATCGTCTGCCTGCATTTGTTGGATTCGCTCGTGCCGTTGCAACACATTGCGAGTCCGTGCCAGACGGCCCTTACGCTTCAAACTCTTGTCGATGGTCACAGCGTCAAACCCTCCCGGGGCACCGGAACTTGGCCGGGCTTCACCGGATGCGGAGTGCGAATCGAGGATGGCGTCGGAACGATCACCCTCGCCCTGCCGTTAGAAACGGCCGGATGATTTCAGTCGAGCCGGGAAGTTTAGCGGGATCGTCGCAAGCCTGCAACCATGTTCCCTTACGACTCGTCCGGCAACCACGGAAATCGTAATCTGCGGACTATACACAAGCCGACGATTATGCCCGGTTTCGGAATTCTGTCGATTGTGATCAGGACGAAGGTTCGTCTAGGCCGAGTGGCGGCAGACTGGTAGATTCCCTGACTCTCCCTGCTACCACTCACCCTGCATTCCCGAGACGCTGCGCTCTCGGCGGGAAGGCGCTTTTCAGGGCCTGGAGTTTTTGACTGTGCGTCGTCTCACGGCGATGGTGGTCCTATTGATTGGAGGGATGCTCGTCATCATCTCCACGAGGGAACTCCGCGCTCAAGTCAGCAATGGTGCTCCCGTTGAGTACATCGAAGCGCCACCGGAACCCGCGGTGGTCTTCGTGGATGACTCCTCGTTTCTCGCGATGATGCCCCCTCAGACACCGCTGCGGACTTTCAACGACGATGACTGGTCGTGGTCGGTGATGCCCCAGGGCTTGATGTATAAGTCGTATGTCGCGGGAGAACGGGAGCCGCGGTTGTCGACCACCTTTCTGTCCGAAGTTCATGGACAAATGTTGTGGGACAGTGCGCTCGGCGGACGGGCGGGCCTCGCGCGGTTCGGCAATCAAAGTGGCACAAATCCCGAAGGCTTCCAAATCGACGTGGAAGGGGCGGCGTTTGTCCGTTTGCTCCCGGATGAAGAACGCGACGTGAACGCCGTCGATTTTCGAGCGGGACTGCCGCTGACGTACCGCGAGGGACCCTTTCAGGCCAAACTGGGGTACTACCACATCAGCTCGCACCTGGGTGACGAGTTCATTCTGAAAAACCCGGGCTTCGATCGCCGTAACTATGTCCGCGATGCCCTCGTGGCCGGTGTCGGGTACTTTCCGCACCCGTGGATTCGGACCTATTTTGAAGTGGGCTGGGCGGTCATTTTCACCAGTGGCGGCGCGAAACCGTGGGAAGTTCAGACCGGTTTCGAGATCGATACCCGGCGGCCGACCGGCTTCCGCGGCGAACCCTACTTCGCGATGAACATTCATCTGCGGGAAGAAGTGAACTGGGGCGGCAGCCTGAACGTGCTCGCCGGCTGGCAATGGCGCGGGCAAAAAACGGACCACGTCTTTCGCGCGGGGCTGCAATTCTATAACGGCAAGAATGCCCAGTATTCGCTGATGGAAGACAACCAGCAGCTCATCGGCTTCGGCATCCGTTACGACTATTAACCAGCCCGTAGCGCCAGCAAGGGCGAAATAAGGGCGGTGAGACCTTGAAGAATTCGCCCTTGCTGGCGCTACGGGCTGGTTGGTGACATCGTTAGAATACGGCATTGTTCTCTCCCAAAAGGATGCCGTGCGCGATGTCTGCTGCTTTTCGTGATCTGCTCGAAACGTTTCCGAATCCCTATCCCCAGCGGGATTACACGATTGAAACGGTCTGCCCAGAGTTCACCTCGCTGTGTCCCAAAACCGGACAGCCCGATTTTGGCACGCTGACGATTACCTACGTTCCCGATGAGTACTGCTTCGAGCTGAAGTCGCTGAAGCTGTACCTGCAGCAGTACCGCAACCACGGAGCGTTTTACGAAGCGGTGACGAATACCATCCTCGATGATCTTGTCGCAGCCACGCAACCGCGGTCGATGTCACTCATCGGAGCCTTCACTCCGCGCGGCGGCATCCGCACGAATGTGATCGTCGAATACCGCAAACCGGCATGACGGATGTGTCCGTCCCAGCCCGGAGCGCAAGCGACGGCATCCAAGTGGTCGGAAACCTACGGCTCGGCACCTTGCCGCAGCCGCTTGCGTTCGGTGCGGTCGATCTGCACGACGCGGCCGTCCTGAACGATCACCGTGACGGTCCCGTAGCGCACTCCCTGCAGCGCTTCGAGCAAGGCCGCGAGCACGGGCTCCGGCAACGAAGACCGCAGTGTCGTCACGGGAGTATTGGTGGGTGGGCGATCCATACTCACGTTCCCGATGTGAATGGGGCAACGACTTCTCGCTGCCTCGGCAAAAAAGTTTCCCAGGCCCGGCGCGTCGAAGACATCTTAGATGGCATAGTCATCGCTCATGAACACGCGGACCCGCTTCGGTACGGCAAAGACCTGATCCCCTGGTCGCAAGGCCAGCTCCGCATATCGCTCCGGTCGCAATTCCACATTCAGCGACCAGCCGAAGGCTTCCGATAGCACACGCACGCGAGTGACAGCGCCGGCGGGGTTCACGTGGAGAACCTTCACCGGCAACCGTGTGCCGTCGCCGGGCAGACGTTCGAGCTCGACCTCATGCGGACGGATGTAGGCCGTGGCGTCGCGCGACTCGGCATGCGTGTATTCGGGGTAATTGACGGCGATGTTGCCGACGTGCATCTGCCCATCCTGCAAACGGCCGTGAAAGACGTTCACCTGGCCGAGAAAGTCCATCACAAAAGGGCTCGCAGGATGATCGAACACATCCTGCGGACTGCCGGCCTGTTCGATCTTCCCGGCTCGCATGACGACGACATGATCGGCGACCTCGAACGCTTCTTCCTGATCGTGCGTGACAAAGACCGTGGTGACATGCATCTCGTCGTGCAGTTGCCGCAGCCATTGCCGCAGTTCCTGACGGACCTTGGCATCGAGGGCACCGAACGGCTCATCGAGCAACAGCATCCGCGGACGGACGGCGAGCGCTCGGGCCAAAGCCACCCGTTGCCGTTGGCCGCCGGAGAGTTGTGCGGGGTAACGCGAACCGAGTCCTTCCAGCCGCACGAGATGCAGCAATTCCTTTACGCGGGCATTCACTTCCGCCTTGGGCGTGTTGCGAATTCGCAGGCCGAAGGCGACGTTCTCGAAGACCGACATGTGCCGGAACAAAGCGTAGTGTTGAAAGACAAAGCCGACCTCGCGGTCCTTCGGCGCCTTGTTCGTGACATCTTCGCCTTCGTAGCGAACGACGCCGTCGTCGGCATGCTCGAGTCCCGCGATGATCCGCAGCAAGGTTGTCTTGCCCGACCCGGAGGGGCCAAGCAGGGCGAGCAGGTCACCGCTGGGAACATCGAGCGAAACTTTGTCGAGCGCGGTGAATTCACCGAAGCGCTTCGTAACGTTGGCAATGTGAATGCTCATGAAAATCTGATTCCGTGGGGATCGTAATCAATGTGATGATGTTCGCTTCGCGGTTTCGCGCCCCGCGCAGATTGCTTCTCAGTGATGTCGGTGAGGACCACGACAAACTCTGCGCGGGACGCGAAACCGCGAAGCGAGGTCGGTGATCTGAGGGGTTACTCCGGGACTTCCACGTCTTTCCAATTTTCGAGGATCACTTTCAGGACGATGGTCACCAGCGATAACAAGGTCAGCAGCGAAGCCACCGCGAAGGACGCCGGCAGGTTGAAATCTTGGAAGAGTTTTTCGACTCGCAATGGCATCGTGTCGGTCTGACCGGCGATGTGGCCGCTGACGACGTAGACTGCCCCGAATTCGCCCATCGCGCGGCCATTACAGAGAATCACGCCATACAACAGCCCCCACTTGATGTTCGGCAGCGTCACTCGCCAGAACATTTGCCAGCCGTTGGCGCCGAGCGTGATCGCCGCCAGTTCTTCGTCCGGTCCAATCGCCTGCATCACGGGAATCAGCTCCCGCGCCACGAACGGCAGCGTGACGAACATCGTGGCCAGCACCAATCCCGGCGTGGCAAAGATGATTTTCATGTTCGCGGCTTGCAGATACGGCCCGAACCACCCTTTCGCGCCGAACAGCAAGACCAGCATCAGCCCCGCCACAACGGGCGAAACGGCAAACGGCAGGTCGATCAGCGATGTCAGCAACGTGCGGCCGGGGAACGAGAATCGCGTGAGTAACCACGCCGCCGCGATGCCGAAGAGCACGTTGAGCACAACCGCAATCGGGGCGACGAACAGCGTCAATTTGATGGCGTGCCAGGTATCGGCATCACCCGTCAGATGTTTCCAGTAAGCTCCGACGCCATCCTGCAACGCATACGCAAAGATGTTGATCACCGGCACGATGATCAACACCGTGAGCACGAGCACGGCGGCGGCAATCAGCAACCGTTGGACCCACAACGGCTCGGTTGGCGGACCGCGACGAATGGCGGAATGGGGAGTCATCGAATTAGGCTGCATAGCGGCGGCTCCACCATTCGAGACCGTTGATCGCCGCCAGCATCGCAAACGAACCGGCGAGCAGCACGAGGGCAATCGCCGTCGCTTCGGTATAGGCGAATTCTTCCAACCGCGAGACGACCAGCACCGCCGCAATTTCCGTCTTAAACGGCATGTTGCCCGACACGAAGACGACAGAACCGTACTCACCGAGCCCGCGGGCAAACGTCAGCGCGAAGCCCGTGATCAGCGCCGGTTGCAATGCGGGAATGATCACTTTCCAGAACGTTTGCCAGCGGGACGCTCCGAGGGATTCGGCCGCTTCTTCGATATCCGCATCGAGACTCTCCAGCACCGGCTGCACCGTCCGCACTACAAACGGGAGGCCGATGAACGCGAGTACCAGAACGATCGCCGTTTGCGAATACGCCCCTTGAAAACCCAGCGGCACGAGATACCGGCCGAACCAGCCCTTCTCGACATACAGATTCGAGTACACCAATCCCGCCACCGCCGTTGGCAGGGCAAACGGCAGGTCGATCAGCGAGTCGCAAATGCGCTTGCCTGGGAATTCGTATCGGACCAGTACCCACGCCAGCAGCAACCCCAGGACAGTATCAACGATGGCTGCGGCGAAGGAGGTGCCGACGGTGAGCAGATATGCTGCCCGCGCGCGTTCGGTCCACACAGCGGCAACGAACTCCTTCGGCCCCAGCGATGTGGCCCGCAGAATGAGCGCGGCCAGCGGCAAAAACAACATCAGGCTCAGCACCGCCATTGTGTACCCGAGGGTCAAATTGTACCCCGGCAGGATCCGTTTTCGTTTCATCGTCAAGGTCCGCCTCCCGTTGTCGGGTCAGCCAATTGGTTTCGTTTTTGATGCTGCATCTCGTTCCCATGCTCCGCATGGGAACACACGTCCGCGACGCTCTGCGTCGCCGCTACTCGCGGCTCTCGCTTTTTGCCGGGCGATACAGCGAATCAAACACGCCGTTCTCGGCGAAGAACTTGCCCTGGGCTTCGTCCCAGTTGGTCACGATGTCGGTAATGGTGAAGAGTTTGACATCCGGAAAAACTTCGCGGTGCTTGGCAAGGATGTCCTTGTCGATGGGCCGGAAGAAATGCTTCGCGATGATTTCCTGGCCCGCGGGGGTGTACAGGAATTTCAGGTAATCCTCGGCGACGGCCCGCGTTCCCTTCTTATCGACGACGCTGTCGACCACCGCGAGATGCGGCTCGTGCAGAATGCTTTGCGGCGGGTAGACGATCTCGAACTGGCCGGGCGATTCCTGGAGAGTCATCCGGGCTTCGCTTTCCATCGTGAGGAACACGTCGCCGATCCCTTTCATGCTGAAGGTGGTCGTCGCTCCGCGAGCGCCGGTATCCAGTACGGCCACATTTCCATAGACCTTGCGGACGAACTCGCGGGCTTGTTCTTCACTGCCGCCATTCAAGGTGATGCTGCCCCACGCCGCCAGAAAACTGAGGCGACCGTTGCCGGAGGTTTTCGGATTGGGCGTAATCACCGCAATGCCCGGTTTGGCCAGATCCGACCAGTCCTTCACCCCTTTTTCATTTCCCTTTCGGACGAGAAACACGACCGTGGACGTATAGGGAAGCGACTTGTTCGGCAGCTTTTCTTCCCAACCGTCTTTCAAGACGCCTTGTTTGCGGAGCGCGTCGGTATCCGGCCAGAGGGACAGCGTCGCGACATCGGCTTCCAGGCCGTCGATGATCGCCCGCGCCTGACTGGCTGATCCGGCGTGGGACTGCTTGATCGTCACATCGATCTGTTTCTGCGTCTTATAGTCCGCCGTGAAAGCCGCATTGAGATCCCGCCAGAGTTCGCGCGTCGGGTCGTAAGAAACGTTGAGGAGTTCGACCGCCCTTCCCGTCGCGCCTTTGCCAACCTCGGTGCTGCATCCGGGGAGTCCGAGCAGCCACACCAGCGATAAAGAGAACAACAACCGCGACAGGATGCTCATGAGATGCCCTTGTAATTCCCGCAATTTTCGGGAGCACGGCTCCATCACCAATGCCGTCCAACCTGAGATTTCCTAGCCAGCCACGATTATCGTCAACCAAGTTGGTGCTAGTTTATCAAAACCGCCGGAAGTGTCAACGTATCCGCCAAGCTGAATGCAATTCACGCCAACTTCAGCCCAAACCAATCAGGCAAAAACACTTACATCAATCCTCAGTTTTGCTGCGATGTTCAATGCCTGGAGCGACGACGTGGGAGAAGAATAGATTTTTCAAATTATCGCCAACTATAGCGATTGATTATTGACAAAGCTGAAAACCACCCGATATAAACCACCAACTTAGTGCGATATATTTTATCGCACTTTAAAAAATGACTTGGTTTGGTCGCCCGCAACGGAATCTTCGCTCAACGATCTCACCGGCAAGGGCTTGGAAGGGGAACTCGCAAATGCTTCGTGGCGAATGGCGAATCGTGGTCGGTCTGGTTGCCTTGACTCTTTGTGTGGGCTGCGGAAAAACCAAACAGCCTTGGGAGAAGGTCGCTCCTGTAAGAGGAGCGGTCAAGTACAAGGGCAAGCCGCTTGCGGGTGCGCTCATCACCTTAATTCCTGTTGATACTGCGGTTCCCAGTGCGGTTCGGCCCACAGCGACATCGAAAGACGATGGCACCTTCCAACTCGGAACCTATTCCGGTGCCGATGGGGCTCCCGCTGGTGAATACAAAGCGCTGGTTTTGCACTACCCGATCGTCGGCAAGAAGGAAAGCCCTTCGGCCGGTCCCAATGATCTGCCCGTGAAATATGCGAAAGCGGAAACCACCGACCTGAAGGTCACGATCGCCGGTGGGCAGGCAGAAATCGATCCGCTGGAACTCCAATAACCGAGCGGTTTCGCTCGCTCCGACTTGAAGTTCACAAATCTGTCGCGACGGCAGTGCTGCCGTTGCTTGGGGATACTGTTCATCCCGAGTTTGAAATCACGTTTCCAGAATGGAGAAAGTCTCATGACCCGGATTCCTGTTCGCCCGTTGCCACGCTCTGCCCGCGGGGCTTTTACGCTCATCGAATTGCTGGTGGTGATTGCGATCATCGCGATTCTGATTGCCCTGCTGTTGCCCGCCGTGCAGCAGGCGCGTGAAGCCGCCCGTCGGACGCAGTGCCGCAATAACCTGAAGAACGTCGGCCTGGCTTTCCACAACTTTGAAAGCACCTACGGCCAGTTGCCCTCCAGCCTGCGTCCGCCGGTGGCCGGAACCGTGCGTCTGGCCGTGCTGACAGCACTGCTGCCGTATCTCGATCAAGCGCCGCTCTACAACCAATACGACCAGACGATTAACTGGAGTGCGGGGGCCAATGTGGCAGTTTCGCAAACTCGATTGACGGTGTTCCAGTGCCCTTCGGATTCGCTGGCGGGTGTTCTGGATGGTGTGCCGGACGTTCCCGCCAACTGGACACAGACGATTTCCTCGGCATCAAGCTATTCGCCGATCTATGGGATCTCGCCGTTGAATCAGCCGTTTACATCGGTGTCGTTGACCAACCTCTATACCGATCCAGCCGACCCCACGTACAAGTACGTGGCTGGCTTCTTCCCCAAAAATGCGTCGTGGAATCCCACTTCATTGAAGTATGACCTGCCGGGCAAAAAGTTTCGCGATGTGACCGACGGCTTGTCGAATACCATTGCCGTCGCTGAATCGGCCGGTCGACCTGCGGTGTGGCGTCGCGGCAAGCAGTTCGGTGCTCTGCCGGGTGATCGCCTCAACGCCGGTGGTTGGGCCCGTCCCGCCAGCGACATCATGATCTTCGGTCAGAAGGCCGATGGCACCGGCTTGCTGGGAACGGTCGCGATCAACGCCACGAACGGCGAAAACATCGGGCCGAACACGTCCTACGGCACGACCTATCCGTACACACAAGCCCCGTTCGTGTTCGGCGTGCATGGAACCAGTTCGGCCTACTCCTTCCACACGGGTGGGGCGCATTTCACCATGGGGGACGGAGCCGTCCGTTTCCTCAGCGAGAACCTCAGCTTCGACACTTTCATCCGCCTCGCGACCCCGGGCGGCGGCGATGTGGTTGGCGAATTCTAAACGATTCAGGACTTGGACAATTGGGGGAGGGCGAAGCTTCCGCTGAGCTGCTGATTGTCCCAGCGCCGTGAAGAGATCGCGGCTCGGCGGGAGCCTCGCCCTCACTTTTGAAAACACGTTGTTCGACACCGCAAGCGCCCGGCATCCTGTCTTGGACGCCGGGCTTTTTTATTGGCGAATCGCTCAACCGCAGTGTTGTCTAACCGCTCCAGTGACGGTCTATCAGCGGTTTTTCCACCTCGGTCACCGTTCCATCGTCCTCGTTGTCAGGTACAATCGGCTCATTCCATCGAATGACAAAGATCGTGACGGTCTCCGCGGCCGTTGGAATACTTTCGATCGCTGGCATAGTGAGGCTTCCGGGATGCAGAACCGCATAATGAGGCTGGGTGTGTGGCTGGCTCTAGCTTTGGCGAGCGGGAATGCCTCCGCGGCGTCGCTGCCGGATTTTCAGCGTGATGTCCAACCCATTTTCGCGGAGCATTGTTCGCAGTGTCACGGGGTCGATGCGGCCGAGCGCAAGGGCGGCCTGCGGGTGGATGACCGCAGCAGTGTCTTGAAGGGGGGCGAGTCGGGACAGGCGGCCATCGTGCCTCGGAAACCGGAACAGAGCGAACTGTTCCGACGAATCACTGCGACCGATGCTGATACAGTCATGCCACCACGGCAACACAACAAGCCGCTGTCGGCGACGCAGATTGAAACGCTGCGTCAATGGATCACCGCTGGAGCGGAATACGAAACGCATTGGGCCTTCTCGTCACCACGCAAAGCGTCTAAACCGAGTCCGGTGCCGACACATCCCATTGATGCGATTGTCACGGTTCGATTGAAAGACCGCGGCCGAACATTATCGCCACCCGCTCCTGCGGCGGCATTATGTCGCCGGCTTTATCTCGATCTGATTGGCTTACCGCCCTCTCCCCAGGAACTCGCCGAGTTCGAGCAACATGGCTTTGAAGCCACGGTCGAAAAGCTGTTGCAGAGCGAAGCGTTCGGCGAAAAATGGGCGCGGCACTGGCTCGATGTCGCGCGGTATTCCGACTCGAACGGCTACGAAAAGGACATGCCGCGCGAGCAGTGGAAATGGCGAGATTGGGTCGTGGACGCCCTCAACCGGGACATGCCTTACGATCAGTTTCTCGTAGAGCAACTCGCGGGAGACTTGCTTCCCGGTGCGACCCAATCGCAGATGATCGCCACGGGATTCCTCCGCAACAGCATGATTAACGAAGAAGGGGCCATCATCCCGGAACAGTTCCGGATGGCCGAAGTGTTCGACCGGATGGATTGCCTTGGCAAGGCCGTTCTCGGCCTGACGATTCAATGTGTGCAGTGTCACACGCACAAGTTCGATCCGCTGACACACGACGAATACTACGGCCTGTTCGCGTTCCTCAACACGGCCTACGAAGCGCAGTCGTGGGTCTACACTGCTGAACAGGAACGGCAGATTGCGGAGATTCACGGCAAGATCCGCGTGGCGGAAGACAAGCTCCGCGCAATGCGACGACAGTCGACGGAAGAAGTGGTCGCGTGGGGACAATCTTGGTCGCAGAAGCAGCCGGCATGGGAAACGTTGATCGCCACCGAACTGGGGACCATCAGCGGATTGAATCATCCCACGCAGGAAGCCGATGGGTCGCTTTTGATGAAGGGGCATTCGAGCAACGACGTGTTCCTCATTTGTGCTCCGACTTTGGACGGCATCACCGGTCTGCGGTTGGAAGCCCTGCCCCATACGGATCTGCCACACCGGGGACCAGGTCGCAGCCGACTCGGGACATGGGGCATGAACGAGCTGGAAGTCTTCGTCAAAACGCCGGACGCCAAAGAGTGGGCGAAGCAAAAACTGGTGAATGCAACGGCGGACTTTTCCGAACCCGACAAAAAGCAGCCGGACAACAAGAAAGCCAACGGTCCGGTCGCTTATCTCATTGATGGAACAGATGAGACAACCTGGACGGCCGACCGTGGCATCGGCCGGCGTAATCAGCCGTCAGTGGCGGTCATTCAGTTTGAACAACCCCTGCAGCTATCGGCAGGAACACAATTGAAAGTCGCGTGGCGGATGACCGACATGCTCGGTTGCGCGAGGTTCAGCATCACCCGCGAACCGGCCCCCACTGCACCGCCTGCCGATCATGCGGCCATTCTTGCACTTCACACTCCAGAGACCGCACGCACTCCCGAGCAGAACTCCGCCATTTTCACCGCTTGGCGGACCAGCCTCGCCGAGGCCAAACCGATCAACGATGAAATCGACGGCCTGTGGCAGACATTCCCGCAAGCGGCGACTTCCATCCTGCATTTCATCGAACAGGAACCGGGCCGACGGCGACAAACGCATCTGTTAGACCGCGGCGAATGGGAACGCCCGAAGCACGCTGTGGAGCCGCATACGCCTGCGGCATTTCATCCGTTCTCCGAAGAGTGGCCGCGGAACCGGCTCGGTCTGGCGCGCTGGTTGACCGACACCCGCTCGCCTTTGACGGCTCGCGTGGCCGTGAACCGCATGTGGCAAGCCATGTTTGGCACCGGACTCGTCGAAACCGCGGAAGACTTTGGCGTCCGAGCCGCTGTTCCGGAGTATCGGGAACTGCTTGATTGGCTGGCCGTCGACATGATGGAGCACGGGTGGAGTCAGAAACACGTGATCCGGACAATTGTCACCAGTGCGACGTACCGGCAATCGTCCCATGCCGATGCGGACCTGATGGAGCAAGATCCACGCAACACCTGGTTGGCTCGTGGGCCTCGTTTTCGTGTTGAAGCGGAAGTCGTCCGCGACATGGCGTTGAGTATTTCCGGCTTGCTTACGCGACAATCCGGTGGCGCGAGCATTTTCCCGCCGGTGCCGCAAAACGTGCTCGATTACAACTTCACTTACCCCGCTTACTGGAAGCCCGCGGAAGGACCGCAACGGTATCGTCGCGGCTTGTATGTCTTCCGCAAACGATCGATGCCCGATCCGGTGTTGACGACGTTCGATGCCCCGAACAGTGACATCGCCTGTGCCCGCCGTGTCCGGTCCAACACACCTCTGGCCGCTTTGGCCGGACTGAATGAGCCGATCTTTGTGGAAGCCGCGCGGGCGCTGGCACTGCGTGTCTTGCGTGAAGGAGGCGTGGACGACCGCCAACGGTCCGAGTATGCGTTCTTCTTGTGTACGTCTCGAAAGCCGGTGGCAACCGAAAGCGAAGCGATCCTGTCGTTAGTGCAATCGCGACGGCAACGACTGGCGGACGGCTGGCTCAATCCGCGCGAAATCGTTACCGGTGATGCGGCTCGTCTTCCGGAACTTCCTTCCGGGACAACACCACAAGATGCCGCCGCGTGGACGATGGCCGCCCGTGTCCTGCTCAACCTCGACGAGACCATCTCGAAAAAGTGAGTGTCTTCATGAACGTCCAGCAAGAAGTCTCCGTTGCGCGGGCTCGGTCTTTGAGTCGTCGCTGGTTTCTGCGCGACTGCGGCGTCGGACTCGCCGGGATCGCGGCCCATTCGCTGATGACATCGACTGTGAAGGCCGACACCGCACCGCCTGCCAAACCGCTGGCTCCCCAACAGCCGCACTTCCCGGCGAAGGCGAAACGCGTGATCTACATCTTCCAGGCCGGTGCCCCGAGCCACCTGGAATTGTTCGACCACAAGCAGGAATTGACGAACCGCAACGGCCAACTTCCTCCAGCCGAGTTACTGAAGGGTTACCGTGCGGCGTTCATCAATCCGAACTCGGCGTTACTCGGCCCGAAGTTCAAGTTCGCGAAACACGGCCAATGCGGCATGGAGCTGAGCGAAGTCCTGCCCCACACTGCGAAAGTCGCCGATGAGTTGTGTCTGATCCGCACGATGCAGACGGAAGCCGTCAATCATGCCCCCGCGCAGATCATGATGAATTCCGGCTCGCAGCAGTTCGGCCGCCCGAGCTTCGGATCGTGGTCGCTGTACGGACTCGGCAGCGAATCGGCGGACTTACCCGGTTTCGTCGTGCTCACCAGTGCTAAGGGCACCAGCGGCGGCGCGAGCAATTACGGTTGTGGCTTTCTGCCGACGATGTACGGAGGCACGCCGTTTCGCAACGCCGGCGATCCCGTCCTGTATCTGTCGAACCCCGCGGGCATCGACGCCGAGTCGCAACGGGCGTCGCTGGATGCGCTCAATCGGCTGAACGATCAGGCGTTGAAAACCGACTTCGATCCCGAGATCGCGGCTCGCATCCAAAGCTACGAAATGGCGTATCGGCTACAGACCAGCGCCCCGGAGTTGATGGATCTCGGTCAGGAAACGCCGGAAACGTTGCAGCAATACGGCATCAAATCTCCAAAGGATGCGACGTTCGCTCGCAACTGTCTGCTGGCCCGGCGGCTCGTCGAGCGCGGCGTGCGGTTCGTGCAATTGTTCCACGAAGCCTGGGACCAGCACGGCAACCTGACCGCCGGCGTGAAACAGAATGCGCTCGACACCGACCAGGCCAGCGCCGCATTGGTAAGCGATCTCAAACAACGCGGATTGTTGAAGGACACGCTCGTCATCTGGGGCGGTGAATTCGGACGGACGCCGATGGTGCAAGGCGGGAACGACGGCCGCGATCATCACAATCGCTGCTTCAGCCTCTGGCTTGCCGGTGGCGGCGTGAAAGCCGGCTACACACACGGCCAGACCGACGACTTCGGCTTCAACGTCGCTGCTGACCCGGTTCACGTCCACGATTTGCACGCCACGCTGTTGCATCTGCTCGGTCTCGATCACACGCGGCTGACCTATCGTTTTCAGGGCCGTGACTTCCGTTTAACCGATGTGCATGGGCGCATCGTGCAACAGATTCTGGCGTGATCCGATGCCATCCATCTCCCTCGATTCGGTCCGCATTCGCCAGATGCAACCCAGCGATCTGCCTGGGGCATTGGCACTCAGCACGGAGATCGGCTGGAATCAAACCGCCGCCGATTGGCAGCGCATGCTGCAATTGGAACCCAAAGGCTGCTTCGTCGCGGAATCGGACGGCCATGTGGTGGGGACGACACTATGTTGTGTCTTCGGTTCAGTGGCATGGTTGGCGATGGTTATCGTGACAGAGTCGCTGCGCGGACACGGGCTCGGTCAGAATCTCGTGCAACACGGCCTCGATTATGCCCGGCAATGTGGAATTGCCACGGTTCGGTTGGACGCCACGGTACTCGGCGAGGCGGTTTACCGAAAATTCGGCTTTCAGCGGCAGTTCGAGTTAATTCGCATGGCCGGCGTCTCGACTCCGCCTCCGTCCCCCGCTTCGGATCCATCATGTGCGGTCACCGTCGCTGATCCGTCCGATATCGTTGCCATCCTCGAGTTCGATCGGCAAGCCACGCAAACGGATCGCAGCAAACTGCTTCGGCATCTCTGCCGAGAGACAGCACCCTGGGTCGCGGTCGACGACCAGCGGCAACCGCAAGGCTGGCTGGCATGCCGTCACGGGCGACTGGCAACCCATATTGGTCCGTGCAGCGGCTCGCTTCACGCAGCCGTGGCCCTTCTGCGTCACGCCCTGAAATCTTCACAGGGAAACTCCGTCATCGTCGACTTCCCCGCGGATCACTCCGTACTCCTTGGTGTCGCACAGGATTTCGGCCTGACACCGCAACGCACGTTGTTGCGGATGTGCTGCGGCCCCGCCGTGATCGAAGACTCCGAGCACTTCCACGCCAGCTACGGCGGTGAATTCGGATAAATAGACGGGGTAACCGTGAGCCGATGCAAGACTCCATCACCTGCCGTCCGCCGACTGCGGATGGGGTGCAGCGATCGCACTGCATCGCGGTGTTCGAGTCTGCATCATCGTCGACGAAAGTGCTTGTGACGAAAACGGTTGTCGCTTCGTAATCAGAATGCTGTGAACGGATGGCACACCGTTTGTTAATGAGAGCTCCAGCGAATGTTGGCACACATTTCGACTGGAGTTTCCCATGTCCTCTGCACCCGAATCGACGACACCGCTCCCATCGTTCCTGGAACGCTTTCTGGAAGAACGAAGCATCAAATGGATGCTCGGACTGGGCATGCTCGTGCTGTTGGGCAGCTCGCTGAAATTCGTCACGGCGCATTGGGAAACGTACTCGCCGTTCTGGAAGTATCTCGTCCTCATCGCCTACACCGCTGTGATGTACGGGATGGCCGAAGTCGGTTTGCATCGCCTGATGCTGCGACGGACCGGCACGGGGTTGCTGGCACTCACGTTGTGTCTGCTGCCGCTGACGTTTCTCGCCTTGCGATGGGTGGCCCCGGGATTGCCCGACGATGTCGGGAGTCTGGTCCATGACGTAGGACTTGGCACGCTACTCGTCATCAATCTGGGTTTTACCGCGCTGGCCAGTCGACGGATTTTGCGGACGCTCCTGCGACGCGTTCCCGTAACCTACTGGCTGGCCTATCTCACACTCTGCGTATGCGGAGCACTCGCACCGGCTGTTCCCACTGCGTTAGCCCCCCTCGCTACGGTTGTGTTGTGGATGGTCTTGACGGCGGGCGTGGTGAAAGTGAATCGGCATGTCTTTTGGCTCGCCGAGGAAGAACAGTGGCCGCGGATTTTCTCGTTCTTTCCCACGGCATTGCTAGCGGCACAATTTATGACGGTGTTCATGTTGAATCTGGGGGCCGACATCACCACGCCGTGGTGGGGCTTCGGGTTGGTGCTGGTGGCGATGCCGGTTTTGCTGACGGCCGATGCTGCGGCACGCGTGTTTCAACAACGCACGGGGGCGATCGTCTTTCCGTGGCCCGCGCAGATCATGGCCCCGCTGGTGATCGGGTTGGTGGCTTGCCTCGCCGGATTGGTCCTCGCCATGACCGATCTTCCCCGACCAATCGCGCTGGCTCCGACGGCCGCTTTGTGTGCGCTCTGCTTTGGTACAGTGGCCCGACGGACCGGTCATCAGGTCTTTGCGTGGGCAATGTTGCTCTGTCTGCTGACCGCGTACCAATTCACACCGGTCTACTTCCAATCGTTCGCGAAGCAAGTGGTCCAGACCTCGGCGGAAATGGTAGGCGAACGTCGGTTGCCGTACGCATTCTACGCCATCACGTATGCCCCGTTCATTTTGGGATTGGTGGTCGCCGGGCGACGATTGAAGTCGGAATTGTTCGCCGTACCGTGTCGCCAACTGTCGGTCGTTCTCGCATCGGTCATGTTATTAGCGTCGTGGACAGATCCGAAGGCCGTGTTTATCGCGGGGGCGATGCTCACCGTCTTGTGGACCGTGCTGCGATGGGCCTATGCCGATGTGCGTTGTCAGTGGGGCATCGGGTTGTCGTGGTTAAGTGCCGCCTGGGGACTACAAGTTTTTCTCAGCGACATCTGCCACATGACCTTGCCCGCGGATTTTTCTTATCTGGCCCTCACCGCCGCCGCGGGAGTGCTGGGAGTGGTCGTCCACGTGGTTCCCACTCGCCGCATGGATGGCAATGCCATCGGCGTCTGGGAATTTCTCAGCACGATCACAGGTGTTCTGCTCGCTGCGGGATGGATTGGGCAATACGGCGGGATGATCACCACGGCGGGGACCATCGCGGTCGTTCCGGCTCTCGTGCTGCTCATGCTGCATCAACGCCGCCGGGCCTACCCGCTGCTGGGAGAAATGCTACTCATTCTCTCGAGTTGGGTCGCCTTGCGGTATGGCATGGCGACCGGAGTCGAGCCGATCACGCTGAGTCTCACATCGATCATTGTTCTCGTCACCGGTTGGGCGGTGTCTCAGGCGGCCGCATCACGGGCTTCGTCACTCACACTGCGGGCGTTCCAGCAACCGCTGGCTCGCGTCACGACGGGTGGTCTCGCCGCGTGTCAATTGCTCGCCGTCGGTGGATTGATCGTGCTCCCCGATGGCCAACTCACGGCGGCGGCATGGATCGCTGCGGCGCTGGTGACCGCATGGAGTTTTCTCGCCTCCGGTCGCGTTTTGCCGACCGTCTGGGTGCACGTCGGGTGTGTGAGTGTCCTTGCCATCATCGGCCGCGGTTTGTTCCAGGCCTGTGATCCCGCCACGGCTGGGGAATGGTTGCCCTTCGCGTGGGGAATGGCAGCTCTCCTCGGTGGAGGGATCGCTCGACGAATCGACGGCTTGAAGGAAGACACCAGTTCTCGCGTGGCACTTCATGTCGACCAGTTTGCGTTAACCACGGAAGTCCTGCTGGCCATCGGGACGCTCGGCCTGCTGAGTTGGCCGGTCCGGTTGGCCGCCGGTCTCGTGCTGCTCAGCCTGGCACTGCGAACACGCCGGCCGAGCCACTCGCTACTGAAGCACGCCGTCGTGGAGTTGAGTTTCCTGCAATTCCTCGTGGTTTTGCTAGCGTGCGTCGCCCCCAACAATTTCCTGCTGAGCGTGCCGTCACACATCTGGGTTGAAGTCCAGATCGTAGGCACCTTTCTAGTCGCAGCATGGTTGATGTTGTTGAAGACGCCGCAATTGCGACGCTTCGTTCCGAACGAAGAACTGCTCACACAACAGGTCACGTTCTGGGAACTGGCCAGCGGCCTCAGCACGCTCACTCTGCTCTTCACGCAAACCGCACCGTTGACGGTGATCGAAGTCGCAGCGCTGGCCGGACTGTTTGGCCTGCTGATCGCGGACCGCTTTCGCACGGCGGTACGGACGAACAACCCCGAAGACGTATGGTACGGTCTGGTGATCGGTGCGGTGGGAGTCGGTTATGTTGTCGCCTTCCAGATCCTGCCGCTCTTCAGTGTGACCACCCTTGGTGCGGGGCTGGCTGCGGGATTGCTGTTGTCGGCACTCGCTCGACGTTGCTCGCCGCCATCGAAGTACGCGGTTCTGGCCCGGCCGTTTCATATCGTCGGTTACGGATTGCCCGCGGTGATCGCCGCCCTTTGTGTCGGCGGATCGCTGTTCGAGGTCGCCGCGGTCGGGACTGGCGTCTACAGCTTGCTCATTCTGGGTGCCGCGATGTGCTACTTCGTTCGCTGGTTGGAACACCGCGATCAAATCAGCCTGCTGATCGCCACCGGCATCTTCAACGTCTCGCAAATGTTGCTCTGGCACGAACTGTCTTGGTCCGATCCGCAGTTGTATCTGATGCCGCTCGGTTTGTCGCTGATTGGCCTCGTCGAAGGGTTGCCGCGGGAACTGCGGACCGATGGCAAAACCGTGCTGCGGTATGCCGGAGCATTGGTGATTCTGGTGTCGCCATTGTTCCACATTCTCGATGGCGGTTGGCTGCCGTTGTTGACATTGATGGCCGCCTCGCTGGGCGTGAGCGTATTGTCTCTCGGTTTGAAATCGCGGCCGCTGTTGTACTCGGGTACTGCATTCCTGGTGGCGGATCTCATCGCGCTCGTGGCCCGCGGCAGCCTCGAACGGACCGACCTGCTCTGGATCGTGGGCATCGCGCTCGGCACATCGGTGATCGCCCTCGCGGCGTACTGCGAGAATCATCGCGAACTGGTGCTGCAACGCCTGCGGATGTTGTCCGCCACACTGCAAACGTGGGCGTAGTTCTTGGGATGTCGGCTCGTTCTGTTACGGGCCAATGAGTTCTGATCAGTCGATTAATGCGTCTCTTCTCTCTGAAAGGCAAGATCATGAAATGGCTTGAAAACTTCACGTTGATCATGCGGTCCAGCATCACTTCGCTCCGCGAACAAGTGGAAGACCCCGAGCGGATGCTGCATCAGGTGATCATCGATATGGACGAAGAACTGCGGTCGATCCGTCGCAAAGTGGCGGAAGCGATCGCCGATGAAATCCAGTTGCGAAAGCGGGCCGAGCAGGCACGGGCGGAGGTCGAGCAATGGCACACGCGGGCCACTCAGGCGGTGCAGCGCGGTGATGCCAAATCGGCCGAAGCCGCCTTGCATCAGAAGCATCTCGCAGACGAGCGGGCGACGGGTTTGGCGGGGGAACACGCCAAACAATTGGCCGAGACGAACCGTTTGCAACAGGCCGTTCGCGATCTGGAAGACAAGATTCGCCAAGCCCGGCAAAAACGGACGCTGTTGTCCGCCCGGCTCGTTCGGGCCGAGTCCAGCACGCGGATTACCCAGGCCTTGAACAACGTCGACAGTTCGTCCGCGTTTGCTCAATTTGATCGACTGGAACAACGCGTTGATCGTGCGGAAGCCCTCAGCGAAGCCTACGATCGCATGGACGGCAAAGACCCGGACGCCGCCGAACTGGAACGCCAGTTCGAGGAGCAGGCCCGTCGGGAAAAAGTGCAGGCGGAACTCGCCGCGTTGCAGGCGCAGACGACCACTTCCACATGAACAGGCTGTCTAGCCGGTGGGGAAATCCGTCCCCACCGGTGATGTGTTCGGGGCGACTTCAGGAGATGATTGATGTCATCGCCATCCACATCGGGCTCGCGCGGCCGTATGCAAAGTGTGTGGTTGGAGTGCTATCGATTGCTGCATGCATGGTGGGCAGTCGACCGCATTCGTGTGTCGCCCATGGAAGGCGAATTGCTGCGGTTACAGCCATCGTCGATCCTGCGCATTGATGGAATGTGCTGGACCGTGGCGACGCGGTGGGTGTGCGAAGACGCGATCGGGCCGTTTGTGCGTTATCAATGCGACAACGGAGCGCACACGGCAACGCTGGAGGTTCGTCCTTCGTGCCAGCTCGTAACGGGAGATATCCGCTGGACCATCGATGCCGAATCGTGCGAGTTGCACCCGGCAGAGATTGAAGTCTACGCATGCGGTCCGTGATTGCGTAGGCTACCATTTGCAGACAACCGTTTCTTTTTAATTCGAACAGGAACCATTCGTTGCAGGCCATTGCGCTCGCCGCAGGATTGGGGCTGACGGTCGATACCGTGCTCCTCATCGCCTTGGCAGAACAGCGCAATCGGCGGGTTCGGCAAGGGTGGATGATGGCTTTGGCATCGTCTGCCTGGTGCTGGCACGCCGGAGCCGCAATCTATTTTCTATTGGAAAGCACCCCCGTTCAGACTGCGCAACCCGTTCGCTGGGCAGCGATGTCGTGCATGGTGGTCGGCCTGCTGGGTATGCCGTGCAGCCTGATGCACGCCATTGTGCGGCTAGCGACCACCGGCTGGTTTGGCGCGCCCCAACGCCGTGGTTATGAACCGTTTCTCTACGCGCCGGTCTTGCTGTCTGTTCCCATTGCACTGTCGTTTCACCCGGATCCGGTTGCGTCATTTCTGCAACAAGTTTCGCCATTGGTGCTGCCCTATCTCGGCGCGACCACCGGCATTTCCTTGCTGGCGGCAGTCGTGTTATGGCGTGCCGCGCGCTCGTCCGATCTACCGGCCGGACGGCCGTTTCTGCACGGGTTATCGTTCACCCTCATCGCGATGACCATCACACTCGATGTCATTTTGCTGATTGCAATTCCACGTTGGCCCGACACCTATGTCGTTTGTTACATCCTGCTGGTCCTGCTGCCGACTCCACCGGCGATCCTGTTCGCGTACTTTGTCTTGCGGTATGGCTTTCTACCGCTGGTCGTGGAACGGACCGTGGTTTACGGCGGCATCCTCGCGGGACTGGTCCTCGTCCATCGCAGTCTGGTCGCTCCACTGGAAGCCGCCTGGCACGATCAGGTCGGATTCGATCTCGTCTGGTTGGAAATCGCATTGGGGGTATTGCTCATCGGGGGATATCAACCGTTTCGCCGCCGAGTGCGGGAAGCGGTGCGGTATCTGACGAGCACGTCCGTCCGACAATTCCGGCGGGAAGTGCGACAATTGTCGATTGATCTCGCTTCCCGCGGCGGCAACACCCCCGATGAACTCGCCGCATGGTTTGTTCGCGCACTGCAGCAACTGTCGGGTGTCGCGGCCGTGCAGATCGTAGTGAATGATCGCAGCAGCGAGTTTCACCGGGAAGTCTTCACCGAGCCGTTATGCTCGCGCGCGATGCTCGACCAGATCACCGCGGAATGGCCCGGTAAAGTGCCCGTGCTCTTTGCGGACCAGGCGCCGAATCGACGGCTCACGGAAGAACTGCTGCGTTCGCGAGTCTCGATAATGATCCGCACCGAGCACGAAAGCCTGCAGAATCTGTGGTGTCTCCGCGCAACGCCGGGGGGCGAGGGTTGGGACGAAGAGGAACTCAACGCTCTGGTGTTGCTGAGCGAGCAATGGATCGCGGCCGTTCGACATACCATTGTGCAAGCGGCCCGCACGGCGGCGGAACGTCGCGCGTGGCAAGCAGAAAAATTCTCGGCCTTGGGGTTACTTGCCGGATCGCTGGCCCACGAGATCAAGAACCCGTTGTCGTCCATCAAAACGTTGGCAACGGTGGCTCTCGAAGAGAGCCCGCCCGCTTCCGAGCAAGCCGAATCGTTGCGGCTGGTCCTGCAGGAGATTGATCGTCTGGCACGAACGACGCAACAACTCTTGGGTTTTGTTCGACCGGAAACGTCCTCGTCCAACGGACGTGGCACCGATGTGGGTCAAATTGTCAAAACGACGACGTACATCGTTCAACACCGGGCCAAACAACAGCAAGTCCGGGTGACTCTCGAAATGCCGTGCGTGGCGGTTTTGGTTTTGGCGTCGCGTGAAGCCCTTCAATCGCTGTTATTGAATCTCGTGCTCAATGCCGTGGAGGCTTGCAGTGCCGAGGGAACGGTGACCGTGAGCGTCGCATCGTGCGCGGCAACCATCGTCATCGAAGTCCGCGATACCGGGCCGGGAATTCCGCCGGAGATTCAGGACCGATTGTTCCAACCGCTGACGACCACGAAAGCGGACGGGACCGGATTGGGGCTATACTCGGTCGCACAGACCGTTCGCGATCTGCATGGCGAAATCGCCGTGGAAAGTCGCCCCGAACGAGGAACCGTTTTTCGAGTCACGCTACCGGCCTTCGTTGACGTGGAAAGCACCACACCGTGAGTGATCTGCAGATTCTCATCGTTGACGATGAACCCGCTGCCCGCACCGGCATGCGGCGGGCTTTGAAACGCGACGGCTGGTCCGTATCGGAATGTGCCGACGGTCGCGCCGCGGTCGACGGGATCCGCGCGAATCGCCCGGACCTCGTGTTTCTCGATATCAACATGCCGGGGCTCGACGGTCGCGGCGTGCTGCGGGAATTAGGCGCGCTGGTGCAGATGACGGAAATCGTGATCGTCACCGCGAATGATCACATCAGCCTCGCTGTCGATTGCATCCGCATGGGAGCGGCGGACTTTCTCACAAAACCCTTTGAGGTCGAACAACTCCGGACAGCAGCGACACGCGTGGAACGCCGAGTGCAGTTGGAACGACGAGTCGCGGACCTGGAAGCGCAATCGCCGGCAGCCACAGGCGGCCTGCTTGGCATCAGTCGCGCGATGCGCGAAGTCCGCAGTCTCCTCAGCCGCGCGGCAAAGGCCCCGGTCGACCTCCTCGTTCGTGGTGAAACCGGGACCGGCAAGGAACTCGCCGCACGGGAACTGCATCGGCGAAGCACGCGCGCCGCCGGTCCGTTTGTGGCGGTGAATACAGCCGCGTTACCGGAATCGCTGTTGGAAAGTGAGTTGTTCGGTCACATCAAAGGAGCGTTTACGGGAGCCGATCGCGATCGCGAAGGCGTCTTCCGTCGGGCACACGGCGGCACGTTGTTCCTCGATGAAATTGGCGATCTGCCGCTCAACGCACAAACCAAGTTGCTGCGGGTATTGCAGGAGCGCCAGGTGACCCCCGTTGGATCGGAACAACCGATTGATGTCGATGTGCGGGTCATCACGGCGACGCATCAACCGTTGGAAGAATGCATTGCCGACGGGCGATTTCGTCGCGATTTGTATTTCCGGTTGCGAGGGTTTGAGATCATACTACCGCCGTTGCGTACCCGTCGCGACGATGTCCTGGTGCTCACGCATTCGTTTCTGGAACGGGAAGCGGCGCGGCAATCACGCCCCGTTCCGGAACTCGCGCGCGATGCCGTGACCGCTCTTCTCGCCCATGATTGGCCGGGCAATGTCCGTGAACTCGAGCAAGCCGTGGTTGCCGCCGTCGCCATTTGCGATCAACCCGTTTTGCACGCGGCGGACTTGGGGCTCGTGGTTCGGACCGCCGTTGAGAGCGACCCATTCGCCGATTACTACGGCAAGCCATTCGCAGAAGCCAAGGCTCAACTTATCGAAACCTTTGAACGGGCCATGCTCGCATCCGCCTTGGACCATGCCAACGGCAACATCAGCGAAGCCGCCCGACAACTCGGCATGCATCGACAAAGTTTGCAGCAGAAACTCGATCAACTCGGCCTGCGTCCGACGAATTAGACCGCGCGGAAATTGCACAAGACTGGCGAGCGGGAGGAGGTCACTCCCCCCCGCTCGCCGACGTTACGTTGGGGGCGAGGTGGACTACTGTTTTTCCACCACTTCACCGGGTGCCGGCAGAGCATACAGGGCCAGCAGCGCAGGCAGAATCATCAGATCGCCAATCATCGCGGTGAGCATCGTAAACACCCCCATGGTGGCAAAGATGCGTTGGTCGCGCATGTCGCTGAAAGTGACGGTCGCGAAACCGACGACCAGCACCATCGTGGTCATCAGCATTGATGTCCCGACGGCTTCAAACGTGCGACGAATGGCCTGCTTGCGACTTGTTGATCGCGGGAGTTCTTCCTGGAAGCGCGTGAGGAAATGGATGGTGTCATCTACGGCAATGCCGAGGCAGATGGTGAAACAACAGACCGTGACGATTTCCAAGGGTTGCCCGGTGAAGACCATCCACGTCGCACACAGCACCAGTGGAAAAATATTGGGAATCATCGCGATCATTCCCAACCGGACCGAACGAAAGACGAAGCCAAGGACGCAGATGATGATGACCGTTTCGCTGCCGAGGCTGGATCCCAGATCGAGCGCGATGCGGTATAGATCGCGCCAACGGTGGATCGCCGACCCTGCGAGGCTGAGCTGGAACTCGGGGTGCTTCTCGACGATCTGCTTCAGGCCGGTTTCGACACGCTGAAAGACCACGCTGTACTTGGCAATGCCGATATCCAGTACGCGGAAGGTGACTGTGGCGAATTGATCCTCCGGTTTATAGAACGCTCGTTTGAGCGGTGGCGGCAACAATTCAATCATCGATGCCCGCTCTTCCGTGGGACTGTCACCCGGCAGAGCATCCAGCAGACTCCGCAGTGAGATCGGCGTGCCAATCAATGGTTCGGACTTCAGCAAATCGTCGACCTGACTGACGACCTGCAAGACCTCTGCGGAGTCCGAGGGTACCTGAGCCGACCAGCGAATTTGAACTTCTGAGAACTCGAGCCCGCCCAAGGCCCGGTCCATTTGATGCAGGGCCTTCGTCGCCTCCGCACTCTCCGGCAGAAAACTCGAACGGCGTTCGTCCGGTCGCAGTTGTGCGGCAATGGCGGCACACACCAGAGTGACGGCGATTCCAGTCCATGCGACGGGTTTCGGATGCCGCAGGATGAGATCAACGAAGAACGTCACCCGATGGAGATGGCGTTCAACAAAGCCTTCCTGCTGTTCGATGGGTTCCAACCGCACGCCCAGAATCTTGCGACTGAACACTCGCCGCAAGAACCGCGCCGGCGATGAAAAGTGAGCCAACGGGATGACCATGAGAATCGCAATCACCGTGAGCACGACGCCGAGCACACAACTCCAGCCGAACTCACGGACGATTTCATGCTGCGCCAACGAGAGCGACCAGAAACCGATACTGGTGGTGATCGCCGTGAGAAAGCATGCCAGGCCGACTTCTTCCAACCCCGCGCGGGCGGAATCGCGCTCGCTCATTCCCGACGCATGAAACCGCCGGATCTGCACCATCATATGGACACCGTCGGCCAAACCCACGAGGCTCAACATTACGGGAAGAACGACATCGTTGAACGGGTTGTCCTGCAAATGGAAGAAGTTCAAAAAGCCCAAAGTCCAGAAGATTCCGAGCGCCGGTCCCAGTGAGACAACCACCACGGACACCACGCCGCGGAACAGGATCGCTGCCATGATGAGCACGACGCTGTAACCGATGACGCGAAACTTGATGTTGTTCCGTTCGTGCGTCTGCATCATCGTCAGCCGGATCGGAATCTGCCCGGTCACCCCGACGGTAAATTTCACGTCAGAATATTCGGCTAACGCCGCCTGCGCCGCTTTTCGCAGATTGGTGCTGCAGTCGTCATCGCTAGTGATGTAGAGCCAGTCAAAGTTGACCAGAACAATCAGCGTTCGGCCGTCCGGTGACAGGAGTTGCCCCTTCACTAGGGGATGACGCAGAGCGTGTTCCCGCGCCGCAGCGAATCGTGCGGGGGAAGCTTGTGATTTCGGAAAGAGTGGCTCGCGCAGACCGAAAATATTGAGGACGGGGACGCGATCCATCCACAACACACTGCGGACGTATGGCAGCGCTTCCAATGTATCGATCATGTGCCGCAGCGCTTGCGCACCGGACGGTGTGAAGATGTCGTCCGATTCGATGACGAGAATGGCATCGGAACGAGTGAGTTCCAACGCTTCGACATCGGGCCGTGGTTTTTTCGCTGGTGCCGGACTCGGAGCAGCCGGCGCGGCCGACGCCTCGGCGGCGTGAACCGGCGGCGGCAGAAAGAGTTCGCGGACACGCTCCGGCGCCACATACCCGATGGTCGCGATCAAGCTCATCAGGCACAGGAACAGATAAGCCCAAATGGGGCGATCGACAATCCAGGCTGTGCAGCGACCAAAGTTACGGGAAATCGACAACGGGCCCCTCGCTCGCCTGATGGTTTAAGACGTATCGTCGTTCGTTCTGCGATCGATGGGACAGTTACCGCTTCCGTCGCGGACGTTGAGCCGCGGTCTGAATCTCATCACGGGTCAGCTTCGCATCACGGTTTCCGTCATATTGATGGAAGCCATACCTGCGGAAACCGAGCGGCGTTTCATGCGGCTCGACCGTGCCGTCTTTGTTTTGATCGAACCTCTCGAAAAAGTCCTTGACGAACTTGTCGGCTGATTCCCGTTCGCGGTCTTCGGCCCCGGAATGCACGATCAACTTCTGCTTGTTGCGTTGCGGCTCAGCTTCCTCAGCCACATTCCGTGGTACAGCGATCTCGAAGAACGCGACCGCCATTTCTTCCCAAGTCTGATCGCCCCATGTGACAGTTTGCGAGGGATCCGGATTCGCGGGATTCTGCTTGGAATTATCGTACCGTGCCGTGAACTCCAACTTGTCGATGCGATCCAGTTTCAAGGGCTGCGAAAACTCATACACATGCTGCCAGTTGAAGTCGTACCGCGGTACTTCCAACAGAATTTCCGCTTCACTTCCCTGACGGCTAGTGGCCTGAAAGGCCTTTCCACGAACATGCATGTGTGGCACGATCGCCAGCAATTCGCCTCGCTTGGGGAACCAGCCGACGTGGCCATGAACGGGGACGTCGGGATTATTAGGCGGGATCTCGAATTCCTGATCGATGC
Organism: Planctomycetaceae bacterium; assembly: GCA_021732975.1. GTDB lineage: Bacteria > Planctomycetota > Planctomycetia > Planctomycetales > Planctomycetaceae > DSVQ01. The sequence continues at coordinate 245,006 of JAKFWC010000021.1, read as the reverse complement.
CCAGCAACGTAAAGACTTCGTGTGTCACTTCGGACTCGGGAATGAAGTTCACCCCGATCTGCGTCAGGTCATCCTGTTCCATGCCATTCGGCGTGTAGTGCATCTGAAAGACGAGTTTTGAACCGGCAGGAACGCGGCGGGCATGACCGGGCGGCAGACTGAAACTGCGCTGGCCGGGAACATAGCCCGTCAGATAACCCACGCCACGGACATCGGCTCCATCCGGCGGACGCACGAAGACGATGCAATGATGAACCGTCGGCCGATTCCCCGGGATCACCTGCGCCGCCGAGACCCAACTGTCTTCGGTCAGATGGGGATCGACCACGAAGTATTGATACTCGACGGTGCCGGCCGCGGGAACATGAAACGGTCGCTCGCGCATCTTCAGAATCAAATCCGGAGACCGCGGCAACTGCCAACCCGAAGCGTATTCCACCGGTGCGGGTAAATCGGCCTTGTCACCATAGGGCATACCGGCCTTGATCCAGTCCCGCAAGGTTTGCTTGTCGGCTTCGGGCATCAACCGGGAATTGCGGAAGTGACCATGCTGCGGGTCGGCATTCCACGGGGGCATCCGACCGGCGTCGACCGTTTCGAGAATCGTGTCGCCCCAGCCGATGACTTCGTTGTAATCCGTTAGCGAGAACGGCCCGATCTCGCCGGGCCGATGGCATTCCACGCAGTGCTGATTCAGAATCCGCGCGACTTGCCTGCAGAACGTAATATCCGACGCTGTTTGCGGTATCTTCACGCGCCCGATTACACAACCGGTCGTTTCCGTCCGGGCGACACTGACCGGCTTCCCTGCGAGAAGTTCCTCGAGCGCGATGCGGAGATCGTTGCGGGTCGGTTGCCCGCGCGTTACCCCCGGCTGGTATTGATCGTCGACGCGGCCGCGATAACGGATGGTTAGCGATTGATCCAGTACGAAGACTTCCGCCATGTGCCGGGCACCGAACAGGTCCGCAATCTGGTTGCCAGGATCTTTCAGAATCGGAAACTCGATTTGATAGTCCTTGCAGAACTGGTCCACTTCTTTTTGCGTGTCCTGTGAATTGCTGTTCACACCGAGGAAGCGGACCGGCTGCGCTGAAAACGATTTCGCCAGCGTGTTCAACCGTGGTCCATACTGCCGGGCGAGGGGACATTCCGTGCCGAGAAAGCAGACTACCGTGAGCTGCTTTTCGGGACGGACCGCGATTTCAAGAACGTTTCCGGCGGCATCCCGCAGTTGGAACGTGGCCACAGTCTGCGGCTCGGCTTTCGGAGCGACTTCCACACCGTCTGCCGCACCACTGGCCACAATACAATAACCAAGCACAAGGGGGAGTGATTTGCACAAAGTCATCTCAGAAACTCTTTTCGGCAATCTGTCGTACCGGAATCTGCGAAGCAACACCTTTGAAGGTTACCCCCCCGTCGACAGCCCCACCAGTCCAGGCGAAGGCGGGCCGGAATGGAGGTCCGACACAAGCTGCAATGGAAATCCGTGCTGACATGGATGCAGTCGCGGACGGCATAGTCGTTATGACCCGAATCGTCAGCAGTTCTGATGGTGAACTACTTGTGAAAGTATGTTCCTTTTTGGCCACACATCACACACATGCTAATTATTGGATAGGAAACAAATCAACATGCCAAACTCCTCACCACTGTCGCCTGGAACTGTCCGCACAGACGGAAGAGCAGCGACGTGCGCAGAGGACGGTCTTCGTCCGTCGAACAGGGCGTCATCCTCAATGTCGGCCGTGCGACGGCTACTAGGATTCGGCATCGCACAACTCGGTCTGGTGGCATTCATCGTCGGAATGTTCTGGTACCAGGATTGGCAATACTCATTGCCCACACCACAGCCAGTCGACTTATATCAACCCTCGCTGGGAACGCGATTGGCGATGCCCGCGACCATTGAGGCGGCTCTCGTCGATAAAAACCGGCCTGCCCTGCTCCACTTCGTGAACCCCGATTGTCCCTGTTCGCGGTTTAGTCTGGATCATATCCGCGCGTTACACCAACAATTCTCCGGCCAGGTGAACTTCGTCGTCGTTCTCGAAGGTACGGATGCTGGCGGACTCCAGCAACAACTCGGGGACCTCCATTTGCCGGCGAATGCGGTAATCGATGCCGATCGGGCAATCGCTCATCTGGCGGGGATTTATGCAACGCCACAAGCGGTCATTCTCGATCAAGACCTACACTTGATCTATCGAGGTAACTATAACATCAGCCGTTACTGCACATCTCGACAGACCGAATTCGTGCGAATTGCCCTTGAAAAGCTCCTGAGCAATACCTCTCCAAAGTTCGTCCCGCCTGTGGCCGCCACAACCGCGTATGGATGTCCGCTGCCGACGTGTCCCCAGATTGAGGGGCCGTTGTGATATTGCCGCCCTCCGTCCCATCAACAGATACGGAACGGACCGATATCGATTATGGCTTTTCGCCTGCAGAAGTCGCCTCGATCCTGAGCGACCAGTATGCGCGCGGGGAACATCTGGTTCGCGTAGCGTTGTTGCTGCATTTCCTGGTCGGCTTGGGATTAGCTCCGTTCTACGGCACTTGGCTGATGGCCGTGGTTGTGGGAGCGTCCGCGGTCGCCATGTTCTTTCTGAGCTCGTGGCAATTCCCGCGGACATTCTTTACGCGGTGCATGATCGGCGTTTGCCTGCAGATCTTCGTGGCGCTGCACATTTACCAGATGCACGGCCTGCCCGAAATGCATTTTTTCTTCTTCACGGCCTTTGCCGTCATGATCGCCTGCTGCGACTGGAAGGCGATGTGGCCGGGGACGTTGCTGATCATCGGCCAGCATATCGTCTTCGCCCTGCTGACAAACTCCGGCGTGAATATGCTCTTTTTCCCCGAGACTTTCGTCACTGTCACCAAACTCGGCTTTCATTTCGGAATTGCCTGCATCCACGTTGGCATCTGCGGGTTCTGGGCGCATCTCTATCGTTCTCAGATTTTGCACGACCGCCGCGCCGCGGAAATTATACGCGAAGGAGAACTACGAAAAGAGGCCGTCATTCAAACAGCACTCGATGGCGTGGTTACGCTCGATGCCGCCGGTTGCATCGTCGAATTCAACCCTTCCGCGGAACGGATCTTTGGGTGCCGTCGCGAAGTCATGCTCGGACAGTCTTTGGACATCATGATTGTCCACTCGAACAACGATGGACGAACAGCGGAACCCCTTGCCGATTATCTTGCCTCCGACCAATCCCGCTCCCTGGGAGAACGACTGGAAGCCAAGGCCTTCCGCATCGACGGCACGGAGTTCCCTGCCGAAGTGTCACTCGCCCCGATTTGCCTGCCAGGCAAGCCCTTGCTGTTTACGGCCTTCATCTGCGACATTTCGAACCGGAAAGCGACGGAAGTGGAACTGCAGACGGCGCGAGAATCGGCGGAAGCGGCGAATCAATCCAAAAGCGAATTCCTCGCGAACATGAGTCACGAAATTCGCACTCCGATGACCGCAATACTCGGTTTCGCAGATTTACTGCTGGACGAAACCAGCGACGGTTGGGAAACGCCATGTCGCATTGACGCGGTACAGACCATCCAGCGGAACGGCGAACATTTATTACGCATCATCAACGACATTCTGGATCTCTCCCGCATCGAAGCCGGCAAATTTACCATCGAATCACAGGCATGCTCGCCGCTGATGATTGTCGACGATGTTTTGTCACTGATGCGCGTCCGCTCGCGGGCAAAGGCGATTGCCTTGGAGGTGGTCTACGAAACACCGGTGCCGACGGTGATTCAATCCGATCCAACGCGATTGCGACAAGTGCTGATGAACCTGACAGCGAACGCCATCAAATTTACGGAAGTGGGTGGCGTCCAATTGCGGGTCCGACTGGTGAACAGCAGTACGCCGAAACTCGAATTCGATGTGGTCGACACCGGCATCGGCATGACGGACGATCAGCAAGATCGCTTGTTCCAACCGTTTATGCAAGGAGATACGACGACCACGCGTCATTTCGGAGGATCAGGTCTGGGATTGATGATCAGTCGTCGCCTGGCAGAAATGCTGGGAGGCGATGTGCAGATCATCGATTCGACTTCGGGAGCGGGCTCGCGCGTTCGTGCCACCATTGCCACCGGCTGTTTAAAGGGCGTGGAGTTGTTCGATACCGCACCCCAAAGTCATTCCGATAACGAAGAAGGGTCTGCACCTCTGGCGCAATGCAATCCACGGGCATTGGATCAGTGCCGTATCCTGCTGGCCGAGGATGGTCCCGATAATCAGCGGCTCATCTCTTTTGTTCTGAAGAAAGCCGGCGCCGACGTAACAATTGTCGAGAATGGTCGACAGGCCGTCATGGCGGCGTTGGAGGCGGATCAGATCCAGCGACCGTTCCAAATGATTCTGATGGATATGCAGATGCCCGTCATGGATGGATACGGGGCCGTGGTAGAGCTGCGTGCCAACAACTATCCACATCCGATTATCGCGCTGACCGCGCATTCGATGAACGGTGATCGAGAGAAGTGTCTTGCCGCAGGCTGCGACGATTTTGAGACCAAGCCGATTAATCACAATCGGCTGATTCAGTTGATCGCGGCGCACCTGAATGCGAGGCTGAATACGGTCACGACCACTGCTGAGCTCGTCGCCGGTTAATGCGCGCGGACGGAGTCGCATCGCTGTGATGGCCGGGCTAAGATGCCGCGACAAAGAGTCCATGCATGAGGGCGAGCGGCAAGGTCATTCAGGAGTCACATCGTGCGCTACGAATTTCTGCTCTGGCTGTTGGTATTAACTGGCAGCGCAGTCAGTGCCGCCGAGTCGGCTAAACCGCCCAATGTTGTGATTGTGCTGGTCGACGATTTCGGCTGGGGCGATCCGTCGTGCTACGGCAACACGATGATTGAAACGCCGCAAATGGATCGGTTGGCACGCGAAGGGATCCGCTTTACACAGGGTTACGTGGCGGCCCCCATCTGCTCTCCGTCGCGCTGCGGTATCATCACCGGCCAGTTTCCGGCGCGCTGGCACATCACCAGTTACCTGCAGACCAAGGCCGGAAATCAAGCGTGTGAGATGCATGATTTCCTCAATCCCAAGGCACCATCGCTGCCGCGCATGTTGAAGGAGGCCGGTTACGCGACCGCGCATATCGGCAAATGGCATCTCGGCGGCGGGCGCGATGTGGTCAATGCACCGAGATTCACGGAGTACGGCTACAACGTGGGACTGGGAACCTACGAGAGTCCGGAACCGGCCGCGGCACTCGGGCTGAAGACCGTTCCGTGGGGGCCACAGGATCAACTTGAACCACAGCAGGTTGCCCGACACAACCGGACGAAATGGATGGTCGACCAAACTCTCACATTTCTGCAACAGCACCGAGATCAACCCTGCTTCGTGAATCTCTGGCTGGACGATACTCACACACCATTCGCGCCGTCACCCGAACAGCTCGAAGCGGTCAAGAAATTAGCAGATGGCGAGCTGAATCAACGCTATCTCGCCGTGCTGTTCGAAACGGACCGACAAATTGGCCGTTTACTCGACGGGTTAAAAGACACGAACACACTGGTGCTGTTTCTGGGCGATAACGGCGCGTCGCCGCCTTTGGAACGGCGGCGCGTCGGCGGTCTCCGCGGCCAGAAGCTCAGCCTCTACGAAGGAGGCACGCGCGTGCCGTTCATGGTCTGGTGGCCGGGTACGGCCCCCTCGGGTGTGGTCAATGAAACCACGGTCGTTGCTTCCGTCGATATTCTGCCCACGCTGGCGTCCCTCTGCGGAGCGAAATTGCCTGCGGAGTCTGTTCCCGATGGCGAAGACATGACGGCAGCATGGAAAGGGCAATCGCCCGTCCGCAAACGCCCGCTCTTCTGGGAATATGGTCGTAACGACAAATCGTTTGCCTATCCCAAGGACGCCCACCATCGCAGTCCGAACGTTGCCGTCCGCGAGGGCCAATGGAAGCTCTTGATTAATGCCGATGGGACCGGCACTGAACTGTACGATGTGATTCGAGACCGCAATGAAGAGCATAACCTGGCCCAACAGCAACCCGAAGTTGTGCAAAGATTATCCGCGATGGCGCTCGAATGGCGCAAGTCGCTACCGTGAGCACCGATTGAAACCGAGTTCCTGTTGGCGAGGTAAACTGGACGAAACCGTTTCCTGCGCCTGAGGATCCTCCCGTGAATCTTTCCGTCCAGTCCATCTTCCTGGCAAGCGGGATTTGTTTTGCGTCGTGCTTTGCCGCCGAGCCGCCACTACTACCCAAGAATATTGACGCGGCTCCTTGTGCCAAACCGCCCCAAATCGATGGCGTCATCGGAAAGGACGAATGGAACGAGGCTCCGCTCCATTCCACCAGCGTCTCCTTTGTCCGGATCGATCCGGCGTTAACCGAAACACGGGCCTGCACACTGCGCGTGATGAATTCCGCAAACGCGCTCTATGTGGTATTGCAGGTTCCGGATGCCACTGCCGACGAAAGCATCACGCCGCTGCAACTCGATGCCGCGATGCTGGCGTTCAATGCCGGAGCGGAACTGGCCCCCCTCAGCGATCGAAAAGTCATCGCCCCGGGCCTGTATCGAGACAAGCACGTTCTTGCCGGTGGCAAGGGCGATGCTGAGGATGCCAAACAAGACGGCCTTGGAGCCATGAAACGCGAAGCGGGCGTGGCCACTTTTGAATGGGCGGTGCCGTTGAATTCGGGGGACAAGCACGATTGCCAGATCAACGCTGGGGAATCGATCCGCTTCAACATCGCTTACTTCGATGCGCTCCAGTTGCCGTTTACTAAAACCATCATGGGCGGACTTTACGGCCCGGTGGTCGACAGGGCGACAGAATGGGGCACGCTGCGGTTAGCGAAGAGTGTCAAAGACGATGGCGGCGTCGCTTTCCGCGGTCCCGTGTGGGTCGACGATGTCAAACGGGCCTTGAATGAATTGAGCCCATCACGACTGCGTGTCACCAGCCAGGCTCCTCTCACCGGGACAGCCTCAGGTGCGGCCGTTGTGGGGATGACGTTCTCTTACGTCGATGCTGTGGGAAAACCCACCGAAGCCCAGGCGAAAATCTATCTGCCGTCGACGTTCTCGCCCGATAAGAGATCGGCGTTCCCCCTGTTCTTCGCGGCGGGCTACGAGGCCCCCGAAGCGGGAGTGATTCCGTTTCTCAATCGACAATGGATTGTGGTCACGCCGAGCGCGCTGCCGACCAATCCGCTCATTCGTTTGATGAATCCAGATGTCACGTTGCTCCATCTGTCACGGCGACTTCCGTGGATCGACGACACGAAAGTGATCGTCAGTGGTGGCAGCGCGGGCGGCTGGATGACGCTATTGCTCAGCGCCGAAACATTTCCGCTGTCCGGTGCCGCCCCTGATGTCCCACCCGTTAACTGGGGTTACAACGCGGCATACTTCTTCAAGCAGTTGGACAAAGCCGGCCCTGCTGCCGGAAAAACGGCGGCACGCATTCCCGCCCTCTTCGGTGTGGGAACGGCCCTCGTCCCCAGCGTGAAAGTCCACGGGGGCGATTTCAACGACGAAACGTGGTTGGCGAGTTCGCCCGTCGCCCACGTGTCAACAATCACCTGTCCGGTGTCCGTCTGCTGGTCGACGGCCGATGTCCTCGTGCCAATTGACCAAGTCGGTTCACAATGGGTGCAGGAGTTCGCGCCCAACACCTTCCCCGAAGGCTTCACAATGAACCCGACGAAGTTGTTGACCAGCCGCGAGGGATGCCTCACCCTGATCGAAGCGCTCTCCAAAGACGATTACGAACTCTTCTCCATCGAGGTACCGAAGGGAACCCGGCGGCAGCATGGAGCGGAGGGGACCGGCAAGATGGAAATTCGCGACCTCGCCGTCAGCAAAGATAAGCGATGGTCGATCACCATTGTGGACGAAGGACCGCCCACGCCGGACATCGATCACCGCAAGTACGCATTGTTGACGACACGGAATGCGTTCCTCGACCACGTTAGTACCAGGACGCTGGATGTCGACCAACTGACGCTGCCGAAACTGCGCCGCCTGATGGCGCGCTATGCGGGGATGGAATGGTTACCATCGCGGTTGAAACATCTCGATCTGCCCGAGAACGAGCAGCAGGATGTCCTCCGTGGATTACGAACGTACGTCTCCGTCAGCCCGGCCCATGCCGAAGCGTTCGCCAAGCTGTATGCTTCGCTTCCATCCGATGAGCAACGGCTGGACGAACCCGCTGTGAAAGCGCTCTCCACTCCGCAATCGTCTGGGAAAGACGACGAAAAATAGAGTTGCGACGGCCGAAATGAGGCGGTCAACGCCCCAGCAGTTGCAACCGCAGCATGCCCCAGAATTCATACCAGGCCTGATGATTGGCAACGACCGCGGATGTCTTGGGCAACAGCATCTCCAGCGTTGGCTGCATCTCGTCGATGTGGTACTCGCAACCGGCCGGGATCACCGCGATGCCCTGTGCGCGAAACATCATTTCCGAGCGGGGCAGATGGGTCGCCGTGGTGACGAGCAGCACGTTTTTGTCGATGCCGCGTTCTTTCAGCCAGCGAGCAGATTCGATCGCGTTCTCGGCGGTGTTCCGCGAGACCGTTTCGACAACGAGGTCGTCCTCGCGCACACCGGCCTGACGCAGTACATGTGCCATCGCCACGGCGACACATTCCCCCGGCTCGGAGGCATGCGGCTTGCCACCACTCACAATCAACGGAATGGGCAAGCCTTCGTGATACAACTCGGCGGCGTGCAGCGCCCGCTGTGTGGAATGAATGTGCGGGCGTGTGGGCTCATTGGGAGTAACCGGCGGGATGATGCCGCCGCCGAGGACCACGATCGCCGCGACATTTTCCGGCCGGTGCAGCACACGCGGAAACCAGCGTTCGAGCGTCCCCGCGGCCAGCCACGCCGTCACTGGCAGACAATCCAGCAGCAGCGCGATGTAAATCAGGCACGGAAACCGCAATGCTCGCCGCTGCTCGGGATGCCGTCGCCAGTACCAGAACAGGCTGATGCCCAAGCCCAGCACCAGCAGCGGAAACGGCTGAAACACCGATTTGTACGGCGGCAACATCGGCATGTTTCCCGGTTAAACCATGCTGCTAAACGACAGTGTGCCACTGGCTCTGCCAGTGTTTTCTTCTTTTAATCACTGCCGCGTTTTATAGGGAAGACACTGGCAGAGCCAGTGGCACACAGGAGAGTTATTGGTCACTGAATGACGATTCTACGATTTCCGCAAACGTCGATTGCGCTGACGTGATCACGGCACATTCTTCAATCGTGGCCAGCAACCGCTCCACTTCCACTACGTCGCGCAATGGAACCGCAAACAGTTCTTCCACAAGGTCCGCATCCAGCTTGCTGAGCAAATAGATGCGAGCCCAATCCGCGGCGGCGGCCCATTGCGATGCCGCCTGCAGATCGGGCGGGGCTTGTTCACGCAGCGGTTGCAAGGCAGCCCGGGGTGATGGTTGTCCGCGGAGTTGCTCGATCCCCGCCCCCGGCGGCGATTGCAGATCGGAAAGGACGATGATCTTGCCGCCGTGCTCCACCACGCTGCGGGCGACATCGACTGCCATGCCGACATCATTCCATGAAGCCGCTTCTCCCACGGTGGGGACGGTGACCACGACGGTTTCAGCGCGAGCCGGCCATTGCACACGCCAGTATTCGTTGAGCCGCTGTAACGCCTGCCGCTGGACCGATTCGACGCCACCGGCCAGGATGTCCGCCGTGGTACCGCGCCGGCCGCCGGGAATGAGTTGCACGGCGAATTGCACACCCAGCAACCAGCCGATTTCATCGATCAACTGCTTCAGGGGACGGTCATCTTCCGGCCGGAGTTCGCGGTGACCTTGACCATGTGTCTTGGCAAAGGCTTCGGGTGTCGACAGACCGGGATACAAGACCGACATCGGCGATCGCGTTCCCTGAAGGGAATCAAATCCTCCGAGTGTAACGGGCAGGACGAAGTCGGCTTCGAGAATCTTGTGCGACAGGTAAATTCGCTCGCCGGCCGCACTCGTCGCCAGGTATCCGCAGGCACCTTCAACGGTCGGATCATGCGTTTCCCAGCGGACTTCTTTGCGGACGGCGTCGGGAAGTTTTTCACGCGGATCGAGACGCTGTTCCGACACTGTCCATCCGCCGGGTTGCAGAATGAGGACATCTTGCGGACGGATGCCACATTCATTGAGCACCGGCCAGATTCCCGCGACGATCTCCGCGGCCTGAGGCAACCCGCGATCGATGGCCAACACCACGCGGTCACCATCCACCAGCGCCGTGCTCAACGGCGGGAAATCGAGTGGTTGCGTCAGCCCGGCGCGCACGGCTGCAGACGCATCGACGGCCTCACCCGGTCCCGTATGCGACAACACCACCTGATCGGCCCGCGGCGTCCAATTCCAGGTTCCACTGCTTCCAAACTCAAACGACCACGTCTTCACGATCAACATCAATCCTGCCAAACAGAAAGCCTTGCCGCGGAGATCGCGTGCTTCCGGAACCTGCTACGATACCGTACCGGAACGGTGAGGCCAAACCGGATGATTGCCATCCTCGGGGTTGTTAGCCACACTGGACCAAATACCGAGCGTTTTTCTTCCGCGATGTAACGATCCCCAGCCGCATGTCGGTTTCGTTGAATCATGACGATGACGATGCCTGTATGCTCCGCATGCAGGGGGGCGACCGGCACGCCTTCGATGAAATCGTGGCGCGGCATCAGTCGGCACTGATTGGTTTCTTTATTCGGCATTTACGGGACGCCCAACTCGCGGAAGATCTCACGCAGGAAACGCTCCTGCGGGTCTTCAACCAGTCGTGGGACTACCTTCCCCGCGGAAGTTTTCGGGGGTGGATGTTCCGGATTGCACGGAATTTGCTCATCGACAGCACGCGTCGACGGTCGCACGACGCGCTGGTCCGAGCGATCAAATGCTCCGGGGCGACGGAAGATGATGATGGTCTCGCGCGGATCATGGGCGAGGAAACCGCCCCGCTGGACCGGGCCGATCAGCAGGAAATTGTCCGCCTGGTGGACGCAGTTTTGCCGGAATTGCCGGATGATCAGCGGAGCACCTTCATTCTGTACCACTACATGGCACTCAGCTTGCCGGAGATTGCAGATGCCACCGAATGCAATCTTCCGACATGTAAGAGCCGATTGCGTTTGGCCCGCGAAAAACTGCGGGAAAAACTCCTCGATCGGGGTGTGACCGATCCGGGATTGCCGGAAGAAGACTGATTGATGCCGTCATGCAACCGACATGATTCCAAAGAGCGAGAAAACTGTGTTCGCGATGATCCATCCCCGCCGCCATTTCGTTGGCCCTTTTCAGGGCGCGCGTGCCGCGGAGAGAAAGTCGCTTTCCGTACGCTTACCGTCAGGATGGAACCTCCCATGAGTTACTTCAGTCGCCTGACCGACATTGTGACGTGCAATCTGAGCCAGTTGCTCGCCGAATCGAAAGACCCGCTGGCCGCTATCGAGGCCATTTTACGCGAAATGGAAGAAGGGCTGGCAGGAGCCCGGCGGAGTGTCGCGACCGCCACCGGGAATGAAGAACGCCTGTACGCCGAGATTCAGGAACATCGCCATCAGGCGACGGATTGGGCAGGTAAGGCGAAAACGCATCTGCTGGGTCAGTGCGAGACAGAAGCCCGGCAGTGCCTGCTGCGAAAGCGAGAGGTGGAAGACCTGGTGGCTGGCTTGCAGCAGCAACATCACTCCGCGGTGGCCACCCGCGAACATTTGTCGACCATGCAGCGGGCACTGGAGGCCCGACTGGCGGAAGCCCTGCGGAAACAAGCGATGCTCCGGGGCGAAGATGTGGGAATTGATGCCCGCCCCGCCGCCGTCGCCGATGTCAGCCCACTGGGATTCGATCGCCATTCACAAATCGACGCCGAACTAGAGGCCATGAAACGCGAACTCGGCAGCTCCCTGGGATAACGCCGGGAACTCCATCTGTCGCTGATGCTTCATAACTACGAATTGGAAATCCACCTCATTCCCAAACTCGACAGGGGAATCGAGCGTTCTGAACGTTGAGGATTCAACGCCATGTTTAGCTACATCGATCCGCGGTACTACATCATTCTCGCCCCGGCATTGCTGCTCGGCATGTGGGCCCAGTGGCGGGTACGCTCGTCTTTTCAAGACGGTATGAATCGTCCTGCCCGCTTGTCCGGGGCCGCCGCGGCACGCCTCATTCTCGACCAGGGCGGCTTGTACGATGTCCCCATCGAAGAAACGCCGGGAGAATTGTCGGATCACTTCGATCCCACCACGAACACCGTACGGCTCAGTTCCGCGGTCTATCACACGCGGTCGCTCTCCGCGGTGGGAATCGCGGCTCACGAAGTCGGCCATGCGCTGCAACACGCCCAGCACTACGCCCCGCTGGTGATCCGAAATTTTGCCGTTCCCGCGGCCGCCGTGGGACCGAATCTGGCCATGATCCTGATCATCGTCGGCGCAATGCTGCGTTTTCCGCCGATGGTCTCCATTGGACTGGTCGTCTTTTCCGGCGTGGTGGCCTTTCAGTTGATCAACCTGCCGGTCGAGTTCGACGCCAGCGCCCGCGCAAAGCGGTTATTGGCAGAGTTGAACGTGGTCGATGACGACGGGGTGGTCGTCGTGCGGAATGTTCTGTCTGCAGCGGCTTGGACCTATGTCGCCGCGACTCTGCAAACAATCCTGACGCTGGTTTATCTGGTGCTTCGTTTCGCGGGTGACTCCGGCCGATCCCGCAACAATTAAACTGGCGGCGCTGCGGTTCGCTCGTAGCCGTTATCTCACCACGGATGGAGAGAACCGTGCATTTACCAACGAAATTGAGTACATTCAACGCATCTGGATTCGAATCGGCAACACAGATCAGCAATCGTCGATGGGGCATCGAGGTTTTCTCCTGTTTACCGCTTAACCCCAAACCGGACAATAAGTTCAATCATTGCAAATTTCGCGCAGAAGATTTTCGCAGAGGGTGAGGTAAGAAAGGGTATTGACATCATTCCATCGGTGTCGATTCTCCAACGTCGATTCGGACCGCATGTCGGGATCTCCGCACCATGCCCGAAATACGCAACCATCCCAACATTCCCAAAATTGCCAGCGAGGTTCATGAACTAGCCTCGCTATTAGGGGTTCTCGGATTACGGTGGTTTGTGATTCGCCAATCGCTTTCCATCCAAGATGTTATGGCAACCGAAACTGCGGCAATGGACGAGACGCTGAACCAGATGCGAGAAGCGTATCACCGATTATCGGACCTGATGAAACCAGCACTTCATGACAGCGGTACCCCCGCGCGGGCTTCCCGCGATGACGAAGGACTTGGTGAGCATGAATGACCAACGGATTCGGGTTTTGCTCGTCGACGATCACTGCATGTTCCTCGATGCGTTGCGATCGGCATTGAACTCGATTTCGCGGTTTGAAATTGTGGGCGCGGCAACAAATGTCGAGCAAGCCCTGCTTCTGGCGCGCGATTTCATCCCCGATGTCGTCGTCTGTGACATGGAATTGCCTGGCTCCAGCGGGATTGTGCTTGCGGCGGAACTCTATCGCCGCCTGCCAAAGTGCCGCATTGCCTTTCTAACGGGTTTCTTCTCCCCGGCGCGACTGGAATCGGCACTCAAGGTCCATGTCCACGGCTATCTGCTCAAGACCGATGCGATTGACGATCTGGTCGGCGCCATTGACAACATCGCCCAAGGTCATCTGCATTTCTCGGCTTCGGTTCGCGAGTCTTTGACCACGGATGCTTCCGGCAAACTCTGTGTCAAAGGTGCCACCGGCGTTGCGGACCTGACGCCGTTGCAACTCGAAATCCTGCGGCAACTGGCTTTGGGGTTGAGTGTCAAGCAAGTCGCCAAACTGATGCATGTGACCACCAAAGCCATCGACAATCACAAAAACCGAATAATGCAGCGTCTCGACATCCACGACCGGGTGCTCCTGGCGCGGTTTGCGATCGAACAGGGGCTGATTCCCCAGGAACCCACTCCCGCCGTCGCGTGATCCGCGGACGCGAAAATCGCTACCGATGTTCAGGGACGGAACGTGATCATGGTCTGCAATGCCGACGCGAATTCCGCATGCGAACCGATCGCTGTTCCCACGATTTTGCTGGTCGAGGATTTTGACCAGCTCCGCAATCTGTCGGTCCGTCTCCTGACCGATTCTGGATACCGCGTCATTGAAGCGCGGAACGGTGTCGAAGCCCTGGCCTGCTTTGAGTCGCATCAGGCCGACATCCACCTCCTGGTCACCGATCTGCGGATGCCCGAGATGAACGGGTTAGATCTCGTTGCGCAAATCCGACAGCGGCGCTCTCGGTTGCCCGTGTTATTGCTGTCGGGCTATGCGACGGAATCCGTCGAGCAGGAAGCGCGATCCCTTTCGGCTTGCCGCTTACTGCAAAAGCCGTGCCTGCCCGCCGAACTCCTTGCCGCGGTGCATGCGGCATTGACGGACTCATTCTAAGCCCAGCTTTCGGCGCGGGATCTCAGGGGAATCTCGCTTGGTGAAAGCCCCCTCCGGGCGCTCTTCGTCAGCGCATGAAAGCGTTATACTCCCCGTTTCGCTCCGGCCGTTTCGGTCATTCTTTCATCTTCCCCGTCGACGGACCGACGATCGCCCGAGCTGCACATCTTCCTTTTCATCGCGATAGGGCTGTCGCCATGGTCTCCGAAAGTCCAGCATCATCCGGCAGTTCGGACGACCTGCGAAACACAATCCATCTCTTGCGTGCCGCAGCGGATGCCGCTTCGGACGCGTTGTTCGTGAAATCCCTTTCCGGACACTATCTCTTCTGTAATTCCGTCGGCGCGCGCATGCTCGGGCGGTCGGTTGAACAAATCCTCGGCCGTGACGATGTCGAGTTGCTCGGTGCCGAGGGTGCTCACAGCGTGCAGACCCAGGATCGGCGGGTCATGGCCACCGGGGTGTCCGAAGTCGAAGAACAGACCATTCCGATCGGCGAACGGGCCCATATCTTCGAGACCACCAAATCGGTCTATCGAGGAATCGACCAATCCGTTTGTGGGGTGGTCGGCATCGCGCGCGATATCACATCGCGGCGCGCGGCGGAAATGATGTCGCGGCGTCAGCAACAGGTGCTCGAACAGATTGCAGCAGGAGCGCCGCTTCGCGAAGTTCTCCGCGAGCTCATTGCCATAATTGAAGCCTCGATTCCGGGCGTCCTGGGTTCGTTCCTACTTCTGGATCGAGTTCACCGGCGGCTGCACATCGCCAGTGGCAACAGCTTGCCCGAGGCCTACAACGCCGCCATTGAAGGCATCTCGATTGGTCCACAGGTGGGTTCGTGTGGCACGGCCGCCTTTCGCGGCGAATCGGTCTACGTGGACGACATTCAGACCGACCCCTTATGGGATGATTATCGTGCATTGGCGGCGAAGTTTGATCTGCGCGCCTGCTGGTCGATGCCGATCCTGTCGAGAAAGGGAGATGGAAAAACGGTGCTGGGAACGTTTGCCGTTTACGCCCGGCAGACAGGTGTCCTGAACGAGCAGTTGCACGACATTCTGATACGGATCGAGCATCTGGCCTGCATCGCCATCGAAACCGATCATCATCGGCAGAAACTGGCCGCCAGCGAAGCACGACTAAGAACGTTTGTGGAGAACTCGCCGGACGCCTTTTTCCTGCATGGCCGTGAGGGCCTGATTATCGATGTGAACTCCCAAGCCTGCGAACATCTGGGTTACATCCGTGAGGAACTGATTGGCGCGTATCCTCAGATGTTCAATTTTCACGCGGATCGCGAACTGATTGCGAAGGTTGGTGAGAGTCTGCGGCGTGGAGAGCAGTGTGCATTTGAAACCATCCACCGCCACAAAGATGGCCATGAGTTCCCGGTCGAAGTGCGCATCAGCCCGTTCGTGCAGGACGGAGAAATGTTCTCCATCTCTTCGGTTCAGGACATTACCCAACGCAAACAAACCGAAGACCGGCTGCACCGCGAACGAATGCTGCTGGAACAAAGCCAAAGCCTGGCGCACATCGGGTCGCTTGAATGGGACTTGCAAACCGACACCATGATCTGGTCCGACGAACTGTACCGCCTCTACGGCTATTCGCCGGGCGATACCAGCCTCTCGCTGGAGCGATTTCTAGAGCACATTCATCCAAACGACCGCGACGGCATTCATGATTCCATCCAAACAGCCTGCAAAGATCGTGAGACGTTCCGCCAGGAAAAGCGAATCATTCGTGCGGACGGGGTGGAGCGCACACTGGAAAGCCAATGGGTGGTGATCTTCGATGAGATGAACAAGCCGGTGCGTATCGTCGGGGCGTGCCAGGACATCACCGAACGCAAGCAGGCCGACATCGCCTTACGAAACAGCGAAGAGCGATTTCGATCGTTGGCGGACGCGATTCCGCAAATCGTACTGGTCGCCAATCCCGATGGCGGGCTCACACACCTCAATGCGAAAGCGGCGGAGTACACGCGCATCAGCACCGATCAACTTTTGGAATGGAACTGGACGCAGGTCATTCATCCCGATGATCTCGAGGAGACTCTGGCAGAGTGGAGCATGATCCTGTCGACAGGGATTTCTCGCGATGTCGACTTTCGCATCCGTCGCTGGGATGGAGAGTACCGCTGGCACATTGCCCGACAAGTGCCCATCCACGATTCGCAAGGAGCGATCTCCTGCTGGTACGCCACGTGCACCGACATTGAAGATCTCAAGCGTGCCGACGCTCAATTGCGCATCAGTGAAAGTCGACTTGCAGAGGCACAGCGGATCGCACACATCGGCAGTTGGGAATGGGAACCGGCGACCGATGCCGTCTGGTGGTCCGACGCCCTCTACGACCTATTGGGCATGCCCCCCGAAACCTCTCCGTTGCATTATGAGTCCTTCCTAAACCTTGTCCATACGGACGATCGCCAACTTGCAATCAGCGCTCTGGAAGCCCTGCATTCAGGCAAGACCGATGAATTCGCGAACGACGTGCGAATCGTTCGCCCCGACGGCCAATCGATGTGGATCCATCGCCGTGGTCGAGCCACCCGCGATGTTCGGGGAGTGCTGCTTCGAGTCGAGGGCATCGATCAGAACATTACCGAACGTAAGCGCGCCGAAGCGGCCCTGCGTGATAGTGAAGAGCAATACCGATCCCTGATTTCCGCCTTGGCGGAAGGCGTCGTATTGTATGCCGAAGACGGTACGATTCTGACCTGCAACGCCAGCGCCGAACGCCTGCTGGGATTGAGTCGCGATCAAATCCGCGGACGCAAATCCGTCGACCGCGATTGGCGTGCCGTCTGTGAAAACGGTACGCCGTTTCCGGGCGACGATCATCCCGCGATCGTCACTCTGCGTACGGGTCGCCCCTGTTCCAACGTCGTCATGGGAGTCCGTCAGCCGGAGGGCAAACTGACATGGGTCTCCATCAACAGCGAACCGCTGCTTCGTTCGGGCGAAGCGCGCCCTTTCGGGGCGGTCTGCTCGTTTGCCGACATTACAGATCGCAAACATTCGGAAGATGCCCTTCGCCAAAGTGAAGCCCGCTTGCGGGTGGCTCTTCAGGCGGCGAGCGCTGTGGCTTTCGTATGGAACGTACAGACCGATTCCGTCACGCGGTACTTTAGTACGGAACCGGCCCTTCCCGCCAATATCGATTCGCCGGAACCGGTGCACGATGTCCGGGCGCGGGTCCATACCGAAGACCGGGCCGCTTTCGATGCCGGAGTGGCGGCATGCCTCGCGCAGGGGGCGGACTACCGGAACCTCTACCGAGTGATTCGGCCGGATGGATCCACGCGCTGGCTGGAAGAATGGGGCACGCTCGAACGCCTGCCGGACGGAGCGCCAAAAAAATTGATCGGGATTGCGATCGATATTACCGAACGCAAACAGGCGGAATTGGCGCTGCAAGAATCTGTCTCCCGACTCATGGCCACGTTGGAGTCGACAGCCGACGGGATTCTGGTGGTCGATCTGGAAGGCCGCATTGTCGATTTCAATCGGCAATTCCTCGTCACTTGGGGAATGCCGTCGGACCTCATTCAAGCGGGCCGGAAAGAAGACCTCGTCGCGGCCTTCAACACGAACGAGGCGATGCAGAAAACACTGAATCAGTTGAAGGATCCCCAATCCTTCGTCACCCGCGTCGGAGAAATTTACGGCACGCCGGAAGCCACCTCGTTCGACATTCTCGACTTTTGCGACGGCCGGATTATCGAGCGCATTTCTCATCCGCAGCGAATCGACGGCAAACCCGTTGGTCGCGTCTGGAGTTTCCGCGATATCACCGCTCGCAAACGCGCCGAGCGCGAACAGCAGAAACTGGTGACGCTCGTACAATACAGCCACGATTTCATCGTGTTGGCCGAACTGGACGGACTCGTGACGTTCATGAGCAACGGCGCCAGAAAGATGATCGGCATCGACCTGGATGCGGATATCTGCCGGTTCAATCCGCTCGATTACATCCACCCGGACTCGCGCGAATTTGCGATCAATGTGGCCTACCCGGAGACCTATCAGAATGGGTATTGGGAAGGCGAGATGCAGTTGATTCATCAGCAGACCGGCGCGGCGATCGATACGTGGCGATCGTTATTCCTGATCAAGGACGCCGCCGGAAACGGACTCTGTTTCGCCTCGGTCACGCGCGACATTACCGAGCAGAAGCGCGCCGAACGCGAGCTGCGCGATCGGGAACGTCTGCTGCGGATCGCCACCGGATCGGCGCGCGTCGGCCTGGTCGTCATCAATGCCCATTACGAATACCTCTTTGCGAACGATGCGTACGCCGCCATGTTCGGACTCACTTCGGAAGCGGTCGTAGGACGCCTTGTCCCCGATCTGTTAGCTCCCGGTTGGACACAGATTCAGCCGCGCATCGATCGCGCCCTGGCCGGCGAGCGATTGACAGTGGAGATGGCCATCCCGCTGCCGTCCCCGACGAATGACCTGCATTGGATTCGGGTGACGTACGAACCGCGCGACGACGAGCTCGGAGAGCGCACCGTCGTCATTGTGGTCATGGATATCGACGAATTGAAACGGACGGAAGCCGCCATCCGCGACAGCGAGCAGCGTTTTCGCAGCGTTCTCGACTTCTGTCCGGCACACGTATTTCTAAAGGACTTGACTGGCCGTTATCTCTTCGTCAATCGCGGCATGGCCGAATCGATGGCGATACCTCAACTCGACTGGGTCGGACGCCGGGCACAAGACATTGTTCCTGGAGTACTCGCCGCGCAGTTTCAGCAGAATGACGATCGCACGATCACGACTTTGCAGCCGCAACAGATCGAAAAAACATTCGTTCTCCCGGATGGCAGTCGCTTGGAGATGCTGACTGTTCTGTTTCCACTCTTTCGCAGTGACGGAAAGCCTTACGCTCTGTGTGGCATCGCCACGGACATTACCGACCGCAAGCGGGCGGAAGCCGAACTGCGCAGAACGGCCGACCTGTTGCAGGCCGTTGCCGACGGCACAACGGAGGCCGTCTTCGTCAAGGATCGCGACGGAAAATACCTGCTCTTCAACAACGCAGCGTCACGCTTCGTCGGTAAATCCGTTGCCGAAGTTTTGGGACACGACGATACCGATCTTTTCGATGCCGAGAGCGCACGGTATATCATGCAGCGCGATCGGCACGCGATGGACACCGGCTTGACGGAAACGGAAGAAGAGACCATTACCGCGGCCGGCATCACGCGCACCTTTCTCGCGACCAAAGGCCCTTACCGGGATGAGACCGGACAGATTGCCGGGGTGATCGGCATTTCGCTCGATATCAGCGCGCGAAAGGAAACCGAACGGGCCTTGCAACTAACGCAGTTCACCGTCGACCGCGCCGTCGATGCCGTCTTCTGGATCAGTCCCGAAGGGGAGATCCTCTACGTCAACGAAGCCGCATGCCGGACGCTGGGATACGAACGCCACGAGTTGATCGGCCTCACCGTCCCCGACATCGATCCCAATTTTCCACCAGATATCTGGCCGGCACATTGGCAAGAAGTCAAACGTCGCGGATCGTTCACGTTTGAATCGGAGCGGATCGCCCGAAACGGCCGCTATCTGCAAACGGAAATCACCGTCAATTACCTGCAATACGAAGGCCGCGAGTACAACTGTGCGGTCATGCGGGACATCACGCTACGAAAGGAGGCCGAAACCGAGCGCGACCGTTTGTGGAGTCAATCGCCAGACATGTTATGCACGGTCGGCTTCGACGGCGTGATTCATCAGGTGAATCCGGCCTGGACCAAGGTGCTCGGTTGGTTGACCAGCGAATTGATCGAACGATCTTGGACCGCTTTTGTCCATCCGGACGATCACGAAGCGACTGACCGCGTGATGGCTCAACTCAATCGTAACGAACCCATAACGACGTTCGTCAATCGTTATCGTTCCAGATCCGGTCGTTATCGTTGGTTCTCGTGGAACGCCATCCCGGTTCGGGCCACGAATACCATTTATGGGTTTGCCCGCGATATCACGGAAGAAAAGCAGTTGGCCGAACAAGTTCGCCAGTCGCAAAAAATGGAGGCCGTGGGGCGGTTGGCCGGTGGGATCGCGCACGATTTCAACAATCTGCTCACGGTGATTAACAGCTATGCGGAATTGTTGCTCGCAGACATCGCGCTCCATGTCGGCCATCGCGAATCCGTCGCCGAGATTCGCGAAGCCGGGCACCGCGCGGCAGAGCTCACCGCCCAATTGTTGGCCTTCAGCCGCAAATCCGTCGTGGCATTGAAGGTTATCGATCTCAATGTCGCGATTGATTCGGCCATGCGCATGCTACGGCGTCTCATCGGTGAAGACATCGCCTTGAACGTCGTCTGTACGCCACGTCTGCCGTACATCCGTGGAGATCAGGGGCAACTCGAACAAGTGTTGATCAATCTGGCGTTAAACTCACGCGATGCCATGCCGCACGGGGGCCGACTGACGATTCAATCCGTTCTGATGCGGCGGACGCCCCTCGAAATGGCGCTCGATCGCGACATCCCCGCCGGAGAATACGCCTGCGTGCAAGTGATCGATACCGGCGAGGGGATGACCAACGAAGTGAAGAGCAAGTTGTTTGAGCCGTTTTTCACGACGAAGGAGGTGGGCAAGGGGACGGGGTTAGGACTGGCCGTAGTGCATGGAATCGTCAGCCAGTTCGGCGGACATATTCTCGTCGAGAGTTCCGAGGGAATCGGGACCACGATTACGTTGATGTTTCCCATCGTGACCGACACAACCGCTCCCGCACCCATGCCACCGCGCAACACTCTCGGATAGCGACGGGCGCGGCCGACCCGGTTATGGTTTATCGTAGCTGCGGTCGCCAGACCGCAGGGATCTTCGCTTTTGTGTGGAACGAAAAAAGACTCGCTCTCTGGCGAGGGCAGTTACGCCCTTTCTGAGCCGCGGGTGGTATCACATCGCGTCAACTGGCCGACACCCGCTGCACGATGCAGGCGGAAAGGGTCCAAGCGGCGTTTGACCCCGTTACCCGGTAGATCTGGACATCATTCCGCCCGTCGTGAAACGCCGACTCCGGAACCAAGGCTTCCCATTGAGACAGGGCCGCCGCATGGCGATAGGTTCGCGTGACGGCCTGAATCACGCCATTCACGGCAACGGCCAGTACAACCGGATCCTCGTCGACCGGATTGTGATTGCGAACCCGGCCTTCAAACCAACAGGGGACCATAATGTCCGGAGCGGATGGCCATTCGTCGCCGAAACGGCTGACATCGAGCGTTAACGGTGGAACATCGTGCTGCGGAAAATCGGTCACATTCCGCCCGATCAATTCCGGCACGGGACCAATCCGATAGAGCGCACCCGGATCGTCTCCCGAACCGAAGCGCCGGTAAATCTCGTGCGGAACACGAGAGTTCACGATTCGATCCACGGGTGAAGACACAATCGTGAATTGCGTTCCGAATTTTGTGGATGTTCGCGTGGAACGGTGCTCATCGAAGACCGACCAACCGTCGATATCCCGTGTCAGTCGGTATCCCAGAACATCGGCAATCGTCGGAAAAATGTCGACGGTTTCGACGAGGCGATCGTTGATGCCGGACTGCGTTTCACCGGGACGCTTGATGAACAGGGGAACCGAGAGAATCTCGTCTCGATTCCCTTCCGTCACATTCCGGCGGTATTGTCCCGGCCGAAACGAGATTCCATGATCCGCGGTGACCACGAGTAAGGTCTCATCGTAGATCTCCAACGACTTCAATTTGTCGATCAGTTGCCCCAACAATCGATCGGTTTCCATCAACTGCAGCAGATAGCGTTGCTGTGCATGCGTCGCATGCAAATCATCGGCGCCCCATCGGTCGCCGTCGTCACCCAGGTGGAGTAATTCCCATTCCGCTCCGTCTTCCGTGTACCGTTTGCCGGAGGGAAGATAGCTCCACGGAACATGGGGCATCAAAATATGGAGAAAGTGGACGGTCGGCCCGCCGGCGCCATCGATGGTTTCGAGGAAATGTCGGAACTGCTGGCTGCGATGGACACTCCATTGGTAGCGGAACGTGCCGCGATGGGCCTGGGGATCGATATCGGTCTCCAACCGCACTCCAAACCACAAACGCGGAACCCCCGGCAAGCAGCGAGTATGTTGGTCCGGAGTCAGGTGATGGAGATACACGCGTCCCAATGTAGAAAGAAAGTACGGTAACCGGTCCGTCAGGAAGTCGCCGTCGGTATGATCGAGCGTGTTCGCCTCAGGAGCCAGACGCGTAACAGGTTCAAAGGCTGCATACTCGTATCCTCCCGCACCGACAAGCATGCTGAACAGGTTTTGAGGCCGTGTAGCCAATCCCGGCGGCATTTGCCCGTCCGAATATCGCCCCGACAAAATCGCAGGCACGGCGTGATACGTCAGTTCATGAACCGACGACGCATTCCGAAACCACTGCCCGTCTCGGGACAACGCCGCAAAATTGGGAAACCGCGCGGCATCAATCTCGCGGCCGGGTGTCATCAGGCTCGATCCGCAGAATTCGTCGAAAACGATCAGGACCACAGGTGACGGCGTCCCTCCGGGCAGCTTTTGTGTCGTTGCATATGTCTTGACGTTCGACAGGCTGTATTGAGCCAGAAACAGTGCCGGAAAGACCGGCAGTCCCAGCGCACACAGCGACAGGAGCGAGCGAAATCTCTGTGAGTTCCAATACAGCCATGCTCCGCTTGAGGCGAGCAGGAGACTTCCGAAGTAAACAACGGTGGGGGACAGAAAACCGGTCTGCTTCAATGCCGGGAGTGCTAACAGTTCCATCAACAGAAAGAGGATGGCTGAAAACGTGATCGACTGTGCCCGACGACCGGCGGCTCCTGCCAACCGCACGCTCAGAATGATGAGCATCGGCAAGCCGAACGACATCACGAAGGCCAGCGAATAGATTGCAGCCGCGGGAATACTGAGATCGCGGAGAAACTCCATGCGACCGCCGAGGAGATCGAAAACGGGCTGGGCCACGGCGAAATTGAACAGAACGAACAGATGCAGCGCCATCGCGCTGTTGGAGGGAGGAACGCGCTGATGACCACTCGTGGAAGGAATCCCCGGTGTGGCAGATTTCGCGTCGTCGGCCCTCATGGCTGCGGTTCCGCAAAAACGAGCGTCCGGGTTCCCGACGACAGCGTTTCCCGCGCGTGAACTCGAAACCTTCGCGCTAATGCCGTCTCAAAAGCCTCCGCGCTATAATCGACGCACGCGTCACGCCGGTTTTGCATCATTTCCTGAACCTTCGGGTCATCTCTCGCGACGAACTCAATGACCAGGCTGGCCCGCAAATCCGCCAGCCAATCCATGAATTCGTCCATCGGGACACCGTGGCCAATCACCACGTGATGAATGAGCGCCAAACAGAGGATCAGATCGGGCTGTCCCCGTTCCACAAAGGCTCGCCGCTCCCGCCCGCGCCATCCCACATTGCCCGCCAGGTCGACCACATTCCCCACCAACGGCAAGACCCGTTGGCGAACATTCGCAGGGGCGGACTGGAGTCGTTGGTATCCATGCTCCATCGCCGCATGATCCGACTCGACGATCAGCACCAGATCGGCGTTCTCGGCCGCGATTTCGCCAAAGAGTCCGACATTGCCACCCAAATCCCACACCTGTCGCCAATGCCGTGTCTGCACCGACCGACGCACAAACTGTTGCTTGGCTTGCCGATCGACATCGGTGTAGTGATTCGATTGAGCATAGTCCGACCACGTCGATTTCGGTGGTGACCATCGCAGTCGTTCAATGAGTTTGATCAGCCCACGCGCATTGTTAAGGATGAGATCTTTCCCGAATCCGGCATCGGCCAGTGCCGCGGACGTTTTGCCCTTCGCCGTCGCGGGCTTCGATTCCATCCACGCATGCATCCCGACGTGAGTCGCCACTCCCCGGCGAAAAACATCGCGAAACGACATCAATTGCCAGCAGTCCCGCGGAGTGATTCCCTCGAGACGGCCGCGCAGCCACGGATGAAACGCGATCCCTTTGTAGGCCAACAGGAACAACGGATAGAGAAATGTCTGACAGAATTGACGGTAGCCAGCCCAAGGCGTCCCCGGCGGTAACCGCTCGAACGAGGCCACATCGATGAAGACGGGTTGCAGTCCCCGCCATTGCACGTTGTAAGCCGTGCCATCTTTCAAGATGAAGTTGCTCTCCACCGCGGAAATGAGCAGTTCCAGATGCAGCAATGCTGCCGCGCGGAGCATGGAAAACGTCCACTCGTAGGGATAACTGACGAACGGAACGAGTTCGTGATGCAATATCCCGGCCCACGAGGAATGCGTCTGCCCGTTCACGCCAGCGGAACGGGCATCATTCAGCAGATCCGTTTGCACGACGCGCCCGGACTGCATCGCCTCTTGAAAAAAGGCCGCGTTTGAAACCGCCTTCCACTCGGCGAGGGCCGACGGGGATAAGGTTCGGTAAATCTGGCCATCGGCACCGGCAAACACGCGCGCGTCTCGATCCCGGTAAGAGCCAGGATCAAATTCCACCGTCGCCGACCTCCTGTCTGCAGACGATGTTTACGAAGCGTGAAACCGGAATTCACCGGAAAGGGCATCCACCATCGCTGTTTCATCCAGCGCTCGGTCGACCGGGAGTGACGATGGCACCGTAGCGTGGAATCCGCGGGTCACGAAATTCGTCCAGAGATAACGGGCAAAGACGATCAAGCCCGCCCCGCCGCCGACCAGCGCCTGCATGAGCAGGCTGGCAGAACCGGGATCAAAATAGGCCAACGTCAACACGATTGCGCTCCTCAAATCCGAGACCGCAACGATAAGTCGACACTTCCCCACCAAGAGGGCGGGGAATTCACCTTACCGAGGGCTTCGATCTCTCTTCAGCGATCTCTCAAACAAACGGGCAATAAACACCCTTGGAATGAAAAGGTTTCGCTCGATTGCAAAAATCCTAGAACGGGCTGAAACAATAGGTGCCGTTAGTTCACTTACACTAACTTCGTAACGATATGATCCCCTGTGGTTTTCCGGTTGCCTCTCTGAGGCGATTGAATCAGCCTGACCGACGAACTCAGCCCCTTCAGTCCCGTGGGATCGGCTGTGCTCACCAGATTTAGATGCGAACATTTTCTCAAGAGTTAGTGGGCCCAGCCCACCCAACTGGCTTGCTTCCAATCGAGTGTCGCTCGCGCCCTCGATTCGAGTAGACTTTGGGTGAGCCCATCCCGTGTGCGCTCCCGGTGGGCTTGCCCCCTTCGCTCCAGGAGCAAGCGAATCCGTTCGGAACAGCAGTATGCCTCAGAAGCAACCGGTGGTTCGCCATAAGGAACTCACCTGGCAGCAACTCCGCAGCTTCTGTGAGGCCGCCCGGTTGGGCAGCCTGTCGGCGGCGGCGGCAGCACTCGACCTGGCACAGCCGACTGTCTGGGCTCAAGTGCGGACTCTGGAGCGAAATTTCAACTGCCAGTTACTCAAAGCCGATCAGCGCGGTTGTCGGTTAACGCCTGAAGGACAGATCCTCGTGGAACTGGCGGCGCCGGCCGTGCTGGGCATCCAGCGACTGCATGAAGAATTTCTGAGCCGACTCCAGCAGCAGACACCGCGGCTCAAAATTGCCACGCCGCCACGAACAATGCACGACGAAATGCCGGCCTGCGTCCGCGCGTTTGAGGACCGCTTCCCGACCGTGCAACTCTCTCTGCTGGAACTGGCCAATGCGCAGATTTTACCGGCGGTGGCCTCTGGTGAGGTTGATCTCGGGTTCACGACCTGGGTGCCCGACAACGAGACGGCTCTGTGGGTCAAAAAGACCGCGTGTTACCAACTGCCGACCTTGCTGGTCGTTCCCATGAATCATCCGCTGGCATCGAAGAAACGCGTAGTTCCGGCCGATCTGAAAAAATTTCCGTTCGTCAATTCACCACACAATGTCTCCGGCGATCCCGTGGCTCATGCCGCGCTCCTCGCATTGGGCTGTTACAACCATCCGCAGCGGCGAATGGAAGCATTCTATGTGTCATCCATTCGCCGGTATGTGGAACTCGGCTTTGGCCTGGGACTGGTTGCCGCATTTCCGGAGCCGCCGCCCAGGGCTTTCTGCCGCGAGATTGACATGAGCCGGCACTTCGGCAAGACAACCGTGTTTGCAATTACGCGCGTGGACACGACACCGTCTCTCCCGCTGAGGGAATTCGTCGCCACGGTCATCGAAACGATTCGCCGCGAGCTCGCCTGAGACGCCCGGTGTTCGAGAAGATGCCGTTTGGGCAAAGCTATCAATCTAGGCAAGGAATTCCGCAGTCTGCTATAGCCTTTTACTATATCGTCTATCGCGACATTGAGGGAAAATAAGATTGCACTCCTGCGCATCGCTTGGCACGATGCCCTCCGGCGGCTTTGGTAACTAGTGATCTGACGACTCTGTCTCGCGAGTCGACTGGTTCCGCAAAGCGAAGTGGGTTCGGCGACACCTTCAGACTCCGACGGGGTTATAAGTGTCGGCGAACAGACAATGTCCGATCCAACCCTTCGACATTCCGATCACGGCGTTCCCATTACGATTTTCTCTCAGCCGATTGTGACTGAGAGTTGTTGTCATCCCCTTCCGCTTTCAGTGAGGTGCCCTATGTCCGTTCGTTGTTTCGGTCGCCGTCGCACTGCGCGTGGTTTCACGCTCATCGAACTGCTGGTGGTGATCGCCATTATCGCCATCCTCATCGCATTGCTGCTCCCCGCCGTCCAGCAAGCGCGTGAAGCCGCCCGGCGGACCCAGTGCCGCAACAGCTTGAAACAGTTGGGGCTGGGAATTCACAATTATCACGACAATTTTGGAATGTTCCCTCCGGCCCTCGTTTCGAGCGGTCGCTGCAACCCTGCCAGCGGGGCTCCGGTGGGAACAGAATGCCCGGCAACACGGCCGGTGCTGAACACGACCGGCTGGGTTCTGATGCTGCCTTATCTCGATCAAGCGCCCATGTATAATAAATATAACTTTAACGTCTCTTCGAGCATGTCGAGTCCCTACGGTCGCCCGCAGGCTGGTGGCGTAGTGAATAGCACAACGAACCAAGCTATCTATCAGCAGAAATTGCCTGTCTTTGGATGTGCATCTGACCCCGCTGGTATGGCAATCTATAATAACGCGGCGAATACAGCATCAAACTTCTATGAGGCAAATGGCGTTGCCCGAGCGAGCTACCTCTTTGCCTCAGGAAGTTTTACCGACTACAATGCATCCTTCGGAGCTTACGCTGGAAGCACGACACGAGGGGCATTTGGTAACGACAGTTCGGCTAAAATCGCTGAGATCACCGATGGCACGAGCATGACGATTGCCATTGGTGAATCAAAGCAACTGGGCCACACCGCAACGGCGTACGGGCCATACTGGGGGGCCGGCGTCCACACTTGTTGCCATGGATATACTCCCAACTATTGCTACAATGTTAACTACCCATACAATTATGACCAGGTTTGCATGGGAGCAACTCCTGCAGTGACATCCGGACCGAAGCTTCAGTATGCATGGGGTTTCGGTAGCTACCATGTGGGTGGTGGTCATTTCTTGATGGCTGACGGTGCCGTGCGATTCATTGGCGAAAACGTTGATTTTGCAAAAGTGTTTCAACCGCTTAACCGAATCAGCGATGCTGTCGTGGTGGGGGACTTCTAAAGATACCGACCTACGCATGCTCTACCCATGTCTCAATTGAAATCGGCGGCGCACCACCTAGGCGTGCCGCCGATAACATTGAAAGTAATAGCCTGCTGACATTCTGTAGCCGGCACTAGCCATAGTATCGTAGTTCTTCAACCGATTTGAATGTGGAGATCACAAGGTGATACGTCGGCTTTATTCTCTCATCTGTGTGCTGGGGCTAGCTGGCTGTTCTGGATCGTCCGGCCCTCCTATTCTTCAGGTGAAAGGGGATCTCATTCCTATCAAAGGAACGGTAACGCTGGATGGAGAGCCATTGGCCAACGCACGTGTCCTTTACGTTTTTGATGGTTCTCCACCGGCTGGTTTTGGAGGAGGACACGGCCAAACGGATTCCAGCGGAAAGTATCAGATTCGGTCCGGCGAACGCCTTGGCGTTCCCGCTGGGCGGTATCACGTCCAGGTTGAATTGTGGACCATGCCGGATGGCGCGCCGTACAGCGAGCAAGCCGCCCAAGGTCTCGATATGGAGCAGGCGAAGATGGCGGGGATGCTCAAGCAAAAAGTTCCGGTCAAATACAGCGACCCGATGAAAACTCAACTCTCAGCGGAAGTGGCAACGGGACAATCCGATCCCGTGGATTTCAATTTGAAATCCAAATAGAACGGCTGGATCGGAGTGATTAGCAGTTTGCAAAAGAAATGGCGGGGTTCAAGATGAACCCCGCCTCGATGCGAATGAGCGCCCTTCAATCCTGAATGATTTCAAGGCTGACATCGGTGTAGGTCTGGCTTGTCCGCGCGAACTGCGCCCCGGCGACAGTAGCGGTCCCACCTGTCGTTGATGAGCCAGAGAGATTGAACGATGTCGATGGCAACACATTCGCCCATGTGTATTCGACATCGATAGTATGCGTTGCACCATCGTCATAAATGTTGAACGAATCCCAAGTGTCGTCAGGATAGAAGACCATACAACTGCCTGACATTAAGTCGCCGAAAATTGACAATTGACCTCCGCCGGGAATCCCTACTTCGGCAGCAAATGAAGAGTTAGGGTCATCCACTTCAATTATACCGGGCCCGCCGGAAACGGATCCCCAGGCATATGAAATGCTAATCGTTGCCTTAACGCTGAATGTCCCGCCTCCTCCAGTCAAGTCAACAATTTCAAGCTCACTTGCCCCACGCCCGAGCGAGCTTCCGTTAGATTGAACTAGATAGTTCACAGAATTAAGAATCTGGGACATCCCCGCCCAAGTCATCAATTGACTGACAACTTGCCCATCAGGATTGAAATCCGCTGAGGCTTGTGCGCCGAATGACGCATAGTCATTGGGCTGCATTCCGTCTTGGGTCGTTGCGCCTGATGAACACTGGGGTGACTGGCCTGTCGAATCATCGTGATCTTCATCGCTGGTCCCCCCAGTGGGGTTGACATCAACTGCTGCATTCGCATTCACATTTGCACGGGTATGCGCCTCGGCACTAGTGCGCTGAAATACTAGATTTCCAGCATCAACATGAGCAGCCATGAGGCTGCAACAGATTGTCAATCCCGTCAACAAGCTTCGCATCATCCGAACTCCATTGACAATGAGACTTCTTGGCAAACACCGCATTAGCCAATTCCTATTCACATTATCGGGTAATTCCTGCTATTCAACAAAAAAATGGGCTGTCATAAAAAATTAACACAGTAGTAGTAGAATGGGTTCTGTCCACGAACAATTCGCGTAGCTTGCACAAAGTGGGTTGTGCCCGCCAATAATTCCAGCCAAGGCTCTCGCCGCAAATCAAGATAGTGGACACAGCCCACCCTACTTTCTGACAAATATCAAACCTGGCCCGACATTGTTCGCAATGCCGGGCCTGATCGTTTCATGTCACCGAACGAATCACAAGCAGGATGTCGCGGCCGTCGTCTCACTTGCTGGCGGTCCGTTGGCCGTGCCCGCTATGATTTCGCTGCCTGCTTTGAGACTCCGACGATGGCAACAGTCAGCGAAGGCCCTGTGAATGAATGCCCCTCGACGAACACGTTTCCTAGTGCCGATCGCCCTGTGGCTGGTATCGACGGCGGCTGTGTCCGACGCCGCGCCGCGGGTGCCGGGGTTTGAACGTTTTCATACCGCGGAAGAGGTCTCTGCTGCCGACATGGGGCGGTTGCTGGTGCAGGAGTTGAATTGCCTGGCGTGTCACCGCGGGCCGAACGACTTGACCGCCGTTGCCCCGAAAAAGGCCCCGGTGCTGGATGATGTTGGCAGCCGCGTTCGTCCGGAGTGGTTGCGGGGATATTTGACCGATCCGCAACAGGTGAAGCCCGGCACCACCATGCCGCATGTAATGGACGCGGTCCCCGAAGCGGACCGATCGGCGGCCATCGAAGCCCTGACTCATTTTCTCGCCAGCACCGGCAACGTCGCGGACACCCATCCGGATCAAACCGCCGCTCAAAAGGGAAAAGCGACGTTTCACCGCGTTGGTTGCACGGCGTGTCACAATGCCATCGGTGAGAACGCCGCCGACATTCCGACATCGGTCGCGCTCCCCGATCTCGGCAAGAAGTACACGTCCACCAGTCTCGCAGCATTCCTGAAAGACCCGTTGAAGTCGCGTCCGTCGGGTCGTATGCCGGCGTTGGGACTGAAGGACGAAGAGTACCGCGATCTCGCTCAGTTCTTTGTCCGTGATGTGAACCTCGCCCCGAATGTCGAGTTCGCCGTCTACGAAGGTTCATGGGAAAAGCTTCCCGATTTCGACTCGCTGAAGCCGGTGAAGACCGGCCAGTGTGCAGGCTTCGACATCACCGTGGCTGAGCGGAAAGACAACTACGCCATCCGGTTCAAATCGAACCTGTATGTGAAAGCCCAGGCACAGCATCAGTTCTATCTTGGGTCCGATGACGGCAGTCGTTTGACCATCGGCGGCGAAGTCATTGTCGACAGCGACGGCGTCCATCCGCACTCGGAGAACAAGGGCCGTCATTCCTTCGACATCGGCTGGCATCCGGTCATCGTCGATTACTTCCAGGGGGGCGGCGAAGCGTCACTCGAGGTCGATCTCGACGGTAATGGCCTCAAACGGCAACCGCTGGCAGGCGTGGTTTCCTTGTCGAAAGAACTCCCCGCGGCAGGCAAAGATAAGACCGGCTTTCAGGTCGATGCGACGTTAGCCAACAAGGGGCGGGAACTGTTCGAGTCCGTCGGTTGTGCTGCGTGTCATACGATGAAGCACGATGGCAAGACCCTCGCCGCCACGAAGACCGCCAAGCCGTGGAGTGAGCTTTCATCCAAAGCGGGCGGTTGTCTGGCCGAAGCGCCTCCAGCGATGGTGCCGCAGTATCGGTTCTCCGAGCAGCAACGATCCGCGCTGGCCGCCGTGATCGGAACCACGGCGTCTCCGCGAACTCCGGCCGAAGTGGTCCATCACACGCTGGTCGCGTTCAATTGTTACGCCTGTCACAAACGAGGCGAAATCGGCGGCGTGGAAGAAGCCCGCGATACCTTCTTCACTTCGGCTCAAAAGGAAATGGGCGACGAAGGCCGTCTGCCACCGGCGCTCACCGGCGTGGGAGACAAACTTCGCGACGACTGGACCAAGCGCGTCCTCGAACAAGGAGCCAACGACCGGCAGTTGTACATGCAGTCGAAGATGCCCAAATTCGGCGGCGGCAACGTCGGCCATCTAGTGGAAGCGTTTGCGACGGTGGACCGTCAAGCGGACTCGGCTCCTAACCCAATACTCGCACTGCCGAAATACAAAGTTGCGGCGATCGGTCGCCATCTGGTCGGGGCGAATGCGCTGTCGTGCATCAAGTGTCACGACTTCGCGCAGCATCCCTCACAGGGCGTGCGGGCCATCAATCTGACGACAATGACGAAGCGGCTGCGCGAAGACTGGTTCCATCGCTACATGCTCGACCCACAAGCCTTCCGCCCCGGCACACGCATGCCCGCGCCGTGGCCGTTTGGGACATCGACCATTCGCGATCTCCTCGAAGGGAGTGCTGACAAACAGATTCGCGCGGTGTGGCAATACTTGGGGGACGGCGACAAAGCGGCGGTACCGGTGGGGTTGGTCCGCGAACCGATCGAACTGAAGCCGACGTGGGCGCCGATCATCTATCGCAACTTCATCGAAGGAGCCGGAGCGCGGGCGATCGGCGTCGGCTATACCGAGCGGGCGAATCTCGCCTGGGACGCCAACGACATGCGGCTCGCCATGATCTGGCACGGGGCCTTCATCGACGCCGCCCGGCATTGGAACGGCCGCGGCGTTGGCTTTGAAAGCCCGCTCGGCGACGATGTGCTGCATCTTCCCGGTGGGCAACCGCTGGCCCAACTGGACTCCGTCAATGCCAACTGGCCCGATGGTCTGGCCCGCGAGAATGGTTTCCGTTTCCGCGGATACAACCTCGATGATGTGCAACGGCCGACGTTCCGTTACGACGGCCCGGGAGGAGTCACGGTCGAAGATTTTCCGAAGCCGGTGATTTCCGTCGGCGAGAAATTCGGACAATTGCAACGGAAGCTGACCATTGATGGAGGCTCCGGTGGAGCGGCGTGGTATTTCCGCGCGGCCGTGGGAGACGCGATTGAAGCGGTCCCCGAGAATGGTTACCGCATCGATAATCTGTGGGTGCTGAAAATTACCTGCGGCGATGCTCCGATCCTGCGCGATTCACAAGGCAAGAAAGAACTGCTCGTGCCGCTCAAACTGACGGGACAACCTGTTGCCGTGACATTGCACTACGAGTGGTAAACGATTCCGTCAGAGCCGCGACCATTAGGGAGCGCGTTCGCTGTTCTGCGCGGGTCTCCCGACCCCGCACCTCCGTTGACCGAAGGTCTCCTCCTAATTTTGAGTCGCTCAAAACAGGAGGAGACCTTCGGTCGAAAAGTGATGCGGGGTCGGGAGACCCGCGCACAACAGCGCCGATTACTTTAGGACATTCGATGAAGCGGACTCTTGAGCAACTGGCCCTGATTGTCTCTGTGGTTGGGCTGTTGTCAACCACGATCGCAGCGGAAGAACCCGCGTTGTTCCGCTATCTGCAGGGCAACCCACCAGCGTTGATGATCACCTACACGCCGTCGGAACTCGACCCGCGGCAAGAGGTCAACAACCGTCGCGTGACGACGACATCGCTTCGCAAAGATCTCGAAGCTCTGCGGCCGGCGTTCGATGGGCTGGTGCTCTACGGCTACAACGAATCGTCCACGCCGCGGACGGTCGCGCTGGCGAAGGAACTCGGCTTTCGCGCGGTGCTGCTTGCCGTGTGGGAGATTCGCTCGGCGGCGGAACTCGACGGCGTCGCCGCACTGGCGGAACAGTTCGGCAAGGACATGGCGGTCGGCATCATCGTGGGCAACGAAGGGCTGACCTTTAACCGTTACGAAGAAGAAGACCTGCGGATCGCAGAACGGCGGTTGAGGCATCGGCTCGGAAAGACAGTTCCGCTCACGACGAGTGAGCCGCTGGTGGGCTATCAGCGAAAAATTGTCCGCGAGTTTGGTGATTTTCTCGCGCCGAATATTCACCCAGTGTTCGATCGCGAAAACCTCGCCGCCGAAGCCGCCGCCGCATGGGTCCACGACGAGGCCGCCAAACTGGCGTCGCAAACCAATAAACCCGTGCTCGTGAAGGAAACCGGTTTCCCCCACGACGGCAAACCCGCATACACTCCCACCACGCAGCAAGCCTTCTGGACGGCCTACACCCGCGGCGGCACCGTGCGGAAAGTCGATGCCACCTTCGTCTTCCACGGCGTCGCCTTCGAAGCATTCGATTTGCCATGGAAAGCGGAAGAGTCCAAGCTCGTCATCGAAAAATCATGGGGACTGCTGTCCGTCAAACGCGAACCGTACCCATCCTTCGCGACATGGAAGGCGCTGCGCGACGCGGCGAAGTAAGTCATATGGAACGCTCACCACCCCAAGAATGTGACATTGTAACCGGGTTTACTCCAGCGAATTCCTGTCGGATCACCGACATCGACAGTGACGCCGTATGGGGCACCTAACCCAATGCCCCAATCGACGACATCACGCAACGGGCGTGGAAGCCGCACCATCACCTCGATGACCGGCTGATAAGAGACCGCAACAAGACGGTCATACGGTGGAGGGAGATGGTAGCGCATGTAGAACCAGCACACGGGGAAAATCGAGAGCCAGTACATGACCGTCAGCGTAAAAAATCCAATCAAGCCGTACCTGCCCCGGCGACGCCAGACATCCGGCGGGTAGGATGAGCGCAGTACCGGATCAGTCACACCCATTGTCGGGCTCAGTCATCCCGCGCGGTAGGATGCATTCGCGGCGGCGACACCAGCCCCCGGAGGGACACTCGCCCCCTTATCGAGCAGGCATTTTTCGAGCGCCGCGAGGAACAGCAGCACGTTTGATGCGGATGAGGTCGAACCCATCAAACCGATGCGCCAGACTTGTCCTTTCCACGGTCCCAGGCCGCCGCCGATTTCGATGCCGAACTCGGTGAGTAACTGCTTCCGCACGGCGACATCATCCACTCCCGCGGGAATCTTCACTGCGTTGAGCATCGGCAGCCGATGCGTTGCCGGGACCGCGTATTGAATCCCCATCGCGGCGAGACCATCGCGCAGGGCGATGTGATTGCGGTGGTGTCGCGCGAACCGGGCCGGCAAGCCTTCTTCGAGGACCAACCGCAGGGCTTCGTGCAGGCTGTAGTTCATGTTGATGGGGGCGGTATGGTGATACGCCCGGCTGCTGCCCCAGTAGTCCTTCACCATCTGCATGTCGAGATACCAGCTTTGGACCTTCGTCTTGCGCGCATCAATGGCGGCGACGGCCCGATCACTGAACGTCACTGGGGCGAGACCGGGCGGGCAGCTCAGGCACTTCTGCGTCCCGCTGTAGACCGCGTCGAGTTCCCACTTATCGACTTCCAACGGGACGCCACCGAGGGATGTGACGCAATCCACGAGAATCAAAGCTCCATGCGCGTGACACAGCTTCGCGATTTCCTCGACGGGTTGATGTGCCCCGGTCGACGTTTCCGCGTTGACGATGCCGACGACTTTCGGGCTGTGCTTCTTCAACGCGGCTTCGATCTCGGCCGCATCGAAAATCTCGCCGTACGGTCGTTCGAGCAAAAAGACTTCGGCACCGGCGCGGCGGGCGACATCGGCCATGCGACCGCCGAAGACGCCGTTGACGCAGACGACCATCTTGTCGCCGGGTTCGATGAGATTGACGACAGTCGTCTCCATCCCCGCGCTGCCGGTGCCGCTGACGGCGAGCGTCAACTTGTTCTGCGTGCAGAAAACCTGCCGCAGCATGGTCTGCAGTTCGTCCATGATCTGCAGGAAATACGGATCGAGATGCCCGACCGTCGGCGCGGCCAGGGCTGCGAGCACGCGGTGCGGAACGTCACTGGGACCAGGCCCCATCAGAATGCGGCGCGACGGCGAAACAGGGGCGGGAAGCATGGATGCGTGTCCTTCGATGATAACGATGAATCTTCTTGCCGACATTGTGATGTCGATTGGCAGCGGCGGCAAGGAGAGCACCCCAGCCCTTGTTGTGCGCGGGTCTCCCGACCCCGCACAAGTCTTCCACCGCAGGTCTCCTCTTTTGCACTGTCTCAACAAAGACGAAGAGGAGACCTGCGGTCATGGAGAGTGCGGGGTCGGGAGACCCGCGCACAACGGGGAAGAGCCCCAGCCTTAAGAAAGGCTGGGCTTCTGGGGCGTCCTTGCAGTGCGGGATGTGATGACGAATACTGCAACAATCAAAGCCCACTGATGATGATCCCTCGGAAAAGATTGCTTTCATGACCGATGCGACGGTGCCGTCCCGCGATGATCTGGCTCAGCGGTATTTCGACCAGTTACCGTTCACGCCGTATCCGGTGCAGGAAGACGCGTTGCTGGCATGGTTCTCCAGCGACACCGGCGTCCTCGTTTGTGCGCCGACCGGGACCGGCAAAACGCTCATTGCTGAGGCGGCCGCGTTCGAGGCACTCCACACCGGTCGGGTGATGTACTACACCACGCCCCTGATTGCGTTGACCGAACAGAAGTTCGTCGAACTGCAAGTCGCCGCCGAGCGCTGGGGCTTTTCTCGCGATGATGTCGGCCTTGTGACCGGCAACCGCAAGGTGAACCCGGACGCCAAAGTGCTGGTCGTCGTCGCCGAGATTCTGCTGAACCGACTGCTTCATCCCGAAGCCTTCGATTTCACCAACGTCCTCGGCGTCGTGATGGACGAGTTCCACAGTTTCTCCGATCCCGAGCGCGGCATCGTCTGGGAGTTCGCCCTCTCACTCTTGCCGAAACACGTGCGGTTGCTGCTTCTCTCCGCGACCGTCGGCAACTCCATCGATTTCCTGTTGTGGCTGGAACGCTGTCACGGTCGGCGGTTGGAACTCGTACAGAGCAGCGACCGCAAGGTGCCCCTCAATTTCCGCTGGGTGCCCGATAAACTCCTCACCGAACATCTCGAAGAAATGGCCGTGGGAGACGCCGAGTCAAAGTACACGCCGGCGCTGGTCTTCTGCTTCAATCGTGAAGAATGCTGGAGCGTCGCGGAAGAACTCAAAGGCCGCAGTCTGCTTGCGGAGGGCCAACAGAAAGAACTCGGCGTCGAACTCGCGAAAAGCGACTGGTCCAAAGGCATCGGTCCTAAACTGAAACAGCTGCTCTTCCGCGGCGTCGGCGTCCACCATGCGGGGCTGCTGCCGAAGTATCGCCGCATTGTCGAACATCTCTTTCAGAAGAAGTTATTGTCGATCTGCATGTGTACGGAAACCCTCGCCGCGGGGATTAATCTCCCGGCCCGCTCGGTTGTGTTGCCGTGTCTGCTCAAAGGAAAACCGGGCGAGCAGAAGGTGATCGACCCGAGTTCGGCTCATCAGATGTTCGGCCGCGCGGGACGGCCGCAGTTCGACAAAGAGGGCTTCGTCTTCGCCCTGCCGCATGAGGACGACGTGAAGATTCTCCGCTGGAAGGAAAAGTACGACCAGATCCCCGAGGACACGAAGGATCCGAACCTCATCCGTGCGAAAAAGCAGATGAAGAAGAAGATGCCGACGCGCAGTCCCGAGCGGCAATACTGGAACGAATCGCAGTTCGACAAGCTCCGCATCGCGCCGCCGGGGCAACTCGTCAGCCGCGGTCCGCTGCCGTGGCGACTGCTGGCGTACCTCTTGCAACTCTCGCCGGAAGTGGACCGCCTGCGGGTGCTCGTCCGCAAACGGCTCATGGAACCGAAGCTGCTCGACGCCGGGGAAAAAGTTCTCGACCGCATGCTGATGACGTTACACGCGGGCGGCTACATCGTGCTCGATCCGCCCCCGCCGCCGCCACCAGAACCGACACCGCCGGGGCAAGCGCCGCCTCCGCCTGCCGCTCCCAAGACATCATGGCTCTCCCAACAATTGCAGACCGCACTCAATCAGCAATGGGCGGCTCAAGGGATCAAAGCCCCCGCGGTGGAGCACGTCCCCGAACGCTATCGCCCGATGGTGGCGACGCCGACGGACAAACTCGCGCGGCTGCTCGTCTTCCGCAGCATCAACCCGCTGTTCGGCGACTATCTCATCCAGCACCTGGGCGTCGCCGATCCCGGCGAGCGGTTACAGTTGTGGGAAGCGGCCCTCGATTTTCCGCGGTCGATGCTGAAGTTTGTTCGCGTCCCGCCGCCGCATAAGATGCCGCCGGGGCCGTTGGCGTTGACACGGATCGACGGGGACATCGTCAGTCGCGGATTGCTCCCCGCGGGCGATCTTTACCCCGAGTTCGATCCCGATATTCCGTTTGAAGAACGCAAGTACGCGCCGCCGCTCGCTGATAAAGTCCGCATGGTCTTCGAGACCGAGTACCCGGACATCACCGCCCCCATCACCCCGGTGTGGATCGCGGGCGACCTGCTCGACTTTGGCGGCGATTTCGCCAAATACACCAGCGGCCGCGACCTGGTGAAACAGGAAGGGATCGTCTTCCGCCACATCCTGCGGCTGAGTTTATTGCTCGGCGAATTCAGCCAGCTCGCCCCGCCGGAGATCGACCCGCAAGCGTGGCGTGACGAACTCCGCGACCTCGCCGTCCGCCTCACTACCGCCTGCCACACCGTCGACCCGCAAAGCACCGACTCCGCACTGCTCCACGCCACCGACCCCGACCTCGTCAACCTCGACCGCGGCCCACAAAAACCACTCCTCACCCCCGCCGATTTGGGAGACGCGGTGGCCACAGTCGAAGCCGAACCGGAAGCGGAGTTTGGGGAAGGATTGGACGCAGAATAGACGTATAGGGTGGGCTGTGCCCACCGTCTTCGATGTAAAGTGACACGAAAGATTGGTCGGCACAGCCCACCCTACGACTGTTTCCCAGTTACGCATCGCAATCTTCGACGTGATGTTGCAAGCTCATCTCATCGACCTGATAATCCCAACAGATGATGGTGCCTTGCTGCTGTAACGATGGGATCAGGGATGAGTGCTCAATCTAAGCCCGGTTGTCAAGTTTTTGTCGGTGACAGCCTGCACGTCCTTCCCGCGATCGCGGCCGAAACCATTCAATGTTGCGTGACATCGCCCCCCTATTGGGGATTGCGCGACTACGACCACGAAGCGCAGATCGGCGCGGAGGCGTCTCCCGATCTCTACGTGCAGAATCTGGTGGCGATCTTTCGTGAAGTTCGCCGCGTGCTGCGCAATGACGGAACTTTGTGGCTGAACGTCGGCGATGGCTATGCCCGCAATGGCGGAACCGGGATGCATGGGCCCAATGCTGTCGTCGGCAACACACGGAAGATGATTCAGAAGCGAAACTGCAAAGTTCCTGAAGTCTGGGGGCTGAAAGACCGTGATTTAATGGGTCTTCCCTGGCGCGTCGCGTTCGCGCTGCAGACGGACGGCTGGATCCTGCGATCCCGGATTACCTGGGTCAAAAAAACAGCCATGCCGGAGAGCGTCAAAAACCGGCCGACCAATGCCACCGAGGATGTGTTTCTCTTCGCCAAATCCATCGGTTACTACTACGACGCGACGGCGGTTCGTGAGCCGACCGGTGCCAATCTTCGCAACTGTTGGGTTCTCGGCCCCGATCCCAGTAACTACGGTCATCCCGCCGCATTTCCGCGGGAGCTTGCCCGGCGCTGCATCGCTTTGGGATCGCGGCCGGGTGATACGGTTCTTGATCCGTTTGGAGGTTCGGGAACAACAGGTGTCGCTGCGAATGAAATTGGTCGGGACGCCGTGCTCATCGAGATCAACCCGGAATATGCCCAGATGACCAAGTCGGAGCACTCTCGGAATGGCAAAAAGCCCCGGATCAAAGCAGCGAATACTCGAGTTCTTTTTGAGTAACCTCGGAAAAATTGTTGAGTCGCGCGACGTTCAAGCCGCCAGTGGCGGAGCCGTCGAATGGGCTCGGCGCGTTCGCGAGTTGCGTAATGAGGACGGATATCAGATCCTCTCGCACAAAGACCGCGCGGACTTGAAGCCGAATCAATATCTGCTGGAAACAATCACACGAGTCCCCGCGTTTGCCCGAGGGATCTCCAAAGAGACGCGTGCTTGGGTGCTCGAACGAAACGGTTACACTTGCCAGATGTGTGGGGTCGCGGCCGGAGACCCCGATCCACTCGGCGGGAATCGGCCTGTCCGTCTGACGATGGGACACATCGTTGATAAATCAAAGGGTGGCGAAGATACACCGAACAACTTGCGGGCAGTGTGCACGAATTGCAACGAAGGTTTGCAAAACACATCCATGCCCAAGCCGGACCGCGTACACCTGCTGTCCCAGATTCGCCGCGCTACCATCTCAGATCAGAAGGCGGTGCTGGAGTGGCTACTGAAAAAGTACGGACTCACCGCGATTCCCCACATGGATATGACATAGCGACATACGGGCGGGTAACCCCCGTAAATTACCGGAGTCGACGTTGACGAAACGACAATCGCAGTCAGCGTCATTCCTCTTCAGACTCCGCGGCGGTTTCGGCGTCCTCGCGGAGTTCTTCAATCTTGGCTTCGATCTGCGTCATTTGCTCGGGGGTGAGTGACTTCAGGTCTTCGAGCCAGGTTTTGTGATATTCCTTGCGATGCGTCTCGGCAAGGTCTTCCCACTTGTCTTCAGAGATTGTCAGCGGGGATTCTTTGCCGTCGGCGGCAGCGGGAAGGGAGGCTCGAATGCCGTGGAGCGCGATCCAGCGGGCGTCGTACTTGTGCGCGGTCTTGCGGTCCCAGGCGATGGCCCGCTTCATCTGGCGTTTTGCGGTGTCGAGGTCTTCGAACTGAATGAGCCGGAGCAGCGGGGGTAATTGGCCGTTCAGGACTTCGACCGAGTCGCCGACGGAGGGGTCGGTGCAGCGCTTGATGTCGTACCACGTGCGGATGCGGGCGGCATAGAGCCAGAAGAGGGCGTCCTCCTCTTCTTCCTGTTCGAACAGATAGTGCGACAGGTGGAAGAAGGCCGCGGGAGCGTAGCGTTCCGGATGCTCCTGAATGGTTTCGGCGAGCTGCTCCTTCTGTTCTTCAGTCCCTTTCATGAAGGTCGAAATCGCCTGCATTTCGCGCTTGGTATTGATTTCCTTGTACACCCCTTTCAAGGGGACGACGCGTTCCTCGGCGGCAACGAGGGCCGTTCCAAAGAGGAATAAACAGGCGACAAGGCTCAGCGACTTGACCATCGAGATTTCCTGGCAGGTAAGATTGTCCGGGGCAGCATGGATCGGGCGAGATTCGCTGTATTGCCCCGTGATCTCAAAGTTACCGCATGCGCAGTCGCGAGGGGACGAGAAGCCCCATAAGACGATGTTTCTTCTCGCTAACCTGAACGGTTGGAGGGTGTAAAGTCAGCGTAAGGGTTTTCGGGATCAGGTCATCAAGTCTCGTGGAGACCAGATTGGCGGGGTGGCCCTGCTTGATCGAAAATGCGCGCTGTGCCACGGCTTCGGAGTCTTCGCAGAAGCAGTGTCTTCGGGCGCTTCCCGAAACAACCGCACTGCTTCTCCGCGGACTCCGAAGCCGTGGGTGGCACGGTTTTCTCGGCGGTTCGACCCTGTTGTGCGCGGGTCTCCCGACCCCGCACGGGTTGTGACCGTAGGTCTCCTCTTGTTTTGCCTTCGTTTGACCAACACGGAAGAGACCTTCGGTCAAGGAAGAGTGCGGGGTCGGGAGACCCGCGCACAACAAGACCCGCGCACAATGCGTGAGCCGATGCGTCGTTTACCGCGGCTTCTTCAAGAGGCGGGCGAGCGGATTGGCGACGGGTTGCGGGACTTCGGGCAGGATCATGGTCGTGGTATCGCTGTCGAGCAATGGCTGCGCAACGAGGGGTGCCGCGGGGCGGCCGACGACGCCGGTGGTGGTGACCGTGGTCGCGGTGCTAACGGGTGTGATGCCGTCGTTGAGGAAGATCTGGATTCTGGTCTCCTCGGTCACGCCGATCCGGAGGTTTCGTGGATCGAAGATCAGCGCACGGATCGCCGGCTGGACCTGAGCGCCGATGTTCGGGAGGGTCGCGAAGTACCGTGTGTAAACGATATTGCTGCCGCTGACGGTCCGAGTCCACCCGGTGGTCGAGGCGGCCGTGAAGTCGCCCTGATTGACGCCGTTCACGATGGTGATCCGCGCGAGCATGTCCTGCCGGTCCGGATCGATCACATTTATCGAGCCGAAGACAGCTTTCGTTTGGTTATCATTCATCGTTTGATTGGCGGGGAAACCGGAGAGTTGAATGACATCGTTGACGCTGGTGACGGTTACGCGCGTGCCGGTGTTGGCCACAGCGGGGGCGATGCCATCGCTGAAAGTCACCTGAAAGTCTGTCAGTTCTGT
Source organism: Planctomycetaceae bacterium (assembly GCA_021732975.1). Taxonomy (GTDB): domain Bacteria; phylum Planctomycetota; class Planctomycetia; order Planctomycetales; family Planctomycetaceae; genus DSVQ01. The sequence continues at coordinate 203,047 of JAKFWC010000021.1, read as the reverse complement.
GGCACCGGGTCTGAGGACATTGCTGCGCGGCCGGAACGTCAGGGTCCGAAATGCAGTCTCCACGGTCGCACCGACGTTCGGTCCCGGACTGAAAAATCGCTTGTAGGTGATGTTGTTCCCGACAACTTGTCGCACGTTCCAGCCTTCGCTGGTCGCATTGGTGAAATCGCCACGGACCACGCCGTTGAGAATCGTCACCGAGGCGAGCGCTTCCTGCCGGTCTAAGTCAATCACTCTCAGTGTGCCGAACGGGTTGGCTATTTGACTGTCGCTCATCGACAGGGTGCCCGCGCCGCCGATGGACGGAAAGTCGTTCACGCTGGTGGTGGTGACCCGCACGGTCGCCGTCGCGGTCGCCTGCCCGTCGTTGACGAACACGGTGATGTCGGTCAGTTCGGTGGTGGTCGGCGCGATCGCGTTCAGACGTGGCTGGAAGGACAGCCCCTGGATCTTGGTCCCGACGACATTTCCGATATTCGGCTGTGGCGGGAGGAATTGCTCGTACTTGATGTCGTTGCCGACGACGGTACGGTTCCATCCCACGGTGGATCCCGAAAGAAAATCGCCACGGACAACACCATTCAGAATCGTCACCCGCGCGAACATGTTCTCGTTATCGGGATCGTTCACGGTCATCGTGTTAAACGGCGCGAGCGAGCTACTGTCGTTCACCGACTGGTTTGCCACGACCCCGCTGAGCGTCGGCGCCGTGAGCAACACTCGCGATTCGAGCAACCGCACCTCGGTAATGGTGGAGGCATGAGCGGTGGAGCGCGGTCATGGACAGCAACCGGAAGAAGTCTGCTGAAAACCGCGGGAATAGCCGCGCTGCAAACGGTCCAACCACAACATCGCCATGGACGTACCCCTTCGACCAGCACAGAGACACCTCGTCCCGAAGTCCGAAACGACGACCACTTCCACGCTGGACGCACAGAACTTGTTGGCACCCCGTTTGGCACGCCTGGTGATTATGTTCTGAGATTCAGTGACAAAACAAGAAGGATCTGAACGTCCCGTTCACAGATTCTGGATGCGTCCGCCACCGCGGGAACGTAGAATGGCCGCGAGCGCTCGGCACCCGTGACCAGAAAACCATCCTTCGGTAAATGGAATGACGGCGGCTGGTACGATCCCGCCAAGATCAACCCGGCTGCCGATGACAAATCGCCGCCTGTCGTGATCCATTCTCACTGGAATGCGTTCTCCAATCCGTGAGTAGCGAACCGTACCGCGCGCTTCAAGCTACATGAGATCAACGGAGGCCAGTGATGATTGTGACGACGGGGAATGATGTGCCGGGCTATCGGATTGCGGAGTTTCTAAGTGTGGTCCGCGGGGTGATCGTACGGTCGCCGAGCATTGGGCAGGGGATCATGGGCGGTCTGAAACAGATCGTGGGCGGCAATATCGAATCGTATGCGCGGGTGTGCGATCAGGCTCGGCAGGACGCATATGACCGCATGGTCCAGCACGCACAGGCTCTCGGCGCGGACGCCATTATTGGCATGCGCTATGACGCCACCGAATTCGCCCAGGCCACCACCGAAGTTCTGGCCTATGGAACCGCCGTCAAATTGGTGCAATCGTAAATCACATCACGATCGGGTGGCTGGGGTGAAGTCTTCACCGCCCCAGTGGATGCTTCCGTTGTCACTCCGTCTCTGGGTCGTCGCGGGCTCCGACGCCAGCCACCCATGACCGTGTGATCCAACGCCCTCTTAGCGACGTTATCACGACCGTGATCAACAGTTCTCGCCGAGAGAAACGCCATGCTCGAACTGGAAGAAGATCCGTTGCCGGATCATGGGAATCGGTACGGATGGGGAGTCGCCACGCCGGTGGTGTTGACCGGCGCGGCGATGGTGGCATCCACACGAACGGCCGTGCGACTGCCCGGACGACATGGTGGGCTGCGTCTGCAAGGGAGCGATGTCACCACCTTTGCGATCACCCTGCTGGCGCTCGCCATGTTTCTCCACGTCCATTTCTTCTGGACCGGAACGGAGCGGTTTCACTTCTCACGGCAACTTCTCCGCATTTTGGCGATGGTGACGGGATTGGTCGCGTTCGGAACGATCATTGTTCATCAGATACCAATTCTGTGAAGGATTCTGGGAGATTGCTGGAAGTCGGCCATCACGCAGCGGATCAGGACGGGGCGCGAAACCGCAAGCGGAAGAGTGGTCGCGGTCGGAAGTTTCTGACATACTGAATCGCTTGATCCGGTTCGACTTCTGACATCATGGTTTCTGGATGACTTCACCTTCCGTGCGCTCGACGCGGCTCGATAACGGCCTCACGGTCATCGTTGAATCGCTTCCCGAGGTTCAATCGACCGCGTTTTCCTTGTGGGTGCCCGCTGGGAGTGCGTACGACCCCAGTGGTGGCAGCGGGATGGCTTCAGTCCTGTGTGACTGGATGACCCGCGGAGCCGGCGATCGCGACAACCGCGCGTTCTCGATGGCACTCGACCGGCTCGGCTTCCAGCATACGGAACAGGTCTCGGCCTCGCAGATGTCCTTCGGCGGCGTCTGTCTGCCGGAGAAACTCGCGGGGTCGATGCAACTCACCGGCGACATGCTGCGGGCTCCGCTGTTGGTCGACGATGAGTTTGAGCCATCCATCGCCTCGGTGATGCACGAGTTGCAAGCCATCGAAGATGAGCCCCGGCAGAAGGTGATGCTGGAACTCGTACGTCGGTGCTATCCGTCGCCGTGGAATCAACCGCCGGAAGGTTCGGTCAAAGATGTGGAAACGCTGACACCGGACGCTGTCAGATCTCATTTTACACGGACAATCTGTCCAGCGAATGCGATTCTCGGGATTGCGGGACGGGTCACGTTTGAGGACGCCGTTACCGCAGCCCGCGCGGCGTTCGACAGCTGGAATACGCCCGCCGCCCCGTTGTTAACGGCCGGTCCGCGCGGCGAACGGTTCGCCCATCTGCACGCGGAAGCCCAGCAGACGCAGATCGGCCTGGCGTTCCCCGCCGTGGCGTATCGCGATCCCGATTACTATGCCGCCTGGGCGGCGGTCAGCGTCCTCAGCGGCGGCATGAGTTCGCGGCTCTTCACCGAAGTGCGGGAAAAACGCGGACTGGTCTATTCGGTCTATGCGACTTTGAGCACGCTCCGTGACAGCGGGGCCATTCTGTGTTACGCCGGCACGACCAATGAACGCGCTCAGGAAACACTCGACGTGATGCTCGCCGAATTAGCCCGCCTGCGTGACGGCATCACCCCGGAAGAACTGAAACGCTCGCAAGCCCTTGCCAAGAGTGCGCTGGTGATGCAGCAGGAATCGTCTTCGGCCCGGGCCGGTGCGATTGCCCGCGACTGGTATCACCTCGGCCGCGTGACGAGCCTAGATGAAGTGCAACAACGAATCGCGGCACTGACCCCGGAGCAAGTGGTCGATTATGTGAAGCGATTTCCATTGACCGAACCGACCATCGTGACCATTGGACCGACAGCATTGAAGACGTAAACAGCCATCGGCGACGCGGAGCGTCTCGGCCGTGCGTTCCCACGCGGAGCATGGGAACGAGAAAGTCCGTCCATAAGCCATAGACCATCATCCATCAACCACCCCGAGTTCCCCGTGACGTTTCATCACACGATTCTCGACAACGGCCTGCATCTCGTCGGCGAAGACATTCCGCAGGCGCAGAGCGTGGCGTTCGGTTTCTTTGTACGAGCCGGGGCGCGCGATGAGACGCCCGAGGTCAACGGCGTCAGCCACTTCCTCGAACACATGGTGTTCAAAGGAACGGACAAATACTCCGCGGAAGATGTGAACCGGCTGTTCGATGAAGTCGGGGCAAACTACAACGCTTCGACCAGCGAAGAGATCACGATGTTCTACGCCGCGGTCTTGCCGGAGTATCTGCCAGAGACGTTCGCCGTGCAGTCGGCGATTCTCTTTCCAGCGTTGCGCGAGAGTGATTTCGATACTGAGAAGCAGGTGATTCTCGAAGAGATCGGCATGTACGACGATCAACCGACGTACGTCGCTTACGATCACGCCATGCAGCAGCACTTCTCCGGACATCCGCTGGGACAAACGGTCCTCGGCAGTCGTGAATCCGTGGGAGCACTGACATCGACGCAGATGTGCGACTATCACCGCGCCCGCTATGCCGCGGGAAATATCGTGCTCGCCGTCGCGGGAAAGTTCGACTGGCCGACGATCATCGAGTTGGCCAACGAACACTGCGGCCATTGGCCCGCGGGTGGTGCAGACCGATTGGTGACGCCCGCCATCACGCAGCCGCATCGCTTATGGATGACGCGGCCGCATCTGCAACAGCAGACGGTCGTCGGTTTCTGCCCCGCACCGTCGTCAAGCGATCCCCGTCGATTTGCCGCAGAGGTGTTGTCGATCATCGTCGGTGACGATTCCAACAGCCGGTTGTTCTGGGAAATTGTGGACTCGGGAGACGCCGACGCCGCGGAGATCAATTTTCACGAGTTTGAAGGGACCGGGGCGTTTCTCACATTTCTCAGCGGCGAACCCGAGCAGACCGCATCGAATCTCGCAGCGATCGATCGTGTCTTCGCCGCCGTGAACCGTGATGGCGTCACCGTGGAAGAACTCGAAGTCGCCAAGACAAAACTGGCCACACGCCTCGTGTTGCGGGCCGAGCGCCCCATGGGCCGCCTCGGCCAACTCGGTGGCGACTGGCTCACCCGTCGCGAGTACCGCAGCGTGGAAACCGACCTCGAAGAACTACGCAGCATCACAGTCGAATCGATGCGGAGTTTGCTCGATCACTTCCCACTGACATTACAAACGGTGGTCGGTGTTGGTCCGAACACCGCCATCGAGTGGTAGCATCACCCGCTTGCCGCTTCGCAGAATCCCCCCAGTACGGATCGTCTCCCCCCGGTCATTGACCGGGGACTAAGACCGGATTGTCATTCACCAAATTCCCGATTCCGCTGGTAGAACCACCAATCAACGCGCCTTGATTTGTTTCCGCGGCCGATTAGACTACGGGATGAGTCCGTCGACAGTATGTCTTGATTCACGGGAGCGCGACCCATGCTGAATCTGTGGGGTGGAAACCAAGGGACTTTCTGCGATCGCGTTTCCCGACGCGACTTCTTCACCATTGGCGGATTGGCACTCGGCGGACTCACGTTGCCGAAGCTGCTGCGAGCCGAAGCACAAGCGGGATCGCGCGCGACTGGTAAATCGATCATCAATATCTATCTGGCCGGCGGTCCGACCCACATGGACACGTTCGACCTGAAACCGAAAGCCCCACGCGAATTCCGCGGTGAATTCCAGCCGATACCCACCAACGTTCCGGGGATGGAAATTGGCGAACTGCTGCCGAAGCTGGCACAGCGCGGGGATCAGTTCTCGGTGATTCGGTCCATTACCGGTCTCCGAGATGAACACGCGCCGCAACAGTCGGATTCCGGCTGGTCGGAGCAATCACTGCGTACAATGGGTGGCCGCCCGGGCATCGGTTCGGTGATGTCGAAGCTGTGGGGCCAATCGCAGCACACACCCAAGGGAGCCGCACCAACCTTCGTCGACCTCACCGGTTGGACGAAGACCGGCTTTCTTGGCCCCATCCATGCCGGCTTCCGTCCGGAAAGTGAAGGCCGCCGCAGTCTCACCCTCGATGGTCGTGTCAGCCTGTCGCGTCTGGAAGACCGGCAGTCCCTGCTCTCCGGGTTGGACCGCATCCGCCGGGACGTTGACGGCGCAGGGATGATGTCGGCGATGGACAGTTTCAACCAGCGGGCGGTTGGCATCGTCACCTCGGGAGAACTCGCCAAGTCGCTCGATCTCCGCAACGAAGACCCGCGGCACATGCAGCGTTACGGCATCAAGAACAATGTCGCGCATTGGAACGAAAACACACGCTTCGTTCTCGCCCGCCGGTTGATTCAGGCCGGTTCGCGCTGCGTGTCGTTCTCCTGGGGCGGTTGGGATACCCACGGTGATAATTTTAATGCGATGCGCCGGATGCTGCCGCCGCTCGATGTTGCCTTGTCGGCACTCATCGATGACCTCGATGCTCACGGATTGCTCGATTCAACGATTATCATGATGTCCGGCGAGTTCGGCCGCACGCCGCGGGTCAATGGTGGTGCCGGTCGCGATCACTGGCCACGGGCGTCGTTCTTCTTCCTCGCCGGCGGCGGTCTGCGGCACGGTCAGATGATTGGCAAAACATCCCGCAATGGTGAAGAACCGGTTGAACGCCCGCTCCACATTCAAAGTGTGTTCCACACGATCTATCACCAGCTCGGCATCGACGCCAACTCGGTCACCATCGCCGACAACAACGGCCGCCCGCAATTCCTCGCAGACGAACGGCAGTTGATTACCGAGTTGATTTGATCGTTGAAGGGAATTCCCGTTTGGAATCCTCGTTCCCAAGCTCCGCTTGGGAACGTCTTCTCCCGAGGCTCTGCCTCGTCTTCTCCGCATGCAATCCGTCGATCTGGACGCTCTCAGGCAGAGCCTGAGAACTAATGGTGAATGGTCCGTCGGCACTGTGAAGATTCAGTGAATGCCATTTCCCTGCGCGACGCGGTAGGCTGCTCGTCTTTCCAAGAGGTAGCCCGGCATGCGTGCGCGTTTGTTGGCAGAGGTCATTGGCACCGCGATTCTCGTGTTTTGCGGGACCGGCGCGGTCGTATTTCATCAAATGACCGGCGGGGCGGTGACGCACGTCGGCATCGGTCTGACGTTTGGTTTGGTCGTACTGGCGATGATCTATACCATCGGCGAAGTCTCTGGGGCACACATCAATCCGGCGGTGACGATTGCCTTCGCCGCCGCCGGACGCTTTCCATGGCGTGAAGTCGGACCGTACATTGCCGCGCAGGTCATGGGGGCCACGATTGCGAGCGGACTGCTCTGGGCCGTGTTTCCTTCCGCACAGCGCACGATTCTCATGAATGATCCCAGCAAGCCCGCTGTCAGCATTCATTTGGCAGCTCATAATTTCGGAGCGACCCGACCGTGGGGCAAAGCCAAACCAACCAGTGTCGAATCGCGGCAGGCCTACTTTCTGGAAATCGCCCTGACGTTTATTTTGATGTTCGTTGTGCTCTCGGTTTCCCGTGGATCGAAAGAAAAAGGAATTACCGCGGGAATCGTCGTCGGGGCGGTTATCGCCCTGGAAGCGATTTTCGGCGGACCAATCAGCGGGGCATCGATGAACCCGGCCCGGTCGCTGGCTCCTGCGATCTTTATCGGCGACTGGGATCTGCTCTGGATTTATCTCACCGCCCCGGTGCTAGGTGCGCTGCTGGCGATTCCTGTAGACCGGGTGGTGCATGTGCCGCCACTATTACCATTGAGTGAAACATGAGTGACGAATCGGCCAATCGCATTCGCGTGTTGTTCGTCTGCGTTGAGAATTCCAACCGCAGCCAGATGGCGCAGGCCTTCGCGCAAATTCATGGAGGTGACTGGGTCGAGGCCTACAGTGCGGGCTCGCGCCCCTCAGGAAAAGTGAATCCGAAGGCCGTCGCCGCGATGGCCGAGTTGGGGTACGACCTGACGCAGCACACGTCGAAATCGTTGCAGGATGTGCCACAGTCGGGGTATGCCGCGACGGTGACGATGGGGTGTGGAGACGCGTGCCCGTTCATCGCAGCCGAGCGCCGGGTGGACTGGCAGATTCCCGATCCACGCGAGATGGGTCCGGACGAATTTCGCGGCGTGCGCGATCTCGTTAGCCAGAAGGTTCGCGAATTATTGGTTGATCTGGGAATGGATGTCGGTGTGCGGTGATGTCCGCAAAGCGGCCAGCGAGCGCTGGGGACGGACATCAACGATGAAAGCCGGGTGATGGTTCACCCGGCTCTCACGCGAGAATCAAATTTTCTTCGTTCCCAAGCTCCGCTTGGGAACGTCTTCCACTGAGGCTCTGCCTCGTCTGAATCCGTAAATCCGTCGAGGCAGAGCCTCGCATCCCGACGTTCCCAGGCAGAGCCTGGGAACGAGGAGTTGTTAGCGATGATCACGCGTCTTCGTATTCCGAAATACGATTCTTCGGGGCGTACGGCGTGATCGTTTCCGCGGTGTGATCGAGCAGGTACCGCATCACGTAGGCGTCTTCGGCGGTGTCTTCATAATGTCCGCGGAGGACATTCGTCGCGGCGAATTCGTGCGACTTGAAAAAGAGTTGTGCGGGAAGATTGCCTTCCCGCACTTCCAGACGGATTTCTGTGCGGCGTTGTTGAGCCAGCTTGTGGATGAGCTTGTCGACCATCTGGCCGCCGATGCCCATCCGCCGCGCCCAGGGAGCCACGGCAAAGTTTAACACGTGCAACTGCGATTTGAGCAGTTCGTAAATCATGAAGCCGACGATGCGTTCCTGATGCTCCGCGACCATCCCGATGCAGTTCCGTTGACGGAGACAGCACAGGAAGTCTTCTTCGGTCCAGGCGAACTCGAAGCTTTGCTGTTCAATGTCCAGCACTTCGGGCATGTCCCGCCGGATCATCCAGCGGATTTGCACGGCACACTGCTGTTGGCGTTGGGTAGGGCCGTATGACATGAGGGGGGCCTCCTTGCCGACCCGAATGTTCAGGTCCAATAGTCGACGGTTACCTGACCGCGTGAGTCACCAGACGAATGGATGGCCCAGATGATGATTTCGATCGTCTTCAATGCCGCTCGAAAACATCCGCGATGAGTTTTTGATCGGAACAACGCTCGAAACATAGCGACCTGTGAAATTTTCCTCAATGCCAATTTGTGGGGATAAATGTGGGAAAAATTTCCACCTCAGGGAGCAGCTGTCACTCACCGTAAATCCGCTCCATTTTCCCGTTGCCCTCCAACTGCCTTGTCGTCTAGAGTTCGCGACGAAGAACGGTGAGGCGAGGGGGCTTCGTCGTGACAAACGCTTTTGTGAAGTGATGCCCGGCCATGGATCGGCCTCCGACAACGACCTTGTGGCGCGACCAACTGTTGATCGTTTTTGCCGCGGGCTTGGTCTTCTTTACCAATCTCGGTTCCGCGGCGCTCTTCGATGAAGACGAGCCGAAAAACGCCGTCTGCGGCCGCGAAATGTTTCAGCGCGGCGACTGGATCGTCCCCACCTTCAACCACGAGTTGCGGACCGACAAACCGATTCTCGTCTATTGGTTGATGCTGACTTCGTTCAATCTGTTCGGGGTGAGTGAGTTCGCGGCGCGGTTCGGTTCGTCGCTTCTCGCGGTCGGCACATCGTTGTGGACGTATCACCTCGGCCGCAAACTCTTCCAGGCGGAAGTCGGGTTGTGGGCGGCGATTGTGCTGTGTACCTGCCTGATGTTCTCCGCGGTGGGACGTTCGGTCACGCCCGATTCGACGCTGATCTTTTGCACGACTGCGGCATTCCTCGCGTACGTGTGGGCCACCGCGGTCCGACATGGAGGGCGTTTTGGGAATGTCGACGGAACAACTTTGTCGCGGCGACCGTGGCAGGAATTCGTTCCCGCCACATGGTTGCACGCCGTGCCAATGTACATCGCGATGGGCTTCGCCGTTCTGGCAAAAGGGCCGATCGGTGTGTTGTTACCCTGCACGATCATCGGGCTGTTCCTGCTGATTCGTCAGCAATTGGATTATCGACTGGATCAACCCAGCGCTGCTGCACGAGTCTGGTGGCAAAGCTGGATCTTGAACGCCTTGCAGACGTTAAATCCTCTGCGAGTCCTGCGCGGATCGCTCGCGATGCGGGTGCCGATGGGAGCATTTATCGTCGCCGCGATTGCCTTGCCGTGGTATGTCGCTGTCGGAATCCAAACAGATGGCGAATGGTTGGCCGGATTTCTCGGAGGCCACAATGTCGGCCGGTTTTTGCAGCCGATGGAGAATCATCGCGGGCCGTTCGTCTATTACATCCCCGTGGTATTGATGGGGACGATGCCGTGGTCGGTGCTTCTACCGCTGGCGATCTGGCGAGCCTCCCAACGGTTGAGCGTGCGGGGAACCGGACACGCCAGCGACTTGTTCCTGCTGGCGTGGGCCGGGGCGTGGATTGGCTTCTTTTCGCTGGCCAAGACGAAGCTGCCGAATTATGTGCTCCCCTGCTATCCGGCGCTCGCGCTGTTGGTGGGAAGTTACCTAACACAATGGCGGCGGGAAGCGGCGACCGTCGGCGGGATCAGCTTCCGCCATGCGTGTCGGATTCAAGCGGCGGTCAGCGCGGTCATTCTTGTGGGCATTCCCTTCGCGGCGGTGTATTTTCTGCCCGACGAATGGTGGCTTGCAGCGATGGCAATCTGCCCGCTGGTGGGAGCCGGCATCGCCTACGGTTACGTCTGCCAGCATCGCCGCTTGAGGGCCGTTCGTGCGCTGGCGATATCGGCGGTCGCACTGGCGGTCATGGTGGTCGGCATCTGTCCGGCCTGGGTGGCCCGACATCAAGACGGCCTGACGTTCGGCCGCTTCATTCAGTCACTGCCATCCAGTGCAGACGCGCCATTGGCAACCTACGAATACTTCGCTCCCAATCTCGTTTTCTATGCCGAGAGGCATGTGCATCGTTTGAAAAAGCCGCAGATCGCAGAGTTCTTTGCCAATCACCCGGACGGATTGCTCCTCACGCGTGACGATCGGCTCGATCAATTGGACGCAGAATTGCCGACGGATATCACCGTCTTGGCGAAGCAGCGGCGCTTCCTGCGGCAACACGACCTGGTGTTGCTGGGCCGCAATGTGCAAACCGTTCAGCCGGCATCGCACACGACGTTGCGGTGACCGGAACGGGCGCGGGCTGGGGGATCCTGCAAAGCGCGAGCGGGGGATCGTGATCCTACTCCGGTAAAATCCGCCGGTTTGGGATTGCCCGATTCCCCCAGAACCGTAAGATGCTTCGCGATCCTCACGCCAAGGACGGTGCGAGGACGCGTTTCCCGGGTGAACTGCCACGGATTTGGCATGACCAATCACACTGTGCCCTGTGCGTTCGGCGTCGATCCCACACGGAAAGAACGCTTCAGCCTTCGACAAGCCCGGTACTATGCCATCGCGCAGGACATGGCCCGGCTGATTCCCGCTGCCAGTCAGCGCGGCGAGACGATTCAACTGCTCGATGTCGGCGTCTGGAACGGCGTCTCGATGCGGTACATCGAAGAGCATAACGATCTCGGTACCGTCGAGTTTCACGGTGTCGACCTGAAACTGCGCGATAACCTCTATAAACGCGATGCCTGGTCATCATTGACCGAAGGTGACCTGCTCAGCGGATTACCCTTTCTGCCATCGAACCATTTTGATGTCGTCATCTGCGAGCAAGTTCTCGAACATTTGCCGACCATCGATGTCGCCCTCGAAACCTTGTCGCGCGTGTTGAAACCCGGCGGAACGATGATTCTCGGCGTGCCGATTTTCACGCCGCCGGCGCAGGTGATCCGCAAGCATGCTGTCCCGGTGTGGGATCGCTTGATCGGCACGAAGAAGACACGCGGCCATCTGCAAGCGTTCACCCGCGGCAGCTTCCTGCGGGCGATGAACCGGTATTGCGATGTCAGCGTGCAACAAACCCGCGGCTTTCGCACAATCTCCGGCGGTCCGTTACGTCCCCTCGAAAACTATCGCTGGTGGTGGCAACTGAACTGCAGCATCGGCCGTATCGCGCCAGCGCTGTGTACTGAGATTCAAGTGGTCGCAACGAAGAATCTGGTTCACGAACCGCGACAGCCCGTCTGTGCCTTGCCCGTAGAAGCCGCGATCCAGCCCAGCAGCACGCTTTTGACCAACGCCGCCGTCCGCACGCGGACCTCGGATGTACTGGCCCCGACGTGATCGTGTCAGGCACATCGCGAGGAATGTGTGCCACAGGCTCGGCAGTGTCTGCTCATCGAATTGCTGGTCGACACGATTCATCGGAAGCCAGTGGCACACAATACGGCTCAGTTTTCGGGCGTATCGTGTACAATCATGGGAGTCTGACCTCGCGTCTCGGAGTCCCGCTCATGTCGTGTTTACGATTTTGTGGCTATACCGCTGTCATTCTTGCAACGTGTGTTCCCTCCGTGGTCAACGCACAATCGCGGGACACCTTTCGCGACGCCCGCAACAAGATGGTCAGCGAGTACATCGAACGCGAAGGGGTGAAGAATCCGCGGGTGCTGATGTCCATGCGGACGGTCCCGCGACACGAATTCATGCCGCTGAGTGTGCGGCCGCTGGCTTATCACGATGCGGCACTGGCGATTGGCTACAAACAAACGATCTCGCCACCGTTTGTCGTGGCTTACATGACGGAATCCATCGATCCCCAACCCGATGATGTGGTACTGGAGATCGGTACCGGCAGCGGTTATCAGGCGGCGATCCTGTCCTCGCTGGTGAAGGAAGTTTACTCCATCGAGATCGTTGAAGCGTTGGGAAAACAGGCCGCAGAACGGTTGAAGCGGCTGAACTACGACAACGTCCATACGAAAGTCGGCGATGGTTACCTCGGTTGGCCGGAGCACGCGCCGTTCGACAAAATCATCGTCACCTGCTCTCCGGAAAACGTGCCGCAACCGCTCGTTGATCAACTCAAAGACGGCGGCAAGATGATTGTTCCGCTCGGCGAACGCTACCGGCAGGTGTTCCATCTCTTCGAGAAGCAGGACGGTAAACTGAAGGCGACCAAGCTCATCAATACGCTCTTCGTGCCGATGACGGGGGAATCGGAGGCCAAGCGCCAGGTGCGGCCCGATCCCTTACATCCCAAGATCGCCAACGGTGGCTTCGATATTGATGAAAACGCCGACGGATATCCCGACCATTGGCACTATCAGCGCATGATGTCCATCGCCGCGGACGCCGGTCCCGATGGCTCGCCGTGTGCCCTGTACGAAAGCAGCGAGCCCGAGCGTCCGGCTCAATCATTGCAAGGCATGGCGATTGACGGTTCCAAAGTCGGCAGTGTGCAGGTCAGCCTGCAATACAAGTTAGAAAACGCCCGCAACGGTGCCGAAGGCTACGAGAAACCCGCGTTCGTCATTCACTTCTACGACGACCAACGCAAGGTCATCGCCGAGCCGATCATGGGACCGTGGAGTGATACCAAAGGTTGGGAACGCACCGGGAAAACCTTCGCCGTGCCGCAAAAAGCCCGCGAAATGATTCTGCGTGTGGGTCTCAACGGGGCGACGGGGAAACTCTGGGTGGATGATGTCGCGTTGACGGCCAGCCCGCGGTAAAAAAACAGCCCAGGGATCGCAATCCCTGGGCTTCACGGACTCTCAACGCTCCACGGCATCACACCGTGACATCGATCTCGTAGCCCTTGCGTTGTTCGCGGGTGAGCCACTTGTTGGCGTCCGCGTCACCGGTGATTTGCTCGGTCTTCGAGTCCCAGTTGATCTTGCGGCCGAGACGGATCGCGATGTTTGCGAGATGGCAGGTCGTCATCGCGCGATGGTGTGAATAGACATCCGAGATCGGGTCGGTCCGGTCGGCGACGCACTCGAAGAAGTTGCCCATGTGGTTGCCGGGCTTCTTTCCCTTGTAGAGTTTCTGCAGGTCTTCCTCCGTGATGGGTTTGTCCTTCAGCGCTTCGATGGGGGCGCCCTTCATGCTCCCGCGGCTGACGTGGAAGCGGCCTTCCGTTCCTTCAAAGAGAATGCCGTTGCCATCCTTGGAATTGCTGACGATATGCATTTCGACATCACCGGGACACATCACCGTCACATCGAACTTGATGGCGGCGTTGTAACAGTCATCGCGCTGCGGCACGCCGTTCTTGAACTCGCATGGATGTTCTGCGGTCCCTTCCAAACTGACGGGGCCGGTTTCATCAATGCCGAGCGCCCACGAGGCGATGTCCACATGGTGAGCACCCCAGTCGGTCATCTTGCCGCCGGAGTATTCGTACCACCAGCGGAATTCGTAATGGACCCGCGATGCGGGGTAGCGGTTGTTGGATGTTTTGGCTTCCTTGCTGGACCGATATTTCACCATCGGCGCCTGGCCGAGCCACATATCCCAATTCAGTTCGGCCGGAACTTCGGCTTCGTCGATGTGCCCGCTGTCGGTCGAACCGCCGATGTCGCAGACCACTCGCTGCACCTTGCCTATGCGGCCTTGTTTGATCATCGCGACGGCTTTGAGGAAGTTCAGGTTCATCTCGCTGCGCTGCTGCGTTCCTACCTGGAAGACGCGTTTCGTCTCTTGCAACACTTTGCGAATCTGCTTCCCTTCGTGAATGGTGAGGGTCAGCGGCTTTTCACAATAGATGTCCTTCCCGGCCCGCATGGCGTCGATGGCGATTTTGCTGTGCCAGTGATCGGGCGTGACGATCGTCACCACGTCGATGTCTTTGCGGTCGAGCAGCTTGCGGTAGTCTTCATACATCTCCACCTGGGCATCTTTGCCCTTCTTGGCCATGATGTCCTTGACCTTGTCGCGGCCGCCTTCCATGTGCTTGCGGTCGACATCGCACACGGCGACACCGTCGGAATAATTCAGCGCCCCGCCCACGACCTGCTGCCACCGATCACCGGTGCCAATACAGCCCAACACCGGGCGACCGTTGACCAGGTTGTAACCCAGTGCCCGGTTCTGGGTGGTGGTGAACCAGTAGGGCATCGTCGCCCCGGCCAACGCGGCGGTCGATTTCAGAAAGTCACGACGGGTCGAACGATGGGCCATCGGGTGTTCCTCAGAAGAGAGATTTTCTAGACGCAGGCGTGGCGGAAAGTATACCGCTGTGGGGAAGCCACGCGAAGCGCACGGCGAATTCTCGTTCCCACGCGGAGCATAAGTAACAAGAAAAACTACACGCCATCGGTCGGTATGCCACTCTGGGAGGCCACCGCATCTGAATTTGCCGTTAGCTGTTTTCGTCGAAGCCGAATCCGGCGGAGGCACCACCAGTTGACCAATAAAACAACCGCGCACGCGACGCCGATAAATTGCACGGCGGCGGGGTCTTCAATGTCCCACACATGCTCAAATGGGTCCAAGTCTTCATCCTACACGGCAAATTGGCATATGCAGTCTCGATTGCCCCCATTTTGCGGAAACTGCTACACTTCGAGTGAGACCACAATCGCGACTAAAATTGGCCGACAGACGGACTTCGCTGAACGGAAGATGACGGATGCCTCGACTCACGCAGGCGGATTTAGCGCCGCTCAACAAGACACTGGAAGAACGGACGCCGCAGGAATTGCTGTCGTGGGCCGCGTCGATCTTCGGCAACCGCCTGGCGGCATTGTCGGCGATGCAGATGGCCGGCAGCATTGTCTGCCACATGATTTCACAGGCGAAACTGAACATCCCGGTTCTCTTCGTCGACACCGGCGTCAATTTTCAGGAAACACTCGACACTCGCGATCGCCTCATCAGCGAACAGGGGTTGAACGTGATCACGCTGTATCCGCCGATGACGATGGCCGAGCAGATCAAAGCCCACGGCGTGCTCTACCTCACCCCAGAAGGTCAAAAAGAGTGCTGCAGCATGCGGAAAATTCAGCCGTTGTTGACCGCCGCCGGGAAGTATGATGGCATCGTCGGCAGCCTGCGCCGTGCCGAGGGAGGCCGTCGCGGTGGCGTACCAATTCTAGCGCTCGATCAGGACATGAACACCGTCCGCGTGAACGTGCTTGCCAACATGTCGGACGAGGAGATGCAAGCATACCTCACCTCGAACGACGTGATCGTCAATCCGCTCCACGACCAGGGCTTCACCACCATCAGTTGCAACCGCTGCACCACGCCGGTGCTGCCGAGTGAACCGCCGCGCGCCGGTCGCTGGCGGCACTTGGGTCCGTGGTCGGCGTACTGCCACATCAACCCGACCGACCGCGATTCCGCGGGCACGCAGGGGATCGAACTCGATCAAGAGGTGCTGAACCGGCTGTTCGGTCGCGATGGTGACTTCGCGATTTGAGGAATGGTTGAGGGTTGAGAGTCGAAGGTTGAGAGTCAGAATAATTGAAGGCCTGTCTTCTTTGACTCTCAACCTTCGACTCTCAACCCTCAACCTCAAATGATGCCGTGCAACGGCCCGCCTGGCGCACCGAGGGCATCCACGCGCTTTGTCACGGCCGGGTCTTCGATCAGCGGCGGGGCATGATGCGGTTTGATGCGGGCGTCGATGATGAGACTGCCGCGGCAACCCCAGTGCTTCTGTTGGGTGAATGATCCGATGCCGTGAATATCCGCCGCAGGATTGGAGCGGGTGAACGTCACCCACAGCCAGTTGTTAAGCGTCCGCGCGGTGAATGCGGCGTCATCCACCAGTACGATCAGCGGAAACGTATTGAGCGGATGATCGACAGAGACCGCATCGACAAACCGTTGCATCGCGGATTCAACATCACCGCCGGACGCCCAGGGATTGCCATCCCTGGGCTGTTTCCCTTCAAACCGCGGCGCCGTCACCGCCACCACCCCCGGCAAAACCACCTGCACATCATCAAACCCGCCCGGCAACGACATCCCCGCGGGGACTTCGGTCGGCAACGTTCGCCGTGACGGCCCCGCGGCGGCGATCACCACTTTCGATCCTGCGTTGAGTCCATCGCCGGAGTAATCCAGCGTGTCGATCGTCGTCCGTGTGTGGAAATGGAGATCGCGTTCCCAGTCGACTCGCTCCAGCATGTGCCGGAAAAAATCGGCGATGTGATGGATTTCGAGAGCCGGTGCGTCTTCCTTTGCGGCAATGAACAGATACTTGGCGAGTGACAACTGCCCCTGTCCGAGAATCGCGTTGGCAATCGTCAGCAATTCCTGCGGTCGGCGCGTTTTCGCGAAGGGGACGTACCGTTCGCTGCCCATCGCCAGTAGCAGCGGATGCACCCCGGCGGCATCGACCGCATGGACCGCCTTCACACCGGGAACAACGATGGGAATGATCGGCCCGGTAATCTCGTGAATAATCGCCCCGAAGGACGTGTCTTCCTGCGGCGGGCGTCCCACGACGGTGAATGGCCAGATGGCATCTTTGCGGTGATAGACATGGCTCACGTCCATCACCGGAAACGGATGCGCGAGGCTGTAATATCCCAAATGATCGCCGAACGGTCCTTCGGGTTTGGTCGCCAACGGGTCGATGGAACCGGTGATACAGAAATCGGCGTCAACCCACACTGGCAAGCTATCCGGTCGCGCCGCCATGCGGATGCCGCGCCGTCCCAGCGCGGCCGCGAACAAGAGTTCGGAGAGTCCCTCCGGCAGCGGCATCACCGCGGCGAGCGTCATCGCCGGGGGGCCGCCGACGAAAATGTTGAGCTTGAGCCGCTCACCTCGTCGCACTGCCGCCGCGTGATGCACACCGATACCGCGATGCAACTGGTAATGCAGCCCGATTTCTTTGTTCGGGACATACTCGTTGCCGGATAATTGAATACGGTACATCCCGAGGTTCGACCGCGTGAAGCCGGGTTGATCGGGGTCTTCCGTGTAAACTTGCGGTAGCGTGACGAATGAACCACCGTCGTTGGGCCAACTGTGTAACTGCGGCAGTTGGTCGATCATCGTCTCATTCGCAAAGACCGGGCCACTGCGAACGCGGCGGGTCCACATCGTCCACAATGTTCGCGGGACATCGAGATATCGCCACGGCCGTTTCGCGAGTTCCGCCGGGTCGATTTTCAGCTCGACCAGATGCCGCACCGCCGTCAACGCGTCTCGAAAGAGAAACCGCGTTCGATCGAGCGTGCCGAAGAGGTTCGACACCATCCGGAACCGGCAGCCCTTCACGTTCTCGAACAGAACCGCCGGACCGCCCGCCTGATAGACCCGTCGCTGGATTTCCGCGGCTTCGAGATACGGATCGATTTCCTGCGAGATCCGTACGAGTTGTTTCGTCCGGTCCAGTTGGTCGACACATTGTTGCAGGCTGGAGTAACCCATGAATGGTGGTCAAGCAACGAGGAACAGGTGTCAAGTGCCGGTTGGCGTTACACGGGAAAGCCTCCCGGCTGCTTCTTTGCAGGCGGGAGGCTGGCTGTCGTGCCGTCCCATGCGGGATTGTAGCCGCGCCGTCGGCTGGATGTCGCATCTCCACGAGACGACTTCCAACAGGCAGGCTCCCGCCTGTCATAAAATCACCCGGCGTGGTTCTTTCGATTGATGTACTCCGTGCGTCTCGTTTGATGGCAGGCGGGAGCCTACCCTACAACCGACTGGCTGCACGATGAGAGCCTCCCGGCTGCCTGGAAGCAGCCGGGAGGCGGGCGGTGCCGTGGATTTGCCGGGCCGACACTGGCCTCAGAGAAGCAAACGGTTACACTATCATCAATGCACGTTGATGTTCACCGGGCTGTCGCGCGATGGCCCGCATCGATGTTCGTCGGGTGGGATTGTTGAGGAGTCGTCGTATGAAACTGTTCGTCGCAAGTCTACTGGCGGGCGTGTGCGCCGTCGCTGCCGTGGCTCAAGCTGTGGAGAAGAGTGTGCCGCCGGTGTTGAACTTCAAGATGAAATCGCTGCAAGGCAAGGAAGTCGACCTGTCGAAGTATCAGGGCAAGGTCGTCATGGTCGTCAACGTGGCCAGCCGCTGCGGGGCCACGCCGCAGTACGATCAACTGCAGGATCTGCACGACAAGTACAGTGAAAAAGGTCTCTCGATCCTCGGCTTCCCGTGCAATCAGTTTGGTGCGCAGGAACCCGGTTCGTCGGAAGACATCGCCAAATTCTGCAAAGACAACTACAAGGTGACGTTCGACATGTTCGACAAGGTCGATGTCAACGGCGACAACGCCTCGCCGTTGTACAAGCTCCTCACCAGCCCGGAAACCGATCCGAAATTCTCCGGCAAGATCGGCTGGAACTTCGAGAAGTTTCTCATCGGCCGCAACGGGGAAATCGTCGCCCGCTTCAAAACCGGTGTGAAGCCCGACGCTCCGGAAGTGATCAAGGCGATCGAAGCCGAACTCGCGAAGAATTGAGTGGACTCTCCCGAAGCCCAGGGTTTCTGAACCCTGGGTCTCTTCGTTTTCACTGATCCCCCATGCAGATTCTCATCCCCAAAGAACAGATCGCCGAACGCGTCGCCGAACTCGGTCGGACTGTCACCGAGTGGTATCGCGAGAAACCACTGACAGTGATCGGCGTCCTGCATGGCAGTGTCGTTCTGGTCGCGGACTTGATTCGCGCCATCGCGACACCGCATCAGATTGCGTTCGTCCGGGCCTCCAGCTACCGCGGTGAAACCACAGCCGGGGCTGACCTGACGATTTCGCTCGATCTCCTGCCCGATGTGTCCGGGCGCGATGTGCTGCTCGTCGACGACATCTGCGACACCGGTCGCACATTGACGGCGCTCTCTCAAGCCGTGCGGAACCGCGGTGCCGCCAGTCTGCGCACCGCCGTCCTCTTATGGAAGCCGGAACGCAGCGCGACGCCGATAATCCCCGATCTCTACGCCTTCAATATCCCCGATGTCTTCGTCGTCGGCTACGGTCTCGATTACAACGGCAACTACCGTCATCTGCGCGACATCGCCGTACTGGATGAATCAGAACGGTAAAGACGATCCAAAGAGAACTTCGCATCCCGGAGCGCAAGCGATGGGAGTCATCATCCAGAGGGACTCCCGTCGCTTGCGCTCCGGACTGAGACACGCCCTTCTCTTCACCTTTTCCCGTGCCATTCTGTGTTCTCGATGAAGCATCCCGTTTTCTCTTCTCCCCGTCGAACGGCGAACTGGGGTTGGCGGCGGAGCGGGTCGCAACATATAACTCGCGGTTCAGAACCGGCCCCGCCCCGCGGTTGTCGGCCGGTTCGTCGAAAATCACGCAACGCAGGGAGGCACGCGCGTGGACACGATTCTTGTCATTGGCGTCGACAGCATGGTCGGCGCGAACATGATCGCCAGCTTGAACGGTCTGCAACCCGTCACCGGGATTGCCCTCAAGACCGAGTTGGCGACCCCCGGTTACGTCCACGAAGTCTGTCGCAGCACGAATCCCGAGGCCATTCGCCGTCTGGTCGACCGCATTGGTCCCGATCGCGTCGTTTATTGTGGTCCCGGCGCCAATCCCGGGTGGGGTGATCATCATCCGACGGAGCCCGATCTCGTTCAGGCGAAAGCGTGGTTGAAAGCCCTCGCCGATCATCCCGCGCCGTTCACGCTGCTGTCTTCCGATGCCGTCTTTACCGGCCCGTGGATGTTCCATTCCGAAAACAGCGAAAGCCTCTGCGGCAGTCACGAAGCCGAAATCCTGCGGCAGATTGAAGCCGCGACCACCGCCCAGCGCGAAGATGCACTCATCATCCGCACGCATGCCTTCGGCTGGAGTCCGCAAGACAACGGCTGGCTCGAGCAATTGCTGCAAGCGCTGGAAAATCATCAACCTTTGCAGCTCGACTGCGTCCGCCACGCCTCGCCCATTCTGGCGACCGATCTGCTCGCCGTGTTGCAGAAGGCGTGGCAATCGGGATTGACGGGGACGTATCACATTGCCGGGGCGGAACGGGTGAATCCCGTTCAATTCGTCCGGCGGTTAGCCCACGAGTTCGCGCTGCCGTTTGCGACGGTAGCCGGGTGCGAAACGTTGACGGACCGCGCGACCGGTTACGGCCGGGGCGAAACTTCACTGCAAACCCGCAAGGTGCGTCGCGCTTTGGGCATGGGGTTGCCGCTGTTCTCCGAAGGGATGGAGCGGTTGTACCGTCAGCATCTCGACGGCTACCGCGACCGCGTGCAAAGCGCCGATTGCACGCCGCGACATCGCGTTGCGTAGTTCGCTTGCGCTTTGCATGATCCCAAAAATCGCGTCGATCGACACGTCATTCCCCCGGTCATTGACCGGGGGCTAAGACAGCCGTTCCGCGAACTTCTGTCGTAACTTCGCCACCTTCGGCGAGATCACCACGCGGCAATACGACTGCCCCGGATTCCCGCGGAAATACCCTTGGTGATAGGCCTCCGCCGGGAAGAACTCTTTCAACGGTTCGATGGTCGTGACGATCGGGCTCGACCAGATGCCCTCGGCATCCAACGCGGTGATCTTCTCTCGGGCTTGCTGCTCTTGTGCAGCGTTGTGCGGGAAGATGACCGATCGGTATTGCGTACCTTCATCGGCTCCCTGACGATTGAGCGTCGTGGGATCGTGGATCGCGAAGAAGACATCAAGCAGATCGCCGAACGTGATCACCGTCGGATCGTACGTGATCTGAATCACTTCAGCGTGCCCCGTCCGACCGGTGCAGACGCTTTCGTAGTTCGGTCGCGGCATCGTCCCCCCGGTGTAACCGGAGACGACGGATTGCACCCCGCGCAACAACTCGAACGCCGCTTCCAGACACCAGAAGCAGCCGCCGCCGATCGTGGCCTGTTCGGTGTTTTTTTGCTCTGTCATGATGCTTCGCTTGCTGCTTTCGTGAAGTGAATCTTCAATCGTCCGTGGGCGTGGGGATCGCAATATTCCGTGGTTTGCGTTTCGTTTTGAAACCCGGATTCTTGACGAGCGATTTCTCCAGTTGGGCGGTGCCAAAACCGAACGCAATCACAATCGCTTCGACCAGGATGACCACGATGAGATACCATGTCCGTTTTGTCACCACAAAACGGACAACCTGAAACACCGCGGGAATGTGCATCACAGAGTTCGAGACGAAGGCCACGATTCCCGTCACGAAAATCGCAATGGGTGACGGTCGTTTGCGGATCGCGTCCTGATCGGGAACCGGCATCATCCAGCGATTGCCCTGATCGGCATCGTACATCGCCGTAGCAACGCCCCATAACAAATACGTCACCACGATGCCCACCAACAGCGTCATCGTGAAGATCGACATTCCTTGAGATGCCCGCCGGCGCCCCATCGTTACAGCTCCTCTTTACTCTGGGAGTAAGCTTGTTCCATCATGGCGAGTGACGTACGGATGTCAACGGGAAGACCGCACGGAGATTCGCGTCCGGGTATCACGATGCGGTATTCTGCTGTGACACTCTGAGAGCAAAGGCATCATGCAAGCATCCGTTCCGGTTACGACTCGATTGGCATTGGCCGTCGCGCGGTTTTGTGTCGCGGCGTGGATCGGCGCCGCGATTCTCTTCGTGATCGTCGGCATCCGGGAAGTCACCACGCCGGAATTCACGAGCGAAGTGAAGGACCACCTGGTCCTCTTGCGATTTCCCGCGTATTACATGGCCGGGGCTTCCCTCGTCGGATTGGCATTCGTTGCCACCGTAGTAGCGTCCGCAAACCGAGCGACTCGGGGACTGCGGATCGCTCTCGTGTTGTTGTTACTCGCCGGTGGATTGATGGCTGCGGATTACGTCTGGATCTACTCGCCACTCGCCGCGATGGTGACGCCGCCCGGTCAACCTCGTACGATCAAGTTCGTGACCCTGCATCACTGGTCGAAAGAGATCAACCGCGTGCATCTGGTTGTTTGTCTCATCGCGGCAATCGGGCTGTTTGTGACGGAAACAAATCCACGACACATTCCAGAGCGCCCGCTTGCCGATTAGCGCAATCCCAACGGTCTCGCTATCAAAGAAAACATCCCGGCTGCGAAGAAGCAGCCGGGATGTGGACGGATTCAACGATCTTTGAAGGCGTCGCTTACAATAGCGATTCCAGCAACATCCGAATCTTGCGCATTTCGAGCGCGCGGTCGGAGCCGTCGAGCAATTCCGGCAGGATCTCGACCGACAGGACGCGGGCCGTGTTCTTGTAGCGTCGCAGTTGGGCAATGATCCGGCTGTAGTCGAGTTCGCCCAAGCCCACCGGCACTTGGACCGCAGTCTTCGATGTATCGCGCAGATGGACGTGATAGACGTACGGGTAGACCTGCGAGAACGACTGATTCGCGAACCGGCCGCAGATGTAGTAGCTGGCGTCGAGCGTCAGCCCCAACCCCGGGACCGCTTGGCACAACTCGACCGCGGTCTGTGGGTCTTCGGTGAGATACCCAGTCTTGGTCTTCAAAGACAGGCGAATGCCTGCGGCATTGGATGTCACCAGTCGGCTGCGGAGACGGTCGATTTCTTCGTTGAACGGCGTACCAATCAACCCCGCAGGCAAGGTGATTTGGGTAATCCGCATCAGCTTGGCAAGCCGACAGATCCCGTCGAACACCTCGTGGCCGGGGTCGGTTTCGATGTGGATCGCGACCGCCGTCATGCGGGTAATGTCGCGGTACAACTGAATGAACCGGTCGGGATTCCCCGCGACTTCCGAGGGTTTGAGATGATTGCTCGCCTCGTCCATCCAGATCTCGACTTTGTCGTATTCGAGATCGCCGAGGTGTCCGATCGCTTCTTCAAAAGAGCAATCGCCAAAACAGTGAGTCGATGCTGTCACAAACACGCCTTGCACTCCTTCGCGTCGGCGTCTGCACGAAAAGGTTTCTGCGACGGAAGTTACGTCGAGATTCCCGTCGCCCTGCCAGAGATTCCGCTCTAGGCAATCTATACCGATTGGAGAAATTCTGCAACGTCTGCCGATGATTCCTCGCAGCAGGATCATCCGATCTACAACGATTCTCCGTACTTTGACGGCGGAAACGCCGATAACGAAGTGCGGAACCGGCGAGCGCCCATCACACGATCAGTCCCCTCCGGCGGACCGAATGAGGAAGGATTCCTTATGAATGGCAGAATGAGTTGGGGAGTGGCCGCGTTGCTGGCCCTGATCACTACGGGCATGGGCTGTGCCCAAACGGGACCAATGGTCCGCGGTCAGAACCCGGACGTGCCCGCGGCCGGCCCTGTCCCTGTGGGACCGGAAACATTTGGCCCGATCATCGGCTCGGCCCCCGGTTACGGCGAATTCAAAAATAAGCCGAAATCCGACTTCAAGACGTACCCCGGTTTCCGGAATAACAACTTCGGCTACGAAGGGGGTTACTACTCGGGACCGGAAGGCTATTACACCGACCAGGGCAAACGCGCTTACAAGGTCGGTGGACACGACGGACACATGCATGGTGGTGACGGTTGCCCGTATTGCCAGAACGGCAATGCCTGCCCACCCTCGGGCTGCAAGCACTGCGGCCACGGCTGCCCGAAGAATATCGCCACCTATCAATACAAGTGGCCGGAAAACCAGGTCTATCCGCCGGCCGTACAACCCCCGGCGATGGTGCAGTACCCGTACTACACCTTCCGCGGCCCGAGCGACTTCTTCATGAAGTAAATTTCTATCGCACGATGTGCATGAAAACATTTAGCCCCCGGTTGTCTTCAACCGGGGGCTCTTCGTTTCACCGCGGTACAATGCCCCTGTTGCGGACAACGGGGGGTTAAGTGGACTATTGATTCAATACCGCGGTCGCATCCGCCGGTGTATCCAACCAGCCCGGATGGTCCGCTTCCCACTGCATCCAGAAGTCCGCGGGGTGCGTCTTCCGCCACAAGGCCAGTGCGTTGCCGACGTGGCTGAAAAACGTGTACCGCTGACCGATGTCGGACTGGGTTTGCGCAACCGTCGTTTTGATGACCCACCGGGCGGCCTTCAGTATGCGGTCGCGCGGGGGATGCAGTTCCGGCGGGGCAATCGCCAGCCATTCGAGATGATGCCCCGTGGCGATCACCTTCTTGAAAAGTTCTTCGTCAACCGGTTTCGTCACGGCTTCCGCCCCGTCGGGCCAGTTGGATGGCCAGTGACCATCTGGGAATTGGCTGACGGCGATGAGATCGCGCACCTTTTCCAAGTGACTCCACGCGGCCTGTCGCCCTTCCGGTGACAGAATGTGGTATTCGTCATCGAGCCGGATGAGGGCCATCAATGAATAGACGCGGTGGGTTCCCGCGCAGACACCGAGTTTCTTGTCGCCGCGGATCAGACGGTCGACCATCAAGTCGAACGACAATTCGCGGCCGGAGCGGTTTCGCCACGATTTCTGTGGGGCGAGCCACAATCCGAACGCGAGGGAAGACCATTCGGTTTCAACTTCATCGAGACGGAAATCGCGGATCGCTTCCTGTAAGACATCGTTGGCATTGCGGTCCCGGCGGTTGGGAGTGAAGACCGGTTCCTGCAATGTCATCCCGGCTTCGGTCAGACATGCCAGCCAATGATCGTGATGGACCGATGCGCACGTTTCCTTGCCCCAGCGAATGGCGACGCCATCTGAGCGTTCCTGTAGCAGCGGCTCGACTTCATCGCCCCACGAGGCGAGATACTGACCGTGATCGACGAGATAGTCTTTCATCTGTTCACCCGACATTACCGTCGGGTCGGTGAACTTCGCTTTCAGCCACCACGTGCGCAAGGCATGTTCGACATAATTCGGCTTCAACTGTTTCTTTGAGAACCGCGGCACCACCTGTGCGAGCACCTGCGCGAGTTCCTCATCGCTGACGACTTCCGGATCGTTGTACAACGGCTCGATGATGAGCGGTTTATCGCGCGGCACGACCACCGTTTCGGCAGCACTCTGCCCGGTGAATTCGTGCAGCAGGATTTTTTTCTCGACGGGGGTCGCTAACGCAAATGACGCCGCGAAAGCGCCGATCGCGAGGAGTTGGGCGCCCCACACGGCGCTCGTGGGAATCGATCGTTGGGTCATGGGAATCTCGGGATAGAGAACTTCCCAGCCATTGCAATGGCTGGGCTTCGAGAGTTCATTTTAGATGGGTTTGCGGCGGACGAAGACGATGGCGAGCTTGTCGTCGTAGCCGATCTTCCATTTCGTGTCGTCTTTCAATTTCCGGATGAGGCCGCTGCGGTTGAGGTGATCGAGCAGAATCACGTTCACACCATACCGGTCAAGAATGTCGGCCCAGCCGTCCGCTTCTTCGATAACTGACAGGTAGTGCAGCCATACGTCGCGCGGGACCAGATGCGCGTGCGAATTCACGAAAACCTGCACGCCATCCGGTCCGGCCCATTGCAGATAATCGCCCCATTCGTAGGTGTTGAAGACCTGTCCCTGCGGCGGATGTTCTTTCAAGTAATTGACTGCGGCAATGGGGGTGAAACTTGACAGCGCCCGTTCGGCCGTGAGTTCACGATGATGCATCACGCGCATGCCGATCGGACTGTAAGCGAAGAAGATCCATGCCAATCCCATCGACACCAGCGACCATTTGCCGGTCCGCGGCGACGGTGCGAGATCGGCCTGCCACGGCATCCAACGGTGCATCGAGGCCCGGGCGTGTGTCGCCAGAAGTAGAGCCGCCACCGGTGCCCACCAGACCATGAAGCGAGCGCTCCACAGACTGGCCACTGACAATCCCACCAGCGTTAACACTTCCCAACTGGCTACCCGGCGGGGCGTGATTCGATAAAGCCAAGCCAGGAGCACAATCGTGGCAATAAAGATCGTGCCATGCATGCTGCGAACATCGAGCACTTGCCATTCCGTGAGCGACATCAAATTGCTTTGTTGTCCGAACGCAAGTACTTCTCCGTAGAGACCGATGCCATACGGATTCAGGAGGGCCGCGACGGCCGCAAGTTCGCACCAAAGCACTTGGCGTCGCAGCGTTTGGTCGTGTGTCAAACTCCGCCATGTTCCCGTACGGCGGACCAGATCGATTGTGCGACCGACCGCCATCGCCCCGAGCCAGCAGATGCCGATGAAGAACGATCCATGCAGATTCGCCCAGAGCGCGTGCAACAACGGGATCAGCAGCCAATCGGATGAGCGGGGATGCCGACTGGTCGTCCGGTTCAGCAAGATGAGAAAGCAGATGAGACCGGCGAGTTGCGGGCGGACGACGATCAGCGGCGCCCAGTCGAGCCACAAAAACACCGCCATCGCGGTCATAGCAAAGAAGAGGCTGCGGGTTTGCATCAGCGCACGATGCAGCAACAACGCAGCACACGCGGTGATGCCCAACGCCGACAATCCTTGCATCCCGGCGAAACCGAGCGACGAAATGGTCCAGTAACCCAGCAGTTGACTCAACCACGCGGAGTCCACCATTGGGACGCCCTTCGCGAGGGGCATCAACGGTTCCGTCGTCGGCAGCGTTCGCGATGTGGCAATCAACTTGCCGTACGACAAATGCCCCCACAGGTCGGTGTGCCAGAGCGGTTTCAGGCAGCAGTAGAAAAAAATGATGCCGAGGACGACTACGCAAGCGGTCAACCGGCGGGTCGATTTCCACTGATCGGGTACGCGGTCTTCGAGCAGCGACAGATCAATCTGATGACCTTCGTGTTCCACTTCCGGGGACGTCTTAACCGGCGGCTGTTCCAGCAGCGTGCTGCTCATGCCTGCATCTTTCGTCAGCACTCAATTACACTATACCAGCCCGCAGCGTCAGCAAGGGAGTCCAGACTTGATGTCGAACTGCCCACGAAGAGACGCCACGGGTTGCGATCACCACGCTCTAGCGTAGAGCGCGTTGCCGGAACGCAGCAGACGGCGTCGCGATTTCGCCCGACACTCTGCACGTTCTAGTGCAGTCGTAACGATTCTGCGGACTTTTCGAGCCGCAACCGCGTTGTGCGCGGGTCTCCCGACCCCGCACTTCCTACGACCGTAGGTCTCTTCCGTGAATTGAAGCCAGGGAGACCTGCGGTCCACAGAGTGCGGGGTCGGGAGACCCGCGCACAACGGTGAGTCGGCATCAGTCGACGTAGAGGAACCCATTGGCACTGACGAGCGCGTGGCACAGATTGGCGAGCGCCAGTCGTACGGGATCGGGTTTCTTCTTTTCATTCGCCGTCGTGGCCGTCAGCGTCGCCGCCTGCTCGGTTAGGAACGCCGTCCCCGAATTCCGTTCGGTATCGGTGGGGGGACGAGCGAATGCCAATCGCCAGGCGAGAGTGAACTGAGCCGCGGGGTCATCACCGGCTTCCGCTCGGATCCGGTCGGCCATCGCCTCGGTTTGATCAACGACAAACTCACTGTTCATCAGCAACAACGATTGTGGAGCGACGGTCGACGACGCTCGCTGTTCGCAATTGGGGGACATCACCGGGGCATCAAACGGTTCGAGCATGCTCAACGGCATGGACCGGCGGGACTGGATGTAAAGACTCCGTCGGAACTCGTCCTCGCCAATGCCCACGCTCTTGCCTGTCGGTCGCCCGGCGGAATCGCGTGTGTCGACGCCGACGATGATTTGTCCGACTTCATCGGGGGTGACCGCTACCGGTGGGCCAAACATTTTGTCGGACAGTTTCCCCGTTAGCGCCAGCAACGAATCCCGCAGCGATTCCGCCTCGATCCGCCGAACCGACATGCGACCGAGCAAACGATTTTCAGGATCAACCGCATCGAGATCATCGCGCCGCGCCGACGATTGTCGGTAGGCCATCGACAACACGATCTGACGGTGCAGCCGCTTCACCTGCCAGCCGTGTTCCATAAAGTCCGCGGCGAGCCAATCCAGCAATTCGGGATGCGATGGTCGTTCGCCGAGCGCACCGAATTCCCCCGGCGTGGCCACCAGCCCGCGACCGAAGTGATGCATCCAGATGCGATTAACGATGACTCGCGCGGTCAACGGATGTTTTCCATCCGTCAGATGCCGGGCGTAGGCCAGGCGGCGACCGGTGGTAGGCAATGCCGGGTCATCGGCGGGGATGTCGAAGCCCGTTCGGTTCAGGACTGCGAGTTCACCGGGGCCAACATCTTGCCGCGGCTGATTGAAGTCACCGCGTGCGAAGAGCTTCGTTGGAGGGACTTTGTCGGGGATTTCCGTCAGGCATTGGACGAAATCATCGGCGGGGCGTTTCTGCTTTACTTCGGCCTGTTTCGCATCCCACTCCTTGTTGAACTTGGTCAGCCGGTCGGGCAAGTACAGGTAAACCGAACCACGGTCGACGTTGAGGAACGGGTACTCCTTGATGAGCTGCTTCTGTTCTTCGCTGCGATCCTTGGCCGCTGTTTCGCGGGCGGCTTTGGCAAGCGGTTGGGTTTCCTCGGGGAGCTTTGCTAACTCGCGATCGAAGGTTTCCTGCACGATCACGTCGAGCGCGGCCGTACGGTCCTTTGTCACCTGTTGATATTCGGCCTCGGCTGCCGCGGCGTCGGCTTGCGTCGTCTCCGACCACAGCGAGATCAATCGCCCATTGGGATCGCGCCAGCGCGTTGTGTCGTAGGCAGGCTCGATCAATGCCCGCAGACGGTAATAGTCCGCATGCGCGATCGGGTCATACCGATGAGCGTGGCATTGAGCGCACCCCACTGTCAGCCCCAGCACTGCGGTCGAAAAAATCTTGATGGTCTCCGCGATCACTTCCTGTCGCGCGACGGGAATGTCAACATCGCCCGAACCGGAACCATCCGGTCCCATCCGCAGAAAGCCCGTCGCTGTCAAACAATCGGCTTGCTCCGGCGCGAGGTTCTTGTAGGGCGGAACGAGCAATTCATCACCGGCCAATTGCTCGACGAGAAACTCGCTCCACGGCTTGTCCGTGTTGAATGCCCGCACGACATAGTCGCGATAACGATATGCCCACTTTCGTTCGAGATCACGCTGGCTGTACCCATCGCTGTCGGCATATCCCGCGATGTCCAGCCAATGACGGCCCCAGCGTTCACCGTATTGTGGCGAGGCCAGCAGCTCATCCACGAGTTGTTCATACGCATCGGGCCGATCGTTTTGCAGGAATTGATCCACATCCGCGGGCGTTGGTGGCAGCCCGGTGAGATCGAACGTCAACCGCCGAATGAACGTTGTCCGATCCGCGTCCGGCCCGAAATTCAAGCTGTGCGACTCAAGTTCCGCCAGCAGAAATGCATCGATGGGCGTCCGCAACGAATCTGGTCGGTTCACCGCGGGCAGCGGGTGCTTCTGAATCGGCTGGAACGACCAATGCAGCCGTTCTTCCTCGGTGAAGGTATCCCCATCGGCGAGCGATTCCGGTTCCGGCCGCGCGGTCTTGGCACCACCTTCAATCCATCTGGCGAGAATGTCTTGTTCGTCCAGCGACAGTTTCTTCTTGCCGGGCGGCATTTCTCCCGAAGCAACCCGTTGCATGAGGGGACTGGCTTTCGGATCGCCCACCACAATCGCCGGGCCGGATTCGCCGCCTTTGAGCAGGAAGCGGACGAGGCGTGTATCGAGCTTCCCTTCGTGCTGGTCTTCTTCGCCATGGCAATGCCAGCAGTGGGCTTTCAGGATCGGCCGTACGTCTTTTTCAAAGACCGGAGACTCGGCGGCGAACACGTTCGTCGCCGCGAGGGAGGTCACGACCATGAGCAGCAACGGGCAGGACGGTTTCATGCGGCGGGACTCGGCAGGCGGGATGATCGTGGCCGGAAATCCCCTCCGGCGACGCATCAGCATTCTCGCATCTGAAACAGGCTTCGTCCAGTGGCAGAAGTAATGATCCTGTTTTGCGCGGGTCTCCTGACCCCGCGCTCATAATGACCGTAGGTCTCCTTGTAATTCGAGAGACCTGCGGTCTGGCACAGTGCGGGGTCAGGAGACCCGCGCACAACGGTGAGACGAAAGACTACAGCCCGTTTTTACGCGAGTGTCGCGCGATGCGCGCCGTCTTGTTGAGAATGCTGCGAATGAGCGTTTTGTCGCCATCCGACAACGGTCGACCTTGATACGCCCGCCAGAACCGTAAGCGATCCGTCGCACGAGCGTTCTTTGCCGAGTAATTGAGTTGCGCGAGATCCTTCACGATCCACCGCCGCGCGAACCATGGGCCGTGTTTCTGCACGCGACCAAGATCGATGATGTGGATCGGGCCTTCATGATCATTCGGTCGCAATAGATGGCCGAGATAGAAATCCTGATGATGCAAGCCTGCACGGTGCATCCGACTCGCGACTTCCGCGACAGGGACCACCCATTCCTTCTGCTCGTCGTCCGGGCATTCCGAGAGCTTCGTGCAGCCTTGTAACTCGGCTGTGATCAGAAACGATTCACTGCCCCCTTGTCCCAGTGCCACCGGCAACATCGTTGCCAACCCAGCGGCGTGAAAAGCGAGCAAACCGTCCCATTCCACCTTCGCCCCGAGACACGGCACACGGCCCTGCAGGAGCGGTTTGAGCGTTTCGTACAACGATGCCGCACAATGGCGTTTGATATAAAACGCCTGCGGTCCATTCAGTCCCGGCAATTCAAAGCGGCACGTGACGCGCTCGGTCCCGGCGTCCTTCGCCACGGCGGCTTGCGAGGTTGCCACCCAGACGGTTTCGAACGTGGTCCACTTTGCAGCTTGAAACAGGGCCGCATAGTCGTGATTTACGAGCAGCCGACCGTGATCCCAACGGTCAAACGCGAAACTTTTCACGCCACGCCTCCTCCAACACGGCGACCGTTTCCCGTGCATTTCGTTCCACCGGGAATTGCATCGCGGTGGCTCGACATACCGCAGCCATCGTTTGCCGTTGCGATGCCGACAGTTCCAACAGCGCATCGATCCGCGCGGTGAGATCAGGAATCGACCATGCATCCGGTATGACGTAGCCGTTGACGCCGTCCTGCACGATGTCCGCGCCGCCTGCCGTCGCCGTCGTGACGACAGGCGTGCCGCAGGCCATCGCTTCGAGATTCACGTTCGGAAACGGCTCGTAAATCGTCGGCAGCACGAAGACATCCCCGGCTCGATAGAACCGCGACATGCCCGATTGCCGACCGAGAAAATGCACCCGTTTTTCAATACCTTGCTGCTTCGCGATCTGTTCATAACGACGAATGTCACCGTTGCCGAGGACCGCCAGTGCGGCGTCCTGACACTTCATCTGCCGCATTGCGGCGAACAACGAACCGAGTCCTTTGCGACGGAAATCCATCGAGGCGAAAATCAATAATGGACGCTCGGCATCAAGACCAAGTTCTTCGCGCACGGCGTGACGATCCGAGCCATCACCGGGCTGAAATAGGTTGGTGTCGACGCCGTTACACACGCGCCGCAAGCGTTCTTCCGGCACACCGAAGTAGTCGCGCAGCAACCGGCCATCGAGTTGCGATTGCACGATGATCCGTCGCGGGCCGGTCTTGCCGAAGAGTCGTTTCTCGATGGCAAAGATCGCCCGATGCCGCGGGTTCCACGTTTGCAACCAGCGATTCCACGGCTGCCGGTAATAGACGTTGACCCAGTGCGTTTGCAGCGGATCGGTGAGGCGGTAGGTGTCGAGTCCATCAACGCGTGAAAGACCATGCACGACATCGAAGCCGTGCTGCCGGACGAGAGTGGCACAGTTTTCCGCAAATGATTGGTTCTTCGTCCACGAGGCCATGCGATTGACGGCCACCGGCAGGAACGCGACTTCCGAGCGTAGTTCCTCATCAATCGCTTCGCCGACGATGGTGACATCGTGGCCAAGTTTTTGGAGTTGGCGAAACAGATTAACGCAGTACCGCTCCGCCCCGGCTTTCTTCAGCGAGCATTCGCGACGAACAACGGCGATCCGCATGACATTCACATCCTGTTCAAGCGGCGCGTTTTTGCTGCAATGACGACAATCGACTCAATACCGCCTGGAACACGCGATCGACAGTCAATTCCGTCATGCAGCGATGATGTCCCAACGGGCAGGTACGTTGCTGACACGGGCCGCAATCGACCGCCTGTTGTAAATGGATCGATTGCGGAGCGTACGTTTCACTCCACGCGATGTGCGTGGG
Source organism: Planctomycetaceae bacterium (assembly GCA_021732975.1). GTDB lineage: Bacteria > Planctomycetota > Planctomycetia > Planctomycetales > Planctomycetaceae > DSVQ01. Next base: position 170,628 of record JAKFWC010000021.1, on the reverse strand, counting down.
ACCGAAGAGTGTGATCACCGGCACGCCGAATGCAGATGCGAAATGCCGCGGGCCGGAATCGGTGGTGACCATCAACTCGGCGTGTTTCACCACGGCTTTGGTGAGGCCGATTGTGAGCGGCTCATCAGCGACACTCACCACGCGCGGGGATTGTGCGGCCGCGACGATAGCTTGTGCGTCTTCCCGTTCCCCCGGACCACAGGCGACGAGGACCGTACGGTCGGTCTGTTTCACGATGCGTTGGGCCAACTCGGCGAACGACGCCCGTGGCCAGTTCTTCGCCGGTCCAAATGCCCCGCCGGTGTTGATGACGACGACACGCTGTCGGTTCAAACGGGGATGTTTTTCCCAGAATGTATCAAGCGCGGCGACATCTCGCGCGGACACCGCGAGTTCCATCGTGCGATTGAGGATGCGGCACCCCGCGGCTTCGACGAGGCGGTTGTATTCGTCGATCACGGGATTTGGCACCGACTTCGACTTCGGCGTCAACCGCGTCGTCAACAACCATCCGCGCAGGTCACGGGCAAAGCCGATCCGTTCCTTCGCGCCAGATCGCCATGCCAGCCATCCGGTTCGCAATGAATTCGTGAACAGAATTGCGGCGTCGCACTTCTCGGCACGCAACGTTTTCAGAAAGCTCCAGCCGCGCTGCGAAGGGCTTTTGCCGCGGGGATGGTACAGCAACGGGCGATCAATTAGCCCGGTCCCCTCGAGAACATCCGCGATCACCGGCCGCATCACGCCGACGATCTCCACGCGAGGAAACTCTGTGCGCAGTGAGCGCAATGCCGGAGTCGCCATGACGGCGTCCCCCACCCAATTCGGCAGGAACACCGCGAGTTTCATCCGGCTTTCCGTAGTTCAATGACTGGCTCCGGCAGACGAATGATCGCCGCGTCTTCACTGTCGCGCAGGCGGCGGACAATCTCGGTGGTCGAGACGCCGGCGGTGATGCTCAGTGGTTTCACGCGGCCGCCGTAGGAGAGCACGACTTCGCGTCCGACGATTTCTTCTTCACGATACGTGCCCCCTTTGACGAGGACATCGGGTTGCAGTTGACGCAGGATTTCATGCGGCGTGTCTTCATCGAAAACGACGACGTAATCCACCGCTTCCAACCCGGCGAGCATGCGAGCCCGGTATTCCTGATCGAACAGCGGCCGATCGGGAGCCTTGTCCAATCGCCGTACGCTGTCATCGCTGTTGACGGCGACGATCAGGCAATCGCCTTCATGGGCCGCTTCCTGCAGGTAGCTCACATGGCCGACGTGCAGCAGATCGAAGCAACCGTTGGTCAGTACGACTTTGTGTCCGGCTTTGCGGCGCGTGGTGACATGCCGGACGAGATCGGGCAACGAACAGACTTTGCTTTCCGCCGTGCGCGAGTTGCGGAGCAAATCGCCGAGAATGTCTTTGCGATGAATCGGCACGACGCCGACCTGTTCGACTTCCAAACCACCAGCGACATTGGCGAGACGGCAAAGATCAACCGGATCGACACTGGCCGCGAGACCGACGCCGATCATCGCGAGAACCATGTCCCCGGCCCCGGTGATGTCGCAGACTTCGCGCGGCCGTGTCGGCAAATGAACGGGCTCCGCATCCTTCCGCGCGAGGACAATGCCATCGCGGTCGAGCGTCACAAACGCCATGTCGAGGTCGAACTGTTTCACCAACTGGTTACCCGCGGCGTAACCATCTTCGATGGTCTTGATTTCACGCCCGGTGGCTTTGAAGGTTTCCGAGCGGTTCGGCGTCACCCCCGTGGCACCGATGTAGAGGCTGTAATCGCCCCCTGCCGCGGGATCGACAACGACCGGCAAACCGCACTTGCGGGCGGCTTCAATCAACGGACGCAACAACCCCGCCGTACAAACGCCCTTGGCGTAGTCGGAAATGAGAATCGCGGAATAATCCCCCAGCCGTGGCAGGATCGCGGACAACATCTGATTGACTGTGCCGCCGGAAATCGCATGGCGAACCTCGCGATCGACCCGCAACATCTGATGTGGATGCCGATATTGTGCCCGGCCCATGAACCGAACTTTGGATGTCGTGGGACGACTCGGATCGGCGACGACAGTCGCGCTGCCGATACCAGCGCGATGCAGGTCCATTTCCAGCGCGCGGCCGTCGGTATCGGCCCCGATCACACCGGCGAGATCGACATCGGCATCGAGTCCCCGCAACATCTGTGCGACGTTCGCCGCCCCGCCAAGCCGCGTTTCTTGCCGTTCTTCTCGCAACAGAATAACAGGTGCTTCCTGACTGATGCGCTCGGCATCCCCCCAGACATACCGGTCAAGAATGAGATCGCCGACGACCAGCACGCGCGGGCGTCCCAGCCGTTCCATGACTTCGAGAAGATGATAGGACATCGTATAGCCATCCCTGGCGAGCGACACGAGTGAAATGGATCACCCACATCGCGTGTGCGATCTGCGCGCCGTCCCTCCTTGGTCGGATTACGCCGTGGAAATCATCGCCCGAAGGGGAAAGCGCGTCAATCCCGGTCCGAGCGGGAGAGAATGGATAGTGGCGGGGGATAGTGGCGGGGGATAGTGGACAGGAAAGATGGAGTTTGTCCCAGTGGCCACCGACACCGCTATACGGTTTCGCGCCTCGCGCCGATTCTGCCGCGGGTTTCCCCACTTCTTCACGCCCGTTCGGTTGTTCGCGCTTCGAGACGCTTTATAATCGAAAGCGGGTCGCGAGTTCCTGATGAGTGCTCCATGTCTGTTCGCTTTGCCCGTCCCGATATCTCGACGCTGATGTTGCGGCTCTTTCCACGCCCGCTGCATCCAGAGCTGTTCGAATCCCCCGCGGGCGTGGTGATGCAGTCCGGAGACATCCGCGTTGCCGTCCAACTTTGCCCGTCCGGTCACACGTGGACGTGGCAATGGGGGAAGCGGTTCATCACGGAAACGCTCGCCGAAAAAGAACGTCTTCTGCCACAGCAGAGCTGCGTGCTCGATCACAAAGTCCGCGGGTGCCGGATGCGGAGCCTGAATTTTTCGCCGACACTGCGCTACGATGTTGGTTGCCAGGTCGAAACGCTGGAACAAGACCTCTTCTTACGGATGCACGACGAACTGCGTGACGACTGTGCAAAAGCAGACCTTGCGCACGAATTCCCCACATTGAGCCGGTTCGCACCGGGGGCGATCAGCCTCGTGCGGCTGGAAATCACCAAAACGTCAACGGTCATCCACGCCTACCACACATTCCCCGATCACTGCGCGATTGTGAAGACACAATCGCTGATCGAGTGGGAATGAGAAACCGTATTTTGCTTGCGCTTTGTAGCGGGGTATTTCTCTCGATTCCCCCTTAAAGGCAAAGCCCCCGCGGCCTGACGACCGCAGCGACGGCCAACAGGCCATGCTTGCTCACAGCGGCAAGCATGGCATCCACGGAACTACGTCGTCGGTGACGATGGCGGCACGGTCACTGCCGCATGTCCATCCCCCGCCGGTTTCGGTTTGTGCGGCGCGGCGTGGGGCGTGTTTGAGGCCACCACAACGATGCAGACGGCCATGCCGGCGATCCCGAGATACAGCCACGGATTGAACGCCGCCCGCGTTTGCAGCACAGACGTGATTGCGGACACGGAAACCGCTGTGCCGAAGACGATCGGCATCACAATGTCAGCCCGCGGCTTCATCCCCTGGAATGAGAACATCGCCAAGGTGAGCGTCAACGCTCCGAACGCTCCCAGCGATCCGGCAATGAAGCCCCAGGTGACACCGTCCGCCGTGAATTTCGGGTCGACGCCGGTGTAGCGAATCCCCGCGAACCCGCCGATGACCGCCCAGATCAGGTAGGCGACACCAATCATCAAATACGGTTTGAACGGGTTGTTTCCTTCCGCGGCCCGAGCAATCCCCAACGCGGGGCCATAGGTGCCCCAGAACAAGCCGGTCAACAAGGCGAAAATAATCGGCCACTTCATCGAACAATCCTTACATGGTCAGTCGCACTTCCAGAGTCGAGAACCGTCGTATCTTACCCGTCGCCACGAATGATTTCGATCAACTCCCCGTTGTGCGCGGGTCTCCCAAGTTGTCGTTTTGCGCAGACCTTAAGCAGAAATGCTCCCACATTCGGCATCACCAATGCGAAAGTTGATCTTGCCTATCCTCTCGGCAATGAGATAATTGACAAGGATCGCTGCTAACCACCGGCGATTGTGCAGGCAGGATGCGGCACAACAATTGACAGCGGCACGAAACATGATGTTTCGCGACTCGCGGACGGCGACCGGCAATCCCTCGAAGAGCGAGTGGCCGGAGCGCATGCCGTGTCGACAGGGAATGTCATCACCCGATGGCCCTTCCCGGTCGGTCTCGGTCTACTGATCTTTCCCACCTTTTCCGCGTGCCGCCAGGGACGGGCGGCGAATCTCGTTGGGAAGTCCCGCACGTTTGGCTTCGCTTGAGGCTGCGCGGCGATTCTCCACCGGGCGTCAGGAGGCAGGACGATCTCGCACGTCGGCAGATACCCCCACGGCTACCAGAAGGAGCGGTCTCATGGGCACTGGAACCTCGCTGCTGAAACAGTTTGCAGAACGACAAAACGCCGAGCAATTCCGCCAGGAATACTGGCAGGGATCGTTCGCCGATTATCTTGATCTCGTTCGCGAGCGCCCGGAAATCGCCCGGTCGGCGCACCAACGCATGTACGACATGATCACGGCGTACGGGTCGTATGAAGTCGACGAAGGCCGCCGCGAAGGACTTGTCCGCTACAAGTTCTTCGACGATCCCGACAATGACGGCGAGGACGCCATCTTCGGCCTCACCGAACCGTTGATGCAGCTCGTGAACTTTCTTCGCTCGGCCGCATTGAAATACGGTGCTGAAAAACGCGTGCTGTTGCTGCATGGTCCGGTCGGCAGCTCGAAGAGCACGATGGCCCGGTTGCTGAAACGGGGCCTGCAGCGCTACAGCCGCAAGCCGGAGGGTGCGCTCTACACCTTCGGTTGGAAGGAAGACGACGGCAGCATCACTTGGGATCCGATGCACTGCGAACCGTTGCAGTTGCTGCCCCTCGCGGCTCGGGAAGAAGTCTGCAAGGTCCTCAACGAAGGACGCGATCCGCACAAGGATCAAATGATTGAGATCACCGGCGACATCTGTCCGCTGTCGCGGTTCTACTTCAACGAGCGCCTCGAAAAATGCTCCGGTGACTGGACCAAAGTTCTGGAAGGCATCGTCTGCAAGCGGTTCTTTCTCTCGGAACAGGACCGTATCGGGATCGGCACATTCCAGCCGAAGGACGAAAAGAACCAGGACAGCACCGAACTCACGGGCGATATCAACTATCGCAAAATCGCCGAGTACGGCAGCGAGTCCGATCCGCGGGCGTTCAACTTCGATGGTGAATTCAACGTCGCCAACCGGGGGATGATTGAGTTCATCGAAGTTCTGAAGCTCGATGTCGCGTTCCTTTACGACCTCCTCGGAGCGTCGCAGGAACACAAGATCAAGCCGAAGAAGTTCGCGCAGACGGACATCGACACGGTGATCATTGGACACACCAACGAACCGGAATACCGCAAGCTGCAATCCAACGAGTTCATGGAAGCGTTGCGCGACCGAACGGTGAAAATCGACGTGCCGTATGTCACGAAACTCGGCCACGAACTGCGGATTTACGAGAAGGACTACAACCCGAAGCGCGTCCGCGGCAAGCACATTGCCCCACACACGCTGGAGGTCGCCGCGATGTGGGCGGTCCTCACGCGATTGGAGGAACCGAAGCATCATGGCCTGACGCCGTTGCAGAAGCTGAAACTCTACAACGGCAAGTCGTTGCCCGGCTTCACGCTGGAGAATGTCGAGCAGTTGCGAAAAGAAGCCAAGCACGAAGGGTTACAGGGGATCTCGCCGCGGTACGTACAGGACAAGATCAGCAACGCGCTGGTCAACAATCCGGAAGCAACGTGCCTGAACCCGTTCATGGTCCTCAACGAACTCGAAGGCGGCCTGCGGCATCACTCGCTGATCGCCAACGAGGAAACCCGCGAGAACTATCGTCGCCTCATTTCCGTGGTGAAGGACGAGTACACCGATGTCGTCAAGAATGAGGTGCAACGGGCCATCGCCGCGGATGAGGAAGCGTTGTCGCGGTTGTGTGCCAATTACATCGACAATGTGAAGGCGTACACGCAGCGGGAACGGGTCCGCAACAAGTTCACCGGTCAGGACGAACAACCGGACGAACGCCTGATGCGGTCGATCGAAGAACGGATCGACATCCCGGAAACCCGCAAGGACGATTTCCGCCGGGAAATCATGAACTACATCGGCGCGTTGTCACTGGATGGGAAAAAGTTCGACTACAAAACGAATGAACGGCTGCACAAGGCACTCGAAATGAAGCTCTTCGAGGACCAGAAGGACACGATCAAGCTGACCAGCCTGGTGTCGAACGTCATCGACAAAGACACCCAGGAAAAAATCGACGTGGTCAAAGGCCGCCTCATCCGCACCTTCGGCTACAACGACGAATCCGCGACCGACGTGCTGCAATACGTCGCCAGCATCTTCGCCCGCGGCGACGCCAAAGCGGGGAATTGATGATATTGTCTTAACCCCCGGTCAATGACCGGGGCCTTCCTTCAAAACGCCGAGACATCATGAGTCCCATAACTGCCGACGCATTGCCACAGACAGGTGAGGCCGGAGACGAATTTCCGGCGATCCCACGTTCTCGTCGAGGCGACTGGACTTGGGAACTCGTTAAGGAGTTCCCAGCGCAAGGAGAATGGACTGAGGAAGAATATCTGGCGTTAGAAAGTAATCGTTTAATTGAGTTCACTGACGGAGTGCTGGAGTTCTTGACCATGCCGAAACTGTTTCATGGCAAGATCTCGCGTTTTCTCTCCGACATGCTCCGCCATTTTGTTGCGACGCATCGGTTGGGCGATGTCTTCTGGGCTCCGATTAGCGTGAAGCTCCGCCCTGGGATATTGCGCGAGCCGGATGTCTTTTTCCTGACCACTCAGCGATTATCGCGCGGGGACGATCCGCCGGTTGGCGCTGATTTAGTTATGGAAGTGGTGAGTCCTGATGCAAAAGATCGAATCCGCGACATTAAACAGAAACGCCGGGAATATGCCGCCGCGGGTATCCCCGAATACTGGATCGTTGACCCCGAAACCGAAACGATCACCGTGCTGACGTTGCCCGGCGGTGCGAACGAATACACCGAGCATGGTGTCTTCCGCCCGGAGCAAAATGCAACATCCGTTTTGCTGCCGGATTTCACAGTGGATGTGACGACGTGTTTCGCGGCAGGGAAGGGAACCGCATGAGTGATCCCGCGGCGAATAGTCGTTGGATAATCCGAAGAGACCGGTGGATCATCGCGGGCACAGTAAGCTTACTCTTCTTATCACTAGGAATTGGTCGGTACTGGCACTTGCGGCAAATCGACCAGCAACAGATTGCTCACAAAAATGAATTGTGCCGAACCTGCATACGAATGCTTTCGTTCTTGATAAACGACCACGACAACGTTCGGCGCATCGATGGATTGCACATCAATGCGTTCAAGGATTGTTTGCCATTGGCACAAATAGAGATGACTAAAGATCGCAAAATCCGCTTGACTTGGGCGGCCGATAATGAAGAAGGAGTGGTGATGATTGGTGGATTTGTTATTGGCTCCAATGATCGAATCGAAGAACCGTGGAGCACCGTCTTGTATTGACCAACACTATTGTCAACGGACTACGACCATGACCCGCGCCATTGATCGCGATAACCAGCGCTTCAAGCAGATTGTGCGCGGGAAGGTCCGCGAGAATCTGAAGAAGTATATTACGCACGGCGAAATCCTCGGCAAGCAGGGCCGCGAGGTCGTCAGCATCCCGGTGCCGAACATTGAGATTCCGCACTTTCGTCACGGCAAAAAGGGGAACGGCGGTGTTGGGCAAGGCGAGGGCGATGTCGGACAACCCATCGGTTCCAGCGAAGAAGAAGGGGACGGCGAAGGTCAGGCGGGGGATCAACCCGGCCAGCACATTCGCGAAGCCGAGATGACCATCGACGAACTCGCGGAGATGCTTGCCCAGGAACTGCAATTGCCGCACATCGTCCCCAAGGGACAGAACACGATCAAATCGATCAAGACAAAGTATGACAGTATCCGTCAGACCGGCCCCGATTCGCTCCGGCACTTCAAACGGACCTACAAGCGGGCGCTGCGGCGATTGATGGCATCCGATCAGTACGATCCCAAGCGGCCGATCATCATCCCCACGCGCGAAGACGAACGCTTCCGCGCCTGGACCGAGAATCCATTGCCGCAGGCGAACGCGGCGATCATCTACATCATGGATGTGTCCGGTTCGATGACCGATGAGCAGAAGTCGATCGTGCGGACGGAAGCCTTCTGGATCGACACGTGGCTGAAGAGCCAGTACGACGGTGTCGAACGGCGGTACGTGGTCCATGACGCCGTCGCCCATGAAGTCGATGAAGACACCTTTTTCCGCACGCGGGAATCGGGCGGGACACGCATTTCGTCGGCGTATGTGAAGGCCAAGACGATCATCGAACGCGATTTCCCGCCGAGCGACTGGAACATCTATCTGTTCCAGTTTTCCGACGGCGATAACTGGGGCGAAGACAATACATCCTGCATCAAACACTTGCAGGAATTCTTTCTCCCGACGTGCAATCTCGTCTGTTACGGTCAGGTGGAAAGCCCGTACGGCAGCGGCGACTACATCCGCGAGTTGCGACGAATCACCGGCACATGGGAGAATCTGATTCTCAGCGAAATCAAAGATAAAGAGGGCATCTACGAATCCATCCGCACATTTCTGGGGAAGGGAAAGTGATGTTCTGTCCGCCCCAAATCGACGACAGAGCCTCGATTGTTTGATGCCCTACTGAAAGCAGGGACGCCATGTCGATTTCCACGCATCGCACGCTGCCGCCGGAACTGCGGGACATGCAGTTGGCCACGGAAGAGCGGATCAAGCACTACGGCCTCGATTGCTTCGAGACGATTTTTGAAGTGCTCGATCTCGAAGAACTGTGCATGTTCGCCGCGTACGGCGGCTTTCCGGTGCGTTATCCGCATTGGCGGTTCGGGGCGGAATACGACGAACTGGTGAAGACCCACATGTACGGTCTTCAGCGCATTTACGAGATGGTAATCAACAATAACCCGTGTTATGCGTACCTGCTCAACACGAATCTGATGGTCGACCAGAAGCTCGTCATCAACCACGTCTACGGACACTGCGATTTCTTCAAATGCAATGCGTGGTTCGCGCCCACCAATCGCAACATGCTCGACGCGATGGCCAACCATGCGACACGCATCAACCGCTATGTCGACCGTCATGGTTACGATAAAGTGGAAGAATTCATCGATGCCTGTTTGTCGCTGGAAGACTTGATCGATCCACATTCGGTCCATATCACACGGGCGCACCAGACGGAACCAATGCCGCATGCGGCATTGCTGCGCGATGACGATTTCGAGTATCTGCAGCAATCACGGCTGCCTTCCAAGGGGTACATGGACCCGTTCATTAACCCACCCGACGTGCTCAAGAAGGAAGCGGAGCAACGGCACAAAGAGGAAGAAGAACGCGATGCCAAACGTTCCTTTCCCGATGAACCGCAGCGCGATGTGCTGCTGTTCCTGCTGCAACACGCGCCACTGAAAGACTGGCAGCACGACATTCTCTCGATCATTCGCGACGAAGCCTACTACTTCGCTCCGCAGGGACAGACGAAGATCATGAACGAAGGTTGGGCCAGCTACTGGCACACCACGCTCATGACCAAACACAGCCTCACCGACGCCGAGGTGATCGACTATGCCGACCATCACTCCGGCACAGTGGCGATGAGTCCGCAGCGGATCAATCCTTATAAGATCGGCATCGAACTCTTTCGCGAGATCGAAGAACGTTGGGATCGCGGTCAGTTCGGTCCGGAATACGAGGAATGCGACAACTGGGAAGAACGTCGCAAGTGGAACAAGGGCGTCGGCCTCGGTCGGAAGAAGATCTTTGAAGTCCGCCGGATTCACAACGACATCACATTCATCGATACCTTCCTCACGCCAGAATTCTGCGCGAAGCACAAGCTCTTCAGTTTTGCGTACAACGAAGGACAGTCGACGTACGACATCGCCTCCCGCGAATTCCCGGAGATCAAGCAACAACTGCTGAACAGCCTGACCAATCACGGGCGACCGTTTATCGATGTGATCGACGCCAACGCCCGCAACCGGGGCGAACTCTACTTACGGCATCGATTCCAAGGAATCGAACTCCGCCAGGATTACGCACAGGCCACGCTCGCCAACCTGCATCGCCTCTGGGCTCGGCCGGTTCACCTGGAAACCATCATCGACGACAAGCCCACGGTCTTCAGTTTCGACGGCCACACGCACAGCCTCAAGCCGAAATGACCGAGTCACCGCGACTCACTCGACAATGACGGTGTGGACTTCGGTTGTCGGACTGACAAGACCACGTGGGCGGCGATCCACCCCACGGCAGCGCCGGCGAAGACATCGCTGGGAAAGTGAGCCGATGTCTGGATGCGCTGCAGGCCCACGAGGATGACGAGTACGGCGAACCAGATGCGGCCGCGCGGATACGCTGCAGCCAGCGCAGTGGCGAGGCCGACCGCGGTCGCGGTGTGTGCCGAGGGAAAACTCTGGTGTCCCGATCCGCCAGCACCCAAGCGGAAAAGGCCGATGAACGTGTCGGTCAGGTCGGCAGTCAGCAGATCGAGACTCTGCGGTCGACAGCGTCCCACGCACAGCTTCACAAGGTTTGCTCCCATCCCTCCGCCAATTGCCGCCAGTGCCATTGTCACGGCTCGTTCTTTGCCGCGGGGATCGAGAAAGAGAACCGTCAAGACAATCAGCGCCACACCGGCGGAGTGTCCGAACGTTTCCGCGTTCTTCAGCAGATCGATCACGAACTTCGGGATGTAACCCGCCTGGCAGAAACGGGCGACAGGCAGATCGGCCGGCAGAGACAGCCCTGCCAGAATCAGGCAGACCGCAGGCACGACGAACCATCGCTGAGCATCATTCGGCGCAGCTCGCTCCGATCGAAGCCGGTTCGATGGATGCTCGGCGGTGGCAGAGACTGTCGACATGAGGCACGGCAAAGTTAAGACCGCGGTCCGAAACACCGGCCAAATATAGGCAACCGTCGAAATCTCACCAACAGCAGATTGGAACCACGCCCGCTCCGTAGGCCATCAAGCCCCCCCCAAGCGTGCCTCTCTCTTTCATTTTGCACTTTGCATTCCTCATTCCGCCTTCGTCATTCCACATTTTCCTCCTTGACGCCCATACCTCGACCGCCTATGCTTCTATACCTAGACGGCCAAGGCAAGGGGCATGCACATGGATTCGCGATTATTGTGGGGCACAGTCGAGATGCTCATTCTCGAAGTCGTCGCCCAGGGACCGACCTACGGGTACGAAATCTCGCAGACCGTCGGCGAGCGCTCGCGCGGCTACTTCGATCTCAAAGAGGGCAGCCTGTACCCCGCACTGCATCGCATGGAACAGCAGAAGCTGCTCACGTCTTTCTGGGACGAAGTCGATGGCCGCCGTCGCAAATACTACAAGCTGAGCATCAAGGGCCAGACCACGCTCGACGAGAAAAAGGCCGCGTGGAAAGCCTTTTCGCAAGGGGTGAACGGCGTACTGGGTGCCCAATTCGCGGGATGACGAAACGCCCCCGGTTGCGGACAACCGGGAGCGCAATGGTGTTCAAGGCATCACGACGGGACGGTGACATGATCCCCTCCGGCGACATTTTGACTGAACTGCCTGCTCCGCTGGATGACGAACCGCCGTCGGTGCGGCAGGACATCGCCGATGAGCTCGCGGATCATCTGACGTGCGCGTATCGCCGCGAACTGCTCAAGACACCGGATGAACCAACCGCCCAGCAGCGGGTACTCGACCGTTTCGGCAATCCACAGCGGATCGCCTATCAACTCTGGTTTCAAGCTCTGTGGGGACGGATCATGCTCAATCGATTCACACGCCTCGTGCAAGGGTTGAAGATCGTCGGCGGCCTTGTGGCGCTGTTTCTGATCGTGCGGATGACCGAACAGCAAACATCGTTGCAAAATCAGATCGTCTTCATGACATCGAGCTACAACTCGATGCAATCGCAGGCTATGGGGACGCGGAATCTGCTGGAACAAGTCCTCCAACGCCTGCCCCAGCCCCCCCAGCAAGCTGGTTATCCCGGCGACATGGGGGCGGCTGGCGGGATGATGGGCATGGGCTCCGAAGCTATGGCACCCGACATGATGGGCGCGGGGATGGCAGGTGGCTCCATGGCCGGAGCGTCACCGTTGGAAGAACAGTCGAAGCATTCCGGATTGACCGTGCGACTGACGATGGAGGGGACAAACAACGAACCGGTGCCGCAGTGCATCATCGCTGTGGTTTCGGAACAAGGACAGCCTCTGCAATTGATCCGGCCGATGCCGGATGCGGAGGGAATGAGCATGGGAGGCATGCCCGGCATGATGGCGGGGAGTTCTTATCCCACGGCATTCCAGCAATTGATTCGCCAGGCATCCATCCCAGGTGAGTTGCTGACGGATGACTCTCGGGGAATCGCCCGATTCCTGCAGAAGCCGCCTGGTCAGCCGACAGGTGCCGTCGAACCCGGACGTTATACGATCTACGTGGAATTCCACGATGGCCGACAAGCCCAGCGCCTCATCGTGATCCCGCCGAGCGCGAAAGCGGTCAGTCATACGGAACATATTGTCTGTCCAGCTCCCAGCCAGAATGCGTACGTGGTGATCCATACTCCGATCGTGCCGCAGGACTTGATTGATGCGGGATTGTCGGTGGTTGCGTCGGTAAAACGGAAATCGACCATCATTGCAGGAACCGAATGGCAAACGGGCAACAGTGCGGACGATCTGTTTCTCGATTTCGACCCCAAGACCGGTGCACCCACGCAGTACGACCGGAACTCCGGCAACTACTCCAGTTTCTCCAAGTACTTTGCGCACGGCAGTGATCGGGGTCTGTATAAGGGGACAAAGTTCGGCAATTTGGCAACCGCGGATCGTTTTCTGAAACTCCCTTCCGGAAATTACGAAGTCGTGCTGGGGTGGTGGGATCGCCGAGAAGACAGATTAGTTCATCGCGTCCCTACAAAGGAAGACGAGGAAGCAGGACGGATCGGGATTCTGTACGGCTATGAGGGATTCACTGCGGGGGATAATGGCGTCTTGGTCATCAGTCCAGATACGCGCGATGTGCTGCTGGATTTCCCCGAAGGCATGCTGGATGTCGCCCAAAACGTTCTGACTGAAAGAACTTCGACAACTCAAACGACGCCCGCTGACCCCAAGATGACCGATGGCAATCCGCCACCATCACCGACATCCACAACGCCCGAAAGCGAACCCGCGAAACCGTGACCTCTCACTCGTTCCCAAGCGGAGCAAGGGAACGAGTTCAGCATGCTTGCGTTGCGGCCGTCGTCCATGCGATCCTTGTTGAAGGATCAATGTGCATGAGACCGAGGAGTGGATGCGATGACGGTTCCGAAGCTGCTGGTGCTGGCGGGCGACTTTGTTGAAGACTACGAATTGATGGTCCCCGTGCAGGCGCTGCAGGCTGTGGGGTACGTCGTGGATGTCGTCTGTCCCGACAAAACGGCGGGGGACAAAATCCGCACGGCGATTCACGACTTCGAGGGCGATCAAACCTACACCGAAAAACCCGGCCATAATTTCACCCTCAATGCCACGTTCGCGGCGATCAACACCGATGAGTATGCCGGGCTGGTCATTCCCGGCGGACGGGCTCCGGAGTATCTGCGACTCAACGCCGATGTGCTGAAGATCGTGCGCGACTTTGCCGGGAACAATCGCCCCATCGCGGCAGTGTGCCACGGAGTGCAGATTCTGACGGCCGCCGGTGTGGTGAAGGATCGCCGCTGTACCGCTTACCCCGCGTGTGGTCCGGAAATTACGTTCACCGGCGGGCAATACGTTTCGGTACCGGTCGATCAGGCGTACGTCGACGGCAACCTCGTCACCGCTCCCGCGTGGCCCGCGCATCCGGCGTGGCTGCGCGAGTTCCTGAAAGTCCTCGGCGCGAAGATTTCTCTTGGATAACCCCTGAAGCCCACCCATTCTTATGGGTGGGTCTCTTACCATTGTTGAATCACAAGAAGAGACCCAGGGTTCAGAAACCCTGGGCTTCCGTGGGGAAAGATGCCCGACATTGTGCTTGCGACGTTGAATGCCAAGTACCCGCACGCGGCGTTCGGGTTGCGGTATCTCTTCGCGAACATGGGACCGCTGCAGCCGCAGACCGTGCTGCGCGAGTTCACGATTCAGCAAGCGCCGCTGGAGATCGTCGAGACACTGCTTGGCGATGAACCGCGGATCATCGGCCTCGGCGTCTACATCTGGAATGTCGAGCAGACTACATCCATCGTGTCGACATTGAAGCGGCTGCGGCCGGGCATCGTTATTGTTCTCGGTGGCCCGGAAGTCAGCTTTATCGACGATGCCCCGCCGGTGTGTGACTTGGCGGATTACGTCATCACCGGCGAAGCGGACTTTGCTTTTGCGGCGTTGTGTGGGGATCTGCAAAGCGGCAAGCGTCCACAAGGAAAATGGATTCATCCGCCGACGCCGAATCTGGCCGAAGTCGTGCTGCCGTACGATCTCTACACCGATGACGATCTCGCCCATCGCGTGCTGTACGTCGAAGCCTCGCGCGGCTGTCCGTTCACGTGCGAATTCTGTCTCTCTGCGCTCGACATTCCTGTCCGACAGTTTCCGCTGGAAACGTTTCTCGCATCGATGGAACAGTTGTTTGATCGTGGCGCAAGAACCTTCAAATTCGTGGACCGCACGTTCAATCTCAATTTGCGAGTAAGCCGAGCGATTCTTGAGTTCTTCTGGGAGCGCTACACGCCGGGGCTGTTTCTGCACTTCGAGATGATCCCCGATCGGTTTCCGGGGACGCTGCGGGAACTGGTCGCGCGATTTCCCGCTGGAGCGATTCAGTTCGAGGTGGGCATCCAAACCTGGAACGATGATGTTGCCGTGTTGATCTCGCGGAAACAGGACAACGCCGCCGCGGAAGAAAATCTGCGCTGGCTGCGCGATCACACCGGCGTGCATGTGCATGCCGATTTGATCGTCGGCCTGCCGGGCGAAGATCGCGACAGTTTCGCTATGGGGTTTGATCGACTCGTCGCACTCGGACCGCAGGAAATTCAGGTCGGCATTCTGAAGCGATTACGCGGTACGCCGATCATTCGCCACGACGCCGCATACCGCATGCTCTACAGCGCGGAGCCGCCGTATGAAATTCTGCAAACCGCGGACTTGGATTTCACCACGATGCAATCCCTGAAACGGTTCGCCAAAACGTGGGATCTGATTGCCAATAGCGGAAACTTCGTGGAGACGACGCCGTGGTTCTGGCGCGACGGTTCAAAGGCCTTCGGCTTGCCGTTTAGCGGGATCAACAAGTTCGCGGAATTTCTCCGCACCGAAGCAGGCCGCACGCATGGCATCGCGTTGCCGCGGCTATTAGAACTTGTCTTCCGTTACTTCACGACGGTGGATGACGCCGATCCGCAGCAACTGGCGAATGTGATGTTCCGCGATTATCGCCGCGGCGGCCGCAGCGATGTCCCTCTGTGTTTGCGGCCGTACCTCAGCAGCAGCGATACGAAAACGATTCAACCGTCGGCCGTCGCCATCCCGCAACGCCAACGCCGCCACACGTCTTAGCCCCCGGTCATTGACCGGGGGCTAAGACCAGATCACTTCACCAGATATGCTTGCCCGCGGAGTTTCACCAGCAGTTCGTCGTCGTCTTCCTGCAAGGCGAGAATCTGGTTTTCCGCAGCAGTATTGGCACGAATTAATGCGAAGTAATCGTCACTGAACCGCTCGATAGTTTTGATCTGCATTTTGTCTTTTTCGAGGTCCATCTCTGCGGTTTCCGGCGTGACGAGAATCTGCTTCGCCTTCTTACCGGCTTCGGTCTGCGGCAACTTGCGGGCATAGAGTGTCTCGTTGTTGAGCTGCTTGATTCCCTTCAGACGGACCTCTTTATCACTCTCAATCTCACGATACAGGGCACCAGCCGAAGCGCTCGCCGGTGCGGGTGCATTTGTCGCGTTCTGGAAACCGCCCTTCCCTGCGCGTTGGGACACGCCGGCTTTTCCCTCGGCAATAGAAAGGCTGTCGAGATTGGATCGGGCCCGCCCCAGTCGTTCCTCAATGGCAAACGATCGCGTGCCGGAATTCTCATCGGCGAGGAATGATGTGTACGGTGTGAGGATGCCATGCTTGGTCGAAAGATCGACGAGTTCCTTCACCAGTTCTGCGTTCTTGCCGTTCAAGTCGATCTGATCGATGATCTCGCCGATGCGCCGTGTGGCCCACAGTTTCTCGACGAAGCCGAACGAACCATCATTGCTTTTCGTCGCGAATTCCGCCGGGAAATCGAACTTCTTCGCTTCGCTGCCGACTTTGCCCGAGATGGAAATCTTCGCCACGCCCGGCTTCTTGTAGCGGCCGACGATCACGAGTTGCTCGCCCTCAAACAGATCAACCACACTCGCGGGATATTGCCGATTAATCGGCGGGCCGTCTTCCGTCCGGACGGCGTCGAACTCGAAATTCACCGCGACATCGGTCATCACCGGTGATGCGATGCGGCTGTAAACCTTCGCGACATGGGCTTCGATGTCTTCCTCGGGCCGCACGTATTCGCTCATGCCGAAGTTTTCCCGCGCGAGGCGGTCGAGCAAGCGGCTATTCACGTCATATCCGACACCAAACGGCAACACGCGGGCGCGGACACCGTTGGCCCCCTTCGCCGCGGCGACGATTTTTGATTCATTTGTCTCACCAATCGTCGGCAGACCGTCGGTGAGGAAGAGGACGAAATTCGGCCGTGAAGAATCCTTCAACTGATTCAACGCCGCAGTAACGGAGCCGAAGATGTTCGTTCCTCCGCCGGCATACAGACCTTCTACATATCCGATGGCGGCTTTGCGGGTCTCGTCGTTGTAGCGTTCGAGTTCGGGGCGGAACGATTCGACGTTACCGTCGTACGCCACGATGTTGAAGAGGTCGCCTTCGTGCAGATTGTTCATCACGAACTTCAACGCCGCTTTGGCCTGTTCGATCTTCTTGCCCGACATGCTGCCCGACTTATCGACGACGAACAATACGGTTTTCTTCGGCCGTTCGGCATTCGCGGCGGCCACCGGCGGGCTGGCGAGCATCAGGAAATAGCCGTCTTCCCCTTCTTGCGGACGGTACGAAATCACGCGGGCAGACAACGGCCCGGTGCCGACATCGTACAGCAGGCGAAAATCCTGGCCGGGGATTTCGTTCGAGCGCGTCCACTTCACAAGAGCGTGCTTGGTATCGGATCGCTGAATATCAACCAGATGCGTGGGACTGTAGAGGTTCTTGATGTCCGACGAGCTTTCGATGGCGACTTCGATGTTGACCTTTTCCAGAGGCTTGCCGGTGTACTTGGCCGTGCTCAACGGGAAGAGGAAGTCCGTGAGAC
Source organism: Planctomycetaceae bacterium (assembly GCA_021732975.1). Classification (GTDB taxonomy): domain Bacteria; phylum Planctomycetota; class Planctomycetia; order Planctomycetales; family Planctomycetaceae; genus DSVQ01. Next base: position 153,030 of record JAKFWC010000021.1, on the reverse strand, counting down.
CATGATCCTTTCGCAGCAGTTGATTATAGGTGAGCGTAATCTTCCGCTCGGCTCCGGGTGGGATGGGGAAGACGTTCGTCTGAAACATCCCGGTCCCGATCCATTCGAGCAACGCCGGATCGCGGTTCGAGCGGACGATCGCTTCATAGCGCGCGCGGGCCTCGGCTGCGGGCAACAACTTTGCGGGGAATTCTTTGCCGTCGACCAGCAACGTGAGCTGATCAATCGCTCCGTCATACGGGAGCGGGAAGACGAACTGGGCTTCAATCTGTCGGCCGCTCGTATTCACAAAAGTTTGTGAGACCTGCACCCGGGCAATTTGATCGATCAGTTTCGCGTGAACATCGAGCTCTTTGATGGCATACGTCACCGTCGGCGGATTGGGCAGCCGAGTAACCGGCCGCGGCAATGGCACGGGCCGGTCGACCACAATCATCAACCCCTGGGCCCACACGGCGGTCGCCGCACTCACGAACCACGCGGACATCAAGGCGAGCAATAATCGGCGCATGATGGGCATCCTGGGGAAATGGGAGTAGCGAATAGGGGTTAGCGAGTAGCCAGAGAAGAAGGCGACGAATGCCATTGTTCTGGCTATTCGCTATTTCCCTACTCGCTATTCGCTCTACTCATTCACAGACGTTTTGTCATCATCTGTTGTTCCCGAAAAATCTGTGGCCGGGTCATCTAGCCGGATAATTCGGACATCTAACGGCGACGTTTCCAAGATCGCAACGCTCGGTTTGCGGTATGACCAGCCACTAGTTTCGCCGGGGTTGATGTACAGGCGGCCCCATTCGTCCCGCGTGATTTCCGGTTTGTGCGTGTGGGCAAAAATGCAGACATCGAAGTCCCCTTCCGCTCCCCGCAGCGACCGCAGCATGTGCGTCACCAGGACGCGGACTCCGTCCTTCGTACGGAAACCGAACGGGGGTTCGCCGATCTCGCCCAGGATTTTGAACCCGGCTGCGACGCCAATTTTGTTCCCTTCGTTGTCACCGAATGACGCGAGAATCGGACACCGTAAGGCCCGCAACGGCGGCACCGCAAACGAGGAGACGAGATCACCCGCAAACACCACGAGTTCGCACCCCGCCGCGTTGAATACGTCCACGGCTTTACGGATGTGATCGAGATGATCGTGCGCGTCAGCAAAGATTCCGATTTTCATCTCCGCGATTCTATCGACCTTGGTACACTTTTCGACATGAAACATGTCCCCCTGTTACGAATGACCTCTGCCGGGCCGTATTGCGAAGTCGGCGGATTTCATGTCGATCCCTGCCAACCCGTTGCCCGGGCGGTGATCACGCACGCCCATGCCGATCACATCACCAAGGGCTGCCGCAGTTACCTGACGGCTAAACCGGGCGTGGAACTGCTGCGCTCGCGGTTATCGCCGAACGCGATCATTCAACCGCTGGAATACGGCGTCGGTCTCGATATCGCCGGGACGCGGGTATCGCTTCATCCCGCGGGCCACATTCTCGGCTCGGCACAAGTGCGGATGGAACATCGCGGTGAAGTCTGGGTCATCACCGGCGATTACAAGACGACACCCGATCCCACTTGTGCGGCATTTGAACCGGTACCCTGTCAAACCCTGATCACGGAATCGACTTTCGGCAATCCGATCTTCCGCTGGCCAGATTCCGCGGTGGTGATGGATTCGATTCACCACTGGTGGCGACGCAATCAGGCGGCGGGGGTCGCGAGCTTGCTGTATGCCTATGCTCTCGGAAAAGCCCAACGGTTGTTGTACGCACTCGATCCGCAAATCGGGCCGATTGCGGTTCATCGCGATATCACAACGAACTCCGAATTCTATCAAGTGGAAGGCGTGACATTTCCCACAACGTTTGACCCGCATCGTCTGGACAACGCAAAACATTGGCCTCGGGGCCTGTATGTCATCTCGCCATCCTCCCGCTGGCGGCAACCGTTCCCGTTTCATGGGAATTACGCGACGGCGTTCGTCTCGGGATGGATGCTATTGCCCGATGGTGTGGAAAAACGCCGGGTTGAGACCGGCTTTGCACTGTCGGATCACGCGGATCATGCAGAGATTCGGGCCACGATTGCGGCGACCGGAGCCGAGCGCGTCGGTGTGATGCACGGCTACATCGACCCGCTCGTCGCCGAACTGCAAGCTGCGGGGTTGGAAGCGTTCTCATTCCGCAGCCCGCGCTGTGGCCAACCGCCGGTCGTTGCACATTCTGCCTCCGGTCCCCTCTCCCCCGTCCGCGGGGGTGAGGGTGAGGGGGCGTCTTGAAACGCTCACCCCCTCATCCGGCCTATCGGCCACCTTCTCCCCCGCGGACGGGGGAAGAAGGGACCGCATTCGTACTGGTCCTGGTTTCGGAACGAGTTGCGAGCGCAACGTGCGATCATCAACGTGAACCGGTATAGTCTCTCCCAGAACGAAGAATCAGACAGCACGAATCAGAGCAGGTAGCACGATGGTCGATTGCAATCCCTTGCGGGGCTGGCGGTACGATTTGGCGCAGGTAGGCGATTTGTCGGACGTGGTCTGTCCGCCGTATGACGTGATCGATCCCACCATGCAGACGGCGCTCTATAAGAAACATCCATGCAACGCCATCCGGCTGGAGCTCAACCGGACGGAAACGGGTGATGCGGGGCCGGACGACCGTTACCGCCGGGCCGCCGATTTCTGGAAGCACTGGCGGATCGACAAAGTGCTGCAGCAAGAGCCGGAAGACGTACTCTACGTCTACCATCAACATTTCACGTGGGAAGGCCAGGAATATCTGCGGCGCGGGTTTGTATGTCGTGTGCGGTTGGAACCGTTCGGTACGGGCAACGTCTTCCCGCACGAACAAACCTTGTCCGGACCGAAAGCGGATCGGCTCGCGCTGTTCCATGCGTGCAAAGCGAATTTGTCGCCGGTGTTCGGACTCTATCCTGACTCGACGGGCGACGTTCAACGTAAACTCGATGACGCCTGCATCACTCTGACGGCCCTCGAAGCGCGCGACGCGCTCGGGGTCCGCAATCGGCTCTGGGTCGTAAAAGATGTGAACATCATCAATGCCGTTCGGGCGACGATGCGTGACAAACCGATGTTCATTGCGGACGGGCATCACCGCTATGAAACCGCGATGAATTACCGTAATGAACTGCAATCCCGCGGCGAATTGACCGACGAGAACGCTCCGCCGAATTTCGTGTTAATGCAATGTGTCGGCATGCAGGATCCCGGCTTGCAGATTCTCCCCACGCATCGGCTGGTGACGGGGCTGCCCGACTGCACCACGCAGGAGTTGAAAGCCGCGCTCGACGGAACATTCGCCTGCGAGTTCATGGGACTCGGCGAAACGGGAGCGCGAGACACGTGGGAAATGATCGACGCGGACGGTTCGCAATCGGCATTCGGCTTCGGTTGCGCCGCGGACGGCGGGTGGTTGTACGCGCGGCTGCTGGATGAATCGCTGATGGCTACGCTCGCTCCGGAACATTCGTCTGCGTGGCAGGAGTTGGCCGTCAGCCGACTCCACAAAATCGTGCTGGAAAAATTATTGCCCGAACGCTTCCCGAACGCGGCACCGGCTTGCACCTACGTCCATCGACTGGATGAAGTCACCACGGCATTGAAAAGCGGTGCGTGCCAACTCGGGTGTTTGATTCCCCCGGCGACGATCGATCACGTCGATGAAATCGCCAGCGGCCGGGAAACCATGCCGCCCAAGAGCACCTATTTCTATCCCAAACTGCTCACGGGCATGGTGTTCTACTCGCTCACATAACGTTGGCGCATTGCGGACTGCCCCGCTTACGTCCGAAAATCCACAGGGCGTGCTCGGAATAAATCCGGAGCGCCGGGAATCTCAGAAGGAGTCCATTCTCACATCGCACCCTTTCGGGAGCAGGCCATGCCGCTCATCGTCCTTCTTGCCGTACTGGTTGTCGCAGGTTGCGGAAACGTGGCCAGTCACGGTGTGGGAATGGTTGCTGCGGCTCAGGCCGACGGTCAATCTGCCGATCGCAAGGTGATTCAAACCGTCCATCTCGAGGTCCGTGTCGATTCAATTCAAGCCTTGGCCCCGCAGATTTCGGCGGCCGTCGCCCAGTCGAAAGGTTATGTCGCAGACAGTTACGTCTCGCAAGCAGCGCATTCCGGCGAGTGGACCGTCCGCATTCCGAACGATGAGTTACCCAGTTTTCTGGAGGTTGCTCAACGTTGGGGCGTGATGCTGTCGCAGCGAGCCACGGCCGAGGATGTGACCGAACAATTCATTGATGTCACTGCCCGATTGACCGCGAAACGAGTGGAAGAGGAACGGTTACTCACCTTGCTGAAAGAGGGAACCGGCACGCTGACCGACGTGCTGGCCGTCGAACAGCAACTTCAGCGCGTCCGTCAGGAAATCGAACAGGCGCAAGGACGAATCAAGTTCCTGGAGAACGCCACAACGTATGCCACGGTCCGGATTCTGGCACATGAACTCTTCGGCGTAAGCTGGTCCGATGGGCAACCGCTTTCGGTTCAAATCGGCACGACGTTTCGGAGTTCCCTCAACGTGATGCTGTTCGTCGGCCGCGGTCTCATCGTCATCCTGGCGGCGCTGATACCGTGGTTCATTGTTGCATCCATTCCCGTCACCGTCGCGTGGCGATTCTTACGTCGTCGACCACACCCGGCCCGCACACACCGTACAGCTTGATCGAGGAATAACCCGCGCATTCTCCCAGACATTGACCAAATCCGTGCTGGAAACGCGTCGCGGGGAACGGTAGATTAATATCACCTGTTCACCTACTCAGACACAATGTCTCATCGCACTGTGCGATGCCATGTTGTCGTCAGGGCCAAGCTCATGCGCGTCAGTGTCACGTGTCCCAGTTGTGCGGCGAAGTTCACCGTGCGGGAAGAGTTCGCGGGCAAGTGCGTCCACTGCAAGAAATGCCAGAAGCCCGTTAACATTCCCGATGACCGTCCCGACGACGTGTATCGCGGCCCACCGCTCGCCCGAACCGGCTTGAGTTCGACGACGATCGCCACCAATACGAAGAGCCCGCGCCGCAAGAGCAGCAAGAGAGATAACGGGGGCATCCCGTTGGGCCTTGGTCTCGGCGTGGGGGGAGCCGTGATTGTGGGACTGATCGTGGTGGGCGTGATGATGCAGTCATCCAGTCCGACACTGCCTCCTCCGCCCCCAGCCCGCATGGAAGCCGCCGTCACTCCGGTCCAGCCGGCTCCTATCGCCATGCCAACCGCAGTCGCTGCGACACCGCAACCGGTGGTCAGTCCATTACAGCCGGTGCAACCACCGGTCGTCGTCAACGAAGCCCCCGTGGAGCCCTCACCGCCTCCTAAAACCAAGGCCAAACCGGCACCACCAGCGGAAGTCACTTTGCCCGATCTCATCGCGCGGGTCGAACCGGCCGTTGTGCGGCTCGAAGTCGAAGGAGAAGACGGCGGCGTACTGGGAAGCGGTTATATCGTGCATGAAGATGGCACCGCGGTGACGAACTACCACGTAATTTCCGGTGCGAAAGCGGCCACCGCCATCTTCGCTGACGGAACGAAAGTCGCCGTTCAAGGCTATAAGCTGGTCAAGCCCCGTGCTGATATCGCGGTGATCAAACTGAATCTCGGTGATAAAAAAATCGAACCCATTCCGCTCGCCGAGGCCATTCCCCAGAAAGGGGTGGATGTCGTCGGTTTCGGTGCGCCTGAAGGATTATCCTTCACGACCTCGACCGGGATTATCAGTGGCATCCGAAACGCGGATGTGATGGCGGAAGAAGTGGGAGAAGATTTGGACGGCACGTGGCTACAAACCACGTGCCCGATTTCACATGGAAGCAGCGGAGGGCCTCTCACCGACCGGCAGGGGCGTCTTGTGGCCATGAATTCCAAAGTTCATACGACCGGGCAGAATCTGAATTTTGCCATTTCCGCAATCGATATTGCGGCGGCAATGGCGGAAGCCCCTCCCGACTTCAAGCCGTTCATTCCGTCGGATCTCAAAGAGTACGAAAGTTCGATTGCCAAAAAGGGATTGCCGGAGGAAATCGGCACACCGCGCGGCAACCAATTATTGGCTGGATTGAAGAGTGTCGCCGTCGTTGACCCGCTGGCAGTGCTTGCCGAATTGATCGATCCCAAGAAACTGATTTCGTCGCGCATTCAGGCGCGTGCCAAAGGAGCGCTGGAACACCGCAACATTCAGGTTGTCGCTCCGGGAACGAAAGTTGGCGATGGATTTGGGCTAATGGTTGTCGTCTTCGATTTTGAGGATGCCGTCAGAAAGCGATCCGGAACGCAGACGCTGGTGGCCCGTTCGGCACTGCTTTGTCGAGATCCTGAAGCCACCGGCAGAGGGAGTAAAATGCGCATCGTCTGGAAAAGCGAGGAAAAGCTTGGGGCGTTGCCGATTCCCACGTTAATTCGCGGTCAGATTCCCAAAGGCTTTACCGTTGAAGACAAACTGCTGAAACTCTTCAATCGCTTTGAGGCCGCCCACCGGATTGCGTCCACGACGGCAGAAAAAAGCGACGGTACCAAGGAGACACTCGCGAAACCGGGCGCGGGAAGTGCCGCACCGAAAAAAACCGCACCAGGGCCCGGGTTCTGAGGTCGTCGGGGTAGGTTGGAACCCCCCGCCCGGTGAAGCAGTTACTCATCGGCGATGATCGAATCGACCACACTCACAATGGCCCCCGCGGCCAACAACGTCGAGATTCGGTCTCCCGGCTTGATGTCCATGGTGCTGCTGAGTACCTGCCCGTCCGGCAGGCGTTTGGTCAGTGAATATCCACGGCTGAGAACCCCGAGCGGACTTAACGCATCGAGTTGGCCGGCTAGAGCATTGACCTCGGCCCGGTTGCGGGCCGTGAGACCGCGGACCGCACGGACCATACGGGCTTCCAGATCATCCAACCGGGTCGCACGATCGTGAATGGCATCCAACGGCCGCGTGAAACAACGACGCTGCGAGAGAGCGTCCAACGTCAGTCTCGCCTGCCGAGCCCGATTGTGAAGTGCGGCAGTTAATCGCTCCCGCTGTCGATGGAGCAGCGTCCGCAGTTCTTCGACATTGGGAACGACAATCTCCGCGGCTTCGCTGGGGGTGAGCGCCCGGCGGTCCGCCACAAGATCAGCAATCGTGACATCGATTTCATGCCCGACGGCACTCACCACGGGCACCGGGCAGGCGGCGATGGCGCGGGCCACGATTTCTTCGTTGAAGGCCCACAAATCTTCGAGACTTCCACCACCCCGACCGCAGATGACGACATCCACATCCGGCAGTTGGGCGACACTCCCCAGTGCCGCGGCAATCTGCTCCTTCGCGCCTTCACCCTGCACGAGCACTGGCAGCAACAGCACTCGCGCGAGTGGCCAGCGGCGTGTCAAAATCTGCAACATGTCCCGCACCGCAGCCCCGCTGGGACTGGTGACGAGCGCGATCGTCCGCGGAAACTCCGGCAGCGGTCGTTTTCTCGCGGGATCGAACAAGCCCTCCGCAGACAACTTTTCCTGCAACTGCCGCAGCGCGAGCTCGAGGCTGCCGATGCCCTGTGGTTGCAGACGCTGGCAAATGATCTGGTACTGTCCGCGTGCCGGATAGACTTCCAACGGCCCATTGGCGATGACTTCCATGCCGTCGCGAAGTTCAAACTTCAGCTTTGTCGCAGCCGATTTCCACAGGATCGCTTTGAGCTGTGCTTCTTCGTCCTTCAGCGTGAAGTAGATGTGCCCGGATCCGGCGCGTTGGCAGTTCGAGACTTCGCCCGCGACCCAGACATCGGGAAAGCATTGCTCGACCACGCCTCGCAATACGGCGGAGAGTTGCCCCACGGTCAAAACTTCGGGGGCGTCCGGAGAACTCGGCATATTGATGTGCGACCCAATCCATAACCATTTAGCCCCCCGTTGTCCGCAACGGGGGGAACACGGCGGCGTTCGTTCATCCCCCGGTTGAGGACAACCGGGGGCTAAGTGGATGAGATTGTGTCGTCATTAACCCGCGATTGCACGCCACCAACCGGAGAGCGTCGCCGTCGTGTTACTGCTCAAGCTCTGGAACAGCGACCATTCGGTCACACGGTAAATTTCGCCATCGTAATCCACGAGGTACAGGTTCCCCGCCGCGTCTTCACCGAACGATGACACACCGCCAATGGAACCCGTAACGGGTTGGAGTTTCGTGGTCCAGTCAGTGAGCTCCGTAATTCCGTTCCCGGACTGTTTGAACGACCAGATTTTCCTATTGATGAAATCGGCAAAGAAATAAGTGCCTTGCAGCGATGCAACGGGACCGCGGTACACATAGCCGCCGGTGACCGAGTTACCCAGGAACGGGCCCGCGCCGTGGCCGTAGGCGTAAATCGGTGCGACATGACCTGCCGGAGGAGGACCGCCCACCGTGGGCGTTTGGATCGTTCCTTCCCGCAACCGCCAGCCGAAGTTCTGACCGCCCGAATTCCCAGCGGCGAGGAAGTCGATCTCTTCCCGTTGGTTCTGACCGACATCGCCAATCCACAAATCGCCTGTCTGCCGATCAAAACTGCACCGCCACGGATTGCGGAGACCGTAAGACCAGATTTCATCGTCGCCCGTCACACCGATAAATGGGTTCCCCGCGGGGATGCCGTAGTTTTTGTTGGAATTGGCAGGAAAGGCATCGATCGCCGGATCAGGATTGATGCGCAGGATCTTGCCGAGCAGATTGTCGGTGATGTCCTGCGCGTTGCCCGTCCCTTCCGTATGGCCCGGGCCGTCATCGTTGCCGTTGCCCCCGTCACCAATCGCGACGTACAGGAAATCATCCGGCCCGAACGCGATCCACCCGCCGTTATGATTATCCTGCGGGTCAGACAGTCGCAAGATCGTTCGCGCCGGCGTCGATTCCACTCCCGTCCCCGCCGCATTGGCGATGTATTCCTTGAGGATCAACGCCCGATCAGCTTCCGCTGTATACTTCACTGTGTGATAGACATAGAACCGCCGATTGGTCGCAAACTGCGGATGAAACGTGAGGCCCAGCAGGCCTTCTTCGCCGCTGGAAAACACTTCGCTGCGAATGTCGAGCACGGTGCTGACCTCATTCGTCGTCAGATCGAGAACCTTGACGATCCCGTTCTTTTCAACGATGTACAGCCGGTTCGACGACGATGCGGCCGCTGTCACCTGCACCGGCGATGTCAACCCGTTGGCAACCCGCACGGTGGTGACACAACTGGGCAGCGTCGCGGGAACGGCGACAGCGAGCATGATCGCGCACGACCAGCGAGTAACAGTCGGTTTCATCGGAGAAGTCCTGTTGCCCAGACGAACGAGAAGCCGGATGAAGCCCGCCTGCCCCGATTCTAGGCCGAGACCAAGCCACCAGGGACGAGAATTACATCCACCCGGAGTTTTTCCACAAATCCCGCAACCCAGCACACAGCAAGCACAGCGGGACCGTCTCGACCAACACCCGAAAAGACGTAAGATGCCATGAGATTGGATGTTGCGTCGCGCAATTGCGTGGGCTAGAATTCCATAAGCGAAAGTTGAAGTAACGCAAATGCTGTTGCTGTCAATACATTCCGTGAGAATACGCTTCGTACGCCGGGACAACCCGGTGGTCGGCAACGTGTGTCTGGTTCTGCGACTCCCGCGAAGTGCCCCCCTATGATGCACCGGTTTTGGCTCATTCCGTGTCTGGTAGGGATCGCAGGAGTGATATCCGCCGCTGAAGTGCGCGTGTCGCCGAATTCCGTCGCATTCACGGATGCCTTTGCCCGTCGGCAATTGCTCATCAACATTGACGGCCGCGACGCGACCCGGGTGGCGCAATACGCCAGTGGCAACCCACACGTTGCGACCGTCGACGCCCGCGGGTATGTCGTCCCAGTGGCCAACGGTCAGACCGAAATCGCGGTGAGTCTCGCCGATCACGTGGTGAAAGTCCCCGTGACGGTTGCCGGTCTCGACCAACTCCGGGCCGTCGATTTCACGACGGAAATCGAACCGTTACTGAGTCGCTTCGGTTGCAACTCCGGCGGTTGTCATGGCAAGGCAAGTGGGCAGAACGGATTCAAACTGTCGCTGTTCGGCTTTGATGCGGACTTCGATTACAACGCCCTCGTAAAAGAAGCCCGTGGCCGGCGCGTCTTTGCCACCGCTCCGGAGAACAGTCTGCTGCTGACGAAAGCCACCGGCCAAGTACCTCACGGTGGGGGCAAACGCATCGAACTGGGCAGCGAACCGTATCGGATTTTGCTGTCGTGGGTAAAGGCCGGAGCGCTGTCCTCTGCCCCGGATGTCTCGCGTGTTGTGAAATTGCATCTGACTCCCGCCGAGCAGATCCTTCAACCCGATCAACAGCAACAGCTCGTTGTCGAAGCCGAATACAGTAACGGCACCCGCCGGGATGTCACCCGCGACGCGCAGTATTCCAGCAATCTCGATGTCGTCGCGGTGGTGGCCGAAGACGGTCTCGTCACCGCGAACAAACCGACTGGCGAAGCGGCCATTATGGCGCGGTATCAAGGGCAAGTCGCCGTCTGCCGGGTGCTGCGTCCGCAAGGGGCGCTGCTGATGGAAATCGCAGGTTTTGTTCCGAAGAATTTCGTCGACCAGCTTTCCGTTGAGAAGTGGAAAAAACTCGGTCTGCAGCCGTCTGTGGAATGTGACGACGCCACATTTCTACGTCGGTTGACGATCGATCTCTGCGGACGGTTACCGACAGTGGAAGAGACTCGCGCGTTTCTTACCAAGACCGAACCCGATCGGCGGGACAAGCTCGTAGACCAGTTGTTGAGTTCGCCCGACTATCCCGCCTACTTTGCGATGAAGTGGGGTTCGATCCTGCGGAACTCGAATCTCGCCGGATCCACGAATGTGTCCTATGCGTTCCATAACTGGATCAAGGACATGCTCGCCCAGAACCGTCCGTATGACGAGTTCGTCCGCGGGATTGTCGCCGCGTCCGGAGAAGCCGCCGATGCCCCGGCGATCAACTGGTTCTGGCAATCGCGCGACGATCAATTGCATCAGGTCACCGCCGACACCGCACAGGTATTTCTCGGTCTGCGACTGCAATGTGCGAAGTGCCACCACCATCCGTACGAACGGTTCAGCCAGGACGATTACTATGGTCTCGCCGGGTTCTACACGCGGCTGGGCCGCAAGTCCTTCGGAGAGCCGCCGCCGTACTTTTCGTCGCCAACGGCGACCACGGGGGAAGTGCATCCGATCACGCAGCAACGACTCGAACCGAAGTACATCGATGGCCCGATTGCCAAGTTCGGCCCGGAGGAAGACCCCCGGCACGCCCTCGTCGACTGGATGGCCAAACCGGAAAACCCGTTCTTCGCCAAAGCCTTCGTGAACCGGATGTGGGGCCACTTCTTTGGTCGGGGGCTGGTGCATGAAGTCGATGACCTGCGGGAAACGAACCCGCCTTCAAATCCCGAGTTGATGGCCGCGCTGGCGAAAGAGTTCCTCGATCATCGCTTCGACATGAAGCACATGGTTCGCTTGATGGTGACCAGCCGCACATATCAATTATCGGCCGAACCGAAGCCAGAAAACCGCGACGACTACCAGAATTTTGCCCGGTACTACGCCCGCCGTTTCTCCGCAGAAGTGATGCTCGATGCAGTCGATCAGGCTTGCGGCGTGAAGTCGAACTTCGGCAACATGAGCAGTGAAGCCCGCGCGGTCGACCTGCCGCACGAAAACTTCGGCAGCTATTTTCTGGACGCCTTCGACCGCCCCCGCCGGGTGACCAGTTGCGAATGCGAACGGTCAACCGGCGCGACGCTATCTCAAGTGCTGCTCCTCGCGAACTCCGATGAAATCGAGAACAAAATCAGCCAGGGCAACAGCCGCATCGACCGGATGTTCAAGGACAAACTCTCAACCCCGGCGATGATCGAAGAACTCTACCTCGCCACCTTCGCCCGTTACCCCACCGCTCCGGAAGTCATCAACGCCGACGCCCACATCGCGAAAGACCCAGACATCCGCAAAGGCGTGGAAGACGTATTATGGAGCTTGGTGAACTCGCGCGAGTTTGGGTTTAATCATTAGTCACATGGATTTTCAGGTCGGTGATATGGCAACGATGACAGATTCGATGCAGGCGATTCTCGACGCGAGCAGGGCACTCAGCATTGAGGAGCGGCGTGCACTTGCCGAAGCGATCTGGGATACGATTTCACTGGAAGATGACTGGCGGCCTTCGGATGCGGTTTTGGCCGAGGTTCATCGTCGGCTAGAAGAGCATGATCGTGATCCCAGCACGGCGGTTTCTTGGGATGAAATGCAGATGAGGCTGCAACGGCTACGGCAGCGACTGCAATGAGAAAAGTCGTTTTTCGGTCGGGGTTTGAAAACGATGTTCGAGCGGCTGCCGAATGGTATGAGAGCGAACGCCAGGGATTGGGAGCCGAATTTCTTGAGGAACTGGATCGAATGGTTCTCCGGCTCTGCGGAAACCCGGAATCATTTCCATTGATGGACGAAGTTGTTCGAGTTGCTGTGTTACGGCGACTTTTGTACGGGATTTATTTTCGTGTGACACAGGACGAGATTGTCATCACGAGTGTCATTCATCTGCATCGAGACGACAAGGCTTGGAAATCGCGAACCTGAGTTGCTGCAATCGATGGCGACTTTGAGATTAATCGGGTCAACTGGTAGAGGACATCACATGCTCGACATCACTCTCGGTTCCACCACCACGCCGTGCGATGGCGTTTCGCGGCGGAGCTTTTTACGGGCGGGATCGCTCGCGATGGGTGGCGTGTCGTTGGCGAGCATGCTCGAACGGCAAGCGCTTGCCGGGACCACCACGTCGCGGAAATCGGTCATTCTGATCTGGCAAGCCGGCGGGCCGAGTCATCTCGACATGTACGATTTGAAGCCGACCGCGCCGGCAGAATATCGCGGGGAATTCAAGCCGATTCCGACCAATGTTCCCGGCGTCGAGATCGGCGAGCATTGCCCCCTGCAAGCGAAAATCTGGGACAAATTGGCGGTGGTGCGGTCCGCGTTCCACACCAATGCCGGGCACGGCATGGGTTCGCAGTGGATGCTGACCGGCTATCAGCCGACGATCGAAGTCAGCGACAACATCTACCCGGCGTGCGGTGCTGTCGTCGCGAAACTGAAGGGGCCGAACGAACCGGGACTGCCGGCGTATGTCAATCTGCCCGGCCGCCTCGGTCTGGGGAAAGCGGCGTACCTCGGTGCCGCCTACAATCCTTTCGCACCAGACAGCAATCCGGACGATCAGAACTTCCAGGTCCGCAACCTGCGTCTGCCCGGCCGGGTCGATGTCAACCGGCTCGAACGCCGTCAGCAGTTGCTGGGTCAGGTCGACAGCCTGAAGCGCGAAGTCGATGCGAAAGGGGACATCGCCGGTCTCGACCAGTTCTATCGCGATGCTTTTGAGATGGTCACCAACGAAAAGGCACTGCGGGCCTTCGATATCCACAAAGAAGATCCGCGACTTCGTGAAAAATACGGCCGCAACGATCTCGGCCAATCGTGCCTGCTCGCCCGGAGACTCGTGGAAGCCGGAGTGTCCTACATCACTGTCCAAGCGGGTGGCGGATGGGACACGCACGGGGACAATTTTGCACAGCTCAAGAACAATCTGCTGCCGAAGTTTGATCGTGCAGTGTACGGACTCGTCAGCGATCTTTACGACCGCGGGTTACAGAATGATGTCCTCGTCATGGCGATGGGTGAGTTCGGCCGCACGCCGCGTATCAACGGCACCAGCGGACGCGATCATTGGCCCGGTGCTATGTCGGTCCTGTTTGCCGGCGGCGGCCTCAAAATGGGTCAAGCGATCGGCACCACCGATTCCAAAGCCGAATATCCCACCAGCAAGCCGTACACGCCCGGTTGCGTCCTCTCAACCATGTACCACACCCTCGGCATCGATCACCACCACGTCTTCTACGATCAGGCCAAACGCCCGCTGCCGGTACTCGCCGAAGGGAATCCGATCGCCGAGTTGGTAGGGTAGTTTTTAGCCAATTGACACTCGTGGTCAGCATTGGAAGTCGGATGACTTTATTCCGCGGCCTGCCTTGTCTCGTATGCTTGCTTGCATCGTTTATCAAAACGACCTTTGCCGATCTTCCCACGCCTCGACTGGATGTGCTGCAACCGGCGGGAGTGGTCGCGGGCAACACGGTCGATGTGATTGTGCAGGGGAACGATCTCGATGGCTGCGAGACCCTGGTGCTCGGACATTCGGGATTGAGGGCGGAATTTCTCAAAGCGGAGAACCCGAATCGGCTGCACTTCAAGTTGACGGCGAGCGGCGATGTGCCCGTCGGGACATATGATGTCTACGCATCCGGACGGTTTGGCATCACCAATCCGCGATTGTTGCATGTGGTGCGCGGGTTAACCGAGGTCCTCGAAGTCGAGCCGAACAACACTGCGGCGACGGCACAAGCGGTCTCGCTCAATATCGCCATTAGCGGCGTCGGCGACGGCAACAATCAGGACTTTTTTCAACTGCCGCTCAAGCAGGGGCAGCGAGTTACAATCGATTGCTGGTCGTCGCGGATCGAAACGGAAATGGATGCCACGCTCGCGGTCTACTCGGCGACCGGACAGCAGCTCGCGGCCAATTCCGATTACTACGGGCGCGATCCGATGATCGATTTTCTCGCGCCGGCCGATGGAACGTACTTCGTGGAAGTCCGCGATCTGATTTATCGCGGCGGTCATCCCTACCGACTGCTGATTCACGATCAACCCCGAATCGAAAATGTTTTCCCGCAGGCCATTACCGCGGGACAAAGCGTCTCGCTGCTTGCCCTCGGCAGTAACCTTGGTGCGGGTTCGCAGGACGTGGCCCTCAAGATTAGCGGGCAGCCACTGCAGCAAAAAGGCCTCACCTTCACGGCCCCCAGCGACCTCCCCAGCCGCAGCGGCTTTTCCTTTCGCGTCCATCCGATGCAGCACTCCGTCCTGCCGACGGCGGCGACATGCACCCTCATCGGGGAACAGTTTCTGCCGTTGGACACGGATCCCGTCGTGATGATGGTCACCGATGGTCCGACGAGCATCGAGCAGGAACCAAACGATAACAAGGAGCAACCGCAGGCGTTGATGTTGCCTGCCGTGTTATCAGCGCGATTCGATCAGCCGCGTGATGCCGACTGGTACACCTTCGAGACCGATGCGATGGGTGGGCAGTACGGCTTCGATGTCTACGCCGAGCGGATCGCCGGACGGTGCGATCCATATCTCGCGCTGTATGACGAGCAAGGCAACCGTTTCTTCGACCTCGACGACTACGGTCATCGGATCAATGCGTTTGACGGCCATCTGCGCGATCCGTCGGGGATGACGAATCTGCCGCCGAACAAGAAGATTCGCCTTCTCGTTCAAGACCGCTATCAGCGCGGCGGACCGCGGTATCAGTATGTGCTCAGCGTGCGGAAGGCAAAGTCCGATTTCTTTGCCGCATCGATCCACAGCAACCCTCAAATCGCGGGAACGAATGTGTGGCAGGGGGGTACGGCCCACGTCGATGTCGTGCTGCATCACGTCGATGGGGGGAATCAGTTCCCGACGACGATCACCGCCGAGGGGTTGCCGCCGGGGTTACATGTGACCCCGACCGTCATTACGAATGACACGCGCGGTTCAGTCGTGTTCTGGTCCGATGATAACGCTGCTCCGTGGACCGGGGCGCTGAAACTCATCGCCACTTCGAAGCACGGCGATCGCGAGTTGCGGCACGAAGTCCGCCCCTACACGCGGGCCTTCCAACAATCCGGCAGCCGCCCGATGCGCGAGCAGATGGTCGCCATTCGGGAACGGGCACCATACAGTCTGCGGATCGAACCGGAACGCATCAGCGTCGAGGCCGGACAGAGAGCCGAGGTGAAGCTCGTCGTCACGCGTCATTGGCCCGACTTCAAAGAAGCGGTGAACTTTCAGACGCTGAATTGGCCGGGGTTCCTGCAACTCGGCAACGGCACGATTGCCGCAGGACAGACGGAAGTGCCGTTGTCGATTCAAGTGCAACAGAACACCACGCCGGGCGATTTCACCGTTGCGGTTTTGGGGCAAGCCCAGGTTCCGTTCCACAAGTATCCGGACGAGAAGAACCGGCCGAATATTTTGGTACCCATGACCAGCCGCCCAGTGACCCTCACCGTCACCAAACCAGTCCAGAAGTGATCGATCGGTCGGATCAGTTTGCGGGACTTTCCGGTGACTGACGGGGCGGCACGGTCACGGCCCATGGGCAGTCGGGATCTTCCAGCGGCTGTCGGGCTTCCGCAAGAAGTGCGACGAACTGTTTGAGTTTCGCGGGGGACAGGTGGCCCAGTTGCCGTCGATGAACTTCGCAGATGGGTTCCGACAATTGGTCGAGAAGTTGGATGCCCGCGGCGGTGATGTGGACATCGACCACGCGGCGGTTGTCCGCCCGGCGGGTGCGGGCAATCCAGCCGCGCTGTTCAAGCCGGTCGAGCATCCGCGTCATATCCGGGGCGCGGGAGATCAGTTTGCTGCCGATGCCCTGCACCGTCAGTCCGGTTCCTTCCGCGGCGCGTAACAATCGCAGGGCGTTGTATTGCTGCGCAGAGAGTTCGTACGTATTGAACAGTTCTTCCTCGATCAATTTCAGACGGTCGTACGTCCGCCAGAGATTGAGGTAGGCTTCCTGTTCGAGGGTGTCGTAACGGCGATGGTGCCGGGGAGGGATGGTGTCCATTCCCCAAAGCTATCCCCGGCGGTGGAGAACATCAAGACCGCCGGAAAGCGACCACCCCAACACGATAATTTAGCGTTGCCGTTCTTTGTCTTTCATTTGCTTTTTCAAATCGCGGCGCTGACGCTTGCTGAGACCTTTGAACATGTCGGTCCCACCTTCGCCACTGTCGACACGATAATTCGCATCATCGTCTTCGTTTTCATCGTCGTCGCTACTGTCGTATTGGACTGGCTGTGTCTTGGGTGGGACAAGATTCTTTGCGGGAGGAGCGGGTGTTGATTTCGATGCCGCCGGCGGAGGGTTGTACGACGATGTCGCCGCTGGAACCGATCGGGTTGGAGTCCGTGCCGGAGGTGGCGCGGGTTCTTCTTCCTCGTACTCCTCGCTCCATTCGTCTTCACTCTCCGCTGTCGAGTCGTCGACTTCCTCCCACGCTTCTTCGGCGGTTTCTTCGTCCTCGTAGCCGCTGTCGTCAACGTCCTCTTCTTCGGGTTCTGCCTTCACCCGGGTGCGCGGTTTGGTCACGCGTTTGGTTTTCGCCGCAGGTTTGCGACGCCGCTTGGGAGCCTCCTCGTCGCCGTCTTCTTCGTCTTCCTTCTTCTTGACGGTGCGGCGTTTCGGCTTAGCGACTTCGGCAGCCGTACGACGACGGAACGGCCAGAGTCCGCCGAGTTTGGTGAACCAACTCAGCATCGTTCCGCACAGTGCTCCCACATGTCCGCGCCAGTTGATCGGTTCGCGCGCTTCCGGCGGATCGGCAGACATGTATGCGACAAACCACGCCTGGCACCACAACCCGGTTACCAGCAGACCCGCTCCGAGGAGATGTCCCGCGGACAAGACCATCGGGAACCATGTCGCGGCGTACAGATCACGGGCACAGAGTTCGCCCAAACCAGCGGCCATCAGCACCAGTATGGACGACCGCACGAGCCACATGCTGACACGGCTCCGTTGCATGTCCTTGTCCGCCAGCCACCAAACAGACATTCCAGCAAACGCGGCGGGAATCAACCACACCACGATTTCCGCCCGCCATAACGGCCAACGCAACTGGGGACCGGCGACCGCGGCGATTGCCGTGTGGAGGCTTGTTCCGGCGAAGAACCCCCACGCCGTGAGGACCACCGCGGCCCAGGCCCACACGCGGTAGCGTCCCTGAAAGTCCAAGGTACTGTGCGAACGATACCAGCCAATGATCGCCGCAAATTGACCTGCGAGGGTCCACAGTATGACATCAGTATAAATGGCGAGAATCGGTCGCGCACCCTGAGTGAGGTGCTCGACAGCCGGGGCGATTTGCGGATGCGGCGGCAGCGGTCGCGCCAGGGCCACCATCACCCCCAGCAACAAGATCCACAACCCTGCCATGAGTGTGTTGCGTTTCCACGGTTGCCGCGGAAGCCAGGGGGATGCGGATGGCAAGTCGCCGAGCCGTTCTCGCAGAATACCGATTCCGCCGGCATCCAAATCGCCAACGTCCGCCCCCTCGCTGGCACCCGCCAAGCGTCGGCGTCTCCGATCATCGGGGGAACGAGAGCCGGTCAAAGACACCGATGTGCCGTCCGTGGACAGGTGCAAGACACTGCGGCGGGCAGGAACACCAAGGGAATCCGTCCCTTGATCCTGCGAATGGGGTCCGCACGCACTCGCTACCATCGGCCAGAAACTGGCATGGTCTTCAACAAGGGGATCGGATCACGTCGAAGCCTTCCTAACCCCCCGCGACAGACCCGCCACTATGGCACACCAGTTTCACTGAGGACGAACAAAAACGACAAAAAGACGCCATATTGGCATAATCAAGAAAACGCCAAAACGGCATGACAATAAACTTCAACGCACGAAAAATGACGTATCGCATTCAAACACAATGAGATGTGAGTATCACTCACATCTCAAAAGTCGACAAAAACGGTGTTGGTACACCATTCGCTAATCGTGATTCAACGGTCCGACTTACTTCTCAAACAGGAGTCTCGAGCATGTTTTCGTCAGTCTGCCACCCCTCAAACAGTTCATGCCGCGTCATTTACAAGCCTAACGTGAAGATTCTGGAATCGGTGGATGGGATCGAACTGATCGCCGAAGTCCCCGGTGCTGATCAGACCTCGACCGATGTGGTCGTCGAAAAGGATACGTTGGTGTTGCGCGCCCGTGTCGCTGCGCCCGCACCGGTGGCTGAAACCCGCGTAGTTTATGCCGATCATCGCGATGGTGATTACGAGCGGTCGTTCCAGCTTTCGCCGGATATCGACCGTGCGAAGATCGAAGCTCACGTGAAAGACGGCGTCCTCCGCGTGCGGTTGCCGAAGGTCCAACCGGTCCTGCCGCAGAAGGTGACCGTTCTTGCGGGTTAACCCCTGACGCCCAGGGATTGCGATCCCTGGGGAGTTTTCCTATCACACACATCCGCCCGATGATGCCCGCCGGATCATCGGGTGGCGTCGCGCGCGGGGATCGTTTCACACGGGAAAAGGCACCAACTGATCGCACACATGTGGCGTCCGTGTGACCCGGGGCATGATCTCCGGTTGGTAGATTTCCAGAAATGCCCGGCCGGTCCGATGGCGGTCCCAGTCTTCCTGGCTTGTCCAGTGCTCAATGATGAGGAACTGCTGCCGGTCACGCTGCGAGTGATACACCTCATACTTCACGCAGCCAGTTTCCTGTCGCGAGAGCGTGATGCACCGCGCGAGATGCCCAGCCACGACAGGCACATCTTCCGGCAGCGCGACGGTAATCCAGAGGTTGAGGTAGATCATTTGCGGAATCGTCGAGTGCCCAAAGTCTCGTGTCAAGTGCCGGAACGGACGGTGACGGTCCCTGCCACTCTTGAGGAATTTGCCGCGATGTGGCAATTTTTCCAAGCGGTTTTTTGACGTGGTGATTTCGCAAGCTAGGTTTGCGTGGTTCGTGGCCCAAGGGGCGTAGGCGTTTGCCATGACCTTTACCGGGGGGTGAAGGGGAGCAATCGCTGCGGCGGCGACGAACCGTCCCGGGGGGGAACCGTCATGTCGCGGATCGGTGCGCTCAACAATTTGAGCTCGGTGTCGTTGCAGTTGCTGCATGGTCTCTCGGCCGCAACGCGTGGTGTGGATGAAACGACGCTGCGGCTGTCGACACTCCGAAAGATCAATCAGTCGTCCGACGATCCTTCGGGCATGGCGATCGCATCGCGGCTGCAGACCGAGCTGAGTTCGGTCGCCGCCGTTTCCAGCAACGTCGTCCGGGCGAAATCCTTGATCAGTACCGCGGATACCGCGGCGGCGGACATCGTGGAAAAGCTGGGAGAAGCCCGAAAACTGGCGCTGGAAGTCGCCGGCGGTACTTTATCGTCTGCGGACAAACTCTCGAAGCAAACGGCCCTCGACGACCTCCTCGACGGCATCGATCGCGCCGCTCAAACGGAATACGACAGCCAGCGATTGCTTGATGGAACCTCGGGCTTCCAACTCTCCGGCTTGAATGCCGCCCAGTTCCTCGATGTCGATGTCATCAGCAAACAGGTCACGAGTGATGTGACGGTCAACGTCAACGTGACAACCACGGCCCTGCAGGGGACGAAAGACTACAGCGGCGGGGTCTTGGGCGGCGCGACCACATTGGAAGTGACGGGCGCGAATGGAACCGCGGTGCTGGAACTGGAATCTGGCGCAACGACACAGGAAATCACCGACGCGTTCAACAGCGTGTCCTACTTGACGGGCGTCACGGCCACACGGGTGGATGCCACCGACATCGATTTCACCACCGTCGATTACGGGTCGGCGGCGACGATCAGCATCACCGCGACCACAGGCACATTTACGACCACCGGCACAGGCACGGGCCGCGATGCCGTCGCCACGGTCAACGGCCGCAGCTTTACGGCAAACGGTACTGCTTTCAGCGTGGCGACGGGACAAGTCTCCTTGCAGTTCGATATCGCCGCTGCGGCTTCCGGTGCTTTGACCGCCTTCACGGTGAGTGGCAACGGACTGGAATTCCAGGTCTCGCCCAACGTGTATGATACAGCCCGGATCGGGCTCGCGAATCTCACCACCGCATCGCTCGGTGGTACGGCAGGCAAGGTGTCGTCGCTCCGCAGCGGCCAGACCAATGCCATCGACACTGGAGACGCAACAACAGCCATTCAAGTGATCGATCAAGCCTTGAGCGAAGCCCGTGCGGCTCAAGTTCGCATCGGTAGTTTCAGCAAGTACACGCTCGATTCCGCCGCGAATTTGCTCGACAAACAGGAAGAACAGCTCTCCGCCGCCCATTCCGATCTGATGGATGTCAACGTCGCCGAGGAATCCGCCCGGTTGACCGCCCGCCAACTGCAACAGCAATCCGCGATTCAAGCGTTGCAGATCTTCCAACTCGGCTCGGACAACATGCTCGGCATGTTGCAGGCGATCGCGCTGCGGTCGTGAAGAGGTTGATGATAAATCTTGTGAGCGGCAAGACGCTAGCCGCCGGTGTTTTACGAGGAACCGGCGGCTAGCGCCTTGCCGCTCACAAAGCATCCATACGTCTCTCAGTAATCGTGATTGCGGGGGTTCGGCTTGCGCGCTACAGTGACGGCTGTTGAGACAGACAGCGATGTTGTGGCGGAGCGCGAAGATGCGGAACTGGTACGTCGGATTGATGCTTCTTATCGTGGGTTGCAATACAGCAACCGCGCCCGTTCCGGCACCCAGTCCCACGGCTGACACACCCCTAGTCACCGCGACTCCGGTCGCCGATGCGCCGGTGGAACCCGACACGCCGTTCGCATTGGAAGACGGCTTCCGTCTGCTCACCCGCAGCGATTTTGACGCCTTCGGTGCGGAAGACGGTACATGGTCGGAGATCCCCGAAGGCCTCGCGTGCACCGGCAAACCACGCGGATATCTCTATTCTCACGATTCGTTTCAGAACTTCACCTGGCGATTGGAATACCGCTACCCCCGTCCGGAGTCATTGAAAGACGACACGAAATTCAAGGGGAATACCGGATTCATGATCTACATCACCGGCGAGCACAAAATCTGGCCGGTCAGTCTCGAAGTGCAAGGCAAGCACGTGCAGATCGGCATGATCAAAGAGAACGGCGGCGCGAGTGCCCCGACCGTGGAAGACCATCCCGAAGTCCGCGAATCGGCCCGCAAACCGGTTGGTCAATGGAACCGACTGGAAATCGTCAGCAAGGACGGCGAACTGAGCGTGACGCTGAACGATCAACCGCTGTCCAAGAGTACCCCGGCGTTTTTGAGCGCGGGTTCGATTGGAATCCAGGCGGAAGACCATCCGTTTGAAGTCCGCCGGATGCGGATTCGAGTCGATCCCTAACAGGTAATCATGTTTGGAGAAGCCGCATGCGGCCATCATGGCGAGTCTGGATCAGCATTTGCCTGAGCGGAATGAGTTTCTGTCTGCCGATCGAAGCCGCCCAGAAAGGTCCCAGCAAACAATCTACAGCACAGAAACGTGATGAACAGCGCGAGAACGAAGCGGTTCGCAAGGCGGAGGATCACCTCCGCGATGTACAGAAAGAAGTGAAGAAGACGGAAGCCGATTTGCGTGAGGCGCAACAGCGCGTGCGGCAAACCGTGACGCAACGACAAGCCGCCGCATCGGCCTTGCAGAAAACACTCGATCGACTGGAAGGGGAGCACGCTGACCTCACCGGATTAACCGCCACGCGGCGGGCCTTGAAAACGGTGCAGGCCGAATTCGATCAACAGGCGGCACCCGTCCGAAAGATGCTGGAATCGCAGGACGATTATCGAGCGGCTCAATCGGCGCTCGCGCGTGCCAAGGCGGCGCTTGCCCCGGCCGATGACGATGTGGAGGTCGATCGGAAACAACTCGCGAAAGACCATCTCGCAGCCACGGCCAAAGTCCGCGAACTGGAACAGGCGGCGTTTCGTCGCGATGCCGGATTGACCGTCCTCACGGACAAGATTGACCGGGCCGAAAAGGATGTCCAAGTGGCGCTCGAAAGATTTGAAAAGGCCGTGGAACGCGACCGCGATTTGAAAACCGCACGCAAAGCCTTTGAAGATTCCAAGGCTGCTGAAGATCGGGCCGAAACTGCCGTGGCGAAGGAACTCCGCGCG
The DNA here is from genome assembly GCA_021732975.1 of Planctomycetaceae bacterium. GTDB lineage: Bacteria > Planctomycetota > Planctomycetia > Planctomycetales > Planctomycetaceae > DSVQ01. The sequence goes on along the minus strand of JAKFWC010000021.1, from coordinate 130,226 downwards.
CTTGCCGCGGCGCGAATGAAAGTCACCCAGGCCACGCAGCAACTGCAACAGAAGAAACTGCAAGACGCACGGGACGACAACCGCGGCAAGAAAAAAAGCAAAAACTGACACCCAGGGATTACCATCCTTGGGATGCACTGTTGAGTGTCATCGACGACTGGTCAGCACCAGCGCCGTGGCGATGAGGAAATCAATCACGAACCGGTACTTCCACACGCGCACGCAGAACTTGGGGGATCGGAGAATCGCCCGTGCGGCCAGCACCAAGTACAAATTGGACGCGAACAGAAACGCAAAATGAACGACCACCGCCAGCGGCAATGCCAGGACCGCGGTTGCGGCATCGAGTCGCTGAATGAGACTCATCGCCACCGTGTGACCAAACGCCGCCGCTCCGCAAAAGTGGGCCAGCCACCACGCAGATAAAATCGGCCGGAAGAACCACGAGTAATGCGGTAACAACGCGGCCATGGCCAATGCAAAGGGCAGATGCGTCTTGCTGGCGGGGTCTGTCAGACGCGTCGCCGGGGGAGGGCCTCCCAGCCAACCCATCGACGCCTGAGCCGCCATGCGGGCGATCATCACTGCGGCTCGACCGGAAATGAGCGTGGCCATGAGTGCCGCAATGGCCAGCATCGGCCGATGTTTCGCCACGCCGACAATCACGAAGATGGCACTCGCCACCGGGGCAAAGAAGCCGATAAAGAACGCGGCCAGCAACCCGAGCGTGGTCTCGAAGGTGACATGAACCTCGATCCCTCCTGGTGCGGAATCGGCGTCGTGCTCAACGGGCAAGGTGGCGGCGGACACGAGCACGACATCCTGAAAACCAACGAGACATCCACTTCAAAGTAACGAGCACCGACCACACGATCAATCAGATTTTGCCGATGATTCGCCGCGGACCGCATTCTTGGGGAATCGTTCACACGGTGATATGATAAGGGCTCGCCACTATGGCGTGACTTGAACACTGTGACGGAATCGACGATGCCTGCCCCGCGTGTGTGTGTGCTGCGTGCGCCTGGAACCAACTGTGATCCGGAAACGGCCCACGCTTTTAACCTGAGCGGCGGACAAGCTGAGGCGGTCCATCTGTTTCGGCTGCTCGAACAACCGCAGCAACTCGACAACTATCAAATCCTCTGCGTGCCCGGTGGCTTCAGCTACGGCGACGACCTTGGTAGCGGTGTCGTCTTTGCGAGCCAGTTGCGAGCACACCTCGCGGATGTGGTCGCACAGTTCCTGAGTGCCGACAAACTCGTGCTCGGCATCTGCAACGGCTTTCAAGTGCTGGTGAAAGCCGGTGTTTTGCCAGACGGAGCGGAAGGATGGTCTTCGGCGAACCGTGAGAAACCGTCGGCAACGCTCACTTGGAACGAAAACGGCCGCTACACCGCACGGTGGGTACGGCTCAAAGTCGGCAGCTCGACAAATGTCTTTTTACGCGGGATTGATGAAATCGACTTGCCGATTGCCCATGCGGAAGGCCGATTGGTCGCCCGCAGTCCGGAAGTTGTCACGCGGTGGGAGCAACGGGGGCAGTCGGCGCTGCGATACATCCCGTGGGCCGTCTCCGACAACGGCCGCAGCCCCGCGTGGTCGGCGAATCCGAACGGTTCGATCGCCGATCTCGCTGGATTGGGCGATCCCACCGGCCGGATGCTCGGATTGATGCCGCACCCGGAACGCTTTCTGTTCGGCACGCAACACCCGCAATGGACTCGCCGACCCGCGAGTGAATTCGGCGACGGCCTGCGAATCTTCCAGAACGCTGTGCGGTATTTCCAATAGCGGCTTATCCATGGGTGGCCCGGCTTGTCCGCAAGCCGGGAGCCACAGACTCAAGAAGCCCAGCAGAAACGGTGCTGGGTTGCAACCCGTTCCGTTGTTCGGTCAGTTGATCTCAGGCTTCTTGTGCTGCGCACCCCGCTTGAAGACAAGCGGGGCCACCCGGAATGCTCGTCTTATCCGCGTAGATGCCGGTTGAACCATCCCAGCGTTTTCTGCCACATCGTTTCCGACAACACATGACCGGTGTTCGGTTCGATGAATGCCTCGAATTTATCCCCAGCGTGCATGCTGTCATAGGCACGTTGAATGATCGGAATCGCGGCGCGGACTTCGTCGATGGGGCTGCCGCGGTCCTGATCTCCAAAGTTCAGAAGCAGTGGTCGCGGAGCAATCAACGCGGCGATGTCCGGTGTGTCCCCGTATTGCCCCAGCCCCGGGATGAAATTCGGAAAGCAATGTAAGAGGTGTTCCTTGTGGATACCTGCGTAAGTTGGCAGACAGCAATTGCCGACGAGACATTTGATCCGCGGTTCCCATGGGCCGACCAGCCAGGTGTGTGTTGATCCCATCGAGTGGCCGTAACAACCGACCTTATTTGCAACGACTTCTTTGCGACTGACAAGGAAATCGATCGCCCGCCGCATGTCGAGAATGTTCTTCCATGCCATGCATTTGCCGGCGATAACGGATCGAAGAAACTCGAAGCGTTCGTAATCGCCATTCTTGAGGTGCGGGCTGCGGCGTTCCTCAAAACATTGGGCGTCGGGGCACAACACGACGTAACCCTGTTTCGCCAAAGCGGCTCCGGTGTGGTGCATGGGGTTGCCCGCGAGTCCAGCGGGTTCGCTCTTGCCGAGGTGCCACTCCCCGTTGTGCTGATGCCAAACGGCAACCGCGGGGGCGGGCTTCTCCGGGGTGACTCCATCGGGGATCAGCAGCATCGCAGGAATGGAGTCGTTCGGTTCCGCATCATAGAAGACGGAGTGGACTGTAAACCCTTCCCGCTGAATGGTTTCCCGCATACGAACATTCAACGGCGGTGAAGCGGGCCAGTCTCCGCCGAGGCATTGCAAGAGGCGATCACGGAAGTCGGCGGTGGCCATGAGGGGACATTTCCTTCAGTGAAAAGAGACGCAGGGTTAAGAAACCCTGGGCGTCTGTGGTTTGCGGAATTTTAAGCGGTCGCAGTGGTGAAATTCTGCTGTCGGGGTGGCAGATTCCGCCGATTCGCAGATGCACTTTTTGCAATTCCGGTCGAAACCCCCCGATCTTGAGGCGAAACCGGGGTTGTCGATGGGGATTCGCATTGATCGGGGTGGTACGGCTCGCTAAAACCCGCCGTCTCTCTCCCGACGATCCCATCGTGTTCGTAGATTTTCGGCCCTGTCACGGCGTCGTCCGTGAATGTCCGTACCCGCAAAGGTGTTTCGATGCAGTGGTTCAATCCGCGTCGAACGAGTGACTTGATGCCCCTTGGCTGGCGTTGCGCCTGGATTGCCATCGCCCTGTGGCTGGCCATCTGGCCAAGCCTCGGCTTGGGACAAGAGTCCGACGACCCTTCTCGCAGCGCTCTGGAAGATAGCATCTTCTACGATGATCGAGTCACCGGCCGAAACGGCTCGGCACTCGGCGCACAGTGGCGCGCGGGATATGTCACCGGACCCGGCATCGGCCGCGAGAGTGGCATCGCCCCGCTCGAAGTCATGCCGTACTTCTTCCTCGAAGACGGCATGCTGTTCGGCAATGCCCGCGGTTATCGCAGTGATGATGACGGTTGGGGTGCCAACGTGGGTGCCGGTTACCGTCATTATGTCCGCAAATGGGACCGCATCTTCGGCATCAATGCCTACTACGACTACGACAACACGTCCGGTTCGCTGTTCCGTCAGGCCGGCATGGGCTTTGAAACCCTTGGTAACAACTGGGATTCGCGGCTGAATATGTACTTCCCGGTTTCCAGCGAGCAGAAGGAGTTGGGACTGCGGTTCCTGCAGGACTCGATTCGTTTCGCGGGTAACCAGATCCTTTACGATCAGGTCCGAACCTTTGGCACGCAGATGAAGGGCCTCGATCACGAAGTCGGCGTGCCGCTGCCCGGTCGCTTCTCGACGGCACACGACCTGCGACTGTTCGCCGGTTGGTACCACTTCAATGGTCCCAAGGTTCCGAACACCACCGGTTGGAAGGGTCGCCTGCAAGGTGAAGTGACGCCGAACCTCGCGATGGCGCTGGAAGTTACCAACGATACCGTCTTTGATACCAACGTGGTCTTCAGTGTGGCGTTGCAGTTCGGCGGCTTCCGCGAAGATACCAATCGGCCGAAATCGCAGTTCAGCCGCATGACCACACCGGTCCAACGTCAGTACACGGCGGTGGTCTCCCGGACCGACGTGCTGGAAACGGACATCGTGGCATTGAAGCCGGACGGGACTCCATACCTGGTGGAGCATGTGGCAAATAACCCCGCCGATCCGAATAACGGTCCATTCCTGGGAACCGCGGAAAACCCGTTCCTGACGATCGCCCAGGCCCAGGCGAACCTCTTCACCGACCCTCCGTTCAACGTGCCGGTCTCGCCGTATCCAGGCGATATCATTTTTGTGCATACCAACAGCGCCTACAACAATACGAACATCGTGCTGGAGCCGAATGTCCGCGTGCTGGGTGAAGCCGACGGCGTGGTCCATCAGATCAATCTGCCGCCGTTCGGTCTCGTGAATCTGCCCCGCGTGAATGACGATCCGGATCCGGCGGTTGCGGAATTGCGGCCGATCTTTACGGACATCGCCGGCGACGGCGTCACCCTGGCCTCGAATGCCGAATTCAGCGGCTTCCGGATCGGCGATGAAACGATCTCGACTTCGGGTGCAACCGGCAACGGGATCTTCGGCGACGGGGTTAACAACGTCGTCGTTCGCCAGGTCGACATCAACTTCGCGGGCGCTGACGGCGTCTTGTTGAACAACGTCAACACCGTTTCGTTCGATCGGACACACATCCTCAATGCCGCTCAAGTTGGCCTGCACGTAGTGGGCGGTGCCCCGGTCGTCACGTTTGAAGGTGATGGATCGGCCGTCACAGCGGACATTGAGTACAACTTCACGAACCCAGGCGGAAACGCCGTTCAGATCGACAATACCACCGGTGGCCTGGTTGACCTCTTCGGCGCGACGCCGTCGTCGATCATCTACGACAATGCCGGCGGGATCGCGATCAATAATGCCCGCGGTGCGGCAATCTTCGGTGATGTCCGCATCTCGGATACGACTCCGGGAGTCGACGGCATCAACATCAACGCCAGCGGCGGCGTCTTCAGCTTCAGCCGAGGGGTGTTTATCGACAATCCCGATGGCGAAGGGATTGAAGTCCTGACGCTCACCACTTCCGGCCGCACGATCTTCAACGATTCCGTCAGCATTACCAACCGCTCCGTCGGCGGGGTGTCCCTGCACGACAACGTCGGCGATGTACGGTTCAATAACTCGCTGTCGATCGTGAGTGGTGCGGGTGCGCCGAATGCCGCCGCGTTGAGCTACCAGGCCAGTTCCGGGGACGCCATCTTCCGCGATATCACCTTAACCGGCGGCACGGAAATCTTCGTACCGGGGGATCCGCTGGCAGTTCCCCCCACAGTGGATGCACGGGTGGGCGGGATTGCCATCAGCATCGGCAACGACAATGCCGCCGTTGCGAACAATACCGGCAACTTCACGGTTACGGGCATCACCAATATCAACGACTTCTCCGGGATCGGCATCGACATTCGTGACGATCAATCCACCGTCAGCTTCAGCACGGTGGCCATCGATGACCGCGGTAATTCCGGGATCTCCATTATCGGCGAACAGGGCGACGTGATCTTCCGCGGACTCACCAATATCGCCAACAATTTCGACGTGCAGAATAACAATCTTGGACCGTCGTTCGATCCCGCGGTCGTGATTGCCTCGAATCCGAATACGATCAACTTCCAGACATTAACGATTGTCGGCGCCCTGGGTGGGAACACTTCCCTCGGCCCCAACACGGTTGCCGGCATGTCCGTCACCGACAATCCAGGAAATGTGACCGCTCAACAGCTCAACATTGCCGGTTCATTCGGCGAAGGCTTGTTCGCCCTGAATGTCGGCACGCGGACAACCGATCCGGTCACCGGCGGGTTGTTCGTGCAGTCCGGAACGATCGCGACCGTATTCGATTCCGCCATCAACGTGGAGAACTCCGTCACCAGCATGACCTTCAACAGCGTCTCGGCGACGCAGTCTGGTGACGAAGGGATCCGCCTCGTCGACAACACCGCCAGCGGCACTGGTTTCTCGCTGATCATCGATCCCGGTAGCGATGTCGTGGGCGCCGGTGGGAGCATCGTCCAAAGTACGAATGAAGGTCTGTTCGCGGACAGCACCGGCGGAGTGGCCATTCGCGGCATGAATTTCATTCAGAACGGGATTGGCGGCATTACCGACGGCATCTTTGCCCAGAACAACGCCACGGCCTTGCTCGACTCCGCCACGGCAACCACGTTGACGATGCTTTCGTCGAGTGTTGTTCAGTCGGGAGTGTCCGGCGTCCACACCCTCAATGTCCCGTTCGTCTCCATCATCAATACGCGTTTCCTGCAGAACGATAGCGCAGCGGGTTCGCCCGAAATCCTGCTGGAGGGGGGCCTGCTGCTGCCTGACGGGACCGACACCGATACGGTGCAAGATCCGTATGTGGTCTTCCTCGATCAATTGAATGTTACGGAAAACACCGTGGACGCCATTCGCGTGGCCACGACACCAGGTGGATTCGGTGCGGCCCTCACGATGACGCTGACGAACAGCGTGGTGCTCCTCAATCCGCTGGTGCCCACGAATCAGGCAGGGGTGGACGTTTCCTGGTCGGGTCCGGAATCCGTGTTGATCGATAATAATCAGATCACGCACCTCGGGAACTTCACCGGCGGGATCGACATCATCAATACTTTCATCGACGATCTCGATCCAGACACCTCGGACCTGTCGCTCGTGACGATCACCGACAACATCATCCAAGGACCGGGTGGGTTTAATACAGGCATTCTGGCCAACATGCAGGGCCCCGTCAGCTTTGTCGCCAGCAACAATGCCATCACCCAAGGCGGGATTGGTTCGACCGGGATGCTCTTCACCTATGGGGCCAATACTCTCACGACGATCGAGAACAATACGATCGACGCAGCGGGTGACCAGGCCCGCGGGATTACCATCCAGTCGACACAGGCACCGGCCTTCTTCACCATCAACGGGAACAACATTAACCTCTTCGACAACGACGGCTTCCGCGACGAACGCGGGATCGAATTCCTCTCCACGTCGGGGGTCATTAACTTCAACGGCACAGTCAACAACATTATCACCATCGACGGCCTGAACGGCGTCGGGTTCCCTTGGTTCGTCTTCCCGTTCAATGGTCAGGCTCAGGGCTCGGTCATTGTTAACGGTGCACCGCAGCCGTAATCGCGACAGTCAAGAGTCGATCACACCAACCGCCCGGCATGCAAAAACATGCTGGGCGGTTGCTTTTCTTGACGACCAGAGCTGCGACCATCAGGAAGCGCGTCTGATCGTCAAGAAAAGCACTCCATTACGGTCGCGGCTCTGTCCACGGCAGGAGGCTCGCAATCCGCAGCGGCTCGCGACTGGCGAACGGCTCGCCGAATTTGGCTCCGATCGACCAACCCCAGTACCGTGCCCGGTCGTAGATGTCATCGAGCGCGGTGGGGAATTCCGACGATTTGCCGATGAGGAATTGACTCTCATAGCAACGGACCGCGTCCATTTTGCGATCGATCATGGGACTGATGTCAATCACGCCGGACGGGGCCGGGTGAATCCGCAGGTGGATGCTCCAATAGTAGAAAATGTGCGGCGGGTGATACGGCTCGCCGGGCATGTCCGTGCGGCTGAGCTTCGCCCAGAACCGCGCGGCATCGCACAAGCCGCTGGCAACAACGTGATCGGGATGCGCGTCTTCCCAATACGGTGCAAAGATCACCTTGGGCCGCGTGAGGCGAAAGACCGTGGCCAGTTCGCGCCGCGCGGTGAGTGTGTGTTCGAGACTGCGGTTCGATAAGCCGAGATTGCCCCGCCAGTCGATACCGAGAATTGCAGAAGCCGCTGCCGTCTCACGGGCGCGAATCTCCGGGGAACCATGCGGTGTCGGTTCGCCGTTGGTGAGTTCCAGAATCCCGACCCGCAGGCCTTGCGCGCGGCTTTGCAAGATCGTTCCACCAAGGCTGATCTCGGCGTCATCGGGATGCGGGGCGACTACCAGCACATCGAGCGGCAGTTCTGGCAGGTTCATGGGGGAACTCGTGAAAAATCGTGTCTCGGCTATGTTCGCAACCATCGAGGCGCTCTCGCCTCATCGACGGCACATGCACGATACTCCGTTCGGCGGCCAGCGTCTTGCTTGCCGGTCGCGCCGTTTCCCGTTACCGATCTGGAGACCCGACTGTGGTCAACATCGTCTACAAACTGGGCTGTATGGCCTGTCTCGTGATCTGCCTGAGCGTGACGGGATGCTCCATGCTCGGCGGTAAGGACAACCTCGCCTCGGGGCAGCACGAACCCAAGATCGACGAAGAACCCGATCGCTGGGCGATGGTCGGCAAAGAAGGCCGCGGCAATCGACCACTGGAAGACGAACACGACCCCTTGAAGCCGCTGCTGATGTCGAAGCAAGCTCGCGACATCGAGAACAGTTTGGGCTACAAGACGAACTGATTTCAGCAGCCCCTTGAACTCGTCCGCGATCAGGCTTTCTTGCGGGCGGCCTTCTTGGTCGGCTTGGAATCGGCCGGCGTCAGCGCGCGGTTGATTGACTCGAGCAGCATTTCCATCGGGAACGGCTTGCGGAGGTAGTCGACCACACCGAGCATTTCGGCATAGGCTTTGTGCCGGCTGCCTTCGTTGGCAGTGATCATGATCACCTTCGGCGGGTCGGTGAGCGTCTTCAGAAATTCGAGCACGGGGAAGCCTCCCATGCGAGGCATCATCATGTCGGTGATGACTAGATCGGGCTTCAGTGCTTCGATCTGCTTCTGCCCCTCGACGCCGTTGATGGCGAGGAAGACCCGATAACCGGCGTGCGTTAACACCGTTTGAATGGTGGACGCGATCTCGCGATCGTCGTCGATGATGAGAATCGTTTTCGCCGGCTCGTCCATGGAATCCTCGCAACCTCTGGCACACCGAGCCGGCAGCGCTGTCGCTACCGCTCGTCAAGCACCATCGTAGGTTTGCCAGGCTGACGAAACAAGGCGGAGCGCGATCCACCCGTATTTCTGGCTCTTGACGCTCAACTCTCCGCTCTCGATTTCTATCAAACGAAACAACGCTCCCTTTCTCGAAAGAAAGCGAGCGTTGTCTCGGGGTCAACGGTCGGGGAGCACGAGCCATTGACGATTATTTGAAGCGGTAGTCCTCATTGGTCCGATCGAAGTCCACTTCCGCGAGCTGCTGTCGGAAGTGAATGTCCGCATAGGTGTAGTATTCGATCAGCGTTTCTTCATCCAACTGTTCGCCCGTGGCTGTCGAGCCTTCGTTCGCCCAGCCGAAATTGCGGGCATACACCGGCACGTGCCATTCTTTGTCGAGCAGCGTAATCGTCTTGCGATACGTCGGCGAAATCTTGGCATCGCGGTATTCGACGAGGAAGACTTCACACGGACGATCGTCGAATTCCTGGTCGGCGAGTTTTTCGCAACGACTTACCGAACCAATTTTCATGTCCTCTTCTTGGACACGAATCATGGTCTTCGCCAGTTCTAATAAACCGGCGTTCGTGATCGGATAGCGCGATTCTTTCAGCGCGAGGGAACTCGTCGGCGAGATCGACAGTGCCGGCAACCGGGCTTTCCAACCACCGCCGTGCACGATCATCTCATCGTCGTTCTGTCCTTCGGTGAAGAGGACTTCGCGGCCTTCATCACCCGTTTCCCATTTCAGATAGACACTGAACGGACGGTGACGGCACTTGAAATTGATGGATTGCTCTTCGAGCAGCTCGCCGTGAACCAGCTCCTGCTTCACGAACTGCGCGGTGTAGTCCGGGATCGATTCCAGAAACGTGCGTCCCTTTTCGAGGAGCGCCATCTTCAGTTTGAGCCCCTGTAGAGTGGGATCTTCCGGCGTTTGTGCCGCACCGGCAGAATCCGCCGATTCGCTGACGCTCGCCATTGCCTGCACGGGTTGCGTGGAAGCGATATTGACCGGACGATGTTTGTGGCTCGTCCGAGCGATGCTGTTGGCACCCGCGGGGGTCGGTGGGAATTCCAAGTACAACACGCCCCACGCCATCAGGGCAATCAGTCCAGCCACTCCATTGGCCTTCCGTTCTGGGGACCATCGGGCGAACGGGAAGAGCCAGTGCCGCATGCATTCCTCCGGCGCGAGTTCTCAAAAGCTTTAGGATGGGGAGACCGTCACGCCAAGCCAAAAATCGCGGCCACAAGTTCCGCGCCGGCAAGAAGGGCGGCGCGGCGAAAGAAAGGCGATGTCTCGGGGCGGGCGGCAGGCACCAGTCGATGCCCTACCGTGTGTATCGACGCTGAGAACTTTGGAAAAAAGGGAAACCGTCTCAACAGCCAGACTCAACGGAGTACGGAAGAAACGCACGATGAAGCAACTCCGCGCGACCCGCAGAGTTTGCCAATGGGCAACTCACTTTGAGCTGATTTCCGATCCGCCGTCACTCAACGATGATCAGATCGCGCGGGAACTTCGTCAGCATTTCGTAGCCCGTCTCTGTGACGAGCACGTTGTCGATGAGCCGGGCCCCAAGACGTTCCTCACCCAGAAACACCGGCGGCTCGATGGTGATGACCATCCCCGCTTGCAGGATGCTGGAGCTGCCGCCGAATAAGTAGAGCGGTTCGGCCCAAGTCGGCGGGAAACCGGGGGCGAGACCGTATCCCGATAGATGAACGCGCCCGCGATCCCAGCCAGCTTCGGAGATCACTCGTTTCGCCGCTTCATGAGGCACCACTGCGGGAACACCGGCTCGAACTTCGGCGAGACACGCATCCGCCGCCCGACGGACGACATCGTAAATTTCCTGCATGCGTCCAGTCGGCGAACCCATGCAGAACTGACGGCCAATCGTGGCGGTGTACCGTTTGAATGTTGCACCGTATTCGATATTGCCGAAGTCGCCCGATTGTAGGCGGCGATCCGTCGGAGCGCCGTGGCTGAAACACGAACGGTCTCCCGAAACGAGATTGATCGGACTCGCCGCCAATCCACTGCCATTGGTCAGCAGGGCGTGATAGACCTCCCCCGCGAGTTCCAGTTCGGTACGACCGACGGCGAAGGCTTCCACAAACCGTCGCATCGCCACATCGGTCAGCCGCGCGGCTTCACGGATGTATTGCAACTCGCGTGGCGACTTCACGAGGCTCAGGTCGTGAATCAGATTCGTCGCTTCTTTGACTAGCGAATCACCGAACAGAGCCTTGATGCGAACATAGTGATGCGGATGCAGATAAAACGCAGGGACTTCCATCCCAATGCGCGATCGCGGCAATCCGTAATGTCGGGCGACGGATTCCAGCGCCGCAATCGGGTCTTCCGGTTCACCGCCGCCCCACGTGTGCAGTTCGTCCACCAGTGCGTCATCGCGGAACTCGTTGCGTTCGCCATCGCGCGTGAGGACCACAATCGGCCCCGGCTGCGACGAGATCAGCAGACACTGGAATTCCTGATAACTTTTCGCGTCCGAACCCGTGAGCCAGCGAATCGAGACGGGGTGCAACACCAGCAGCCAATCCAGCCCGGCCGCACCAATGGCGTCTCGGGCCCGCTGACGCCGCGCTGCAAATTCTTCGGTCGTGAAATCGTGCTTCGACATGTTGGTCTATTCGTATCCAATGGGAATCTTCCTGTGTGCCACGGCCGTGTCGGCCGTGCGTTGTCACTGTGTGGTTTGCCCACTCGCACGGCCGACACGGCCGTGGCACACAGGAGTCGATTGTGCTCAAACAGAGGAACGTTCCCGTTCGGGCAAACGAATGGCAAACCACACTGCCCCGCCGAGGGCAGCAATGATACACGCGACGGTGATCGCGCCGGGCCAGCCCATCGTCTTGGCCATCACCGGCGTGAGCACGGGCGAAACCAGCCCGCCAACATTGCCGAGGGCATTCATGAACGCCCCACAGAAGCCTCGCGATTTCCCACCGATGTCGGTCGCCGAGGTCCAGAACACACCTTCGCACATGCCGAGCGAAGCCATGGACACCGCAAGACACATCGCCACATTGATTTGCCCGGTGACATTCACGCCGAGGAGTGCAAAGACCGCCCCCATACCCATCCCTACGACGACAATTGCCCGACGGCCGCGCGTGGTCCCCAACCGTCGACAGGCAAGATCGGTACACATCCCGCCGATCGCCATGCCCGCACCCATCGCCAGCATGATCCAGAACGAGGCCCACCGCGCTTCGACCGCCGGAACCTTCAGGACTTCCTTGAAGTAGTAATCCATCCAGTAGAAAAACAGATACTGAAAATAGCCGTACGCAGCGTAGCTCAATGAAATCAGCCAGACATCGGCTCGGAGCAGCAAGGACGCCCACTCGGCATTTTCGTTCGCTGTCTCGGGAAAGAGCGTGAGGGGAGCTTCCGCGTGGAATGACACCGACTGCGTATTGCGTTTCCAGAAGAAGCTGAACGCGATCATCAGCGAGCCGCTGATCACAAATGCAAGCGGCCAGCTCAGTCGATCCATTAACCAGCCAAAGATCGGAAAACTGAGCGCAATCCCGATCAGCGCTCCCGCGGTAACCATGCCGTTGGCCGTCGCACGGCTGCGGTCCGACATCAAATCCGAGACCACATGGGCCGCACCGGGATGCAACGGGGCGCTGCACAATCCGGCACAACTGCGGATCACCAGCAGTCCCAACCACAGGCTTTCCGCAGTGCTCGTGATCCAACCGAGCACGCCCGTGAGCATGATGAACGTTCCCATCGTCACGCCATACAGCGTTAACGCGCGGGACGCCCCGATGCGATCGATGAGCCAACCGCCGGGAACCATGCCGATGGTGTAAACGATGAGGAACGCCGTGTAGACCCAGCCCATCCGCGTTTCGCTGAGGCCAAGTTTCGGGATGAAGACTTCGCTCCCCGCAACGGAAATGCTCACACGGTTGAAGTGACCGAAGGCCGCGAAGGCCATGAGCAGGGCGATGATCCGCCAACGGGTCGCAGGGGACAGAGGGCTTGAGGCGACATCATGGCTCATGAACATCTCACGTCAGCGGAACGGAACCGGGGGAATTTCCGATGCGACACGGACCACGAGCGCGAGTCCGGACATGTTGTATCCGACACTTATCCAATGCGATACCGTCGAATGATTTCTTCCGGCAATCGGTAGCCGATGCCGGGGGTGGTGGGGAACGCGATTTCGCCATGCTTTACCGGCAAACCGCACTCCTGCAGTTCTCGGCGCAATGGGGAATCGAAGACTTCCGCGGCGGCGAACTCGATGTAGGGTGTGATCGGGGAATACGCCGCGAGATGGACGGACGCCGCGCCGAGAATCTGCGTCGACCAATTGCCGGGACAAACCAGCGCCCCACGGGGAACGGCGAGATCCACGATCCGCTTCGCTTCGGTCAGCCCGCCGCAGGTCGCCATGTAGGGTTGCATCACGGAAACCCGCCCGCGATCCATCATGTCGAGGAATTCCCAGCGGGTGACGCCATGCTCGCCCATCGCCAAGGGAATCGATGTGAGTTCGGACAACCGCGCATACGGTTCCGGCGTGTCGACAGGGAATGGTGTCTCAAAAAAGAAGACATCGAACTCTTCCAGTTCCCGACAAATGCGGACCGCCGTCGAGACATCATTGAACAGATAGCCGACATCGACCATGAGCGTCGGCTCGGAACCAAGCAGTTTGCGCGTCCGGCGGGCCAGCTCGACGACCTCTTTCGGCGTCGACATCATCGGTTCGACTTTGAAGGCGCGGTAACCGAATTCCGCCAACTGTTCGACACGGCGGGTCTGCTGCGTGAACATCGTTTCGCCACCCCAGACATCGGACACGATCGTGCAATACGGGACCACGCTGTCCGAGCGAGTTTCCGCATGCGTCTGAAACGGCCCGCGCTGCACACCGCCAAGCAGTTGCCAGACCGGTTGCTGCAACGCTTGCCCGTAGATGTCCCAGAGGGCGATATCTAACGCGCCGAGAATGATAATCTCCCACCCGCGGCGATTGGTGTGAACCAACGAGTCCCAGACATGCTGCCACAACCGCTCGGGATGTGTGATCTCCTGGCCGATCAGCAACCGGCTGAAATGTGTGTCCGGGCCACCGACGGTCGCCTGTACGACACCCGGCGGAACCCGGAAGACTTCGGAGAGTCCGACCAGTCCGTCGTCGGTATGAACTCGCACGCACGCCAGTGGCTCGACGCCCCCTTTGTCGGGATCGATGCCCGGCCCGTCACCGATGACGAAGGTTTCGAGCCGCGTGATTTTCAGCATGTCGCCGTTTCTGCTGGGGATACATTCATGATGAAGGGCATCACGCCAGAATGTCCTGCACGACGTTGCCATGCACATCGGTCAGACGGAAATCGCGCCCCGCATAGCGGTACGTCAGACGTTCATGATCGAGCCCAAGAATGTGCAGCATCGTGGCGTGCAGGTCATGGATGTGGACCTTGTTCTCGACGGCGTAGTAACCGTAATCGTCGGTCGCGCCGTAACGGAAACCGCCCTTCACTCCCCCACCGGCGAGCCACATCGTGAAGCCTTCCTGATTGTGATCGCGACCGGTGCCGCCCCCTTCCGCAGTGGGGGTGCGGCCGAACTCGCCGCCCCACCAGATGAGCGTGTCTTCCAGCAACCCGCGGGCTTTCAGATCGGCGAGCAGGCCTGCAATCGGCTTGTCAACTTCGAGGGCGTTCTTCTCGTGTCCGGCTTTCAGATCGGCGTGTTGGTCCCACTGGACCTTATTGTCGTTGTGCGTGACTTGAATGAACCGCACGCCGGACTCCGCAAACCGGCGGGCCATCAGACACATCCGCCCGAAGTTTGCCGTGACGGGATTGTCCATGCCATACAACTTCTGCGTGGCTTCCGATTCGCCCGAGAGATCCTCGACCTTCGGCAATTCGGACTGCATGCGGAACGCGAGTTCAAACGAATTGATGCGGGCTTCCAGCGAAGCTTCCGAACCGCTACGGGCTTGGTCGTCCCGGTTCAACTGCCGCAGTTTTTCGAGTTGCAGCTCCTGCACCTCACGTGACCACCGTGAATTGCGGATGTACTTCACCTGGGCCTTGGCCGAAGGAATGCTGGCATCGCCGAACGGGGTTCCCTGGTAGACCGCGGGGAGAAAAGCGGAACTCCAGTTGTTGATGCCGCCGAACGCCAGTGTAGGACAAATGGTCACGAACGCCGGAAGATTCTGGTTCTCCGTACCAAGGCCGTAACTCACCCACGAACCGATGCTGGGGCGGACGAAGTTATCGCTGCCGGTGTGAATCTTCATCACCGCGCCGCCATGCGCTGGATTGGTGCCGTGCAGTGAGTGCAACATGCACAGATCGTCAACGCGCTGGGCCAGATGCGGAAAGAGTTCGCTGACCCACAGGCCGCTTTCGCCGTACTGCTTAAAAGACCACGGCGACTTCATGAGATTCGCGGTCGTGTTGAACTGCACGCGCGGCTTGTCGAACGGCAGCGGCTTGCCATCGTCACGGGTGAGCAACGGCTTGGGATCGAACGTATCGACCTGCGACGGGCCGCCGCTCATGAAGAGGAAGATGACCCGTTTCGCCCGCGCTGTGATATGCGACAACGCCGGTGCCAGAGGGCTCGCATCCATGGCACGGGCTTCACCACCGACCATCGAAGCCAGCGCAAGAGAGCCGAAGCCGACCGCCGATTGCTGGAGCATCGACCGGCGGGAAACCCGCGGAGGAACTTCAAAAGGCATCCGCTTCTCACTTCACGTAAATGAACTCATTCGTGGCCAGCAGCGTGTGACACAACACGGTCCAGACTTGCCGTGTTCGCTGGGCCGCATCGGGTTGTGACTCCGTCATCGCGTGTTCCAACCGCGACAGAAATTGCTCGTGCGCGGCGATCTCGTCACCGTTAGCCTCGCGGCCATAAACCGAGCGGATCGCCATCGCAATGTGGTCGGCGCTCGAACCTGGTTGCTCCAACGCGCGGTCCGCCAGTTTCTCCGCGGCCTGCATCACGAAGTCGCTGTTCATCATCAGCAAGGCTTGCGGTGCGACGGTGCTGGTATTGCGGTCGCCCGTGGGAACAGCGGGATCGGGGAAGTCGAGCAGTTGGAACAGATCGAAGACATGGTTGCGAATCACCGGGAGATACAGCGACCGCCGGTTACTTGTGTAATCGGTCAGGTCTATCGAGGTGTGATCGAACAGATACCCGCGATTCTTGACTTTGAGCACCGGTCCACCGACCGTCGCATCGAGCTGCCCGCTGTCGGTGAGTAACGCATCCCGCACTTCTTCCGCGCCGAGCCGACGAAGGCTGAACCGTCCGAGCAAGCGATTTTCGGGATCGTGTTCCAAAGTCCGCCCATCGGGCACACTCGCCTGCTGATATGTGCTGGAATTCAGCAGCAGTCGATGCAACGCCTTCAGCGACCACCCCTCGGCAACGAATCGCTGAGCCAGCCAATCGAGCAACTCCGGATGCGATGGTGCTTCCCCCAGCAGACCGAAATTATCGGTGGTGCGGACAAGTCCTCGGCCGAAATGCCACCGCCAGGCGCGATTGACGAGCACCCGCGCAGTCAATGGATGCTGGGGATCGACGAGCCACTGCGCGAGCTGCTGGCGACCACTCGTCTTGGGTGAAAACTCAACTGGCAGGGTGCCCATAATCGCCGCGGGGGTATGCCGTGGCACGACATCGCCGAGCTTCTGCGTGTCGCCGCGGAGATGGATCGCGACATCGGCGACTTCGTCCTCCGTCACGCCCATCGTGGTCGGAAGATTCGGGCCATCCCGTTCGAGAGCCGCGAGTTGTTCCCGCAACTTGGCCAGTTCCACTTTGGTCGCTTCCGGATAAATCGTTTCCAGTTTCTCGGGGACCGCGGCATCCGCAGCGAGCCCATCCTTCGCGGCTTTGTCCGCCTTCGTCACGAAATCGGCGAGGGTTTGTTTCTTCGCCGCGAGATCGGCATCAAATGCGGCTTGCAGTCGGGTGGCTTCAGCGGATGGCAGGACATGTTCGTGCCACTTCGCGACCTTGATGTAGCTGTCCATCGTCCGCGTGCTCTTGAACACGCCGGCGAAACCGTAGTAATCCGCCGCGGAAATCGGATCGAACTTATGGTCGTGACAGCGGGCACAACCGAGCGTCAGTCCCAGAAACACGCGGCCGACGGCATCGATCTGCTCATCGACGATGTCCATCCGCATTTTCGGCTGATCGACTTCTGCGAGAACTTTCGGGCCAATCGACAAGAACCCCGTGGCGATCAACTGGGCGTGGTGTTGGTTCTCACCCTCGAACGGCAATAGATCGCCCGCGATTTGTTCCGTCACGAACTGATTGAACGGCTTATCCTCGTTGAACGACTTCACCACATAGTCGCGATACCGCCACGCATTTCCGTGGGCGATGTTTTCATCGAGGCCGTTGGAATCGGCATACCGCGCGACATCGAGCCAGTGCCGGCCCCAATGTTCGCCGTACGCCGGAGATTCCAGCAACCGATCGACGACGGTGGCAAAGGCATCGGGCCGATCATCATCCAAAAACGCGGCGATTTCTGCCTGCGTTGGTGGCAGCCCAGTGAGATCGAACGTCACCCGGCGGATTAAGGTTCGTTTGTCCGCCGGAGCGGCGGGGACCAATTGTGCCGCTTCTAATCTGGCGAGAATGAAGCGATCGATCGGCGAACGCGCCCACGCACTATCCTTCACTTCGGGAAGCGATTGAGGAACCGGCGGCTGAAACGACCAATGCTTGGCATCGCGCGATTTTGCGGTCGTCTGCACTCCCACAGGATAGATCGCTCCGAGTTCGACCCAGCGGACCAGTGCGGCGATCTGAGCCTCCGCGAGCTTGCCGTTTTCCGGCATCTTGAGATTGTCGTCGGCATGGCGAACCGCAAGGATCAACAAACTCTCATCCGGTTTGCCGGGAACGACGGCCGGACCGTTGTCGCCCCCCTTGAGCAATGCCTCACGCGAATCAAGTCGCAAAGCGGCCCATTGCTTCGTCGTCCCATGACACTTGTGGCAATGTTCCACAAGGATCGGGCGAACCTGCTTCTCGAAGAATTCGACCTCGGCGGCCGGCGTGTCCGCCGCCATCACCACGCCGGTGTTGGGTAGAGTGAGCACCAGCGCGACCATCCAGCCGGGCCATCGCCATGTCATGCATCCATCCTTCGTATCAATTCGAGAGCGGTTGACCCAGGCAATAGACGATGTCGGCGCTACCTCTATTCTTATCAAAGTCGAACGATGGCTGGCAAGGCACGGATCAAATTTCACCGATGGTTTCCGGGTTGCGATTTCTAACGAGGCATCACACAAAATTTCTCGCTATAGAATATCTGCGCTCAATGGGAGACGACCGTTGTCGACGACTTCGGCAGCCGCAGTTCCATCGTCGTGCCTTCACCGAGCGTGCTGGTAGCAGAGAGAATACCGTGATGGGCGGCGACAAGACTTTGACAGATGGCGAGACCGAGACCGCTGCTTCCTTCTGAGCGCGAACGAGCCGGGTCAACACGGTAGAAGCGGTCAAAGATGTGCGGCAGATGTTCCGGCGCGATGCCGATGCCCGTATCGTGGATCGTCACGACCGCCGAATCGGCTTCGTCGCGGAGCACGACATCGATCCGGCCTTCCTCTTTGTTGTAACGGACCGCATTCGTCAGCAGGTTCGTCACCACCTGCGATAAACGCTGGCGGTCCCCCATTACGGTCACCGGCAGAAGATCCATCGCGATCGTGATGCGGCGTTGCTCGGCTAGCGGAGCGATCAATTCGACCACTTCGTTGATGAGCTGGTCGAGGGAAATCGATTCTACCACCAGTTCGGCGGCCCCGGCGTCAAGTCGGGCCAGGACCAAGAGACTTTCGATCAGCGACTTCATCCGCTGCGATGCGCGCAGACAGGTTCCCATCGCATCGCGGTAGTCTTGTTCGGAACGCGGCCGGGACAGGGACAACTCAATCTGGGCAAGCATCACCGCCACCGGAGTGCGCAGTTCATGCGAAGCATCGCCCGTGAAACGGACCTGACGTTCAAACGAAGCCTGCAAGCGATCAAACGTCCGATTCAGCACAACCGCGAGTTGGCCGAGCTCGCTGTCCGTTTCGGCGACATCGATGCGCTGCGACAGACTCTGTACGGAAATCGATTCCGCCGTGCGGGTCATGGCTGCCAGCGGGCGGATGGCCCGGCCGGTGAACCACCAGCCCCCCACGAGCCCCACGCCGAGCACACCCACGGCCGCGAGTGTCAGAATCCCCCCGAAGCGATGCAACATGACCACATCATGTTGTAAAGAGCGGCCCACCAGAACGTTGGTATCGAAGCGGCCGGCGAGGACGATTTCCCGCCAATGTTCGCGTTGGCGGATCAATCGCACGGGCAGTTCGTTGTTGCCAAAGTGCAGGCCGGGATAAGGCAAATCCGGGGCGGACGCCGATTTCTCCAGCACCTTGCCGTCGCGATCCCAGATCAGAAAATGCATTCGGCGGTCGGGAGGACCGTCAAAGAGCTCGGCAAACTCTTCGGGGAGTTCCAGTCCAGGAGCATCGGAAGACGGGCCGCCTGGTTCGCGGAATCGGCGCACGATGTCATCAATCCACATCGGGATGCCCCACGGCGGGTTCTCTCCGGCATGACGTGGGGGCGGTGGTCCATGGAGATCGTGATACGGTGGCCGGTGGGGCGGCCGTCCTTCTCCTTGAGGATCGGGTGGTCCCGGGGGACGGCGGTCCCCGGGAAACCTCGGGCGATCCCAGGGAGGCCGATGCTCGCCTTCCCGGGGACCGGGAGCGCGCTCGCCGGGAGTTTGCGCTGGCGGACTACGATCGTTAGCATCGACCGCTTCGATCGCCGTGTTACCCGCCGTGACGCTACGCGGTCCGTCAAACGGCGGGCGACCAAACGGCGGCGGAGGCATCAACCGCCGCACGCGCGAAGCCAGCACCTCCGCGGTCCGGTCCAATTCGACATCAATCTGCTGTAATCGCGTCTGCCATTGCAGGAAATAGACCATCCCTCCGAACACCGTGAGCACGGCCCACAGCAACAGAGCATGCCAAAGCTGCAATCGCCAACGCAGCGAACGAATCATTGGAGGAAATATCTGTGGTTAAGATGAAAGGCAGACAACCAGCCCGAAACGCAAGCGCCGGGTCTCATGAGATGAGAAGTGACCCGGCGCTCGCGCTTCGGGCTCGTGGCGGCGTTAATCTTCGATAATGTACCCGTGTCCGCGGCGAGTGGTGATCAGGTCATGCCCCAGTTTCCGGCGAATGTTGGACACGTAGACATCCACCAGATTCGAGAGACTCTCGTCGTTTTCATCGAACAGATGATCGTAAATCATCGTTCGGGTGACCAGCACGCCGCGGTGCAACGTGAGGATTTCGAGCAGACTGTACTCCTTCGCGGTGAGCGCGACCGGGACCCCTCGGATGGTGACCGATTTCGACGCCGTGTCGATCCGCACTTCGCCGATGTCGATCACCGGCCGCGGTTGGCCTTTCGACCGGCGAATCAAGGCCCGCAGCCGGGCCGTCAGTTCGGAGAGCTCGAACGGCTTGACGAGATAATCGTCCGCCCCGAGATCCAGACCGCGAACCCGGTCGTTTACGGCGTCCCGCGCCGTCAGCATCAACACCGGCGTGGTTTTGGCTTCACGCAGCGCGGCGAGCAAGGACCACCCATCGCGCTTCGGCAACATCACGTCGAGAACAATAGCGTCATAATCCCATGTCTGGGCTTTGTACAACCCTTCTTCGCCATCGTCGGCGGTATCCACGGCATAGTCCGCTTCACGCAACGCCGCAGCCACCACGCGCTGCAGGTCCGGTTCATCTTCAACGACGAGAATCCGCATGCTTTCGATTGTCCGTTGTGAATGGTCAGTAGTCCGTTGTCAGTCGTCAGTTGTTATGTGGATCGACAACTGACCACGAACAAACTCCAACACCCCGGTCATCACTGGGACAACCGGGGCGATGGAGATTCGTCGCTTCAATCCTTCGTTACGCAGTCGGCATCACCGACAATGCATCGACCGGACCAATGTCCGCGTCAGCTTGTTTGGCTGGTTCGGCAGCCGGTTCCTTCTTTTCGTCACTGGATTCCGGTTTTGACTCCGGTGCCTTGGGGGCATCCGAACCCGGACGACTTTCCCGCATCTGCTTGAAATGCGTTTCCAGTTCCGAGGCGGTGATTTGACCATCGCCATCCGCATCGGCTTTCGAGAGCCGTTCCCACATCATCGGAGGCGCTTCGTCTTTTGACAGCTTGCCATCCTGATTTTTGTCGAATTGTTCCAACATCATAGTGGGAGACGGAGGACCAATCCGGTGAGGGCCGCCAAAACCAGGCCCACCGAATGGTCCGGAGCGACCGGGACCGTGAGAATCCGGACCGAAACCGGAATGTCCGGGACGCGGGCCGGGTTGATGGTCCCCGTGCTGCGGACCGGGGCCGCGTCCCTCAGGGCGATGCTTGCGCATGTGGTCTTGCAGTTCGTCGATCGTCACCGAGTCGTCATCATTCGCATCGACATCGGCGAAGTGCTTCAGAACTTCGTCCTTACTGATCTTGCCATCGTGGTCTGTGTCGAGCATGGCCATCGGATTCGGTCCGGCACCGGGATGGCCGCCGGGACCGAACGGCATGCGGCCGGTGATCTGGCCACGATCGAATGCGGGTGGACCAAAGGAACGGCCACCGAATCGGCTTGCCATCATCCGTTCCCGCACGAACGGCGGCGGCCCAAAGGACGGACGACCGTGTTGCGGACCACGGAAATCGCGGCCGGGGCCACCCCAATGTCCGTCACCGTGCGGTCCACGCTCGGCGTGTTGCGGTCCGAATCCGGCATGCTGGGGGCCACGGTCGTGATCATCGCGGCGATGCCGGGGTGGGGGTGGGCCACGACGGTTACCACCATCATCATGATGGCGATCTGCGAAGCGATCTTCGTGATGTCGAGGTTCCGGACCACGGGAACCACCATACGGCGGGCGGCCGAGACCACGGTCATTCTGACGAGCCATATCGTGATGCGGACCGCGATCCTGTCCACGCATATGGGGCGGCGGGGGCGGACCATGACGATCACCTCCATCATCAGAATGGCGACGGTTCGTGAAGTGATCATCATGCCGCGGCGGACCGAAGTCGCCATGCGGCCCACCGTGGCGCGGGCCGGGGTCACGGTCGTCGTGACGAGCCATGTCATGATGCGGGCCACGGTCATGTCCACGCATGTGAGGCGGAGGCGGGGGACCACGGCGGTCGCCATCATCGTTGAAACGGCGTCGATCGCCGAAATGATCCTCATGGCGCGGCGGACCGAAGTCATCACGCGGGCCACCGTGGCGCGGGCCAGGACCACGTTCGGCGTAGAAATCAACGCGATCATCTGGAGGTTCATGTCGCCAGTCTGCCTGCGCGAACTCCTCGTCTTGTTCCCAGAGCCCATGCGAGCCAAACTCGTCCTTTTCCTGTTGCCAATCACGCGGCGCGGCGGCCGTGGCAATCAAACCCAGCAGCCCCAGCACCGCTGTCAATTTCCATCCCATGGTGAGTCTCCGATGTTCCAGTCGTCTGCGTGGTCCGTCGAACGTCGACCGGAACCGACACGCGTTGGGGGAACTCTAAGGTTGAACACCTGAAACGCCGGTGAATCCTCCAAAATGTTTCCTGAAATCTTTCTGAAAGCGCAGTCATCGCGATTTGCTGTCGTGGATTAGGCATTCGCAGCGAAGAACTTCGGGAACGGAAACCTTCGTCGTATGCGGTCTCGCCCGGCCAGAAACAGAACCCCGTCTTCGCGAACACAGGGTGGTCTCGGTGCTGGACGAGAAACCGCAAGCAGCACCGAAGCTGGATGAATACGATTAGTCCCGCCCAAAATCCAACCTATTCAGAACGGATTTTCGCAGGTACAACCCGTGGTCCGTTGATCGTGGGGCGGAAAGCGGGTTGAAGATTTGGCCGCCGTGGTGCCGAACTTTATGCCTGATCGACCGATTATGCCGGACACTCCGACGGCGCAATCTGGAAAAAACAGGAAGCTTGATCCAACACCGGTCAACGTCAGGGAAGGCGTACCATGCAGCGGCGACATTTTCTCGCAACCCTTGGTGGCTACGCAGGTTGGACGCTTCTGTCTGGTTGCCGCGGCCGTCAGCAGGCCCATGTCCTGAAAGACACCGACGAAGACATGGTCGGCAGTCACACCGCCGGTTCGGAGACGTGGGAACCGCTCATCGCGGAAACCGTCTCGAAATTGTTAGGACGCCAATCGGTCGTTCTGCAGACCGCCGGGTTGGAAGGTTTCCCCGCCGGGAAGAAGAAAATCTGCTTCCTCGGTGTCGAAAATAAGAGCGCTGAAGAACTGGGCGACTTCAAAGAACAGATCTACCAGAAGATCGATACCTGCATCACCGAATCCGATGTCTTCGTGCCGATCACGCGGCGGTACGTCGAAGCCGGCTTGAAGCAGTGCGGGCAGCGCCCCGAAGACCTGATGGTGCCGAGCAACCAGCGGCTATTCCAGGCGACGATGGAAAAGCTCGAACAACCGTTCGACTATCTGCTGTACGCCATCGTGACTTCAGGGACCACTCGCAGCAACAGCAAAGACTATCAGCGGGATTACCTGTTGACGCTCGAACTGGTCAACATCCAGACGGGGACTTCCGAGAAGGAATCGGAAGAGCTCCGCAAGGGCTATCACAAGTCGCGCCTCGGCAAACTCAAGCATTACGGCGTGTGACGACTTCACGAGCCCGAAGCGTGAGCGCCGGGTTCAGGTTTGACCCGGCGCTCACGCTTCGGGCTCGTTGTGCATGATGTTACCGCCAAATCAACGAATTCGGGCCCTGTTATGATCCTGCGACTTCCATCGCGATTCATTCTCGGCCTTGGGTTCGCGCTCCTCGCCGGCTGTGCAACTCACTACGACCGCATTCAACCCGTGCGGCAGGATTACTTCGCGGGGCGCCTCGAAAATGCCCGAGTCGCCCTTACCGAGCAGACGAAAAAACGCCGCGGTGAAAAGGATGTGCTGAAACTCGATCTCGCGATGGTCGAACTGGCCTCCGGTCGCCCGCAACAAGCCGAACGATTGTTGCGCGAAGTTCGCGATCACTTCGATGACTTTGAACAGAAAAACGTCGCCGAATCCGCTGCGTCGATGGTGACGGACGATCGTCAAATTGCCTACCCCGGCGAGGACTATGAGAAAGTCCTTATCCGCGCGATGCTCGCGATTTCCAACCTGATGGGCGATGGCGGCGATGCCTCGGCATATGCGCTGCAGGTGACGGAAAAACAGGCTCAGATTGCCGAGAAACTCGCAGATAAGGACATTGATGTTCAACTGCGCTCGGAAGCGTACAAGCAGGTCGCGCTCGGTCCGTACATCCGTGCGATGATTGCAGAAGAATCGCCACTCACCCTCGACGATGCCGTCCGGGCCCGAGTCCTAGTGGCGAATTTCGCACCTGATTTCCCTGCCGCGAAATCCGATCTGCAACGCGCTCAGCACGAAGTCCCGATCCCCCCCGGTCATGGTGTATTGTATGTCTTCGCGATGGTAGGACGGGGGCCGGTCAAAGAGCAGGTGAACGCCGAGGCCACACAAGCGTCATTACTGATTGCGGACCGCATCGTCTCCGCCGTATCACCTCGCGGATTGCCTCCGACCCTCGCGCCCGTGCCGATTCCCAAGGTGATTACGCCGTCCAGCCCCACGGATACCATCAAGGTGGAAGTGGAAGGCCGCCCGATGGGGAAAACCGCCACGCTGGTCGATGTCAGCATGATGGCCAATCTGCAACAGGAAGCCCGTTACCCCGAAATTCTCGGCCGCGCCGTGGCCCGCCGGGTGTTGAAGAAGGGGGCCATCTATGCGGTGAAAGAAGTGACCGATGCCGATCCGAACTCACTGCCGAGTTTGGCGCTCAACGTCGTCGGCATCGCTTGGGAAGCCTCCGAACAAGCCGACTTGCGCTGCTGGGGTCTGCTTCCCGCCCGCATTCAAGTGTTGCGAGTCACTCTCCCCGCGGGAGACCATCAGGTTGTGCTGCAACCGTCCTCCCGCAGCGGTGCCGACATCGGTCTCGCCGCTCCGACGCGCGTCGAAATCCAAGCCGGTCGCAACACGTATCTGCTGGGCAATTTCCCCGAAGATCATCTTGTGGGGGAACTTCTGACGAACATCAGTGCGGGTGAGCCAGTCGTCGTGGAATGATCGCTTGCGGTTTCGCGCCCCGCGCAGAAACCACCGAGTGTTCACGAGGACACCCCGCCACTTCAGCCCGCGGCGCAAAACCGCCAGCGGAATGGGTGACCTGATTGACAAGATTGGTCCGTTTTTAACGGGCGCATTTGCTCCCGATTGGCGTTGCGAACCATCCCGCGGTACACTTCGGGATTCCCGCGCGATGCGGTGGCATCGGCGGTCCTGGATGTTGGACGGTGGATATGTCTCAAGGAATGGTGACCCCAAAACGGGTCGATTTACACGTGGTGGATCCCCAGCAGGAAGAGCTCATCCTCGTCCTCGATTTCGGTGGGCAGACCGCGCAACTCATCGCCCGCCGGGTTCGTGATCGTAACGTCTTAGCTCAGTTAGTACGGCACGATTTGTCGGCGGAACGAATTCGCGAACTGAGACCGAAAGGCTTGATCCTCTCCGGCGGCCCCGCGAGCGTGTACGGCGAACATTCGCCGCAAATCGACCCCAAAATTCTGGACCTTGGCATCCCGGTTCTTGGCATCTGCTACGGCATGCAGTTGGCCTGCCAGGCTCAAGGGGGAGCTGTCCGACCCGGCCATGCCCGCGAGTTCGGTCGCAAAGAACTGCGGGTGACACAACGCAATCCGTTATTCGACGGCGTCCCTGACACATCCACGGTCTGGATGAGCCACGGTGATCAGGTTGAAAACATCTCCGCGGATTATGTCGAACTGGCAGGCACCGATACATGTCGGTTTGCCGCCGTAAAACACAAAACGCAAACGATCTATGGACTACAGTTCCATCCCGAAGTGACACATACGGCCTTCGGGACGCAATTGCTCGAAAACTTCGTGAAGAACGTCTGCGGTTGCCGCGGGACATGGCAGATCAGTTCGCTGATCGAACGGGAAGTCGCCGCGCTGCGAGCCCGCGTCGGCAACTCCCGCGTCATCTGCGGCCTCTCCGGTGGAGTCGATTCGTCGGTTACCGCGGCGATTCTGTACAAAGCGATTGGTTCGCAATTGTCGTGCATCTTCGTCGACAACGGCATGCTCCGAAAAGGCGAACTCGAAAAGGTCCGCTCGCGGTTTCTGAACCATTTCCGCACCGATCTCCATGTGGTCGATGCCAGCGAACGGTTCCTCAGCGAACTCAAGGGTGTCGCCGATCCACAGCAGAAACGGAAGATCATCGGCCGCGTGTTCATTGAAGTCTTCCGTAAGGAAGCCGAGTCGATTCAGGATGCCCGCTTCCTCGCACAGGGGACGCTCTATCCCGATGTGATCGAATCCGGCGGCAGCGCGGATGGCCCGGCGGCAACGATCAAGTCGCATCACAACGTGGGCGGCTTGCCCGAAGAACTCGGTTTTGAACTGATCGAACCGTTGCGGGACTTGTTCAAAGACGAAGTTCGTCGCATGGGGTTGGAACTCGGCCTCACCGAAGAACTCATCTGGCGGCATCCGTTCCCCGGCCCGGGTCTCGCCGTGCGGTGTCTCGGCGTGATCACCCCGGAACGGCTCACCGCGCTCCGAGAAGCCGATGCGATTGTGCTCGAAGAACTGCGAAAAGCTGGATTGTATCGGGAGATTCAACAAGCCTTCGCCGTGCTGTTGCCGGTGCAATCTGTGGGGGTGATGGGGGACGGTCGTACCTATGAAGATGCCATCGCCGTGCGGGCGGTGACCACCGACGACTTCATGACGGCGGACTGGTATCCGATGCCGTATCCCGTGCTGCAGAAGATGTCGACACGGATCATTAACGAAGTGCGTGGCGTCAATCGCGTGGTCTACGACATCAGCTCCAAACCGCCGAGCACCATCGAATGGGAATGATTTTCCGCTGACGCCCAGAGTTTCTTAACCCTGGGTCTCTTCCGGACTGTGGACACTGTGTGGTTTCAGCGCGGGGCGCGAAACCGCAAGCAGTGTGGGAAGGCGTTACGAAGCGCTCGTGGAGGGCGGAATGGTTGCGCCGTGCGGATCGCGGACGGGTTGTTCGAGTTCTTCTGCGAGCGCTTCCTGAATCTTTGGCCCTACGAAATGCTCTGCGGCTTCGGCAAGTTGGTGCAACCGTCGATCGGGCAGAACAAAGTGCTTCGCGAGATAGGATTCCCACAGGCGGTGTGACCGCACGAGATCGCGCGCGGCGGTCCGACCCGACGGAGTCAGCACGACGCCTTGTCCGCCCGCGGCAATCCAACCCCGTTTGGTTAGATCCGTGACGGCACGCCACAATCGCCACGGAACCACCGACAGCGTCGCCGCGAGGCTGGCGTTGTCCGCACCGGGCACCGCGTGGGGACGCAGTTCTTCAAGCCGGTAAAGCACGCCGAGAATATCTTCGGACAGGATTCGACGGCGCAAGCGGGCTTGATCGAGTCCTTGCCGCAACAATCCATATCGCGGCGAGCAAAACCATGTGAGCAGAAAAAGTCCGCCTGCCACGACGGCCATCATGCCCGCGGTGCTGACAGAAGACGCTTCTGCGGCACCGGCCCAGCGATGCAACATCACCGGAAGGGCGAGTGCTGCGAGATGCCCCCCGCCGGCGGTGATTGCCGCGATTACCAGAGCACCAATCAGGACGCCCCCCAAGCGATCGCTCAACAACAGTGCCGTTGCCGGCGGCGCGACGAGCATCGCAATCACGAGAATGCTGCCAACACTCTCGAACGCCGCCACAACCGTGGCTCCCGTCATCGCCAGCAACATCAAATGGACCAGATCGGCGGGAATTCCAAGTGAACGAGCCAGATCCCGGTCGAACGTGCAGAGTTTAATTTCCTTGTAGAACAAGAGCAGCAACACCGCATTGACGGCCAACATGCCCCCGTTGATCGCCACCGCACGGGGAATCCCCGTCTGGCCGATGGGGTCCGCAATCACCATTTCGAGGTTACCATAGAGGACGCAGCCGGGATCGATATGAGCCTGATCGGCCCACGTGCGGATGAGCAGCAATCCCAACGCAAATAGCGATGTGAAAACCACCCCGAGCGCGGCGCTCGGTTCCATTCGGCCCCAGCGTTGCAAGAGTTCCGCCAGCAGACCACACATGACGCCGCTGATCGCCGCTCCAATAAACAACGCGGGATGCCGCCACGCGGCGAGGCCGCTCGGTGTGAGCCATCCGGCGTGCTCCGCGGCATGCAGCGTCAGAAACGCGAGGACGATGCCGGGCAACGTCGCGTGACTGAGAGCATCCCCCATCAGACTTTCACGCCGCAGCAGTAAAAACGTTCCCGGTAATGCACACGCCATCGCCGCCAAGGCCGCCGTGATGACGATCCATGTATCGATCGCACTCCAATCAGACCAGAAGACGTTCATGACACGGCCTCCGATTCCGGCATGCCGACCATGGGATTCAGCGGAGCGTGTGGATTGGCAGGGATCATCAACCGTGGCGACCGCGCTTCGAGCATCGTCTCCAATTGTTCGAGAATCTCCGGCCGGATCGAATGCTCAAACGCGTCCGCCGTTCGGTCAGCGCCGAGCAAAGGCACGTCGGCATAATGAATGAGATAAAGTTCGCACAACCGGTGGTAACGGACCGCTTGAATCGCCGCGCGACGACCGTTCGCGGTGAGCCGCCAGTTTTCCTGAGAGTCCCTCCGCAATAAATCCGCAAGTTCGGCGTGGCGCAATAATGGCCGCAAGCGCGCCGGCGACCAACGGTGCGTCTCCAGCAACGCCGCTTGCGTGAGCGGTTTCTCCGTCAGTTCCTCCAGGGACGAAATCTGCGGTTCGAGGATCTCATAACACGCGCGCAGCAAATCATCGAGCGCAATCTGTCGCTGCGCTGCAGACATCGCACGGTACCGCCACCACAAACCGCGTTGTGTGCCAAACAGAAAACTCAGCGCGAACATGAACGAGCCGCTTAATACAATCACGGCTCCGGCGGCAAACTTCGGCACGAGTGCGCTCAACAAAACGCCCAACATTGCCGCCGCGCCGCCAAAGCCGCCCGAGATCCAGACCAACGGCTCAAAACGCTCGGTCCAGAACCGGGCGGATGTCGGTGGTAGAACCATTAGGGCCACAATGAGCAACAATCCAACGCTCTGCATGCCGACCACGGTAATGACGATTACCAGTGCCGTCAGCAACAGATCGAGTCCCGTCACCGGCCAACCACCAGCGTGGGCATACTCCGCGTCGAAACAGAGTAAGCAGAACTCTTTCCTCAGCAATGCGACCACACCGACAGCGATGACCGCGGCAATGGCGATGCCCGTGATATCGCTGGCCAGCAGCGCTGCGGCCTTACCAAAAATGAACTCGTTCAAGCCCGCGGCATGCCCCGTCGGCAGGGATTGAATCCACGTCAACAACACGACGCCCATGCCGAAGAAGAGACTGAGCGTGATGGCCAGTGCCGCGTCTTCCTTGATGCGGCGAATGCGGCGCATCCCTTGCGCGAACAGCAAACCAGCCGAGGCACTGATCGTTGCCCCCAGCAACAGCCCCGGCAGCCACCGACCAGAATCGGGACGGATCGCTTCCATAGTGAGATAGGCCGCACCAATTCCCGGAAGGGCCGCGTGACTGGCGACATCGGCGACGAGCGCGCGTTTTCGCAGGAGCATGAGCGCCCCGACCACTCCGCTGGCAACGCCGAGAATCATCGTGCCGCAGAGAACGACGCGGGTGTTGTAGTCCTGCAGCAAGAACACGCGCGCCCACTCGGTCGCGGCGAAGACGTAAGCCGTCGCGATCATTGCGGGCGTCCTGCGAGGACCATTTGATGGCCCACCTGATCGAGCAAAGCGAGTTTGCCGCCGTACGTCCGCTTGAGATTTTCCGCGTTGAATACCGTTGCCACCGGACCGGCGGCAATCACGCGCATGTTCAGGAGCAGCACATCGTCGAAGTATTCGTTGACGGTCTGCAAATCGTGATGCACCACGAGTGCAGTCTTGCCTTCGCTACGCAGGCCCTGCAACAGTCCGACAATGGTCCGTTCCGTGGCAGCATCCACCCCGGCAAACGGTTCGTCCATCAAATACAAATCGGCCTGTTGCACCAGCGCGCGAGCCAGAAAGACGCGTTGTTGTTGCCCGCCGGAGAGCTGGCTGATTTGCCGCTTCGCGAAATCGGCGAGACCCACCCGTTCCAATGCTTCGAGCGCTTCCCGCTTGGCGGCGCGTGTGACCGGGCGGAACCAGCCGAGGCGACCATAGAGTCCCATCGTCACCACATCGTGCGCGGTGACCGGAAAGTCCCAATCGACGGTCGTACGTTGCGGCACATACGCCACGCGATGACGGGATTGTTGGTACGTCTGACCGAAGAAATGCACTTCACCAGTGGCTCGGGGGATCAACTCCAATAGCGATTTGATGAGCGTGCTTTTGCCCGCACCGTTGGGACCAACAATGGCAATCAACCGCGCCGCCGGGGCTTCGTAGTCGACGTTCCACAACACCGGCTGCCGTTGATAGGCGACGGTGAGGTCATGCACACTCAGCGGTGAGATCGGGTCGGCCATCGGACTCACAAATCAAAGGCATTGGAGCCACAAAAAGACGCAAGAGTAAGGAGGGCGTTTTCTGTTGGCGACACGTTACATCTTTTATGGCAGGAATTCCTCTCGGCCGTCGCTTGCGCTCCGGGCTGGGACGGAGGATTACTTTTGTGGCGGTTCCAGCTTCTCCCGGAAGCCGCGTGCGGGGGGAGTGCCGCCGAGGGCGTGGGCGATGCGGGTGGCGTTGGCGTCGAGCATGCCAATGTAGGTTCCCTCGTAGGTTCCGCCGGCTCCCATCGCGTCGGAGTACAATTCACCGCCAATTTTCACCGTGACCCCGCGCGATTGGCAACCTTCAATCACCGCCTGAATGTTCTTCGAATTGACGCTCGACTCGACAAAGATCGCCGGGAGCTTTTTCTCGACGAGGAAATCGACCAGCGCGTTCACATCCTGAATGCCGGCTTCTGACTCCGTCGTCACGCCCTGCACCGAGCGGACTTCGATCCCATAACTCACGCTAAAGTATCCGAAGGCGTCGTGAGCGGTGACCAGGACGCGATTCTCCGGCGGGATCGATTCGATCACGCGGCGAATATATTCGTGCAGCTCTTTCATTTCGGCCTGGGCCGCTTGCGCCCGCTGTTGAAAGTCCGTCGCGTGTTCGGGATCGAGGCTCGCCAGTTTGTCCGCGACAAGAGGCAGGCACTCGCTCCACAAGGAAACGTCCATCCACACATGCGGATCGTATTGTCCGGCGAAATCGGGTGGCGATCGCAAGCGATTACGGTCAAGTTTCTCCGTTACCGCAAAGACGTTCCGACCGGTGCCGGCCAGTTGTTCGAGCGCTTCTTCCATCCGATGTTCGAGCATCAATCCGGAATAAAACACGGCATCGGCTTCGTACAGCTTCTTGACATCGTTCCGGGTCGGCTTGAAGAGGTGCGGATCGATCCCCGGACCCATTAACGGCAATACATCAGCGTGGTCGCCCGCCACGGCTCGAACGAGATCGGTCACCATGCCAGTGGTGGTCACCACCTTCAGCCGCTGTCCGGCTACGGGCGTGTCCCCCACCGTAGCCGCGGAGGGACGGTCACACCCACTGGCTCCAAAGATAATCAGCAGCAGCAGGAAAAGGTTTAGCCGGTTGCTGTGAAGCATCAAGTCATTTCCAGCCAATAGGAACGAGTCGCAGAAAGAACAATTTTGATCAATCAAAATCATATCGCACGAAGAAAGGATTCACAAGAGTAAACCCAAACCCGCTTGCAAGTTGCGGAATCGCAGAACCGCGACGAAGGGAATCACGCCGCGCGGAGGGCCGATGCCTGCAATTCCAGTTTCGCCTGGATTAAACATCCTCGGGCGATCGTATAGAGCGCGTCCGAAGCAATACGCAGCGAGCGGACCTGGATTGGCCATGCGGCCCGTTGCCATGCGGTTTGCAGGCGCTGATTGAAGTCGTCCCGCTGGGTCAGACCGCCGCTGCACACGATGGATACCGGCTGGCTCACCACGCGGAAGCCGTCGTGCAGGCTGATGCGCATGCCAGCTTCGATGAGCAACTCGACGAGGAAGTCGGTGACGATGCGGTCACTCGATGTCGCCCCATGGTCCTCGATGTCGGCGGTCCCCCACGGAATACTGCACCGGGCCTGTTCCGCGCCACAATGGACGAGGGCGAACTCGCACTGGCTGGCACCGAGGCTGATGCCAATGCCGGAGAATCCCGCGTCACTGAGTTCCGCCAGCACTGCCGCCATCCCCTGCCCGATCACGATCGGTTCGTAACCGCGCTGTTTGACGAGTTCCAGAAAGAACGGCCGTTCGACGCCGCCGTCATCGGGAAAGAGTTCACCCGGAATCGTCAATGCGCAGTGTTCGTTCGGGAACGTCGCGGGGGGCAGGACCGCATCGACCAGAAACGTCAGGATTTCCCGCGTCAAACCATCATCGGCGGGGAGCTTGCCATCGGGCAACAAGGCCCGTAGAGCGACCGGAGCGTGATCGGCCCAGGCAATTGCGGCATCGCCGATGAGGATCAGTTCGTGCTCAAGCTCCAGAAACGGCAAGTCGTCGCGCTCGATCATGAGGCGATTGGTCGGCGTGTCGGCGATGAGGGCGTACGCGCACGGGCATTGCCGTCCGATGAGCCGCTGTCCGTGGCGTCGGAGGGAACGAAATTGCGTCGTACCCAGGTCGAGGCCAATACTCACGACGGCTTCCCTCGCAACAATTGATGCAAGGCCCGCTCGATCGCCTTGCCACTGATCATCGCCGATTCGACCATTTCTGGTGCCGGTTCCATCGCAGACGGTGGTGCGGTTTTGAAATGGGGCGCGGGAATCTTCATGGCGGCGGCGTCCAGCGACCGTTGCGGTGCGCCGGCAGGCACCGGCTTTTCATGTGGCGGCCCCGGAAGCTCGGCCGCTTCGTCGACACGAAACAACGGCACCGCCGACAACGGCGAACGACGCAACTTCAACCCGTGCGGCAAGACCACACCTTCGGTTTCAATTGGTCCCTGCATCGCCAGCAGTTCTGCCAGATCATGCGGTTCTTGCCGCAGTGTGGGGATCTCGCTCTTCTGTTCAGCGATGGGTTGCGTTGAAAAGCGAGGGGCTTTGGCGACTGAATCCGTTGGTTCCGGCACGTCGAACCGGCGCTGCCGCCGAGACATGTGCGGAGTGGGCATGGCCGAACGCTTTTTAATCGATGCCGGCACGATGTCGTCGTCATCGCGAGTGGACGAGGAAATCCTGGGCGAATCTTTGCCCATCAGGTTCCGCGAGAGTACGGCAAGACCAACCAGCGATGCGACCGTGCCGCCGATGCCGAGCAATTGCCAGAGGCTGAAACCCACCGATGCGGGAGTCTCGGCAACCGGTGCGTCGTCGATGTTCAGATCGAGATCATCATCCATGCTGGTGACGATTTCGGAATCGGGGTTGATCGTCGGCACTTTTGCTTTGGGTTTCGGATTCGTTGGTATGGGGAGGGCTGGCTCCGGTTGCAATCGCGATCCCGGTACCGGCAAACTCGCCGCGTTCGCTTGAGGACGTTGCCCGCCATTGGAAAACGGCAGCGTCGTTGCCTCGACATCGCCGTTGTTGCGAGCCGCGGTGGTCACCGGCAGGCGGTTATCAGGAATTTGATCCGGCAACTGCGGCATCACCGATGGTTGCGGGATTCCGATGGATGCCGGTGGACTGACGTTCGTCATCAGCGGTTCGACAGCTCGCGGCAGGGGAATGGCGTCAGGGAAAACCGGCAAATTGCCGGCAATCAAGAGCTTTGAATCGAAGATCAAGACCGTACCACTCACCAACGGCGTACTCGGTGACGCGGGTGGTCTTTGTCGGGTTGGCACGATGACTCGCAGCGATCGCACTAATTCCGGTGACTGCTGCAGCGCCAGCATGATCGTGCCGAGTTGGGCCTGATCCGGCCGCATGGGCACAATCACCGGACGATCCATCACACCGATCATGCAAATGGAAACGGCTTGCGTTGCAGCGGGTGAGGCATGCATTGGCTCGATCAGCACCACATCCCCGGCAACCAGCGGAACGCGACCAGCGGGGTCAAAAAAGTGCCCTTGTGCGACGCGGTTTTGTCGTACAAGTCGAACCGCCGGACTGGCGTTCGGGGTCACACCACCCGCTTGGTGAATCAATTCCTGCAGCGTGATTTCGCGACCTTCCGCCGAATACACGCCCGGTTTGGCGATCTCGCCGAGGATGCTGTAATACCCCATCGCGTTTGCGGCCGGAGGATTCCAGCTACCAAACTTCGGCCGCGGTACCGGACCTTGCGCGACCGCGGTGCCAACAATGGTCATCCACGAAACCAGAACCCAACAGAGCGGCGTTCTCGTCTGTCGGTTCATGCTCACGGTTTCCCTGGAATGCGGGCGTAACGGGATCCACGGACAAAGTCGCACAATCGCTACTATCGACAGATTCCCCCACTCCGGTTCAGCAAATGGCCGCCGAGAGGAAGAAGCGAATCTTCTCGGTGCATTCCCTCTCTGGCGAGAGCAATCTCCTTGTTCGCTCCGTTTGACGGCGTATCGCGGTCCAGGCGAAACGTCTACCGGCAAAACTTTCCGGTTCTTCTCGCCAAGACAGCGATTGCGGCACCGGCTATCATTCATGACTGCCGGTGAGCGGGGAATATGATTCCACCGCACACCCTGTTATCGAAACGCCCCGTGTTCGATCCTCAACGTTTCCACCCGGTGATCAAGACGCTTTCATGACCAGCCTCACGGTGGAAAACTATCTGAAAACCGCCTGGCAGATTGCGGCCCGCCAGGAGACCGAATGGGTGACAACCGGACAGTTGGCTACCGCGCTGCATGTCTCCCCCGGCACCGTCACCAGCATGTTGAAAACGCTGGCGGAATCCGGGCTGGCGGAATATCGGCCCTACGAAGGCGTATGCCTCACCCCGCAGGGCAAAGCTTTGGCGCTGCGGATGCTGCGGCGGCATCGGCTGATTGAATTGTTCCTCGCGCGAACGCTTCAACTGAACTGGGACGAGGTTCACGAAGAAGCCGAGCACATGGAACACGCGGTCAGCGATTTTCTTGTCGACCGCATTGACGACTTTCTCGGCTGCCCCTCACACGATCCGCACGGTGATCCGATTCCTTCGTCCGACGGCAGCATGCGCGGCGATGCCAAGCAGGGCACGCCGTTATCGTCCATCGCGCCGGGCACCCCTGTGCGGATGACGCGTGTGACCAACCAGGGCCGCGACTTTTTGCGGTTTCTCACCGACGCGGGAATGGAATTGGGAATCGAAGGCGTTGTGCGACAGAATAACCCCGAAGCGGGCATTGTCGTGACGGAGGTAGCAGGGAAACCGGTCGCCATCGGATTGCCCGCGGCAGAGCAGATTCTGGTAGAAGTCCTGCCCGAAGGCGGGAAACAAGGAGGGTAACGCCAATGCTTCCGCAACATTCCGCGGAAGAGTTCACCACGACGCGCGTGACCCGCAGCGATGTGGCCTTGCGGTTCGCGGGAGCGGCGGTCGCCGTGGCATTTGCCGCCGGGCTGATCGCGTGGGGATTGATGCGCTGGTTCCCGCCATCGACGTTCCCGACGCTCCAATTTCCACCACTGTTTGGGTTGAGCACGCTGCTGCTACTTCTCGGCAGCTATTCCCTCTCCCGCGCGATTGCTGCCGTGCGCCGCGAACGCCAGACGATGTTTCGCCGGTATCTCCTGCAGGCCGTGTTCGCGGGAACAGTCTTCGTAGCCGTACAGATTTCGGCTCTGAATTGGCTGATTCATCGCCAACTGCCGGACGAAGCCGCGACCGGAGCCGGGGCGTTCGTGATCGTCGCGGCCGGTCTGCACGCGATGCACTTCGTCGTTGCCGTGTGGTTTCTGATTTTCATCACCGTCTGGGCGCTCGCCGACCGTTATGACCACGAATACTACTTCGGCGTGACGGTGTGCGCATGGTTCTGGCACGCGTTAAGTGTGGCGTGGTGTGCCGTGTTGGCAGTAATTGCGATCACGGCATGAACCACATCCCTCACAGACCGGAGCGCAAGCGACGGGAGTGTCCCGTACGACATGACTCCCGTCGCTTGCGCTCCGGTCTGTGAGGTTACGTATCTCACGTCAAAATCGGCTTGACGACTTCCCCATGCACGTCCGTCAATCGGAACTGCCGCCCCTGGAATTTGAACGTCAGGCGTTCGTGATCGATGCCCAACAGGTGCAGCACGGTTGCCTGGAAATCATGGACATGGACCTTGTCCTTCACGGCGTTGTAGGCGAAGTCGTCGCTTTCGCCGTAGCTGAAACCGGGCTTGATGCCGCCGCCCGCCATCCAGATCGTGAACGCATACGGATGATGATCGCGGCCCCAGTTCTTCGTATCCGCGAAGTTCCCTTGTAAGAACGGCGTGCGGCCGAACTCACCGCCCCAGATGACCAGCGTGTCATCGAGCAGCCCACGCTGTTGCAAGTCTTTCACGAGCGCCGCGGACGGTTGGTCGGTGTCCTTGCATTGAATGGCAAACTGCGTGGTGAGGTTGCGGTGATGGTCCCACCCCGCATGCATGAGTTGGACATACCGCACGCCGCGCTCAATCAATCGCCTAGCCATCAGGCAGTTGTAAGCGAACGAACCCTGCCGGTGGACATCGGGGCCGTACGAATCGAGGATGTGCTGCGGTTCGGTCGTGAAGTCGGTCAGTTCCGGAACGCTGGCCTGCATCTTGTACGCCATTTCGTACTGGGCGATGCGCGTGAGAATCTCCGGGTCGCCGAACTCCTGGTGATGGGCTTCATTGAGAGCCGCGAGGTCATCCAGCAGTTCCCGCCGCACCGGCCGACTGACGCCGTCGGGGTTCGACAGGTACAGCACCGGTTCGCCGCTGCCGCGGAACTTCACGCCCTGGTATTTCGACGGCAGAAAACCGCTGCCCCAGTAGTAATCGTAGAAGATCTGCCCGCACGAGGCTTCCTTGTCGCGTGAGGTCATCACGCAGAACGCGGGGAGTTCTTCGGCATCGCTGCCGAGTCCATAGCTGAGCCACGCCCCCAGACTCGGCCGTCCCGGAATCTCCGCACCCGTGAGAAAAAAACTGATGCCCGGCGAATGGTTAACCGCGGAACTGTGCATCGACTTCACGAGGCAGATGTCGTCGGCGATGGTCGCCGTGTGCGGCAGATAGTCGCTGATCCATGTTCCCGATTTGCCATGCTGACTGAACGTCGGCAGCGCCGGCAGACACAGTTTCTCCTTCCCCTGCGTCATCGTCGACGTGCGTTGCCCCTGATGGATCGAATCTGGGATCGGCTTGCCGCGGTACGCCTCCATCTGCGGCTTGTAGTCGAACGTATCGACATGCGGCGGCGCCCCATTCATGAACAGATAAATCACCCGCTTCGCCTTGGGCGGATGATGCGGCAACCCCGCCAACCCACCCGCCGCATGCCCCGATTTCGTCAGTAACGAAGCCAACGCCGCCGTACCAATCCCCGCCGCCGAGCGCGAGAAGAATTCTCGGCGGGTGATGTCGCGTTGATAAGATTCAAATGAGTTCATCGAGGCATTCCGTGATCGCTAGGAAGCGAGGGAGGAAAGAGAACGTCGTCGGAATTGACTAAGTAGCGGCTTAAAAAAGCCGTAAATGACGACGCTGAAACCTGATAATCGCCCTCGCCATAAATCACAATAACCGGTGTCGGATGAATGCTTTCTGCAATATGAATGGCGAAGACTTGGGATGTAATCAAAAAGTCTGCAATGACAAACCAATGCGGGCAATCATCCAAAGTTTGAGAAATCGCTCGATAATCTGGAATTCCACCGAAATTCGCCAAATCCTCTGCGACACTCTTGACCATCCGCAGAGGGAAAAATGTGATCGAATCTTCTCCCATCCACCAATCACTCATCCCGCCGAGTTGACTGAAATACAACCGCAGATCGTCCGGCAATCGTATCGAATAGCGACCTTCAAATTCCGCCAGTTCGTCTTCTGTGGCACTGGGACCGTAGGGAATCTTCTCTGCCGACCATCGCGCACGGAGAATCTCAATCAGTTCGAGCATTTCGGTTGTAGGCTGTTCGGGCATGGACAACTCACTAGCGGTCAACGGCATTATTCATCCGGAAGACCAACCTGTAATCTCGCCGAAGTTCAGTTTACTTTGTGCGAGCATGTGACAATGCCCGGGCAGCGAGTCCTACTGCAAAATTGTGGAAACTCAACTCGGGATTCGGTGTGGAGAATTTCCCTTTCAGGCCCTCGGTACGGGTAGACATCAGTAAACATGTCCCGTCGTATAATCGCTCGCGGAGCAGCTTCGTCAGTAAGATTTCGTACCGTTTGACGTACGATGCCCCGACAAATTCCGGGAACGTTGGAAAGTGAGTGTTCCGAACGCTAACCGGAGCCTGAGATCGCGGGCAATCTTCGATGATGAAGACGTAACCAAGCCACGGCCGTGCTGACGGTTGAAAAGCTCCTTCACGAAACGCCGCCCAAAGATCTGTCGCGTTTCCAATCGCTTCTTCTGCGCGGTTGTTGAAATTATTTCCCAACGAAGGGCCAACCTGTGCCTTGAATTCAATCAGCGCCAGCAATTGACCATCTGCGACAACAATCAGATCCCAGTTCTTCTCGGCGCGAAAATATCCAGGAAGCTCGCGACGGCTCTGACTGTAGACATGCGCTTCGGGCACGCCGTTTTCGACGAACAAGTCTCGGCATAGTTGCGTGAATCCATCCAGATGCCGACCGCCCGTGACGACGGCGCGGAGTCCGGCATCCTTTTGCCCCGATTGATTGCCTTGTTTCTCGCTTTGCGAATCGCGCGTTGTCCAAAACAACTTGATCGCTTCACCGACGCGCCGGTCGAGGCTTTTAGCCATGCCAGTTCACCTCGGCGGTGGAGAACATGTCGCGAGCATCCATAACGCGGTTATAGGCCGCCCCGGCATATTTTTCGTCGACCTCGAATCCGATAGAATTTCGGCCGCATCGAAGAGCCGCTGCCGTTGTTGTGCCTGTACCGAGGAACGGGTCCACCACCGTGTCCCCAACAAAGCTGAACATACGGATGAGACGTTCCGTCAACTCGAGCGGATACGGGGCCGGATGTTTGCGCGTGGACGCGCCGGTTAATCCGGTCCAAATCTGCTGGAACCAGGCCTTATGATTTGCGTCGCCAATCACACTCAAAATGCGGGCCGCTAGGGACGGACTGCGATATCCCCCCGGTTTGCGCTGCATCAAAATGAACTCGATGTCATTCTTGATTACCGCGTTTGGCTCATACGGCTTACCCAAAAACGAGCCACCATTACCGGTCGCTTCAAAAGCCGCATTGGCAATCTTGTGCCAGATAATCGGGGCCAGATTGTCGAATCCCAGTCCCCGGCAATGCTCCTGAATCGACGCATGCAGCGGGACAACAGTATGGCGTCCCTCGTTTTTCCGGCGCGACAGGCAGACATCGCCAACAACACAGATCAATCTGCCGCCGGGAACGAGCGCCTCGAAACAGTTTTCCCAGACACGATCCAGTTCGTGCAGGAATTTGTCATAGTCGGCGATATGGCCCATCTGTCCGGGCCCATCGCGATACTCTTTCAATGTCCAATATGGGGGTGACGTTAAGATCAGATGCACCGATTCGGGCGGTATGGTCATCTGGCGTGCATCTTCGTGAAAGATGTCGTGCCGCGTGGGGATGCGTCGGACGGCATCTTCAATCGCGGCTAACAGCGCAGGATTTTTGGCAATCGCCGGGAGTGCAGTCTGCGCGTCCTCGACAGGGAGAATCTCCGCGGGGACGAAATCTTCGAGCGCCGCCTGTGCATCCAATGCCGTCATTCGTCCATCCGATTGGTCTGATACCGCTGGTCCATACTCGTGCCAGACAGTACGCGAATCGTTCTCCCGAAACAATCTTTCAGCGGACCGCTACTCTTTCGACAACATCTCATCCAAGTTCAGCACGATCGCACAAATCGATGTCCATGCGGCGAGGTCGGTTGCGTTCATGTTGGAATCGGCGGTGGCGGAACCGACTTTCAGCAGGGATTGTGCGGCCGCTGGATCGCTTGTGTAGACTGTTTTCAGCTTCGCCAATCGCGCGAGCAGGCGATCACGCTCCAGCGCCGTTGGTTCGCGGCTCAGACACTTCTGGTACAGCG
The DNA here is from genome assembly GCA_021732975.1 of Planctomycetaceae bacterium. GTDB lineage: Bacteria > Planctomycetota > Planctomycetia > Planctomycetales > Planctomycetaceae > DSVQ01. Next base: position 89,771 of record JAKFWC010000021.1, on the reverse strand, counting down.
TGGTGAGACGCGCGGCATCATCGGGAGCCGACGAAAGGACTCGCTCGGCGAGGACGCGTGAGGCTTCCACATAGGTGATGTCGTTGAGCGTGGCGAGGGCGTGCAGCGGCGTGTTTGTCCGAGCGACTTGCACCGTGCAGCTTTGGCGGCTGGAGACATCGAAGAACATGGTGGGGCCGACGATGCGTCGCCAGAATTGATACAGGCTGCGACGGTAAAGCGCCGCACCGGTATCAGGCTGGTAACGGATCTGGCCGAACGTCGCTTCTTCCCAGATGCCGGTCGGCTGGTACCCCTTCACTGGTGGTCCGCCCACGTTTTCCACGAGCAGATCGGCGGCGGCGAGGGCTTGGTCGCGGAGCATCCAGCTCGGCCAACGATAGCGTGGTCCCCGCGCGAGCAACCGGTTCGCCGGATCACGCTCGACCAACTCCGCGGTGACTTTCGATGTCTGCCGGTACGTCGCGCTGGTAACGATCAAACGGTGCACATGTTTCACGTCCCAGCCGCTGTCGATGAACTCGCGGGCCAGCCAATCAAGCAGCTCGGGATGGCTCGGCGGCTCTCCCTGCGAACCGAAGTCTTCCGCGGTCTTGACGAGGCCGATGCCAAAGAATTGCTGCCACATCCGATTCACCACGACACGGGCGGTGAGCGGATGCTGCGGATGAACCAGCCATTCCGCCAGTGCGAGTCGCGTGCTCGGAGCCTCTGCGACAAGCGCCGGCAGAGCCTGTGGAGTGCCGCGTTCGACTTTATCCAGCGGTTTATCGTAGGCCCCGCGGTACAGTACGAACGTCTCGCGAGGTTGAGCACGTTCTTTCATGACCATCGTCCGCGGCAGGCCACGCTCAAAACCCTCGCGTGTCGTCTTCGCCTTATTGGCAGCATCGCGCGCGGCGAGGACCATCGGCTGCGTGTCGACGTAATACTTGGCGAGCGTCTTCTTTTGATCGTCGGTTCGTTCGGCTTCCGGCTTCGTAAGCGTGGCGCGGATGTCGTCGGGCAATCCTTTCAGAAATTCGTGCCGCTCGGAGGTCGCCGAGATGCGGAACTTTCCAAAAGTGTGCTGCGCGTGCGGGGATTGAAATGCGAGTCGAATCACCAACGGGCGCTCGGCGGGGACGACAAGCGTTTCTTTCAGCGCGATGAGTAATTCATGCGGCTTGCCAAACTCGGGGAGCACCGCCCAACCGGTGTCGTTTTTGCCATCGGCAACGGCAGCCGCGCTGAAGCCGCCCTGAGCGAAGTCGACCCGCAACGGTTCCAGATCAATCCGGCGGCCGTAAACCTCAACGATCACTTCAGACAGCACGAAATTTCCGTTGTCGGCTCGACCGGGGCCCATACCGGGGAGCAGCGGATCGGGAAGCGATTCGATCTTTAACCCGGTGATGGCCTCCGTGGGTGCGGTATACATGATCGTCAGCGTTTCTTTCGCCGGGTTCGGTCCTTCAGCAACGATGACCCCTTCGCCGAGATGTCGCAGCTTGGTTCCGCTTTCTACGGTCAACTCGTTGGGAAGGAGCGATTGCCAGCGAATTTCCGCGGGCTTTTCGCCGCTGGTTGAAGCTGCAATGTTTTTTTCCCAATCAGGCTGACCGGCGAGGATTTGTTTTTCGACTTCGTCGCGGGCGTTGTTCGTTTCTTGCTCTGTCGTCCGCAAAGCGGCAAGCCGTTGCTGTTGTTGTTCGGTCGACAAGCTGATGATCGGATTGGCCAACCCGCCGGCGTCGTTGCCACCCGTTTCTTCGATGGAATTGAAGAACGCCGCGAGCTGGTAGTATTCTTTCTGGGCGATCGGGTCGTACTTGTGATCGTGGCACCGGCAGCAATTGAACGTCAGCCCGAGCCAAACCGTGCCGGTTGTTTCGACGCGATCCTGCACGTAATCGATGCGCGATTCCTCGGCGATGCGGCCCCCTTCGCCGTTAATCATGTGATTACGATGGAAGCCGGTCGCAATGAGTTGCGGCTGCGTCGGTTGCGGCAGCAAGTCCCCTGCGAGCTGTTCGATGGTGAAGCGGTCAAAAGACAGGTTCGCATTCAGCGCACCAACAGCCCAGTCCCGCCAGTACCACATCGCGCGGGTGGGATCGCCCTGGTAACCGTTCGTGTCCGCATACCGGGCCGCGTCGAGCCATTCCCACACCATGCGTTCGCCATACCGCGGTGATGCCAGCAGTCGGTCGACGACGCGCTCAAACGCCCCGGGTGATGTGTCGGCAAGAAACGCGTTGACATCCGCAGGCGTCGGCGGCAACCCAGTGAGATCCATCGTCACACGGCGCAGCAATCGGATGCGATCCGCTTCCGGCGACGCGGTCAACTTTTCCTGCGACAGCCGTTGCAGAATGAACGCATCAATCGGCGTGCGGATCAATCCGTCGACCACCGGGACGGCCGGTCGTTTGGTTGGTACGAACGCCCAGTGTTCGGCATACGCCGCACCGGCGTTGATCCACGCTTCGAGCTTGGCTTTGTCGGCGTCGCTCACCTTCCGATTCGACTTCAGCGGCGGCATCACCACATCGGGATCGGTCGACCGCAGCCGCTTAATGATTTCACTCTCAGCGGCGTTGCCGGGCAGAATCGCATGGCGACCGTCTACCGCTTTAATGGCCGCGTCACGCACATCGAGCCGAAAGTCCGCCTGCCGTCCTCCAGCGTCCGGGCCGTGACATTGAAAACAGTTCTCGGACAGAATCGGACGGATGTCGCGGTCGAAGTTGATGTCATCCGCGGCACTCACGAATGAGGTCGCACACAACAACAGGAGCGCGAGCACGCTGCTTCCAATTCCGTGTGCTACTGGCTTCGCCAGTGTCTTCGGTTGTCGAAGCGACTGATCATGCATCGAGAAGACACTGGCAGAGCCAGTGGCACACGGACCGTGATGGCATTTTCGCCACATGGGAGCGTCCATCGTGGAAATGCAGTTATTGTCGTCACGTCAATTCGGCAAACAAAATCACCGGGGGGGGACTGATGTCCCCCCGCTCGCTGTTGAACATCACTTGCGGAACATCGCGTCCTGCGGGTTACCGCGCGAGAGCAGGTACGCCAGCAGATCGAGGACTTCGGATTCGTTGAGGGTCTTCAACAAATCCTTCGGCATCAGCGATATCGGGGAAATCTTTAGTTCTTCGATGTCCGCCTTCTTCACCTCGGCGACCGCAGTGGCATCTTCCGGATTGGTGACGATCAACAGTGTCTCTTTTGTCTCACTGACAATCTTCCCCGTGTATGACTTGCCGCTGTTCGTCACCACAATCGACGCCTTGTATTGATCGGAGATCACCTTGTTGGGATCAACAATCGCTTCGGTCAAATCTTTCGGATTGAAGCGGCCGGCGAGCTGGGTCAGATCGGGACCGGTTGCCCCACCGTCACCGGCGAAGCGATGACAGAGGACACACCGTGCCGCGGCGAACATCTTCTCGCCGTTCTTGAAATCGCGACCCTTCTTTAAGCCGTCCTGAGCGGTCGTCAGCACGCTGTCCAGGGTCCAGTCGCGACCGGGGCCTTGGGCCTTCGGTAACTCGGGGATCTTGTACGGCTGTCGTGCGCCGGTGGCTTCAATCGCCAACCGCTCGGCGTCCGTGGCGTTGGCGAAGGCATCCTGATCGGCGAACTTCAAGTAGCCAAGGTAGCTCACGCCGCCGCTCCAGCCCTGGGCGCGACGAATGAAGTTGAAATAGTTCTTGCGCAGTTCCAGCGTCCATCCCGCCTTGAGGTTCCGGAGCGTAAAAGCGTAGTGCATCTTTTGCGAATCGGGATGATTCTGCTTCATCGCCACCAGCGGGCCGCCATAGCCTTTGTTTCGGTCGAGCAGCGATCCGTAATCTTCGACCAACGGACGATCGGGTCCCGCGATCAAGGCCATCGTTTTCGCGGCGACGGTGGGCGATTGCAGATAGACGAGAATGTTGCACAGTTCGCGATTCAGGAAGTCGTGCTGCGCCGGAAAGAGCTTGTCGAATTTGGCGATCAACTGTTCCCGATCGGCTTCGGTCGGTGTCCCGGTCCGGGTGAAGACCAGTTGATAGGACCGTGCGGCTTCCAGTTGCTGCTCGACCGAGAGCTTTGACCAATCGAGTTTAGAGAGCGCGGCCAGCAGCGCTGGTTGAGCTGCGGCGTCTGTGCTTTGCCGGGCCAGACCAGCGACGCCGGTGATGAGAATCTCCGCGTCATTCGCCTTCAACACGCCGTCCTGCCAAGCCGACAACGATTGATTTTCGAGGCCGATGCGGGCGGCGTAGCGGATGAACCGATCGCTGTGCCCCAGCAGCGGGATCAGGAACTGGGCCGCTTCCGCCGGATTATCAACGCGACGGTGATAGGTTTCGATCTTCTGCCGCAGTGCCCGCAGTTCGGCTCCCTCAGCATCATGAGCAGAAACCGGTGCGGTAGATTCCGTCCCGGCATACGTCACACGGAAGAGCTCCGATTGTGTGCCGCGGCCGCCGACAGTGAAGTACAACGCTCCATCGGGACCGACACAGTTATCGGTCAACGGCAGCGGGGTTCGCGCGACGAATTCTTCTTTGGTTGCCGTGTACGAGGCTCCCTTCGGTGTGATGTGAATCGCGTACATCGTTCCGAACGTCCAGTCGCAGATAAAGAGGGCCTTCTGGTATTTCGCCGGGAACTTGGTGCCGTAGCCGAAGGTCACTCCGACGGGTGAACCGGGGCCGATGTCGACCATGGCGGGAAGGCTGTCGACGAAGTATGGCGGCCATTTACCGGAGCCGCTGCGCCAGCCGAGTTCGCTGCCGCTCGTCGCATGATTCACACGCGTCGGCCGATGCCACGGCGAACCGAAGTCGTATTCCATGTCGGCGTCATAGACGAAGAGTTCGCCGTCGGCGTTGTACGCCATGTCGAATTCATTGCGATAGCCGATGCTGAGAATTTCCCACGTCTTGCCCTCGGGGTCGGTCTTGGCGATCCAGCCGCCGGGAGCCATAACACCACGGGCGTGACCGCTTGGGTCCCAGTGTCGCGGCAGGAACGTGTCTTCGCCCCAGTTCGTGGGAATGCGGCTGCTGAACGCCGAGTTCGACTTCTCGTCACCGGGGTTGAACGGCGGCAGTGTGTGATTACCACAGACGACAATGATCGATTTACCATCCGGTGTCAGTCGCAATGAGTGCGGGCCGTGTTCACCGCCGCCTTTGAATTCCTTCAGCTTGGTAACTTCGTCGTATTGGTCGTCGTTGTTGGTATCGCGAAGACGGTACAGTCCGCTTCCCTGTCCACCATTAACGGAGACGTAGAGGCTGCCGAAGGCGTAGAGCATGCCTTGTGCCGCAGACATCTTCACATCAAGGTGTTCGACTTTCGTTTCACCGTTGGAACCAACCGGCGCGGGGGTGACGCGGCACAAACCTTTGTCGCCCTGGTCGGAAACGATGAACCGGCCTTTGTCATCGGTCGTGATGCAGACCCACGAACCGAGCTGTTCCTTGGGGACCGTGTAAAGTTTTTCGACTTTGAAGCCCGCCGGGACATGGAACAATCCGCGATCGCCCCCGGCTGTGGCGGTGAGGACATCGCCCCAGGGTTTATCACCGTACTTGGCGATACTGCGGGCAGCGACCCATTCCGTCGCCGTCCGCGATTCGGCGACCTTCCACGATTTGTCGGTGACAATAGTTTCGGCCTTGCCGTCCGCGCGCTTCAACGTCAGCACCGCGAGAAATGCCGCGGGCCCGCCTGCGTTCCGAATCTCCGCGGAGAGTTCATTCTCGCCGTCCTTGAGAAATTTTTGAACGTCGACATCCGCCGGTTGATTCCAGTCGTCGCTGCTGCCGACTTTCTGCCCATTCACGAACAACACCACGTGATTGTCAGCGGCGGCTTTCAGTTTCGCCGACTTCGCAGTGCCCCGAAATGTGGTCTTCGCAACGTAGTTCTTGTTGTTGTCAGCTCCCCAGATCCATTCCGGCTTCACGCCTTCCGGCAGCGCCGCCTCCGGTGAGGTTTCCAAGCCGGCATCGTGAATCGTCGGAGCGACTTCCACCGCCTGCGTGAACGTTTCCCCGGCCAGCAACTCGTCACCGGCAAGACCGGCAAGCATCAACACAGCCGCAGCACGGCCGATAAACGATTTCATCCCCATCATCATTTCGCAGCAGGCTCCTCACCCCAACGACGGCACATCCCGGAAGACACGTCAACAAACATTGATTCTTGCCGATGTGGGGAGGAAACGCAAAGGAGTCCAGCGAATGATCGCGGCATCGCGTAAGAACTTCAGGCGACCGAAACAATCGTCACAGTCCACTCAACCGGCTGCCGGGGTGTTGCACAATCGCGTCAATTCCTTGGACAGCATTGCCGGCATGACCTAGCGTTGCAGAAAGGAAACATTCCTTTGCGATGCCCCCTGTTGCCGCTCCGAAAGGGATTACCATGCCGCCTCATGTTGTCGTTTGCGATGATGAAGCCCACATCACCCGCATGATCGCCCTGAAACTCGATCGTGCCGGGTTTGAAGTTCACACGGCGTCCGATGCCGAAACCGCCTGGGAATTGATCGAACGGACACAACCTTCACTGGTCATCACCGAGGATAAACTCTCGGGAATGAGCGGTTGGGATTTGATCGAACGACTGCGCAGCACGCCGGAAACCTTCGACACCGCGTGTATCGTGATGACGCACGATGCGATCGAACGCGTTCAGGATCAATTGCGAGCCGACGAATTCCACGTGCAGGCCGTCGTGCCGAAACCGTTCAGCATGCAATCGCTGGTGATGCTCGCGAAATCGCTGATTTCCACGAAGCCGGTGCGCGTGTAAGTGTTGACGATTCAGACGTTTGCCGGATCGATTACCATGAGCCCCGGCCCGTGGCTGGCCATTCGCGCGAAGTGTCCCATGTTGAACGTCAGCAGATGTGTGACTGCGTGAGCATGGCAAACCGCGACCAAACGGGCGTCATGAACCTGCTTGCCAGTCACGCCGAGGCAGTTGACCAGATCTTTCCACACCGTATAGATATCGGATGTCTCCTCTAATAGAGGAAATGACGCCTCGAACCCGGTGGAAAGAATTTCGGTCTCCGCAGTGGTTAATCCAAGCCCGTTGGCGGCCGTCGGTCGCGTGGCAACACTGCGGAACTCGATGAGCACTTGTGGAGTCAGGCGCAATTCCTCACCGCGCCGATGCAACTCCAGCACGGCGTGAGTGGCAACCGCATGGCTTGCATCCGCCAAGTTCGCAAGCCGCACCAGCACGTTTGTGTCGATGAGGTACGACATCACTCGTACAGCGTTTCGCGAGTGAGAGACGTGTCCGAAAGTGACACGCCGCAATCCTTCGCCAGACCTAGCAACCGGCGTTCCCATTCATCCTGCGCCATAGCTGACGACTGCGGCGTCAGAAATTGTTCCCGGAGAGCGTCCAAGGCCAAGTCCGCAGCAGCGATCCCCCGCAGACGGGCCTGCTCGGTCAACGCCGCTTCTAATTCGTTGTCTACGGTAATGACCATGGCCATCTCCAACACGCAAAGCCTACGGAAGAATTGTATCTGGGGTGAATAGGACATCCAAGCAAGCACGTTTGTGCCTGGTCTCAATCCACCCGAAACATCCCCCATCGGTCAATGCGAGATCGATTAACATGCTGCGGCCACACCTCGGAACACAATGCCGAACGCCACACCTTCTCAAACTCGACACCCTCGATTACTTCCGCACCGGGGAAAAACACAGTCCACTTCGCCTTGCGACTAAACTTGACCCCCAACAGCATTCCAAAATCGTCGCACCAATGCGACCGATCATATCGCAAGATGTTGCCGTTGTGGAAGATTTCTGCCTGTCTCATGGCGTACTGATCGACAGCGACTTCAACATAGCGGGTGAATTCGCCCCAGTCCGTTGTAACGAAGTCTTGGTGTATACAGCGACCGGGAGCCTTAAAATAGAGCAACTCGGAAGCTCCAAAACGGAAGGTTGTTTGACCTGTTGTCGTGATCTTCCCGCACCCTTGCTGGCGCTACGGGCTGGTTGTCACCTATTTCTTCATCGCCTGTTTGCGGGCTTCCCATTTGGCGATCCAGCGTTCGGGGTCTTCTTCGAAGGCAGCTTTACAGCCGGAGCAGCAGACGTAGTATGACTTGCCTTTGTAGCTGACTGTGGATGTCCCCTTGCCCTGCGAGATGATGCAGGTTTGTTCGCCGTAATCGGTGTCACTGATGGCGAAGGACGTGCCTTCACGCAAGGTGTTGATGGTATCGATGCGTTGATACGGTCCCTTGCCGCGGCGGCGGTCGATTTCCAGCACGTAGCGGTTGTTCTCGATCTGCTCGATCGCGAGTTGCCATTGCTCTCCCTCTTTCGGTTCGGCTTCCGCAAGCGTGAGTTTGTAGGTCCGCTGCAACTTCTTGGAATCGTCCCCGGCGACATCCTGCACTGGTTTTGTGAACGTCCCTTTGAGCAATCGCTTATCGCCTTCAGGGGTGGTCCATGCGAACTGATACATCTGCTCGGCGGGCAGAAATGTCAGGTGCCCTTCCCGGACCAGCGCATTTTTCTCCGACTTAAACACGAGTGCCGGTTGGGCGCGGTCGGATTGAAAGTCCCACACCCATTGCGGGGCGTCCACGGTCCCTTTTCGCGGCGTGCCGTTCCATTGACCGAGCAGCACCTGCAACGGCTGCATCGCTGAAAGCACCGACTCGGTGGCGACGGGATCGGCTTCCGCTGCGCTCGTGGTTGATGATGCACCGAGTTTCACCGGCTTAAACTTTCGTTTCTTGCCGGTGGTCGCAGATTCTTCTTCATCGTTCGCCGCTGCCGTCGAGTTTTCGGCTGCTGATGTGGTTGCCGTGGATGATGCCGGAGCAGTTGGCGTCTGCGACTGACAGCCGCAACACACGATCCAAATCATCGCCGCAAATTTGCACTCAAAGCGATATTGTCCGCTTGCGATCATTGTCAGCGCCCCGCGAAAACCTGCTCACGAACCTCAAGAAGTCGATCCGAGTCTACCACGCGCGAAAGACGCCTCACAACGCGGTGGTTACTTCATCGAAATTGCGGTCACACGCAGGACTCGCATAGTGACCGGCTTGCCGTCCTTGTGGATTTTCCGCTGATCCACCACGAACTCAATTCGGCGGGATGTTGTGAGCGTGCCGCCGCCGTTGCTTTGAAATTCGACCGCGAACCGGCCCGCATCTGTGAAGAGTTCTTTGAATCGCAGAAAGCCACGATTGTCGTCATTCGGGCACATTGTCCATAGGCCTTCCTTGCGAACCGATGTGAAATCAAACTGATTGCCGTTGGCTTCGACGGCATCGAGATTGATCTCGGTCACCACCGGTTCTTCGCTGTCGGAGAACCACCCCGCCACCATGTCGAAAACCCGCGGGTGAACCTTGGGAAATGCGGTGCGCGATTCACCGTGAACGACCGATGTGACCATCGCCACGACGACGAGCGATCCCCACAACAAGCGCGGTGTTAGCACAACGATAATCCTTGTTCTATGCGTGTTGTAACTGCCGAACAATCTCGGTGGATCGCGGTCCATTCGCAGTGAAAATCGCGTGGCGCGATGACGGTCCGGAAACGGACAAGTCAATCCGCAGAACATCGCGCGGCAGGTCATCAGCAACGCGGTCGGCCCATTCGACGAACGCAATACCGTCGAGGCCGAAGAGTTCATCGAGTCCCAGGTCCGCGAACTCTTCGGGCCGCTTCAGACGGTAGGCGTCGCAGTGACGGAGGGGGATCGACGCCGGGTATTCATGGATCAAGGTGAACGTCGGGCTGTGAACGATTTCATCCGCGACCCCCAGCGCTTTCGCCACGGCTTGGACGAAACGCGTCTTGCCTGCACCGAGGTCACCAACGAGCGCGATCACATCGCCCGGTTTCAGGACGGATGCGAGCAGGCGTCCGGTCACTTCCGTGTCGGCTTCAATAGTCCAGTCGGTTTCCCAGATCATTTTCCGCACTCTTCAGGCAGTGATCATCCACCTTCGCTGATTTCGCATATGCGTTGTGGGCGGATCTCCCGACCCGCGCTCTTTTGCGAATCACGGTCCAATACCAGACACCAGAGAGGAGACCTTCGGTCACAGGATGTGCGGGGTCGGGAGTCCCGCGCATAACGTTGGCAAGCCCCGCGGTCTGGCGACCGCAGTTACGGCTGAGTTTATGAAGCGACCACTACATCTCGTGCCTCAAGAGGAACTGACCCCCAAAATGATCCTTTTCTTTGACGGCTGCCCTTTCAATCCCTAAAGTGATCCCCGTCAGCCGCTTCGGCAGCTTTTGCCGCCGGGACGGAAGGTTATGCTTCCTCTGAGGAAGTGTCCACCTGAAAGGAATCGGGTGTGTGAGCCACGGATGGTCGCCAGCCACGCGGAGTCGTGTGCGGTTTTCGTCCCATTCTCGCATGCCCCGTACTTTCTGACGAGGGGAAATGTCGTTCCACATGGGGGGAGCGACTGTATCCGAAATCGTGTTTTGGATTCGGTCTTTCGGTTCGACTCCGGCACAGGGATGTTGCCGGGCCAGAAAAGGATGTCTTCGCATGCAGAAATCGAAACCGGTGATTGCGATCAATGGCGACTTCCGCCCTTCCAAGAAGGATGGCTGTGCTCTGAGCTGGTTCAACACGGGCTACTATGACTCGATTACGGCCGCGGGCGGGTTGCCATTCCTGCTGTCTCCGCTCTCCAGCGATGCCGATCTGAAGCAAGCCCTGCAGATGTGCGACGGCCTGGTTCTTGCCGGTTGCACGCAGGATCTCGATCCGGTGAAAATGGGGATGCAGCCCCATCCGCACACTCGCCCGATGCCCATCCGCCGCGAAGAATTTGACCGCCGGTTGTGCAAAATGGCCGTCGAAATGAAGATGCCGATCGTGGCCATCGGAGCCGGGATGCAGACGTTGAACGTGGTCTGCGGCGGCACGCTGTATCAACACGTGACCGAAGAAGTGCCGAAGGCGCTCCACCACCGCGATCCGGTGGAAAAACACAACCGCCACATCATCGAGATCGTCGAAGGCACCCGCTGCTGGGACATCTACGGCCCCGGCGAAATCCGCGTCAACAGCGAGCACCACATGGCGGTACAACACCTCGCTCCGCAGTTCAAAGTCTCGGCAATGGCTCCGGACGGCGTGATCGAGTGCTATGAATCCAACGATCCGCGGTGGTTCTGCCTCGGCGTGCAATGGCATCCGGAAGACGAAACGTCGTCGGCGCTCGACATGCAAATCTTCCAGGAATTCATGGCCGCCTGTGCCGATGAACAACCCGCGATTCTGCAGATGCCGACCCGCGCCGCCGCGTAGTCTGTCGACAGATTTTTACTTGCTCACCAAGCCCGGCGTTTTTTGACGCCGGGCTTCGGTGTTTGGGTGCTCGCCTGTGGATCAGCACCAGACGCGAAACCGCCAGCGAGAAACGAGAGTTGAAACTGGGGTTGGTGTCCGCGACGACAATTCGCATAATTTCGTGCGGCGTAGTTTACCTATTCTGACTAGCTGGTTTTGATTGCATAGTCGACCCGACAAGTTTCTCCGATCGGCGTCGTGGACTGCGGTTTGATCGGAAATCATTCGATACCACTCGTCGCGGAGCATCCTTGAGAACGTCTCCGCGAATTGCATCGCTGTGATCTTTCCTGCGTTTTGCCAAGGATGGCGGACCCGTATGGCCGACGAGCCGTTCGAGACTGGTGCTGCCGACGTAATTCCCTTGCCGGGGAGGCTTACCACCGAGCCGAAGCCGCTTTCGGCCCACCTCGTGGGTGTGTGTGGTTCCGGCATGCGCGGTCTCGCGGAGTTAATGCACGGTCTCGGCTGGAATCTCAGCGGGTCCGATCTCAACCCGCCGCCGGAATCGATTCAATCGCTCATGCGGCGCGGATTCGCATTCCATCAGGGACATGCGGCGGAGCATGTCCCTCCCAATGTCGATGTGCTCATCTTCAGTCCAGCCATTCCCGCGAGCAATTCCGAACGAATGATTGCCGGGCAACGCGGCCAGCCAGAGCTGAGCTACACACAGATGCTAGGTGCATTGATGCACGGCCGTCGGGGCGTCTGCATCGCCGGAACGCACGGCAAGAGCACTACGACGGCGATGACGGCCACCATTTTGACCGATGCGGGGCTATCACCATCGGCGATTTTCGGAGCGGAACGGTGTGACACCGGATGCAGTGCGTGGGGGGGCGACGGGGACTTGTTCGTCGTCGAAAGCTGCGAGTTCCAGCGGAGTTTTCTGGAATTCACCCCACAATACGCCGCCATTCTGAGTGTGGAGCCCGATCATTTCGACTGCTTCAACACCCACGCCGACATGATCGCGGCCTTCGGTGAGTTCGCATCGCAGGTGCGACCGGATGGGTTGCTGCTGACCCGTGCAGAAGACGCTGCCGCGCGGGTCGCGGCGGGAAAATGTCCGGCTCCCGTAATCACGTTCGGCTGGACAATGGAGGCCGATTGGTGGGCGGGCGATATCCGCCGAACGGGGTCTGGAACGCGATTCCGAGCCTTTCGGCGCGGGCAGTTCGTGACGGAAATCACGCTGCCACTCAAGGGAAAACATAACGTCCTGAATGCGCTCGCCGCGGCGGCAATGTGCTTTGAGATCGGCGTCTCACCGGCGATGATTCGTCACAGCCTCGCGGAGTTTCCTGGCATTCGACGACGGTTTGAAGAACTCGGCTCGTGGCGCGGCGTCACCTTGATGGACGATTACGCGCATCATCCCACCGCCGTGGCCGCCACCTTGGAAGCCGCGCGAGAAAAGTTTGGACGGCGTCGACTGTGCGTCGCCTTTCAACCCCATCAAATCTCGCGCACGACGGCCTTGATGGAAGAATTCTCGCAATGCTTCCATGCCGCCGATTGCGTGTGGATCACGCCGGTGTTTGCGGCTCGCGAGTGCGTCACCGACGAACCGCAGACTGTTGCCGAAGAATTGGTGCAGCGACTCTGTCAGCAGCACGTGTCTGCGGAATTTTCCCCCTCGCTTGACCAGCTTGTGACGGTTTTGGAGGATAAACTACGCCCTGGTGACGTGTTCTTGACTATGGGCGCCGGCGACATCGACCAGGTTCATCATGCATTCACTCGACGATTTTCCCGAGATTCTGCTCCGCAACGAGAGTTTGGCACCCTACACCTGGCTCAAGGTGGGCGGCCCCGCACAGTACTTCCTCACTCCGCGTAGTGTCGAAGAACTCCAGCAGATTCTCCAGGTCTGTCACGAACAGGGCATTGCAGTCCATCTCCTCGGCAGCGGCTCGAATCTGCTGGTGCGGGATGAAGGTGTCAGCGGCGCGGTGATTCGGCTCAGCGATCCCATGTTCGCCCACGTGACCATCGACGGCACCACGCTCCGCGCCGGTGCGGGAGCACTCCTTTCCCATGTGATTGCCGAAGCCGTCCGCGTCGGACTGGCGGGATTTGAAAATCTCGCGGGAATCCCGGGCACCATCGGCGGTGCAATCCAAGGGAATGCGGGTGGACGAAACGGCGAAATCAGCTCTCTGGTGAGTAGTGCCACTTTGATGAACAGTCATGGCGAAACCGTTACTCGCTCGAAGGAAGACCTCGCCTTCGGTTACCGGCAATCGGGCATCGACAATCTCTTAGTGCTCGATGTGACGTTCCAACTGTACAAAGACGACCCTGACCAGATCGCCGATCGACTACGGAAACTGTGGATTACGAAGAAGGCATCCCAGCCACTCAGCTCGCAGTCGGCAGGTTGTATCTTCAAGAATCCTAGAGGGTTATCGGCAGGCGAACTGATCGAGCAAGCTGGGCTGAAAGGGACGCGGATCGGCGGCGCGGAAGTCAGCGACCGGCATGCCAACTTCATCGTGTCGCACCCGGGTTGCACCTCAGCGGACATCCTCCGCCTGATCGATCTGATCCGTTCCAAGGTCTCCGGCCAGTTCGGAGTTCCTCTGGAGACGGAAGTCAAAATCTGGTAAAAGCCTCCCGAAATCCTTGCCTGGTCTCGACTGGAGAACGGCAAGGATGGGTTGGCAGTGCTCCAGGGAAGGAGTCGAGTGCCAGCGATCGCCATGAGGATTTTGCCTGATAGCGGTCGTTCTCTGCTCACGGAGGAGTCGGGATGATGAATGGTGCCGGGATTTTGATGGGCCTACTCGTGGCATGGGGACAAACCGCCCCGGCCCCTGCGCCCATCCCCGAGCCGCGCTATTATTTGATCCAGGTCCGGATTATTGAGGTCGACGAACAGGGCAAGCAAACCGTCGTCGCGACTCCCTCGTTACAAACCACGGGCGATGCCACCGGGGTGACCGTTGATCCCAAGCGCGGACGAAAATTCGAGTTTCATTTTAGCGCCATCGATCCCAACGCACCGTCAACCACTCCGAAGGCGGCGAGTGATGACCCTATTTCCACGAAGGCGATTCTCACGGCCGATGGTGTGAAGCTCGATAAAATCCCCATGCCGCGGGTGTCGCTGAAAGCGGTGCAGCAACCGCGCAAAGAAATTCTGAAAGCGGTTGCCGACCAGGCCGGCTTGCAGTTGGTACTCGATGCCGAAACGGTGACCGCGACAGCCGCACCACTGCTCATCCCCATCTCACTCGAATTGCAAAACACGCCCGTGGAAGAGGCGATCCGACAGATCGTTGAACCGGCGAAACTCAGCTTCTCCGTGCGACAGGATCTCGTGCTGATCGGAGCCAGTCCGCTTCGTCCGGCACCAACCAACGATGCAACATCGCTGAAAGTCGCAGGACCGATTCTGGTGCCGCCGTCCACACTTCCTGCGACTATGGCTGCCAAACCGGTTGATGTTTCCACGGCGGCAAACGCGCTGAGTGTGCGGGTCTATGCCGTACAGGACTTGGTCAAAGTTGACGCTGAAACCCAACGCCCCGCGTTCAAATTGTTGATTGAACAAGTGCAGAAAACGGCGGGAGGGGAAGCCTGGGACAGCCAGGGCGGGAAGGCCTCGATCCGCGGATTTGACTCCACCGTCTCGCTGGTAGTCCGTCAAACACCCGCGGGACACGAAGCCGTGGCCAAGTTGCTCGCCGACCTTCGCGCCAAGAACACGGTTCCCTGAGGCGAGAGGGGGACGTAAGCCCCCCGGTGACTGCTATCGCACGAAGATTCATCACATCAAGCGCACAAGGATGTGCCATGTCGAATTCCCTCCCCAACACCCCCTGGCGAATCGCGCTGCTGGCGGGCGGTGACTCGGACGAACGGGCGATCAGCCTGCAAAGCGGATCGGCCGTGCAGGCCGCGCTCGCCTCCCGCGGGCATATCGTCGTTCCCTTGGACCCCGCGGACATCGATCTCGAAAGCATTGACTGGCAGCAGTTCGATGTTGCCTTTCTGGCGTTGCATGGTCGCTTTGGTGAAGACGGCCAGGTGCAACAGATTCTCGAAGCCGCCGGCATCCCCTACACCGGCAGCGACGCCACGACATCGCGACTCGCTTTCAGTAAATCCGCGGCGAAGGAACGACTCGCGCAGTTCGGTGTCGCGACCCCGCCGTACGTGCTCATTCACTACGCCGATGATGCCGCCCGCATCCGTCGGATGGTTGCACAGATCGGTTACCCGCTCGTGGTGAAGCCCGATTCGCAGGGGTCCAGCCTCGGTATCACGATCGTCCGTCACGAAGAGGAACTCGCTGCCGCATTGTCACATTGCTTCCAGTTCGATAGCTTCGGCGTTGTCGAACAGTTCATCGCCGGAACGGAATGGACCGTTGGCCTGCTCGACGATCTGGTGCTGCCGCCGATTCAAATTGCCACGCCGCGCGAGTTCTACGACTATCAGGCCAAGTACGAAGACAACGCCACGGAATACCGCTTCGAGACAGACACACCTCGCGCGGTGCTGTCGCAGATCGAAGAGCTTTCGTCCGATGCCTGTCGCGCCTTGCAAACCCGCGGCATGGCCCGTGTTGATTTGCGACTCGACGAGCAAGGTCACGCGTGGGTGCTGGAAGTGAACACGATTCCCGGCATGACCGATCACAGCCTCGTTCCCAAAGCCGCGGCCCGCATGGGAATCGATTTTGCCGAGTTTTGCGAACGCACCATTGCTGCCGCTTTTTCCGGCCGTCCGCCGCGCCCGTATCTTTTGCAGAATCCGGCAGTTGCCCGCCGCATGCCGGAACCGCGGTAAGCGGACCGCGTCGGAGTCGACTCGCGGCGCGTGGTCCGTCGATGCATCTCCCAGAAGCCTAGTCATTCTAATGACTGGGTCTCCTGAAACGATGCTAGCAGGCGACGCATGGCACGCGCGACAAAAAAATCGGACGATGAAACCCCTGTCGAAGGGTTTCGCGAGTGGTTGTTTCAGCCCTCACGATTGCTACGGTTCGCGCTGCTGGCGTCGATTCCAGTTATGGCACCGTGGCTGTATCGGCAGCTCCCCCAACTCGAATCTCGCGATGAGTATCGGCTGGCACTCGACAAAGTTGTGATCGACCCCGCGCCGGTCGCCCCCATTCCTGCCGATCTGTTCGAGCAAGTGCAGAAGCGGGCCGAGCTACCGAATGAGTTGTCGGTGCTCGATCGCGAGTTGCCCGAACGGTTGGCATACGGGTTCGCGCTCCACCCGTGGATTGCCCGTGTGGTGGAAGTCCGCAACGAATTCCCGGCGGCGGTGAAAGTGACCGTCGAGTACCGTAAACCGGTGGCCCTGGTCCATGTCCCGAACGGTTACTACGCCGTTGATAAGGATGGCATCCTGTTACCACCACAAGATTTCTCGAAGGCCGACGCGGATGAGTACATCGCCGTGAAGGGGATCACATCCACGCCGCAAAATGGCGCCGGTCAGCGGTGGGATGACCCGGCGGTGACCGCCGCCGCAAAGTTGGCCGATCTGCTGGCCCCCAAGTGGAAACAATTGCAGGTCTCCACGATTGTTGCCCCGCGCACCGTCCCGGCTTCCTCCGATGGAGATGCGCTACAATTCGATCTCGAAACAAAAACCGGAACACGCATCCTGTGGGGTCGCGCACCGGGCACGCAACATCCCGGCGAGTTGACGCCGACACAAAAACTCGGCCGGCTCAACAAGTACCTCGCCGAGTTCGGCAGCTTCGATCGCCCCAGTGGCCCGTATGAAATCGATATCCGTCACTGGCAGGAAATCACCCGCCGCCCGCTGAATTCGTCGTCTGCCAGCGCAGCACGTCCGAAGGATGCGTCGCCCCGTCGCCGCTGATTGCGGTTACTTCGCCCAGCTTCCGATCTGGTGGGCGACTGGCTTTTCCGGTGCTCTTCCATCAGCACAACCTATTCAGGGACCAAAGTCAGGATACTGGCAGTGGCACACATCGATGACGACGCGGTACACTCTGCCGGTTGCGGATGAGCACTCACCGACCCTGACGGAGATGTCGGATGGCGCGCAAGCAGGCGAAGAAGGCCGTGCGGAAGGTCGAACCCGAAGTCGCCGTCCCGAACGGTTTCGGCCCGGTGTCGATGCTTGGCAGCGGATCGCAGACGCCGATGGGGGCCAATCTTGCTCCGGGTGGGGCGACGTTTCGGATCTGGGCCCCCAGCGCCATCGAAGTGCATGTGTTGCTCGCGCGCGGCAACCAGTCGCTGCGTGAGAAACAGCACGACTTTCAACCCACCGTCGAAACGCGGTTGCATCCTATTCCGAACGGCCACTGGGTGGGCTTCGTCTCCGGCGTTCACGACGGCGACCATTACCGTTTCTATCTTGTCGGGCGGTCGCAGCCGTACGTGCGCGATCCGTTTGCTCGTGAACTGGAATTCCACAACTGGCCCGATGTCGACGGCATCGTTCGCAGCGCGGCCAGCTATCCGTGGCATGATCGCCACTTTCGCACTCCGGAGCTGCGCGATGCGATCATCTATCAGTTTCACTTTGGGACGTGGTTCGGCACGAATGCTCAGGGAATCGACGAGCGGGGCCAGCGCGTCGCGAAGTTTCTCGATGCGGTTGAGAAGATTCCCTATCTGGCATCGTTGGGGGTAAATGTCGTTCAACCCTTGCCCGTGACGGAATACAACTCCGTCCCCAATCCGTATGATCCGCTGCCGCGCAGCCTCGGTTACAACGGTACCGATCTCTATTCACCGGAGATGGACTACTGCGTCGAGCCGCAGGATTTGCCTCGGTATCTGACGATTGTGAATTGCATGCTGACAGAAAAAGGGCAGCCGCCGCTCACACAGGCTGATCTCGAACCGCAGGTAAATCAGCTCAAGGTATTCATCGATCTCTGCCATCTTTTCGGAATCGCGGTGCTCTTTGATGTGGTCTACAACCATGCGGGCGGATTCGATGGTGATCAGCAGAATCTGTATGCCTTCGAGGACGAACGAGGCGATCGGCTTTACTTTCAGGAGCACGGTTGGGCCGGTGGATTGATTTTCAACTTTGCCCGACCGGAAGTGCGACAGTTTCTCATCGATAACGCCCGATTCTTCCTCAGCGAATACCATGTCGATGGTTTCCGTTACGACGAAGTCAGCGTAATCGATGACCATGGCGGTTGGTCGTTCTGTCAGGATTTGACAGCAACGGTGAAGTATCACCGGCCGGCCAGTCTGCACATCGCCGAGTTCTGGAAGAACGACCAATCGTGGGCAGTTCGTGACTGCAACGAGAACGGTGCGGGCTTCGATGCCGTCGTACATGCCGGTCTGCGCACCAATGTCCGGAATGTGATTCGACAAGCGGCTCAGGGACGCGAGGCCGAAGTGAATCTCGATGCCATTCGCGATGCGCTGGTCCTTCCCGACGGGTTTCGGGTGCCGTACCAGATGATCCAACATCTGGAAAACCACGACCGTCAGCGCGTGCAGAACACCAACGATCGCGAACCGCGGATTGCGGCGTTGTGTGATGCCATCAACTCACGATCCTGGTTCGCCCGCAGCCGTGCGCGGGTGGCGAACGCGATGCTGCTCACCGCTCCCGGCATCCCGATGATCTTCATGGGACAGGAGTTCCTGGAAGATAAGTATTGGACCGACGACCCCGATAACCATCCCGGCCATCTCCTCTGGTGGGACGGCCTCGAAACCGATCACGCGATGCAGGATCACCTTCAGTTCATGCGGGAGTTGCTGCATCTGCGGCGGCGTCACCCAGCATTACGGAGTGATTTAGTCAACCCGTATTACACGCACAATCGACATCGCGTCATGGCGGTGCAGCGTTGGTTGGAGGGCATCGGCCGCGATGTCGTAATTGTCGCGAGTCTGAATGAAAGTACCTGGCCACGATATGAACTCGGTTTCCCACAGCCGGGACGCTGGCAGGAAGTCTTCAACAGCGATTTTTACGATCGCTGGCCGAACCCACTGGTGTTCGGCAATAGTGGCAGTATTGATGTCCAGCCGATCCCACGCGATGGCATGCCTGCCTCCGCCGCGATCCGTATCCCCGCGAACGCGGTGTTGGTGTTTGCCCGCGATGCGGGGGATTGATCTCCCTACCAACCCGAAACGCAAGCGACGGGTGCATTTGCATCGCGCTGAGATGAAATGAAAGAAGCCCAGGGATCGCAATCCCTGGGCTTCTGTTTGTGACATCGATCAAACCGGAACGATTACGTTGCCGGGCCGAGAGCGGGGGCCGGCGCGTTTTCCGGCAGCGGTTGAATCGGCTTGCCGGCTTCATACGGAGCGGCGTTCAATCCGCAGGCACCGGTGCTGCAGTTCGTGCATTCCGGACCCGTCGGGCAAACCGTCTGCGGGACGAGCTTGCAGACTTCGTACGACTCGACGCGGGGCACGCACTTCGCCACCATCCGCGTGCAGGTTTGCTGCACTTCACGCGGCACACAGCGAGCCACGCGGCGGGTGACCGTGAACGGTTCCTGTCGCGTCACGCAGTACGGCACGCGACGGGTGCAGGTTTCCGTCACCATCCGGCACGTTTGCACCGGAATTTTCCGGGTGCATTGTTCCGGCACCATCTTGCAGACTTGGACCGGCACCTTCTGGCAGACGTTTTCGCAAACGATCCGACAGGTACGGTACGGAATGTTGTCGACGACTTCTTCGCACACCATGCGGCAGACTTGGACCGGCACTTTCTGACAGACAGTCTCGGGGACCATGCGGCAGACCGTCACCGGGCACGATTGCCGGACGACTTGCGGTTGGTACGTCGTGCAGGGAACCTGATTCTCGACGATCCGCGGGCACCATTGACGATTGCAGGTATAGAAGCCGGGACGTTGGACCATGCACGTTTGCGGGCAGCCGCAATTGTCGAGTGTCACTACCGGGCAGACCGGACCAGGGTGATAGACGCGGTTCACGACCCATTGGCCGCAATCCTGACGGACTGTGCGGTACGTCGTTACCGGCCGCATGACCGTGTAGCAACGTTCCTGATTGATCGTTTCGGTCACTTGCCGCATCACGGTGTGACGGACTTCGCGTTCCTGCGTTTCCATCACCGGCCGCTGAACCGTGCGGCGAACCTGTCGCACTTGCTCTTCCCACACCGGCCGGCGGACCGTGTAGTTACGGTCGTGGTAGACGGTTTCGGTGACCGGTCGCATCACGGTGTAGTTTTCGACCCGTTCCGATGTTTCCATGATCGGCCGGGCGACCTGGTACTGCTCTTCGCGGAAGGCGGTTTCGACGAGCGTGCGATAACACGTTTCGTTCACGTCTTCATAGCTGGTATCCATCACCGTGCGGCAGACGGTGTATTGCTGCGGTTCCTGCACCATGTCGTAGACGGTGCGCTGACACGTCTGTCGCTCGACGCGACACGTCGTGTAGCACGCGGTCGGCTGACACGCGACCGTCGGACAGGATTGATAGCAGGCGGCCCCGCAATACGCTGCGGAAACCGACTGCGGCGCAGCGCTCGCGGCGAACAGGAGCGCCCCTAATGCGCCGAACAGCGCCCTCTTCATAATCATCCCCCTCTGAAACGTTTGATTCACCCGTGGATCCAACTCAACCGGCGATTCCGACGCTCCCTGCATCTCCGATTTCT
The DNA here is from genome assembly GCA_021732975.1 of Planctomycetaceae bacterium. Classification (GTDB taxonomy): domain Bacteria; phylum Planctomycetota; class Planctomycetia; order Planctomycetales; family Planctomycetaceae; genus DSVQ01. Next base: position 68,780 of record JAKFWC010000021.1, on the reverse strand, counting down.
TTCGCATTCCGTGACTTCTCAGTATGAGCAACGTCACGAGCAGGATGCAAAAGAAATCAGGCCGTAATCGGCGGCAGCGAAGCGAACGGTTTCGATAACTTCCGACTTTAGAAGAAGGGTAACTGCGGGGGGCAGGGGAAACTTGAATCATTTGACCAACTCGATGGGGATTCCCCGTCGCCGATTCGCTGCGCGCAAGATCAATCGCCGTTTTGAGTAGAGTCACCGTCGGTGGAAGAACCGTTACAACCGGCAAGGTTGATGCGGCTGCGGGAGAATGAGAGGTGATGAATGATAATGGATGAGTTGATGCATCCTTTAGCCCCCGGTTGTGTTCAACCGGGGGTTCTATACTCCGCGTCATTCCCCCCGTTGCGGACAACGGGGGCTAAATGAATTCTCGCCGCGTATGACGCTCGCTATCGTGATGATAATAATTTCTTTGCGAGTCCAACATGTTCCCGCTGCGCGATGATGTCCCGACAGAAACGATCCCGTTCGTTAATTACATGATGATCGCGGCGTGCGTGGTCGTGTTCCTGGCCCAGGCCGGGGCGTCGGAAAATGGGGACGGACTGATCTACCAATATGGGATGATTCCCGCGCGGCTGCAGAACCCGAATGTTCCGATTGAACTCCCGTCGACAGAGGGCGTGCTGGAAGTGACGCTGCGGGATGAGGAACCACCGACGCATCTGCTGGCCCCGCCGTCTGCCGTGCCGCCGTGGATGACGCTGGTCACTTGCGTCTTTCTGCACGGCGGGTTGATGCACCTCGTGGGCAACATGTGGTTTCTCTACATCTTCGGCGACAACGTCGAAGATCGCTTCGGCTATGTCGGTTACGCGCTGATGTACCTCGCCTGCGGAGTGGTAGCGAGCCTCGGACATCTGGTTTCCGCGCCGGGCTCAACCATCCCCACTGTTGGGGCGAGTGGTGCCATTGCGGGGGTGATGGGAGCGTACTTTGTGATGTTCCGCGGGGCGCGAGTAATGACGCTGCTGCCGTTGGGTGTATTCACGCAGATCGTCGCGGTGCCGGCCCCGTTCTTTCTGGGATTGTGGTTCCTCTTTCAATTCGCTTCGGCGGCAATGACGCCGGCCGAAGCGGGCGGTGTCGCATGGTGGGCGCACATCGGCGGATTCGTCGCAGGATTGCTGTCGACGCTGCTACTGAGCAGTCAGGGACGTGTGCCACGCGGATACCGCCGGCCAGTACCGACACCCGCGTGGCGAAGACGGCCATCCCCGTGGGACTGATGTAACGTCAGAACGCGCTTCCTGACGGTCGCGGAAGCCTACGGAAACTGCACATCCTGGCGCAGCCCGGCGATCGTCGCGGCGGCGCGCCAGCGTTGTTCCTGGGCATCAATGCGAGCCAGTTCGGCCTCTAACAGCGTCTTCTGGGCCTGCAATAACCGCAGGAAATCAATCTGCCCCTGTGCGTAGAGTTGTTCGCTGATGCGGAACGTCTCCCGCGCTTTGGGCAGAATGTGTTCCTCATACTTGGTGACCAGTTGTGTCGCGGACCGGTAACTCGCGAGGGCTTGGGCCGTTTGATTTGCGAGTTCGAGTTCAATCCGCTGCACGTCGGCCCGGGCACCAGCGACCTGCGACTGAGCGGCGAAAATGTTCCCTTGGTTACGGTTCCACAATGGAACCACCACCGAGACTTGGAACAATCCCATATCCTGATAGTCGCCGCGGACCTGGCGTTGATACCCGCCCATCACATTGACGTTCGGAATGGGGTCGACCAGCGCGCGTTGCAGCTTCACGTGCTGGCGATCGATCTCCACCCGGGCAATATTCGCTGCCGGGTTCGCCTGGGCGACTTCAAACCGTAACGTGGGCTCGTCGTATTCGGGCAGCACGACCTCCATGTCACCGCTCAGGGATTCAAAGTCGAGGTCCGGCAATCCGGAGAGAATCGCCAATTGACGGCGGCCGATGGTCAAAACCGTCTGCGCATTGGCCAGCGCCACTTCGGCCCGGTCCACTTCGATGCCGAACAGCAGAGCATCGCCGCGGGTTCCTTCACCGGCGGCCTGAAGTTTCTGCGCCACGTCGCGCGATCGCGTGGCGATTTGTACGAGGGTTTGACTCGTCGCGGCCCGATTCTGTGCGGCGAGTGTCGAATAGAACTGCGTCCGAATGTCGGTGATGATCGCGAAGCGGGTCGCCTGCCATTCGAACTCGGCCTGCTGCACTTCACGCATCACGGCTGCAACATCCAGACGAAGTTTGCCGGCTGTCACCAAGTCCTGCGAAGCGAACCCGTTGTATTGGCTTTCCTTTCCGGCCATTTGTGGGGAAGCCGTCGACAGGACCGGGTTGGGATAGAGTCCCGCCTGCATGGCTCGACCGCGCGTTGCCTGCACTTGCTGAAAGGCCGCGGTCAACCGGGGATGATGTGCTTCCGCCAGGGCAATCAGTCCATCGAGCGTCATTCCCTCAGCGACCGTCGTTTCCACGGTGGCATCGGGACCGGGAGGAACTTCCTCGGTGACGGGGACCGGTGCCGACTGTGCCGAGGCCGGAAGAATCGCCGTGTCGTCCACTGGTTTTGCGGACAACGGTTCTGTCATCGGGGCAGGCGGCGGAAGCACTGACCTCGAGGAGGCCGTAGGTGGGACAGCGGCCGTTGTCGGTTTCGCCCGACGTGGAAAGAGTTTCCAGCTGAGGCCGCGGACCGTGACCGCAGACGGGACCGGTTTGGCAGTGGCCGGAGTACGATCAGCGGCTTCGACCGAAACCGCAAAGGCTCCGAGGAGGGCAACGCCTGTCACCCATTGCCGTGAAAATCGCATCCGTGCATCCCTGCCAATCCACACCGCTCGATCCTCGAGCCGTTCCGCCTGTCAGTAGAGATCGTCCGATGCAGGGTAACGGCCGGACGGAATCAGCTTTCCATCCCGTCAGCTGCCGGGTTGCCACGTTGCGACCGTTACAGCCGTCACGCTTTCTCAGGCCGGTTATTCGGGTGCGGGAAGATCCCGAAAGCTGACATCCAAGGGCACATCGAGAAACAACGTCGGGGCTTCGTACTGAAACCGATAGTCCGACCCGCGGCCGGGTAGATTGTGGAAGCGGTACTCGATGCCGACCGCTCCGTCGACTTCCTGCGTGGCTTCGTAATCGGTAAACGCAATCCGCTGATCTTTGGGCCCGAGCAGGTTGGCTCCTTGATAGAAAACCCATGTGCGATGCGATTCAAACGCCGGGCCACCCGTATCGTATGCGACAAGAATCCGAATGGTCGCACTCAGCCGGCCGTCGTCACCGGGGCGAAACTCCGCGGCCCGGATTCGTACGGCGACTCCGCCACGACGGCGCTGCACATTCGGCCGCAGCGCGACGGCATCGAAACCGATCGTCTCCGTCATCGCCGCCAAATGCACGACGGCTTTGCCGTGCAACGACCATTTTTCCCCCTTCTCGTCCATCGGCCAGAGGAGATCCAACGGCCACGACACTTGCCGAGTTCCATCCGCAATCGGCAGTTCATATTCCGCATCCGGATTCCACGGCGTCACAGTTCCGTTCGCCGTCACCCCGTGCCAATCCCCGGCTTTCACACGGAGAAACAGCGGGCGCAACCGTGGTTCCGCCTGCCAGACGGTGTGAACACGGAACACCGTTTGATCGCCGGTGTTCTGTGCTGTTTTGAGTTTCCCCAACGTCGCTTCCGCGCGAAACGGCCCCGCATGGGCGATGACTGGCAGCGGTGCTCCTGCGATGCGATGTTCGATCAGGAACTGCCCGGCCGTAGCGTTCCACTCAATGCGGTGTTTTGATTTTACAAGGACATCGTCGACGGCTTCCCAGAACGATCGCGCTTTCCAATCGACCGCGATTGGTGCATCGATCTCGTTGTCTGCCAATGCAATCCGGTTGCCCGTCTGCCGGGAAATGTTCGCAATGAGGTCAATAGGCGAGGCCGTTGTATTGAGTGAAACCACGGAGGCCCGCGCGGATTCTGTCGCCAATTGCCGCTCCAGAACATGGCGAATCTGCACGACGACATCGCGTCCGGCGGCGGTTTCCATACGATCCGGCGGCGGCAGGAACGGCAAAATACCGGTTCCCAGCGCCTGCAGTTCCTTCGCCGCAGTCGCCCGCTCGGATGCCTGACTCGATTCGATGCGATTCAGCAGCGCTTTCACCATCGCTGCGTCAATTTGTGGCGATAGCAGGGGTTCCGCGGCAAAAACCGTCCCCCCGCCAGCAATCGCGACACAGACACATCCGAGGATCGGGAGCGAGAATCGTCGTCGTTTCCACATCCTGACACCTGCTGAATTTGCGATCCGGACGTGATCGTAGCGAGCACTCTGGGGGTCGGTCGTCTGTCACGGTATACTGTAACACAGCGAACCCCGGTCGCGATCCCCGCAATACGCCGCCTGTTCTCCCAGCTTCGGACCGGACGAACGGTACCAGAAAGATTTTCCGCATGTCTCCGTTGACGATTATTGACCCCGCCGCCCCTCTGCCCGCCGGTCCGGATGACACTCCCTATTCCAAAGGGACGTATGCGTTTGTGAGTCTCGGTTGCCCAAAGAATCTGGTCGACAGCGAGAAGATGCTCGGGACGCTGGCCCTCGACGGTTACACGTTGGTCTCGAATCCCGACGGGGCCGATTTCGTGATCGTCAACACCTGCGGGTTCATCGAACAATCGCGGGCGGAATCGAAAGCCGTCATTCGCGAGATGCTCGATCTCAAGCGCGAAGGGAAGACCAAGGGCGTGATCGTCGCCGGGTGTTTGCCCCAACGGATCGGTCCGGCGCTGGTGGACGAACTTCCCGAAATTGACCACATCGTCGGGGTCTTCGGTCGCGATGAAATCAACCGGGTCGCGGATCACCTCGTTGGGGGCGCCCGCGAGCAGCGCGAGCTGTTCCGTCCCGCGCCGATTAAAGCGATGGACGATCGCGCGCGCCTCCGCATCACGCCGCGGCACTATGCCTATCTGAAAATCTCCGAGGGCTGCGACCGCACCTGTACGTTCTGCTCAATCCCGAAGATGCGCGGCAAGCACGTCACCAAACCGATCGAAATGGTGCTGGAAGAAGCTCGCGAACTGGCAAGTGATGGCGTCCGCGAGCTGAATCTCGTCGCGCAGGACACGACATACTACGGCCTCGATCTTTACGGCCGCCTGCGTCTCGCCGAGTTGCTGAAGGAGCTCGAAAAGGTCGAGGGGATCGATTGGATTCGCCTGCTCTATCTCTACCCGATCAACTTCACCGACGAATTGATTGAGACGATCGCACAGTCGCCGAAAATTCTTCCATACCTCGACATGCCGTTGCAGCACATCGACGACACGCTGCTGCGACGGATGCAACGTCGTGTGAACCGGGCCCAGACGGAAACGCTTATTCACAAGCTCCGTGAACGGATTCCGAATCTCGTGCTGCGAACCACGTTCATCACTGGTTTTCCCGGCGAAACTGACGCTCAGTTCGAGACGATGCGGCAGTTCGTGAAAGAGACGCAATTCCAGCGAATGGGCGTCTTCACGTACTCCGTCGAACCGGGCACACCCGCCGTGAAATTGACCGACCATCTTCCCGAATCCGTCAAAGAAGCCCGGCGTGATGAGCTGATGGCGTTGCAACAGGATATCGCCTTCCAGTTCGGCGACTCACTGCTCGGCTACGAACTCGATGTGCTGATCGATGCCCCCGTAGAAGACGGCGTGTGGACCGGCCGCGCGTACTGCGATGCTCCAGAAATTGATGGCGAAGTCTACGTTACCGGCGAGAATCTCGCCCCCGGACAAATGGTCCCCGTCGAACTGCTCGAACGCCGCGACTACGATTTCGTCGGCCAAGCCACCGGTGCGGACGAAAGCGGCCGCGCCCCGCAACTGGAAGCGGGATTACCCATTGTGCGGATGGGATAGATCGAAGGAATTACGATGAAGACATACGAAGGAATCGTGCATGGTCAATCCATCGAATTGACAGAGCCCTTGGAGCTTCCGGATGGCGTGCGCGTCCAAGTTGTGCTTCAACCCACACCCGCATCCTTAACCAAATGGGGAGACGGGTTAAGTCGATGCGCAGGAATTCTCAACGAGTGGTGGACTGAAGAAGACGACCGCATCCTGGAGGAAATTGCCCGATCGCGTCAAGGGGGTCGAAATCGCGACCTCGATCTGGAAGATAACGAATGAGCTACCTGCTCGATACGAATATCTGCTCAGCATGGTTAAGACGCCCGGCTCGGTTGACACATCGTTTCTTTCAGCATAACGGCGGGCTGTGCATCGCTTCGATCTCACTGGCGGAACTCTATGTCTGGGCAATGAAACGAGGTCGGTCGGAACAGTTATTGAAAGCCATCGATAACGACATGCTGGTCGATGTGAAAATCATCGATTTTGATCGTGCATGTGCCCGAACATTCGGTCGCCTGCGGTCTGAAATGTTAGCGAAGGGTTTGGTAGTTGATGTTGTCGACATGATGATTGCGGCGGTAGCAATTCAAAATGATCTGACATTGGTCACGCACAATGTAAAACACTTCGCTCTGATTCCCGGATTACGATTTGAAGATTGGCTGGAATAGGTCGAATCTGCATCAATTTGAAATTGATCGCAGACTTTTTCGCCCGCTAATCGCAAGCAAAGAATGATGACTTCTCCCACGATGACATCCGTTCCCGAGCGCAACCTGAATCTGCCGAACATCATTACGTTCGCGCGGCTGGCGCTGTCGTTTGTGTTGTTCGGCATGATGTCCGCCGGCGTGGGTTGGGTGTGGTCCGCGGGGCTGTTTGTCTTCGCGGTGCTGACGGACATCCTCGATGGCTACATCGCCCGCAAGTACCAATTAATCACGCAACTGGGCCGCATCATGGACCCGTTTGTGGACAAGTTCATCACGTCCGGCGTGTTCATCTTCCTGTTGCCGTATCGGGAATCGGGCGTCACGGCGTGGATGGTGATTGCGGTCCTGGGACGCGAGATGCTCGTCACCAGCCTGCGAGGTTTCCTCGAACAGCGCGGGGCGGATTTTTCTGCGTCGGCGGTGGGCAAGCTGAAGATGTTCCTGCAATGCGTGGCGGCAACCATCGCCCTATTGACCATGGATGACGCGATTCGCACGTGGATGATCGGCCCGATGTCGATTGTGTTGCTGCGAGATCTTTCTCTCTGGGGAATGGTGCTCGTGACCCTCTGGAGTGGCGTCATCTACGTTCAACGCGGAGTCACCATCCTGCGAACTTTAGGTTGAAAGCCCATCGAGTGATTTCGTGTGCCACTGGCTCTGCCAGTGTCTTCCTCCTGAAAAAACAGCACTGGCAGAACCAGTGGTACACAGGAACCAGGCAACATTCCATGGAAGAACCTCAGCCACCACCGCCATCGACGACGACCCCACCGTCTGTGGAATCGCTGGAGGATCTCCCCGTGTGCCCGGTTTGCGGCGGACATCTGATCGCGATCCGTCAGAAGTGGGTCTGCGAGCGCTGCCATACGATCTGTCAAACCTGCTGTGAAGGTGGACGGGGTTGAGTTCCGCACGGCCCACTTTGCGCTACGTCGTGATCCAACGGAATCCCAAAGCCGGGGCTCGCACGCGCCGGTGGGAACTGCTTGAACTCGTCCGTGAACTGAAGTCGCACGGCTATCAACCCCGGATGTTTCGCAACCGCGACCGCTTGGCCGCGTGGATGTCCGATCCTGCTCATCGACTGCGGTTGCACTGTCTCATCGCTGCTGGCGGCGACGGCACCGTATGCGACCTCCTCACTCGTTATCCCGGCGTCCCACTCACCGTGTTACCGCTCGGAACCGAGAACCTGCTCGCCAAATTCTTTCGTCTCCCGCGCTCGGGCCGCCGACTCGCGGCCATCATCCATGCCGGTCACACGCGTGTCCTGGATGTCGGTTGTGCAGGAAGCAAGCGGTTCGTCATCTGTGCGGGCATCGGACTTGATGCGTCCATCATTCACGATGTCCACTCCGCCCGTCGCGGTCATATTACGAAACTGCACTATCTCGGACCGATCTGGCGCTGCCTTTGCCGTCGTGATTGGCCGACGTTGACACTCCACGATCCCGTGGGAAACACCCACCGCGCAACGCATATCCTCTTGTCGAACTTACCGACCTATGCTGTTGGACTACGCTGGGCTAAAACCGCAGTGGGGGATGATGGTTTGCTGGATTTCCGGCTGTTCCAACGCGGCACGCTGTGGAATCGACTGCTCGATCTCTGGGCCGCGTGGTGGGGAACGGTCGAACGCCGTCGCGCGGTGGTCTGTCTCCAACTGTCGGGGGCGACAATCACCTGCGATGAACCCATTCCCGTGCATCTGGATGGCGATCCGGCGGGCACAACACCCGTGGAAATCAGCCTCCTTCCGCGAGCATTGACGTTATTCGTCCCCGACCGTACCGATTGAGACCGAATTCCGCTGCGGACTGCGTATACTATTCGTCTCTTTGTCTTTTGAGGCCGTGATTTGTCGACCGCTATCGCTGACGCTGTTCTCACTTTGTCTCCGCTGCCGCTCCAACGACCGGAGCTGCTCGCGCCGGTGGGGAGCATGGCGTGCCTTCCCGCCGCCGTCGAAAACGGGGCGGATGCGGTCTACTTCGGCTTGGATGTTGGCTTCAATGCCCGCGCCCGGGCAGCGAATTTGTCCCTCGATGAAACCGCCGAGGCGATGAAGTACCTGCATCAACGGGGTGTGAAAGGCTTCGTGACGCTGAACACGTTGGCCTTCACCAACGAGTTGCCAGATGTGATTGCCGCCGTGCGGGCCATCACGAAGTTGGGTGTCGATGCCGTACTCGTGCAGGATATTGGCGTCGCGCGACTGATCCGGGCGTTGTCGCCAGACCTGCCGTTGCATGCGTCGACACAAATGACGCTCACGAGCGCCGAGTGCATCAACGTCGCCGCGGAACTCGGCATCGAGCGCGTGGTGCTGGCCCGCGAAATGTCATTGGACGAAATCCGCATGATTCGTCAGCAGACGGACCTCGAAATCGAGGTCTTCGTTCACGGAGCGTTGTGCGTCGCGTACTCCGGACAGTGTCTGACTAGTGAATCGCTCGGCGGTCGCAGTGCCAATCGCGGTCAATGTGCCCAGGCGTGCCGGTTGCCGTACGAACTGATTTGCGACGGCAAAGATGTCGATCTCGGCGCAATGAAATACCTACTTAGTCCACAGGACTTGGCCGCGTATGAACTCACGCCCGACCTCATTGCTGCCGGGGTCAACTCGTTCAAAATCGAAGGCCGGTTGAAGACGCCGGAGTACGTCGCCAACATTACCCGGCATTACCGTACGGCAATTGATGCCGCGATGGAGCAGCAGCCGGTCCGTCTCGATGCTGATGCCCAGCGCGAGATGGAATTGTCGTTCTCACGCGGCTTGGCTCCCGGCTGGCTGGAGGGATGCGACCACAAGCGATTGGTGCCGGCGCTCAGTTCCGCCAAACGCGGCGTGTTTCTGGGTGAAGTCGTCACGGTGCTCACCGATTGCGTCGAAGTGAAACTCGCCGCCCCGATTAAACGCGGTGATGGCATCGTCTTCGACGGCGACCGCACCGTCGCCGGAGATGAACAGGGCGGCCGCGTCTTCGGCGTTTATCGCGATCAGGATCGCTTGGAAGAAACCGTTTCAACAGGCCATGTCGACCTTGAATTTCAGCCGGGACACATCGATTTCTCGCGCGTCGTCCCCGGTCAGAAAGTGTGGAAAACCGACGATCCGGAATTGACTGCGCGGCTGCGGCAATCGTTTTCGTCCGCCGATCCCGTCCGCAAACAGAACGTCAACTTCGAAGTATTTGCGTCTGTCGGCGAACCGCTGCGGATTGTTGCACAGACTGAAACCGGCGCGACGCTCACCGTCTTCAGCGAGGAACCGCTGCAAGTTGCGCGGACCCGGCCGGCGTCCGAAGAGTTCTTCCGCGAGCAACTCGGGCGCTTGGGCCACACGGTCTTTCGCTTGCGAGACGTGCGCTGTGAAATCGTCGGCAGCCCCATCGTGCCGCTGAGTGTGCTCTCGCGCGTGCGGCAGGAATTGATTCGTGACCTGACCGAAACCTGCGGGCAACCGCCGGCGCGTTCGCTCTCTGACAGTGATGTCCTGTCGCACCTTCGTAGTAGTTTGAACACAGCGCGAACAATCTCAGCAGAAACCACAGCGGCGCGGCTGCATGTCCTCTGTCGCACACTCGAACAAATCCGTGCGGCGGCAGCGACCTCGGTGGCGTCACTGTATGCCGACTTTCAGGACTTGCGGGAGTATTCCAGCGCGATCGAGATTGCCCATGCCGCCGGTAAAACGATCTGGCTCGCCCCGCCGCGCATCCAGAAGCCCGAGGAAACCGGCATCTTCGTCGTCCTGAAACGCTGGTCGCCGGATGGAATTCTTGTGCGAAATCTCGCGGGAATGCGGTTCTGTCAGGACAACAACATTCCGTTCGTGCTCGATTACTCGATGAACGTCACGAACGAATTGACCGCCGACTGGCTGATGCAGTTCGGTGCCCGGCGGTTGACGGCGTCGTACGATTTGAATCGCGATCAGTTGCTCGACCTCGTCGGTCACACTCCCGCAACCTGGATCGAGACAGTGATCCACCAGCACATGCCGATGTTCCACATGGAGCATTGCGTCTTCTGTGCGGTGCTGTCACCCGGCACGAACAAAACGAACTGCGGCCGGCCGTGCGACGATCATCTCGTCAAACTCCGCGACCGGGTAGGAGCCGAGCATCCGCTCAAAGCCGATGTGGGTTGCCGGAACACCCTCTACAATTCGCGGTCGCAAAGTGCCGCGGAGATTGTCCCCATATTGCTCGAACGGGGCGTCCGCGATTTCCGCGTCGAACTGCTCGATGAAACCGCGACCCAAGCCACCCGCACGATTGCTCTCTATGGCGATTTGCTCGACGGCAAGTTGACCGGTGAAGCCGTGTGGCAGGCCCTTGAAGCGTCCAACCGCGTCGGCGTCACTCGCGGCACACTTGAAGAACGCCGGAACCCACTCGCAATTCTGTAATAAACGTTAGCCGCTTGTGTGCCACGGCTCTGTGAGCCGTGCAAAATAGGCGCACTTCCTACAATTCGCACGGCCGTGGCACACGACCGGTGTGATACACAGCAGCCAAGGCGTTTTCACAACCGGGGACTTTACGGCTGACCGTTCGGCGCGGTAATCTATCGAGAATCGTCGATATGTTGCCGTCATTTGTGTCACCGTGATCTCGCACCTCGTTTTGAGTCGTATTCTATGCGGCACCTTGCGCTCGTGTTTTCGGTGTTGATGGGACTCACGTCCTCAATCCGTTCGGCGGAGGAAGCCCCCGCGCCGGTGAGTTATTACCGCCAGGTGCGTCCGCTCATTCAGCGGCAGTGCTCGGGGTGCCATCAACCGGCGAAAGCGGGCGGCAATCTGATCCTTACCGACTTTGCGGCCTTCCAAAAGGGTGGCGAAAACGGCACTGGATTCGTCGCCGGTCAGCCGGATAACAGCCTGCTGATTCAATACGTCTCTGGTGATAAACCCGAGATGCCCCGCGGAGCCGACCCACTCAAAGCCGAGCAGGTTGCCCTGCTGCGTCGATGGATTCAGGAAGGGGCAAAGGACGACACGCCTGCCGCCGCGCGGGACACCGTGAGTGCGGATCACCCGCCGGTCTATTCCACGCCGCCGGTGATTACCGCGCTGTCGTATTCTCCCGACAGCCAACTCCTTGCGGTCAGCGGCTATCACGAAACGTTGTTACATCAAGCGGATGGCGGCAGTCTGGTCGCCCGGTTGGTGGGTCGTTCGTCCAAGATCACCTCGGTCCGATTCTCGCCCGACGGCAAATCGCTCGCGGTCCTCGGCGGCGCTCCGGCGTTGTTCGGGGAAGTCCAATTGTGGGATGTCGCCGACAAGAAGTTGAAGCAATCGGTCGCGATTTCGTTCGACACGCTCTTCGGTGCCAGTTTCAGCGACGACAGTTCGCAACTCGCGTTCGGCAGTTTCGACAACAAAGCCCGCGTGCTGAACGTCACCGACGGCAAAGTGATCATGTCGATGGATGCTCATTCCGATCTCGTCTTCGCCACGACATTTTCGCTGAAAAACGACCACCTGATTTCCGTCAGCCGCGATATGTCGATGAAGCTCACCGAAATCAAAACCGCCCAGTTTATCGATAACATTTCCAGCATCACCCCCGGCGCGTTGAAGGGGGGCATCATGTCCGTGCAACGCCATCCCAAAGAGGAGCAAGTTCTCATCGGCGGGGCGGACGGCGAGCCAAAGCTCTACAAGATTTTCCGCACGCAAGCCCGGCAGATTGGCGACGATTTCAACAAGATTCGGGCCTATCCTAAGATGAATGGCCGCATTTACAGCGTGCAGTTCAACGCCGACGGTTCGCAGTTCGTCGTGGGAGCCAGCGACGCAACGACAGGTTCGGCGCGCATCTACAAGACCGACGACGGCGCGATGTTGCACGAGCTCGCGGGGCACAAAGCCGGTGTCTTCGCCGTGGCGTTCCGTCCAGATGGCAAACAAGTCGCGACGGGTGGTCTCGACGGCAACGTACGGTTGTTTGATGTCGCGACGGGGCAGCTCGTGAAAGAGTTTTTACCGGTGCCGCTCACCCCGGCGGTCGCAGGAAAATGATCATGGAAGCCCAGGGATTGCAATCCCTGGGTGGCTGATTGGAAGACGAGATTGAACCCTTTCAGGGAAACCATAATTGATGATATGCAACCTTCAGAACGTGACTCTCGCCACACTGTTTGCTCTCAGCGGGACAATCGCCGCAGCGGATGAACAGCCTGCAATTGTCAAACTGACGACCACACCGGAGCGATTGGTCCTTTCCGATTTGCGGGACGGACGCGGGTTGCTCGTCACCGGCTTTGATGCCGCCGGCAAGGCGTACGATCTGACCGCAGAGGCGAAACGGGAAGCCGCCGGACCACAAGTCGCGATCGACAAGGATGGCTTTGTCGTGCCGGTCAGCGCCGGGGCGACGGAAGTCGTGGTGCAAGTGGCGGGGCAATCGTGCCGCGTGCCGGTGGAAGTGAAAGATGTTTCCCCGAAGGCAGTCGATTTCTCCCGCGATTTCCTGCCGTTCATCAGCAAGACGGGCTGCAATCAGGGAACGTGTCACGGAGCCCAAGCCGGCCGCAAGGGGTTCAAGCTGTCACTGCGGGGGTACGATCCGCTCTACGATTACCGGGCTCTCGTCGATGACGTGTCCGGTCGGCGGTTCAACCGGACGATGCCGTCCGACAGCCTGATGCTGTTGAAGCCGACGCAAGGGGTACCGCACGAAGGGGGCTTCCTGTTCGATGAGGAATCACGGGCGTACAAGATCATCGCTCAGTGGATTGCGGAAGGATGTCAGTATTCCGAAACCGCACGGCCGAATCGCTTGGAAGTGGTCCCCGCGAACCCGATGCTCGGCAAGACCGGCGAGAAACAGCAGGTGCAGGTCATCGCCCACTACCCCGATGGCAGCAGCCGCGATGTCTCCCGCGATGCGATCTTCGAGACGAGCAACTTTGAAGTCGCGCTCGTCAGCACCTCGGGGCAAGTGAAGGCCGTTCGTCGTGGTGAAGCCGCCATTCTCGTCCGTTACGAAGGGTCGTATGCCAACACGATGGTGACGGTGCTCGGCAATCGCGATGGCTTTGCCTGGCAGGATTCGCCCGAATTCAACTTCATCGACACCCATGTGAACAAGAAGTTGCAGCGGATGAAGAATCTCGCCGCACCGCTGTGCACCGATGCCGAATTCCTGCGGCGCGTGTCGCTGGACCTGATCGGTCTCCCGGCGACCGCGGAGGAAACCCGGGCGTTTCTCGCCGACGCGCGGGAATCGAAGGTGAAGCGCGAAGCCAAGATCAACGAACTGCTCGACACTCCGGCGTATGTCGACCACTGGACGCTGAAGTGGAGCGACCTGCTATTGTCCAACCGCAAGTTCATCAAGGAACCCGGTGTGTGGGCCTTCCGCAACTGGATCCGTGAAGCGCTCGCCGCCAACCGGCCGTACAACGAAATCGTCTTCGACCTGATGACCGCGTCCGGCGATTCACTCGAAAATCCGCCTGCTAATTACTACCGCATTGCCCGCGAGCCGCGCGAGGCGATGGAAAACATGACGCAGGTGTTCCTCGGCACGCGGTTCGTCTGTGCCCAGTGTCATGACCATCCGTTCGAGAAATGGACGCAGACGCAATACTTTGAACTCTCGTCCTACTTCGGCGGCGTCGGTCGCAAGCCCGGCCCCAATGAAACGGAAGTGATCTACGATCTCCGTACGCCACAAACCGTGATGCACGGCGGCACCGGCCAACCGGCTCCCGCCAAGTTCCCATTCCTGTTCGCCGGTTTTGAAGTGCAAAAGCAGGATGTCCCACGGCTGCAACTCGCGCAGTGGTTGACAGCGAAAGACAACCCCTACTTCGCCAAGAGCCTGACGAACCGCTACTGGAGTTACGTTATGGGTCGAGGGATCATCGACCCGGTCGATGACATCCGGCTCAGCAACCCGGCGTCGAACCTGGAATTGCTCGATGCCCTTACCGCCGATTTCGTGGCCAGCAAGTTCGATCTGAAACACCTGCTGCGGACGATTGTTTCGTCGCACACCTATCAACGGACATTCGTGCCGAATGAATGGAACCGCGATGACGACACGAACTACTCGCATGCGACCCCGCGACGATTGCAGGCGGAAGCGTTGTACGATGCCATCATGGTCGCGACCGGCGCCCCCAACAGCGTCCCCGGTGCCCCGGCGGGCTTCCGAGCGTCGCAACTGCCGGACAGTGCGGTCAACGTGCCATTCCTCGACATGTTCGGCCGGGCTCCGCGGGAAAGCCCCTGCGAATGCGAACGCTCGTCGGAAGTCAGCCTTGCGCAGACGTTAACAATGATCAACGGCCCAACGATTTCGGATGCCATCGCCCATCCACACGGCCGCATCGCGAAGCTCGTTGCGAAGAATGCGACGCCTCAGGAAGCAGTCGAAGAGATTTACATGTCGGTGCTGAACCGGTCGCCAACCGAAGGCGAAATGGCCAGTGCAACGGCGTATCTGGCGAAGACCGCAAACCTGTCCGAAGGGGGCCAGGACTTGATGTGGGCGCTGATCAACAGCCCCGCGTTTTTGTTCAATCGGTAATCGGTCTGTCATCGGTGATCGTCCGTCGGTAGCGGATGGTCACCGACGACGCTTTGCGGTTTTGCGCCGCGAGAAGCGCGCTTGGCAGTGTCATCATCGTCACGGGGAAGCGATCGGCGCTGGGCGCGAAACCGCCAGCGGAGTAGGTGAGCGTTTTAAGCCGATCGTATCCACCCTGCGCTAACTCAGCGCTTGGGCGAAGTCCGCGATCAGATCCTCAGCATGTTCGATGCCTACGGACACACGAAGCGTCTTATCGGTGATGCCCGCTTCGCGCCGCGCCGGTTCGGTCATGGATGCGTGACTCATCGTGTCCGGATACTCGATCAGCGATTCGACACCGCCGAGCGATTCGGCCAACTGGAACAGTTTCAGCTTGGCGAGCACGCTTTCGACTTTCGGCCGCCCGCCTTCCAGATCGAAGCTGAGCATCGCTCCGAAGCCACGCTGTTGCGTCTTGGCGAGCGCGTGCTGCGGATGCGTCTTCAACCCGGGATAGTAGACTTTCTGCACCGCGGAGTGACCGGCGAGGAATTCCGCCAGCGCCTGTGCTCCGCGCTGATGGGCTTCCATCCGCGGGCCAAGGGTCTTCACCCCTCGAAGGACCAGCCAGGCATCGAACGGCGAGCACGCCAGACCGAGCGCATTGACGACATAGCCGATCCGCTCGGCATGTTCTTTCTTGCGAGTGATGACACAGCCGCCGACGACATCCGAGTGGCCGTTGAGGTACTTCGTCGTCGAATGGACGATCACATCGACACCGAACTCGAACGGCCGTTGCAGGTAGGGTGACAGGAACGTGTTGTCGGCGATGGTAATCGCCCCAATCTCTTGTGCAACATTGCACACCGCAGCGATGTCCACGATGTTCAGCAGCGGATTACTCGGCGTTTCGATCCACACGCACTTCGTGTTCGGCTTGGCGGCCTTACGGATGTTTTCCGGGTCGCCCATTTTCACGAAGGAGAATTCGATCCCCATCCCGCGGAAGAGGCTGTCGAACAGGCGGTAGGTGCCGCCGTAGATGTCGTGCCCGGCGATAATGTGGTCGCCCGGCTGGAACATGTGCATCGTCGCGGTAATGGCGGACATGCCTGTACAGGTCGCCCGGCAATCGATGCCGCCTTCGAGTTCCGCGAGGTTTTCTTCGAGAGCCCGGCGCGTCGGATTGCCGCTGCGGGTATAGTCGAAGCCGCGATTGGTCTTCAGGTCGTCCCAGCGGAAGGTGGACGTGGGGTAAATCGGCGTCGTCGCGCTGAGGTACGTGCCATCCTTGTCGACGCCCGTGTGGACGCAACGGGTTTCAAAATGCATGACGCTTCCAAGTCGGTTTGAGGACGAAATTCGTCTCCAGATATTACGTTGTGACACGGCTCACAGACAACTGTTCGCGAGAATCAATGCCATTTGATGGAATGCCAATCCCCTCTTTTGATGAGACGCCCTTGCTGGCGCTACGGGCTGGTGAATGACTGAGATTGCGTATCCGCTGCCGGAATGGGCAACGGACGAAGAGTGCCGGTGGATGGCCCAACTGCGCGTGACACCACAGTTGCTGGTCGACGTTGCGACTTCACCGTTAACCGGAATGCCGCAACAGAAGTGGCTGCGCGAACGCTATCCCGACGATCTCGTGCGGGCGGGGTTGCGGTTATTTGAAGCTCGCCAACGGGCGGCAGCCAAGTTCTCCAAGGCCACGGAAATCTGGGCTGATCGTGTCAGCATCGAACAGTCGACAGCCGAGTTAGTCGCCCAGCACAAAGCAAAGCGATTTAACGCGACGACGTGGGATTTATGCTGCGGAATGGGTGGCGACGCCGTCGCGATCGCTGCGCAAACCGATGTTACCGCGGTCGATTCGTCCCCCGCCATGTGCTTACGCACATTGTGGAACGGGGAACTCTACGGTGTGGCGGAAAGGTTGCAGGTCCGTTATGCCGATGTGCACACGCTGCCGGGCGATGTCCGCGGGCTGGTGCACATTGATCCGGATCGCCGCCCGTTTTCTTCCGGACGGATGTCGCGGGTGGAAGACTATGTTCCCAGTCTCGACTTCCTGCTCGTGCTGATGTCGCGCGTCGATGGCGGAGCGATTAAAGTCGGCCCGGCGAGCAACTTTGGCGGCAAGTTCGGTCCTGTTGAGACGGAACTCATCAGTCTGCATGGCGAATGCAAGGAAGCCACGCTGTGGTTTGGCAGTTTGATGGGAACCACACCATTCCGGGCAACGGTGTTGCCGAGCGGCGAAACGATTACCGGTCACCCGCTCGATGCCGTCGCGGAACAATCCGGCCTCGGCGCGTATGTATTCGATCCCGACCCGGCCGTGGTTCGCGCGGGATTGGTCGATCTGCTCGCCGAGAGGTTGAACTTGCGACGGCTCGACCCGGCGGAAGAATATCTCACGGGCGACCACCCCCTCGCGTCACCGTTCGTGCAGACGTTTTCCGTGCTGGAAGAACTGCCGAACAACGACCGCGAGATCCGACACGCCGTGCGTCGGCGCGAATGGGGCGCGGTGGAAATTAAATGCCGGCATGTTCCCATTGCCGCGGAATCAGTGCGCAAGAAGTTGCCGCTGGAAGGCAAGACGCCTGGAGTGATCTTCTATCTGCGCATTGCGGGGAAAACGCGCTGCGTTCTCGCACAGCGCGTCCCATCCTCGAACTAACCTATTCCTGCACCGCTTCGCGGAACGGGAAGAAGGCGAACGCTTCCAGCGGTTGAACGGGCAGCGCTGTGCGTGACTGGCGGAAGGGGAATCGATAGGCAATCACCTTACCGGTCGTCAGTTCGCCGACGTAAAGCACCCCTGCAGATGTCGTCGCACCGGCGCGACTGTTCAAATCCGCACGACCGGGAATCATTACGAACTTCGGCTTGGCGGCGGCATCGGCCTGAAAATCGGCAGCGATATTCCGCGCATAAAAATTGGTGAACTGGGCCGTTTGCTGATTCAACGTCGCCCCGACCAATCGGCCGGTCAGAAAGTCGAGCACGAACACCGATTCCGGTGCGCCGAGACCCGTGTCGGTCGTCGCAATCGCGAACCGTTCCTCGCGGTCGGTGGCGACGGCCTTCGCCTCTTCCGCGGGCCACAGGTAAGACAAAACCACGCCGCCCACCAGTCCCGCCAACAGCCAGCCCGCTCGTCGATCTGTGTTTTGCCCTGCCATGGTTGCATCCTTCCTCGGTACGACCGCCCGCCACGGCAACGGCTTCCGCGTTCATATCGCAGATGGATCGCCTGTCCCGTTAAAAGCACACTCTATCGCGCTTTGTACAGACCGGCTAGAGCGGAGCGATTTGATCGAGCAAACCTCACGCACCAAAGAGCCGCATCAATGGTTCACCGGAAGCCAGGCGATGCGGGCGACCGGTTTGATCATGTATTTCCGACGCGGGGTCGATGCCGAACAGCCAGTAAATGGTCGCGGCAATATCACCCGGCGTGACCGGATCGACTTCGGGATATGCGGCCAGGCGGTCACTCGCGCCATAGATCGCACCACCGGTGACACCGCCGCCGATGAGGAGGGCCGAGTAACAATCGGGCCAGTGATCGCGGCCCGCCTCGCCGTTGATCCGCGGCGTCCGACCGAATTCGCCCATCGCGATGATGAGCGTGGAATCGAGCAGTCCGCGGTTTTCCAGATCTTCCACGAGCGCCGAAAGGCCGCGATCCGCTTGTGGGAGCAACCATTTTTTGTGCTGATCCATGCAGACGAAGTGCGCGTCCCAGTTCTGTCCCTGTTGCCGACAATCGTTCACATTGACGAACGGGACACCGGCTTCGACGAGTCGCCGCGCCAGTAAAAGATTCTGACCACGCATCTGCCGGGCGTAGGCTAACTCGGCTCCGTTGCCACCACCCCCACCCGAACCGGTCGTTGCGGGAATCGAATCGAAACCGTACCGCTCGCGGACTTCCACCGGTTCCTCGCCAATCTCCGCGGCTTTGCGAATGGCGTCCGATTCCAACAGACGATAGGCCCGCTCGTAGTATGGCCGTGCGAGGATTTCCGTCGAAGCGATTTGGTCCAGTCCACCGAGCAGTCGTCGTCGATCGCGGAGCCGTTGGTCGGTCAACGCCTGAGCTCGTTGCAACAACTCGGCGGCGTACCGTTTCTCATCCGGTTTGACATCAATCCACAACGGATCGTACGCGGTACCGAGAAACCCGCCGCCTTGAGCGGGGACTTCATGCACATTGCGGAAGGGAAACGGCAATGCGGCAAACGGGACATCGCGTTGCGGATCTCGTTGACTGTGCGCGATGACGCTGCCGTAACTCGGATAAAATTGCGGCGTCGGCTCGAACAATTCCCGATCCGGCCCAGCCAGCGGTCGCCCCGTCAAAGCATGAATGGATGCGGAATCGTGTAACCGCGCCTGATGGGTGACGCTGCGGATGATCGCCGCCTTGTGCATCCACTTCGCCATCCGCGGCAGGTGTTCGGAGATGTAAACTCCCGGTGCGGAGGTCGCGATGGGTTGAAACTCCCCACGGACTTCCGCCGGCGCGAACGGCTTCAGGTCGTACGTTTCGAGTTGACTCGGTCCGCCGTAGTAGAAGACGAGAATACACGCCTTGATCTTCGCGGACGGTTTCGTTTCAGCGGGCTTCGCGTCCGCTGCCCGCCACAATCCCCCGAGATGCAACCCCAGCGCCCCGGTTCCCGAAAACTGCAGCAATTGTCGGCGCGTGAACAGGGAATGGTGTGGCATGATTGTTCTCCGTCAGCATCCCAGGGAACGCATTCCCTGGGCTTCATTCAACCTGAAGATGCTTCTTGAAGTACGCCAGCATCGCGGCTTCGGCTTTCTCCGCGTCGGCTCCTTTGAAACCGTGGCCGGCCCCTTCGAGTTTCAGCATCTCCACGTCAACTTCCGCAGCTTTCATCCGGTCGTAAATCCACTCCGCCTGCTCGAAGGCCACGTATTTGTCTTCGGTACCGTGAATGAGCAACGTCGGGGCGGCGTTCGGCGTCACCCAGTACAGCGGACTGGCGAGAATGTGCTTGCGGCGTTCTTTGGTGACATCGCCACCCAGCCACAGAGGCAGCACTTCGGCGGCGTCGACACTCTTGCCGTACGACTTGGTGAAATCGCTGGGACCGTAGTAATTCACGACGCAGGTGACGGCGGTTGATTCCAGATTGTCCGGCAAATCGCCGAGTTCTTCGATGCCCTCGAAGTCTGGCAGGTCACCCGTCACGCCGAGAAACTGGGCGAGATGTCCGCCTGCCGAATCACCGACAACACCGATGCGCTCCGGATCAATCTGATAAATAGGGGCTTTTGTCCGCAGCCAGCGCACGGCAGCTTTGACATCGTAGATTGCTGCGGGGAACTGGTATTTCGGAGCGAGCCGATAGGTGACCGTCGCGGCAACATAGCCATCCGCGGCGAGTTTCTGGCAGAGGCCGTCCCAGCGTTCGCGCTTACCGGCCCGGAAGCCGCCACCATGAATGCAAAGGACCGCGGGCCGCAACCCATCGCCGTCTTTCGGCCGGGCGATGTTCAACTGCAGATGCTGGCCGTCGGGATTGGAGTATTCGACATCCTTTTCAAAGACGATTTCTCCCGCGGAAATCGCGGTGGTCGCCATGAGAACGACGGCAGCGGAGCACGACCCAATCCAGTTCAGCATGCAAGAATCCCTTCGGTCCAAATGTCACGACAACGGTTGTTGATGCATTATGCCGCGGGAGGAGATTGTTCACCATTGTAAATGAGGTTCGTCTTGGCCCCCCCGTCAATGGCGGCGAGATGGATGCGTCCGCAACGCGACCAGTGGTCATTCAGGAAACGACCGCAGCCCGATTTCTCCCGGTCATTGACCGGGAGCTAAGACGGCGGTATTCGGCACGCGGCGACGCTATCATAGCCAATGGTTGATACGTTCCAGTGGGGAGTTGTGGATGATGTCGATTCGGCTGGCCGTTTATTTCTCGCTGCTGACGACAGCGGCCGTTGCGGATGACGCTGTCGATTATTCCAAGCAGATCAAACCCATCCTGCGGGAGCGCTGTTACGCCTGTCACGGCGTACTGAAACAGGAAGGTGGATTGCGGCTCGATACCGCGGCGCTCGCGATCAAAGGGGGGGACAGCGGCCCCGCGATTGTGGCGAGTGACACCACTGCGAGTCAGTTGTTAAAACGGGTGGCGGCGACGGAAGAATCCGAACGGATGCCGCCGGAGGGGGAACCGCTCAAACCCGCGGAAATCGCGGCCATTCGGACATGGATCGCCAGTGGCGCGAAAACGCCAGCGGATGAACAACCCGAGCGTGATCCGCGCGAACATTGGGCGTTCAAAACTCCGGTGCGACCAACCGTTCCTATCGTCAGCGATCAGGCGTGGTCACAGAATCCGCTTGATGCATTCATCGCTGCGAAGCATCACGAGATGGGACTCACCCCGCAACGGACCGCCGACAAAGCCGTCTGGCTGCGGCGGGTGTCGCTCGATCTGATCGGCTTGCCGCCGACACTCGCCGAGCGCGAAGCCTTCCTCGCCGATGATTCGCCGGAAGCCTACGACAAAGTCGTCACGCGGTTGCTCGACAGTCCCCAATACGGCGAGCGCTGGGGCCGACACTGGATGGACATCTGGCGGTACAGCGACTGGTGGGGCCTCGGGGCCGAAGTCCGCAATTCGCAGAAGCACATCTGGCACTGGCGCGACTGGATCATCGAATCGTTGAATGCCGACAAGGGTTACGACCAGATGGTGCGCGAAATGCTTGCTGCGGACGAGTTGTATCCGAACGATCTCGACAAACTACGGGCCAGTGGCTTTCTCGCCCGGCAGTATTTCAAGTTCAATCGCACCAGTTGGCTGGACGAAACCGTCGAACACACCGCGAAGTCATTCCTTGGACTGACGTTCAATTGTGCGAAGTGTCACGACCACAAATATGACCCGTTTGCGCAAGTCGAGTATTACCAGATGCGGGCGATCTTCGAGCCGTATCAGGTACGGACCGATGCCGTGCCGGGAGAAATCGACTTCGAGAAAGACGGCATCCCGCGGGCGTTCGACTGCAATCTCGACGCACAGACGTTCCTGCACATCCGCGGTGACGACCGTAATCCGGACAAGAACCGGGTGATCGAACCGAAGATCCCCGCGTTTCTCGGCTTCAAACCGTTGCATATCGAACCAGTCACATTGCCACCGGAAGCCACGCAACCCGGCATGCGGGGGTTTGTTGCTGAGGCGCATCTCAAGGCCGCAGAAAAACGCCGGATTGAAGCCGAAGCGGGTCTCATTACCGCGAAGAAGAAACTCGCAGAATCCGAAGCCGCGGCGACGAAATTACCAGCGTCACCCGTGGAAGAGAACGGGGCTGCCATCGTGAAAGACGATTTCACCGCCGCGCGACCGGACGTGTGGGAGCAGCGGATCGGGCAGTGGACGTATGTCGACGGCAAATTGCGGCAATCGCAAGTCGGTGCCACCCGCACAGCGTTGCGACTCAAGACGCCACCGCCGGAAAACTTCGAGGCCACACTGAAGTACACACCCACCGGCGGCGACATGTGGAAATCGGTTGGCATCACGTTCGATGTGACCGCCGAGGAACAGGAAATCCTCGCGTATTTGAGTTCCTATGCGGCCGGCCCCAAGGCGCAGGTCGCCTACAAGAACGGTGCGGACTATGTCTACCCGCCCAATTCCGCTCAATCGCGCAAGATCGAATTGAACCAACCGCATGAGATGATCTTGCGTGTCCGCGGCACCCTGGTGAACATCTCCGTCGATAGCCAACACGCAGTTGCCTACCGGTTGCCCATTGCGCGGAAAGCCGGGGCGTTGGAGATCATCACGTTCGATGCGCAGGCCGATTTCCAGCACTTTGAACTTCGAACGCTGCCCAATTCGGTGAAGCTCATCGAACACGCGGGCAAACCGTCAGAGGGTCCGCTACCTGTCGATCAAGCGAGGTTGGATTTCGCCATCGCCGAGAAGAAGCTCGTTTCCGTCACCGCGCAGATGGCTGCGATTCAAGCCAAAGCTGCCGCAGATCGAGCGCGGCTCACCAACGGAGACGTTGCGCCACTTTCGCAAGCGGCGGCCCAAGCTGAGAAGGCGGCAGCCGTCGCGCAAGCTGACGAAGCCATCTCCCAGACAGAACTGGAACTGCTGAAAACCGCTCCGGACAAGAAAGTTGATGCGGAGAAGAAAGTTGCCGCGGCAAGGACAGCTCTCGAAACAGCTCAGAAAGCTGCGGAAACACCGGGGGAGACATACACGCCCCTGGTGGGATCGCTGAAGACGCTCGAAAACAATCTGGAGAATGAGGAATCACGCCGAAAGCCGTTTCCCGCCACCAGCACTGGACGGCGCACCGCTTTGGCGAAATGGCTCACCGACCCCGCGAATCCCCTGCCGGCGCGGGTAGCGGTGAATCATTTATGGAATCGGCACTTCGGTCGCCCGCTGGTGCCGACGGTGTTTGACTTCGGCCGCAAAGGGACGCCGCCGACGCATCCTGAACTGCTCGATTGGCTCGCCGTGGAATTCATCGAACACGGTTGGAGCATGAAGTACATTCACCGGTTGATTGTGACATCGCGTACGTACCGCCTGTCGTCGTCGAATGCGGATGTGCCAGAAACAACCATCGCGAAAGACCCCGAAAATCGTTTCGTGTGGCGAACGAACCCACGGCGGATGGAAGCCCAAGTCGTGCGCGACAGTTTGTTGTCGCTGTCCGGCGAACTCGATCTCACACAAGGCGGACCGTCCGTTCCTGTCAACGACGACGCATCCCGCCGCCGGAGTTTGTACTACGTCCATTCCCACAACGAGCATCAGAAATTCCTGTCGACATTCGATGATGCGAATGTGCTCGAATGTTACCGCCGGGCGGAAAGTATCGTGCCGCAACAAGCCCTCGCCCTCGAAAACAGCCCGCTGGCCGCGACCGCCGCGGAGAAGATCGCCGCACGCATCACGGCCATCGACGATGAAGAGTTCATTCGGAGTGCGTTCCGAACGATCCTGGCCGTCGACCCGGTTGCGACTGAAATCACTGCCAGCCGGGAAGCCCTTGCATCATGGACTGTCCTCGCGAAAGCCACAAATCGCCCCAATCCGGCCCAACAAGCCCGCGTGTCACTGGTGCAGGCCCTGCTCAATCACAACGATTTTGTGACGGTACGCTGATGGTGTGCCACGGCCGTGTCGGCCGTGCAAGTGGAGCATCACGCTCTGTACCAACGCACGGCCGACACGGCCGTGGCACACAAGGATTCCATCGACCGCGAACCGACATTGACGCAGACCGCCTCTTCCGGCATCTTGGTCCATCCGCAGGACCATCTGCGCTCACGACAAGGAGGTCGGCATGAAAGTTTACGGTGTCATCCCCGGACGGCTGCAATCCACCCGGTTGCCGCGGAAATTGTTGCTGGCGGAGACGGGGCAGCCCCTCATTCAATACGTGTGGGAATCGGCCCGGAAAGCAAAATCCCTGGCCGATGTCCTCATCGCCACCGACAGTCCCGAAATCGCCGGTGTGGTCCGCGGATTCGGCGGCCGGGCGGAAATGACCGGTGATCATCCCAGCGGGACCGATCGCATTGCCGAAGTCGCCCGGCGGTCGTTGGCTGACGCGGACATCATCGTCAACATTCAGGGCGATGAACCCGAACTGAATCCCTCACATATTGACCACGTTGTGCAATTGCTGATCGATGATCCGACCGCACCGATGGCCACGCTCGCGACACCGATCGATCATGCCGAGCAGGTGCTGGCAACGTCTTGCGTGAAAGTGGTTTGCGGCGCCAATGGGCAGGCGCTCTATTTCAGCCGGTCGCCAATTCCGCATCTGCGGGACCGCGACATTGCAGATGTGCTGGCGAGTGGTGAACGCCCGTGGCACCTGCATCTGGGAATTTATGCGTACCGCCGCAATTTTCTGCTGAACATCACGCAACAACCTCCGTCGCGGCTGGAAAATCAGGAAAAACTCGAGCAACTGCGGGCCTTGGAAGCCGGCGTCCGGATCGCCGTCGGCGTCGTCGATCAGCCCTCCGTTGGCATCGACACGCCGGATGATTATGCTCGGTTCGTCAGTCGTCAGTTGTCCGTGGTCAGTGGTTCCAGGCGCGCGGCCTGAACCGTCATGGTCTCAACTGTCTGAGGATGCGTCGACGGCTGACCCGTCTCGACCGACCCCTGACAACGGACCACTGACCCCTTCATGACCAAACACATTTTTGTAACCGGCGGCGTGGTAAGTTCTCTCGGCAAAGGGCTCACGTCGGCATCGATCGGCTGCATTCTGGAACGCCGCGGGTTGCGGGTCCGCATGCAGAAACTCGACCCGTACATCAACGTCGATCCGGGGACGATGAGCCCGTATCAGCACGGCGAAGTGTACGTTCTCGACGATGGCGCCGAGACCGACCTCGATCTCGGACACTACGAACGCTTCACCAACAGCCCGCTGTCCCGCGATTCCAATTTCACGTCCGGTCGCATCTACCTGCGGGTGATTGAGAAGGAACGCCAGGGGAAATATCTCGGCGGGACCGTGCAAGTGGTTCCGCACATCACCGATGAAATCAAAGCGTCGGTATTGAAACTCGCCGGACCGGATGTCGATGTCGTCATCACGGAACTTGGAGGTACCGTAGGCGACATCGAAGGGTTGCCGTTTCTCGAAGCGATCCGGCAAATCCCGCTCGATATCGGCCGCGAAAACTGCCTGTTCATTCACCTCACACTGGTTCCGTATCTGAAGGCCGCGAAGGAACTGAAGACCAAGCCGACGCAGCACAGCGTGCAGCAATTGCGGCAGATCGGTATCCAGCCGGATGTGCTCATCGTCCGCACCGAACGGCCATTGGGCCGCGACAATGCCGAGAAAATCGCGTTGTTCTGCAACCTCGAAAAGCGGGCCGTCATCGAAGAGCGCGACAAGGAATTTTCGATCTACGAAGTTCCGCTGGGATTGATTGAACACGGCCTGGACCTGCTCATTCTACAAAAACTGGGGATCACCGCTGGTCCCTGCGAGATGGATGACTGGGAAGAACTTGTCCGCCGGATTCGCAACCCGGAGCAGGAAGTCACGATCGCCGTTGTCGGCAAGTACATCGAACATCGCGACGCCTACAAGTCGATTTACGAAGCGCTCGATCATGCCGGGTTCGCGCACAGTACGCGCGTCATCGTGAAGCGAATTGAAGCGGAAGAACTCGAAGAAACCGATGCCGCCTCGGTCCTTGCCGGTGTTGATGGTCTGCTTGTCCCCGGCGGTTTCGGCATGCGCGGTGTCGAAGGAAAAATCCAGGCCGCTCATTATGCGCGGGAAAACAATCTGCCCTACTTTGGCATCTGCCTAGGCATGCAGATCGCCGTCATCGAATTTGCCCGGAACGTGCTGGGCCATCCGGATGCCAATAGCACCGAGTTCGACGGTAACACGCCCGACCCCGTGATTTGCCTCTTGGAAGATCAGAAAACCGTCCGTGAAAAAGGGGGCACGATGCGCCTCGGAGCGCAGCCGTGCGACCTCGCCGAGGATTCGTTAGCGGCACGAACTTACCGCCAATCGTCGATCTCCGAACGGCATCGGCACCGGTACGAATTCAATCCGAAATATCGTCAGGAAATGGCCGACGCTGGTCTAGTGGTGTCCGGTCAAAGCCCTGATGGCAAGCTCGCGGAGATCGTGGAAATCCCCGATCACCCGTGGTTCCTCGCCGTGCAGTTCCACCCGGAATTCAAGTCGAAACCGAATCTCCCGCACCCGCTCTTCTTCAGCTTCATTGAAGCCGCATTGGAACGGCACCGCGAACGGACCGCCGCCCCGGTGTAGTGAATGGAGTTAACGAGGGGCGTGAGATGACAGTCGCTGTTGAGCTGTCGATGACGCAGTGGAAGCAACTTGCCTTCGGATTAGCACTCCTCGCGTCACTTCTGTTTGCCGTTATGGCCCTGATACTGATTCCGCGGCGGATCACGGATGAGCGGCTATTGGGAACCTGGCAATCTGATGCCGAGCGAACCATCGCTGAACTGCAAGCAAACCGCACTTTCAACGACGAGCAGTTAGCCGGACTTCGCAAGTTGTTCGGAACGCTACAGATCACGTACGTCAACAATGGAACATTCACGTATCAGTTGACTGCAAACGATCCTGCGGAAAAGAGTCGTTATGAAGTTATAGGACGCGATTCGCACTCGGTTGTCATTCGGGAAATCGCGTCGAAGCCGTCCGAACTCCAGTCGCTCGGAATCGAGCAATCCGAGATCTCACACATCCATTTTGACAGTTCTGATTCGTACTGGATCATCCCCGGTATGGGAACGTCTCGTGAGTATTTCCAGCGCGTGCGGTGAGCGGACTCCCGTCGCTTGCGCTCCGGACTTGGAAGGATGTCGTACCGCCTCAATTCCCTGTCGCGGCTTCCATGAGAGCCGCTTCGGAGAATTCTTCGCGCTGAAATTCGCCCGTCTTGCGGCCTTCGCAAAGGACGACGATGCGATCGCACACGGTCAGCAGTTCCGGCAGTTCGCTCGATGTGATGATGATGGCGAGCCCCTGCTGACAGAGTTCGTCGATGAGCCGATAGATTTCCGCTTTCGCGCCGACATCGATGCCGCGCGTGGGATCATCAAGCAGCAACAGCACGGGGTTGGTGCGGAGCGCGCGGGCAATCAGGCACTTTTGCTGATTGCCACCGCTGAGGGACAGGATCCCTGCTTCTCCGCCTGCCGTCTTGATGCGGAGTTGTCGAATCGATTCATGCCCGGCGTCGGCTTCGCGGCCGAATTGAATCAGTCCGGCGATCGACGATTGGTCCAAACTCGACAGCGTAATGTGCTCGCGGACATTCATGGTGGTGATCACGCCGTAGCGCTTGCGGTCTTCAGTGACCATCGCCACGCCGGCTTGCAGGGCAGCTTGCGGATCAGCGAACCGCAAGGTCTTTCCCCGCAGAAAAATTTGCCCCTGCGGAGGTTCCGGGCTGCTGCCGTACAGACATTCGAGCAGTTCCGTCCGCCCCGCGCCCATCAGTCCAGCGATACCCAGCACCTCGCCTCGCCGCACCGACAGCGACACATTCTGCAGCCGCCACTCGCGGGCATGCCCGGGCCAAGGAAGAGAAAGATTTTCGACACGCACAATTTCTTCACCGACCGCCGGCGATGTGCGAAATCCGGCGGTATTGATGTCACGACCGACCATCAATCGTGTGATGTCCTTCGGCGATGTCGCGGCCCGTTCGAGCGTTTGGATCACCTTGCCATCACGCAGCACGGTGATACGGTCAGCGAGTCGGAAGACTTCATCCATCTTGTGCGAGATGTAAATGATCGTCACACCGCGCTCGCGCAGCTTGGCGATGATGCGGTACAACCGGGCGACTTCGCTTTCCGTGAGGGCGCTCGTCGGCTCGTCCATAATGAGAATGCGGGCCCGCAGCGCGAGGGCTTTCGCGATCTCCACGAGTTGCTGGTCGCCGATCCGCAAGGTCCGGATCAAGTCATCCGGTCGGATCGCACAGTCGAGTTGCTGGAACAAGTCCGCGGCTTGCGTGCGCATCGCGGCATCATCGAGCCAGACACCCAGCCGGGTGATCTCGCGTCCAAGAAAAATGTTTGCGGCGGCCGTCAGGTCATTAACGAGGTTAAGTTCCTGATGGATGATGCTGACACCGTGCCGTTCAGCATCCCGAGTTCCGGTGAAACGAACCGACTGACCATCGAGCTCTATGATGCCTTCGTAGTCGGAAATAACCCCCGACAGGATTTTCATCAGCGTGCTTTTGCCCGCTCCGTTTTCACCGCAAAGGGCGAGCAATTCGCCGGGACGGACATCGAACGAAACATCATCCAGCGCGGTGACGGCGAAGAACTGCTTCGTCACATGTGAAAAGCGGATGCGAGCGGGTTCGGTCATGCGACAAATCTCTTCGGCGAGCGGGGGGAGGTTACTCGCCCCCGGTGATTGGCTTTTGAAAGACGAGTTGAAATCACCGGGGGGACTCACGTCCCCCCGCTCGCCTTGGGAGTTTCATCGCCAACGATTTCTGCCCCTGACAAAGCGCGCCTTAACCCAATGACGCCCCCGGGAGTGACTTTCGTCCCGCTGACATCGACCGTCTTCAATGTTTTGAATTTCGGCAACAACCGCAGGCTGCGATCGGTCACAGTGGTGTTGGCGAGCCGCAATTCGCCGAACGGCCGGAGATGCTCGAACTTGGCCGCGACACGGCGGAAGGCATCATCATCAACGGTCGTGTCGGTGAGGTCCACGAC
This sequence comes from Planctomycetaceae bacterium, assembly GCA_021732975.1. GTDB lineage: Bacteria > Planctomycetota > Planctomycetia > Planctomycetales > Planctomycetaceae > DSVQ01. The sequence goes on along the minus strand of JAKFWC010000021.1, from coordinate 39,308 downwards.
GATGCCGTTGTCGTTCTGAATCACGCGGCCACCGAGGCGTTGCACCACCGCGATGGCAGAATTGGTTTGCACGGCGGGGTAGGCCCGATCCAGACCGATGACCAGCACGACGGTTGCAACGGCCCAGGTGATTCCGGCACGACGGCGGAGTATCGGCGACCATTCCTGCCGGGCAATCAATAACAATGCCACAGTGCTAAGCATCGCCAGGGTGCTTAACCACAGCGCGTCCATGTTCAGACGGCCCTGTGTGAACTTGATGCCCAGGAGGGCGGTGAGCACCCCGGCGAGAATCGTGAGGTTCAGAATCGTCACCCCACCGAGACCACCTGCGAATAGACCACGGCGGTGTGACTGAGCGGCACCACTATGAGAAAACGTCACCGCGAAGACGACGACGACACCGACGATCAGGCCCTCGAACACGTCAGCCCCGGTATCGATGATCTTCGCGACGCCATCGATCACCACGCGCAGGAATAACGCGCCGAGCAGCGTGCCGGGCACGGTACCGACTCCGCCCTGCAGCGAACAACCGCCAACCACGGCGGCGGCGATCGCGTTCAATTCGTAACCGCGGCCGAGAGTTTGTGGCTCGGCCACAGTCTGGTCGCACACATACAGAATGCCCGAAAGCGAACTCAGAATCGCACTCAGACAGTACGCCACCCATTTGAGGTGATCGGTCTGAATGCCGCTGAGTCGCGCGGCCTGCTCGTTCCCCCCGAGGGCATACAGATGCCGACCGAGAACTGACCGGCTGAGCATGACCCACAGCGCGAGACTCAACACGACGACGAGTACCGCGGGAATCCATACGGAATTGGCGAGGTAGCGAAATTGTTGATTGGCGACATTGATCTGTGTCCCCACGCCGCCGTTGACCGCCAGTGTGACCGATTCGCACAGGGCTCGGGCAAGGCTGCGGAGCCCAACCAGTGTCGCCAGCGTTGCGACGAACGGAGGCAGGCCCACCACAGTGATGAGCCAGGCGTGCAGGCTGCCGATGAGAAAACCGACGAAGATCGTGCCGCCAATCGCGGTTCCTGCGACCCACATCGGCAGCGGCGCATTCGGTGTCGTCAGCGCTTCCGGTGCGAGAAGCAGCATGATCGTTGCGCAGACGGTGCCGCTGAGGGCGATGACCGATCCCGTCGAGAGATCGATCCCGCCGGTGATGATCACCACTGCGGCCCCGAGCGCGAACAGGCTGAGCATCGACCATTGCCGCAGCAGTTGCCATCCGCTGTTCACCGGGTCGGTGATGTAGTTGTGCTGGGCGTCGAGAGCTGCTGTCGCGATGACGACGCAGAGAATCGCCAGCAGCAGGCTGAATTCATGTCGACGCCAGAAAGACGGAGCAGACATTTCGCACACACTCGTTCCCAAGCTCTGCTTGGGAACGTTCTTTTCCGAGGCTCCGCCTCGACAGGCTGAGATGAGTAGGACAGAGACGAGGCAGAGCCTCGATTCCGGATGTTCCCAAGCGGAGCTTGGGAACAAGTGTGAGATCAACATAGGTCGGGGCCCCTGCCCCGACATCGAAAACTTTACGAACCCGCGAGGCCGTACTTTTCCAGCCACGCTTTGAAATCAGAGAGCGTGTGGACTTTCACGCCTTCGCCTAACTTGAGCTTCGCGATCGGTGACGCATCGTTCGGCACAACCACTTTCAGTCCCGTGTCGAGAACGTCCATGCCTTTGACGAACTCCGAAATCAAAGCGTTCTGCGTGGCGTCGTCGTTCTGGATGATCGCCTTGAGCAACTTCACGCCGTCGAAGCCCATGCGATACGGATCCTGCACGACCATCACGTCGACATCGCCGTCGGCCATCGCCTGGATGGTGCTTGGCTCGGCATCGAAGACGACGATGCTGTATTTCTCACGGGCTTTCAGTTCGCGGACGACATCCACAATGGCCGGGGCGTTGTACGACCAGATGCCGACCAGCGTGTTGAGCTGTGGATGATTGCCGATCGCATTGCGGACGTTGTCTTTGGCGCGGGTGCGATCAAGATCGTCCCCCATCGAATCCTTCGCCGCGAATTTCGGCCCGGCTCCTTCGCCGAAACCACCAATGCGTTCCATGGCGTTTTGTGCTCCGGTCCGGCCGACAAACGTCACATATTCGCCACCATCCGGCTTCAGAGCCGCCGCACACATGCCGAGGACTTTGCCGCCGGCGAGGTTGTCTGTGCCGACAAAGGCCCGCCGGGCATCGCGGAACTTTTCGCGATCGAGATCGGAATCGATGGTGATGACCGCAAGCCTTTTCTTCTGCAGGTTGCGAAGTTCGTCAGCAACGGCAGCATTGCTGGCATCAATCGCCGAGACGCCGACGGCGGCGATATCGCTCTGGCTGCCGTATTGCCGCAACTTGTCGATCTGTCCCTGGGGCGTGCCGTCGTTGACTTCCATCTCCGCAACGAGTCCGGCGTCCGCGAGTTTCAATTGCGTGTTCGCATCCTGCACCCCGGCGCGGCAGGCATCCCAGTAGGGCGAATTGCCGTTGGTCAGAATGATAATCCGCCTGGTCGCCTTTGCGCTACCCGCTTCCGGTACCGCGGCTTTGTCGGGTGACTTCGCGACTTCTTTGGGAATCTCGGACGCACACCCGGCGGCAAAAGTGAGCACGCCAAGGCACAATAGGGACGACAAACGCAATGGACGCAACATCATGAACGACTCCGGGGGCGAAACGCACCGGTCAAGAGTATGATTGATGATTGGGGAGAATCCGTAACGATACCGACGGCAACGAACATCGGTCAAGCGGCGGTGTTCTCCGATGTTGCTCAACGCAGGTGCTCGCGGATTGGAAAGCCTGTTCATGTCGAGCCAAACATCACCGGATTATCGGAAGCAGGCGGCCGGCTTAGTACTGGGATCGGCCTTTGTTCTGTTTTTCATCTCGGCTCCATTTCAGTTCGCTGCGTGGGAGTTCCGTGGCTTTTACGAAGCACGAGGCATAGAACTCAACGGTCTCTGCAAACTGTATCTCGTTGGGTTTGGGCATCGTCCGGATTGCTATTTAATCGCGGCGATTTTTTGGTTGTGGTGGCCGTTCGTGGTATCCCTGATCTACTGCAATCGGACGTATCGTTCGTCACCGGAGTTTGCGATCCGTTTCCTGTATTGGTTCGTCAGTTGCTGGCTGCTTGCCGGCGTCGTCCTGACGTTCTTTAGCTTTCTCTGCGTGTTTCCGGCCATGGCGATTTTGTTATCGGACCTGGCTGAATCTCCCCCAGCGATGCGGTGGGTCATGGTCGTTTCCTGGACTCTGCCGGTAGCTGTTCTGGCTTATGCCATCTGGTGTGGGTTGCAACTTCAGAATCAGACTTCGAAAGCAGAACCGGAAAAGCATTGATCGGCACCGTCCATTTTCTAAAGGCGACTGATGAATCTCGATCTCACCAACCACATCGCCGTCGTCACCGGCGGGGCGAGCGGCATCGGCCGGGCTGCGGCGGAAGCGTTTCGCGCGGAAGGGGGCCGTGTCGCCGTGTGGGATCTGCAACCGCCGAGTGACGCGGCAGCGCTGTGCGATCTGTTCGTCTCATGTGATGTGTCGAAACTGGAGCAGGTCCAGCGGGCGCTCTTCGAAACCGAAAAGACGCTTGGTCCGGTCGACCATCTCGTTCATGCGGCCGCCATCGGATCGGGGCACTTTGGCTTCCCGTTTACCGAAGTGCCCGTCGAGGCCTGGCCGCGAGTGCTGGAGGTGAACGTTATGGGGATGACGCACATCGCCCATGTCGTCGCGCCGGGAATGCGCGAACGGAAGTCGGGAACGTGCGTGTTCGTGGCCTCGGTGGCGGGACAAATCGGGTCGCCGACCGATCCGCCGTATAGTGCGAGCAAGGCGGCAAACATCAACTTTGCGCAGTGCATGGCAAAGGACTTGGCCCCGTTCGGCGTGCGGGTCAACACCGTTTGTCCGGGGATGGTACAGACGCCGCTCAATCGCCGCGTGTGGCAAGGCTGGCACGATCGACAACCGCCGGAGCTGCGAAAATCGTACGAAGAATGGGCCGACGAAAAAGTCCGCCAAGTCGTGCCGTTGGGACGCTGGCAGACACCCGCCGACATCGCGAACATGATTGTGTTCCTGTCATCGCCGCGTGCCGAGCAAGTGACGGGCCAGACAATCAACGTCGACGGCGGTTTCGTGATGCATTGGTGAAGCCCAGGGACTGCCGTCCCCGGAATATTTTGATATGGAAAACAGCACAATGGCAGGACGGTCTTTACCGGTGAAGTGGTACGCGGAGCGGTCGTGGGACGACTGGCTGCGGCAGTTGCGGTTCGGCACAGAGATCGAGCAACGCTACCAGGCGTTCCTCGCGCTGACCCAACTGGGACCAGCGGACAAAGTCGCCCCCGTGACAATCGAGCTGCTGTCTGATCCCACAGCGGAACTGCAGGCAGCGGCGTTGCGCTGGTGGCAATCGCCGAGTGCGGATAGCGAGGGTGAACAGGCCGGGACGGTGCGGAATCATGCGGAGAAACTGCTCGCTGCCAGTGACCCCGATGTGCAACTCGAAGCCGCGGCTACGTTGGTTCACTTTCAATCGGAACACCCCGCCGCTGCGTCCACCTTGTTGGACTTGGCCCGGCGTGACGATCTCGAATCGCTAACGATCGCCCGCTTGGCGAAGCTGATCGCACCGTTAACCACACAGGTCGACATCACCGTGCCGCTCCTCGGAAAATGGCTGAGCGATGATCACGGCGAAGTCCGGGAAGCGGCCGCGACGGCCCTGGCGGTATTGGGCCCGGAGGCAACGCTACAGGTCACGACGTTGATTACGGCGCTCGACGATGAAGAACCGGTCGTCCGCGAACAAGCGGCGCTGGCACTGGGACGGATGGGAATGGCATCTCTGAACATCGTCGAAGCGCTGACGATCGCATCAAACGACGACGATGTCGAAGTCGCCAATGTGGCGCGCGCGGCACTGGAATCGTTGAAGAAGTAACGATCTACGCTTGCGCTTCGCAGATCCCACAGATCGCAACCTTGGTGATCCCGCAAAGCGCAAGCGACCGATCAAAATCTACTCTTGAACAAGAACATTCACACCCTTCTTGTTCGACAACACAATATCGAGCTTTCCATCCTTGTTGAAATCCGTCATCAGGAACTGCGTGCCGACGCCCGTGTCCTTCCCCGCGACGATTTCCTGCTTGTCAAACTTCGGCGCCTGGCCTTTTTCCCGTTGAATGCCGAACTGGAACATCACCACTGGGTCGAATTCACCGGGATCGGGCCCCATGTGGGCGAAGTACCGCTTACCGGTAACCAGATTGAGCTTGCCGTCCCCCGCGAGATCCACCAGCGCCAGTGCGTGGGTCTGTGAGAACGATTCATCGACGAGGTGATACTTGAACGGCTCGCTGGAATCCTTGCCGGGGTTCTCGAACCACCAGATCCCGAATGCGTGGGCCGAACTCATTACGATGTCCTGGTCCCCATCGAGATCGAGATCTAGCACAAAAATATTCGACGCTGGTAGCACTTTGCCGTCGTTGTTCTTGCTTAGATTGAGTGGGTGATAAGCCCACAGCCCGTCGTCGCGTTTTTCGGGAGCTTCATACCAGCCATGCGGGATAATGACATCGAGACGGCCGTCCTGGTTGACATCCCCGGTACCGAGGCCGTGGTAATACATGAACGTGCCGTTCTGATTCGGTTCACCCGCTTCATTGATCGGCACGAACTTCCACTTCTCATAGCACTTATCGGCCGACGGCACGGACAGGTAGCCGAGTTGCCGTTCGGGTTGCGAACCCATGATCAGTTCAGGTTTGCCGTCGCCTGTGACATCCGTGAAGAGCGGCGTCTCGTTGCACGCGCTGTGCCAGATCTCGGTCTGCTTCCACATCCCGCCGGCGTTTTTCGGGTTCTCATACCAGTAGCACGGTGCCCCCGGATAACCAATGTTGATGACATCCAGCCAGCCATCGCCGTTCACATCGTAGGCCCAACTGGCGAAGGTGTTGCTGTAGCCCTTGGTGCCGTCGTATCCCTCGGCCGGCTTCGCCATGCGATCGAGAGGCTGACGGATTTCGTGTCGCTTCCAGTCCGGCGCGGCGAACCAGTAATCCCCCGCGGCGACATCCATCTGCCCGTCTTTGTTGAAGTCGCCCGCCGCGACGCCTTCCGCACGGAACACTCCATCAATCTGAATCCGCTTCCACTTCGTCTCCGCCCGTGTTGTTGAAGTGACTGAGAAAACGAACAGACCCAGTAAAGCCCAACGCACCATGACACAATCCTTGAGATGAAGATTCGAGGCTGATTGTCATCGCAGCATAAACCGACGCGGATCGGTTCGCCACGGTTGCCAAGTAAACGGGTGTTGTGCGCGGGTCTCCCGACCCCGCACAACAGAGGCGGAAGCCTGCCCTACTCGTTTGACCCGAACTGCAACCGCAGCGCGAGTTCCTTCACCGCGGTCATGGGAATGTCATCCTGCTCTATCGCGCGATTTGAGGAGATGAACACCGGCGCTTCACGGGTTTCGTGATGCGGTGTCGGCAACCGGCCGTGCGAACCTTTCACGATCGACGCATCCAACCCGATGACATCCATGTAGTAGCGGAAGCCGAGAAATTTCTGGGCTAACCGCCGGGCGATCCGCAGTTTCGGGAACATCAAATGTGGGTCGACGAACAACTCAACGGGGTCATAACCCGGTTTGCGGTGAATGTCGACGGTGCGGGCGTAGTCCGGGGCGAGGGCGTCGTCTTCCCAGAAGTAGTAGGTGAACCACGCGCCCGCTGCAGCGACCGCGATCAAGTCGCCCGAGCGTTCGTGATCCAACCCGAATTGCCGTTGTTCCGCACGATCGAAGACGCCATCGATGCCGTCGGTCATGCCGAGCACCAGCTTCACGGATTTCACGTCTTCAAAGTTGCGAACATAGATGTGGGCGACCTGATGATCCGCGACCGCAAACGCCCGGGACGCCCCGCAATCGAGCGTTTCCCAGCCGAGCGGTTCGCGTCGCACCGTGAGATACCCGTGATGCCGCAGCACGCGGTTGATGTGCACCGCCTGATTCACCGGCGTGATGGCATACTCCGATAGCGCGATGATGTCCGTGCCGAGCTCGCGGGCAGCGTCGATCACCTTCCCCGCTTCCGCATCGATGAGCCGAATGTCCTCGGCGATGCGCGGATCATCCGGCCCGAGGCGTTGCAGGTTGTAATCGAGGTGCGGCAAGTAGACGAGCGTCAGCGACGGTTTGTGCCGCTGCATCACCTCGATGCTGGCATCCGCAATCCACCGCGAACTGGTGATGTCCGCCCCCGGACCCCAGAATTTGAACAGCGGGAAGACTCCAAGTTTGCTTTGCAGTTCATCCCTCAATTCTGGGGGAAAACTGTAGGAATCCATCACCTTGCGACCATCAGCGGGGTAACTCGGCCGCGGCGTCATCGAGTAATCGACGGTCGAGTACATGTTATACCACCAGAACATTTTCGCAGTGGTATAGAGCGGGTCGCGTTGCTCGCCGACATCGTAAATCCGCTCGCCGTGAACCAGCCGGTTGGACTGTTTCCAGAACAGCACCTCGGCGAGATCGCGGAAATACCAGCCGTTTGCGACAATTCCATGCTCACGCGGCAAGGTGCCGGTGAGAATCGTCGACTGAGCCGAACACGTCACCGCGGGAAGCACGGTCCCCATCGGCCGCGCGAAGCCGTCATCGGCAAGCCGTTTCAAATGGGGCGTGTTCGGCCCGAGCATTTCGTGCGTGAGACCGACGACGTTCAGAATCAGCAGTGGTTTCGTCATGCTGCGAATGATGCCGGGGGACGAGGATGATTGGCAAGTCTTCGATACGTGTGGCACTGGCGGCTTGTCCGCCAGTGGAGATGCCGCGCAGTGGAGATGCCGCGCCCATCGCACGGGCGGACAAGCCGCCCGTGGCACCCATTCTACTAGCGAAATCGACCGATGCTCGGTGAAGCCATTGTGCGTTGGACAGCCAGACTTGCGGCGGCAGCGTATCTCACGCGGATCAGTTTTGATGTGCTCGCCCCGCGGAATGAGCGCGTGCAGCGCTGGAACCGCGTGATTTGGACGGTCGGTTGCCTGGTTTTCCTCGCTCATGCGGTAGCGGCGTTCCATTTCTATCATGGCTGGAGTCACGCGGCAGCGTTTGAGCACGTACGAAAGCAAACATTGCAGCTCACCGGGTTCAATTCTGGCTTCGGACTCTATCTCAACGAACTGATGGCCGCGTGGTGGACCATCGACGCGGTACTTTGGTCACGAAATCTGCGCTGGCCGGAAAATCGAGGGGCGTATTGGTCGCTTCATGCCTTCTTCGCGTTCATGATGTTCAATGCCACCGTGGTCTTCGGGCCGCGGGGGTGGACGTGGGTGCTGGTTGGATGGGTGGTGATGTTGGGGATCGCGTGGTGGGTTTGGCGCGGGGCGCGAAACCGCGAAGCGTGGTCGAAGAGCGATGGGAAGCGATCGAGCGATGAATGAGTTGAAACAAGTGGACGACGCGGTCGTGGCCGGGAAACTCACCCCGGCGGCACGGGACAACATTCGTCGCTGGTTGACCGAACCGGGTTACCACCGTGAAGCCCCGGCGGTGCAGGCGCTGATTGACAGCGAACAGTGGGACAAGTTGCAGCGTTGGTTCTGGGAAGTGCTGCCGTTCGGTACCGGTGGACGGCGCGGTCCCATGGCGGACCTCGGCTCGGCAACGCTCAATCCCCGCACGGTCGGCGAATCCGCGATGGGCATGGCCCGGTATGTCAAGCAGGCGAAACCATCCGGGCCGTGGCGGGTCGTCATCGCCTGCGATACCCGGCATCGCTCGACGGAATTCGCCCGCATCGCCGCCGGAATCTTTGCCGCGGAAGGGTTCGCGACGTTTTTGTTCGATGGCCATCGCAGCACCCCGGAATTGTCCTTTGCCGTGCGATATTTGCAGTGCGATGCGGGAGTGATGATCTCCGCGTCACATAATCCACCGAGCGATAACGGCATCAAAGCGTACTGGTCGCACGGCGGGCAGGTGTTGCCTCCTCATGATCAGGGGATCATTGATGCTGTCGCCAAAGTGGGGGAATTGCCCGAAGTCGATTTCGCGGCGACGGTCAAAACCGGCGGCATTCAGATGATTGGCCAGGAGATCGACGATGCGTATCTGGACGCCGTCTTGTCCTTGAGTCTCTCTCCGGCGCGCGAACTGACAGTGCTCTATTCACCCCTGCACGGTGTCGGGGAAACATCGGTCGCCGCGACCTTGCAGCGAGCCGGGTTTAACGGACTGCATCTGTACGAACCGCAGCGGCAACCCGATGGCGATTTTCCCAATGTGCCCGACCGCCTGCCGAACCCGGAACGCCCGGCCGTGTTCCCACCGATGGTGCCACGGGCGAAGAATTTGAATGCCGACTTGATCATCGCCAGCGACCCCGACGCCGACCGATTGGGGGCAATGATCCGTACTGCCGCGGGAGAATATGTCTATGCGACCGGCAACCAGTTGGGAGCACTGCTCATCGATTACGTCTCCCATCAACGACAAGCCCAAGGCACGATTACCCCGGACCATTACATCCTCACAACGCTGGTTACGACGCCGCTTGTGGGGGCGGTCGCGCGGCAGGGCGGATTGCGGGTGATCGAGGATTTGCTTGTCGGCTTCAAACACATCGGGGCGCGAATGGACGCCGAAGGGCCCGAGAAATTCGTCTATGCCTGCGAGGAATCGCACGGTTTCCTGGGGGGCACACATTGCCGTGATAAAGACGCATCCATCGCAGCGTTGTGGCTTTGTGAAGCCGCTGCGGAAGACAAATGCCATGGACGGACGTTACTGGATCGGCTGGATGACTTGTCTGTCTTGCACGGCTACCACGTCGAACGGCAGGCCGCACTCACCCTCGAAGGAGCCGATGGACAAGCCGCAATTACCTCTTTGATGACTCGTTTACGAACGGCACCACCCACCAATCTGGCGGGTTTTCAGTTCGTCGAAGTCCGCGATTATTCGCAGCATGAAATCCGCACGCTGCCGGACAATCAACGATCCGCCGACCTACTCGAACCAAGTGGCAATCTGCTGATTTTCCAGACCCGCCGTGGCGACGCCAGCGTCAAACTGGCAGTACGCCCCTCGGGCACGGAGCCGAAGATCAAGTTCTATGCCTTCGGGAAAACGGCACCAATGGAACGGTCCCAATTGGCGACGACCCGTGTCACGGCGGATGCGGACATCGATGCCTTCGTGCAGGTCTGGATGGGGTGGATCAAAACCGTCTTAGCCCCCGGTCAATGACCGGGGGCTAAGACGCATCAGCCGACAAACAACGGTTTAAGATGCCGGTCGTAAACGTTCTCGACCACGTTCTTCGCGATGACCGCTTCGTTGATTTTAAGTAAGTCCGTATAGCGCGTGCCGTGCTTGGCCGCCACTTTGAAAGAAACGTGCAGCAATTGTCGCACGTTCGCGTTGAACTGCGGATGGCCGGGAATGTGGCGGACAGCGTTAGCGAACTGCGTGCCATCCCAACTGTTGACCGTTGCGGCACTCGGCAGGCTCGCGCGATCGATGTCGATCACGGATGCATACGGGGCACAGAATTCGTCGACGTGCTCCAGCGCGTAGGCGTAAATTTCTTTGACGAGCGCGAGCCCCTCCCCCCCCGCTTCCGCAAGGCCGATGACTTCTTCCAGCCATGTTGTGCCGGCGGTTTTGAGATGTAGTCCTGCACCGGTGCGCTGCAACGCCCGGCGGATAATCGGGTACAGCGAGAATTTATCGCTGCCGCTGTGGACACTCAACTTCAGATTCGTCGGCAACCCGTATTGCTTCACCGCAAAGGCGATGACGGCGAGATCGTCGTTGAATTCCTGCTCGAACTGTGCAAGATCGCCGACATAATCCACGCCCTTGTTGAATCGGCCAGTGAACTTTGGGGCGATGGTTTGCAACGCCACGCCTTGATCGGCCAGCAGTGCAAGAATCACCAGCAATTCCGGCGGTGTCTGCGGAGCGTCGGTTTCGTCCATCGACACCTCGGCAATGATGCGCTCCGCCCCTCCCTTTTTCTTGGCGATGTACCGGTAAATTTCACCGGCTTCTTTCACCGCCAACAGGTATTTGTTCGCCGTACGGGTGACATCGTCGGCAGTAATCGTCAACGGCCTCGCGATACCGGGGATCGACAGGCTGCCGATCAATTCGGGATGTTTCGCCACAAACTTCGCGACGGATTCGGGAGACGCGGGCTTGCCGATGCTGTCGGCGACATCGATCGTGAAAAAATCGGAACTCGATAGAAATCGATCCACGGTTTCCAGCCGAATGTGATCGGCGTCGACATGCCAGCCATGCGACCACTTTGCTGCGGAAATCGCTGCAGTCGCGGCCTCATACACGCTTGGTGGTTCCGAGCCGATGAACGAGTGCTCGCGGTTCGACTTGTTCCATACCGGAACGACAATGATGCCCTCCTTCGCCAGCTTCTCAAACGCCGCCAGTTGTGAACGAGCCTGATGAGCAAACCGGTCACCAACGCCAAAAGTGAATTGTTCGAGAATGAGCATCAAATGATCCGCCGAGAAGAAGGTTCACATCCAAGGCGGCGATTATAACGCTGAAGCGAAACGGTCGCGAATCGGTATCAACGCACGGCCGTCACGACCGTGGGACACCTTTGTTCTTTCCGAACCGATCTTGCTGTGATGCCAGACATTTGCGAGAACTCGCGCTCACGGAAACCTTCTGCGCCCGGAGTGCGCTCGCATGTCGCCGCCGCTGTTGTACAACGTCATCTTCGCGTGGAAATGTTCCAGCACGCACCACAAACTGGCCATGGACGCGCTGCGACACCTCGAATCGCCCGATGCCGATCAATGGATGAACCTGTTCCTGTCGCACATCGAAACCTACCTCGACGGTTCCAAGGCTCCGGACAACAAATTCAAAGACTTCAAGAACCATGTGCTACATGTGAAGGACAATTACTGGGGAGGAGCGGTCGCCGCAACGCAGAAGTGGTACGAACATACGAAGTCGGCCCTCGCCGTCCGCAACTGGTCCGAAGCGGTTTACAGCGCAGGCGTCCTCAGCCATTACTATTCCGATCCGTGGCAGCCGTTTCACACCGGGCAAACGGAGCAGGAAGGAGTCGTCCATCGCGCCGCGGAATGGAGCATCGCCTGCGCCTATCAGGATTTGCAGGCGATGCTCGAAGCCGACGGTGCTGGCTATCCAGATGTCCCGATGCCGACCGGCGACGACTGGCTCGCCGAGATGGTTCGTCATGCAGCGAAATCTTCGAATGTGCATTACCAGGCGAGCATTGATCACTACGATCTGAAGAAGGGATCAAAAGACCCGCCGACGGGATTAGACGAACCGCTTCGCCGCCGCATCGCTCCGCTTTTGGGCAGTGCCGTGGTGGGATTCGCAAAGATTCTCGACCGCGCGATCGCCGAGACCGCCGTCATGCCGCCGAAGACGAATGTCACGCTCCTCGGCGTGATGGCACAACTCACGGTCCCCATTTTCTTCATCACGAAGAAGATGAAGAACGCCAAGGAAAAGGCGGTTGTGCAGGCCATGTACAACGAGTTTCAACAGACCGGTAAAGTGCTGAAGACGCTATCAGAAGACGACAAGATCATCCGGGCGTTGCATGCGGAAGAAGTCTCGAAGATTCCGCTCGAGAAGCTCGACGCTGAAATCCCCCCGCCGCCGGGACAATCGCACGTCGCGGAATCTGCGGTGCCAACGGTCGTCGAACCGGCGAAGCGAATGCCCGCTTCAGAACCGGCCGTGAAGGTGTTGTCGCGCGCCGAAGTTGTCACCGCGTCCGTCGAGAAGACACGGACAGACCCGGGACTGAAGTTCTACCTCGACCGCACTCAACCCGTGGAAAAAGCCCCCTCGATTGGTCCCAAGACGGCATCGCAACTCGATCGCATTGGTGTGAAGACGGTGGGACAACTGCTCGATCAACCCGCAGATGCCATCGCCGCGAAGCTGAATCAGAAACATTTGGATGCCACCACCATTCGCGGCTGGCAACAGCAGGCCCGGTTCGTGTGCGAAGTACCGAAACTGCGCGGTCACGATGCGCAATTGCTGGTGGCATGCAGCGTGGGCACTCGCAGTGATCTCGCTGAGAAGAATGCCGATGACCTGTACCGCGCCGTGACCGCGTTTGCCCAATCGCCACCCGGACAACGTATCCTGCGCGACAGTGCCCCACCCGATTGGAACGAAGTCCTGGAATGGATCACGGCGGCGAAGTCGGTTACGACCTCCACCGCCGCGTGAGGAATGACCATTCATTTAGCCCCCGGTTGTCTTCCACCGGGGGCTGAATGAGATGTCTTATTCCTGCGATTTCAGCACGACATAGCGTTTGCCGTCCTGATTTCGCAGGTGGAGCACGATTCCGTCTGTTAAGGAAAGGGTATCGACCGCCTTCTGGTATTCTTCCACGGAAGCCACCGTGGTTGTGCCGACGCGCTCAATGATGTCGCCGGTTTGCACGCCGACTTCACTCGCCGGACTGTCTTCCTTCACGCTGGTGACCACGACGCCTTTGACGTTCTCGACTCCCAATTGACGCGCCAATTCCTTGGTTAAAGCCTTGATCTGCAAACCGAGAGCATCGAACGAAGCGGGCGAGGCTTCGGAACGTTCGCGGCCTTTGCTGCGCGACGTGAACGATGCCGGCATTTCTTCAATCGTGATTTGCAGCGTCTCGCGTTTGCCTCCACGAACGATCTCCATCGGATAAGCTTTCCCGATGTCGAGACGTTCGACGATCCCTTGCAGGCTCGCCGGGTCGGAGACTTTCTTCTCGTTCAGCGTCAGGATGATATCGCTCGGCTCCAAACCGGCTTTATCAGCCGGCGAGTTCGGCATCACGGTTTTCACCACGGCCCCTTCCCGCACGGCAACGTTGAACTGTTTGGCCGTTTCCGCGTCGACCACGGCGATGGCCGTCCCGAGATAACCGCGCTTCACCGAACCTGATTTCACGAGTTGTTCGCCAACCCAGCCGGCGATGTGCGTGGGAATCGCGAAACCGATGCCGTCATAACCACCGCTCGCCGATGCAATGGCGGTATTGATGCCGATGACTTCCCCCTTCAGGTTGATGAGCGGTCCGCCACTGTTCCCCGGATTGATGGCGGCGTCGGTTTGGAGAAAATCCTCCCGATCGGCCAGTTCGCGCGACCGGCTCTTCGCGCTGATGATGCCTTGCGTGACGGTGCTTTCGAGGCCGTACGGCGTGCCGACCGCCAGCACCCAGTCACCCACTTGCATGTCGAGACTGTTGCCAAGTTTGAGCGGCTTCAATTCCCCCGCCCCTTCAATTCGGAGAATCGCAACATCGGTCCTCGGATCGGTCTTGATGTCCTTGGCGACGAACGTCCGCCCGTCCTGAAATCGCACGCGGACTTCGTCTGCCTCACTCACGACGTGGTTGTTCGTCATGATGATGCCCGAGGGATCGATCACGAAGCCCGATCCACCACCTCGCTTCCGAGGCGTCATCCCCCGACGCGGATTGCGGAATCGCGGGTCGTCACGAAAGAACTCGCGGAAGGGAGCGGGAAGGGCATCATCTAGCGCACCATCTTGCATTTCGACTTGTCGCGGTTTGGTCATCGTTTCGATGGAAACAATTCCGGGCGTGACCTCGGCGGCAATTCTGCGGAACGCCATCGAGAGATCAATCGCGGCGTCCGGAACCGTAGGCACCGCCGCCACTTCCCGGCGTGTACCCCATCCCAAAGCTGCCGCTGCGAGCGCCGCTCCCAACACAATGCCCATTCCATAGTGCCGCGTTGTTTGCACAACCTTCGTCATTTCTTCGGTCCTCCTCAGCAGTTTGAAGCGCCGGTGACCCGGACGCATGCTCAGCAATAATCGGTCCGCTCCGCGTTCGCGGCGGATGTCTTCTAATTCTACGCGGGGCGGGCAAGGGGTGTTGGAAGGTTTCGCTGTCGTCCACTTCAGGAACGCCTGACGGCAAAACCGAATTGACAGCGAATTCAGCGCGGCGATAGTCTCCAGTGTCGGCCCGTCTCCGCCGCCAGGACGTTCAGCGTTCCTCGGGCGAGAATCAGCCGGTACTGATGGACCCGGAAGCCGCGCCCTGTGAGATATTGTGGATGTCGTTGGAGCCGTTGAACCTCGAAGACCATCTCCGCGGTTGTGAGGAGGTGATTGGTTACCACTTCCGCGATCGCGCCCTACTCCAGCGCTGTCTCACCCATGCGTCGATTGCGCGGACCCGGCTCGACTCCAACGAACGCCTCGAGTTCCTCGGTGACGCCATCCTGGGGACAATCGTCTGCGAGCTGCTCTTCCACAAGTTGCCGGAAGAACCCGAAGGTGAACTCACGCGCATCAAGTCGGTGGTCGTTAGCCGCTCAGCGTGTGCGCGCATCAGCCAGCAATCGGGACTGAGCCGGTATCTCATCCTGGGCAAGGGTCTCAGCCTCGCGGATGCCGTCCCCAGTTCGGTGATGGCCGCGGTCTTTGAATCGCTGGTGGCCGGCGTCTATCTGGACGGTGGCCTGGAGGCGACGAAGGCGTTTGTCGAACCGTGGGCGTTGCTGGAGATCGAACACGCGCTGCAGTCGACGCACGGCAAGAACTACAAGAGCCTGCTGCAGCAGTTCGCGCAGAAGAGCCTGGGAGCCACGCCGGTCTATCAGTTGCTCGACGAGAAGGGTCCGGACCACTCGAAGTGTTTCAAGGTCGCCGCAGCTGTGGGAGCGGAAGTGTTCCTAGCCGCATGGGGACCGAATAAGAAAGAGGCCGAGCAGCGAGCGGCGGAGAATGCCTGGCATCAACTGCAGGGCGAGCCGGCGCCGAACGAGACCGAGTGACTTTAACCAGCCCGTAGCGCGAGCAAGGGTGCTTGGCATTGGTTCACGCGGAATTTGCCCTTGCCGGCGCTACGGGCTGGTAAAAAACAAGAGGTGGCTGGACGAATCCAACCACCTCTCGCGAAACATCGAGTTAATCGACCGTTTACATTACATGGACGGCGATGGTGCTGCCTTCTTCGCAGCCTTCTTCGCGGCCTTCTTCACGGTCTTCTTGACAGCCTTCTTCGCTGCCTTCTTGGCGGCCTTCTTAGGGGCGGCCTTCTTCACTGCCTTCTTCGCTGCTTTCTTCTTGGCCACTTTACAGTCCTCCTTCCAGAGAGACATCGTGACCGTTTTCGCCGCTGGCATACCGGGCTAAGCTGTTCGGCGTCAACGCGTCACTCACTTCGAATCCCTTCCGACCTACCAACCATGGCAAGTCGCGTGACAGAGTTCGAGGGATCAAGTCTCGGGGTTGCACAATCGCGGCAGCAATTGTGTCCTGCACTTGACACTCAATCCAACGTTTCAACTGTCACAGAACTGGCGTGCATACTAAGCATTTCAAAGAATACTTCAAGCCTTTTATGCGCGTTCGCGCAAAGAAATTTGATGATTTTTTAGAAATCGTTTCGAGTCGCATCTCATCGCACGCGTTGCCCGCGCTTCATGCGCGATGACCATGCGAACGACATTCACGCCGCCTTAGCGCTCCATTATGCGCTGACCTGCACAGGCATAAAACATCGAGAAAACGGCCTTCAAATGCATGTCTTGCCCGCGCGATGCAGAGCACGAAACACATCGATCGCGGCTCTGCGCAGCACTCATACTTCAGACGCGAGGTATCCCGCACGCAGTGTCGTGAAGATGTCTGCCGATCGCGCAAGATACAGCGCGATGAAGACGGCGTGCGATCACGCGGTGACGTTGTTATTCGTCGCATGATGAGCCCGCGCGTCATCGCGCGAACAATGACTCCAGGTGCAGAAGACCGCCGTTTTCCCGGCGTTTTTTGCATTTTTGCACACTTCCGCACAGGCACTCAAGCGGGTTGAGAAGCCAATCGCGCGAGGACTTCGCGCATGTATCGAAGGCTTTCACGCGCGATGAATTCCGCGCCGGGTTGGTAATCGAACACCTCCACCGACACCCAACCAGCGTAGTTCGTCTTCTGTAGCGCGGCGAAGATCGGTTCGTACTCCGTCGGCCCCATACCAGGGCCAAGAAGATTGTTGTCGTTGACG
The DNA here is from genome assembly GCA_021732975.1 of Planctomycetaceae bacterium. Lineage (GTDB taxonomy): Bacteria > Planctomycetota > Planctomycetia > Planctomycetales > Planctomycetaceae > DSVQ01. The sequence continues at coordinate 22,179 of JAKFWC010000021.1, read as the reverse complement.
TGAAAATGTTTCGTCACCGAGGCGAACTGTTCGATGAGCGCGGGGATCGGCGTCGCTTCCGACAACATCGCCTTCACATCCTGATGCAGTTGAAAGCAGGGATGATCAACAAGCGCGATCAACTCGCAGGCATCCGCGCAAGTGTTGCAGAAGTTGGTTTCCTTCGGAGTGAGCGGTTCCATGCACAGCGTGACGTTACGATCGCCAAACACGGGCATCGCGTTACGAAACACCTCCGCGGCATTCGCATAAGCTTGGGCACGCTCCATGCCGGATTCGATGTTGCGCTGCGCGGGTGAGCCGAAGACCAGCACGGTCCCACCGAGATCACCACAGGCGTTGGCAAGATCGCGTAGATAGGACGAGGTTGCAGCGCGTCGGCTTGCGTCCGCTGTGGTGAGATGCAGTCCTTCCGTTTTCGCGAGCAACCAGTGCAGACCACAGATGGTCAGCCCATAGTCGGCAGCGACCTTCTTTAATTCCTGTCGCCGCGCGGCAGAGACATCGGTGATGCGCGGCGCGAGGGTGAATGGCGCGAGTTCAATTCCGGTGTATCCGGTTTCAGCCATGAATTTACATTGCCGTTCCCAGTCCCACCCCTCGAACAACTCCTGACAAATCGCAAATCGCATGACGCATTCCTGCAATGGTGATTCCAGCATGACCGTGGAAAACGATACCAGCGCGGTGGGAGACCACGCGAGCGCGCGCTCCGGTCCCCGCCCGCGAGGAGAAGGGACTAGGCACAAAAGGTTCCGACGCGCCGCACGAGCGCTCCCCTTCGCGGACTCCAGGGCGCGGCTAAACACTTCGCCAGTTTGCGGACCGGGTAATTTGGGAAGTCTACAGACGCACTAAGGGTTTGACGCGACGGGGAAGAGTTACGGCTACTGACGATCCGATTGTCACAGTGAGAATCGGTGCGGCGTCAGCACCCCCTGTCAGCGACCTGTACGGAAGACAATTTCCAGCGGGTTGGACCGGCGTACGACCCTGGTTGAGGACTCATTTTTAACGAGTCCGCGTTAGTTGGCGAGTCTGGGAAGATTTAGCGGTCGGGTATTTTGCGGACTTTGGCTCAAGAGCGTCGGCTTTTCCGTCGATGTTCTAGAAGCGAGCCCTTGTTTTTCAACTCGACTCAAGCCGTCTCGGTCACGCGCTACCGACGCAAGGAATGAATTAAGGACAGTTCCATGAAACAAGCAACCTGGATGGTCGTCCTGATGGGTGTGGTGGCACTCGTCAGTGGCGAAACCGCCAACGCCGGCTACTGCGGAGCGGGGAGATTCTTCTCGCTCTCCAAAAAGGCGTGCGCGCCGTGCGGAGATTATTGCTCCGCCAAAGCGTGCAACACCACCTGCTATCAGACCGTCCAGGAAACCGTGTGGGAACCGCAAACCTACACCTGCACCCGGACCGTTTACGATCAATGCATCGAACAAGTTCCGGTCACCTGCACCCGCAACGTTTACGACACCTGCTGGCGGGATGAATGCTACACGGTCTGCAAGCCGTGCTATCAGACCTGCTACCGCGATGTCTGCTGCACGGTTCGTAAACCGTGCTTCCAGACCTGCTATCGCGACGTGTGCTGCCGCGTCCGCAAGCCGTGCTATCAGACCTGCTACCGCGATGTCTGCTGCACGGTTCGTAAACCGTGCTATCAGACCTGCTACCGCGATGTCTGCTACACGGTCTGCAAGCCGATCTACGAAACGCACTATCGCCAGGTCTGCTGCACGCAGTACCGCACGGAATCGGAAACCTGCTACAAGAACGTCTGCTACACGGTCTGCAAGCCGGTCACCGAAACCAAGCAAGTCCAGGTCTGCACCGGCGACTGGGTGGAAGAATCCAAACAGGTTCCCGGCCCGATCGTCAGCCGTTGCGTGCAGGATCAAGGGACGTGGGAATGGGATCCCTGCACCTGCTGCTGCGTCTACAAGCCCGGCTGCTGCCGGACGGTGTGCGAGCAAACGATGCGGACGGTCTGCTGCCGCAAATGGGTGCCTCGGATGGAATGCCGCACGGTCTGCTGCACGCGGATGGAACAAGAAGTCCGTCAGTGCCAGGTGCCCTACACGGTCTGCCGTCAGGTGCCTTACACGGTGACGAAGAACGTGCCTTACACCTGCGTTCGTCACGAACAGCAAACCTGCACGAAGCGTGTTCCGTACACGACCTGCACGTGGACCTGCGAAACGATCACCAAGAAAGTCCCGTACACAACCTGCACGTGGACCGAAGAATGCCACACGAAGCGTGTTCCTTACACGACCTGCACTTGGACCTGTGAAACCGTCACGAAGAAGGTGCCTTACACGACCTGCACGATGACCCAGGAAACACGGACCCGCAAGGTTCCTTACACGACCTGCCGTCAAGTCTGTGAAACCCGGATGGTGACCAAGACCCGCTGCACGCCGCGTCAGATCTGCGAAACGAAAGTTCGCTGCGTGCCTCGGACGGTCTGCCGTCAGGTTCCGATCGCGACCTGCTGCCCTGTCGCTCCGGATTGTGCAGCTCCCGCCGCCACCGCTTGCGGCTCGGCTCCCGGTGGTTGCATCCAGTAACTTGATCACTGATTAACAGTGAAAACGCAGACACCCGCGGATGAATGTCCGCGGGTGTTTTTCGTTTCTGCCCCAGCTCGGAGCGCAAGCGACGGCCGTCATTGCTTGTTCTGCGCGGGTCTCCCGCCCCCGCAGTCTTCCCGACTGAAGTTCTCCTTCTCGGTTTGGCGCGACTGCGATGTTCATCGACGGGAGACCTACGGTCGCGAAATGTGCGGGGTCGGGAGACCCGCGCACAACGAGATGCTCACAACACCGGCGAAAACATCCGGCACGCGTTTTCTTTCAACCGCTCCCACGTCCCACGACGTTCCCATTCCTTGAGTTCAATCTTCTGCGACGACTCCAGATCGTTGGCGAACTGAAACTCCAACTGCTCGGCCAGCCCCATGTCGTACAGCGACAGCCCCACTTCAAAGTTGAGAAAAACACTCCGGGCATCGAAATTCGCGGTGCCGACCATCGACCAGCAACCATCGATGGTGATGGTCTTCGCGTGTTGCTGCCCGCGGGTGTACTCGTAGATCTCGACGCCGGCACCGAGCAGTTCATCGTAAAATGACCGGCAGGCATGGTAAGTGGCCCAGTAAGTCACGGGTCCGGAGACCAACACGCGGACTTTGACGCCCCGATACGCCGCCGTTTCAAGAGCCGTGCAGAGTGCGTCGGTGGGAACGAAGTACGATGTGGCGAGCGTGATCCGATCGCGTGCCGCATTAATCGCCCCGAAGTACGTGGTGTGAAAGACGCTCTCGCTGCGGTCGGGCCCACCGGCGAGCACATGCGCATCGATCAATCCCGGATGATCGGGAATCGGAAAATGCTCGATGACATCGATTTCTTCGCCCGTTGCAAAGTACCAATCGGTCGCAAAGACTTCCTGCAGTTGCAAGACCGCGGGGCCTTCGAGCCGCAGATGTGTGTCGCGCCAGTAACCGAAATGAGCATCTTCACCGAGGTATTCGTCGCCGACGTTCATGCCGCCGGTGAAACCGATGCAGCCGTCGATCAGCACAATTTTGCGATGGCTCCGAAGATTAATGGACCACCGCTCGCGCAAGGAACGGCCGGGAACAAAGGGTGCCGTGCGAATGCCTGCATCCCGCATCGGTTTCAGAAACGATTCCGTGAGCCGCATCGAGCCGATGGCATCGTATAAAAACCGGACGGCAACGCCGGCTTTGGCGCGTTCGATGAGTTGGTCGCGCAGACTTGTGCCGATGCGGTCGGGCTGCCAGATGTAGTATTCGAGATGAATCGACCGCTGGGCAGCAACAATCGCGGCTTCGATGGCCGCGAACGCCTCGGGCGTTTCGGCGAAGAGATTCACGCGGTTTCCCGCCGTGGCCCGCGTTTCGGCCACGCGCTCGGTGAGGATCAGCATCTCGCGCTGCTCAGGGTTCAATCGTTCGCTCACCATGAGGTGCTGGCTCGCCAGTTGCGGCAAACCACGCGTGATCTTCAACGCCGCCTCCTGACGCCCGCTGACGCGCCGGGCGACGCGGTTGATCCCGAAGATTACGAACATCAATGCGCCAACAAACGGCATCGTGATGATCGCCATCACCCAGGCGACAGTCGATACCGGGGCCGGTTTCTTTGTGAGCACAACCACGGGCACCAGTGCAAGCGTCACCGCGTACCCCAGAACCGTCACAGCCGCGAGAATGAATTGCCATGCCGACACGTCCATGTGAAAACTCAATTCGAGGATGTGCTTCAGGGATTCGTGGGACGTTTTCGTTTCAGCACAATGAATGCCGAACCGGACGGATCGGTCAAGAGTTCCCAATCCTGCGGCGTCTCACGGAATTCAGGGATATCGCTGGGCGTCTTCCGGGTGCTGTAACGATGCGTGGTGTCGATCACAATGAAGTCGGTGTCATCGGGGACGCGAAGTTCGTATCCACTCACTTTCCGCACATACTGACTGTAGTCGTAAGACCGTGCATGGTGCGTGAATCGCGGATGGACGAAATCGGTGGAGGCCACTCGTGCCGCGATCGGTATCAAGGGGGCGATCTTCGCAAACTCCGTACCGCGATCCGTCGGACCATACAGCTTGGCCCAATGCCATGTCGAACCGGAATCCCAGAACGGCAACCCGAACGGTGACAGGCTGGTAAACAACCCTGTTGCCAGTGAACACGTCCACAACCAATGAGCGGCACGATGCAACCGTTTTTCGGTTTGCTCCGTTTGGCCAGCGTACTTGCCTAACCCTGTCGCAACGGCCCAGAAGACAATGGCGACCAGCGGCGCATGAAAGTGGTGCCGCGGGTCACGGGCCAGTTCGTTCAGACAGAGTACGCCGAACAGCGGCAGTCCGACACATAATCGCCCCGGAGACCGCAAAGCGATCCCCCCCACCGGCAACAACATCAGCAACGCATACAACACCGTCTGCGGTGTAATCAATTCCCGCGCCACGATGTCCGGCCGGAACAGAATCGTTTTGACGATCGCTTCGGGAGAATCGCCCATGCGGCTGAAATACCGGGCGAAGTGAATTTCCTCACCGGGTCGAAACCACGGAATGAGCATTCGTGTCGCCAACCAGAGATAGACGACGCTGAAGACCATCAAACCACCGCCGAGGATCGCCCATCGCCACCGCGAAGTCGATGTTCCCAAGACCTGCGGTTGTTTCCACGATGAGGCAAGAATCCACAATCCCAACGGACCGATCACAATCGCGTAGTCTTCTTTCACGGTAAGACACGCGACGAGCCCCAGCAGCAGCCCCCACAAACGCCCGCGGTCGAGTTGGTCGAGCGTTAACAACAGCAATGGAATGCCAAACGCTTCCGGCCGAAAGGTTTTTAGGTCGATTTCAATGTCGAGCGCCTGCAGCGGCACATACAAGAGGTACGCCGCCGCCGCACAGATCGCGACGCGTCCCGATTGCGTATGTCGGTGCGTCATCCATGCCACGGGAAACGCACCAAGGGCAAGCGCGATCGACGCACACGCTTCGAGCAGCAGATGCGACGGCCACAACACATAGAGTGGAATCAACCCGAGATGCACGAACTGAATGTGCTCGCCGAAAAACAGCCCCTGATCCAGATAGCTGCGAAAACCCTTGCCGTGGAGCACATTCCACAGATGTTCCTCATACATGGCCGAGTCGCCATGGGGGATGAAGAGGTTGAACCACAACCGCCAGTTCATGGTGATGAAGATGACGCAGTACACCGTCACAAGCATCCACAGGGCACGACTCGGAACCGCCGCCAATTCCAGTTTTTTTTGCGATGATGATGCCGCCATCTGTCCCCACGCCGTCATCCCTGCGGCAAGACACATCGCAGTCCACAAGGGCGGCATGGATTCAATCATCGCACCGAGCAAAGGCACGCCGGTCAAGGCGACAACAATCCGCACCGGCTCCCAGGCACCGAGAGCACACCAGCATAGTCCGCAAACCCATGTCCAACGGGCCACCATCGTATCACGACGAAGCGAGTATGCCGCTCCCACGCCCATCAGCCATGATGCGGCCATGAAACTCAAGACGACCATCGAAGCCGCGGTCCAGGTGACATTCTGCTGATCACCGTCCGGCAACCGGTTCGCCCCCAGCCATCCGCACAGGCTTTCGTAAGTTGGCGGACTCACAAACCCCGTGGCTAGCGCCGGCGACATCAGCCAGCTTTGCACGCTCGCCGTCGACAGAATATATCCCAGCACCATCACGCCCAATATCGACCACAGGTGGGGCAGATTCGCTGACGACGCGGGGCGAGCAGTCACAGGCGCAGCGGGCACAAACGCGGTCTCAAGCAAGGATCAAGCGGGAGCAACAAGATAACGTGACACTATCGTAGCATCCGCCGAGAGTGCGGGCAGCGCATGCATCCGTTAGGATTGTCGCGAATCATCACCCCCGCGGACATTACGAGTTTTTACGGCCCCATGCGTCACCCTTACGAAGACATTCCGGAAATTGCCGCCTTGCATGGCGGTGGGGCGATTGTCCGCATCCCCGAGCGACTGAGCGTGCCATTTACACCGCGCGTCCGAGCGCTGGTGGACACCGCAGAATTTCAGCGACTGGTGCATGTCTCGCAATTAGGACTCGCCAGCAAAGTCTATCCGGGGGCGACGCATTCCCGGTTCGAGCATGCCCTCGGCGTCTTTCACAACGCATGCCGATATTTGTGGCAACTCGGTAAAGACCCGCGATTCGCTGACGTGGTCGATGTTCATCACGCCGAGATGCTGCTCGCAGCGGCGTTGCTGCACGACCTCGGCCACTGGCCGTTTTGTCATCCCATTGAGGACATGCATCTTCCCGGCATACCGGCCCATGAAGAGTTCGCCGCACAGTTTCTGCAACCGGGGCGAGAACTCTCCGGTCACTTGCGCGACCTTTGGCAAATCGAACCGGACGAAGTGCTGGACGTACTGCAACCGCGAACCGATACGCCAGCCTTACGATTGGTGCGGTCGATTCTGTCCGGGCCGATCGACATCGACAAGATGGATTACCTCGAACGGGACAGCCTGCACGCGGGGGTGCCGTACGGCCGCAATTTCGACCGAGACCGATTGATTCATGCCTTGCTGGTGAACGAAACTGGTGACGGTCTCGCACTGTCGTCGAAGGGCAAAACCGCCGCAGAATTGATGGTGTTCGCGCGGTATGTGATGTTCAGCGAAGTTTACTGGCATCACGCCGTCCGCTCGGCGACGTGCATGCTCACCCGCAGTTTTTACGAATTGTCCGCTCGACTCGATTTGCCTGCGCTGTTCACCCAAGGCGACGCAGAATTTATCCGGTCGTTGTGCATTACCGGTGAAGGTACGCCGGTGGCACCGCTGTTGGACGGTTTGTTCGGATCGAAACGCCGTCTGCACAAACGAGTCTGCGAGTTCAGCCACGCACAACAGCCGGATTTGTATCGAGCGCTCGCCGGTCGGCCGTATGTCGAACTGCAGGAACTAACGGCGTCTTTGATCGCGACAGTCTGCGGTTCACTCGGCCCCACCGATCTGTTGATCGATGCCCCGCCCACTCACCGTGAAGTCGAGTTCCGCGTCGACATCTATTCGCCGAAGGAAAACGTGTACCGACCGCTGAGCACTGTTTCACCCGTAGTCGCGGCATTAGCACAGACGCAATTCGACGACTATGTAAAACGAGTGCGTGTGTTCGCCGCGCCGGGCGTGAACATCGATCCACAGAGTGTCCTCACCGCGCTAACGGAGTTGACCGCGAAATGAAGAGAAATGCGGTCCACAGATTTTGCAGATTCACACAGATTAGAAGAGGAAACACGATTGGCGGGAGAGGTCACAGTCCGGAGCGTGAACGACGGGAGTCCATCACCGAAGAGTTCGTCCGTCGCTCGCGCTCCGGGCGGTGACGACACCTCTTCATTCCATCCCATCTCTTCTCTGAATCTGTGTGAATCTGCGAAATCTGTGGACCGTATTTCCTTCTGCCGTTTTGATTCGGAGTTTTGATCGATGACCGACTTCACAACCCAGGCTTCGAGTGCGATTCAGCAGCATGCGTATCGGCGAGGGCCACGCATTACGGCCGTGGAAACCGTCATTCCGCATGAGGTGATGGCGGGGCTGGTGTTGCTGCGGCTGCATACCGATGCGGGGACGGTCAACGGCACGCCGGTCATCGGGCATGGCGAATCGTACTATCTGCCGCACGCCGTCGCTGCGGTGTTGCATGACTGGATGGCCCGGCGGCTGCTCGGGGCGGATGCACTCGCGATCGAAAGTCATTGGCGATTTCTGTACGAACGCTGCGCCTCGTTCGGCGGGTTCGGTGCCGAAATGCGGGCGATGTCCGCGATTGACCTCGCGCTGTGGGACATCGCCGGGCAGATTCGGCAAGAACCGATCTGGCGGTTGCTCGGCGGTCCGGTCCGTGATTCGATTCCGATCTACAACAGTTGCGGCGGACCATCCTACGGACGCCGTCCGTTAAATGCTCCTGACGCGCAGGGTTGGCCCGGTCACGGTGACCCCGGTAAACCCGGCCTGTTGGAAGACAACTGGCGGAGTGCCAACGAACCGGCCGATCTCGCGGAAGAACTGCTCGCAGAAGGCATCACCGCCATGAAGGTATGGACGCTCGACGGTCTGTATCAGAACGGCGGCGGTCACTATCTCCCGCTGCCGGCATTGAAAGCAGCACTGAAACCCTTGTTCGCCATCCGGGATCGCGTTGGCGATAAGATCGAACTGATGCTCGATGGCCACGGGTTCTTCGCCCTCCCGGCCGCGACCCGCATCGCGGAAGTGCTGCGGGATATCGGTTTGCTCTGGTGCGAAGACTTGTTGCGGCCCGACTGTCTCGAATCACTGGCAGAACTCCGTCATCGCGGCGGCGTTCCCTTGGCGATCAGCGAGATGCTCGTCACGCGTGAAAGCTACAAACGGGCGCTCGCGTTGCGTGGGGCCGATTACATTATGGCTGATCCGACATGGGTGGGGGGCATCAGCGAAACAAAGCGGATCGCGGAACTCGCGCAGATCGACAACATTCCCACGTTGATGCACGACTGCACGGGGCCGCTGACGCTCCTCTCCGGCATGCACGTCGCCGCCGCGGTGCCGAATGTGATGTGGCAGGAAACCGTCCGCGCCCACATCCGCACTTTGTATCCACAGCTCATCGACACCAACGTCATCGTGAAGAACGGCCACGCGGAATTGCCGACCGGGCCGGGCATCGGCACACGCCTGCTGCCGGAGTTATTCCGTGACAATCATCCGGGCTATCGCATCACGCGGTTGTGACATCCTTCACGAACGATACGTTGTGCGCGGGTCTCCCGACCCCGTACACCGGTCGACCGCAGGTCTCCTCATCATCTTGATCTTGCAGGACAAAAGCCGGAGACCTACGGTCGCGGATGAGTGCGGGGTCGGGAGACCCGCGCACAGCGGAACAGAAAGACCGTCGCTCACGCTTCCGGCTCGTTGATGAAAATTGTGTGATCCGTACGGATTTGCCTTTCGTTCACACGCATGTTCTGATGTTCGCTATTCAATCTGATGCTCGATAACGCTGACGCGGATGAATGTGATGCGGGGCCGATTTCTGTTGGGAATGCTGTGCGGGCTGGCGTTCGCCACGGTGCCAATTCCCGCATCGGCTTTGGACCTCGTCGAGGTCCGCTGGGGCTTCGACGGCAAGCTGACGCGCAACCGTTTCAATGTGCTGTCGATTCTCGTCAACCACCCATTGCCTGCCGCCTTTGAAGGCGAAATGCGGCTCACGAAACGGATGAACTCCGGGAGCCGCGTCGATGCCCCGCTAATCGAAACCGTCTTCGTCAGCCCCTTTGGCGAACGGTGGGTGCAGTTCTATCCCTATATCTCTTCACTCGGAAATGAGTCGGAAGACTTTCATCTGGAGATCTTTTCCAAGACCGGCCAACTCGTGCAATCGGTGGAGTTGCCGCGCGCCAGGTTTGGTTGGCCGTCACGGATCATGATCGATGGCGGCGGTCTGACGCGGAAGAATCTGCCGCTGAAGCGTTTGCCGGATGTCCTCTTCCCGCCGTTTGTCACCGCAACGGATGGCTTGCAGGCCGTTTTTCTTGATAGCGTTCCAAACTGGGACGAACCCCGACGGCAGGCGTTTCTCGATTGGTTGACCCTCGGGGGAACGGCGTATGTCCTGCACGATGTGAATGGCGGTTTTCCTGAGTTTCCCGCCGCCATGGGGGTTCTTAACGGCCCGCTCGATCAACGAAGTGTGGGAGCCGGCCGCGTGTTTCGCGTCGCCTTTTCCCGGACCGATGCGACGCCGGAGAAACTCACGGAAGCGATGAATGTCCTGCCGGCGCGACGGCAGGTGCGCGGCGATGGCACGACAGTTGAAGCCCCCGCGCTGGACGCCGGCGAACAGGAGCAATCGGTCGGCAACCAGTTTCAGGACGGCAGCGACCCCCTCAGCGGGACATCATTCCTGTCCCGGTTGAAAGGCTTTACGAAGCCGAACCACAATTGGGCTCTGCTCCATCTCCTCTTCTGGATTTACATCGCCATTGTATTCCCCGGCTGCTATCTCGTCGGCCGGCGCTGGACAGACTATCGTGCAGTGTATGCATCCTTGATTGCGACGGTTGTCCTGTTCAGCCTGTTGTTCGGCTATGTCGGACAGCGCGGGTATGGGGAAGCGACGGCGGTCCATTCGGTCGCGATTGCCCGCACACTGCCCGAGAGTCAGGCCGACATCACGCAATGGTCGAACGTCTTCGTCACCTCCGGCGGCGATTACGATATCAGCCATCCCGGTTACGGAACGTTGTACGCCACGTGCAGCGTCACCGAATCGGTGTCGCGATGGATCCGCAACGGAGCCGAAGCGTTGTTCAAGGCTGATATCCCGCCGTTCTCCTCGCGTGAATTCACCCACCGCATCAAGGCACCGGTCACCACACCGAAATTCACGATCGCAGAGAAACAATTCACCGGCGAGGTCTTGCAATCCGTCCGATTGACCTGGGAAGGCGAATTGCCTGCCAATGTGGACACAATCACGCTGGTCCACGGCGAGCGGTTCTACAACATGCAGCGACAGGAGGGAGCGTTACTGTCTCTCGGCAGCATGGGGACCGCGGCTGGGTTTCTCCGTGTGCAGGATTATCAGAACAACTGGCAGTTCCGCATGGGGGGTTACTACGGCGACAATCGTCCGGTGACGGAACAATACCGCGAGTTGTTTCTGCCGTTGATGGCCCGGCGGTTGGGCGTGAGCACGGAGGGGGACGCGCAGACGTTCCGCTTACCGCCGGGAATGGTGCGGTTGATGTATGTCGCCCCGATGACCGATGCGTTTTTCGTCAATAACACGCACGTCGGCCGCCAGGAAGGCTGGGTGTTGTACTCGTTCGATTTGCCTCTGGAAGAGACGCGATGAGTGAAAGTGAAGTCACACCTCAGATGCCGCCGCCCGCACCGTCGTCGGCCCTGAAGCCGGTGATCGACGTGCAGGGACTGGTGCAGAGCTTCAAAGGGCGCCGAGCGCTCGACCGAGTGACGTTTCAGGTCGCTCCGCAATCGCTGCACGGCTTCGTCGGTCCCAACGGTGCCGGAAAAACGACGACACTGCGGATCATCTGCACGCTGTTGCGCCCGCAGTTCGGCACGGTTCGCGTCTTCGGTCACGATGTCGTCTTCGACACGCGGCAGGTGCGCCGTAAGATCGGCTTCATGCCCGATCACTTCAGCACGTACCGACAAATGACCGTTTTCGAGTACCTCGATTTCTTCGCCGCGGCCTACGGATTGTCGCTAACCGAACGGACGCGGGTCATCGACGATGTCCTTTCACTAACGGATATGGGTGGACGCCGCGAAGACCTCATCGGCGGCCTCTCCCGCGGGATGCAGCAGCGAGTCAGTTTAGCCCGCGTGCTGGTCAATGATCCGGAAGTCCTGCTGCTCGATGAACCCGCCTCGGGGCTCGATCCCCGTGCTCGCATCGAACTGATGGAGATTCTCAAAGCCCTGAAAGCGATGGGAAAAACCATCTTCATCAGCTCGCACATTCTCAGCGAACTCGCGGAACTGTGCGACAGCGTGACGATCATCGATCGCGGCAAGATCAAATATTCCGGTTCGATGCACGACCTGCTTGCCCATACGGGCGAACATCCGACTTACCGTATCGCCTTCGGCACGACGACGGACGGTCTCTTGCCGCGGCTGGAACAATTGCCCGGCGTGCTGAAAGTCGAACCGGTGGAAGGCCGCACGGAATATCGGCTCACGTTCGACGACGCCGTCACCAACACCAATGCCCTGCTGCGACAACTGGTAGAGTGGGACGTTCCGGTGACGGGTTTCACCGCGGATCGGCGCCATCTCAACGAAGCGTTCATGGACTTGACCGAACGCGGAGTGAAGTGATGTTTCACGGCATCGCGACGCTAATGGGCCGCTCGCTACGGCTCGATGCGCGGCAACTGCAAACGCACCTCTTCCGTCTGGTGTTCGTGCTGATCATCTACCTCATGATGATGATCGCACAGGTGCAGGCCATGATGATCGGCGCACCGGGTCTGCAGTTCTTCATGAACATGATTTTCCTGAACGTGTCGTTCATCGCCTTGGGGGGTATCAGCTTCTTTTCATCGGCAATTACCGAAGAAAAGGAAGAAGACACCATCGGCCTGTTGATGATGGCTGGGATCAATCCGCTCGGGATTCTCCTCGGAAAGTCGACCGCGCGGATGTTTCAAGCGCTGCTGCTGCTGACGGTGCAGTTTCCCTTCACGCTGCTCGCAATTACGCTCGGCGGCGTGACGTTTCACCAGGTGCTGGCCGCATATGTCGCGCTCCTGGCATTCACCGTATTGATGTCGAACGTTGGTCTGTTGTGTTCCGTGATCAGTCGTCGCAGCGGGACAGCCGCGGGCTTAACGACGCTCTGGCTCATCGCCCATAGCATCGCGCCACATCTGTTGCAGCTTCCGAAAACGGCCATGCTCGGAACAGCGTGGGGAATGAGCAGCACACTGGGAAAGTGGACCATTTCCGCGATCGATCTGGTGATCGACTCCGACGTGCTGCTGCGACTCTACGCGATCCTGCAGACCGGTTTCGATGAAGCCGTGATCACGAAGCAGGTGATCACGAATATCGGCGGCGGGTTGGTCTTCTTTCTGCTTTCGTGGGCATTATTTTATCGATTTGCCCTCACCGCGGACGTGCAGGGCATCAGTCGGGGCCTGATCTCACAGACAACCCGCCGCGCGACGTGGGCCGCTTCCGGACGGGCGTGGGCAAACCCGCTCGTCTGGAAGGAATACAACTTTCTCACCGGCGGTAACCCGTATCTGGTGACGAAGCTCGTCGGATTCCTGCTGCTGTATCTGCTGCTCTACCCCACGATGGCGGGGATTCGTCTACTGGCGGGTGATCCGCAGCCGTGGGATGTCGATCGGGAAATTGTCCCCGCGCATTTTACGATTGTGATTGTCGTCCTCGTGCTCGAACTCAGCATCTATAGCTCGCGGCTCTTTCACGACGAAATCCGCCTGCAGACGCTTTCTTCGTTGCTGATGCTGCCGCGTTCGATTGGTTACGTGGCATATTCCAAGCTCACAGGAATGCTGCTGGGAGCGCTGCCAACGCTGCTGTTCGTCATTGTGGATAGCGTGCTGGTAGCTCCGAATGCCGAGGAATGGTTTAAAGTTGTCGGCCATCCTGGATTCTGGTTCCCGGTCATTCTCTACACCGTGTTTTTGCACCTTGTGGTGCTGTTGTCGCTGTTCGTCAAATGGGGCGCATTGCCGTTGGCGTTCTTTGTGATGCTGATCACCATGTACTGTTGCCCCATTTTCATGGTGCTCGTCGTGATCTCGTCCGAAGCGGGCGATTTCGCGCATCTGATCGTGCTGGGGATCGGCTGGACGCTGTTCGTGGTCGCCACCTTCGTGTTCCAGATGATGATCCACGCGCGGCTCTATGAGCTCGGCGCAAAGTAGGTTCCCGCGAAGGAATGCCGGTATTGATCTTTATCCCGAAGGGATTGTGTCTCATAGCCCAGGGTTGCGTGCGCAGCAGGCTACCCTGGGTGCGGGAATCATCATGGTCTAACTACCCTGAAGCCCTCACCTCGTTTCACTCGCAACCCTGGGCTATGAGTCGCAACTCCTTCGGAGTAGAAGTCAGTCCCAGTTCGGCAAACTGAGAAGTCTAGAAAATCTTCAAAACAGTCAGGAAACGACATCCATGAGCGACGTAACGAACGCGGTTCCGCTGGAAATCACCTGCCAGGCAGTGCAACAGAAACTGGCTGCGGGAGAACCGTTCTTCTTCCTCGATTGTCGCGAGCCGGATGAGTACGCCACGGCGAAGATCGCGGGCGCGACGTTACTCCCGATGAGTCAACTCGCTGATCGTGCCGCGGAAATTGATGCGCACAAGAACGAATTGGTTGTCGTGCATTGTCACCACGGCGGCCGCAGCCTGCGGGTGGCGATGTGGCTCCGCAAGCAAGGGTTCACACAGGTGTGCAGCATGGCGGGGGGTATCGATGTCTGGTCGCAACAGATCGATCCCACCGTTCCGCGGTATTGAGTCACAACGCAGGAATGGCCACTGCAGGTTCGAGTGGCAGTTGATCGAGCGGCGCACCGGGAGTGGGTTCCACCGGAGCCGCGAGATTTTCGGGCAGCGGGTCGAAGCGGGCATCGTCCTTCGTCAGTTCCGACCAAGGTTGCTTCCGCCAGTCGCGACGCCACGGAATCGCGATGTTGCGTGATTCTTCCCCGGCGCTCCAGTAGCTTTTCCAGGCCATGAAGTCCCAGATTTTGGGGGCCGACGCACTGAGCGACGACCGCACACTCCAGAACGACTGGATATCGTCGAAGACGTTCGCCTCGTCCACCCATTTCACCGACTTGCGGAACTCCATCACTTCCACAGGGACCAGTTGATCGAGCAGCGGACGGTCTTTCGGACAGGCCACAATCAGATGCCGCGAGGTGATGGAAATCGTGGCGGCACGACCACCGAGTTCTTCGCCGTTGGTCAGTGCCACCAGACTGCCACCGAGCAGGAATGTGCTGCGGGTCAATTCCAGGGAGATGTCGCCGGGGGCCTGCATCGTCTGCGTGGAAACATCGGTCGTCACTAACGATTCCGAAAGACCAAACAGCGACTCTTTAATCTCGCAACGCAGCGGTGCGGAGTCGCGCATGGCCAGGCCAACTCCTTCGCCGCGGAAGAGACAGCGTTCGATTCCCACGTCGGTGATCAGAGCGGCGGAACCTTCTTTCATGGTCCCCATTTTGACGAGACCGTCGGTCAACGGGGCGGTGAACTCGACAAACATCGCCTGCGCGTTGCGAGGATTGATGATCGTCGCCGTCACGCCTTGCAGACGCAGGCGTTCAGGCCGCGCGAGGCTGAACAGAGTCCAAGCCTGCCCCCCGGCATTATCGGGGATCTTCAATTCCAGACCGACATTGACGAGACTCAATGTCCCGCCGGAGACATGCACCATCCGCGTGAGAGCCGGATCGGTGGCTCCACTGGGGGGGGCAAAGGTGATGATCGGCCGTCGCCCTTTTGCGGCCTGAATCACAAGCCGCTTCTGGCGCAACCGCAGCGGACTCTCCGGCTTCGGCAACCGGCCGTCAAAGTTCAGTTCAATGACGGCCTGATCGCGAGCCTCGGCACAGGCCGCTTCCAATGTGAGGTACGACTTTCCCGTCCCCACCATTTGAAAGAGCCCCGGGACTTCGGCAACGGTGTCCGTCGATCGACCGGCATCGGCCACGACCGTGGGAACGGTTCCCGGTCTTGTTTCCGGTTTCGGCGACTCCTCTTGCTTAAACGGACTGGGAAATGTTGGCTGTGGTAACGCCTCCGACGACACATTCGGCTTGGAAAGCGCGTCGCTGACGACCGACGGGAGATTCCCCTCGAAGATTGGTTTGACGGCAGTGTTGTTGCCGGTCGCGGTCCCAATGACGAACGGCTCGCCGTCGGGACGGAGCATGGCCGTTGCTGAGGGCGTCTTGTTGGGCTTGACCAGATCGGCCGCCGAGCCGATGGGAGGCTCGTTCGCCATCGCACCAATGCTGATGTTGTCCAGATCTTCGTTGGCACTCGTGCTGAAGGCTGGCGCGGAGGGCCGGCCCGCATCAGCGATGGCTGGAGGATTCACGCCGGGCGGAGAAGGATTGGAGCGCAAAACGACAACCGGGGCGTCCGGACTGGTGGATTCATTCGCATACCGATGCGCCCAATCCGGGAAAGCCTGCAACAATCCCACGGCAATCAAGAGAATCACGACGGCGGAGATCCAACCGCCGTGTTGTGCCCAGAAGCTTTCGCGCCGGGGCGTCCATGCCGCCATCACGGCCGAATCGGACGGGACCGGTTGCAGCCCCAACGCGCTCGCCATCAATAACAGATCGCGGAGCAAATCCTCCGCGGTCATGTACCGTCGGCGCGGATCGGCGGCCAGCATTTTCTTGACAATGGCCGATAACCCCGGCGGAATCCGGCGATTCTTCAACGCGGGATCGGGCGGGTCTTTGTCCTGATGATCGAGCAGCCGCTGTAAGACTGTTCCTTCCGGATAGGGCAGCTCGCCCGTCAGGATGTGGTACAGCGTTCCCCCCAAGGCGTAGATGTCGCTGCGAACATCGACATTCCGCGGATCTTTCGCCTGCTCGGGAGCGATGTAGTCAAACGTACCGAGCGTGGTCCCCGCCACCGTCAGATGCGCAGATGACTCCAGCGTCTCTTTGCGCGCCAAACCGAGATCGACCAGTTTGGCTTTGCCCTGGGGTGTAATGATGATGTTCGAGGGCTTGATATCGCGATGCACGACACCGCACGCACTTGTGTGACACAGCGCCGCGGCCAGTTGGACGGCGTAACTCACGGCCTCCGCCGGTTCGAGACGCCCCCGAACGCGAATGATGTCCCGCAGGTTCTTGCCTTGGACATATTCAAACGCGATGAAATGCAGGCCCTGCTCTTCGCCGTAGAAGTACACCCGCGCGACGTGATCATGATCGAGCCGTGCGGCGGCTCGGGCTTCGTTCTGGAAGCGCTGAATGGAGGCCGGATCGCCGAGTTGCGACGGGGATAAAATCTTCAACGCCACCGGGCGTTGCAAGCGTTCATCGGTGGCGAGAAAAACCGTCCCCATCCCCCCCATGCCGATTCGTTGCTGAATCAGAAAATGCCCGAGCGTCAGACCGCTTAAATCTTCCGCAGTATCGAAAGGGATTTGAGCAGGAAACAACCGGGTGGAGAGGGCCGAGACGGCGACAGGAGAGACACCAGAGGGCGTCGAATCGCTGCGTGCGTCGTCATCAGCGCGTCGCGGTGTGGAAAGAACGGTTTCGGACGGGCGCGCGGCAGGTGACCAGCCAGTAAACGGAAACGGCGTTCCATTCCCGGAGGTTGGTTCGACCGTCAGTTTTTGCCCGGAAACCGACATAATCGGCAATCACTCCTTAATTTCTCTGTGGGACATCCCTGTTCCGCACGCTGCCCATCCTGTTGGCGAAATCGGTAACTTCACCTGTGGACTACCGATTTATGACGACATTCTGGGGCCTTCCCCATCACCGCAACGGCCGACAGGGAACACGAGCCATGATCAGACTGGAGAATCATGAATCGCAAGCGGTTCACTCGGATTCAGTTTCGATACGACCGGAATGACGGGAAAGTGGGGAACGGAGTTCCCAAATTATGGGCCGAGAATGGAAGACTGTCAATCGGAATTCTCTTAACCAAATGAAGCATTGAGACTTAGTGAAAAACTGCCTTATGGAATCGCTTCGCGGATCAGCGCCGTGGCATAGGCAGAAAGATCGGCCTCCTTCTGAGCGAGAAATCGCTCACTCTCCAACACCGTCGCGGCCTGATTGCGAATTGTGACATCCGCAACACGTTCCTCAACATCGGGTTGGGGCTTGGAGACCGCCACCAGTTCGGCAACCTTGGGAAGAAAATTCTGCATCATGTGTTCGTGCAGATCGCGCGCCAATTGCTGGCTGTCGCGAATTTTTTCCCGCAGTGTCAGTTGCTCAATCTTGCGCGCGTCCAAGATGTTCCCCTTCTACACTGGTCCGGTGGTTCCGCGGACGTTGTCGGGACTGAGAACTCCGATTCTCTGACGATATGCCGACCGGCAATGCAGGCGGATTGTCTGATTGATTGTTCGGAAACAACTGACGACCATCTTGCGGTTGGCCGGACATGTCTGGGAAGATTATAACAAACTTTCCACGTCGTGCGGCCAGTTCCTTTTCTCCGAATGCCATAGCAACCTGTTGATTCGAGGCGGGCATGAAGATTCTGTTGCTGGCCGACATCCACGCCAACAGCGTTGCTCTCTCCGCCATTCGCGAATCGTTCGATGCGTGTTTGTGCCTCGGCGATATCGTCGAATATGGCACCGATGCGGCGACATGCATCGACTGGGTGCGACATCACGCCCATGCGGCGGTCCGCGGCAACCACGATCATTCCACAGCGCAGCGCGTTCCCATGCCCCAGGGAACCGGGTTCCGCATGCTCGCTGCGGCGACACGGGCACTGCACTGGGAAACCTTGATGCCATCGCACATCAAGTTTCTCGCGCGGCTGCCGGTGACACAGACCTTGCAATTGGATGGCCGCACGTTTCATCTCGTCCATGCGACACCGCGCGATCCACTGGATGAGTATCTGACAAACGATCCGAAGGCGTGGTCGTCGCGATTAAAAGATGTCGAAGCGGACTATGTGTGCGTCGGTCACACGCATGTCCCAATGCATCTCGAACTCGCGCGTTGCCAGGTGATCAATCCCGGTAGTGTAGGGCAACCCCGCGACGGCGACCCGCGTGCGGCCTACGCGGTGATTGAGAACGGCCGCCTCGAATTCCGCCGCGTTGAGTATGACATCGACCGCGCCATTCAGCAGATGCAGGACGCAGGACTCTACGGCGAAGCACTCGACATCGCGGCAGACACACTCCGCTCCGGCGGCCGTTCTCCTGCTCTCACCAAAACGCCATGAAGCCCAGGGGGTTCTTAACCCTGGGTCTCTTTCTGATTGAAAATAGTGTCGAGCGATTCCGCTAATCGGCAAGCCGAGAAAGCGCATCTCGTAATTCTTTGATGAGATCGCTCGCGTCTTCCAATCCGATCGACAAGCGCACCAAACCATCGCTGATTCCGCACGCGGCCCGTTCGGCGGCGGTCATGAACTTGTGCGATGTCCCCGCGGGGTACGACAACGTTGTCCGTGCATCGGCTAACGTCGGCGAAAATGGAATCGCCTCGGACAACAGGCGGAACAGCGCATCGACCGCCGCCCGCCCTCCTTTCAGATCGAACGCCAGCATCCCCCCCTGTCCACGGGGCATCAGTCGCTGCGCGAGCGCATACGTCGGGTGCGACGGCAATCCAGGATAGTACACGCGGGTAACGGCCGATTGCGTTCCCAGAAATGTGGCGACCGTCAATGCGGTTTCCGAAACGCGGGTCATTCGCAGCGGCAATGTCCGCAGTCCGCGCGAGCCGAGCCACGATTCCATCGGATTGCTATTCATGCCATACAGCGACAACGCCCCGCGGATCTTGCGCATCAACGGCGACGCTCCCACCATCACGCCGAGCATCACATCGCCGTGACCATTCAGGTATTTCGACGCACTGTGCCAGACGAGTTGTGCGCCATACTGAATGGGGCGCAGCAGACTGGGTGTCGCGAAGGTGTTGTCGACCATCAGCGGCACGGAACCCAACGCCTGCACCACAGCGGGAATATCCGCGACTTCCACAAGCGGATTCGAGACGCTTTCGATCAACCCCAACTGCGTCTTCGGTGTGCAGGCCGCTCGGATGGCAGCGGGGTCGGTGATGTCGACATACGAAACCGTGACACCGAACGAAGAACAGAGATGGTTGATCAACTGCCCCGTCCGGCCATACAGCACGCGGGCCGCCACGATGTGATCGCCGGTCTTTAACATGGCGAGCAGTGCCGCGGTGAGAGCGCCCATCCCGGACGCACAGGTAATTCCTGCATCGGCTCCTTCGAGCTTGGCCACGTCTGCCGCAAAGGCCTCGTGATTCGGATTGCCATCGCGCGTGTAGATGTACCCTGCTTCACGACCCGTGGCGATGGCATCCAACTGCGAAAGGTCGTCGAGATCAAACGCCGTGGTCATGTAGATCGGCGGGGCACTCGGCCGCGTGACGAACTCAGGAACCCAACCTCCCCGCGCGGCAATCGTGGCATCGGATGGAGATTTTATCGCATCGTTGGACATGGTGGTCTCATCAAAATGGCCAAACTAGCGGCGCCAGGGTGACGGTCACCGCCATCATCACCAGATCGAGGGGAATCCCCACGCGCAGGTAATCGGAAAACTTGTAGCCGCCAGGGCCATACACCATCAGATTCGTCTGGTATCCAAACGGCGTTGCGAAGCCCATCGAGGCAGCAATCATGATCGCCGCCGCAAACGGCATGTAATTCACATTCAACCGCGTAACCGTCGCCATCGCCAGCGGGAACATCAACTGCGCAGCCGCATTGTTAGTGATCAATTCCGTGAGGACCATGGTCACACCATAGATAATCGCCAATTGCATCCACGGACTATCGCCACCCCATGAAACCATCGCGTCGGTGAGGAACAGCGCCAGTCCGGTCGATTCAATCGCTTTGGCAATCCCCGCGGCGGCTCCAATCGTGATGAGGACGGGATAATCAATCGCTTGTCGGGCTTCCGTCCCGGTCACACATCGGGTGATCAACATCGCCAAACCGGCGACGAGAGCGGCGGCGAGAATATCGATCTCGGCAACGCTGCTGGCGAGGATCATCACGCCGAGAATCGTGAGTGCTGTCCACGCTTTCCGATGTCGCATCGGCGTCGAATTCTCGACGCTGCTGACCAGAAAGAAGTGGTTAGAATTTCGTTGTTGACGGACGAAGTCCTGATGAGCCTCAAGCAGCAAGGTATCACCCGGTTGCAGGACGATGTCCCCGATCTTGCCGGGGATACGTTGCCCGCCGCGACCGACCGCAATCACCGCAGCATCATAGGTTGAACGGAAGCGACCTTCACGAATGTTTTTGCCGACCAGCGGACAGCGGTTGGACACCACCGCTTCAATCAGCGAACGGTGCGTGTCCGGTGTATCGAGCTTGAAGACCTGATTCGTCGCCGGCCGCAGCCCGCGCATTTTCCGGAGATCGACCACCGATTCGACAATCCCCACGAACACCAGCCGGTCGTTGGCCTGCAGGCGTTCTTTGGGACTAACCGCGGGAATGAGGTCGCGGCCCCGCTCGATTTCCACCAGGAATAATCCCGGCAGATGCCGCAACCCGGCTTGCTCGATGCTCTTGCCTTCGAGCGGTCCGCCGGCTTCGACTTCCATCTCGACCGTGTATTGCCGCGGATCGTCGCTGAGACTGATCGCCGGCTTGCGATCGGGCAGCAACCATCGGCTGAGCGTGATCATGTAAATCACCCCGGCAATTGCGCACGGGAGACCGACCCAAGTGATCTCCCACATGCCAAAGGGTTCGCGTCCCGAGGACTTCAATGCCAGGTTCACGACGATGTTCGTGCTGGTGCCAATGATCGTACACACGCCGCCGAAGGTGGCCGCGAACGCCATCGGCATGAACAGCTTCGAGGGACTGATGTTCGCTTTCTTGCAGATGTCGTCACAGACGGGCATGAACATCGCCACGATGGGCGTGTTGTTCAGAAAGGCACTCATCGTGGTGACCGGAAACAGCAAGCGGAGCTGCGCGGAAAGAACCGTCTTCGGTCGCCCCAGAAACGGTTCCGTGAGAATGCTCATCGCGCCGGTCTGCACGAGTCCCGCCACGACGACGAAGAGCAATCCGACGGTGATCAATCCCGGGCTGCCGAAGTCACGAACCATCTCGCCGACTTTCGGAAGTTTGGACGGCACGCCGATCGCGCGAGATGTTTCCCCCACCGCGAGCAACACGGCGAGCACTCCGAGGCAGAGAATGTCCGCACCGGCGATCTCCCGCGCCAGGGCGATCACCAGCAGGAGCACTAATCCCAATACCAGCCACGCTTCCCAACCCATCCAACCCCCTTAAACCG
>JAKFWC010000024.1 GCA_021732975.1 Planctomycetaceae bacterium | reverse complement strand
CCATTAGAATAATCCGACCCTGCAACCCAACGCCCAAACGACGAAAAGTTGAAGTTGGAAACAGCGGGGGTATATGTCATGCAGCTATTATACATCGTCTCAGGATCGACACCTGTCATTACGGCACGACCGGGCCAAGTGATGATATCTTCTTTCTTTGGGATGTCGCTCACCATATTCAATCCACTCCCTTTGGTCCGCTCGGCAAACATGAAAGTATTCGACATCCCATCGACGAAGTCGCGATCCGAAAGCGATTCTCCCGCCTTAAATGCCCCGTTGCCTTGGCACGATAAGTTGCCAAACATGATCGTCGTTGTGATTGTATGATTGGTGGAATCAGCCGCCCCGGCATAGGGGGTTGACCCGCCAAAATTGTACACGTAGTTGTTTTCGGAGATGACACGACCAGTATTTGAATCCGACGGGCAGATGAACAGCGCGGCGGCGGTGGCGAAGGCCTGGTAGTTCGGGTTGATCGGAGTAACTCCGCCCCCCGTCGTCATTCGCTGAGCGTGGCGGCCCCCCATGTTGATCAGATTATAGATGTTCGCCTGATCCATATAGGGAAGGATCATCATATGAACTGATCGATTGCCGGCATTGCGTGTTGAATCGGCAGCACCGTAACTCGTATACGATCCAGTGTCAGGAAGTCCGGTCGCGACGACTATCATATCAGGCATCCCACGACCCGGTGGGAACTTGCTATGGGTCGACAGATAATTATGCAGCGCCAGCCCGAGCTGCTTCAGGTTGTTGCGGCACTGCGTGCGGCGGGCGGCTTCGCGGGCTTGTTGCACTGCGGGGAGCAGCAAGGCGATCAGAATGGCGATGATCGCAATCACCACCAGCAGCTCGATGAGCGTGAACCCGGAACTCCGCCGACGTGGCGAAGGGGGGCACTGCAGAATTCCGGCCATGACAATCCTCCCGAATCAGAACAAGTGGAACTGCGGAAAAAGACCAATACAATCCCTGAGGATCGATCACGCCGAGTCAATTCGGCGATGCCTAAATCTTAGGCATGGATATGAAAATCCGATCTACCCCATGTGAATTTTTCTTCACGGCCTGTAATGCAGTTCCTTCTGATTCGCGGAGTTTTCGTGTGTTCTCGTGCTGGTTCCCAACCCACGAGTGGGGACATAATCTGGCAAGGATGTGGGCCGCAAATTGCGTGCCGCATTCTATACGGCCCTACAGTTCGCTGCCGCCAGGACTATAGCGTTGTCGACGGAAGTCGTCACGTCTGTCGACAACGCACTAACACTTAAAGGTAAGGGTCTTATGCAAGAAGTTCGGACCCCACGATTGCTGCTCCGTCGCTGGTCAGATGGTGACCGTGCCTTATTCGCCGCGATCAATACCGATCCGCGCGTGCTGGAATTCCTGCCCCGCGCCCTCTCACGCGAGGAAAGCGATGCCCTCGTGGACCGAATCGAAGCCCAGTTCGAGGAGCGCGGCTACGGACTCTGGGTAGTGGAGATTCCAGGCGTCAGTTCCTGCGCGGGCTTCATCGGGCTTTCCACTCCGCGGTTCGAGGCGCACTTCACGCCCTGCATCGAAATCGGCTGGCGGCTCGGGGCCGACTTCTGGAACCATGGCTATGCCTCGGAAGGGGCGCGTGCCGTAATGGAGCATGGCTTTGAGGCACTGGGTCTGACCGAAATCGTGTCCTTCACCGTCCCGGCGAATGTCCGCTCCCGTCGCGTAATGGAAAAGCTCGGCATGACCCACAACCCCGCCGACGATTTTGATCACCCCCTGTTGCCCGAAGGTGATCGCCTGCGACGGCATGTGCTGTATCGAAAAAAGAAGTCTTCCGAGATCAATACCACCTGGTAACAGAGAGTCAGAAGAACCGGCGGCTGGCATCGTGCCGCTCACAAATAGTCACCCGATTCTTGCGGACACACCTTGGACTTCTAAGTCCGAAATGAGAGTCGTTTCCGTTGGAACGGGTATGAATGATAGAATGTCCATTCGTTCGCGCCGCATCTGTTTCGTCGCTTGTGAGGGAGTTCGTCTTTAATGAAACACTTGTTTTACGCCACGATGGTGGCGGTGGGACTCGCACTGACGGGGCCTGACACGGCCGATGCGGCCACATCAGTCGAGTTGATTCGTCGGATTCAAGGTGTGGGAAACGAGGGGGCCGGTCACGGTCCGGCCATCTCTGCGGTGAAAGAATTATCGCAGGCTCCCGTCACAACGCTGCCGGAGATTCTTCGCGCGTTCGATACCGCGTCGCCATTGGCAGCCAACTGGCTGTGTGGAACGTTTGAAACGATTGCCGACCGGGCGTTGAAGCAGAAACAACTCGACGGTCGTACGTTGGAAGCGTTCGTTGTCGAACGAAAGAACAATGCCGTCGCTCGGCGGTTGGCATACGAATGGCTGCTGAAAGTCGATCCGACTGCGGCCGACCGATTGATCCCCGGCATGCTGCAGGACGCCAGTGCCGAGTTCCGTCGTGATGCCGTGGCCCGCTTGCTCACTGCGGGGACGAAACAACTTGAAGACGGAGCCAAGGAAGACGGTGCCAAGACGCTCAAGCAGGCCTTGCTCGGAGCCGTCGACGATGATCAAGTGAAGGCGATTGTTAAACCGTTGCGCGACCTCGGCGAGACGATCGATCTGCAAAAGCACTTCGGATTCGTCACCCACTGGAAGCTCATCGGGCCGTTCGACAATACTGCTACGAAAGGCTTCGATGTCGCCTATCCGCCCGAGAAGGAACTCAAATTCGATGCGAAATACCGAGGCAAAGACGATGAGGTTGCCTGGACGGAATTCGCCACCGACGATGAATACGGCACGGTGAATCTGGCGAAAGCCCTCGCGCCGCACAAAGGGGCGATCACCTACGCCACCGCCGAGTTTCAAAGCCCCGCGGCACAATCGGTGGAGATTCGTCTCGGTACGCCGAACGCCTGGAAATTGTGGATCAACGGCGAACTGGCCTTCGCGCGAGATGAGTATCACCGCGGGGCGTCGCTCGATCAATACAAGGTGCCGGTGAAGCTGCAAGCCGGCCGGAATGTATTGTTGCTGAAAGTGTGTCAGAACGAACAGACGGAAGAGTGGGCCCAGGATTGGAAGTATCAACTCCGCGTTTGTACGAAGTCCGGTTCGGCTGTGCTGTCAACCGGCGTGACGACTTCGCAGCGCAACACCGGCGATGTGCGGGTCGCAAGGGAAGGACGATAATAATGCAGCGATTCATTCAAACGTTGGGCCTTGCGGTTGTTCTCGTTCCCACGTTGGTCTTTGCGGCCGATTGGCGACAGTTCCGTGGCAATGACACCACCGCGGTGGGTGACGACACGCCGATTCCGACGGAATGGTCGGCCGATAAAAATGTCGCGTGGAAAGTGCCGCTGACGGGGCGCGGGCTGTCGTGTCCCATCATTATCGGCGACCGCGTCTTTGTGACGTGCTGCAGCGGTTATCGTCAAGATCGGCTGCATGTGATCTGCTTCGCCGCTAAAGACGGGAAAACGCTGTGGGAACGCCAGTTCTGGGCGACCGGCCGGACCGGCAGTCACCCGAAAATGAGCAATGCGTCCTCGACACCCGCGAGTGATGGCAAACACATTTTCGCCCTCTTTTCCAGTAACGATCTCGTTTGCCTGGATCTCGACGGCAACCTCGAATGGTTCCGCGGGCTGATGGTCGATTTCCCGAATGCGAGCAATAGCCTCGGCATGTCCTCGTCACCCATCGTGGTGGGGGACACGCTCGTCACCCAGATCGAAAACGATAGCCAGTCGCTCGCCGTCGGCATCGATGTCGCCACGGGGGAATCGCGCTGGACGAAGGAACGCCCCAAACGGGCCAACTGGACTTCCCCCGCAGTGCTGCGCGGTACGAAATCAGCGGACGATCTCGCGCTGCTGCAATCGTCCGCCGGAATGACCGCCGTGAATCCCCGCACCGGAGCGGTGGTTTTCAATTACGACAACGGGGCCAGCACGATTCCATCATCGACCGTGAATGGTCGCACGGTCTTCATTCCCTCGCGCGGTATCACGGCGTTGCAATTCGCCGAAGGGAGTGCGAATCCCGAAATCCTGTGGCGGGGCGAACGACTCAATCCCGGTACCGGGACACCAATCGTGTATCAGGACTCACTCTACTTCGTGAATAACGCGGGAGTGCTGTTCTGTGCTGATCCCAAGAACGGTGACATCAAATGGCAAGTGCGACTCGAGGGCCCCTTCAGTTCCAGCCTTGTCGCCGCGGCGGGGCATCTGGTCGCCTTCAACGAAAAAGGTGTTGGTCAGGTGGTGAAGCTCGGGGGAGAGAAAGGGGAAATCGTCAGCAAGAACGATCTCGGCGAAACGATCCTCTGCACCCCAGCCATCGTCGATGGTGCGATCTACGTCCGCAGCGATGAACACCTGTGGAAGCTCGCGCTCCCGCAGTGATCGATCACAACGGGGCGCGATTGTCCGCTTGCGGCTTCGCGCCCCGTGTCGATCCAGACACCGTGTGTGTCTTACTGAAAGAATCCGCCGAACAACGCCATGAACGGGCCGTTGTCCATCGGGCTGCCTGCCCCCCACACGGTGCGCAGCAGGTCGACTCCGACCATGGCCCCCACGGTCAGGGCGAGGGTCGAGGCCGTCACCAACGCGACATCCATCCCGCTCCATTCGCGCTCGGCGACCGCGATCTTGCCCAAGCCGCGCGGTGAAAAATCGGCCGCACTGGCCCCTTCCGAAAACGAATCGCTGAAGTCGGAGTCTTCCGTATCGAAGACTTCCATTTCTTCCAATTCGTCGTCTTCGCCGAGGACATCATCGGAGACTTCGAGTTCTTCCTCGTCTTCGTACTCTTCGACAGTCTCGACATCGGATACCGAATCTTCGAAGTTCACGCCGCTGAGACCGGGCGATTTTTTCTTCATCTGCGTCGCAGCAACCTCGTCCAGGTCTTCATCCTCATCGAACATGATGACGCTGGTTTCGGCGTGCGTATCGTCCAGCCCCCTCTTTGACTTGGGCATCAGGTCTTCATCTTCTTCGAGCGAGAACATCGGGACTTCGGGATCGGTCCCCTTCGTGTCCTCGCGCGGTTCGTACAGCATCGGCGAAGTGACATTGAGTTCGTCGGTCAGCGGTTTGCCGCCGCGCTTCTTAGAGGTATTTTCGGCCAGACCGAGCCCACTTCCCAATCCCAGGCCGCTGGCCACACTCGGCTGCAACTTGATGCCGCTGTCCGCGGGGCCTTCGAGGAGAATCCCGCTATCGGCCGGGCTGCTGAGACGAATGCCACTCTCCGCCGTCAGTCGCAGACTGCTGCCGCCGGTCAGTTTAACGCTGCTGCCTTCCGGCAAATGAATGCCGCTGTCATGTTCGAGCAAGACCGACTCGCCGGCATCGATGTCGATCATACCCGAATCGTCGGCTGTGGCCGGTCGCAGTCCTGACGACGACACCAGCTTCACATCGCTGTCGCTTCCCTTGCCCGGGGCTGCCAGGCGGACATCGCTGTCGGAATCGCTGAGCCGGATGCCGCTGTCGGAGCCCTGAGGTTTGAGCAGTTTCACATCCGAATCACTGCCCATCAGCGGCGCAGGAGTCGGATTGCCGACCAGTCGTACGTCGCTGTCGGAACCGGGCCCCTTCAGAATCGGCAACTCGGCACTGCTGCCCGCGAGGGGCTTGGAGCGCAGATTGTCATCGAGAATCAGCCGGACATCGCTATCGGAAGCGGCGCCGCGCACCATCGTCGGTTGCGAGCCGAGATCTTCATCGTCGGCGTGAATGCTCGCATCGTCATCCATTAACGGAACATCGGGATTGGAATCGGGCTGACGACGACGCTTCGCCTCTTCGACATCGTCCGATTTGAATTTCCAGGTGCCGCGATCGGCAAAACCGCGAAGGTCACCCCGCTCACGCATGCGGATGACTTCGTCGCTCCGGATCCCCAGAACTTGTGCCGCTTCTTCGAGACTCAAATACTTTTTGGCGGCCATATCTCTTCGACTCCCGTTTCCGGCACAAGGATCCGGCGATCAGGACCGGATTTCGACGCGTGACGAACCGATGCGATCCCGTCTCGTCCAGATCGGCAGACGGTTCGTACGAACATTGCTTTCCCGCCGACATGAGGCAGGATCGTTAGTGTCCGTAGCGATGGATCGACCGCACCAAACTCCGGGGATGAAATCCTCGCCGGGGGAAATACCGGGAAGAACTCCATGGGAGATTGTGCCGCTTCCGAAAATTCTAAGGCCGTGAGCCGTGCCGCGACAAGAGGCGATCTTCCGCGACCGACGGCATTTCCGGCGATTCCCTGCGACTGCCATCGGGTCGCCGGGACACGACGCAGTCGTTCCATTTGCCGCACGCTCGGCACGATCCGCAGATTCGTTATGATCGGGGTCGCCGATACGAATCAATCACCATCTCGTTTCCGCATCCCGCATCGAAGCGAGGTCAGGTCCATGAGATTCCATTCCGTTTATGAATATGGAACCCTCACCGTTGACCAAGTCTGCACACCGCGCGATTGTGCTCAACGCGGCCTTATGGACGGCGGGAAATGCGCTCACCACCGGTGGGTTTCTGAACTATTTTGCGGCCGATCTCGGAGCCCGCGGGTTCAGCCTCGCCGTGTTGATGGCGACGCCGGAGCTCGTCGGACTTTCGGGAATGACCAGCCGGAGTTTATGGAAATGGAACGGTGACCGCCGTCGGGTTTGGCTCGTGACGACTCTGGTCGCGCGGTTCATCACCTTCCTGATCCCGTGCGTGGGTTTGTTTCGACAACGTGTTCCGACGGATGCTGTCCCGTGGGTGTTGATTGGCGTTCTGGTGGTTGCTCAGGCGGCCCAGGGGATTGCCACGACGCTCTATTTCAGTTGGCTCGCCGACCTCGTTCCGCCGCGCGATTGGGGGCGATTATTCGCCCGACGGAACATCGCCGCATTGACGATTCAGCTCGTGGTGCCGATTCTCGCCGCCTGGTTCCGCGATGACGCCAAGAAACGGTTCGACACCGCGACACTGTGGTGGGTGTATGCCGCTGTGTTCACAGCCGGCGGGCTACTACTGCTGGCATCCGTCTGGCCGATGTTCGCGTTGCCGCATCTGCAAACCCGGCCGGATGAACGTTCATCCTTTAACCTCGGTTCGCTGCGATCGATCCTGCAAAACCGCAATGTCCGCTGGTTGCTGGCTCACAGTTGGTGTCTGGCGTTGGCGAACGGCGTCACGCAGGCGGTCTTCTTTCAGTATCAAATCCGCGTGGTGAAATTGGGGCTGACGGGATATTACGTTTTGGCCTCGTGCATGGTGCTGCTGCAAATGGTGACCAGTGCGTGGGCCGGGCGTTGCGTTACCGCGGCTGATCACCGCCGCGTGCTGTTTCAAAGCACACTCATCACCAGCATGGCGTTGGGATTCTGGTGTCTGGCCAATGCCACACAATGGTGGTGGTTGTTCGGCGCGTTCTGCTGCTGGGGTGCGTTCGGAGCGGTGAATGTTGCCGGACCGAACTTGATGCTCTGTCAGGCACCGCCCGGCGACAACGCGCATCATCTGGCGTTGTTTCGGCAAGTCGCCGGGGTGGTGGCGGGAATCAGCGGCATCCTCGGCGGTTTGTGGCTCGATGCGATGCTTGGTCTATCGACATCGAAATCACCGCCCCCCGCTGTTGGCGCGTTCCACCTCATCTTCGCGGTCTCATGGGCGGGACGGGCGATGGCGGCGTTTCTGGTATGGGGAGTGCGAACCATCAAAGAAGGTGACCGCATCGCAGAGCATCCTGCTTGAAGTGTGTGCCACTAGCATCCAAACGAAGAAACCCAGCCATAGCAATGGCTGGGCTTCCGGCACTTGACGCTTGACCCTCAGCACTTGGCGCTGTTACGCCAGCGGCAGCGGGATCGGCTGGATGACGAACGGGAAGACGCGGACGGGGTTGCCGTTCGTGAAGCGTTCCTTGTACGTCAACTGGGCGGCCCGGTCGGCGGCGAATTGCAACAGCGTGAATTCCAGCCCGCAGAAATGTTCTTCGCCCACTTCGGCGGCGATGTCCGCAAAGACTTCCCCGGCCGATGCGGCATGGCGACGCACGCCGTGGATGCTGTTTTCACGGACCTTCTGACCGGCGGCGGACAACTTCACCAGGCCTTTGAGGAACTTGCCGGACAGGCATTCATTGCCCGTAGCGCGGAGCAGGCGTTCCCACTCTTCGTGCGATTCCCAGTAGAAACCGTAGTTGAAGTAGTCGAGTGCGAGCAGATAGCTGCGGTTTTCGGCCCACGTGAACGGCGTGAGTGCTCGCGGCGTGGGATGTTTGCGTTGATAACTGTGCCCGCGCGGATCGCGATACGGATGCGGACAATCGCAGCCAGGCACGTAGGTATACGCCGGCAATTCCGTCGAAGGCAACAACCGGACGGCTTCCATCAACGCGGGAGACAACATTTCCACACACTCCTCGAGACCAACCACCATCCCGCGAACCACTGCCAAAAGACAAACTCAGCGCCACGACGAACTCAGCGACTCATCGTGAGTCTGCAGAATGCACAATGAGTGTAAAAACAAGGCAGTCGAAACAGGCAAGGACCGGCACGGGGGTGCCAGCATGGGGGCAGGACTGTAAGCACCAAGCGACCATTGCTGCACACGCGACCTTGGCTATCATCGTGGAGCATACCAATCGCCCTAGAATAACCGTTTTTTGGGCAAATGGGAGCAGGGACTTTCCGCTCTGCGCAGAAATCTTCAAACTTGGTCACAACGGGGCAAGCTGACGATGAGTCTCCTGCTTAATCCGACGGATCACCCCGCGCAAACCTTGCTGACGCGTCATTCCCAGTGTGGCTGCCAACCCCAGCATCGGCAACCAATCATCCGGCAGCGACAGCACTTGCGCTGCCGTCGCCCCCTCCAGACTTTGCACGACCAAGGCCACTAAGCCCCGCACTGTGGGCGACTTTTCCGGGACATCGGCTTCCAAATGGAGGTGGTTGCCTGCCCAATCCACCCACAGATGAACGGGCGTCTGGCATTCCTGCACCCGGCAGGCTGTCGGCAGCGGTTCCGCCGCCCGATCTGCCGAAATCGGCGGCAGTTCGTCAGCCAGTTCCACCAGCGTTTGCAGGCGTTCGTTTTCATCGAGTTCTTGGAATTCCTCGATGAACTCGGCGAGTTTGGGGAACGTGGTGGAGAGGTCCGTCACGACGGAAGTCCTTTTACAGATGCGACGATGCCAAGGGATGCCGGTGATTCCGCTAAGTGGCAAGCGAGGATCGTCTACGCCGCTTTCGCATCGAACCGGGTTCCTTTATCATCCGCGTTCATTGATGGAAAATCGATCCCACCTTCCCGCAGGATTCTCTTCATGGCTGCTCCGGGGCTGACACCAGCACAACTCGCGGAACTCACCAAGTACGATTCTCCAACGGTCTGCAATGCCGTGGAATTGTGGAACCTGTATCCACGGAACCTCGGATACATGAACGGTTCGATCAAGGCCTGCTTCCCGCGCCTGCCGCCGATGGTGGGGTATGCCCTGACTTCGACGTTCCGCAGCATGTCGCCGCCGCGGTCCGGGGACGCTTACAGCAGTATCGGGGCGCAACTGGATGCCTTCGCTTCGCTGCCGGGGCCGCCGGTCATCGTTTTTCAGGATCTCGATGTTCCGTGCGCCTCGGCAACGTTCGGCGAAGTGATGTGTTCGACCTACAAGCGTTTCGGCGCAAAGGGACTGATTACGTCGGGAGCCGGTCGCGATCTCGCTCAGGTCGACGCCCTCGATTTCCCCGCCTTCACGAACGGAACGATTGCCGCCCACGGATACTGCCACACACTCGCCGTGGGCGTGCCGGTGAGCGTTGGCGGGATGCCGATCTATCAGGGAGACCTACTGCACGGCGACTTGAACGGCGTCACCGCCATTCCACATGCCATCGCCAGCGAAGTCGCCGGCGTGTGTGAAGAAATCGCGGTTGCCGAGGCAATCGTGCTCAACTATCTCAAGCAACCCAACGTCACCGTCGCCGGTTTCAACGAAGCCCGCAAAGCCTGCGGCGACCAGATCAAGGCCATTGAGAAACGGTTGACGAAGAAGTAATCACACGTCAACGAGCCCGAAGCGCGAGCGCCGGGTGAATTGAATCGCGAAGAGACCTGGCGCTCGCGCTTCGGGCTCGTGGGGTTACTTTGTATCAGACAACATCGCTTCCACCGCAGCGCGCGTCGGCATCGCAGGTTGCGCCCCGAGATGCAACGACGCACATGCCCCGGCGGCACACGCAAATCGGATGGCGTCGGGCAGCGTCGCTCCCCCGGCCCACGAAACGGCGAGCGCGGCGGTGAACGCATCTCCTGCGGCGGTGGTGTCGAGGGCTTCAATCTCGAACGCGGGAACGCGCACGGCGGTTTGGCCGGGTTCGTGCACCAGCGCGCCGAGTGCTCCCATCTTCAACACGACGATGTTCGCTCCCATCTGATGCAACGCCAGCGTCGCGGCTTCCGCGGTCGACCACGAATCGACCGGCAGCCCGGTGAGTTGCTCACACTCCGTTTGATTCGGTGAAAGGATATCCGCCTGCCAGCATGCAGCGGGCAACGGCTCCGTCGGCACTGGGGCGACATCGAATACCGTTTTCACGCCGGCTCGCTTGGCTTGAGCCAAAACCGCTTCAATCGCTGGCAACGGGATTTCGCCCTGCACGATCACCACATCCGCTTGCCGGATGAGATCGTCCCAATGCTGTACGTCATCGATGGTCACGCTACCGTTGGCCCCCGCCATGACCGTGATGGAATTGGTCCCCTCATCATCGACTCCAATCCATGCCACGCCGCTGGACATTCCCGGCGTTGTGCGGACCGAAGATAAGTCAACTCCTGCTTCCGTGAGTGATTCTCTCAGGGCCGTGGCGAAGGCGTCGTCACCGAGACGGCCGCACATCGTGACCTGGGCCCCGAGTCGGGCGGCGGCGACCGCTTGGTTCGCCCCTTTACCGCCGGGAATGTAGGCCAACGCGATTCCGGAGGCCGTTTCCCCCGGCCGCGGGAGACGCGGGACACGGGCCACGAGGTCCATGTTGATGGAGCCGACGACAACGACGCGCGGGGTGGGCATACCACATTCATTCTGCTGGAAGAGACCCAGGGTTCAGAAACCCTGGGCTTCACGGGGTTATTTTTGATGCGGGGGCTCGCTGCTCAATTGTACGAGCGATTCCAAGACCCGCGCGCGTTGGTCCGCGGTGAGGGTCAAGTACCGGTGTTTGCCGTTTTCGTCGACTTTGAAAGACGTGAAACCGTCGTCCTCGACGGTCACCATACCGGCGGGGGACAGACCGAAATAGCCGCGATCCGGGAAAACGCCGTAGAGCACGGATGTGAGATCCCACGTCGGACGATCGTGCGGCGGCGGCATGTAGAAAGTGTACGCTTCCGACAGCGGATGATGCTTCACATAGCCGTAATCTTTCAGAATGCTTTGATGCGGATACGGCAGCGCGATGCCGATCTCGAAGCCGCTCCACACGATCGGCGTCGGCCAACCCGCCACCAGTGTCTTCGCCGCAGGAATATCCTCGACAACGTTATATTCCCGGTAGCGTTGTTCCTTGCCGATCGGGGTGAACGCTCCGGCCATGATCGATAGCAGCTTCACCTTTTTCGCCGCGAGTTCCTTCCCCGACAGCGGACTGATGTCGTCCCCAGGCGTGGCCAATAACCGCACGAGGTTTGTCGAAAACCCGACTTGTGCGATCACCACCGAGCCATCTGGTTGTCCGGCGAGTGTCTTGCGTAACAACGTGACGGCATCCGGTGCGTCTTTGCCATCCATCAGTTTGTGGGGATAGCGCAGACTGCCGCCATCACGCGTTTCAGCCAACGGCAGGAACTTGCTGTCTCCCGGTGTTTTGCCGTTCTTCACCACGCCGATCGGAATGTCGCCGTGACCGTAGAACGTATTGACGGCATCCACAAACGGCCCGGCGAGACGATGGTCTTTCGTCAGCGTCACGGCGAGCAACCGACACTGCTGCCGCGTGTGCAATGAGTGCAGCATTCCCAACGCCAGCGCATCGTCGACATCGTTCCCCATGTCCGAGTCGAAGATGATCCCGACCGGTTCTGCCGCCGTGGCAATGGTCGCGCACAGGGACATGATCACCACCCACCACAGATGTCGCATTCGCAGATTCCCCAGAAGACCGTCGTGTTGCCACCACCGCGATGATATGGCGACCACGATCGAAGTGACAAGCCGCCCCACCCGCCCGCAGCGCCAGCAAGGGAGTCAAACGGTTCCGTAACGCGATGTCACCGTGTGTGCCACTGGCTCTGCCAGTGTCCTTTCATTCGTATCCAAGACACTGGCAGAGCCAGTGGCACACGAGCAATCCGATATGGTTCGGTGTTCAACTCATGCTCTCAGCTCGGCGAAGCGAGAGAATTTGATTCTCGACACGCAATAAAGGTACGTCGAGAAACTCCGCGATTTCTTGAGCCATCCGGGGAAGCGCTTTTCGGCCCGTATTCGCGAGAAGTTTAATGCGCTCTAACGTTCCGTCTGACTTTCGACGACAAACCAGATTGATCTGACACAACCGATAACTCAGCGCCCTTTCGAACCACGAATCCCCAACTACATAGAAGATCACTTGAACGCCCATAATGTCCGAGAGGGAGTGCTTCCCTTTATGCTGCGGAAATGGCTGCCGAAACACCCACAGTTTCTGCTCACGGTCAAATATCACTCGTGTTCCCTGATATTTCGCCAGCAAATGTGCCCCGAGCAGACAGATTCCGCCCCACCCGAAAATCATGTAAATGCTAAACCAAGTGATAAGTGGAAGACCAAGCCATGCCGCAACAAAGCCTGCGAAGGGGCCGATCACTCCGAGGAGGAACAGTCCCGACCAGAGTTGGTGGTTGCCAGGCTCCAGAATCAACAGATCGAGCGATTCTCTGCACAATCGATGATTCTGAAACGATGAAGTGACACCCTGCTCAATGGGCACCGTGAGAATCGAGTCCGCCGAGATCGGCAACATTAGGGCTACATTCGTTTCCACGAGATGGTTTTCCATTCCACGCGGCGATCCCTCTGTCCACTCTATCCCGCGGCGAGGTTCATGCCCACGCGTTCTTTGCGGGTTCGCCACAGCACCCAGTAGAGAAAGAATCGTGACCACCATGTCGGACGGTAGTGCAGCGCGCCGATGGTCGCGCGCAGTGTCAGCGGAATGTTGTGCTCGGCCCACGAGATTCGAGCCGCCTCTTCGCAGAGCAGGCCGAGTGTCCGACGGGCGCGGCCGCTGTCGAGACGTTCGTCACCACCTTGCTCGGCATAGAAACGGTGCAACATTTCTGCCGTTTCGCGAATGAGCACGGCATGCTCGGCCGGTGTCGGAGTCGCATGGGGACGGAACACTTCCGTCAGCGGTTCGGGAATCACCGCGAAGCGATGGGCTCGTGCCGCCCGCAGAAAAAAGTTCTGGCCGCTGATGACCGTCAACGCTTCATCGAAGCCGCCTTGCCGCTCCCACACAGTTTTGCGAAAGACGGCGGTCGCATCCGCAATCCACGGTTCTTCAAAGAGTTCGTCGAGAATCCAGCCGCACGGCAACAACTCGGGTGACGGCGGCGCATGGCGGATGCCGTCGGGATCGATGAAGATCGCCGGGGTGTAAACGATGTCGTCCTGCGGGGCGTGCGTCAGGTTTGCGATACTGCGGGCCAATTTGGATGGATCCCACAGAGCGTGCGTATCGAGCAACGCGATCAGTTCGCCGTGACAGCGCCGAATTGCCGCATTGCGTTGTGCCGCCACATTGTTCGTAGCGACTTCCAGCCAGCGCACATCGCCGCCGAATTCATGGACGACGGCCTTGTGATGGGGATCATTCCCCACGACGGTGATTTCCGCCGCGCAATGCGTTTGAGCGAGTACGCTCTGCAACGTCTGGCGGAGATCACCACCGGCAGGTGCTGTCGTCACAATCACACTGGCTGAAGACACGATTACGATCCTTCGTTTTTCGTGGTGGCATCGATGGATGTCTTCGGTTCCGCGTTCTGCAGCCAGCCGCGACGCCAGAAGAAGTAAATGAACCCCGTTGCCGAGCAGGCCATGATAGCGAGCGCCAACGGATAGCCCCACGGCTGATGCAGCTCGGGCATCAAGTCGAAGTTCATCCCGTACACTCCGGCGATGAACGTCATCGGCATAAACAATGTCGCAATGAGTGTCAGCATCCGCATGATCTCATTGGTCCGGTTGCTCAATTGTGAATAATGGAAATCCCGCAAATCGGCACAACTCTCACGATAGATTTCTAGAATGTCGATGAGCTGAATCGTGTGATCATAACAGTCGCGGAGATACGCCACGGTCTCGGAAGCAATCTGCACATGACCGATCCGCAGCAGCGACTGCACTGCCTCCCGATGCGGCCACACGATGCGACGCAAACTTAACAGGTCGCCCCGCAAGCGGTGCAGTTCCTGAAGTGTGTTGCCCAGTTGCGAGTAGGGCTTGCGAACATCGAGTTCATCGAGCTGGTCGCCGTAATGTTCGAGAATCGGAAAGAAGCCGTCGATTACGGCATCGAGCAGTTCGTAGAGCAGATAGTCCGGACCATGCTGTCGAATCCGACCACGATTCTGACGCAGCCGATCGCGTACGGGTTCCAGGCAATCTCCCGCCACATCTTCCTGGAACGTGAGCAGAAACCCCGGGCCGACGAAGAAGCTGATCTGCTCGCTGGGGACATCGATGTCCTGCATCATGCGTGCCACGAAGAAGAGCACATCGCCGTAGTCTTCGCACTTCGCCCGCTGATGCGTGTTGGCGACATCTTCGATCGCCAACGGATGGAGATCAAAGAGTTCGCCCAATTGTCGAATTACTTCGGCGTTGCCGAGACCATCGACATCAATCCATGTCACCGGCCGCTTGCCCAACAGCGGTTTGATGTCGGCCACGCGCTGGATGGGCTGTTCATCGAAATCGGCGGGACCATAGGAAATCAGTCGGATGACCGGTTGCGGAGCGTGAGGATCCGCGGTCACCGTTCCCGGCGGAATGTGCGGCCCCGTCGGTCGGCGAACTGACCCCCGTCGCTGTCGCCAACGCTGTCCTCGATGCGTCATCAGCCGTCCCCGCGAGAATTTGTCCCCGTTGTAATCTTTCGCGGTCCCCGGCGCAAGCGAGATCTACGTGGTAAGATGTGTCCGATGGCCGAGCGTGGCGATTCTGGCAAACGGCACGGGGGTGTGATAACATTCTTCGGTCTTGCGTTGTCGTTTCCCCTTGCCCCCGGTTGCCGCGATGTTGACGAAGAAGCCGCAGGCCATTTCCGGCGTCAGTCCCAAGTCCGAGAGTGTCATCGAAGAACTCTATCCGTCGATCGCGACGACGGGGCTGGGTCAGTTGCTGAACGGCTTGTACGAATCGATTCCGATTGGAATCGGCGAATTCAAGTTGTCGTATCTGATCTTCATTCCGCCCACGATTCCACTCGCCCTGCTGCTGTATTTCTGGTTGAAAGTCTTTGGCAGCAAATACATTGTGACGAATCGGTCGGTGAAAATCGGCAACGCGTTGGGATTGCGGGTGAATGAAGAAGTGACTCTGGATAAAGTCGTGGTCGTATCGATCGACCCCGATTCCCGGTTGTCGTTCTATCGCACGGGGGATGTCCGTTTGACGGGAACGGCCGGCGAAACCTTGCTGCTGCTCCGTGGTGTCCCGTTTCCCGAACGCTTCCGTCAGGTGATTGCGGAAGCCGCCGATGCTCATCGGATGGTCGAAGCGTCGCTGACAACGATCCGCAACCGGAAATAGTTTTTGTCCCCAGGATCGCCGCACCATGGCTTATGACAAGTTCGATGCCCGGATGGATTCCCTCGTGATGGAAACCCGCACGTTCTGGGATCCCGCGGTGGGCGTGCTCGCCGATGAAGACAAGAATTGGCTGGCGGAAGCCGTGCATCGACAACCGGCACAGGCCAAGAAGATTGCCTACGAACGGTCGCATACCGGGTTCACACGGCAGATTACTGTGACGCCGGATGATATTGCGCGGATTTATCGCGAACGCGTGGCGGCGGGGTGATGCTTCGCAGAACTTCCCAGCCATGGCTATGGCTGGGCTTCTGTCAGGTGGGTTCGATGTCGCCGTCGTTGAGACACGCCATCTGATAGTAGAGTTGCTGGTTTTCGCAGCGGGCGACGTAGTCGGCGGGCATTTTGCCGAGCGTTGCCGCGTCCCACTCAATAATGACTTTCACCGACGGGGGCTTGCCGGACGATTCGATGACGGTCCCTGTCCAGCCTTCGAGAGAGACCTCGGGAAATTCAGGGGAGGTCACACCGGGGCGAACCCGGATCCGCGTCCCTTCCAGTCCGCCGCTCGCTTTTTTCTTCGCCATTCCGGTTGTCGGCTCACCTCTTGTGAGAAGGTCTGGTTGCGAGTAGGTCTGGGCGAATCGGGGAATCCTTACCGCCCGAACACACTTACTATCTATTGCCTGCCACGTAAAATCAAGCGCGCAGAGCAGTTGGAAAAGTTCTTCGCAATTCGTTCTCGACTACGCCTCGATTCAACCCCAAGCCCACAAATTCCGCTCGCGTCCTTTGACGATGATTCTCGTTCCTAGGCTCTGCCTGGGAACGTCCGGAATTGAGGCTCTGCCTCGACCGAAGACGAGGCAGAGCCTCGGGAGAAGATGTTCCCAAGCGGAGCTTGGGAACAAGTTAGGATGCTTGCATCATCTGGTGTCTTCTGGTCTTCTGTTCTTTTCCCTCGCAAGGATGCGCTTTCGTGAGTCAGCCGAGTTCTACCCCCGCCGCACAACCGTGGACGATCCGCCGCGTCCTCGAATGGACGACCGGGCATCTGCAAAAGCACGGCAGTGAAACTCCACGGCTTGAAGCGGAAATCCTGCTCGCGCATGCGCGGAAGTGTAAGCGGATCGAGCTCTACACGAATTACGATCTCGAATTGACTGACGCCGTGCGGGCGACAATGCGCGACCTCGTCAACCGCCGGGCGAAGCGCGAACCGGTGGCCTATCTCGTTGGTTACCGCGAATTTTTCAGCCTTGAATTTCGCGTCACGCCGGATGTTCTCATTCCACGACCAGAGACCGAAACGCTGGTGATGGAAGCCATCGCGGTGGCAAAACCTCTGCCATCACCGACCGTGCTCGACCTCTGCACCGGCTCCGGATGTGTGGCGATTGCGATCGCGAAGAATTGTCCCAAAGCCACGGTGACCGCGACCGACATCAGTCCCGCGGCGTTATTGGTGGCAACCGAGAATGCCACCAAACATAAGCTGACCGAGCGGATCACGTTCCTCGAAGGCGATCTGCTCGCACCGATTGCTGCGGGAACAACCTTCGACGTGATTGTCAGCAACCCGCCGTATATTCCGTCTGCAGAGATCGCCACACTGCATGCGGATGTCCAACAGTATGAACCGCGGCTCGCGCTGGATGGCGGCAACGACGGCTTGGACATTATCCGCCGCATCCTCACTGACGCGAAACCATTCCTCAAACCGGACGGCTGGTTGATGTTCGAGTTCACTCCCGAGCAAGCCGCGACGATTCACTCGCTAGCCCAGGAACACGGTTATTGTGATGTGACCATCGTGAAGGACACCGCTCACCAACCGCGTTTCCTGCGAGCCCGCCTCAATTCGTGATGTCGCTGCTCTCGCCAGAGAGCGGGGTTTTTCTTCGGGATGCGAAACCCCGCGGTCTGGTGACCACAGCTACGACGGAGGTCATCCCGCGCGGAATTGATCCGTCAACGGGCCGTCGCCACTGATGCGACTCACGCCGCGATCAGGGTTCATCGCGAGGTGTTCGAGAATCTTGAAGACATGTTCGACCTGCTCGGGTTTGCCGAGGCTGTTGGCAAGCTGGGCCGCAGTCTGCGGTGATGTGGCCTGTTTCAGCGCCGTCACCACGGCGGTTTGCAGGCTCAGGAC
Organism: Planctomycetaceae bacterium; assembly: GCA_021732975.1. Lineage (GTDB taxonomy): Bacteria > Planctomycetota > Planctomycetia > Planctomycetales > Planctomycetaceae > DSVQ01. The sequence goes on along the minus strand of JAKFWC010000024.1, from coordinate 451,400 downwards.
CGTCGCCGCTGCTTTCTTGCCGGCTTCGACACCGGGTTGATGATACGCATTGATGTCGACCATCTCGGCATACAATCCCACCGCGCGTTCGTAAAGCGCAATGAGGGCTCCGACCGTCGCGCCGTTCACTTCATCGACGGTAATGGTAATCGAATCGCGATTCTTCTCGGCCAGCGCGGCCCGTGTTCCGAGGAACAATCCCTGCAGATAGTCACCTGTGGTGATGCCGGGTTCGACATCCTGTGAGGAGCCGCTGCGGTCGCGCAGCACTTGCAGGAACGTCGCGAAGAAGTTGGGGATGCCATCACGAAGTTGCTGCACATAGGCGTGCTGATCGGTCGAACCTTTGTTGCCGTAGACGGCGATGCCTTGTTCGACGACCTGCTGTTTGCGGTCGAACTCCTTGCCAAGCGACTCCATCACCAACTGTTGCAGATATTTGCTGAAGAGCGCGAGCCGGTCTTTGTAGGGCAGGATCACCATATCTTTCAGACCTTTGCCCCCGCCGATGTGGTACCACATCAATGCGAGCATCGCCGCGGGGTTTTGGCGGGCGTCGGTGTTGCGGGTCAGGCGGTCCATTCCCGCTGCGCCGGAGAGCAAATCGTCGATCTTCAATCCTTGCAACGCGGCGGGGAGCAATCCGACCGCGGAGAGGACCGATGTACGACCGCCAACCCAATCCCACATCGGGAACGTTTTCAACCAGCCTTCTTTCGCCGCGGTCTTAGCGAGCTGACTGCCGTCCTGTGTGACGGCGACCGCATGCGGGGCAAAGTCGACTCCCGCTGCTTTGTAGGCCGCCTGGATTTCCAGCATCCCGTTGCGTGTTTCGGGTGTCCCACCGGACTTCGATACGACGACCGTCAGCGTGCGGCCGAGTTGTCCCTGCAATTCGGCAAGGACGCGGTCGATACCGTCCGGATCGGTGTTATCGACGAAGTGCATGACCAGCGGATCGTTGGCGGTTCCCAAGGCCTGGGCCACGAACTGCGGTCCGAGCGCCGAGCCACCGATGCCGACATGCAGTACATGCGCGATCGGCCCGGCTGAGCCGACGATTTCTTTCCGATGGACTTTCGCGGCGAAATCACTCACCGCGATCTGGGTCGCGCGAATTTCTTCGGTGATGGCGGGGGTCGGGGCGAGTTCCGGGGCGCGCAGCCAGTAATGTCCGACCATGCGGTTTTCGTCCGGGTTGGCGATCGCCCCGGCTTCCAACTGTTTCATGGCGGCGAGGGCTTGCGTCATCTTCGGCCACAGCGGCGTGAGGTCGTGGTCCTGAAAACGGACCCGGCTGATGTCCAACGAAAAGCCGAGTGTCCGATCCGCAATTCGGGTCTGACAGAACCGTTGCCACCAGTCTTGTGCCATCGCCATAAAATGATCCCCCGTGTGTTTGCCTCGTTCCCATGCTCCGCGTGGGAATGTCTTCCCCGAGGCTCTGCCTCGTCTTCCTCTTTTCCTCGTACCAGCAGAATACCGCAGCCGTGCGAAAAACGGGATTGAGTTTGCCGCGGCGCTGTCGTCTACTGAAGATTCACGAAAGATTATCCCAGCCCGGAGCGCGAGCGACGGGAGTCCTAATGAGCGGAACGTCGGCAAACCCGACAACGAGCGGAACTCCCGGCGCTCGCGCTCCGGGCTGGGACAGGAAGGAAATCGCACGATGTTCGTACGTTGTTGCACCGCGGTGGTGGTCGTTCTGGTGATTGCCTGTTCGATTCACGCTGCGGACCCGAAATCGAAAGTTCCGCCGCGGGGCAAAAAAGCCGTCCCGGTGGAGGGTGGCCCGCGCGATTACACGTCCCGCAATTTCCTGCTGCATACCGATCTTTCCCCCGAGGAAGCGAAAGAACTGCTGCAACGGCTCGAAACGATGATTGCTCAAGTTGGCAAGTATTGGGGCAAGCCGAACGCGCAGACCATCGAGATGTATGTCGCGAAGGATGTGAACTCCTGGCCGGTGGGCTTTTTCCCCCCGGAAGCGGTCGATAGCATGACCTCCGGTGGCGGGCTGACGATGAGCCAGACTCAGGCGATGGTCAACCGGCTGACGGGCAAGAAAATCGCTAATATCGCCGCGAAATCCGTGGTGTACGCCGTCGCCGATCTGGGTACGCCGCAGCACGAAGCCGTTCATGCTTACTGTCATCAATCGTTCGGTACGACGGGGCCGACGTGGTTCGCGGAAGGGATCGCCGAGATTGGCCATTACTGGAAGGACAGAGATTACAGCGTGCAGATTCATCCGCAGGTGCTGAAGTATCTGCAAACCAGCGAACCCAAGCCGCTGGCGGAAATTGTCGACAGCCGCGAACGGACCGGCGACAGTTGGCAGAACTACGCCTGGCGGTGGGCACTCTGTCACATGCTGGCCTACAACCCGAACTATGGCGACCGTTTCCGCCCGCTCGGTTTGCAGATTCTCGCCGAACAGCAAGGAGCAACGTTTCAAGCGGTCTACGGTCCGATGGCTCCAGAAATTGCGTTCGAGTACCGCTTCTTTCTTGATCACATGGACAACGGTTTCCGCGTCGATTTGTGCCGCTGGGACTGGAAGACGAAAGCGGTCGGGCTGCGGGGGGCCGCCAACGTGCAATCAAAAATTGACGCGACTCGCGGCTGGCAATCGTCGCGACTTTTAGCGAAGGAAGGCCAATCGTACGAGTTCACCGCGACCGGCGAATGGTCCCTCGAAAAGGACGGCGACAAACTGACCGCCGACGGTGATGTGAACGGCAAGGGGAAACTCGTCGGCGTGCTGTTCGACGACTACAAGCTTTCGGAACCGTTCTCGCTCGGCACGACCGGCCGCTGGGCGGCACCGTCCGACGGCGTCCTGTTCGTCCGCTGTGATGACGCCTGGAGCGCAATGGGCGATAATTCCGGAGCGATCACGCTGAAGCTCAAGACGACAGAGTGACGCCCGCCGTTTTCATGGTCGCGTGCCACGGCCGTGTCGGCCGTGCGAGTTTGCAAAACGTGTTGCCACTTTGCACGGCTCACAGAGCCGTGGCACGCAAAATTTCAGCAGAGTGTTGTGTTACGCACTCGCGCGGAGATCGCCCGTGTCGAGATGATGGAGCAGTTCTTCCATCCGACGGGTCATATCGTCTTGCGATTGCTTGATCTCGCTCGCGGATGCCAGGAACTGCTGTTCCTGTTCCTGCAGTTGGCGGGTCCGTTCGGCCAGAGCTTCCGACAGTTCGTGCAACTGCGTCACCACGTTCTCGGTGCGTGGATCGTGGGCGACCAGCGATTGATCCGTCCGCAAGACGTTTTCCAGCGCGGACAGCAAGGATTCAATCCCTTGGAACCGGCGGCGTTCGTCATCGGCAATCGCGAGCTCTTCGGACTCGATCCGTTCGCACAGTTCGAGCGCACTCAACGCGGACAGATCTTCCCATACGTCGGCTGACGCTCGTGGTGGTGTGAGGGCATCAGCCCCCATCCGGATCGTGATGGTCATCGCGCCGATCTGCAGGACATCGCCCGTTCGCAACGCCAACCTTGGGACAGATCGGCCGTTGATTTCAATCGTTGGGGCATCGACGGCTTCGATCCATACAGCACCGTCTTGAAGATGAATTTCACTATGCGCGAGCGGCAGGTTGTCTTCGTCCACAAGCAGATCGCAGAAGTCGCCGCGACCAATCAGAAAACCGTCGGCTTCGACGGGAAGGCGACGCAAACGTCCCTCAGCACCACGAACTTCGAGAAGTAGCGAGGCGGGTTGCAGCATGGCGATTGTGATCCTGCGATATGACGACCGCGGAGCGAGCGCCGCGGAGACGATCCCACGTCCCAACAGAGTTTTCGTCCGGCGGAATCCGCCGGAATGATGAATTTCCACCGCGCTGGCAAGCTCACCGTCGCTAGTCCGCCAAGGATGGCGTTGATCGCCCGTCGACTTTGCCGATCACGAGGACTTCGCCACGATTTTCACCAATAGAAACGATCTCGTTCGGTAAGCCAGAGAAACCGTGACGATTTCACCACGTTCAAGCGCGAAACGAGAACGGACACGATAACCCGCTTGCGGTTTCGCGCCCCGTGCAAATTCACCGCGTGTTGCCGGGTTGGCAGAGCCCCAGGGTTAAGAAACCCTGGGCTTCCGGGGAGATCACACTGGCGGCGAATATGGCCTGAATTTTTCGAGAGTGCCGCGGTCGCCGCGGAAGAGCCAGGCGCGGTTCGGGCCTAATCGGCTGGCGGCGGGGCTGTCGATGAACTGGCTGGAATCGGTGGCGTTCATCGCAAAGGCGATCCGCTGTTCAAAGTGACCTTGCGTCTCGCGGCTGAGCCAACGGGACATCGTGTTGACGCTGTCGCACCAGATCCACGTGTGAATACCGACTGACGGGCCATCACGCAGAATTTCCGCCAGCATGTCCGGGGGCGATGCGGTTCCTCCCTTTTTGTCAAAACCACCGAAGCCGTAGTCGTCGTCTTTCTTGCGCAGTTTGCGGAAGCGAACGAGATCGAACAGACACAACCAGATCCGCGGTCCGGGGCGACCGTCTCGCTGGCGGACTTCTTCGACGAGTTCCGCGAGTTTGGCATCGAGATCGGGGATGTCGTAGCGAAGAACGTTACTTTTCTTTTCGCTAAGCGCGAGCAACACGGCCGCGCTCTGTTCCTGCGGACTGCCGTTGAACAACCATACCGATTGTTGTGTGTCCGTTGTCACTGATAACGCCGCGGCAGCCAACACGCCAAGCGCCGCCGATTCGTCCTGCCCCATCAACAACAGGTTGAACCCGACCGCGGGCAGAAACTCCAGCGGCAGCGCCCCGCGCAAGCTGACTGCTTCGCCGAGCCAGACCGTCGCCGCGCCGTTGGATTTGATTACGCCGTTGGTCTGCGGCAACTTCGCGACATCCGCGGGGACATTGCCTTCAAAGACGACGGCGGGAGTCGTGATCACGCCCTGTTGCTCGGCCCGTTGCCGGACGGTCATCAGATACTGATCGCGTGCGGCGTCATCGAGCCACACCACCTGGAAGAGATGATTGCCGGCGGGCAGGCCGTTGGCATCGTTGTAGATCGCTTCCCCCGGCCGGGTGAGCAATCGCGCGGCCGTGTTTTCTTCGCTGAGAATGAGGTGGGCATCGGTCTCGCTGCATTGCAGCGCGATACGGACCGCCACCTGACCGAGCGTGCTGCGGGCTAGCGAGTACGCGCCGGCAAGTGTTTGCGAGCCGAGAATCACATGCACGCCGAACGCCCGGCCCTGACGAATCAACCGATCGAGCATCAACCCGGCGGTCTGTGAGAGCGGATCATCTTCAACGAAGAACTCCTGAAACTCATCGACGATCAACAACACACGCGGCATCACGACGTTTGGTCGCGCGGCGCGGAAACTCGGAAGATCGTTGACCCCGGCGTCACGGAATATCGTGCTGCGATCCTGCAATAGCGTGTCCAACCGTTCGAGGACGCTCACGCCAAACTCGCGGTCGCTCTCAATCGCAATCACGCGGGCATGCGGCAACCGTTGGCGGGCGTAGGTTTGAAACTCGACGCCCTTCTTGAAGTCGATGAGATAAAACTCGACTTCAGTCGGACTGTAATACAATGCCGCATTGGTGATGAGCGCGTGCAAAAGCGTCGACTTGCCAGAGCCGGTTTTCCCCGCAACGAGGACGTGTTGCGAAGTACCGCTGCCGAGCGTGATCGATTGTGATTTCGTCGCCCCCGCACGACCGATGGGGACATCGATCCCCTTCGCTGCGGAGCGGGCCCAGAGTGAACTGGCATCCGGGGCGACACGATGGAATGGCACTTCCACGCGGCGGACATCGCTGGCTTGGTGGCCGATTTTCTTGACGATCGACGTGAATATCTCCGCCGGTGGCGGGGCATCGACCGTGATCGGCCACCGCGACAGTTCCGATCCCTGCGATTGAAAACCGTCCTTCTTCCATTCCAGGGTCAACAGCTTGCTGGATAGATCAGCCAGCGAAAATCCGCGTGGCAACGGTTGGGCGACATCGACGTGAATCAGCGGGATGACGCCGCATTTCGGGCCGCCGGAAACGATGTTCCACAAGCGTCGCAGTGCAATGTCGGTGAAATGGGCGGGCATTCCCAGCACCACCAGCACGCGATACGGCTCCGCGACTTCACCCGCCTGCCGATTGTAATCTTCGAGCGTCGGGAACTCATTTCTCAGGAACATTTGCAGCACGGTTTCGATGTGCTGCGTCATGTCGGCGAGACGTTCTTCAATCGCGTTCGGCTCGGTCCAGATGCGACTGGTGACGAGCAATTCGTCGATGTCCGCGAGATGCATGAACGCCGAAAAGCCCTCGCCGAGACCGACCGGATCGATGATCGTGAACCGCACGCGACCCGGCGGCAACGTCGTCAGCAACCGCAGCATCGCGGTTTGCAACCACTCCGTCGCGGCGATGCGACCAGCGGTTCCCGTCGATTGCAGCAACAAACCCGCGTGCTCATTGACATCGAGCAGGCACGGCAGTTGCCACGACGAGGTGTCTGTGTGCAAGGCGGCGAACGCCGGGACACCATCGGGGATGTCGGCCAGGCGAATGTTCCAGCCGCCGAGTTTGATCCGCGGAGCCTCATTGACCACCAGCGAAATCGGGCCATTGGGCTTGCTCAACAACGATTTCCAGGCGGGCTGATCGGCATAGGCTGCGTCATTCCAATCTTGCGCCTGTGCGGAAAGCGCGTTGATCCCGTTCGCCCAATCGTGTTGCAGATCGGTCCAACCCTGTATGCGATCCTGCTCGAACTCGGCCAGCCGCTGGGCATGCTCGCGGGCCAGAAAGGCAAAGTCATGGGCTCGTCGTGATGATAGCGCTTGTCGTTCGTTCTGTGCTTGCTGGGTGCTCCGCTGTAAGTCGTCTTCGCACTGTCGTTGGAGTTGCAGCCGCGTGCCGTGAATCTCTTGCGTGTGTTGCTGCATCGCCCGATGAAACCGCGACTGGGCATCACCGGCGATTTCCGAATAGTTCGCCTCGGCCTTTTGCAGCACGCCTTCCCGATGCGACACCCGTTGCAGATGCCGGCGCTCAAGATCATCCGCGACGACTTTCATTTCCTCATCGGCGAGGCGTTGCCACCGGGACAAGCTGGCCTGCGAAGTCCGGGCCCGGGCGAACAACACCGAAAGGGGGCCGTTCGTCCGCTGATTGGCGATCGCGTGCAAGAGAAACAGTGTTACCGAAGAGAGCGCAAGACTACCCACCGCGACGATGATCAGCCAGGCGGGATCGTGACGTGAGCCATTGATCCCGAGCTGTTGGGGAGCCACGCCGAACCAGGCCCCCGCTCCCATGCCGGCGGCCAGCAGTACCGTGGCGATGAATGGCGTCATGCCCTGAAACAAATAGGGCAACCATTGCCGCATCAATTGTCGATGCGGTCGATCGGCTTCTTCGGCGGCTTGCAGGCAACGCTCCTGCAAGAGTTTCAGGTCTTCGACCGGTTCGGGCGGCTCAATCGGCGAAGGTTCCAGCGACAACCGGCAGCGTGCCAAATGGGCGAGCGCTTCGACCCGCTGCCGCTCCGCCTTGGAGACGGCCTGCTGCATTTCGGTGGCAGCGCCGGCTGTTTGGGTCTGCAACCGTGCGAGGTGTTGTTGCGGGCTGTCGTCGGCCTCATCATCCAGCAACGAACCGACGAGCCATTCGGTTTCCTGCCGTTTCTTTTCGGCCTCGGCCCGTTCGGTTTCATAACTCCGCGAGAACGCTCTTTGCTTTTCGTTCGCCCGATCCTCGAACGACTGCCGCTCGACCTCCCAATGGGCCACCAGCGCAGCATGATCGCGCTCGAGACGACTCTCCAGTTCGGTCTGTTCGGCGTCGTAAGCCTCGTTCAAAGCCGAAAGAGCGGCTGCGTGCTGCCGATTCTCCGCGGTCACGCCCTCGTGATAATCGGATTGCAGCTTCGCTTCGGTTTCGGCCCGGCGAGCAATGCCCTGCAAGAGGTCCGCCGACCACCGCTGCATGTTCTGTAAAGTCAAGCTGCCCGTCACGTTGTCACAATCTCCCTAAGCAAGGTACGCATTCTGTCTCGGTGTCTCAACAGCCGAACAGGCTGCGCTGGGTGAAACCAGAGAAACGTCACGGATTGAGCGCCAGTTCCGTTGTGCGCGGGTCTCCCGACCCCGCACTTCTTCCGACCGCAGGTCTCCTCTGATGATCTTCGGCACGATTCGGGAGACCTTCGGTCAGACGGGGGTGCGGGGTCGGGAGACCCGCGCACAACAGGGGGCATTCGGTTGCAATTCACCCCCTGCGCCGTTAGCCTGCGAACCTTCGACGGGCGTGGTCTCGGGCGCTGAACTTGCGCACTGAGCTCCTGTCGGACCCGTTATCCAACGGGGAAATGTCCCCGGACATCCCGGATATTTGTAGTAAACGCTTCCGCTGTTTGCGGTTAGCGTGACACAGCATCTGGCGATGTTCCCCGAACTGATCTCAGAAAGCGATTCCATGGCGACGAAGTACGTCTATTTCTTCGGCAACGGCAAGTCGGACGGCGATGCGAAGCTCCGCGAACTGCTCGGCGGCAAGGGTGCGAACCTTGCGGAAATGAGCAACATCGGTCTGCCCGTCCCCGCCGGCTTCACCATCACCACCGAAGTCTGCACCTATTATTACGCCAACGACCGCAAGTACCCGCCGGAACTCGCCGCGCAAGTCAAAGAGGCAATGGCGAAGGTCGAAGCCTCGATGGGCAAGAAGTTCGGCGACCCGACCAACCCGCTGCTCGTCTCCTGCCGCTCGGGGGCCCGCGACTCGATGCCCGGCATGATGGACACCGTCCTCAACATCGGTCTTAACGATCAGACTGTTCTGTCACTCGCCAAAGCGTCCGGCAACGAACGGTTCGCCTGGGACAGCTACCGCCGCTTCATTCAGATGTACGGCGATGTGGTGCTCGGCATGAAGCCCGAGAAGAAGACCGACGCCGACCCGTTTGAAGAACTCCTCGAGAAGAAAAAGCACGCCGCGAAGGTGGAAGTCGACAGCGATCTGTCGGTAGCCCACCTGAAGGAACTCGTCGCCGAGTTCAAGGCCGCGATCAAGGCCAAGACCGGCAAGGAATTCCCGAACGACCCGATGGAACAGGTCTGGGGTGCCGCCGGGGCCGTGTTCGGTTCGTGGATGAACGACCGCGCGATGGTCTATCGCCGCACCTATGGCATTCCCCACGAATGGGGTACGGCGGTCAACGTGCAGGCGATGGTCTTCGGCAACCTCGGCGATGACTGTGCGACCGGTGTCGCCCTCACCCGCGACGGGGCCCTCGGCACGCCCGGCTACTGCGGTGATTATCTCATCAATGCTCAGGGTGAAGATGTCGTCGCCGGCATTCGCACCCCGTTGCGGATCGAAGAAACGCTCGCCAAGGACATGCCCCAGGCATACGCCGAACTTGACGAAATCGGCAAAAAGCTCGAAGCGCACTACAAAGACGTGCAGGACATCGAGTTCACCGTCGAACGCGGCAAGGTCTACATGCTGCAAACCCGCAACGCCAAGCGGACCGGTTTCGCCGCCGTGCGGATTGCCGTGGATCTCGTCGATGAAGGCAAGATCACCGAAGCCGAAGCCCTGTCGGCGAAGCGGATTCCTGCCGACGATTTGAACCAATTGCTGCAGCCGGTGTTCGATCAGGCCGGCAAGAAGGCCGCACAAGACGGCGGCCGGTTGCTCACCAGGGCGATCAACGCCGGTCCGGGTGCCGCGACGGGACAAATCGTCTTCCATGCCGACGAAGCCGAAGCGAAGTATCTCGCCAACCCGAAGCTGGAACTCGTCCTTGTTCGCCGCGAAACGACCCCGGAAGACCTCCGCGGGATGAAGGTCGCCAAGGGGATTCTGACGGCGTTCGGCGGGGCCAGTTCGCACGCCGCGCTCGTCAGCCGTCAGATGGGCAAGGTCTGCGTCGTTGGTGCGTCGGATCTGACGATCGACTATGAGAAGGCCACGGTCTCTGTCGCCGGTCAAACCCTGAAGGAAGGAGACTGGATCAGCATCGACGGTTTTACCGGGGAAGTCTTCGCGGGCAAAGTCGACACCAAGCCGAGCGAAGTCATTCAGGTGCTCATCAACAAGTCGATGAAGCCGGAAGAATCGCCAACGTACCAGCGCTTTGCCAAGCTGATGACGTGGGCCGACAAGCACCGCACGCTCAAGGTCCGCACGAACGCCGATACGCCGAAGGATGCGACCTCCGCCGTGGCGTTCGGGGCGGAAGGGATCGGCCTCTGCCGCACCGAGCACATGTTCTTCGACCACGTCGATGAATTCCGCGAAATGATTCTGGCGGGTGACCTGCCGGAACGCGAAAAGGCTTTGAAGAAGCTGCTGCCGTTCCAGCGGGAAGACTTCGCCGGGCTGTTCACGGCGATGCAGGGCCGGCCGGTTACCATCCGTCTGCTCGATCCGCCGCTGCACGAGTTCCTCCCGCACGATCATGCCGCACAACAACTCTTGTCGGAGAAGATCGGCATTCCGGCGGATGTCATCGCCCGCCGCGTGCATGAACTGCACGAATCGAACCCGATGCTCGGTCATCGCGGTTGCCGGTTGGGGATCGTTTACCAGGAAATCACCGCGATGCAGGCGCGGGCGATCTTCGAAGCCGCATGCGATGTGAAGAAGAAAGGCATCGACGTGAAGCCCGAAGTGATGATCCCGCTCGTCGGGTTCCTCACCGAGTACAAGGACCAGGAAAAGGTCATCCGTGCCCAGGCTGATGCGGTCTTCAAGGAAAAGGGCATCAAGGTCGACTACATGGTCGGCACGATGATCGAAGTCCCGCGGGCTTGTGCTGTCGCCGACCAGATCGCCAGCGGAGCCGAATTCTTCAGCTTCGGCACCAACGACTTGACGCAGACGACGCTCGGCATGAGCCGCGACGACTACGGCGGGTTCATCAACTACTACAAGGAAAACGACATCGTTCCGAACGATCCGTTCCAGACGATCGATCAGAACGGCGTCGGCCTGCTGATGAAGATGGGCGTCGAGAAGGGCCGCAGCGTCCGCAAGGATCTGAAGATCGGCATCTGCGGCGAACACGGCGGCGACCCGGCGAGCGTGGTCTTCTGCCACGGGGCCGGTCTCGACTACGTCAGTTGCAGCCCGTACCGCGTCCCCATCGCCCGTCTCGCCGCCGCCCAAGCGGCGCTGGCGAAGAAGTAACGATGAAATAGAGTCCCCCCGTCGAAGACAACGGGGGGCTAAATGACCGCCAATTAGCCCCCGGTTGTCCGCAACCGGGGGTTTTTCTTTCGACACGCAATCTCCGCCCGCGTTCGCGCAAAGCGCTTCTCGGTGCATACCGACTTTGCAGTTCGGACTCATACGATGCCAACACACGAACCTTTACCAGAAAACACTTTCTGCGGGATCACAACATCCATCGAACGAAGGTTCTGGACGCACCCCGCACTCACGACATCGCCTGATACCGCGGTGATTTTTCTCGATGCGGAACTCTACATCGACCGTGTTCATGCTCCGGCGGTGATGCAGAAGGAATGTCCGCACGCATTGTCGGTCTACGTCTCTAACAATGGTGCGGCGGCTCGACATGCCGATTACACCTGTAATCCGACCTATGCGCAGTTCATTGCGGAAGAATTGCTGCCGTGGGTGTTGTTGCAACATACTACTTTGGATGCGTCGAGGATCGTGCTCGCGGGGTTGAGCCTCAGCGGTCTCGCGGCGGCAGACATCGCCTTGCGGTATCCCGACCGGTTCAGCCATGTGATCTGCCAATCTCCATCGTTCTGGTGGGAGAACGAACGGTTCCGAAAGCAGATTTCGCCTCGGCCACAGAAACACTCTGCGTTCTGGATTTGCGTCGGCGATCAGGAAACGCAAACCGGCGTCAGCCATCCGCCGACAGGATTACGGCAGAATTCGACGCAGATTGAAGCGTGTGAACACACACGTGAGGCCTTGATCCAAGCCGGTTGCACGGTTTCGTTTCGCACTTATCACGGCGGTCACGATCCTGCGTGCTGGCGGACAGATCTGGAACTCGCGTTACCGTGGTCCGGCTCCCATTAGAGCGTGTTGCACTGATTCGTAGCGATAACCGCCGTGGATCATGTAGTTTTGGATTTCGGCAGTGCTGAAGTGGTTGAGCGCTTCGCCGCAGGCGTCTTCCAGATCGGTCAGCCGCGTCGTCCCAGTGCGGAGACGAACGTTGTTGATCCAATGCCCGTGCGGCACCTTCGCCACCAACCGCGTCCCGACCGGCGCACGACCATGCGTCCGCACCAGGTTCGTCTTCGCCTCGCATTCATCCAGAAACAAGACCTTTTCGGGATCGAGACCCGCATGTTTCACCACCCCCCGCAGCGCGCGACACAGCGTACCGGGATGCAATGTCGTGCCGGGTTCGGCCTTCAACTCGTGCAACGTGAGTCCCGATTCCCTGGACAGACAACGCCAGGATCTCCGCCCGTGACGGCCGAGGAATCGTCGGCTTCTCCGCGTACGAATTTTTGAATTCTGTCGGATCGCTGTCGATTGCGGTTCCGTCCCTTCGACTACTTGGCGTGGTTCGGTTTCAGTAATGCTCGTTCCGTTCAGGAGTCATGCAAATGTTACGACAGATGTGGATCGGTGGATTGGTTCTGGCGGCGTTGTGTCCGGTCGCGTTCGGTGAAGACAAGCACGAACATCATGCGGTGACGGTCAAGAACGCCGGCTTGGACAAGATGAAAACCCTCGTCGGTACCTGGGTTGCTGCCGACAAAGACGGCAAAGCCACCGACGAAGTGGTTTCGGTAATCAAACTGACCGCAGGAGGCACGGCCGTGCAGGAAACGCTGTTTCCCGGCCAGGATCACGAGATGATTTCGATGTACACCGCCGACGGTGCCGACCTGCTGATGACGCACTATTGCATGTTGGGCAACCAGCCGCGAATGAAAGCCACACCGAAAGCCGGTGCGAAAACGATCAACTTCGAGTTCGTAGGCGGCGGCAATCTCGACGTGAAGAAGGACAAGCACATGCACGCCGCGACGCTGACGATCGTCGATAAAGATCACATCGAAATCGAAGGCATCGGCTGGGAAAACGGTGCGCCGGCGAAAGAAATGTGCAACGGCATGAAGCTGGTGCGCAAGCAATAATCGCCATCCTTGGCCGTCCTGGTTGAAATCCGAAATCTCAAATCCGAAATTCGAAGGAAGGTCAAAACTCAAAAAATGAGAAACGTGCTGGTTCGGAGCGCCTCCGATCAATCCCGTTTTTTCTTTTCGAGGTTATGATTTCCTTCGGATTTCGACATTTGAACCTCGGATTTCTTCCGGTGGAAGGTATGGACCAATCCGCGATAGAACCTGACGCAGAGCTTTTGGCCGCCTTGCGGCTGATGCTCGTCAACGGCATTGGTCCGCGAACGTGGCAATCGTTACTCGATGCCTTTGAAACTCCGGCTGCAGTACTGACAGCCAACACGGATCAATTGCAGCGGGTGAATGGCGTCGGTCCCAAACTCGCGGCGGCGATTCGTCTGAGCGACCCTGCCACCGCGATTGATGAATGGCGGGCCTGCCAGCGCGATGGCGTGCGATTGTTCGTTCGTGGCCGAGATGACTATCCCGCCGGACTGTCGCGCATCGCCGATCCGCCCCCGGTGCTGTATTGCCGCGGCGATTTGCGCCCGGCTGATGAACTTGCGGTGGGGATTGTCGGCTCGCGCCACTGCACGGCATACGGTCGTCAAACCGCGGAGAAACTCGCCGGGGCGTTGGCCCGCGCGGGCATCACCGTGGTGAGCGGTTTGGCCCGCGGAATCGATGCGTGTGCCCATCGCGGCGCGTTGCAAGCCGGTGGGCGGACCCTTGCCGTGTTTGCGACCGGGTTGCAAACGATCTATCCCCCGGAGCATCGCGAACTGGCCGAAGAAGTCGCAGCCAGTGGTGCGCTGCTGACCGAATCGCCACTCCGTCAACAACCGTTGCCCGGCCTTTTTCCGCAACGCAACCGCATCATTGCGGGACTCTCGCTCGGCGTCATTGTCGTCGAAGCCGGTCGTGCCAGTGGGGCGTTGCACACGGCCCGGCATGCAATGGAACAGAACCGCGAAGTCTTCGCCGTGCCGGGACGAATCGACAGCGAACATAGTCTCGGCTGCCTCGATCTGATTCGTGACGGTGTGACGCTCATCCGTGATGTCGATGACGTGTTGAAATCGCTCGGTCCGTTGACGACGCCCGTGCCGAAAGCCGCCGTGCCCGCCGAGAAAATTCATCACCCTGCGGAATTGCTACTCAGCGATCAGGAACGAGCTGTGCTGCAATGCGTGCCGACCGATGCGCTCTCGGTGGATGAAGTCGTCCGGGCTGCGGGGTTGGAAACCAGCCGCGTACTGACCACGCTGACCGTTCTCGAAATGCGACAACTGGTGCGACGCCTGCCGGGTGGTTTCGTGGTGCGAAAATAATTGTCAGAGCCGCGACCGTAAGAGAGTGAGTTCTTCTCCTGATGAGCTTCACTGCAAGAACGCGCTCTCTGACGGTCGCGGCTCTGACACGGTCATTCTTGTCGTGACGCGTTTCGGTCGGTAAAACGGGCGGACAGATTTCTTTATCGAAAGTATTTGCGTGACGAAATTGCCGATCCCGCGCCGCGGACGTTCCCGCGACGAAGACCGTAAACCCCGCAGTGGATACCGTTCGTATCCCAATCCTCCGTGGGCGGGGCCGCCGTATGAAGGGCCGCGTAACGGCTGGGAAATTGTCATCGCGGGGGAACTTGCTGACAAACCGGGCGATCTGCACGAACATCTGTTACATCTGCCCCGCAATTCCAGCGGCACGATTTTTTTCGATTCCTGCGGCGGCAGCGCCTACATCGGCTTGGCGCTGGCGAGCCTCATCCGTCTGCGGGGTTTGCAGGCCGTGGGTGTCGTCGCGGGAGAATGCAGTTCCGCGGCCCTCATGCCCTTGGCCGCGTGTGCCGAGCGATACGTCACGCCGCACGCAACACTGTTGTTTCACCCCATCCGCTGGCAGAGCGAAGAGCAGGTCCGTCTGGAAGAAGCCGCCGAATGGGCCCGGCACTTCCAATTGATGGAAGTCGATCACGACCTCCTGCTGGCGAATCTCTTCGGCTGCGATGTTGAAAGAATCAAATCCTGGTGTCGCCCCGGCCGCTTCGTATCGGGCCAGGAACTCGTCGAGGCGGGCCTCGCAAAGATGGTCGACTTGTTCTCGGGCGATGTATGGAAGCAACGAGAAAAGTTGAGAGTGAATGGTTGAGAGTTGAGTGGGCAGAAATCGCTTGTGCTTTGCAGGATCCCGAGTTCGCGTCCTTTTGTCCCTCTATCACCGCGATAACCATCCGCCGTCCACATCCACCATGCTGCCGTGCAGGTAGTTCGCAGCATCGGATGCCAGGAATACCACCGTTCCCGCGAGCTCTTCCGGTTGGCCCCAACGTCCGCACGGAATGCGATCGAGAATCTGCGGCCCGCGAATCGGATCATCCTGCAGCGCGTCGGACAGTGTCGTTTCAAAGTAGCCCGGACAGATGCCGTTGACGTTGATTCCCTGACTGCTCCACGCATTGGCCAGTGACTTGGTCAACCCGGCAAGGGCGTGCTTCGCCGCGGCATACGCCGGGATATTGAAGCCTCCCTGGTATGTCATCACCGAGCCGATGTTGATGATCTTACCGCGGCCGCGCTGCAACATCCCGGGGGCGACCTGCTGACACAAATCGAACGCGGCCGTGAGATGCACTTCCAGCAGGGCGCTCCACTCGCTGAGCGGATACACCTCCGGCCGATGCCGATGAGTGATTCCGGCGTTGTTGACGAGAATATCGATTCGTCCGGTCGTATCTATGATGCGGTCCATCAGGCCGACACGATCGGTCGGTGAGCCGAGGTCTGCCGTAAATGACCAGAACTTTCGCCCGGCAGCTTCGACCATGCCGCGGACTTCGTCACAGTCGTTGCGACGGGAGACGGTGACGATGTCGGCCCCCGCCTCCGCGAGTCCGACGGCCATCGCCTGGCCCAGGCCGCGCGTGGCGCCGGTCACGAGGGCGATTCGTCCGTCCAGTCGAAACAGGTCCAGAATCATGCGGCATTTCCGTTGCAGCAGGTGTACACGGCGAGAAGCGTTCTTCCGGCAGAATACGCAGAATCGACAACCGGCGACAGTCCCCGGAAATCCACGCGACAGAGACGACGCTCGCCCGGCGGGCAACGGCGTGAAATGCCGAGTTTACCAGTGATGATGATGCGGTAACCGTCTCGCCATCGCCATCAACGATTATGGGGGCTGGACGCCCCCACCCTGGATGACCGGCTTTTGTTAAGGAGAACTTCCCGCCGGCTTCTTTGCGCAGTCCTTGCGGATTGGTAGAGTGATATGGTGGGTTGGTGGGATCGCTTCTGGGGCAAAGGGTTGGGAATGTCCCCGGTCGAAGGACACGAATCGCGCGACGCCGTGTCGCGGCGGGACTTTTTGCGCGTCGGTAGCGCGGGCGTGGTCGGCCTGACGCTCGCCGAGCATCTCGCGTTGGCGCAGGCCAACTCGGCGCAGCATCGCCACGCCATCCTCATTATGATGACCGGCGGCGCAAGTCAGCTCGATACGTTTGATCCCAAGCCCGACGCGCCCTCATCGATCCGCGGCCCGCTCAAAGCCATCGCGACGAAAATCCCCGGCGTCCAACTCAGCGAAGCCTTGCCGCTGTTAGCACAACGGCTTGATCACTGTGCGCTCATTCGCACCTTGCATCACGACGCGGCCCCCATTCATGAGACCGGTCAACAACTGCTGCAGACCGGCCGGTTGGCGGGCCGCAACGTTCATTACCCGCACTTCGGTGCCATTGTCGCCCAGCATTGGGGTTGGACTTCATCGCGATCCAATGTGATTCTACCCCGTTCAGTCCACCAAACCGGTGTGCATGCCGCAGCCGGTCAAACCGCAGGTTGCCTCGGGGCGAAGTGGTCCCCTGCGGAAGATGGCGATGGTCCCGGGGAAGAACCCGAAGCGATCCGTCGCAGCTATGGGGATTCGAACTTCGGGCGCCTCTTGCTGCAAGCGCGTCAACAAGTAGAAAGCGGGGCTCGATGCGTCACCGTTAATCTGTTCGACACGCTCAAAGACCAACACACGTGGGATTGCCACGGCGATGCGGGTTGTGGTCCAAGTACGCTCTGCGATTACCGTGACACTATTGTCCCGCAGTTCGATCGCGCCTTTTCGGGGTTGATCGACGATCTTTCGTCGCGTGGGCTGCTCGATAGCACGCTTGTCATCGCCACGGGTGAAATGGGCCGGTCGCCCAAAGTGAACGAGCACGGCGGCCGCGACCACTGGGTCGGGTGCTGGTCGGGTGTCGTCGCCGGCGGTGGCATTACCGGTGGGACGGTCCTCGGTGCGAGTGACGCGACAGCCTCCGAACCCACTGACATGCCGATCACCGCGGACCAGATTGCGGCCACGCTGCTCGCCTGGTTCGGACTTAACGGCGCCACGCACCTCTTGCCAGGCACCTCCCCTGGTGGACTCCTCACCGCTGCCCCCATCCCCCATTTATGGGGCAGCACCGCCATTTAAAGTCCGTCTCGCCGGATTACGGGGCCGAAGGGAACCTCATCCCCGATAAAAACCCCAACATCGCAGCCTTTCCGGATCGCCCGCAACGACAGTTGTCGATCCCGCGTCTCCCGATTATACTTCTCCCATCGCCCTCGTAGCTCAATGGCAGAGCAGCAGACTCTTAATCTGTTTGTTGTAGGTTCAAGTCCTACCGGGGGCATTTGTTTATTTAGCAAGGACTTGTGACGATTCGCACCAAGCAGCACCCTGTGGTTTTCCACGGGGTTTTCTGCTTTCTGGGGGAAATGGTGCGAAGGGTCGCGACGGCGTGCGGCTCCGTGCTGCACCCGATTCTGCACCGGCTTCTGCACTGGTAACGGTGTCCGTTCTGAAGTTGCCCGGTGAAAATCTTCGTCTTGAACTTGGAGATAGTGACCAAGGGCAACCGGCTGAGAGTTTCCCATCCAGCCGCTCAGGCGGTCACGAACGAGAGATGCCATACTTTGTTGCTCCGATGGTCGGCAGATTGTTCCGCCGGTAACTGTTGAATCTATCTTCTGGGGGGGAGCGAACGATGGTCACGCCACCGTACCTACCGACCCCTGAATTGCGGTGAGAACCTAGCTCAAATCTACTGTTTCGCAGGCAATCGCGCTAGAAGCGGTTTCATAAGGGTTGGAGCCGGTTCAAGCAGCGGTGGAGACAGGCGAGTTGGGCGAAGGCGAGGAATAGTCGGGGATATCGTTCGAACCGTGCGAGCAGTCTGCGATAGTTGCCCAGCCAGGCGATCGTTCGCTCGACTTTCCATCGCTGGGTGCAGACTACCGTCGTGCGGCTCAATGCACAAAACCCCCGTCGGACCGGCACGTGTGACACCGACACACGTTCGCGTGATGTGGTTCATCCAGCCGACCGACCGATTGCAATCGGGATAGAAATGACTATCCTCGAAACGATGAGCAATCCGGCCGTAACCGCGATGACCTCCCGAGGTTGGTTCGCGATTCTATTGACTGTCCTGGTGATCATCACCGTCGTGTCCGGCGGGCTTTGGCTCCTCCCCGGCAAGTCTGCTGCCGAATACGAACAGGATGCCAAATCAGCGGTCGCTCGACGCGATTTGGCGGCGGCGGTCGAAGCGCTGGAGCAGGCCGTTCGCGCGTCACCGAAGCGAGCCTCCGCCTGGTTGATGCTTGCGGAAGTAGCCAGTCGTCACGGTCAGCCGAACCGGGCGTGTGAAGCTCTCGAAACAGCGGCGACAATCGTTCCCAAAGAGACGGGGCCGCTCGCCATCCAACTCGGCAGCCGCTGGATGACCAGCTACGACATTCCCCCGGCAGTCCGTGTGCTGCGTCTGGCCACGGTTGTGGCTCCGCAATCGCCGGACGCCTATCGGCTCCTTGCACAAATTTATGGCGTGACCGGCTATCGCCGCAAAGTGGTGGATTGTCTCATTGAATTGTTGAAGCGGAAGGCTTTCACGCGCGCGGACCTGATTGTCCTGTCGTCAGTCAATCCCACGATTAACGACCCCGACCGTCTGCGTGGAATGCTGCAGACGAACCCCGCCGATAAATCTCCGCTGCTGCCGTTTGCGATGCAGGAGTTGGATCAGAACGAGATTGAAAAGGCCCGGAAAATTCTGGTCGAAATGACGGCTGTCGATCCCGACAACGATGAGGCGCAGGGCATTCTCGGCGAACTCTACGCCGATTTCCTGCCGCACGAATTTCTCGCCTGGCACACCGCAATATCATCCGTCGCCGAAAATCCCCGCATTTGGCTGGCCCGGGCGAAATGGTTGAATTCCCAGGGTGAGGTACCGACGGCGGTTCGTTGTCTCCTCGAAGCAGTCCAACGCGAACCTGAAAATCTTTCCGCGATGGCTCTCCTGGGTCAGCTCTTGAAATCCCTCAGCGATGTGCAGGCGGGGGAGTTCTACACTGAGCGCAGTCGTCGGTTACAACGAATCCTCGATCTCAGCGAACGGATGACGGAACCGCGGGCCAACGAAGCGGTGGTTCCCATGATCAATGAATTGGAAGCCGTTGGACGGTATTGGGAGGCTTGGGGATGGTGTGTCGTGTCACAAACGAGGAATGGGCGCCCCGACCAGACCATAATCGCGCGCCGTGAACGCCTTGAAACACAACTCACGCTCGATTTGTCACGCACGAGCCTCGCAAGTCTGCCGAATCTTGAGCAGGATAGGCAGCGTTATCCCCTGCCGGACTGGGCGCAGTGGTCGTCCGGCATGCCCACCCCGTCGCCGCTCGTTCCACAGCGCGAGTCGACGATCCGCTTTGAAGATCGGGCCGAGCAGGCCGGTCTCGATTTTCGCTACGTGAATTCGACAAACCCTCAAGAGGGGCGGAAAATTTACGAAACGATGGGTGCCGGCGTTGCCGTCCTCGATTATGACCGAGACGGCTGGCCCGACCTCTATTTTCCGCAAGGGGCTCCGCAAAGACCGGATCTGGCGGAGGGCCCGAGTGATGCGCTCTATCGCAATCATCTCGGCGAGCAGTATCGACCGGTGACCGACGCCGCCGGGATTCATGAGTCGAGATATTCTCAGGGGGTTGCCGCGGGGGATTATGACAACGATGGTTTCCCCGACATCTACGTTGCCAATCTTGGTCGCAATCGATTGTTTCACAACAATGGCGATGGCACGTACACGGACATCACCGACAGCGCGGGAATCCGGCAGGAGGCGTGGACCGTCAGTTGTGCGATCGCCGATCTCAACGGCGACGGCCTGCCGGAACTGTTCGATGTGAATTATGTCCAGGGAAAAGATCTGCTGACGGCCACCTGCTTCGATGACCAGCGCCGGCCGGTGGTCTGTCGGCCCACCGTCTTCGACGCCGCCCTCGATACCGTTTCGATCAATCTCGGGGATGGTCGCTTTGAGGAAGTTCAGCGAGAGGCGGGACTCGACCTGCCCCTCGGTCGCGGTCTCGGTTTGGTGATTGCCGATTTCAACGACGACGATCGTCCTGACGTGTTCATCGCCAACGATATGTCGGCGAACTTCCTGCTCATCAATGAAACCGCGGGACCGAACCCGCCAGTGCGTTTTCGCGACGAAGCCTACGCGCGCGGCGTGGCGGTCGATGCGAACGGGTTGGCACAGGCCTGCATGGGCGTCGCGTGTGCCGACATCAATCGGGATGGCGGACCGGATCTGTATGTCACTAATTTTGCCCGGGAGTCCAACACGCTCTATCTCTCGCAACCCGGCGGGTTGTATCAGGATCAGACGCAGTTGGCGGGGCTGCGCGAACCGAGCTTCGCACCGCTCGGCTTCGGAACGCAGTTTCTCGATGCCGACCGTGACGGTTGGTCCGATCTGGTGGTGGCCAACGGCCACATCGACGAATTTGTCAACGAACCCTTCCGGATGAAGGCGCAAGTTTTTCAGGGGCAATCCGACGGCCGATTTACGGAACTCGCGGGTCAGCAAGCCGGTTCGTTGTTCGATGAATTCCGTTTGGCGCGAGGCTTAGCGCTGCTCGATTGGAATCGCGATGGTCGAACCGATTTTGTCGCCACCGATCTGGAGCGACCGGTCTTGCTGGCCGAGAACACGACGGAAGTAGGACACCATGCGCTGCGTTTGCAGTTGGTGGGAACGCAATGCCACCGCGATGCCATCGGTGCCAAAGTCAAAGTCCTCGTTGCAGACGGAGACGAACGTATCTGTCAACTGACCGCCGGCGACGGATATGAATCGGGCAACGAGCGCGTGCTGGAAGTCGGTCTGGGCTCAATCCCCTCCGCCGAGCGAGTCGTCGTCCGCTGGCCATCCGGAACGGAATCTCAGTATGAGAACGTGGCCGGTGATACCGAATGGATCGTCATTGAGGGACGAAACGAACTGGTATCGCTGCCGCGACGCTGACCCTCGGTTGAGACTCGGCGCAGGCGTTGAACCCAGCGGCGGTCATCGCCATGCCATCCCGCGCATGATGGGTGATGCGCCTGTTCAAACCCACCGCATGTGTCATCAAAATAGGCATGCTGCACGATTCTTGTGCTGCGCGCATTCTGCACTTCCGTGCGAAGAACCAAGGCAGATTCGCAGTGGATAGAGAGCGCTGATCGCGAATCGACGTTCGGACTTGATAAAGGCCCGCAACAGAAGTGGAAGCCTCGCGGCCCGTTTGGGATTTGAAACTCCGATTTCATTCCCATCGGTACACAATCTGCAATGGAGATTTGTCCGGAGTCCATTCATGAGCAGAAATCACACTGCTTACGGCTCCATGGACGAGTGCATTGGTGACACGGGCTCGACTCGCGCATTTCGATGCGTCGCATCGCGGGCATGACTTCGTTCGTTGGCTCTTGATTGCTTCTAATCATTGGTTTGTGCGGAAAGGGTTGCGCGTCGTGAGTTTCGCATTTCGGTTCGTGGGCGGCATTGCCTCACTGATGTTGGTGTCGCTGGTCTCCGGTTGCGGTGGGGTGAAGGCTCCCGTCGAAAAGCTGGTGAATGCCTCGGGTGTGATCAAGCTCGATGGAAAGCCGGCCGAAGCGGTCCGCATTCGGTTCACGCCCATCAACGAGACGAAAACCGTCGGTGATGCCTGGGCCGTAACCAAAGAGGACGGCAGTTTCACCGTGACGCACTGGTCCAACAAGGAAGGCGTCACGCCCGGCTCCTATCAAATCACGTTTTCCAAGCTGGTGAAGCAGGATGGAACCCCGCTCGGCGCGAACGACTCGCCGGCGCTCGTGCAGGCGAAGGAGGTCATTGCGCCGCAGTGGAGCAATCCCGAACCCGACCAGCGGATTGCGGTGACGCGGCGGGTCGACATTCCCGAATCGGGCAAAACCGACATTCAGTTCTCCATCGCTTCGGCCAAAAAATAAGCCGATCGTCGATGGGAATTCATTCCTTGCTCTTATCTCGAAGAATGTTTCTTCGAGTGGCTCTGCTGTCGTTATTCGTTAGAGGATTGGTATGAAGTCTCGATGTCCTGTCACAGGAAAATCCACCGCGGGAATCAGAGCGTTCACGCTGATTGAACTGCTGGTGGTGATTGCCATCATTGCGATCTTGATCGCCCTGTTGCTACCGGCGGTGCAACAGGCCCGTGAAGCAGCGCGACGCACGCAGTGCAAGAACAATCTGAAGCAGATTGGTCTTTCGCTGCATAACTATCATGATACGCACAACATGTTCCCCTATGCCGTGGGTGGGGCGGCTGTGACCGCTAACAACAACCCGACGATCTACCAATCGTACCGGAACCAGACCGGCTGGGTGCTGCTGCTGCCGATGTTCGATCAGGCGCCGTTGTACAACACGCTCGATCACACACGGGCCATGGGGCGTTGGGCCAATGGTGGCAGTAAGCCCCTCGCCGGGGGCGGACCAACGACGGCCAATGGCGCCGCCAGCGGTGTTAAACTTGTCGCTCTCCTGTGCCCCTCAGACGGCGGCAGGCAGACGTTCCCCGGTTTCGATGGTAATTATGGCTGCGAAACTGGCGTGCCCGCTTACAAGTCCACGTACGGGTTCAGCGCCAATGGACAACCGGGTACCATGTGGAACAATGAAGGACAAACGGTCCGTCGCATGTTCGGCGCGGACTCGAATACGAACATGCGCGACCTCTCCGACGGCAGCAGCAATACGGTCGCCATCGTCGAAACGACGCTCAATGTCTACGATGGGATCACAGGGTCGTGGGCCTGTGCGCAGCACGTCGGCAATGGAATTGACTTTGCCACACTGAACGGGCAACGCAAGATCAACGACTGGGACTGCTGCGGTTGGGGTCCGGGCACTCCCTGGAGTGTGAAGAATCCTGCCGGAACGTTGGGGGAATGGGGTACACCGGGAAGCACGCACACCGGCGGCATGCATGCCCTGTTAGGCGATGGCACCGTCCGCTTCATCAGCGAGAACATCGACGCCACGACCCGCACCCGCCTCGGTTACATCGCCGACGGCAATCCGGTCGGTGAGTTCTAAAGTATCCCTTTTCGAACGACGGGGCGGGCAGTTTTGCCTGTCCCGTCTTTTCGATTCGCCGTTCAAAGCTCGCATCCCCGCATGACGGCCGAGGCAACCTCGGCGAATCCCCGATTTTTCCGGGAACTCTTCCCAAAGACAGTGCGTCTGATGTTTAATCAGCCGGACGGACCACGTCCGGCTCCCATCACGCCCTGTCTTCGGGAATCTGAATCATGCGTGTTTCCTGCACCGGAAAGATCGCCACGCTCACTGTTGCGTTGACGCTGGCGTTCCATCAATCGGCTTGGGCGCTCATCACCGGTGGCGAGGGAAACGAACCCATTCGTGATCCCGGTTGGCCGAAGGGGGCCGCGGCGGCATTCAATTCGGAAACGCGGGTGGCGTGGTGGGAAGGCCCGCCGTTCGGGGGCGGACAGTGGCACGCGGAGTGTAAAGGGGACGCGGCCGCGCTCAGTCTGGTGCTCGATGATTTCAGCAAGATCGATGCTCCCCAAAAGCGGGTCGTCCTGCACGACGGTTTCGGTCACAGCTTCTGGCTCAATCCCAACGGCGACAAAGACAAGCAGGCCCAGGCGCTCATCGACTGGAAGTTGATGGTCTGGCAGTCTGACCGCCTCAAATTCCAGCGCGAATTGCCCGCCGGTTTCCGCGCCGTGGAAGGAGAACCGGTGCTCGCCCAGATCGATGTCTACACCGGCGGTTTCGTCCGCTGGGCCGACGTGATCGTGCCGAAAGGCATCGAAGTCATCGACGAACGCCTCGAAGCGCATGGCTTCAAAATGACCGATGGAAACGTAATGGAAGGCAAGGTCATCGATCTGGCGACAAAGAAACCGATGATGGCCAAGGTGACTCTCGAAGGGATCGATCCGCGGAAGCAAGGCGGGGCCGTGCATCCGAAGATGGCGGAAACCATGACCGACGCCGAGGGGCATTGGGTGTTGAAAGTTGTCCCCTCGGGGCGTGGGCGACTCGTCTTGCGTGCGGATGGCTACGTGCCACGGGTCATTGCGTACGGACAATATGACGATAAGCCGCGATGGTCAGAACACCATTCCGGTCTGGCAAAGCCGGGACCGGTCTCGGGCCGCGTGGTGGATCACCAGGGCAAACCGCTGGCGGAGGTGTCTGTCCGGATTGGCGATCTCGATGCGACCAACGGGGGGCGTTATGACACCGGCAATGATCCCGAAGTGAAGACCGACGCGGACGGTCGCTTCCGTGTCGAAGCTGTTCCGCTGGGCACCGCCTCGGTCTGGATCCACAAAATCGGGTATGTCCGCCCCGGTTTGGGGCCGAAAATTAAAACCCCGGCGAGCGATCTCAAACTCGAAATGCAGCTCTCCGCGAAGTTGCAGGTTCGCGTCGATTTCTCGGCGACAAAGCGCCCGGAAGGGTATATCGTCGAAATCAAACCCGAGGGGGGTGAGGTCATCGGCTCATGGGGCGGCAGCGCGAATCTCGACGCCGAAAATCAATATACGTTCGACAATGTTCCTCCAGGCAAGTACATCATTACCAGCCGCCCCAATCCCGGCCGCGAGGGACAGCAAACCCCGCCGGAGACGGTCAACCTGATCGGAGGCAAAACCACGGAACTCACGATTAAGGCGAAGTGAAAAAGAGTGAATTCAGCAGTGCAAAGGTGATTGGCAATTCGGAAATGACAAATGAAAATTGCAAATTGAAAGAGGCGGAACCGCGGCTTTGGCCACGCCGCCTTTGCGTCTTCATCAATTCGCAATTTTCATTGTCCTAATTTCCAATTACCAATCTCTCCATTTGTCACAGTCGCATCGATGACCTCAGGAAATAACTCGATCGAGGCTGGCTTCCTTGACCCCGGCGCGGGTGGGTCTCTAGCATCGGAGGAACGTGCGAGGGCACGATCTCTTCGATATTCTTCAGTAAAGCCGTCCCGTGGATCAGCCTGTCCCTGCCCCGTCTCCCGAAGACGTTCCGCCGAACCTGCCACCCGAGGTCTCCCTGTCCGTCCCCCCCGACGAAGGGCTGCCGGAAGAGGAGCCGCTGTCTCCGGAAATTCTCGAAGATGAAGCGATCCGCGGCGACTTCGTGCTCCGCTGGGTCGTGGTGGCGCTCGCGGTGTTGCTGGGATGCGCGCAACTCAACGATGCCCTGCCACTCGTCCATGTGCGGACGGGAGAATGGCTCGCCGTAAACGGCTTCTTTCCGACCGGCTTCGATCCGTTCTCGCTCATCACGGCGGATCGGACGTGGGTCAACCTGAGTTGGTTGTTCGACCTGCTCGCCGCGGGGGTCAATTCCGTCGGGGGGGGCATCGGGTTGTCGTTGTGTGCCGGGCTCCTGGCGGCGATCACATTTGCCCTGATTGTCCACGCGCATCGCCCGGAGATCCGTACGTGGTGGACCGCCGTGTGCGGGGCCCTCGCGCTGCTGGTGGCTTATGATCGCTTCGATTTTGCTCCCGCGGCGATCACCCTGCTGGGTGTCGCCGCCGTGTTGTCGATCTTGATTCGCAGTGAGAACACCGGGCGGTTTGGCAGTCTGTGGTGTCTCGTCCCCCTGCTGTGGTTGTGGGCGCAGATGTCGTCGCAAGCCTGGATCGGTGGTGCGATGGTCATCGCGTATCTGCTAGGCGCAATGTTTCATCGACCGAGCATTGAAGTTCCCGCAGGAGCATCCATTCCTGCACGCACATTATTGGCACCGGGATTAATTTCCGTGTTGGTGATGTTGCTGCATCCATTCACCTGGCGAACATGGGGAGCCGTCTGGACGCAGTACGCCGTGGAATTGCCCGCGTTTCGGCAACTCTACCCGCGGCCCGTGGTAGTCGATCTGGTGTGGTATCCGCTGTGGTCGCCGTTAGTGTGGGAACAGTGGAATCATCGCCTTGTCGCCGGACTGGTCTTGATGGCCGTTGCGGGCTTGTGCCTGCTGCTCAATCGCAAGCGGGTTTCGTGGTCGCATCTGTTTCTGTATCTGGGGGCGAATGCCTTGGGGGCTGCCGCGCTGCACGATCTCTCCATCGCCAGCCTCATCAATGCGGTCCTTGCCAGCATTCATGCACAGGAATGGTATCGCGAACGGTTCGGGCAGATTTATGCCGTTGCTCCCGCGGAGATTTTCTTTTCGCGTGGCGGCCGTGCTGTCACGTTGTTCGCCTTCTTTGGACTGGCGTGGACCATCGTCAGTGGTCGCATTGATGGTCCCGACGGGCGTCGCACGGGTGTGGGGTTGTCGCGGGCGCTCGCTGTCGAATTGCAGACGTATCGCGAGTTGGGAATACACACGCGGGACGATCGCGGTTTTCATACCACGGTTCGCCAAGGCGATTTCCTGATCGCTGCCGGGCGGAAATCGCTCGTCGATCGGCGCGTTACGCTGTTCACCGGCGAAGGCGATGCGAACTTGCTCGCGTGGTACGAACAGATGCGCCGCGGCTTCCTCCCGGCCGTGATTCGCGAAGACGCCATCGTCCAGCCGCAGTTGCGACGGGAAGCGATTGAGAAGTACGAGTTGTCGCATGTGATCGTGCGTTTGCTGGTACCGCGCGATTATTCGAGTCTGCCGACGATGCTCTCGACGACGGACGTTTCTCTGTCGGCGTTGCTGCCGACGGCGGCCGTCTTTCAGTGGGTGAAACCGCGCGATCCTGTGGCGTTGCAATTCGCCAACGATCACGCCTTCAACGCAGTACAGGCCGCGTTTCGGCCGGAATCGCCAGCGCTCGACGATCCCGTGCTTCGCCCCACGTTGCCCGCCTGGACGCAACAACTGGTGTCGTTGCCGCGGGAACAACGGACGCCATCGACGGCGCTCGCGCAGCATTTTCTGCGGCTGGGGCGTTTTGCCCGGAATGCCCCCCTGCCGTTCCAGGTCGGATGCTTTCATCTGGCGATTCGGTCGGCCCGCGCCGGCATTCGTGAAGATGCGTTGCAGCCGGAACCGTATGTCGCGCTGGGAGAGGCGTATCTCGCGTTATCGCAGTTGGAAGCGATGATCTTGTCGGGAAACGGCGTGCCATGGACGCGTTCGTTGCGCTACTACGAAGCGATCGCGGCCTTGCAACAAGCCGTCCGATTGCGCCCCGATGCACCGGAGGCGTATGGATTTCTCGTCGACGTTTACCAACAAGCGGGACAAGTCGATGTGGCTCTGGCAGCGTTGAAGCAGGTCTTGAAAGTGACGCAATTGCCTCCGGACGCAACCGATGAGGTCAGGTTGAATCGCGAGGCGTTGTTCGATCTGGAACTGCGTCTGGAAGGGGCTGTCGAAAAGATTGCCAAGGAAGTCAACCGGCGGCGCGAACAAGAGCCCGATCGCGTTTCCGTGGCCGCCTTCGCATACCAGAGCGGCGCGTTGCAAATGGCCGTCGATATGTTGCAGGAGGATGCTGTCGAACTGGAGCGGAATCCCGTGGCCCGGCAGCTTCTCACGCTGTGGTTGGCGGAATTGGGCGAAGGGGACGCGCTCGATGAATCCAGCTCGCGATTAGAAGCCGTCTCCGGTCAGTTTCCCACCTGGACCTGGCGCAATGGTGTGGGCTACGCGGCATTGAGTCGTGGGGATTACAACGAGGCGGTAAAAGCCTGGCAGCGCGTCGCGCACGACATGGACCGCCTGGGATTGGAATCGTTGCTGGAGACGACACCCCTCGCGCAGGCCAGCACCGTGTTTCTGGGCGACTTTCAGTATCCTGTGGCGCACCTCACCGCCACACAGCATGCCTTGCAACGCATTCCGTACGAAGGATTGGAAGCCCTTCTGCCGACCGCGTTCTGTGAAATGGAACGGGGCAACACTCCGGCTGCCATTTCGGCCATCCGCGCGGCAATCCAACGAGCGCCAGATTCCCCCATGCGGCCGTTGCTGCGGGTCTATCTCTTCTGTCTGACCGATGAATTAATCGATCCCGAACCCCCCGCAGACTGGATCCCGCAGCCCGCAGATTTGTTCGCGCCAGAGTCCTGAATCTTGGGAAGCCAATCATGCTCCGTTATGGGGTAGCGTTCGCAATCGCGCTCTTGGTGATTGGGCTGGGCGTGTTGTACGTCTGGAGCACAACCCAGATGCTACATCTGAAACGCGAATCGGCACCGTCTCAATCGGTCTTTGTGGACGAAGCAGACCCAAGCGATTTCGGAATGGAAGTGACGGAAATCGAAATGCAGCGCATCTTATTGGCAGATCTTCTCGTGAACTATAGCCCGATTCTGATCACTCTCATTCTGGGAATCGCATGGGCGATTGCGGCAAGAATGCAGCCGGGTTCACCGCCGCATCGGTAGAATGCACATCGGAGATTCCACGCCCGTTCTCATGCGTCGCCTGAGAACGAGGGGAGCAGGATGGACGACCGCGTTTCGAATTTATTCACCGAGAGCGACACGCCCACGGCGACCGCGGTGGCCCTGTTGTCGGATATCGGCTTTCCCGATGCGGCCGGGGCGTGGAAACGGTTACGGGTGCTGTCCGGTGAAGCACCCTTTCCGGATTTCGTGAAAGAGAGCTTGTCGCGACTGGTCCTCGGTCTGTGGGACACCCCCGCGCCGGATGCCGCGTTGCGAAATTTCGAACGCTTCTTCGCCCAGGTGCCGCAATCGCGACCGCTGCTCGAGTATCTGGCGGCGCGGCCGCGCGCGATTGAGATCCTGCTGAAGTTGTTCGTTCGCAGCCAATATCTCACGGAAACGTTGCTCCGCAATCCGGTCTTGCTCGATCAGCTCACGCAGCACCGGTGGCTCGCCGACTTGAAGAGCCGCGAGGAGTTCTTTGAAGCCGCCGTGATCGCCAGTGGTGCATCGACCAGTTCGGCCGAGATCCTTGACGGCTTGCGGCGGTTTCAACGTTGGGAAATTCTCCGCATCGGAGCGTGCGATTGCTTCGGACTGATGGACCTGCGTTCGGCGACGGTGCAGTTGTCGTTGCTGGCCGATGCGCTCGTGCAGGCCTGCCTCGTCCATGTCGCTCCGAATCGAAAGCCGACGACGCCGGGATTCTGCATTCTCGCGATGGGCAAACTCGGCGGCGAAGAACTCAACTACAGTTCGGACATTGATCTCGTGTTTCTCGCCGAGGACCAGCCCGAAGCCTGGTTGCCGGTTGCACAGCAATTGATTCGGGCGTTGCAGTCGGCGACGGGCGAAGGCTTTCTCTATCGCGTTGATATGCGGCTGCGACCGTGGGGACGCTCGGGGCCACTTGTGAGTTCGGCGTCGTCCTTCCTCGATTATCTGCGGAAACAGGGACAACTGTGGGAACATCAGGCGTTGCTTAAAGCCCGCGTCATCGCCGGTGATGCGGCTCTCGGTGCTCGGGTGTTGCACGAATGCGAGCCGCTGTTGTTCGGTCACGCAGTGGAAGACGTGCGGCAGTCCGTTCGCGCCGCCAAGCGCAAGATCGAGGAAGGACTAGCCCGCAAACGTCGGGAATGGGGCGAAGTGAAATCGGGAGCGGGTTCGATCCGCGACATCGAGTTTCTCACGCAGTACCTGCAACTCGTCCACGGTCGCCGCTATCCGCAGGTCCGTTCGCCGAACACATTGGATGGACTCGTACGACTCGCCGATTTCGGATTTCTCCAGGCGGACGAGTACCGGCAACTCACGGGCGGGTACATGTTTCTCCGCACGATCGAGCACGTGCTGCAACTGGCGCACAATAAACAGGAGCATCAGCTCCCCACCGATCCCCGCGAACTCGGTTACCTCGCGCGGCGGCTCGATTATGCCACCGGTGCGGATTTCGTGGCCCATTACGATCTGCACACCGCCGAGATCCGTCGTATCTTTGACCGCTACCTCGGCGATGTCCCCATGACGCCGCATGAACCGGCCGCGGGAGTGATCGCGCCGGTGTCGGCTCCGAGTCCACCGCCGACGTTTTCGCCGATTGACTCGGCGCATCATCGCGAATGGTTTGGCCCAATCACGCTGTCACGCCCCATGCGCGTGGTGGCCGAAGCCGCCAAAGACAACACGTGGCGGGTCACTGTTTTAGGGATCGATCATCCCGGCGATCTCTCGATGATCTGCGGGCTGCTGTTCGTTTTCGGATTTGATATCCTTGAAGGTGTCGTGACCACGGGCCAGTACCCGGACCTCTCTCGTCGCTGGCAACCCACGGGAGCCACGCGACGCAGTCACAAAGCCTCGGCTCCGACCGCCCCGCATCGCGATTTCGTGGATGTCTTCACCGTTCGTCCGCCGTTCGATACCGCGGAGCCGGAAGTCTGGTTGAACTACGAAGCCGACCTGATGGAGTTGATGCTGCTCTCGCGCACGGGTCAGCACGGCGATGCCCAGGGCCGACTCGCCAAGCGCATTGCCGGCGCATTGGATGGCTGCGACACGGCGTCATCGCCCATGCTGCCGGTGGAAGTGCAGGTCGACAATCAAACGTCATCGCAAGCCACCGTGCTCCAGATTCGTGGCGAGGATACCAGCGGGTTCCTCTACGAACTGGCAAACGCGCTGGCGCTTAGCGGCATCAACATCGACGCTGTGGACATCCGCAGCGAGGGTGTGCGCGTGTGCGATACGTTGTGGGTCTCCGATGCCGAGCATGGCGGCAAGCTCACCGACGATCGCCGCATCCAGCAACTCCAAGCGGCCGTCGTGCTCATTAAACAGTTCACGCACTTGCTGCCGAAGTCCCCCAATCCGGAAGCCGCACTGTTGCACTTCCGGACGTTTCTCCGCGACTTGTTTTTGCAGGAGAACTGGACGGAAGCACTGGCTTCTCTCGAACGTCCCGATGTCCTTGATGCCCTCGCCCAATTGCTCGGCATCAGCGATTTCCTGTGGGACGATTTTCTCCGTCTGCAGTCGGCCAACATTTTCCCACTGCTCAAAAATCTGGATGTCTTGCAGGATGCCAAATCGGCCGTGCAGCTTCAGGAAGAATTGTCGGCGTTGTTGCAGGAAGCGCCGACCGCTGCGGATCGAGTGCAACGCCTCAATGAGTTCAAAGACCGCGAAATGTTCCGCGTGGACATGCGGCACATTCTGGGACGCATTCCGGCGTTCGGTCAGTTCTCGGGCGAACTTGGCGATATCGCCGAGACGGTAGTGACCGTGGCGCTCGACATGGCCTGGAAAGATCTCGTCGCGAAGCATGGTCGGCCGTGTCGAGAAAATGGCGAACCCATGGCATGGTCGGCCGTGGTGCTCGGCAAGTGCGGCGGTCGTGAAATGGGCTTCGCTTCCGATATCGAAATGATGTTCATCTACGAAGATGAAGGGGCGACACACGGGCGACAACCGCTCGATGCGGCGTCCTTCTTTCAACGTCTGGTGGAACGTTTCACGAATTCGATCCGCGCACGACGGGAAGGGATTTTTCACATCGATTTGCGGCTGCGGCCGTACGGCCGCGCGGGACAACTCGCCGTCACGCTCGCGGCATTCGAGCAGTATTTCAATGTTGACGGACCGGCGTGGCCGTATGAACGGCAAGCCCTCGTCAAGTTGCGACCCTTGGCCGGTGATGTCGCCTTTGGCGCGAAGCTGGCGGCGGTGCGCGATCGCCTGCTCTACACCGGTACGCCTTTCGATTTCGCGGCCGTGCGAGCCATGCGTGAGCAGCAGTTGCGAAAACTGGTGCAACCAGGGACATTCCATGCCAAGCTCAGCCCCGGGGGGTTGGTCGATGTGGAATATCTCGTCCAGGCTCTGCAGATTACGCACGGGCATCTGTCACCCGAGTTGCGACATCCGAACACCCGCGCCGCCGCACGGGCATTGGCCGCCGCCGGTATCTTTTCAGATGACGATCTGCAGCGGCTGCTGGAAGCGGTCATGTTCCTGCGACGCTTGATTGACGCCCTGCGCATGGTCCGGGGCGACGCGCGGGATCTGACGGTACCCGAGCTCCGCAGCGAAGAGTTCGAATTCTTAGCCCGTCGACTCAACTACGGGGCCGATGTCTCGCAGTTGCTGCAGGATTTGGAATGTCATTCGCAAGCCGTGGTCGATCTCGCCCGTCGCTACGCTCCGCACGCCTCCGAGTTCCCAACACCACAACCACCATCTTAGCATCAGTCTCCCGGCCACCCACACTGCTTGTGGCTTCGCGCCCCGTGCCAACATCACCCCGTGATCATCAACTTCTCACGAATTTCAAATGAAAGACATCATGACCAAACGACTCGATGGCCAGGTCGCGGTCATCACCGGCGCGGGCCAGGGCATCGGCCGTGGTATTGCCCTCGCGTTGGCTCAGGAAGGTTGCAAACTGGTCCTCTCGGGACGACGCCGCGAGAAACTCGAATCGGTCGCAGCGGAAGTGCGGGTAGTCGGTGCCGATGTGCTTGTGCAACCGGCGGATGTCAGTATCGAAGCCGATGTCGACGCACTTTTCGCCGCGGTACAGCAGCGGTTTGGCAAGCTCGACATCCTCGTCAACAATGCCGGAGCGTTCGATGGTGGTCCGCTGGATGAAGTGACGCTGACAGCGTGGAACAATGTGATCGGCGCTTGTCTCACGGGTACGTTTTTGTGCAGCCGGGCCGCGTTTCGGATGATGAAACCGCAACATCGCGGCCGCATTTTGAACATCGGGTCGATTTCGGCTCAACGACCGCGAGAGAACGCCACGCCGTATGCCGCCGCGAAGTTCGGCGTGTGGGGTTTGACGCAGGCGATTGCCCTTGATGCCCGACCGTTTGGCATCGTCTGTAGTTGCCTCCATCCCGGCAACGTGCTGGTCGAACGTCGCACGGAATCGGGACTGCGGAGCGATGACGAGCCGATGATGTCGATTGAATCCATCGCCCAGGCCGCCCTCGCCATGTTGACGTTGCCACCCGATGTCAACTTTCTCGAAGCCATCGTCCTCCCGCGCGACCAAGCCTACATCGGTCGCGGTTAAGCGCTAGCGGTTTCGCGCCCCGCGCTGATCTCACCGAGTGGCCACCCTCCTTCCAAAGAGAACCCCGTGTCGACCGATGTCTTATCCTGTTTGCAGTCCAACGTGCTCGTTACCGATTTCGATGGCACGATGACCGCCGTCGATTTCTTCGATGTCATTCTGGAGGTCGTCCCCACCGATACGATGCCCGATTATTGGGGCGAGTGCGTGGCCGGGCGGTTGACGCACGTCGAAGCGCTGCACGGCATCTTTCAACACGCGCCGCGCGATCTCGCGGTTCTCGAAAAGCTGCTACCGAAGACGCAACTCGATCCACGCACGCTGGAAAGTGTCCGTCAGTTGAAACAGCACGGCTGGGATATCGTCGTCGTGTCCGCCGGGTCGCAGTGGTACATCGACCGCATTCTGGCACCGATCGCCAATGAGGTCCGCATCATCGCCAATCCGGGAAACTACACGCCGGAAGCCGGTCTCAGCATGACGTGGCCGCCGCGCGATGTGCCGTGGTATTCGCAGCACTTCGGCATCGACAAGGCGGCCATCATCCGCGAACTGCAATCCCGCGGAACCAAACGAATCGCCTTCGCCGGTGACGGTCGCCCCGATGCCGCCGCCGCCCGAATTGTGACTGCGAACCATCTCTTCGCCCGCAGTTGGCTCGCCGATGTACTGACCGACGAAGGCCTCGGCTTTCGTCGTTTTGAAAAATGGTCCGAAATCGCGGACGCACTCCTTGCGGATTCGTAGGGTGCGTCGTGACGCACCATCTCTGCAATCGGTGCGTTGCAACGCACCCGACAAGGCTAAGCTACTGGCGAAGCCAGTGGCACACCGGCGTTCTCCCAACTGAAGACATCGCCTTCGGGAAGAGAAGTCACGCCGGAGCGTTTTAGCATATTCAGAATCTGTGCTCGGTGATGCATGCTGTGCGTGATGACGTGGGCGATGCTCGTACCGAACGATTTCTGATTCGGCGGTTGATCGAGACGATCGGTCCAGAGCTCGTCCCAGGCGTTGTTCTCGGCAACGCGACGGGCAATCCGCCTCAATCGTTCTGCAGCCGTCGCCAGGCGTTGTTGAAGACCGGCAATGCTCTTGTCCGTGGGACGCGGGATTGTTGCTGATCCGTCCATCGCCGCGGACCACGCTTCCATATTCCAGATGATATGGTCGAATGTAGTCCGCAACGTTCCCGGCCCGATGTCGAAATTCTGGTCGAGCTGCGTATCGGTGAACGACCCGCACATCTCGAGCAGTAAGTTTGTCGTCCAGCAGTCGTGTCCCAGGAGTCGATCGAGTAAGTCCATCGATGAGTGTCCCCATGCTTATCAGACGATTATGGACATTATGAAATGACACGGAGTGTCTCGAAGACTTCGCGCCTCCTCACAGCCCGTGGATTTATTGTGTGCCACGGCCGTGTCGGCCGTGTGAATTTGCAGTGTGTTTTGCCACTTAGCACGGCGGACACGGCCGCGGCACACGGAAGCGAATACATCCACGGGCTGCTAAGTTGCTTTCGTATCCATGCCGAGTGCCAGACGATAGCTGAGAAATGCGCCCACGGCGACCAGCAGCAAGGTAATGGGCTTGAGCGTATGAATGTGGGTGATGAAATAGGGTAGACTTTCGTCGACGGCAAAGGGGGCAAACCGCCATTCGGTAAAGAGTCCGAGTGCCAGCCCCGCGATCCCACAGACAATCGCCAGCAGCGTCGACCGCCGCCGTGCGCACAACCCCGCTCCCAATCCCAGCAGTCCGGGCGGAAGGAGCAGCGCGTAGAACCCTTGCTGGGCAATCCAGAAGAAGCCGAAGTAACCCACCGTGCCGCCGATCACCGCCCCCGTCAATCCGCAGGCAAGCGTGGGCCATCGAGTACGTTCTGGCATCGTTCGGATCCTGTCGACTTAACGAATGGTGGAAGCCGAGATGATATCACGCCGGTCGAGCGTCTCCCGTTTTATTCGCCCCGTAAAGTCCGTTGAAGCCCACCAATCGATTCCGTCCCTCGTCAATCAAAGGCGACGAATTCCGTGAGAGCGCTTCCACCTCCAACGAAAAAACCCTGGTGGAGAGGCCGCGTTGCGGAGTTCCCCACCAGGGCTAGCACACTCATCGGGATCTAGTAACAGGGCGATCCGCGGATGAGACAGTGGCTGTCTGCAGACAGCCCGTCGACTGGCTGTCAGACGTAACCACCTCGCTGGCGTTGACTGTCAGAATCCACTAAACCACCTCCTTTCAAACGAGTGACCCCACTTCGACCGGTCCGCCAGGGCCGGACTCCTCGTGGGCTTACCGTCCGTCGTGCTACGTTTGCACGACCCTAAGACAATTCTTCCCGAACCGGCCCCGCATGGCAAGAGGAATTCATCCTTTGCCATGCAAGTTTTCGGTGAAGAACGTCCGCAGAGACACGTCCCCAGAATCCAGGTTCGCGCGCCGTCTCAGGATATTTCTCCTTCCAGATGACACCCAAGACTTCCTTTCTGACTCACTTCGTTTTTTGTGTCGGTTGTGCCTCTTGTGGCAAAAGGTCTTTACTTCTTGGCAACACTTTGCGATCCCCTCTTCTCATCTGCACACTGGTTGTCGTCGCTTTGCATGCGTATCCTCTGATGTGTGATGCGTTACTGTTAGGGCAGAGGAATTCAGCATGCGACGAAGCGTTCGGCGGGGAATCGGGCTTGTACTGGGATTGATCGCAACGGTCGCGGTTGCAGCCGAGCCGAATGCCATCCAGCGAGAGAACGCGCTGCCTGGTTCAAACGACTGGCAGCTCACGCGGGTGAAGCTCGACAATCCGAATCAGGGCCGGACATCGCTCATTGAAGGCTACTGCTCGAAGCAGAGCGTTTCTGCGGGAGAAAAGCTCGACATCATGGTGTCGACCAATCCGCCGCGGCCGTTCACGATCGAAATTTTTCGGACTGGTTACTATGGCGGCAAAGGAGCTCGGCTCCTGTCCACGCTTGGGCCATTCCAAGGGGAGACGCAGCCCACTCCTCAGCCCGGCGAAAAAAATCTGCACGAATGCAAATGGAAGCCGTCGACATCAATCTCGATTCCCAACGATTGGGTGAGCGGCGTCTATCTCGGCCGGTTGTCGACGATCCCACCCGATGAGAACGAAGCCGCGTGGCAAAGCTATGTGGTGTTCATTGTCCGCGATGACCGCCCGGCCGATATCCTGTTACAATGTTCGGACAACACCTGGCAGGCGTATAATGCGTGGCCGAGCAACTACTCGATCTACACGCATCCGAAGGGGAATCAGGGACCGTGGGCCGATGTGAGCTTTGACCGTCCATACGGACGGTATGCCCAGCACAACAGCGTGGTGAATGATCCGCTGTCCGTCGGTTCCGGTGAGTGGCTGATCTTCGAGTTTCCGCTGGCCTACTTCCTCGAACAGCATGGCTACGATGTCACCTACTGTTCTAACAGCGACATGATTACGCCGGATCGTGGCCTGAAGACGAAGTGCTTCATCAGCCTGGCACACGATGAATACTGGGACATCCGGCAGTACGAAAGCGCCGTGAAGATGCGCAACGCGGGCGTATCGCTGCTGTTTCTCTCAGGCAACGCGGTCTGCTGGGTAACGCCGTTCCGAGACAGCCACGACGGTCGCGCTAAACGCATCATCTTCCGCGGCGGTCCCTACGGCGGCGAGTACAAATACGCCGTCGATCGGGAGAAAGACCACGGCCCATTCCCTCACCGCGGCCCCGATGAAGGGTTTTTGATGGGCGCAAGAAACGTGGAGCCGGTCAACGGTGGTGCAGACTGGGTAGTGACCAAGCCGGAGCACTGGATGTTCAGCGGGACCGGTGTGAAAAAAGGCGATCGCATTCCGGGTCTTGTCGGCTGGGAATACCACGGCGATTCCCCCGCGATCCCCGGTCTCGAAGTCGTCGCGGGGGGAACAGCGCTCGTCGGTGGAGTGAAACCGCAGCAATGGGTCGCGACGATTTATCCCGGCCCGAAGAACAATTTCGTATTCAATGCCTCGACGATCTTCTGGTCGCAGGGACTCAGTTCCCCGCCGGGGCATGTGCTGCCGTGGTCGCATTGGACCCGCCCGCATGGACCGGATGAACGCGTGCAGAAGATCACGCACAATTTGCTCAAGCGTGCGATTGGTGGACACTGAGCGGCCTCCACGCGGGACGCGAAACCGCAAGCGGAGTCGGCGAGCGTGTGACAGCAGTATCAGGAAAGAAACTCGATGATGATTCGACTGGCTTTGTTCGCGTCTCTGATCGGATTCTTCACGACATCGGCGTTCGCCCAACCGCCCGAGCCACCGCTCGATGTCCCCGGCGTGGTCGAAGAACACGTCATGGTGCCGATGCGTGACGGAGTCAAACTTTCGGTCTATCTCTACACACCGACGGGGGACGGTCCGTGGCCAGGGTTGCTGGAACAGCGTTACGCCAACGGCCGGGCGATCAGCACGCGACGGGAACTCGCGCAACTGGCATCGAAAGGGTACATCGTTGCGTTGCAGAACTTCCGCGGCTCGCAGAAGTCGGAAGGGACATGGGTCGGTTACCGCGCTCTCGGCTGGGGGAAACTTCAAGACGGTTACGACACCGTCGAATGGCTGGCGAAACTCCCCAAATGCACGGGCAAGATCGGCACCTTCGGCAGTTCCCAAGCCGGCTTTGCTCAGAATTTTCTCGCCGTCGCGCAACCCCCGCATCTCGTGTGTCAGTACATGATTGATACCGGCTTGAGCTTGTACCAAGAGGGTTACCGCATCGGCGGGACCACGCGGCCGCAGCGCTTCATCAAGATGGGCGAGGTCTGCCGGGTGCCCGATCATAACCGGGCGCTGATGAACGAGTGGTTCGCCCATCCGACGTTTGATGATTACTGGGCCGCGGAAGATTGCTCGCAGCACTTCGATAAAATGAACGTGCCGTGCTTCACCGTCGGCAGTTGGTACGACTTCATGTCCGTCGGCTCCATCGACAGTTACGTCGGCCGCCAACATCACGGCGGCCCGCATTCACGCGGCCAGCAGCAACTCTACATCGGTCCGTGGCTGCACGGCCGCTTCAACAAGCAGGCCAAAGTGAACGAGGTCACATACCCCGACAACGCCACCTTCGACATGCTCACCCACATGGTGAAGTGGTTCGACCATCACCTGAAAGGCGTCGACAACGGCGTCGACCGCGACCCCGCCGTGCGGTACTACGTGATGGGAGCCGTCGGCGAACCCGGAGCGCCCGGCAACGAATGGCGGTCCGCGACCGACTGGCCAATTCCCGCGACAACCACGCCGTACTATCTGCACGCCGACGGCAAATTGACCACGGACAAGCCAACCACTTCCCACAGCGAAACGGCATGGACATCGGACCCGCTGCACCCCGCGGAGATCCCCGCCACGGCCGGTTTCCCCGGGGCGAAGGATGCCCGGCCGTTTGAAACTCAGAAGAACGTCCTCACCTTCACCACGGAACCTCTCGCCGCGCCGGTGGAATGGACCGGCAAGGTACAGACAGAAATCTTTCTCACATCAACGGCGAAG
Source organism: Planctomycetaceae bacterium (assembly GCA_021732975.1). GTDB lineage: Bacteria > Planctomycetota > Planctomycetia > Planctomycetales > Planctomycetaceae > DSVQ01. The sequence continues at coordinate 412,433 of JAKFWC010000024.1, read as the reverse complement.
GACACCGATGTCATTATCCGCGTGAGTGATGTCTATCCCGACGGCCGGTCGATTCTGATCATCGACTACGTCCGCCGGGCGCGGTACCGCGACGGCTTTGAAAAAGAGGTGCCGCTCGAACCCGGCCAAGTGGAGAAAGTCGCGTTCGACATCGGTTCGCTCAGCCAGATTTTCGCGAAAGGCCACCGCATCCGCGTGACGCTCGCCAGCACCGGCACCCCGTTCTACGAACCGAACCCGCAGAACGGCAAACCCCTCACCATCGACTTCCCCGCTGATGCCGTCGTCGCGACCAACAAGGTTCGCCACGACAAAGAGTTTTCCTCGAAAGTGATCGCGCCGGTGGTAGGCACCGCGCGGTAAACTAAACATTGGCGAGCGGGGGGAGGTCACTCCCCCCGGTGATTAGTTTTGTTGTTTTGGAGAATAAATCACCGGGGGGACTCACGTCCCCCCGCTCGCCTCTAGAGGATCGTTTTCGTATGCGACTGTCTATCCTCATCCTCGTCGCAGGAATGATGTGCAGTACACACATCGAGGCGGCGGAACCAACGCCCGCGCAGATCAAGCACTTCGAAACGCATGTCCGGCCGGTGCTCGTGGAGCATTGCCAGAAGTGTCACGGTGCGGAAAAACAGTGGGGGAGTCTGCGGCTGGATTCCACCGCGGCACTGCTAAAAGGCGGCGACACCGGCCCGGCGATTGTGCCCGACAAACCGGACGAGAGTCGCCTCATTCTCGCGATCCGGCAGACCGATCCCGATTTCTCGATGCCGCCGAAGGGGAAACTCACCGACAAGCAGATTGCGGACCTCACGCAATGGGTCAAGGACGGGGCGTACTATCCCGAAACAAAAGCCACAGGCAAACCGACGCGCGATCCGAATCACTGGTCGTTCCAACCGCCGCAATGGCCCGTGCGACCGGTCGTGAAGAATGCGAACTGGCCACAGTCGCCGTTGGATGAATTCACGCTCGCCAAAATGGAAGCCGCAGGGGTGTCGCCGAGTCCGCGGGCCGGCAAACGAACCTTGCTGCGGCGAGTGACGTATGACCTCATCGGCCTGCCGCCCACGCCCGAAGAGATGACGGCGTTCCTGTCGGATGAAAGCCCTGATGCCTTCGCGCGGGTGGTCGATCGGTTGTTATCCTCCCCGGCGTATGGCGAACGCTGGGGGCGGCACTGGCTCGATGTCGCGCGGTATGCCGATTCCAACGGGCTCGATGAAAACGTCGCTTACGGCAATGCCTGGCGGTACCGCGATTATGTCTTGCAGTCGTTCAATGCCGATAAACCGTATGACCGTTTCGTCGTTGAACAACTTGCGGGGGATTTGCTGCCATTTGCGGATGATGTCCAGCATGCCGAACAATTGATCGCCACCGGTTTCCTGTCCATCGGAGCAAAGGTGCTCGCCGAGGTCGATGAGTCCAAGATGGAAATGGACATCGTCGACGAACAGATTGATACCGTCGGTCGCGCGCTGATCGGGCTGACGCTCGGATGTGCCCGCTGCCACGATCACAAGTTCGATCCGGTCGCGACCGCGGATTACTACGGTCTCGCCGGTATCTTCAAAAGCACGCGGACAATGGAGCATTTCCGCAAAGTCGCGAAGTGGTATGAAATGCCGTTGCCGTCGGAGCAGACACGGTCCGCGCTGGCGACGTATCAGACCCAGATCACAGAGAAGAAAGCTGCGATTCAACAGCGCGTGGAGCAAGCCGAAGCAGCGCTGACAGCAGGGGAAGCCGTTCCTGCGAAGCTCGAAGACAAATTTCCGGCGGAGACACAGGCCGCGTTGAAGACGCTGCGGGCGGAACTGGCGGTGCTCGAAAAATCGCCGCCGGAAGTGCCGACATCAATGAGCGTGACCGAAGCCGTTGTCGCGGATGTGGCGATCAACATCCGGGGTAATCCGCTTAAACTGGGGGATGTCATTCCTCGCCGTGTTCTTCCGGCAGTGCGCGGGCCTGCAGTACCGTCATTCCCGGTGGAGCACAGTGGACGCAAGGAACTCGCGGAATGGCTGGTGGACCCGCAACATGCACTGACGAGCCGGGTGATGGTGAACCGCGTCTGGCGGTGGCATTTCGGCGCGGGGTTCGTGAAGTCCGTCGACAACTTCGGTTTGCTCGGCGACAAACCATCGCATCCGGAACTGCTCGATTGGCTCGCGCTGCGCTTCATTCAAGATGGCTGGTCGATCAAGTCACTGCACCGGCGGATCGTCCTGTCGAGCACCTATCAAACCAGCAGTGATGTCGACCCGATGGATTTGGAACGTGATCCCGAGAATCGATGGTTCGCCCGGCATACGGTGCGACGGCTCGAAGCGGAAGCCATCCGGGATGCACTGCTGTCGGTGAGCGGGCAGCTTGATGACGCGCAGCAAGGATCTCTGCTGACGGTGAAAAATCGTGCGTACTTCTTTGATCATACGTCGAAAGACCTCACCGATTATTCCAGCCCGCGGCGGTCCGTGTATCTGCCCATCGTGCGGAACAATGTTTACGACTTCTTCCAACTGCTCGATTATCCCGACGCCGCCATCCCCACCGGTGACCGCCCGACGACGACAATCGCCCCACAAGCCCTATTGATGATGAATAGCGATTTCGTGGTGACGGTGAGTGAACGCCTTGCGGCTCGCATTACGCACGAAGTCACCAATGATGATGCCGCCCGGATCATGCGTTTGTATGTCCTGGCATACGGACGCGAGCCGTCATCCACCGAAATCAACACGGCGCAATCGCTGTTGAGCGACATCACGACGGCGACCAACGCTCAACAAGCGTGGACCAGCCTGTGCCATGTCGTGCTGGCGTCGAATGAGTTCATATACTTGCAGTGATGTCGAGTTGAAACTCGTTCCCAGGCTCTGCCTGGAAACGTCCGGATTCGAGGCACTGCCTCGTGAACGGAATTGTAGGGCGAAATGAAGACGAGGCAGAGCCTCGGGGAAGAACATTCCCAAGCAGAGCTTGGGAACCAGGAAGAAGGTCAGAACCATGTTTGATGTCCCCTTTTCGCGGCGGGCGATGTTACAGCGCTCGGCAGTCGGCTTTGGCTCACTGGCGCTGGCATCAATGTTGGCTGAGACCGTAACTGCGGATGTGCGGCCGGTGGACCCGCTCGCCGCGCGGTTGCCACATTTTGCGGCGCGGGCGAAACGCGTCATCTTTCTCTTTATGAAGGGGGGCCCGTCGCATCTCGATACGTTCGATCCGAAGCCGCTGCTCACGCGCGATGATGGCAAACCACTGCCGTTTGCCAAGCCGCGGGTGCAGTTCGCGCCGACGGGGAATCTGCTCAGATCGCCGTGGGAATTCTCACAGTACGGCGAAAGCGGGGCCTGGGTCAGCACGCTGTTCCCACATCTGGCGAAGCATGTGGATGACATGTGTTTTGTCCACTCGGTGCATGGCACGAACCCCGCGCACGGCGGCGCGGTGCTGAAGCTGCACACCGGCAGCGACAACTTCGTCCGTCCCAGCATGGGATCGTGGGTGAGCTACGGCCTGGGCACCGACAACACAAACCTTCCCGCGTTCGTCACCATCTGCCCGACATTGGCCCACGGCGGCATCAACAACTGGGGTTCCGCGTTTCTTCCCGCCACCTACGCCGGTACGCCGCTGGGAAATGCGAGCGTCCCCGCCGATCAGGCCCGCGTGAAGTTCATTGCGAATGAGCGCGTGTCGCGCACCGTGCAGGAACGGGAGGTGGCGGCACTCATGGCGATGAACCGTGAACACCTCACTCATAGCGGCCCGGAACCCGCACTCGAGGCCCGCATCAATTCGTTTGAACTCGCCTTCCGCATGCAGTCCGAACTGCCGGTGGTGGAAGACATCTCGCAGGAATCCTCCGCGACGCAGCAACTCTACGGCCTTGATGATCCCGTCACCGCAAACTTCGGCCGGATGTGCCTGATGGCCCGCCGATTTGCCGAGAATGGCGTGCGGTTCATTCAGGTGACCCACAGCGACAGCAAGGTGCAGTGGGATCAGCACTCGGACCTCAAGAACGGTCATGCGAAGAATGCGCTCGAAGTCGACAAGCCGATCGCAGGGTTGCTGCAAGATTTGAAGACGCGCGGGTTGCTTGAAGACACGCTCGTCTGGTGGGGCGGCGAGTTCGGCCGGACGCCCACCGTCGAGGGGAGCAACGGCCGCGATCACAATCCGGAAGGATTCACCATGTGGTTTGCGGGTGGTGGCACGAAAGCGGGTTATCACCACGGTGCGACCGACGACTACGGTTTCTACGCCGCCGTCGATAAAGCCCACATCCACGACATGCACGCGACGATGCTGCACCTGCTCGGCCTGAACCACGAGCGTCTCACGTATCGCTACGCCGGCCGCGACTTCCGCCTGACGGATGTGGAAGGGAACGTGATCCACGAGATCATCGCGTAAGACGAAGAGAATTGAGCCGCGAAAAGGCGCAAAGGGACGCAAAGGAAAGAGGAATCCAGAGAGAAGCGTTTGGCGACAAGAGGCACAGAAGGCACAAAGGGAGGAGGAGACGATGGGAGTGTGCTCAATCTCTTCCGCATCTCCGCCTTTCCTTTTTTGTGACCTTTGTACCTTCTGTGGCAAAATCGCCTTTCGGCTTCCTTTTGCGTCCTCTTGCGCTTTTTCGCGGCCACTTCTCTTCAGTCACACGCATCAACGGGTAGCGAACTGTTCGGGATGCGGGTAGAATTCTATAGAATCGGACCCGCCTGAAATTCCTTCCTGCGACGAGTCTTCTCCATGTGTCGGCTGCTCTTTTCTCTGTCGCTCTGTTTCGTCTCAACCGTTGCTGTTGCTGGCGCGGCGGAACCGAAGCGGACGATTGATTTCAACCGCGAAGTCCGGCCGATTCTGTCTAACAGTTGCTACAAGTGCCACGGCCCGGATGAGAAGGAACGCAAGGGTGGCACCGACGGTCTGCGACTTGACACGCTCGCCGGGGCGACAGTCGATCTCGGTGGTTCTCAGGCAATCAAGCCGGGACAACCGGAAACCAGCCTTGTCATCAAACGGATCGCGTCCGCCGATCCCGATGAAGTGATGCCGCCTCGCGGGCATGGCAAACCGCTCAGCATCGCGGAGATCGCCACGCTCACGGAGTGGATTCGCCAGGGAGCCCCGTATGCCAACCATTGGTCGTACGTGAAACCAACCCGACCTGTGCTGCCCGATGTAAAGATCGATTGGGGACAGACACCGGTGGATCGGTTCCTGCTCGCGCGACTCGAAAAAGAAGGCCTGCATCCGCAAGCCTCCGCCGATGACCGGACGATGATCCGCCGCGTTGCGCTCGATCTCACCGGGTTGCCGCCGACCTCTGCGGAAGTCGCGTCGTTTCTCAAGGACACGTCGGCTGACCGTTATGAACTGATGGTCGACCGCTTCCTCAAGAAAGATGCCTACGGTGAGCATTGGGCGCGGCTGTGGCTCGATCTCGCGCGGTATGCGGATTCCGCGGGGTACGCTGACGACCCGGCCCGCACCATTTGGGCGTACCGCGATTACGTGATTCGTTCGTTCCAGCAGAACAAGCCGTTCGATCAATTCACGATCGAGCAGATCGCCGGAGATTTGTTGCCTGAGCCCAACGATGAGCAACTCATTGCGACGGCCTTCCAACGGAACACGCTAACCAACAGCGAGGGTGGGACCAACGACGAAGAGTTCCGCAATGTCGCGATTGTCGACCGCGTGAACACCACGCTCGCCGTGTGGATGGGAACGACGATGGCGTGTGCTCAGTGCCATACTCACAAGTATGACCCGTTGACGCAGGAAGAGTTTTTCAAGCTGTTTGCATTCTACAACCAGTCCGAAGATGCGGACCGTCGCGACGAATCGCCGCTGCTGGAATTGTGGTCGGCAGAACAGCGTCAGCAGAAGCAGGCATGGCAGGGCGAACTCGCACAACTCGAAACGACGCTCAAAACATCCACGCAGGAATTACTTGCAGCGCAAGAGAAATGGGAAGCGTCGCTGCCGAAGTCGCTGACGTGGAATCCGCTGGTTCCCAACGCCGTGAAACGGCAAAGCGAGAAGTCCGCGACGGTCTCCGACACTGGAATGGTCATGGTGAGCGACGGAGCCCCGAAGGATCGGTACTCGGTTTCAATTCCGATCACGACGGCGCAATCCCTCACGGCGTTGCGATTGGAGACTCCGCCGAATGCGGGCCTCGCCGGGGGCAACTTCGTGCTGAACCGCGTGCAGGCCACCATCGATCCTCCCGCGGGGCAAGCGCTCAAGGGACGGTTTGTCCGCATCGAGATTCCCGGTTCGCAGAAGATTCTGTCGCTTGCCGAAGTGCAGGTGTTTCAAGGAGCGGAGAACTTTGCGCATTCTGGAAAGGCGACGCAGAGTTCGACCGATTACGCAGGGCCGCCGGAACTGGCGATCGATGGCAACACCGACGGCCGCTATGTCGAAGCCAAGTCAACCACGCACACTGCGATGTCTGACAACCCGTGGTGGGAAGTCGAACTGAAGGCCGTGACGCCGATTGATCGTGTTGCGATCTGGAACCGGACGGACAACGGCGTCGGTGCGCGGCTCACCCAATTCCGCGTGGCGATTCTCGATGACAATCGCCAGGTCGTGTGGGAACAAACTGTCGCCGAGCCGCCGAATCCGAGCAAGGAATTGTCACTGTCGGGATCGCGGACGGTCACCTTCGCAGCCGCATTTGCCGATTTCTCGCAGGCCGGTTTCGACCCAGCAGACGTGCTGCTCGATAAAGCTCCCGCTGGCAAAAAACTCACCGGTTGGGCCATTGGTGGGCAGCTTCCGCAACCGCATCAACTCACGCTGCTGCCGAGTGCGGCGGTCGAACTTCCCGCAGGGAGCGTGCTCAAAGTGACGCTCGCGCAGGAATCCGAACATGCGAACCATCTGCTCGGCCAGTTCCGCCTTGTCATGACAACCGAATCGCAAGCGGCGACGTTGGCCCGCATCCCGGTGAACATTCTTCATCTTTTGTCCAAAGCGGTTGCCGATCGAAACGCGGCCGAACTGCAAATGCTGGCCGATTACTACCGCGGCATCGCGCCGGAACTGCAAACCGCGCGCGATCGCAAAGCGGCGGTGCAGAAATCGCTCGCCGACATCAAGCCGTATTCCACGGTCCCCGTCATGCGCGATCTGGCGACGGCTCAACGACGCAAGACGCAATTGCAGCACCGCGGCAATTTCATGGACCTCGGCCAGGAAGTCAGCGAAGGGGTTCCGGCGGCGTTTCATCCGTTACCGAGTGACCTGCCGCCGAATCGGCTGGCATTGGCCCGCTGGTTGATCGACCGTGAGAATCCCCTCACCGCGCGGGTGATGGTGAACCGGTTGTGGGAGCAACTCTTCGGCATCGGCATCGTCGCCAGCAGCGAGGACTTTGGTTCTCAAGGGGAACTCCCGTCACATCCGGAACTGCTCGATTGGCTCGCCGTCGAATTCATGGACAGCGGCTGGAATATGCAGCATGTGCTCAAGCTGCTGGTGATGTCCGCGGCCTACCGACAATCGTCCGCGGTCACCGGTGATTCGTTCCAGCGCGATCCCGATAACCGCCTGCTCGCGCGGGGGCCGCGCTTCCGCATGTCCGCCGAAATGATTCGCGACCAGTCCCTCGCCGTGAGTGGGCTGCTCAGCGCGAAGCAATTCGGTCCGCCGGTGAATCCGCCTCAGCCCAAGCTCGGCATCAGCGCCGCCTTCGGCAGCGGGGTCGATTGGCAAACGAGTGCCGGGGAAGACAAATACCGCCGGGCCCTCTACACCTCGTGGCGACGTTCAAGCCCGTATCCGTCGATGTCCACGTTCGACGCTCCCAACCGCGAAGTCTGCACACTGCGGCGCTCACGCACGAACACGCCGTTGCAAGCCCTCGTCACGCTCAACGATCCGGTCTACGTGGAAGCCGCCCAGGCCCTCGCGAGGCAAGCCTTGGTGAAGGACGGCGCGAGGGTGGAAGACCAGGCGAGATGGGTCTGGGAAACGTGCCTGTCGCGTCCGCCCTCGTCGACCGAGCTGCAAGCGGTGATGGCCCTCTTTCAACGCACGAAAGAACGTCTCGCAACACAACCCGACAACGCCAAGAAACTCGCCACCAACCCGCTCGGTCCCGCACCGGAGGGAACGGATGTCATCACCCTCGCTGCGTGGTCCGTGACCGCGAACGCGATTTTGAACCTCGACGAAATGTTCATGCGGCGATGATGGATCCTTGATGGCGAGCAGGGAGACGTGAGTCCCCCCGGCGATTGAAACGGACCGTTGCGAACGAATCACCGGGGAGGAGTGACCTCCCCCCCGCTCGCCGACTCCGAGACCATCGAACGCTGATCGATACACCAACGCACATCGAATACGTGATGTCCCCGGAGAACGAAACATGCCCCCCAAACTCAATCACCTCGTCCATCAAACCCGGCGGCATTTCCTGAAGCAGTCCGGCGTCGGACTCGGGGCGCTCGCCCTCTCGACGATCACCGGCGGGAGCGCGAACGCGACTTCCACGGCATCGGCGATGGCCAATCCGCTCGCGCCGCATCAGCCGCATTTTGCGGCCAAGGCGAAGCGGGTCATTTATCTGCACATGACCGGATCGCCTCCGCATTTTGACCTGTTCGATTACAAGCCGGAACTCGTCACGCGGACAGGGCAGGATTGTCCCGATTCGTACCTCAAAGGCCGACGGTTTGCGTTCACATCAGGCGTGCCGAAGTTGCTCGGAACGCCCCGCACATTCACACAGCACGGTGAAGGGGGCGTGTGGATGTCGGACGCCATTCCGCATCTGCACGGCGTCGCGGATGACATGTGCGTCATTCGGTCCATGTTCACCGAACAATTCAATCATGCTCCGGCCGAACTGTTGCTCTACACTGGTTCCGCACGCTCGGGAAGGCCGTCGATGGGATCGTGGGTCACGTATGGTCTCGGGACCGAAAACGAAAATCTGCCAGGGTTCGTGGTCCTCATTTCCAGTGGCGTGCAACCGAATGGCGGGAAGAATTCGTACGGGGCGGGATTTCTGCCTTCGGTGTATCAGGGGGTGCAGTGCCGGTCACAGGGGGATCCGGTGCTGTACGCATCCGATCCGGAAGGGATGGATCGCGATCTGCGACGCTTGAGCCTCGACACGCTCCGTGACCTCAATGCCCAGCAGGCGGATGAGCTCGGTCATCCGGAAACGCTCACCCGCATTGCACAGTACGAACTCGCGTTCCGCATGCAGATGTCGGTGCCGGAAGTGATGGACATCACGAAGGAATCGAAGCACACGATTGATGCCTACGGAGCGCAACCCGGGGCCGCGAGTTTCGCCAATAACTGCCTGCTCGCGCGGCGACTGCTCGAACAGGGCGTGCGGTACGTACAGCTCTTCGACTGGGGCTGGGACTTCCACGGCACCGGTCCGAACGAAGACATTCGCGACGGCCTCACTCGAAAATGCGCGACGATGGACAAGCCCGTCGCGGCTCTCATCAACGATCTCCGCCAGCGCGGGCTGCTCGAAGACACGCTCATCGTCTGGGGGGGCGAGTTTGGCCGGACGCCGTTCCGCGAAGGCCGCACCGCTGCGGGGAGCATTCTCGGTCGCGATCACTATCCCGATTGTTACTGCATGTTTCTCGCCGGCGGCGGTGTGAAGGGCGGGATGATGCACGGCGAAACCGACGAACTCGGCTTCGGCGTCGTCAAGGACAAGGTCCACGTCCACGATTTACAGGCGACGATCATGCACCTCTTGGGCTTCGATCACGAACGCCTGACATACCGCTTCCAGGGCCGCGATTACCGTTTGACGGATGTTCATGGTCACGTTGTGAAAGAGATTATTTCCTGAGGAAGACCAGGAATTTTTATCCTTGGGTCACTTCGATCAATTGCGAGCACTGGCATCTGCAAAGCGCAAGCGAGGAAGAACGCTCATTTTCTAACAGGGACGAAAATCCCGGGAACTCTGATTCTAGACGTTGCGTCTGACTGTCGTCCGCACCGCCGTTCGGCGGTCCGATGGTTCGTCTCTGTCTGGAGAATCTCATGCGTTCCTTCATCGTTCCTGTTGCCGGCGTGGTGTTGTTTTCGGCGATCTGTGTCGCCCAGGAATTTTCGCTTGTGCGCTCGGGACTTGCCCCGGCTTCGGCAACCGGACAACCCTGTCCGCCCGCGCCGCCGAAGCTGGAAGCCGCCGCCGATCTCCCCGCCGAGGCCAAGGCCCTGCTGACCGCGTACAAGGCCGAAGTCGACGCCATTCGCCAGAAAGCGGAAGACGAAGTCCAGACGAAGGGAGAACGCCTGGCGGTGACGCTGAAGACCGTACAAGACCAATACACCCGCGATGCGAAGCTCGATGAAGCGGTCGCCGTCCGCGACCTCATCCGCCGCTTGACCGCCGCCCATCTGCCGGTGCGGCCGAATCCCGGCAACCTCACATCCTTCCGCGAACAGATCGGTCAGACGTTCTACTTCGAAGTGGCCGGCCGGACCACGGGTTCACTCTACGGCACCGAGGTCTACACTCACGATTCCGACCTCGCGACCGCCGCGGTCCACATCGGTGCACTGAAGAACGGCGAGTCCGGCATCGTCCAGGTCACCATTGTCGCCTCACCGAGCGAACACGTTTCTTCCGAACAGAACGGCGTCCGCTCGACTGCATGGGGCACGTATTCCGGCAGTTACACCGTGCAGCGCTGGGTCGGCACCCGCGCGAAATAATGATGTGCCATCGGAAGCCCAGGGATTGCCATCCCTGGGTCTCTTCGAGTGACTCGGCAAGCCCGACTGCTCCTAATCAACGATTAAGCGTCGCGATAAACCGCCATTCTGGTCAGGAGCTCGTCGAAGGAACCGGCCAGCAGGATCGCCTGCTTCGTCGTGTAGTGCGTGACATCCTCGTCGTCAACGTCGTCTTCGTCCGGCATTTCGTGATCGAAGTAGAAGATCGCGCCAATCTTATTCTTCAAGTCGATCGTCACGAGATTCCCACCCGAGTCAGCAAAGGGAAGATGCCCGGGCGGCAAGACATAATGGACCGAATTGACGGCGGCTTGCAGGCTCTGATATTCGGGAACGTTCGGATCCAGCGAGTAGAGCGGATCGACCAACGCGATGTAGCCATACGGACTCGGGTGCCCAAACACCTTAATTCCCTCTGACACGGGGAAGCCGCCGTTGTGAGTCAGAAGAAAGCTTCGATACTCTTCTGGAAGCCGTGCGCCGATTTGCTTTTCAAACTTGGCGACCTGCGTCTCGGTGGCTTTACGGACTCCATCAAAACGGTTGATTTTAAGCTGGCCGGGATCGATGCGTATGTAGCCCTTTTTCACCTTTTCCTCAGCGGCGATCTTGGCGGCGGCCTTCGCCTCAATCGGGGAATTGTAGTCCTTTGTGGAGTCGCGGCCCTTCGCCCCGAGTCGCCCGGATGTTGTCACCACCGTCTTGCCCCGGTGAGCGATCGACCAGAATTTGCGGGATTTGCCATCGTCGAAGTAGTAGCGGTCGGTCAGCATCGCAGCCTCGATTACGCTTGGTTTCTCAGTGAGGTGGTTCAATCGGAGAACCGATATTCGGCCGCTGAAGCAGTGCAGGTCCGGTTCTTATGTGCAAGCCCATGCGAATGCTACGACATGATGGTGTTGGGGGCATTGCGTGATGTGACCGACGCCACAATCGCCGAACATGTATGGAACATGATCTTCCGAACCGATCTGCATGACCAGCGACATTTCCGTGCCGCATTCCGGACAAATCGGATATTCGACACCTTGAATCCAGAGCGGCCAGCCACCGAGCTTGTCGCCATCAGCGGCAGTGACATTCTCTTCAAGACATCTGATGAACTCTGAGCCGACAAAGTGGAGATCCAGTTCCGGACACCACATCTCCATGGGTTTAAAAGGCACATCCTTGAAGTGGTAGTCGAACTTGATCCCGAGACGTTCGTGCTCTGGTGCGTCCGGCGAGTCTTCAATCGCGGTCCATGCGTGAATGGCTTTGGTCGGAAAGCGATTCAAATTTGTCGTCGCAGCTCGAGCGTCGTTCGGTGTGATAGTTCGGCAAAGTGAGGCCTGATCGGCGAACGCTTCCCAGCCCCGGTCGCACGAGTTTGCGACACAGTAAAACAGTTGCAGAACGTCAGATCCGTAGCGATCGGTCGGCAACGTTTTCAGATCCAACTGCAACATCGATTCCATCGGTACGCCGCAGGATGGGCAGGCGGGCCAGTCTTCGTCCGGTGAAAGCAAGGGAAGGCCGCTGAACGCGGACCCGGTTGGTGTCGAGTTGTCGGTGCGAACTTCCGGTCGCCATGCGGTACGACGGTGCCTGGCAATCCAGGGCTGGAGAGCAACGAGCGCTTCCGCAGGGGTGATCGTCATGATCAAAGGTCCTTGCTAAATCATTCGTACGACGCGGGCGCTGGCATCCCGCAAAGCGGCAAGCAGATTACGCTAACAACTTCGTCGCCACTTCCCCATGCACGTCCGTCAGACGGTAATTTCGGCCCTGGAACTTGTAGACGAGTTGCAGGTGGTCGATGCCGAGCTGATGCAGGATTGTCGCTTGCAGGTCGTGGACATGAACCTTGTCCTTCACCGTGTAGTAGCCGATTTCGTCGGTCTCGCCGATGGTGGTTCCGGCTTTGAAGCCGCCGCCGGCCATCCACATGGTGTAGGCTTCGATGTGATGATCGCGGCCCATCAGGTCGCGTGGTTCGCCCTGCGGCGTGCGGCCGAATTCGCCACCCCAGACGACGATCGTTTCATCGAGCATGCCGCGCTGTTTGAGGTCCGCGACGAGGGCGGCGCTGGCCTGGTCGACTTCCTTGCAACGGTCATCGAGCGATTTCCCCAACTCCGTGCCGGGGTTGCCGTGGTGGTCCCAGTCGGTGTGATAGAGCTGCACGAAGCGTGAGCCCCGTTCGACGAGCCGCCGGGCGAGCAGGCAGTTGTTCGCGAAGGAGGGCTTGCCGGGTGTGGCTCCGTACTGGTCGAGCGTGGCCTGCGTTTCGCCGGAGAGGTCCATCAGTTCCGGGGCGCTGGTCTGCATGCGGTACGCCATTTCGTACTGCGCGATCCGCGTGGCGATTTCCGGGTCGTGCTGTTCGCCGAGATGCAACGCATTGAGATCATTCACCGCGCCGATAAACTCGCGCTGCCGGTCGGCATTGATCCCCGGCGGATTCGACAAGTTGAGGATCGGCTCCTTCCCCGACCGCAACGGCACGCCCTGATAATTCGTCGGGAGAAAGCCGCTGGCCCACAGGGGAGCGCCGCCGCGCGGACCGCGGGGACCGGATTGCAGCACGACGAAACCGGGCAGATCGTCGGCCTCGCTGCCGATGCCGTAGGCGACCCACGCCCCCATCGACGGCCGACCCATGAACTGCGGCGACCCGGTGTTGACGAACAGCTTCGCCGGGCCGTGGTTGAAGACATCGGTCGCCATCGACTTCACGATGCAGACATCATCGACGATCTGCGAAAAGTGGGGCAGCAGTTCACTCACGTCCGCCCCGCATTGCCCGTGTTTGCCGAATTTGCGAACCGACCCAAGCAGCTTGGCATCGCGCTTGATGAACGCAAACCGTTTCCCGGCGACATACGACTCGGGAATCACCTGGCCATGCAGTTCGCGGAGCTTCGGCTTGTCATCAAACAGTTCGAGCGGACTCGGCCCGCCCGCCATGAACATGAAGATGACGGCTTTCGCCTTCGGGGCGTGATGCAGCCCGCGACTGCCCGTCACAAACCCCGGCGGCAGCGTTCCCTCGACCGATGTCGGCTTCGCATTCGCCGACGGCTGCATCAGCGACGCTAAGGCCATCGCCCCGACACCCACGCGGCAATCCTGAAAGAAGTGCCGCCGGGTGAGGTCGCGGAGGAGATCGTGTGATCGGGGAACACTCATGACGGCTCCACTTCTGTATCGATCGCAATCCAGTCGTCCGCGCATTTCAGCAGCCGATCAATAGACAATTCAAATCCGGGGAGCAAGGGTGTGGCATAGACCATTCCGGCTGTGGCGACCGTGGTCTCCACGCCTCCTTCGGTCTTGGGACGAAAGACGGCCAAGTGCCGACGAAAACGGTCAAACAGCCAATACTCCTTGACCCCAGCGGCGAGGTACTCCTCCAGCTTTTGGACGTAATCGCGCTGCCAACTGCGTCGGCCTGCCGACAGAAACTCCACGGCAATCGTGGGGATATCTTGCGGGATGTTAGGAACGTGCCCTAATCCGATCCAGATCACACGGTCGGCCCGGCGTCGACTGCGGTGTGTGCGGATGTACTGCTCGGAGATGGTTTTATCAATCACACCGGGAGTCTGTTGAGCAAATAACCTGAGCAGGAAACCCAGTTCTTCATTCGGATCGACTTCGACTGGCCCGGGTGCCGCGTTCACGATGAGGATCCCTTCGATCAATTCGTATCGATATTCGTCGTCGTAGTCCTCAATCGCGTCGAATTCCTCGATGGTCATTCGCCGACCGTTATCGTTGAGACCGACCACGCGCGGAAACTCGCCGGTCTCCGGTGGCGGCGACGCAAAGAGTGATGGTGGCTGTAGAACGGCTGTGGTCATGATCGATCTGCCTTTGGATGATTCCGTTGATGACAAATCTGAATTCTACTGCATTCCATGGAGTGTCGATTCACCATTTACTCCCGCGTGATGAACTCATCCAGATTCATCAGCGCTCGGGACAGCGCCGTCCACGCGGCGGCTTCGGTTAATGTTGTCCCGCTCAAATCCTTGCGTCCAAGCAATTCCTGCGCGGCGGGTTCATCGGCGGCATACGCGGTTCGTTGTTGTTGCAGGAACGCGAGCAATCGTTCGCGTTCGACGGAACTCGGTGGGCGCGACAGGCATGTCTGCATGGCGTTCGTGATGCGTTCGGAGTCGTGGGTTGATTCTGAGCGCAAGCGCTCTCCCAAACCGCGCGCGAATTCGGTGAAGGTTTTGTCGTTAGCCAGCGTCAGGGCCTGTAACGGTGTGTTCGAACGATTCCGGCGCGTGCAGCTTACGTTCGGGTCGGGGAAGTCGAACACCGTCAGGCCGGGATAGAGGCTGCTGCGGAGCAGTTGCGTGTAGAGCGCCCGGCGGTAACGGCTGGCTCCCTCGGCGTCTTTCCATGGCTTTTTGTCTTGCGTGAAGTCGAACACGCCGTCGGGTTGCGGCGGGGTGACGGGAGGGCCGCCGAGTTCATCCGCCAGCAGGCCGCTCACTTCGAGAGCGGCGTCCCGGATGGATTCCGCATCGATCCGCAAGCGGTTCTGTCGGCCGAGCAGCTTGTTGAGCGGATCGACTTCTTCGAGATCATCCCGATGAACCGATGACTGCCGGTAGGTCTCCGACGTGATGATCAACCGATGCAATTGCTTCGTGTCCCAGCCGGTCCGCATAAACTCGTCGGCGAGCCAATCGAGCAATTCGGGATGTGTCGGCGGGTCGCCTTGTCTTCCGAAGTCGTTTTCCGTTTCCACCAGGCCGTGGCCGAAGTAGCGCTGCCAGACGCGGTTTACGAAGACCCGCGCGGTGAGCGGGTTGTCGCGCGAGACCAGCCACCGCGCGAAATCCATGCGGCTGGCGTGATCGCTCTCAACATGCAACGGTGGCAGGACGGCGGGGACATCCGGCTTCACCGCGGCTCCGGGGCGCAGGAAATCGCCGCGGATCATCACGAACGTGTCGCGCGGTTTTGCCTCTTCGGTCACGACCATCGTGTTGACGAACTGCGGTTCCTCCGCCCGCAATTTCGCGATCTCATCCAACTGCGGAAACTTTTCTCTGGCGGTCGTAGTCGCTTTGAAGTGGGCCGCCAGATCGCGCTTGTGGACTTCCGACCGGTCGCGCGGTGGCAGGTCGACGGCGTTCTTCACGTTGAACGGCAGCGCTTTCTTGTCGTCTTCAGAGAGCGTCTTTTCCCAGGTGTCCTGTGCGGTCTGAATGTCTTCGGCTTTGGCTTCGAGTTCCTTTTCTTTCGCCGTGATCGCCGCCCGGATCGCAGTTTTGCGGGCCGGCTCATTGCGGGCGAATTGCTCGCGCGTGGGCACGTCGAGTCGCGGGGCGGCCTGATCGCCGGGGTTGAAGGAGGTCGAGTTGTAGACCGCGAAAAGTTGATAGAACTCGCGCTGCGAGATCGGGTCGTACTTGTGATCGTGACACTGCGCACAACCGACGGTCAGCCCGAGGAAGACCGCTCCAGTCGTGTTGACGCGGTCAACAATCGCCTCGACACGGAACTGCTCGGGGTCGGTCCCCCCTTCTTCGTTGATCATCGTGTTGCGATGAAACCCGGTCGCGACGCGCTGTTCCAATGTCGGTTCCGGACGCAAATCCCCGGCGAGTTGATCGATCGCGAACTCGTCGAACGGCTGGTTTGCATTGAGGGCGTCAATCACCCAGTCGCGATACTTCCAGATCACCCGCGGCATGTCCCGGGTGAATCCGTTCGAGTCCGCATACCGGGCCGCATCGAGCCAGTCGCGCCCCCAGCGTTCACCAAAGTGCGGCGAGGCGAGTAGCCGAGCCACCATTTTTTCGTAGGCATCGGGGGATGTATCCGCGATGAATTCCTCCACCAGCGACGGTGATGGCGGTAACCCGAGCAGATCCAGATGCACGCGCCGCAACACGATGTACTTAGCCGCGGGGGAGGATGGTGTCAGTTTCTCCATCACGAGACGTTGTCGGATGAACGCATCAATCGGATGAACCGCACCGGTCACCGTGGGGACCACCGGCCGTTGAATCGGTTGGAACGACCAGTGCTCGCTTCTCGCGATTTCCAGCGGCGGTGTGATTTCGTCGGCGGGTGCGATTGCCCCCGCATCGATCCATTTCTGCAAGAGTTCGATCTGCGCTGCGGTCAGAGGCTTCCCTTCTGGCGGCATCTTCGAGATGCCGTTCGTACCGGTGACCGCGTGCATCAATCGGCTCTCAGCGCTTTTGCCGGGAACAATTGCCGGGCCACTGTCGCCACCGATCAGAACACCCGCACGGCTGTCGACGCGCAAGGTCGCTTGCGGCGAGTGCGATCCATGACACCGGACGCAGTTCTCCGCGAGGATCGGCTTGATCTCGCGGAGATAGTCGGGAACGCCCTCTTCCGCAGCGCGACACAAACCGGTTGTTGCGCCGAACAGCAGGACGAGAGGCAAGAAACGGCGCATGGACAACGACTCCCCAGAACCATATCGGCGAACACATCCAGTATCGATGATGCGTCCGCGCGGGTCAATCGCGAGGGGGAAGGCTTTGTCAAATTGTGCGCGAGGAGGTTCAATAAACCGTCAACGGCTATGCCTTGCGGATTTTTTCCCGGCCGCGGACGACGTTCTTCGTCGCATTGCGGGTGTCGAGCACAACCTTGCTGTGCTGGACGATGAAGTCGTAATCGTAGGCGGAGTGATCCGTCGAAATCAGCACGCAATCCTGGGCTGCGAGATACTCCGGCGTGAGGGCCTGGCTGTCCATCGCCGGGAGATCGGGGTAGTGCCGCATCTTCGGCAGTGACGGCACGTGCGGATCGTTGTAGGTCAGTATCGCCCCTCGCTTGAGCAGCAGCTTCATCAATTCAAACGACGGGCTTTCGCGCGGGTCGTCGACATCTTTTTTGTAGGCGGCACCCAGCAGGGCGACTTTGCTCCCCTTGATCGACTTGCAGTTGTCGTTGAGGAATTCGCCCAGCCGGTTGACCACATAGTGTGGCATGTGCGTGTTGATTTCGCCGGCGAGTTCGATGAACCGTGTCTGTTCTCCGTGCTTGCGGGCCAGCCAGGTGAGATAGAACGGGTCGATCGGGATGCAGTGTCCGCCGAGTCCGGGGCCGGGGTAGAATGCCTGGAAGCCGAACGGCTTTGTCTTTGCCGCGTCGATGACTTCCCACACGTCGATGCCGAGCTTGTCGTAGAGCATCTTCAACTCGTTGACGAGCGCGATATTCACGGCGCGGTAGGTGTTTTCGAGAATCTTGCATGCTTCGGCGACTTCCATGCTCGACGCCCGGACGACTTTCACCACCGCGTGACCGTACATGGCGCAGGCCAAGTCGCTGCTGTGGGTGTCGTAACCGCCGACGACTTTGGGAATCGTTGCGGCCTGGAAGTGCGGATTGCCGGGGTCTTCGCGTTCCGGACTGAAAGCGAGGAAGTAATCGCTGCCAACTTTCAGACCTGTGGCTTCCAACACCGGCAGAACATTGACGCGGGTGGTGGTCGGATGCGTCGTGCTTTCGAGAACGATCAATTGCCCCGGCCGCAACGTTTTGGCAATCGCGTGGGCCGTCCCCTCAATGTAGCTGAGATCCGGATCGCGGCTTTCATTCAGCGGCGTCGGCACGCAAATAATGATGCAGTCCGCTTCGCCCAACCGACCCATGTCGGAGGTGGGCTCGAATTTCTTCTCGGTGATCAGCGCCTGAATGGCCGCGGAGTCGATGTGTTTGATATAGCTCTGCCCGGCCTTCAACTTATCGACTTTGGATTGGTCGACATCAAAACCGAGGCAGCGAAACCCGCTGGCCGTGAAAGCGCGGATGAGGGGCAGGCCGACGTATCCCAGTCCGATCACGCCGATCAAAGCCTGCTTGGACTGAATTTTCTGGGCGAGTCGTTCGTGACTCATCGGCGGGCATCCTTGCGCGAGTGGTGGATTCACCACGGTTGGGGAAACTGCGGCGTTTTTGACGAGCGCGGCGATGATAACAGTCACACAAGAGCGCGACAATCCGATTTTTTACCGCGTCCGATGAGAAATGACGGTCGTCAACTTCGACGGGATTGGAGTGAATTCTCCGCAACCGATCCGAATTCCGTTTGAAAGAGCCAGTGGGCGCGTGTTACAGCGGAATAACGACCGGAATTTTCTGCGTCACCACACCCAAAAACTTGGCTCGAGGTCCGTATGCACGCCAGTATTCTTGCGACGTTGTTGGAATTGATTTACCGGTACTTCCTGCTACCGATCAAACTGTTCATCATTTATCTCCTGACGACGTTCGGCATTCCGTTCTAGACGGTGCTGTGATTTTAGCGTTCGCAGGAACCTGACTCGGCGTACTTGCAGAGATGAAGCGGCGACGTTACACTCCTCGATTCCCCGCGGCGTCGATCGGCGCCGACGGCTTGAAACGAAGGTGTGATCGATCATGGTTCATCGTCCCCGGACAAAACTGAAGCTGGCTCGCAAAGCCAACCGCTGCCCAAAGTGCGGGAAGCTCGTGCGGATGGCGTTTCGCTGCAAAACCTGCCATAAGAAGCTTCGTTAATCCTTACTCAGTAAGACTTTCGGTCTCCAGGAAGACTGTTCGCCATGCCCCGCATTGAACGTGACCGCGAATTGACCAAGCGTCGTACGCGCAAGGTGAAAATTCTGAAACTGATCGCCAAGTATGTTGTGGCGACCGGCACAGATAAAGAAGAAATCGCGTCTAAAGTGCGGCGCATCAGCCCGTTCTATGAACTCGATAAGCGCGTTGCGGAACTCTCTGCCGCGGGCAAGTTGCCTCGCGTCGGTCGCCCCGTGACGCAAAAGTCGGCGAAGAAGTAAGTTCTTCGTCCGTCATTCCCCACAGATTCTCGCAGAACCCGACCGGTTGCCGGCCGGGTTCTGTTGCATTGCGGGGAGTCGACCGCCGACACTGCGTCATCGCGACGCACATCTTTCCGCGGGGACGATCATGGACTTTCAAGCCGAGACCCTCAAACGTTTCCTTGTCGAGCCGGGCAGGAAGTGCAAGCTGAAAGACTTTGATCCCAGTTGGGAAGGGGACGAAGACGTTCCCGAAAACACGCGGCGGGAGATGGCGGCGCGGATTCTTAACGAGAGTCGCGAGGCCGTGGCTAAGTCTCAGGAACTGTTGTTCGCCAGCGATTCCTGGTCGGTCTTGGTGATCCTGCAGGCCATCGACGCCGCGGGGAAAGATGGCACGATCAAGCACGTCATGGCCGGCGTTAATCCTCAGGGAGTGACGGTCACCAGTTTCAAAGCCCCTACCGCAGAAGAGCTCGATCACAATTTCCTCTGGCGTTGTAGTAAAGCCCTCCCCGAACGCGGGCATATTGGCATCTTCAATCGCTCGTACTACGAAGAAGTGCTCGTGGTGAAAGTGCACCAAAGTTTCATCCAGGCACAACGACTGCCCGACGCCGATCCCGAGAAGAAAAAATTCTGGAATCACCGTTACGAGGATATCAACGCCTTTGAACATCACCTGACCCGCAACGGCACGCGGATCGTCAAGTGCTTCCTGCATATCTCCAAAGAGGAACAGCGACGGCGGTTTCTGGAACGGGTTGAAGATCCGGAAAAACACTACAAATTCGCGGCAGGCGACATTCGTGAACGGCAACACTGGGACGAGTACCAGAAAGCGTACGCCGAGATGTTGACCGAAACGAGCACCAAATGGGCTCCGTGGTACGTGATTCCCGCCGATCACAAATGGGTGACGCGCGCGGCTGTTGCCGCACTTATCGCGCGGACGATTGATGATCTCGATTTGAAGTGGCCGACCCTCAGTGATGAAATCCTGCGTGAGATGGAAATTGCCAAACAGCAGTTGCTCGCAGAAGACGACGCGGAGTAACGGGAACACGCGGTGGGATCCGCGCGGGGCGCGAAACCGCAAGCGGGGTTGGGGCGCGGACTGTTCGTTGACGACGGGAATTCTTTAGACTGACGGTTACAGTTTTGTCAGTCATCCTGGAAGATCAACGCGCATGAGTTGGGACATCGCGGATTTTGCACAGCGATCACGAACGCTCGCGAACTCGGTGCGGGGTCTCGAACCGGCACTCGTACGCCTAGGATTGCCGCCGCTGGCTGGTCGCGAATGGTTTGAACTCCTCGAACGGAAACTCCTGCCGCAACTGGGAGAAAACGCCTTCCTTGTGGTGGCCGTCACGGGGGGAACGAACATCGGCAAGAGCGTCGTGTTCAACCATCTCGCGGGGTTCCGCGCGAGTGCATCCAGCCCGCTGGCCTCGGGGACGAAGCACCCCGTGTGTCTTGTGCCGGAAGGCTTTTCCGAACGGCAGTCGCTTGAGGCTTTATTTCCCAGCTTCAAATTAGTCCCGTGGAACGAAGCCGCACAGGCGTTACAGGACAGCGACGAGCACCTTTTGTTCTGGCGGACACATGAAGCGGTCCCGCCGAACTTGTTGTTGCTCGACACCCCCGATGTGGACAGTGACGCGCAGATCAACTGGCAACGCGCCGACGCCGTGCGGCAATCGGCGGATGTGCTTATCGCCGTCTTGACGCAGCAGAAATACAACGATGCCGCGGTCAAGCAATTCTTCCGTCGTGCCGCCGCGGAAGACAAGGCTGTCGTCGTGGTCTTCAATCAATGTGAACTCCCGGACGATGAAACATACTGGCCCTTGTGGCTGAAGACGTTTTCCGCTGAGACCGGCGTGGTTCCCGAGTATATCTACCTCGCTCCGAACAACCGCCCGGCAGCCGAAGCGATCACGCTTGATTTCTCTGAACGCACATGGTCTCCGGAGGACACCGCGCCGCGACCAATTGAGCCGACGCGCGTGCGGTTGCAGGATGTCTTCGCGCGGTTTCGCTTTGCAGACATCAAACGCCGCACGCTGCGGGGATCGTTGTCTCGACTCGCCGATGAACAGGCGGGGCTGCCGGGCTTTTTGCGGGAAGTCGCCTCCCGAAGCGCGGAGTTTCGTACCGCGGCCGACTTGTTGACAGCACACGAACTCGCAGAAGTCGACGACTGGCCCGCGCCGCCTACACCGTTGATGATTGGTGCCGTCCGCGCCTGGTGGGCCGCCCATCGCGAAGGCTGGTCGGCGAAGGTGCATGGTGTCTACGATGTCATCGGTCAAACGATGTGGCGCGGCGTCAGCACCGTCCGCGACTGGTGGCAAACCGCCCCGTCTCCCGAACCCTGGGATATCTATCGCACCCGCGAATGGGACGCCGTCGTCCGGACCGTTGGCAAGGTCTACTCGAAGCTCGAATGGCTCAGCGAACTCGGCAACTCGCTGCTCAAATCGCGGCTGGAACAATTGCTCGCCGGAACTTCACGAGTCGAACTTCTACGACGCTTGGAAGCCGATCACCGGGCAATTGATTTCGCCGCATTACTCCACGAAACGGTCACGGTCGAACTGCAATCGTTCCGCACCGAAAACCCGCAGTTGTTCGGTTTGATCAAACGACTTGATGAAGCCTCCGCGGCGGCGCGGCCAGCGCTGAGCGTGGTGCTCGTCTTCACTGGCGTGGGGTTGCCCCTCGGTGAAGTGGCAACACAGTTGGCTTCGCATGGCATCATGTCCGCGGCGATGCACGTGGTGGGCGATGTCGCCGCGGGGACTGCGGTTGCGACCGTCGGCGAATCGGCAATCAGTCAAACGGCCTCCAGCGGTGCGGGGTATCTGCAGGCGAAGTTCCACCGCTTGCAGAGCGCCTTCCTCACACGTCGGGCAGCCTGGCTCGCCGAACGGTTACAGCAGCATGTCCTCGGAACCCTGGCGACCGATCTGCAAACTGCCGCGGCCGTGGGACAATCGTCGGAGTTCCGCGCCATCGAAGCCCAAGCCCGCGACTGGGCCGCCTTGCTTAAGGACGCGTGATCCCAACGCTTGCGGTTTCACGCCCCGTGCGGAAACCACCGTGTGTGATCCGACTACGGCACCGACCGCGTTCCTTGCACCGAGATCACACTGGTGGGTACACCGTTGATCGATTGCAGTGCCAGCCCCGTCATCGTGTTTCCGTTGACGAAGAGGATGGCCTTCACCGTCGGCAATTCCGGAATCGTTACGCGGAAGATCGGGATCAGCACCTTCGCCGAGAAGGATGCGTCCGCAATGTAGATCCCGTTGAATACTTTTCGCGCGGTCATGACGCCATCGACTTGAGCTACCGGCGGCACCTGAATCACCATCGTACCATCAAACGTCGTACCAGCATCGGTCAATTTCCAGGGGAGATTGCCCGAAAAGCCGCTGACCTGGGGGATGTTGATCGCCCAGGTACCGGTGACGGACGGGGCTTGAGCCAGTGCGGTCTCGGTGGACAGCATCCCCGCGACGAAGACCAAACTCATGAGAGAACGCATCATTGTTGTTCCTGCTGAAGACGGGTTCGGAATGCGACAACTGCCGCGTGTTCCACCAGTCCATCCCGCAGGCCCCACCGCCGTCAACGTGATTCGATCGTGGCCGATGCCGTAATGAGAGAGTGGTTCTCTCTACGATGAGGAACGCGGCTGTGCGATCCCTCCCGATCCTGTGGCGCTCGATACGAAAAAGGACACGGCGACCCGTTTCGACGGATCGACGTGTCCTCGTTTGGCAACGTGTCGGCAGAACTATTTCACGCGGACCAGCTTCATAATGCGGCCGGAGACGTTCCAGTCTTGCACGTAGAGATTGCCGTCTTTATCCCAGTTGGAACCGTGGGTGCCGCTGAAGATTCCTTCGACCCACTGATCCTGCGGGATGCCGAAGTTGCGGCCTTTCGCCGGATCGGGGTTGTAACCGAGGACCGCCATGATGGTGTTGGTCTTATCGAGAATCACGACGCGGCCGAGCAAATCCGGCACGGAAACGTAGTCGCCTTGCACCGCCGCGGATGTAGGCATCCCCAACCCGGTGATGATTTCGTCGATGTAGTTCCCGTCGAGATCGTAGTGCAGCAACCGTCCCTTCGGCGTGTGATTCCGGTCGCAGATTAACAGCCGCGGCGGATCGTAACGCGTGTCGAGCGTCATCCCGTGGCAGGTGTTGAATTCTTTGAGACCGTTCCCTTTGGTGCCGAAGTGTTTGATGTACTTGCCGGTCTTGTCAAACTTGAAGATGTGGTTGCTGGCGTAACCATCGGCGAGAATGATGTCACTGTTCGGAGCAACAGTGATGGCCGTCGGACTCCACTTGGTGAGTTTCAAACCCGACTCCGCCGGGATGCCCAGCTTCAGCACTACGTCACCGGTCTCGCAGTGAATCTTCACTCCTTCACCAGCAACGTTGCGGGCTCCATAAAGGAACTCCCCGTCCGCTTCATCGCGGATTTCGATGTCATGGATGTTCGAGTACGCATCCCCCACGAATCGGCGGACGACCTTGCCTTCGGGCGAGAAGACAAAGACGCCGATGTTGGCACTGGTGTAAATGTTCCCAGCTTTGTCGACGGCCACCCCACCGTGGGTCGAGCCGATGATCGACTTGCCGTCTTCACCAAGACCCCAGCCGGGGACGGTGTCGAACGTCATGATGCCGCAACCCATCCGCACGGGTTTGGCAAGTTCCGCCGCAGATATCGGTGCCGTAAGAGTACACAGGACCGCAAAAGCAAAGGCCAGCGAACTGTTCATCATGTTGAAGATTCCTGGGGATGAGACTGTGATGATGGTCGGATTTCACGCATCGGCAGTATCTGATTCCTTCGGCACGATTTCAACCAGCCCGCAGGATGCCATTCTGTAGGTCAGGAACAGCCTGACCTACGAATCTCTCTCTCGAATCTGGTAAAACAACGAAAACGGCTTTTGTAAGGAATACGGCATCGTGGCGAAGGCATGGGGTGGGGCGTTTGATCAGGCGACTGATCCTCGCGTCGAAAAATTTACTGAGTCCATCAGTTTCGATAGCCGCCTGGCCGCCGTCGATATCCGCGGTTCTCAGGCCCACGCGCGAATGCTGGCCAGTGTGGGCTTGTTAACCGACGCCGAAGCCGCGTCGATTTGCAGCACGCTGGATGACATCGGCCGCGAGATTGACGCCGGGCAGTTTGCGTGGAAGATCGAGCTCGAAGACATCCACATGCACATCGAGTCGGCGTTGATCCAGCGGATCGGCGACATCGGCCGCAAGCTGCACACCGGTCGCAGTCGCAACGATCAGGTTTCGACCGATCTCAAGTTGTATGTCCGCGATGCTCTGACGGCGGTCGACTCCGCGCTGCTGGATTTGCAGCAGGCGTTCGTGGATCGCAGCGATGCCGACATTGAGGTCGTGCTGCCGGGATACACACATCTACAGCGTGCGCAGCCGGTGATGGCGGTCCATTACTGGCTGGCCTACTGCGAGAAGTTTCAACGCGACCGGGAGCGCGTGCAGGATTGCTTGAAGCGCGTCAATGTGCTGCCACTGGGGGCCGCGGCGCTGGCGGGGACATCGCTGCCGATTGATCGTCACAAAACAGCGGAATTGCTCGGCTTCCCGGCAGTCGCGGCGAACAGTTTGGATGTCTCGAGCGATCGCGATTTCCTTGCCGAGTCGATCTTCACGCTGTCGCTCATTGCGGTTCATCTGTCCGGCTGGGCGGAAGAGTGGATTTTGTGGTGCACGACGGAGTTCGGGTTCCTCAAGCTGCCGGATGCGTACACTACCGGCTCGTCGATCATGCCGCAGAAACGGAACCCGGACGTGCTCGAACTGATCCGGGGGAAATCGGCCCGGGTAATTGCCGACGTGCAGCAGATTCTCACGCTCATCAAAGGTTTGCCGTTGGCGTACAACCGCGATCTGCAGGAAGACAAGCTCGCCTTCTTCGATGCCTACGACACCGTCTTCGCGTGTCTGGAACTCGCCCCCGCGGTGGTCCGTAGCGCAGCATTGCGGGTCGAGACGATCAACGCGCGGCTGGAAGAAGGTTTCCTCGACGCCACGACGCTGATGGAGTACCTCATCAGCCAGGGCGTGCCGATGCGGACGGGGCACGAAGTCGTTGGGCAATTGGTCCGGCTGTGTGAATCGAAGGGCTGCAAGCTTGCCGAGTTGCCCCTCGCCGAGATGCAGCAGCACTGCGACAAGATTACCGCCGATGTCAGTGGTTACCTTGGCACTGCGAACGTGGTAACGCGTCTGAGCAGCTACGGCAGCGGTGGCCGAGAGTGTGTGGGTCAACAACTGAGTGCGTGGAAAACGCGCCTCGATGTTAACAAGTAATCGGGAAGCCCACGGTTTCCTGACCGTGGGTCTCTTACGGCGCAGTCGCCGGGACTGGAGTCGCCGTATCCACCGGCAATGTCGCGTTTGGTATCGTTGACGGTGTGGGCATTCCCGGTGTGGGCATGCCTGGTGTCGTCATCGGCATGGACGGTGCCGCCGGGGCTGCTGACGGACCACTTCCCGTGTTGATTTTCAACGTGTTCATCGGTGGCATCAGCATCGCGATCATGGCGATGCTGTTGGCCTGTTGATCGGGCGGAATGGGAATCGCGATGGCGATCCGATCGCCGCTGGCTTGAAACGGTGTTGCTAACGCCTGCTGCGCCAACGCGAGGTTCTGCTTGTTCGACTCCGGCATCGGCAGACCGGGTTGCGCGAAAAATTCGAGCAACGTCACGACCTTGGTTCGCAGGGTTTCTAAGGCAGTTTGCATCTGTTGCGTGCCGGAAGCGTTGCGGCCATGTACCGCGGCGGACCACGAGACCTGCCCGCTTGTCAGTTGGGCGGAAAAGCTGAAGGCCGTCGCGTTCTGGCTCAGCACCTGACCGACATTCTTGAGATCGTCGCCCATTTCGGCCGCCGGTCCCACCATCATCATCGGATTGCTGGCGGTCATCTGACTCAACGTTGACGACGCGGAAGAAATGAGACTCTGCTCTGCCACAAAGAAGACCGTTGCTCCAGAGTTAGCAATTCCTGCGGCCGGTTTGGGCCCGTTGGCTTTCCAGTTGTCGAGAATCTGTCGAATCGT
Organism: Planctomycetaceae bacterium; assembly: GCA_021732975.1. GTDB lineage: Bacteria > Planctomycetota > Planctomycetia > Planctomycetales > Planctomycetaceae > DSVQ01. The sequence goes on along the minus strand of JAKFWC010000024.1, from coordinate 385,740 downwards.
CCCTTCCTTGCCAATGACAACCGTGTTGGCGTTCGGAAAGAACATGGTGTCGGAGCGCAAGCCAATGCCCCCGCTGCCGCTTTCCGAGATGCGGTAACACTTCACGCCTTGATGATCGAACGCACCGGCTGACGGCGGCGTGAGCGTCTTCTTGCATTTGAGGATCGCCAGTGCATCAGTGGGCACTGCCGGTCCCATCATCGGGTTGAATCCGCCGGGGGGACTCGAAATCTGTGCCTGCATCGTTTCGACATCGCCGATTTCCGCTCCCATCAGCTCCTTCATCGCCGCCGAGGATCCATCGAACTGCGGACCATTCCGAATGGCATCCGTCACCGCGGGCGATTGCAGAAACTCCTGGACACGAAATTCCAGGCTCATCGAACGGTTCGGAATCTGACAGTACGCCAGATCGACTTCCTTAACTCCGCCGAACAGCGCGTCGCGGGCGAGAAACAAGCCCACGCCGGCCCCAATCAACAGCAGAAGTACCCCCCCGACGAGGAGCGGCACCATTATGTTGACGGGCTTACTCTTCTTCTTTCCCTTGCCTTTACCGCGCGGCTTCGAGCGCGTAACGGGGATGTCGTCTTCCTCTTCTTGCTCAGCGACAGCGGGTTCGTCATCCGTCGGTGAAAAGACGCCCGCGCATTTTGGGCACTTCAGCCGTGCGCCGGGTTTGGGGGCGGCCTTGAGTTTCAAAGTCGCAAAGCAGACGGGGCATTCGACGACATTTGGCGCAGGCATCGTGACCCTCACTCATTTCATGCGACCGGAATCATCTCGCGGAAAAGAGCATTGGCCGCGAGCGCGGTGAATGGAGAGTCCATAGCTTCGTCGTTGCCGCCACGGTCGTCAAGACGCTGGCCCGTGCGGAACTTTCCGAAATCACGGCTCGCAGGCGAACTTTCGCTCAACTTTCGACTCTCCCCTCCCAACCTCCCCGCAAGTTGAAGTTCTGTACCGGAATGGACGATGATTCCGATTGGAGGGACCGCAACGGCGGAGACGCGGATCGTCCGTTCACATTGAACGGTGCCGTGTCATCGAAGTTGGAGGTCGCTTTGCTGCCGGTGCTCGGTAGCGCACGGGCCGATTTTCTTCGATTCGAGGCGGTGGCATGTCGGGCCAGACACGACTGATTCTTACGCTCCACAATCATCAGCCGATCGGCAACTTCGATGGAGTGTTTGAGGGAGCTTACGTCGACAGCTACGCGCCGTTCCTCGATCTGCTCGACGAATACCCCGAAATCCCCGTCGTGATTCATAATTCCGGGTCACTGTTTGAATGGCTGGTGCAGGCGCATCCGGAATATGTCGACCGCCTGCGGACTTTTATTGCCCGAGGGCAGGTCGAAATCCTCGGTGGTCCGTTCTACGAACCAATCCTTGCGTGCCTGCCCCGCCGCGATCGTATCGGGCAGATAAAGGCGTACAAGTCGTTCCTCGAGCAAACACTCGGCACGAGCGTCCGTGGCATGTGGGTTCCCGAACGCGTGTGGGAGCAGAGCTTCGCCAGCGACATTGCCGAAGCAGGCATCGAGTACACGCTCCTCGACGACACGCACTTCCGCAACGCCGGCCTGAACGATGACGACCTGCACGGGTTCTATCTGACTGAGAACGATGGTCGCATTGTGAAAATCTTCGCGGGAAGTGAGCGGTTGCGGTATCTCATTCCGTACTCGCATCCGCATGAGATCATTCAACACTGCGGGCACATCAACGAACGGTTCCACAATCCGATTCTTGTCTTCGGCGACGATGGCGAGAAATTCGGCGTCTGGCCCGGGTCGAAGGATCACGTCTATCGCGATGGCTGGCTGCGGCGGTTTTTCCAGACGTTGCGTGAAAATCAGCGCTGGCTGAAGGTGACCACGATGGCGGAAGCCGTCGATCATGTGTCGCCGCTGGGTCGGCAATATCTGCCCGATGCCAGTTACCGTGAAATGACGGAATGGGCGCTCCCCGCCGAGAAGCAACTCCACTACAAGCATCAGCAGAAATCGCTGGAACTGCTGACCGATTGGCCGCGGATCAAGCCGTTCTATCGTGCCGGTTTCTGGCGGAACTTTCTCGTCAAGTATCCCGAATCGAACGAGATGTATTGCCGGATGCTCGATGTCAGCCGGCGTGTGGAAGCGGCCGAATCGCATCCCGCCATGCGTGAAGAAGGCCATCTGTTACGCGAGGCCCGCAAGCTGCTGTATCAGGCGCAGTGCAACTGCTCGTACTGGCACGGCGCGTTCGGCGGGCTGTATCTGCCACATCTCCGCAACGCGGTTTACAGCCGGTTGATTCAAGCGGACACATTGCTGGAACAGTTCGCCGGTCGCACAGGTAACTGGGTCCAGCTCGACGCGGATGACTACAACGGCGATGCCCGCAAGGAACTCCGCATCGCCACTGACCGGATGGTCGGTTGGCTGGTTCCCAGTAAAGGCGGTCACCTCTACGAATGGGATATCCGCACCATCGGCGTCAACTTGCTGGCAACGCTCAACCGCCGGTTTGAACCGTATCACGATCGCATCCGGGATGCCGCGCGCTCGGGCAATGTCTCCGACAACGGCGGTGGCGTCGATCCTAACGGCGCGGTCCGCTTCAAGCAACCGGGACTCGAACACAAGCTCGGTTACGATCATTGGCCGCGGAAGAGCCTCGTCGATCACTTCCTGCAGCCAGGCATCTCATTCGAGACGTTCGCCGGGGGGCAAGGCCATGTCGGCGACTTTGCTGAAGGCGTCTATCAGTCATCGATGCGACGGTCTGCACGCGTCGTCGAAGCCAAACAATGGCGCGACGGCAAACTCGGGCCATACAGCATCAAACTGACGAAGACTGTGCGGGCCACAGCGGACAACAGCGGAACTTTTGAGATCGTCTACGAACTCGAACAACTTCCTGCGGGAATGCCAATCCACTTCGGCGTCGAGTTCAACTTCGCCGCGATGCCCGGCGGCGCGAGTGACCGTTATTACTATGACCACCGCGGCCGCACGCTGGGGATGCTCGACTCGCATTTGAGTCTCGACCCGATGGACCGCATCGGCCTCGTGGATGAATGGCTCGGCGTCGATGTCGCGCTCGAATCCACCATCTCCGCCGGCATGTGGGCGATGCCGATCCAAACGGTGAGCCAATCGGAAAGTGGCTTTGAACTTGTGCATCAAAGCTGCGCCGTCATTCCGCACTGGGAGTTTGCTGCTCCCGCCGATGGCAAATGGTCCGTCACCCTCACGCTGTCTGCGGACACCTCCGCCGCCCAGGCAAAGCAACTCGCGGAAGCGAAGGCGCCGCTGCGCGAGTTACAGCCGGTGATGTAGGGACCGCAGTGCGGACCACGGCCCAACTCGGGAGACCTGCGGTCGGATCGGGTGTGGGGACGGGAGCCCCGCACATAACTTGAGTCCCCTGCTGCACGCTATCGATCTGTCGCCGCTTTCATCCGTGCGTCGTGCTACCGACTTTGGTACGGTAGTTGTCACGCAATGGACGCTGCCGGTTTCATCGAGAACAACAATCGAAGGGGATTTTCATGGCTCGAACCTTGTGGTTGATGGCCGCTGCGTGTGTGCTGTTAGGCACCAGCGTGGCGATGGCGAGCGAATCCGACGAACTTCGAGAACGTGCCGTCGATCTCAAACGGAAAGCCGCCGAATTGATGGAGCGCGGCGAGAAGCCGACCGCGCAACGATTGCTGCAGGAAGCCGCGCAGTTGTACGAGCGGGCACAGATCCTCGAACGCAACGAGAAGGTGGCACGGACACGCAAGCAACCGGAGCAGCCGGAGCGGGAGTTACAGCGCCTGCACGCGCGACTGAAACAATTGCAGATCGCCCATCGCGAACTGTGGGCCGCCGATGCTCCGGATGAAGAACTGGTTGATCTTCGGTTTCATATTCAAAAAATCGAAACTTTGATTGCGGATAAAGAAGGTCCGTCGTCTTTACAGGACAGGCTGCACCAGTTGGAGCGTCAGCTGCAGCGTATCGAACACATGCGTCACGCCGCGGAACACCTGCAGGCGGCGGACATGCCCGAGATCGCGCAGAATCTGCGCGAGAAATCGGCGCAGATGGAACGCGCCGCCCGGGAAATGCTGGTGCATCTGGAACAGCAGGCGGACGAGGTGTCTCGCCCATCGGCTCCATTCCCGGAAGCTCCTGCGCCGCAGCCACCTTCCAGTCCGAAAGCAGTCGAACAAGCCCTCCGTGAAGAAGTCCAGGCCCTGCGACGCGAAGTCGAAAAACTGCGCGAACAACGAAGGCCATAACGGTCTTAGCCCCCGGTCAATGACCGGGGGGTAGCGCCGTTCGGTTTATTGATTGCTTCATTATGTTCATCGCCGATTCCCCCCGGTCATTGACCGGGGGCTAAGACGGAACGAGAAATGTCGACACGATTTCAAGAATATCTCGCGGCACAGTTAGACACGATTCGCGTGGCGGGAACATACAAAGCCGAACGCGTGATTCAAACGCCGCAGGGAACCCATGTGCGGGTTTCCGACGGACAGCCGGTGTTGAATCTGTGCGCGAACAATTACCTTGGCCTCGCGCAGCATCCCGACATCATCGCCGCGGCCCATCGCGGGCTCGATGACTGGGGCTACGGCCTCGCCTCGGTGCGGTTCATCTGCGGGACGCAATCGATCCACAAGGAGTTGGAACGGTCGTTGAGCACATTCCTCGGAACGGAAGACACGATCCTCTATTCATCGTGCTTCGATGCCAACGGCGGCTTGTTCGAGACGCTGTTAACCGCTGAGGATGCGATCATTTCCGATGAGCTGAACCACGCGAGCATCATCGATGGTATCCGTCTCTGCAAAGCCCAGCGGTATCGCTACAAGAACAACGACATGGCCGATCTGGAGCTCCAGTTGCAGGCGGCGAAGGGGGCCCGTTTCCGGATGATCGCCACCGACGGCGTCTTCTCGATGGACGGGTACATCGCCAATCTCCCGGCGGTGTGCGAACTCGCTGATAAATATGACGCGCTGGTGATGGTTGACGATTCTCACGCCGTCGGCTTCACCGGTCCGAAGGGCCGCGGTACGCACGAACTCCACGGCGTGATGGACCGCATTGATATCCTGACCGGAACACTGGGGAAGGCGCTTGGTGGTGCGAGCGGTGGGTACACCAGCGGTCGTAAAGAAGTCGTCGATTATTTGCGGCAACGATCGCGGCCGTACCTTTTCAGCAACACGCTCGCTCCGCCGATTGTCGCGGGTTCGCTCAAAGCGCTGGAGATGTTGCAGGCCTCGACGGAGCTGCGCGACCGGCTCGAAGCCAACACGCGGTACTTCCGCGAAGAAATGCCGAAGCTCGGCTTTACTGTACTCCCAGGGACGCACCCGATCGCCCCGCTCATGCTGGGTGACGCCGCGCTGGCTGCGAAAGTCGCCGATGCGATGCTGGCGAAGGGCGTCTACGTCATCGGCTTCTCGTTCCCGGTCGTTCCCCAAGGCAAAGCCCGCATCCGTACCCAAATGTCCGCCGGCCATACCCGCGAGGATCTCGAATTCGCGGTGAAATGCTTCGCCGAGGTCAAACGCGAGCTGGCATTGTCTTAGCCCCCGGTCATTGACCGGGGGTAAACCGGCGTGGATGAAACATGCCGCCATCAATAAACATCGCGGTTTCCCTCCCCGTCATTGATGGGGGGCTAAGACGCCCCAACATCCCTCTTGCGGTGTTTCGTCGATTTCAATACGGTTCGCACCACGGGAGGGTGCACCGCCGTACCCTCTTTGAACCGAAGGACCGGATCAGTTGGGGGGAAGGATCGTGCATCAAGTTCTGCAATCATTGCGCGCCGGCAAGACGCAAGTGGTCGAAGTCCCCTGTCCGCAGGTTCGCCCCGGCTGGTTGTTGATTCAGACGCGTGTCACGCTCATCTCCGCCGGCACCGAGCGGATGGTGACCGACTTCGCCAAGGCCAGCCTCATTGGCAAAGCCCGCCAGCGACCCGATCAGGTCCGCATGGTCCTCGAAAAAATGAAAACTGATGGCGTGATGACCACGCTCGAATCGGTGTTTACCAAGCTCGATGAAGCCATTGAACTCGGTTACTGCAACGTGGGGACAGTCGTCGCCGTCGGAGCCGGGGTGACCGGCTTTGAAGTCGGCGACCGCGTGCTCTCCAACGGACATCACGCCGAAATGGTGTCGGTCCCGCAGAACTTGTGTGCGAAAATTCCCGAGGGAGTGGCCGACGACCAAGCCGTGTTCGGCGTGCTCGCCTCGATTGCGCTGCAGGGTATTCGTCTCGCTGCACCGACGCTGGGTGAGTGTTTCCTTGTCTCCGGTCTCGGGTTGATTGGTCTGCTTGCCGTGCAACTGTTGCGGGCCAACGGCGCCCGCGTGCTCGGTGCCGATTTCAATCCCGCGCGATTGAAACTCGCCCAACAAATGGGGGCGGAAACGGTTCATCTCGGACAAGAAGACCTTATCGGCAGAGCGCAGATTTTTTCGCGCGGCGCAGGCATGGATGGGGTGCTCATCACCGCTGCGACGGGCAGCCATGAACCGGTCCATCAAGCCGCCCTTGTCAGCCGCAAGCGCGGTCGCATCGTGCTGGTGGGTGTCGCCGGGTTGAATCTGAATCGCGACGATTTCTATCGCAAAGAGCTTTCATTCCAGGTGTCCTGCTCCTACGGACCAGGCCGATACGATGCCAGCTACGAAGACCAAGGCCGCGACTATCCCCTGCCGTTTGTGCGGTGGACCGAACAACGCAACTTCACGGCCGTGCTGGACCTGATCGCCCAGCGGCAACTCGACGTGTCGCCGCTGATTACGCATCGCTTCCCGATCTGCCAAGCATCGGATGCGTATGATGTCGTCGGTGGGAAAGAACCCTCGCTCGGCGTGTTGCTGCTCGCACCGGAAGACACTCCCGTACAGGCGGCATCGCTGCGGCGGAACACGGTCCGTGTTCCGCTCGCCACCGATAAGAAGACCGCGCCCGCGACCTCGAACGTCGTGGTCGGCGTGATCGGAGCCGGCGGTTTTGCCAGTCATGTCTTGCTCCCCGCGTTCCAGAAAGCCGGAGTGCGATTCAAGTCGGTCGCGAGCCGTGGCGGTGTCTCCGCCGTTCAGGCGGCGAAACGCTTCGGCATCGAACAGGCCACGACCGATCTCAAGCAGGTCTTCGATGACCCCGAAATTAACACCGTAATCATTGCCACCCGGCACGATTCCCACGGCGATTACGTTTGCCGGGCACTCGTCTCCGGGAAGCACGTTTTTGTTGAGAAACCGTTATGCCTTACACGCGAAGAACTGGATCGCGTGATCGCCGCTCAAGCCGCGTCACCGCAGTGCAAGGTGATGGTTGGGTTCAATCGCCGCTTCGCCCCGCAGGTGCAGCAGATGGCAAAGCTGCTGAAGGGGGTTGCGGAACCGAAGAGTTTCGTGATGACCGTGAACGCCGGCCTGCTTCCCGCGGACCATTGGACGCACGACCCGGAAGTGGGCGGCGGGCGGATGATCGGTGAGGGGTGCCACTTCGTCGATCTGCTGCGGTATCTCGCCGGGCAACCGATTCTCGACGCTCAATCGCTGCAAATGGGTGAAAACGCCTCGGTCAGCATCTCCGAGGACAAGCTCGTCTGCACGCTCCGCTTCGCCGACGGCAGCTTCGGGACGATCCATTACCTCGGCAACGGTCACCGCAGTTTCAGCAAAGAACGGCTCGAAGTCTTCTGTGCGGGCCGGGTGCTGCAGCTCGACAACTTCCTGCAACTCCGCGGCTTCGGCTGGCCTGGCTTCAAGAAGATGGGCCTGTGGAAACAAGACAAAGGCCACCGCGCCGAAACCGCCGCATTTGTCGATGCGATCAAGTCTGGCGGCCCGTCACCGATTCCGTTCGCGGAACTGGTCGAAGTGACGCAGGTGACATTCGATCTGGTGGCGAATGCCCCGAAGGGTGATGTAACGCACTACGATAACACCCCGGCCACGGTCCCGATGCCGACGATCTCGACATTGCCGTTGGCTCGTAGTGCGTGATTGGGCCACAGCGCCGTTGTGCGCGGGGCGGGAGACAGGCCCGCGTACAACATCGCAGGTGACTGCTTTTCTTGAAAACCAACTGTCTAGTGTTAAGGAATCGCATATTTTTCCGGTGATGTAAGCAGTTTTACATCAAGATGATCTGTCAATCCGTACGCCTCGGCACACCGTTCGCATCTTTTCTGTCTGAAACCGTACCTTGCAATAATGTCAGCGATGCAGCCGAGTCTCGTGGCAGGACACGAGAGCGGGGGAACCACCGCGGAACGTCTTCACGACGATCCGCATGGGGCGCAGGTTTGACGACGGCCATGCCCGAGTCGAACCGGAGTACGTTCAAGCTCTAGCCCGTCAGCTAACCTCGCAGGCCGGTCGAGACGTGTGCTCTCGATCCCGATTTGAATGGGCAGACTCTTCGTGAAGGATTGAGCCACCGCTCTCCTGATTCTCTCGTCCCAATGTGATGCAGTCGTTGCGTTCTCCGCTTGCGCTTTGCGTGAGCTTGATGTCCGCAAAGCGCAATCGTTGGTGACGAACCATCCCCCATGAATGAGACCGCCTCCGCGTGGCGAGCCGCGTTGCGCTCGCGGGAGGACTGACGATGAAATTCGTCGTCGCACCGATCCTGCAAAAACTGACCGAGATTCTGTTCGACGGGCTGTCGCTCACCGAAATCGGCGACTGGTTCATGCATGCCAGTGTCTGGATGCTGCTCGCCATCGGCATTCCCAAAGTGCTGATTCTGTGGTGGCTCTGCGTACGCTACATCCCCCACAACCGCGTGGGCGTGGTGGAGAAATTGTGGTCCGCCCGCGGATCGCTCGCCGAAGGCCGCATCGTCGCCCTCAACAGCGAAGCTGGTTATCAGGCCCGTCTGCTGCGCGGCGGTCTGCACTTCGGCTATTACCGCTGGCAATACCGCATCCACAAAGCCCGGCTCGTCACCATTCCGCAAGGCGAAATCGGGTACGTCTATGCCCGTGACGGCGAGCCGTTGTCGCCGAGTCAAACGCTCGCCCGCATTGTTGCCTGCAACAACTTTCAGGATGCGGCCCTCTTCCTCGAACCGGGGGCTGAGCATCCGCGCGGCCAGCGTGGGCGGCAGCGAGCCATGCTGCGCGAAGGGGTGTATGCCGTGAACCCGGCATTGTTCGTGGTCATCACCGCCGGGAATGTCTTCGCGCTCTCGCAGGTGCAGGAACCACAGGAGCGAACAGCCGTCAAACAATGGCAACAGGAATTGCAAGCGGTGAATGGCTTCCAACCCATCGTCATCGGTGGCCGCAGTGGGACTGCTGCCGCGGGGGATGAAGTCGATGACACCATTGGCATTGTGACCGTCCAGGACGGTCCGTCGTTGCTGGCGGGTGAACTCATCGCTCCTCCCGTCGGTGGTGACGCCGCCGCGGGAATGGATCACAATAACTTCCAGGACCCCGAAGCATTCCTGCACGCCGGTGGCCGTCGCGGTCGCCAGTACCAGGCCCTCACTGACGGCACGTACTTCATCAACCGCTGGTTCGCGTCAGTGGAAATGGTCCCGAAGACAGTCGTCCCCATCGGTCATGTCGGCGTCGTCGTGAGTTACTACGGTCGCACCGGCCGCGATTTGTCCGGTGATGCGTTTCGTCACGGCGAACAGGTCGCCGAGGGGGAACGGGGCGTCTGGAAGCAACCGCTCGGCCCTGGCAAGTACGCCTTCAACGTCTACGCGGGGAATATTGTGCTGGTGCCGACGACGAACTTCGTGCTCCACTGGATCACCGGCCGGTCGGAAACGCACCGCTACGATGAAAACCTGCGGTCGATCGATCTCGTCACGCGCGATGCGTATGAACCGTCGCTGCCGTTGTCGGTCGTGGTTCACATCGACTATCAACGCGCCCCGAGTGTCATCCAGCGCTTCGGGGACGTGAAGAAGTTGATCACGCAAACACTCGATCCGCTCCTATCCGCGTACTTCCGGGACATCGCCCACCGCAAGACGATGCTCGAACTGTTGCACGACCGCGATGTCATCCAGCGCGAAGCCCAGGGCGAACTGCGGCGGCGGTTCCATGAATTCGATATTGAATGCGTCGACGTGCTCATCGGCAAGCCTGATACCGCGGAAGCCGACGGGAAGATTGAATCGCTGCTCGAACAGTTACGCCAACGGCAATTGTCGATCGAACAGGTGGAAACGTACGAACATCAATGCACTGCAAACGACAAACTGCGGGTTCTCAACGAAGCCAAAGCCCAGGCCGCCATGCAGACGGAGATGACCAACGCGCGGTTGAAAGTGCAAATTGCCGAGAGCAATGGGGACGCGGAACTCGCGTTGGCCAAACGGCAGAATGATCGGAAGGTGATGCAGGCCCAGACGGAACTCGCCGCGACGCGGTTGCAGATTCAGATCGCCGAGTGCGAAGGAGACGCCGAAGTCGCCCGTGCCCGTCGCCATGCCGAGCAGGTGGGGTTGCTTGCGGAAGCCGAAAGCCAACGCAACAAACTCACCGGCCGCGGGGAAGCACTCCGCATTCTGCAAGAGGGTCTCGCCGAAGCCGCTGTGCTACACAAGAAGATTGCGTCGTATGGCGACCCGCGGTTGTTCGCGCTGGCGTTTGCGTCGAAGGAACTGGCCCATGCCACACAACCGTTGGTCCCGCAGCGCTTGTTCATGACGAACGGCACCGGCGGCGAGGCGAATGCGATCGGCGGCCAAGGCCTCGTCGGCACGCTGCTGAGCCTGTTGGTCGCCGAACGCTCCGGCTTCGCCCCAACCACGACCGAACCAATGGAGTATGATGAACTGACGCAGCAACTGACGCGCGATGCGACGGCGCTGATGGAGGACGAACCGGCACCTGGAATCGTGACGTGATCACCGTCGGAGTCCGACGAGCGAGCGGGGATGTCACTCCCCCCTGGTGATTCTCGCTGAGTTTTCCATTCAATCACCAGGGGACTTACGTCCCCCCGCTCGCCGGGTCATCATTCCACCGAATCGGTTAGACTGCCCGACGATTTCAGTGAACCATTGCGAAACCCGAGTCGTTCACGTTGTGATGCAATCCCCTTCTGAGAATTGAGTTGCCTGCATGACGCTCACGACCGCGCTGATCACGTTTGCCATTTGCTCGCTGATCGTCGTCGCCGCGGGGACGGCACTCGCGTGGTGCGGGGATGCCATCGCCGAACTCACGGGCTTCGGTCGACTGCTGGTCGGCAGCATCCTCATCGCCGGGGCGACATCGTTACCCGAACTGGTGGTGGACATTACCGCGATCCGCAACAACATGCCCGATCTCGCGGTGGGTGATCTCCTCGGCAGCTCGCTGATGAACCTGTTGATCCTCGCGGGATTGGATTGGTGGTATCACTCCGCCCGGCGGGCTTTCAGTCGTGAATCGATTGGTCACGCCCTGAGCGCGATGGCGGGGATCCTCACCACCAGCCTTGCGATCTTTGGCATCGCCTCCGGAGCGCGGCTCGGCGGTGTTGCACTGGTGGGGATCAGCCCGATTTTATGGCTCGTGGGGATTGCCTACATTTTTGGTGTGCGACTCATCTTCCGCGATCAGCAACTTGCGCGGCAGCAACATCAGGAAGTGCTCGTCCCAGCGGCGGTGGAAGGGGCATCGACCATGTCACTCAAGGTCGCGATTGCCGGTTTCGTCGCCGCGGCGGGGGTGATTGTGCTGGTCGGTCCGTCCTTGTCGATCAGCGCCGGGGTGATCGCCGATCAAACTGGGCTGGGGCGCACCTTCGTCGGGACCACCTTGGTCGCGCTCACGACATCGCTGCCGGAACTGGTGGCCAGCATCGTCGCGGTGCGAATGGGGGCGTTTGATCTCGCCGCGGGGAACATCTTCGGCAGCAACGCCTTCAACATGCTGCTGCTGTTGCCGCTCGATGCATTGTTCCCCGGCAACCTGCTGGCGGCGGTATCGCCCGATCACATCGTCACCGGCGCGGCGGCGGTGACGGTCACCTCCGTCGCAGTCATCGGCCAACTTTATGGGGAGTCAAAGCGCCAGCGCGTCATCGATCCCGATGCCATCCTCGTCATCGTCCTCATTCTGGCTGCGCTGTATGTGCTCTACGTGCTGGGACAGCAGCATGGATGATCGACGCTCACGCTTCCGGTTTCGGCGTCCGCTTTTCCTCGGGGATGAGGCGATCCAGAATGCCGTTGACGAACGATCCCGAATTCGGACCGCCGTAGGTTTTGGCGAGTTCAAGGGCTTCATCGATCACCACCCGCGGCGGCGTGTCGGTGTAGACCAGTTCGAAAGCTCCCAGACGGATGGCATTCCGGTCGGTCGGGGCCATGCGGCTGAGGCTCCAGTTCGCGGCGGCCGATTCGATCTTGCCATCGAGCGCGGCACGCGATTCCATCACTCCGGCGAACAACCGCCAGGCGAACCGTGCGAGTTCCTCATCGGAGATCTGCTCTTGAATCATCGCGCGGATGTCCTCGATGGTCACATCCGGATTGAGATCCTTTTGGTAGAGCATCTGCAGGACAGTTTCGCGAGCTTTATGACGGCGGGACGGAGCCACGGTGGTCTCTCAGGCAGGACGAACGAAGTGTGGTTGTATCAAAGATCGGCGGCCGCATGGGTGCGGCTCAGCACGCTCCCGCTGGCGTCACAAAACGCCAGCGCTCCGTTGCAGTCTCCGATTATACGCGCTCTCGCCCCGCGATGGGGAAACTTCAGAAAAAAATGTCCGCAGAAGCCCAGGGATTCTGATCCCTGGGGCTCTCCCAGATTAACTCGATAAGCAAGGCCACTTTATGAACGGAGCAGCAGCCGCTGCGGCGGCACGACGGAAACAGCAACTCGAACGCGAAGAAGAAGTGGAGACCGCACCGATGAACACTGATGACGGTTACGAATACAAAATTCTCCGCAGTGCGTGGGGATCATTCCGCTGGTCCTCGAGTCTGCGGGCGGCGCTCGATCACGAAGCCCGCGCCGGCTGGGATCTGTTCGAGAAACTGGACAACAACCGCGTGCGCCTGCGGCGACCGGTCACTTGCCGGGCACAGGACGCGGAATTGCATCAGGATCCATATCGCACTTGGGTCGGGCCGACCGAGGGAATGATGGTTGGAGTCGTCGTCCTCGGGATTGTCATAGTGATGTTCACGATCATCGCGCTGGTGAATCTGTTGCATTGATAATCAGAGCCGTTTGCCCCCTGTCGGGCATTCACTCTCATTGTCCATTGATTCCAGTTGGCTTGATCCATTGACTTGGATGAGCTCCCAACCATTCTTCAATTTTCCGCCGGCGGTCTTTTCGTTCCCACTTTTCGCCGATCATCTGCTCAATCGCCAATTCCACAACATCATTGACGCTTGCCCAGGGATGTTCGAGACCGGCGGTGGCCAGCATTCCCAATGACATCGGGCCAGGAGTGCGAACCAAGGCTTCAATGGCCGCCAATCCCAGCGTGGAAGACTTGAAGCGGAAATAGCTCGATTGAATTGCTGGCCCTTTTCCCCACAAACATCCCGCAATCTCGATCGCGGCCTGGTCTGGAGGTGATTGAAATTCCGTCGACCAGCGGTGCCAGTCTTTGTCACTGATCTTTTCATTCTGCAACGCAAGACTCAGCAGCGCATGAGCGCGAATTCCAGGTTCATCATCCCACAGGTTTTTCCGGTCAATTTCCGTACCAACATCACCATTGGCGAGTTGTCGCAGGAAGTCCACTACCTTTGCATGTTGAAAGCGACTCAAGTACCGCATCACGGTCGGTTTATTCTGATCGTAACCGTGAACGAGCGTTGTTCGCGCGAGATCGATAATGGCATCGAGGTGCTTTGCCGCATCATCATCCCGACCGATTTTCTCGAAGAAAAAGAGCCGTCCCGCTCCAAACTGACCGGATGGATCGTCTGAGAGATCGTCGACAGCGTCCCAGAATTCCGCAGCGTTACTGGCATGGGCAACGGCGAGAACCGCTCGGGTCAACGGATATGTCCCGCTCCAGGACGCATTGTGACCTTCTTCTCGTCCCAGACTGCGACTGACGGCAACAAAAGCCGCGCGGGAAGAATCCATCCTCGACACAATCAACTCGGCATCGATCTCGCCATTCGTATTGCTCCCTTCGAGAAGCAGTGGTCGGACGATTTCCGGAAAGCTAGCCACGAAGGCAGCATCCGCGGCCGCACGTCGCTTCTCAGCCTCCTCATTCGCGGCCATTTCCTCCATAAAGTAGGGGAACCCTTGGGCAGAGAACCACTCGGCAATTCTCTGATAGGATTGGTCCGTGAGAACCGCATCGCCTTTCCATCGCTCATCGCGCCACGACAACAACGAGAACGGTATTCGTACCAGTTGAACGAGCGTCTCTTCACCATGGAGAAATGTGATCGTGTCATTTCCGCTGCACATGCCGATGAAGCGACCATCATAGTGCTCGATCTCGATCAATTTGATGAAATCGCGAATGGCGACCGGATCGTTAATCCGAAAGCTTATCGGCTCGGCGAGGCACCCTTCACATCTTCCGCGGATGACGACTGCCAACGACGTGGCATCCTTCACCTGTTCTCGGAACCCCTCTTGCCAAGCCTTGGGAGTCTTGCGAGTTTGACCACCGCAACCAGTGATCAACAAGACGGATGCCATCGCCATGCATCTCATTATTGATGCCATCACGGTCACCACATTTCAGACTTCTCGTAGTGGGTGTCGAGTCCTCGCGATGCACCATCTTCCATGAGGAAGTGGTTCGCTACAGGTGACACTACTGCTTCTGCAGCACGTACACAATATCCTCCGTGTCCGCGTCGATTTCAATCGGCCAGTCGATGTGGTAACGGAAATCGTAGGTTTCGACGAGTTTCAGTCCCGGCGTGGCGTCGAACAGGGCTTGCATCTGTTCGGAGGAGTACGTGCGGAATGCGGTTTCGTCTTCAATGCGGAACTGCTGCGTCGGCGTGTAGACATCATACGTCATGCCGATCCGCTCGACGCGTTTCTTCAGATCGATGCCGATGGACCACAACCGCGAATTGACCGTAAGATTCCCCTTCGCTGCGGACCAGCATTCTTCCGTGCATTGCTGCGTGGTTTTGGGCGTGAGGTGCAGGCCGAGGACGTAGATGCCCCCCTTGTTCAAACATTCGGCGATGCACCGGAAATGGGCGAGGGCCGCGGCTTCGTTGGGCAAGTGCCGGAACGTGTTGATCATGTTGAAGCAGGCGTCGACTTTCTTCTTGAGATGAAAGTCAGCCATGTCGCCGATGAACGCGGAGGCGGGATATCCGTATTTCACGAGACGTTTATTGCAGTAATCGACCGCTTTCGGATTGAGATCGAGGCCGCTGATTTCGTATCCCGCCTGCGCGAGCTTGATCATCAGCCGCCCGGTGCCGCAGCCTGGTTCGAAGATGCGTTTCACGGGCCGGCGGGCCCAGAGGTCGAAACATTCGAGCAGGAACTTGTACTCGGCTTTCCAGTCCGACCCGAAGATGAGGTCGTAATACTTCGGGAAGTCGTACAGATGACCGGCAATGACATCCATTTCGCGGCTCGGCAGAGATCAGGAGAAGTACGGTTCAATCCACGCGGCGAGAGTCTACCCGATTGCCGCCGCGAACGCGAAACCACGCCCGCCAGCCCGTCGGGCTGGTTGACGCCAAGGGATGACCGCGATATGCCGTCAGCATCTCTGTTTGACAAAAGGGTGGCTGCGATGGGACATCGAGTTGTTTTCCTGATCTTTGCGTTCTGTGGCGTTACCCCGCTCTTTGCAGCGGAACCGTACTTCGCGTCCGAATTGATTTTCCCGTTGAACCCGCAGCACAATCATGCGCCGGGGATTGCGGAGTTGGCGAACGGTGAGTTGTTCGTCTCGTGGTATCGCGGTTCGGGGGAACGCCGGGCGGATGATGTCGCCGTATGGGGAGCACGTAAGCTGGTCGGTGCGAAAGAGTGGAGCGAAGCATTTCTGCTCGTCGACACACCCGGTTTTCCCGATTGCAATACGTGTTTGATGGTCGATGGCCGCGGCCGGTTGACGTTGTTCTGGCCGTTGATTCTCGCGAACACATGGGAATCGTGCGTCACGCAGATGCTGGTCGCCGACGATCCCCTCGGCAGCGGTTGTCCAAAATGGACCCGCCGCGACAGCTTGTGGCTCAAACCAAACGACTTCAGTGAACCGGCCCGTAAACAGTTGGATCAACTCGCCGGCGTCGTGCCTGCGGCGTTGATGACCGATAAGCTGAAAGCCGAAATCGACGAAGTCCGCGCGCGGCTCGGCGACAAGTTGTATCAGCGTCTCGGCTGGCAACCGCGCTGCAAGCCGACGGTGCTGCCGAGCGGGCGGATTCTGCTACCGCTGTACTCGGACACATTCTCGCTCTCGCTGATGGCGATTAGCGATGACGAAGGGAAGACATGGCGGGCATCGGAGCCGTTGATCGGTTTCGGGGCGATTCAACCGAGCGTGCTGCGTCGCGATGACGGCACCCTTGTCGCCTACATGCGGGAGAACGGCATCACTCGCAAAGTCCGGGTATGTGAATCGAAAGACGGCGGCGAAACGTGGGGACCGGTCGGGACGAGTGATCTGCCCAATCCTGGCTCGGGTCTCGATGCCGTGCGATTACAGAATGGGCACTGGGTGATGGTTTACAACGACACCGTCAGTGGTCGCAACAAACTCGCCGTGTCAGTCTCTACCGACGAAGGCCGCACGTGGCCGCAGACACGCCATCTCGAAGATCAGCCCACCGGGCAGTATCACTATCCCGCGGTCATCCAGACGAAGAGCGGCCGAGTTCATGTCGTCTATAGTTATTTCGTCGAAGGCGGAAAAAGTATGAAGCATGTCGAGTTCGACGAAGGATGGATCTCGAAGTAGTTGAAAATGAATTCCTCGCTTGCGCTTTGCGGCCCCCAACGCTCTCTTCTTTTGCTTTCAAATCGCGAGTGTTGGGGGCCGCAAACGCTCGCGTCGAGAACCTTTTCAGTCCCATCATTCATCGCGTGCGATTCCATGCCAGTGCCAACGGAGCACCCGCGATCGGCGCCACAACGAGGGCCATCGCGGCACCAAGGCTCAGACTCGCGGCGACGGTCAGTTGCGGGTCGACGATTTTAATCACGGTTAGTGCGCCGATGAGTACACCCCAGGTGGCCATTGATGTCCACAGCGTGGGGCTGTCGATCAACGTACGTCGGTGGGCCACCACGAACAGCAACACCGTGCCCAACGCCGCCAGAGCACACATTGTCATGAATACGCATTGCCAGAAGAACAGGCTCTGTTCATTCGTCAGGAGATAACCCGTCAGAATATTGGTGAGGAAGGCGACGCCAAATCCACCGATGAAGATTGCCATGAATGGTTGCACACGGCCGGTCATGGCGATGGCGGCCAGGCACGTGCAGACCGTCCACGGACCAAGTAAGGCCGCCGCCGCGTACCACCACCATGTTTGTTGAATGAATGAGTCGAGCGTTGACGAGGGAACAACACCGGTCGTGACAAGAGACAGATACAAAATTGCGACCGGGACAACCCATAACAGCCAGGCTTGAGTGGTACTTTTGGCGGCGGTCCACAACAGGATGCGGGCCATTTGTGGCGTTGTGAGTGGGCGAGTGGCAAGAAACGGACCCATCGCATGGCTGGCATCGTTCGGTCCGCAGTTGCCGATGATCAGACCGCCGAGCATCCCCATCACGGAGAGCAACGCTCCGCCGCCGAGGAACAGTCCTTCAATCAATTCACGCGGATCCCGGTTGAAGATCAGCCACAGGCTCCCGCCCATGATCCCGCCGAAGAGGACGCACCCTGGCATCGCCCAACCCTTTTTTTGCCATTCGCTCCACAACATCGCTTCGTGAGGTGAGGCGAACCGAGTGAACGATGTCGCCCGCGAATCGAAAGCCCTCTCAAACCACATCACGAAGCCCATCGGTGGCAACGGTTCACCCCGGCGATGGCGCGACACGGCATACACCGCCACACAGTGCGCTGCTACCCCGATGCACAACAGGGTCAATCCGTCGCCGAATGTGACATCGTTCCAGTAATGCGTCGGCTCAGAGAACAGCGGTCCATGCCTGGTCTTGAACCAGAATCCCAGAATCGCGGCAACCAGTCCGGTGACCCAGGGCAACCAACCTGTTCCTTCGGTCAACCACAACGTCGCCACCACTACTGACAACGCGACGCCAGCGAACAACGCCGGGCCCAGCAAAGGCCAGCGCAGATCGTACAGCGCATTGAGTGCCGCCGAGGTCGCAGCCATTTCGATGGCCATGAGCACCATCGCGGGGATCAATTGCCACGTGACGAGTGTCGATGTTTGCACGGGGTAGGTGTAGAGCCGTTTCATCGGGCCCAGCGCCGTCATGATGCCCGCCCCGAAGATGAACATATTGATCTGCACCAAGGTGATGTGGATGATCAGGAATGCCGAGTCTTCCGTGTCGATCGCCCCTTGCATGCGGAGCGCCGTATACAGCAATAGCGGCATCATGCACCCGGCACACATCATCAGTACCAGTTGCCAACGACCACGGGCGAACATTTCCCAAATCAGTGCGGACGGGACGGTACGCATGATGCGGACTTTCGTAGGTAGACACGGGGAAGCAATCAGCGCGGGACGCGAAACCGCCAGCGGCGAATATGAACTATTTCAACACGCGAGAGACAAAGATTTCGTCCAACGTGAGCGACGCATCGTCCACGACCGTCGCTCCCAGGGCGTCGGCGGCGCGACGCAATTGGCTGCTTTCGCCGTTGCAGATATACGTCCACTCGGCACCACCGCCGTCACAGGCAAGCGTGCCGACCAGTGCGGGCGGACGGTCGATCGATTGCCCGAACCGCAAGGTCATTCTTCGATGCGTGTCTTTAATTTCATCCATCGGTGCCGTCAGAACAATCCGGCCTTGATGAATGATGGCTACACGGTCGGCGACGCGCTCGACTTCATCCAGCAGATGCGACGAGAACAGCACCGTCCGACCTTCATCGGCGATAGTGCGAATGATCGCGCCGAGAATGTCCCGCCGGACGACGGGATCGAGGCCCGATGACGGTTCATCCAGCACGAGCAGATCGGGACGATGCGCGAGTGCTACCAGCAACCCGGCCCGCGCCCGTTGTCCGCGCGAGAGGTTTTGCACTTTCGCTTTGGGATCGAGATCGAACGCCACGCGCAATTCCTCGGCGTAGGTTTCGTCCCAATTGGGAAAGAAGGCCTGTGTGTACCGCATCAGTTCGCCCACGCGCATCCAGTTCGGCAGGTCGCGTTCTTCGGACAGATAACCAATGCGCCCCAGCGTTCCCACGGGATTTTCCACCGGGTCGAGACCGAAGACCTGCACCGACCCCGCTTGCGGTTTGAACATGCCGAGGATGTGCTTAATGAGCGTGGTTTTACCCGCGCCGTTGCCGCCGATGAGACCGAAGACTCCGCCGCGGGGGACGACGAGCGAAACCTCATCGAGGGCGGTTTTTGTGCCGAAACGCCGGGTGACGCGTTTGATGTCGACCACAGGCGGAGCGGAAGAGGGGAAGGGATCGGACATGACAGGCTCCTCAAAGAGCGGCTGATGTGCCACGGCTCTATGAGCCGTGTGAGGTGCGGAAGGTTCTAACAGTACGCACGGCCGACACGGTCGTGGCACACGGAGATGATCATTACGACGGAGATGGTTGCAGCGCCGCCTGGCGCTGCTCGACGAGTTTGACGACATCGGCGAACGGTACGTCCAACTGCTGTGCTTCGGCGAGCAGAGCGTCGATCCGTTCGGTGAGAATTTTGATCCGTTCGCGACGGGCCAGCGGCGAACCCTGGTCGGAGACATACGTCCCGGCGGTCCGGCGTTTTTCGACGATGCCCGCCGCTTCCAGTTCGCGGTAGGCCCGCGCGACCGTGTTGGGGTTCACCACCAACCGTTCCGCGAGCACGCGGATGGCCGGCAGTTCTTCACCCGGGGCAAGACGACCGGAGGCGACGAGGTATTTGATCTGGTTCACGATCTGCAGGTAGATCGCGACGCCATTGGCGGCGGAGATGTGAATCTGCACGGGTGAAACCTCCCGGCGACAATGTGTTTTGTATTAATCCAATAATACAATTTGCCGGGCGGCGGTCAAGTCGTGTCTTAAAGATTTGTTCGAGAATTTCGCCGTAAGGAGAAACGTGATGAGGCCGTCGTTCCGGAAGGGCGAAACTCCCGATTGCCGCCATGGGGATCGGCCCGACAATCGCACCCGTCCGCCGCGCATTCATTTGGCAAGCGTCTCGAGTAACGCTTGTAAATCGGCGAGACTCACGGGCTTCGTGAGGTGGTGTCGAAAACCGGCCTCGAAGGAAGCCTGTCGATCCGATTCCTGTCCATAACCCGTCAGCGCGACGAGCACCGGCAACGCAGCCAGATCCATTTCCCGAACGTGCCGGGCCAGTTCGTAGCCACTCATGTCCGGCATGCCGATGTCCGAGATGACCACTTCCGGTCGAAAGGCGGCAATGGTGGCCAGTGCTGTTTGTCCGTCCTCAGCCGTTTGCACGTTGTGGCCCAGAATCGTCAACAATCGACTGAGAAGGTGTACGGCGGCTTGATTGTCATCCACGACGAGAATGCGTCGTTTCACAAAGGCTGCGGCTGGCGTTGTCTCGGAAGATCCTGCTGTTTCGACATCGTCAGACTTGATGAGCGGCAAGCGGACGGTAAAGGTACTGCCTCGGTTGGGACCGGGGCTGGCCACTTCAATTTGGCCTTTGTGCATGGTCACCAAGGTCTTTGCCAACGTGAGGCCGATCCCTAAGCCACCTTGTGATCGAACGTGAGAACTGTCGACCTGAGCGAACAAATCGAAGATTCGACCAACCATTTCCGCCGGAATGCCGATGCCGTTGTCCCGGACGACAATCACGGCCTGGCCGTCTTGCTTACCGAGTTCCAGTTCGATCCTGCCACCGGGGGGAGTGTACTTGGCGGCATTAACGAGCAAGTTCGAGACGACTTGTGCGAGCCGAACGGCATCCCCCTCCACATGCAGTAGTTCGATGGCCAGCGATGTCGTTAACTGATGTTCGGCAGCTTCAATAATCGCTTGTGCTGTCTCAATCGCTTGTTGAACGACTTCTTGCAGCTTTGTGGGTGCGAACTGCAGGTTGAGTTTTCCCCGCGAAATCCGCGAGACATCAAGCAAGTCATCGACGAGTTTCTTCAGATGGGAGCACTGCCGCGCGATAAGGCTCGCCGTACTGGTTACCTGCTGGGCATCGTGGGGTCGCATCTGAATGAGCTGCGTACCCGATGTCAAAGCCGAAAGAGGATTGCGGAGTTCGTGGGCTAACGTGGCGAGGAATTGATCTTTGCGCTGGTCTGCATCGCGGATCTCGTCGTACAACCGCGACCGTTCCAAGGCAACGGAAGCCATTTGCGCGAGTTGAATCAGGATCGCCTCATCGTCGGCGGTGAATTCGCCGACTTGTTTTCCGCGCAGTTGAATCAGGCCGATGTTGCGACCATCACGATCCGTCAACGGGGCCGCCAGGCTGCTCGTCAGGACGACGACATTCTGAGGGGGTGTGGGGACGGTGATGAAGAGTTTCGGCGCATCAAGGCTGTCGACCCGGAGCGGACGATTGGTTTGGCAAACCCGGCTGCGAATCGGATCGATCGCCGCCGTTGTCGGCAAAAACCATCGCAGATCGTCTTCATCGTCGCAGGAGACCGCCCGCTGAATTTGCCCGTCGTCATTCTGCAGGAACCGGATGGTTTCCGCCGCTGCCGATTCGATGAGTCGACGGGCTCCCGTCGTCACCACATCGAGAGTGGCGCTGCTATCTTCCGCAGCACTCAGTTGGACGGCGATTTCTGCCAGGCGTTCCTGCTGAGACGACCAGCGACGCGTGGCGTTTTCGGAAATCACTCGCGCGGTGATGTCTTCGTGGGAGACCACGACACGAGTGGAGTTCAGACTGGTGAACCGGTCCACCCGCATCCGAAACCAACGTTTCTCCGTCGGCGAGTGGCAAGGATACTCCATTGCAAACCAGGGGCGGGTGCCCTCGAGAACCTCACGAATGCCATCCGCGGCGATCGTGGCATCCGCCGGACAGTCGGCCGACACCGGCGAACAAGCCTGGAGATAGTTCTGGCCGATTCCATAATTGGAGGACCTGAGATTGTTGGAATCGGCGAATTGTTGCCATGCGCGATTGACCAGCAGAATCATGCCCTGTTCATCGAGAACGGCGATATGATTTGCGAGGGCATCAAGAACGGAACGCAGGAATTCTTCGGACGCACCCAGACGCGCTTCGGCCCGTGTTCGCGCGGTAACATCGACGCCCGACGGAATGACAAAGACCAGTTTGCCGGCATCGAATACCGGTTGCAGCATCAAGTCGATGGCGACTCGAATATCGCCCTGGAGTTGCATTTCTTCATCATAACGCACCAGTTGACCGGCGAGTGCCTGCTCGAAGTTCTGCTGGACACGCTCGCGAACGGTACTGCTGTGAGTCCACCAGTGGCAGTCCCAGAACTTGCGGCCGATAACTTCGTCGCGGGTCAGACCAGCGGCAATCAATGGCGCCTGATTGACTTCGATGAGCGTGCCGTCTTCCGCAACGATCCCGACGAAGGCGAACATAGAGTCAATCACGCGGCGTAAGCGAGTTTCTGCATTGCGTTGCTCGGTGACATCGGTGTTAGTGCCGAACCAGAGGCGGATGCGTCCCTCATCGTCGCGGACGGGCAACATCTGGCTGAGGTGCCAGCGGAACTCGCCGTCGTGGCGTCGGAGCGGGAAAGTTTGCTCCCACGGTTCGCCGGTGGCAAAGGAGTGTTTGATCGATTCCACAATCCGCGGCAGTTCGGCAGGGTCGGACACGGCTTGCCAACCCTCGCTTTGCATCTCTTCCAGCGTCGTGCCCGTGTAGTCGTACCAGCGCTGGTTGTACCAGAAGATGTATCCGTCGGGCCGCGCCATCCAGGCGAGTTGTGAAATCGAATTGGCCAGCGTCCGGAAGAGTTCCTCGCTTTCCTGCCGCGCCTTTTCGATGCTCCGTCGTTGAATGAATTGCGCGAGCTTGAGGCTGACCTGGCTGAGTTCCGAAGACGAGAGCACGCTCAAGGGTTTGGAAGTGTAGACCGCGAGGACGCCCAGCATCCGGTCCTCAATGGCGAACGGGCACGCCCAGACATAAATCTCGGCAGAGCCCGTCGTCTTGTCGTCGGCTTGCAATATCTCGTCGTCGGCAAGGGCTTGCCGTGTGACGGTCTTGCGTTCGGTGATCGCTTCATGGATTGCCGAGCCGATGAACGTCGGATCGCGATCGGGAACGAAAGCCCAGCCCTTGCGTGTGGTGGCCGCGGCGAGAGTCAGGCCGCCGTCGGGTTTGTTCGCGAGCCAGAGACCAGCGGCAACGGCCATGAGTTGATCGCCGATCACCCGCACGCTCTCCTCGAGCTGGTCTTCGGTCCGCCCGGCATGGCCGACGATCATGCCGACATCGGCACGGATCGAGAGAATTCGCGCCCGTTCCGTTCGCGCAAGTTCGGCGGCCCGCTCTTCACTTAGTTGGCGCAGGACCAGCACCGCACCGTCGACCGTTCCGGAACGATCGCGAATGGGGGAAATTCGCCCGGAAACCGGCAGCGATCCCCCATCGACCGCAATCGCCAGACACGACACATCGAAGCGCGTGGTGTTTCCTTTCTGCAGCACCTCGTCGATGGGGATGGTCACTGGGGCGGACGTAAATTCGTCCAGTAGCCGCAGCACGGAGGACAGGGACCGGCCGATCACACTTTCGCGCAGCCGCCCCGTCAATTTTTCTGCAGGTTCATTCCATTGTGTAACACGGCCTTGACGATCAAGCGAAATCACGGCATCGGCAATGCTTTCCAACATTACGGAAAGCTGTTCGCGTTCCGCAAATAGTCGCTCTTGCTGTCGATGACGGAACAACGAATTGCGGCGGATGAGTTCGATGATGGCGGTGAAGAGGATCAAGCCCGTACCGAACAGAAACACGCCGCTGAACAAGGCCGTTTGCAAGGCTTGGTTGGCAAGATCTTCCCGATCGAGGAGCAACTGGCCTTCCTCACCTCGCAAAGTGGCGACTTTGTCGCGGACGGTGTTAAGACGCAGTGACAGGTCCACAGAGGCTTTCGCCAACTCGGCCTGATTGCCTCCATTCGGTGGTGCTGGGTTCTCCGGTGGCAGTTCGCTGCGCAACGCATCGATCTCGCGCTCGAGATCGGCGAGGCGGCGTTGTTGAGTCTCGTTCTCGACCATTTTCCGACGGAGCTCATCGAGCCGAATCCGGACTTGACGAAGCGAATTCTCACACGCCTTTCGGGATTCAGAATCGCTGCTGAGCAGGTAGTGTTGCTGGCTGACGACGGCATCGGTTACCAGACGCAGTAGTTCCGCCGCCATGCGGTCGACTTCGTGGGTGTGCGCCACGGACTGCGATTTCTGGCGGATCGACTCGATATTGCGATAGCTGCCGACCGCCCCGATACCTAGCAGCGCGATCATCAGACCGATGCCGAAAACAACGGAGCGGTCGAGCATCGCAGGCACGAGCAGTTGTTCCTGTCTCATCGCCGTCGCCTTCTTTCGGAAAGACGACGGACTTTGTCGACGATGGTTCGGCTCACCGTTCGCCCGGAACGGATTGTGGGGACTCTTTTCGGGGGCAGCCATTCGCCGCAGGCCAGATCGGAACGCGGTTGTTTTGCGCTGCCTGACGCAATTCTGAATCGGTGAACTGCGGCATCGACCGCGCGTTCTCCACGAGCTATCGTGGCTCGCGATGAAATTGTAATCTTCTTCGTGGTCGAAATCCGCTTGCGTCGGCTTTTCTTTCGAGATGATCGGAGCCCATGTCCGAAATTCCTGCTTTGAAAGTCATCCTGGCACATGGCATTGAGGATGCACGGATTGTGCTGCGCGAGGCGCTTCACAAATTGCGTTACGAAGACCTTTGCGTCTGTGCATCGGGGCCGGAACTCATCGCGATGGCGAAGGAACATTCGCCCGACTTGATCATCACGGGTGTGGATCTTCCCGGTCTCGATGGCATCGCCGCCTTGATCGAGATCAGTAAGACGCACAAAATCCCCGCGATTGTGGTCACTCAACAACGTTCGCTCGAACTGGTGCAACGAGCGCTCGAAGACCACGTGATGGCCTATCTGCTCGAACCCGTGAACGTTGACGAAATCACCCCGACGATTTACCTGGTGCTCCGTCGATTTGAACAATTCCAGGAGTTGCAGCAGGAAAACGAATCGCTGAAGCAGGCGCTCGCCGATCGCAAACTGATCGAACGGGCGAAAGGGGCGTTGATGAAGCACGCAGCCATTGAGGAAGAAGACGCCTACAAACGGCTGCGACGGATGGCGACGGACAACCGTATTCGCATGGCGGAAGCCGCCGAACGGGTGTTGGCCGTGATCGAGATGATCGAACCCACTCTGTGAAAGCGCCGGCCAACCACTTGAGGAGCGGTTCGAGTTCCCAGCAGCGGTACTCGATTTTCGGCAGCAAAGGCGTTCAACCACAGATTGTCCCGTTAGCGTAGACCCATAAATCACGAGTTTTCTGCACGGACACACCGTCCGTACAATCGCGATACCATTTGGGTCGGGCTGACGTAGACCGACTGGAGAACTTGGGCACAAACCTTGAGCCTGTTGCAACAATAGGCATGCAAATCCATTGATGTCAAGGGGCGAATTCCAATCATTCACGAGCAGACGCTGCCAAGTCTGACGTTCCACCAGCGCGATAGCGCAGAAGCCATATTTCTCTTTTGCGGCAATTGAGGCAGCTCACGGGTGTTTCATCGAAAAGGCAATGTGAGAAAACAGTTACGCCCAATTTGGCCGGGGGCTGGACGCGACTGGTACACAATCTGCTTGAAAGTGAGTTTCATCGTCGATGGTTTGGTTTCACGTTCTTAGGAACCTGAGCTACAGCCATTGCTAGAGACTTGGTCATGAGACAACGTTGTCTCATCCCAAGTCGACGCGAATGAGCCGACGAATCTCATCGTCTTCGCTCATTGGTCGTCTGCGCCGGTCGGATCAGAGCCGCGAGGAAACTGGCAATGCTGCCAGTAAATCATCCACGCATAGTCTGGCCGGCGCAGGGGATCACAAGAGTCGGTGCTCTTCTCGGTACAGGACTTCATTTGGCGACATAGGAATTGCCCTTCAAGGGTAATCTCAGCGCTCGCAATCACCGTTCTATCGCTTTAACCTGACAGGCAACGGCATTGAGCCGCCGGCATCGAACCCTGTTATGGGTGAGTCATGGTGATGGCTTCCGAACTACCCAATCTCTCCGCGGAATGGATGGAGACGGATGGGTTGGGTGGCTTCGCATCCGGAACCGTCGGTGGGTTCCGCACGCGGCGGTATTACGCACTGCTGCTCATCGCGCAGAAGCCCCCGACCGACCGACTCGTGCTCGTCAATGGTTTCGAGACCGAAGTGGAAACTCGGTCGGTTACGGATGCGTTGTCGGAACCGCGGAGGCGTTTGGGAGCGCGACAGTGTGAACCGTTTGGTTGTGGTTGATGGGGCCGTTTGTGGAAGCGTGGGTTCGCGTGCGGGGGAACACTGCCGAAGTCAAGCGAGAAGCCCGCGGGTGTTTTCTGCCCGCCCTCGCCGCACATCGGCAACTTGCGGTTTGGGACACCTCTCCGAGGTTGCCGATGCCGAGCCGCCCCACACGCCGCGCGGTTGTCCGTTTCAGGCCTGGTCGCTCGGTGAGTTCCTGCGGCTCGATCGACAGGTTCTGGCGGAATCCAATCACACAACGGGAGTGAGTGGCACTGTGCGCGACGGAGAATTACAACGGAGTGCCAAATCCTCCTCCACATGAAAAACGCCATGCTTCGGTAGGAACGGATGCGGACATGATACGAGAATTCCCCCGTTGAGGTTTCCCATGACGGCCGAAGACGTGCGTTTGAAAGAGTCCTATGAGCGAACGGCGAACTGGCATCGCTGGGGACCGTATTTGTCCGAACGACAGTGGGGCACGGTTCGCGAGGATTACTCTGAATCGGGTGACTGCTGGACTTACTTCCCCCACGATCATGCCCGCAGCCGCGCTTACCGCTGGGGTGAAGACGGTCTGCTCGGCTTTTGCGACCGCGGATGTCGCCTCTGTTTCGGGCTGGCGCTATGGAACGGTCGCGACTCGATCCTGAAAGAACGGCTGTTCGGTCTGAACGGCCACGAGGGAAACCATGCCGAGGATGTGAAGGAAGCGTATTTTTATCTCGATTCGACTCCGACGCATTCGTATGTCAAATCGCTCTACAAGTACCCGCAGGCCGAGTTTCCGTACGATCAGTTGATTGAGGAAAACCGCCGTCGCAACCGCTTTGATCCCGAATATGAACTGATCGACACGGGCATCTTCGACGACGACCGTTACTTCGATATTTTCGCCGAGTATGCGAAAGCCTCGCCGGATGATGTTCTGATCCGGATCACCGTTGCCAACCGGGCCGCCGAGGAAGCGACGCTGCATCTGCTGCCGACGTTGTGGTTTCGTAATGCGTGGTCGTGGGGATGCACGCACGAAGGCTGCGAGCGCAAGCCGACGATGTTACAACAGTCCGATGGGTCATTGCTCGCCGATCATCCGTCGTTGGGGCGATTTCGTTTCTACGTCGACAAGGCCTCGTACAATCCCACGATGCTGTTCACGGAGAACGAGACCAATTCCGCGCGGCTGTTCGGTGGTACGAACGGCACGCATCCGGCCAAAGACGCGTTTCACGATTACGTGATCGGTGGCAATGTTGCGGCAGTCAGTGCCAAACCGCGCGGGACCAAAGCCGCACCCCATTTCATCCTCATGATTCCCGCCCACGGCGAAGTGACTATCCAGCTCCGATTGATGGCGGATGGGGTGGTCGCGAATCCGCCGTTTGGCAGTGGATTCGATGCCATCTTTGCTGAGCGGCAGGCGGAAGCCGATCAGTTCTACGCGACCAAACTCCCGACCACTGCGACAAAAGCCGAACAGACTGTAGCACGGCAGGCCTACGCCGGGCTGTTGACGAGTAAGCAGTTCTATCACTACGCCGTGGAATACTGGCTGAAGGGCGATCCCGATCAACCGTTGCCGCCGACGAATCGGCAACACGGGCGGAATCACGAATGGAAGCACCTCTTCAACCGGGACATCATTTCGATGCCCGACAAATGGGAGTACCCGTGGTACGCCGCGTGGGATCTCGCCTTCCATATGATCCCGATGGCGACCGTCGATCCGGAGTTCGCGAAGTCGCAATTGTTGCTGATGCTCCGCGAATGGTACATGCATCCCAACGGCCAGATTCCGGCCTACGAGTTTGCGTTCTCGGACGTGAATCCGCCGGTGCATGCGTGGGCTTGCTGGCGGGTCTACAAGATGAGCGGGCCACGCGGACAGCGCGATCGTGACTTCCTCGCGCGGGCCTTCCACAAACTGCTGATCAA
The DNA here is from genome assembly GCA_021732975.1 of Planctomycetaceae bacterium. Lineage (GTDB taxonomy): Bacteria > Planctomycetota > Planctomycetia > Planctomycetales > Planctomycetaceae > DSVQ01. Next base: position 357,207 of record JAKFWC010000024.1, on the reverse strand, counting down.
TTTTACGTGGTGGGTGAACCGCAAAGACGTGAACGGCAAGCATCTGTTTTCCGGCGGGTTTCTCGGGCTAGACAACATCGGCGTCTTCGATCGCTCCAGACCATTGCCCACCGGCGGCCATCTCGAACAGGCTGACGGCACCGCGTGGATGGCGTTCTACTGCGGAACGATGCTTGCCATCGCATTGGAATTGGCGCAGGAAGACCCCACGTATGAGGATGTGGCGTCGAAGTTTTTCGAGCATTTCATCAGCATTGCCGATGCGATGAATTGCCTCGGCGGCAGCGGGCTGTGGGATGACGAAGATGGTTTCTACTACGATCAATTGCAGGTGGACGGCACTTCGCATCGGCTGAAGATCCGCTCTATCGTGGGCATCATTCCCCTGTTTGCCGTCGAAGTTCTCGAAGACGAACTGCTGCATGAACTCCCCGGTTTCCGCAAGCGGATGGAGTGGTTCGTGACTCATCGGCAGGACTTGGCGAAGCAGATTTCGTATCTGGATCGCGCCACTGACGATGGCCACGTACACAGCCATCGCCTGTTGGCGATCCCCTCGAAAGAGCGTCTGCAAAGCGTGTTGCGATATGTGCTCGACGAACACGAATTCCTGTCGCCGTACGGCATTCGGGCGCTCTCGCGAGTGCATGCCGAAAAACCGTACTCATTCTGGGTGGGCGGGGAAGAACACCGCGTGGAATACGTTCCCGCGGAGTCGACATCGAGCTTGTTCGGCGGCAATTCCAACTGGCGGGGACCGATCTGGTTCCCCGTGAACTATCTCCTGATCGAGGCGCTCGAACGGTACCACCACTTCTATGGTGACGACTTGAAGGTGGAGTGTCCGACCGGTTCCGGACAGTCGATGACGCTGCTGGAAGTGGCCCAGGAAATCAGTCAGCGGCTCAGCGCGCTGTTCATTCCCGATGCGGAGGGCTATCGTCCGTGTCATGGAACCGATGCCCGTTTTGCGAACGATCCCCACTGGCGCGACTTGGTGCTGTTCTACGAATACTTCCACGGCGACAACGGTCGCGGAGTAGGAGCCAGCCATCAAACTGGATGGACGGCTCTTGTGACGCGGTTACTCGCCGCCGACTGTGCCTTGCAGTCCGCGCCCGTCACCGAGCAGCCCCGATTGGCTGCACATGGAATTCGTTAAGAATGAAGAGAGGTGTCGAGGTGGAATGTTCGAGCTTTGCGAGCGGCAAGGCGCTAGCCGCCGGTTCCTCGCAAAGACACCGGCGACTTGCACTACCGCTCATGGATTGCCTCTCTGTCGCTCTACTTTGGAATCATCGAATGATCAACACTGTGCGAAGTTTTGTTTGCCTTGCCGTTGTGATGCCAGCGACTCTGACGTTCGCACAAACTTCCTCGCCGAAAACACCGGATGGCAATTCACAGTATCGTCTGGGACCGGATTCCTTGCCGCAGGAAGGTGTTCCAAAAGGGGAGATTCGCGGGCCGTTCACCTTGCCGTGTGAAGTTTATCCCGGCACGCAGCACACCTATTGGGTATACGTCCCCGCTCAGTACGACAAGGACGTGCCGGCCGCGCTGATGGTCTATCAGGATGGGCAAGCCTTCAAAGATGAGAACGGCGACATGCGAGCCCAGAACGTCATGGACAACCTCATCTACCGGCGCGAAATCCCAGTCATGATCGGCGTCTTCATCAACCCCGGCCGTACGCCCGAGCAACCCGAACCGACGCCGCGCGAATGGGGCGATCGCAATACCAACCGGCCCACCGAGTACAACTCGCTCGACGACAAGTATGCTCGCGTGATCACGGAAGAACTGCTCCCTGCACTCGAGAAAGACTACAACATCTCGAAAGACCCGGAAATGCGCGGCATCGGTGGTTCCAGTTCCGGGGCCATCGCCGCGTTCACGGTCGCGTGGGAACGTCCGAACCAGTTTCGCAAAGTGCTCAGCAACGTCGGCAGCTTCGTGAATCTTCGCGGCGGTCACGTCTATCCCGAGAAGATTCTGGAAAGCGAAAAGAAACCCATTCGCGTTTATCTCTGCGACGGCAGAAACGACAATCGCGGCCTGCGGAACGGGCAGTATGACGAGACACGCGACTGGTTCCATCAGAACGTGCGGTTGATGAAAGCCCTTACGCAGAAGAGTTACGATGTGAACTATTCGTGGGGCATGAACCTGCACGGTCAAAAGTTCGGCGGGGCGATCCTGCCCGAAATGATGCGCTGGCTGTGGCGCGACGGCCCGGTCTCTACCGACCCGCGCGACATGATTGAAAGAAACTTCCGACAACCCGTCGCACGTTGATTTGCCGCAGCATGGGTTCCGCGTCGCTGCTGTGGTAGTCTCCAGATGATCGGATACTCGGCGCGAATTCGAAATTTGGCGAACCCTTGACGATTGGCAGCGACCCTTCGGGAATCCACGATCCGTATGAGGCGTTTCGGTACGAGGCTTTCCGACTGTACGCGGCCAGTTACGTGCTCGCGGTCATCGGCAGCCAGGTATTGACCGCGACGGTGCAATGGGACGTGTATCAGCGGACGAAAGATCCGCTCGCCATCGGCTGGGTGGGGCTGATCGGTGCCCTTCCGGTGATTCTGTTCGCGCTCCCGGCCGGGCACGTTGCCGATTCGTTCAACCGCAAACGCATCTTGCTGATCACGCAGATTCCGCTGGCGTTGGTGCCGACCATTCTTGCGGTGCTTCAGTGGTGGTATCCGCAGGGTGTGTCGTTGATCGTGACGTATTCTCTGCTGGCAGCGAATGCCCTCACTTTGACGTTCGCTCGGCCGGCGCGGTCGGCGATCATGCCGAACCTGGTGCCACGGACGGCATACCCGAATGCGTTCGCGTGGATGAGCAGCCTGTTCGAGACGGCATCGTGGGTCGGTCCGGCGGTGGCGGGAGTGTTGATCGCGTTCGGCGTGCCGTGGTCTTATCTCGCTTCTGCGCTGTGTCTCGTGGGGTGTTTCGGTCTCGCCCTGTTTTTGCCGGACATCGTCCCCAGTGAACCCACAACGCGGGAGCCCGGTTGGCGAGCGTTATCGGCGGGATTGCGGTTCGTGTTTGGGACGCCGTTAATGCTGGCCGCGATGACGCTGGATCTCCTCGCGGTCTTGCTCGGCGGGGCGACCTATTTGATGCCGGTCTTTGCCGAACGCTTGGGGGCCGGTTCGGTGGGGTTTGGTTGGCTGCGTGCCGCGCCGGCGATGGGGGCCTTCGTGATGGCGGTCGGGCAGGCCCATCGGCCCCCCAACGGTCGCGCAGGACGCACGATGTTATGGGCGGTGGCCACCTTCGGTGCGGCGACGATCGTCTTCGGAGCATCGCAAAACTACTGGTTGAGTCTCGCAATGCTGGTCGTGATTGGGGCCAGCGACAACATCAGTGTGATCATCCGCCAGACGATCATCCAATCGTTGACGCCGGATGCGATGCGCGGCCGCGTCTCCGCGGTCAATCAGGTCTTCATCGGAGCCAGCAACGAGTTGGGCGGATTCGAGTCCGGTGTCACGGCGAAGTTATTCGGGCCCGTGATGTCGGTGGTCGCCGGTGGAATGGGCACCATCCTTGTCGTGCTGGGAGTTGCCAAGGTCTGGCCACAGATTCGGCAACTCCGTTCGCTGCGGGAATTGCGGCCGGCGAACGACGAAGTGAAGGTATCCGACAATCCGTGAGCGTCGATGTCTTGTCTTGGTTCGTTGTCGATTATGTGACCCAAACGGCAAAGACGATCCACACGGCGATCGCAACCAGCCCGGCACACAACCATGTTCTGGGGATCCGCTGACCATCCAGCTTTATTAGGATTGATCCGGTGAGCCAGTACAGCGCGAATACGATTCCAATCGCACCGTGATTGAGCAGGGGAGATTGCCGCTCATACAGCGCGCGGACGGCATCGATCCATTCGCCATTGGATTGCTGGTGCTGGACGGCAAGCAGTAACAGAAAGACCGCCGTCCATTGGAGCGTGACCACTGCTTCCACAATGGGATAGCGGATTGAAATCGGTGCGCGACACCACCGGCAACGGCCGAGCAGTAGCAACCAACCAAAGATGGGTATGTTGTCGTACCAGGCAATCGCTTGGCCGCATTTCGGACACGACGACGGTGGATACACAATCGACTGGCCGCGCGGCAGCCGGTAGACGAGCACGTTCAGCAGGCTGCCGAAGCACCCACCCAGCGCGGCGAACCACAACGTGATAACGACGATCACAGCGGTTTCGGAAGGGCTCACCAGGATTCCGTTCTTTCGGCTGCTCAGTCGCGCTGTGTCACTTCGGCCAGAACGGCATTCGGCAGAATGGAAACGATGCGCACGCCGTCGATGATTTCTCCCTCGCGGATCAGACGTTCTCCAATCATCGCCGAGACTTTTTCGCCCGACCGCAGAATCATCTTCACTCGTTGCGTTCTGAGCTCGGTGAGAAAAGCCTCGGCTTTGTCTCGACGTTCATTCGCCGCGAGAGTCTTTTCATCTGTTGCTTCGGCTGCGCCTGCGGGTTCTTGTTCTGTGGCGGCCTGAGCGGTTTTGCTGACGTTTGCGGATTCCAATAGCGAAATGCGATCGGCGAACGGATTGTTTTGCAGCATCTGCTCCAACGAAACCTCGGGCCAATTGGTGCTGACGACGGGCATCGTAACCGTCGCGGACCGCCGACGGGATGCCATTCGTGCAGAGTCGTCTGCCGTGTCTGGGGCGGTTTCGTTGCCGTTCTGACCAAAGACCAGCACGCCGACCAGAACGAGGCCGAGCGTCCCCACAAGAAGGGCCTGCTTATGGGTCATCCCCAGAATCTTAGCATCGGGTGCGGTCGCCATCGGTTTAACCTTTCTTCACCGAGTCGGCTTCATTCGATGGAGCAAAATAGAGTCGAAATGAAAGGTCGACCGCCAGCTCTTCTTCTGTCGGGATCGTGCTCACTTCGAGTTGTGTCAGCCGGCACAGTCGCGGGAGATGGTCGACTTGTTCGAGGAACTTGCAGACGGACGCGTACTCGCCGCGCGTGCTGAGTCGGACTTCCATCTCGTGATGATTCTCGCGGGTTTCGATCAATCCGGGGTGATAGTTGGCGACCGTCATGCCGGTGCGGTCAGCCAGTTCGCAGACATGCGCCAGGAAGTCCGATTCCCGTGGCGCTGTCGGTATCCGTTGCAACAACGCGGCGGTTGCAAGTTCGGCTTGTTCGAGTTCGGCTGTGAGCGTTTGATGTTTGAGCGCAACATCCGATGTCTGCCGGATGAGTTTTTCGAGTTCGCGCGACTCGCGGATGGCATCCGTCAGTTGCCGATCGATGGGATAAACGGCCGCGACGTAAATCGCCGAGAGGACAATCGTCGTCACCGCCAGCAAGCCCACATTGAGGCCGATGTCGTAGGAATGCAATCGGTCGAAATGGTGTGGGTTGTGCATTGGTTGCGGTTCCTGAGATGTTTGCCATCACCCGTATGGAGCACGGATCAGAACGAACACTCGACGTGGTAAGTTTGCGATCCCGCATCGGCTACAGCACTACCCAGTGACGACTTCAGATCGACGGTTTGAAACGCGCCTGAATCGCGCAGTGACGAAACGAACCGGGCCACGGCGAGGTTGTCCTTCGCGATGCCGTTCAACAGCAGCTTGCGGACATCGCGCATCGGCGGAGCCTTCGCACCGGCCTTTACGTCCTTCTCCGTTGTGGTATCGGCGATCCGGACGTGCTGGAAAGTCAGCTTCCGGACCTGAATATTCCCGGAGCAGTAGGATGAACTTTGGCTGATAGTCGCGAGTAGCTGAAAACCAATCTGCTCACTTTCGAGATGCCCGTACTTCTTCAGGCGTGCCGTCAACCCGGCGATTTGTTGGCGGAGTTGTGCGTTCTGGGCATCGATCCTCTGGACCGTCGTCGCGCGGCGCTGCCAGACGCTCAGTTCATCCTGAGCGCGAGTCAAACCGTGCCATCGCCATCCCAGGAAGGTGACTAAGCCCACCGCAAGGATTACCCATCCCGCGCACCATTGCCACAGCCGCCGGCGAAGGAGCATCTCCCAACGGAGTTTCCACGGAAACAAGTTCAGATGTCGCTTCATGACTCCCATCCCAAATCGGAGAGCGCCGCGGCATGGGCGAACAGTTCGATCGATCGCCGATCCAGGCTCGTTCCGACTGCGGGTCGCAGCGGCAATTGCCAACGCGATACCGGCAGGCGGAGATCCAGCGCCAGCTTCGCTTCGGCGTTGCGGATGGTCGCACCCCCTCCCAGGAGAATCAGTTCCGAGGGCACCAGTTCGGGACGATGGCTGCTGAGGAACTGCAGCGTCTTGTCGATTTCGACGGTCAATCGCTCGAATGTCTTGGCGGACAGATCGACAACCAGTTCCTGAATCTCGCTCTGTTCGGAAGACACTTCCTGCGGATCGGGAACGCCATACGTCGTCAACAATTCGCAGCCGTCTCGCTGTGTGAGGCCCAATCCCCGCGCGACGGCTTCAACCAGTGGACCGACTTCACAATCCTTCAGCACGCGCGAAAAGACCGGCTGACCATCGACGATGATCGCCAGGTGCGCCACGCGGTGTCCCCAATCGAGCACGGCCTGGGGGTGGCCGATGGCGGCATGGTGACTCATCAATTCGACTGCTCGCGCCAAGGCGAACGGGCCGCCATCCAGCACGCTGCAGTGCAATCCGGCGGCTTGTGTCGCCTCGGCAATCTGCACCGTCAGCGGTTCTGCCACGGCCAGGACATTCACGGCCGACCCGTCCTCAGTCGCCGCGTCGTCCCAATAATCAAACTCGATTGCCGTGGAGCTGTGGGCACCTTCCATCAATTCCTGGGCGATCATTTCGCGCCGCTCCTTCGGCGAGCCCGGCGGAATGGTCATCGAGCGAAAGTCCGTCACGCTCATTGAGACGCCGCAAGCCGCCATGCGTCCCCGAAAGCGCGGCCGCGCGCTGTGTAACATGCGTGCCAGCCAACCCGTGCGCAAGGAATCCGCCGTCAACTGGCCCGATTCCGGAAACGGCAGAACGACGGCGTCCGCGAGGCGTTTCGAGCCGTCGACCATTTCGAGTTGCGCGAGTTTAACGCTGTGGGTACCGATGTCGATGCCGATCCAGCCAGTTCGCGACCGCAGGCGGGGCATCAACGATCGGAAAGCAACGGACATGGCGGACTCATTTCCTGGACGGAGTGGCGGGAGCAGCGGGAGCAGTGTTCTTTTCGATTTTCTCGACGCGGGTTTCAATCCGTTTCAGCGTGGCGGCGATCTCACGCAAGATCGGTTCGTTCAGCACGCCCCCGGCTTTGAAGGCTTCGCGGCGCGGTTCTTCCGTCACTTCCGCTCGTGCCGATGTTGACGGCGCGGACGCTACTCCCGCGAGATAGCCGAGACCCAGACCGCTCAACAAGAGACCCGTGTATTTCCAGCGTGTTGTCGTCATCATTCCGCTCCTTGCATGAAAACGAGAGCCTGATCTTTCCTATCGACCAAGCGGACTTGTAGTTCATTGCCCCGCCATCGTCGAGATGTCCAGCATCGGCAGCATGATCGACGCGACGACGAAAGCCACCACAACGCCCATCACGATGATGATCAGCGGTTCCAGCAGTTTGGCGAGTTCCTGAATCTTGCGCTGTCCCTCGGCTTCGTAATACTCGCCGACAAGCTGCATCACCGTTCCCAATTTTCCCGATTGTTCCGCCGTTCCCACCATTTGGGCGACGCCGGCGGGGACGAAATTCGCTTTGTTGAGGGTCCGGCCAATTCCGCGGCCGTTCAGCACCTCTTCCTGCATATCGTCCAGTAGTTGGCGATAGTTCAAACTGCGAATGGCCGAACGGCACAATTGCAGCGATTGCACCAACGGGACACCGCTTTGCAGCATCGTGCCGAGCATGACGAACAGGCGCCCTGCAACGAGGGATTGCAGGACTTCGCCCAGGACGGCCGTCCGCATGGCCAGATTATCGCAGGAGCGGCGGACCGTTTCGGTCCAAAATAATCGGTATCCAATTCCCATGGCCCCGACGGCGATTCCCACCCACATTCCCAAATGGCGACGAATCTCGCCCGACAAGCTGAGCAGCATTTGCGTGCTGGCCGGCGGGGTCACGCCCATGTCCTGAAAGACGCGCTCGAAGTTCGGCAGCACGAACAGCAACAGGGCCGCGATCACGAGCACGCAGACACCCATCAGCACCACCGGGTAGGTCATCGCGGCTTTTACGGTGGTCTGCAGTTTGATCTCGTTCCGCAACATTTCGGACATGCGGGCAAGCACTTCCGGGACTTTTCCCGAGGCTTCTCCGGCGGCGATGCTGGCGACATACGCCTCGCCGAAAATGTGCGACTGCTTCTTCATCGCTGCCGAGAACGACAACCCCCCGGCCACGTTCTGATAGAGGTCCAACAGCGATTGCTTGAGTGTCGGGTTGCGACAGTTCGTCGAGACATTCTGCAATGCTTCCGGCAGGTCTACGCCGGCGCGACACATGATAACCAACTGCGAAGTCAACAGCATTAACTCGGGCTTGGTCACGCGCGGCGCGAAGAAGCTTTGACGTATGACGCGAACAGGTGTCCGGGCATCACTCGCTGTCGTCATCTGGAGTGGAAACAGGCCCCGATCGCGCAGCATCTGACGGGCCAACGCAATCGTGTCGGCATCGAGCACTCCGGCTGATGTCTCCCCGCGCAACGTTTTGGCCGTGTAATTGATCTGCATGATGCTGGGCTTGTGCCGAACTTATTCAAAGAACGCAGTGCCGATAATTTCGTCCAGACTGGTCCGGCCGGATTCTGCCAGACGGATGCCAGAATGCAGCAGCGTTTCGCCACCGGCCTGACGATGACAGGCCCGCACGGCATCAACGCTGGCCTCGTTGGAGATCAGCTCGCGCATGGCCGGCGTGCAGGTCAGTACCTCATAGATGCCGGTTCGACCGCGGAAGCCAGTGTCATGGCATTCATTGCAGCCCTCGCCACGAACGAACTGTCGTCGCCGGTCTCCTTCGTAATGGATCATTTCGAGGATTTCGGCGGGGGGATAATAGGGTGCGCGACAGTGCGGACAGATGTTACGAACCAGCCGCTGGGCAATCACTCCTACCAGGGCGGCAGCAATCTTGTAGCCCACCACGCCCATATCGAGCAGGCGGGTCACGGCCGCGGCGCTGTCGTTGGTGTGCAGCGTGCTGAGGACGAGATGCCCCGTGAGCGCGGCCTGAATTGCCACCTCGGCGGTTTCGCGGTCGCGGATTTCACCAACCATGATCACGTCGGGGTCTTGCCGCAGAATCGAACGCAAGGCGCTGGCGAATGTGAGGTTGGTGGCGCTATCGGCCTGGACCTGATTGATCAGTTCCAGCTGATACTCAACGGGATCTTCCACGGTGATGATGTTGCGGTGAACCGATTTAATCAGCTCCAGCGCCGAGTACAGCGTGGTGGTCTTGCCGCTTCCGGTCGGACCGGTGACGAGCATCAGACCATATGGCTTGGCAAGCATCTGCTTGATCTGCACCAGTTGCCGGTCGGGCACACCGAGCTTGTCAAAATTGAATGTGACATTCTGTTTGTCGAGGATGCGCAGCACGGCCTTCTCACCGAGAACCGTCGGCAACGTGGATGCTCGCAGATCGATCTCGCGGCCTTCGACCACGACGTGCATGCGTCCGTCCTGCGCCTGCCGATGTTCGGCAATGTCCATCTTCGCCATGAGCTTGATGCGCGAGATAATCGCGGGATGAAAATCCTTCCGCGGCCGCAGTACTTCGCGCAACAAACCATCCACGCGGAAGCGGATCGAGGTGTGCTTGTGACCCGGCTCGATGTGAATGTCGCTGGCACCCTGACGTACCGCGTGAACGATCATGTAGTTCACGAGGTTGATGATCGGACTGCCTTCGGCGAGCGACTCCACGTCCGCCAGGCTCATCTCGATCGCATCGGCGTCGAATTCAACGGCCCCGTCTTCGAGGTCGGCCGTTACGACATCAACTTCAAAGCCGGCCTGATAGCAACGGCTGATCATCCGCCGGACTTCGGAGCGCAGCGCGAAGACGGGTCGCACTTTCAGGCCGGTGATCCGCTCGATCTCGTCGATGCGCTGCAGGTTCTGCGGTTCGGCCATCGCCACAACGGCGTAATCGCGCACCTTGAACATCACCACCGCATCGAAGGCTTCGGCCTTGGCCTTCGGCAACAACGAGACGACGATCGGGTCGATCAACCCGTCTCGCAACTGAATGACGGGGAGCGAAAGTTGTCGCTGCAGAAATGGCAACAACTCGCTTTCTTTGATGAACCCCAGTTCAACCAGCGCTTCGCCGAGTCGCTTGTTCTTCGTCGAGTTTTCTTTGAGAGCCGTTTCCAGCTCGTCGGTGGTGATCAACTCGGCTTGAATCAGCCGTTGACCCAACGGCGCGGTTGGTCCCAGCGTCGCGCTTTTCCGACCGTTCCGATCGTGAGCGGCAGGCGACGCGTGATGAGGGGAGTGAGCGGCTGGTTCCACCAGGGTCGCAGTCGTCATTGCGCGAAGCTCCCCACGGCGGACAGGCTGTCCTGATGAACTTCAAAGCGGCTCGCGACATCGCTGACGGTCAGGATGTCGCGGCAGAGCGGATTGGGCGCGGCCAGCTTCATTACGCCACCCCGGGCGAGACAGCGATCTTGGCAATCGAGCAGCAATTCCAGCCCGGCACTGTCGATTAAGGGGACTTTTTCAAGATCGAGCACCACCAGCGGTTGTCCCGCCATCAGGCATTGGTCAAACAAATCCACCAATGGCTGGACCTGTTGGAGATTAATCGGATCGTTGCCGCGGAGAATGTTGACAGCCCCGGTTCGCGCGCGTTCAAACATGTTCGGCTTCCTAGGCTGTGGGCAGGGTCATGATGAATTCTGAACCCTTGTTTAACTCGCTGTGAACCGAAAGCTTGCCGCCGTGCAACCGCGCGACTTCCTGGGTGAAGGCGAGTCCCAGGCCGCTGCCGGGCAGAACGCGGACGCGGTCGTCGGTACTGCGGAAGAACTTCGTGCAGAGCTTGGGTAGCTCGTCGCTGCTGATGCCGATTCCCGTGTCCTCGACGCTGATCTGAATCTCTTTCAAAGCCACGGTGACTTTGAAGGTCACGCGGCCGTTATCCGGGGTGTACTTCGCGGCGTTGCCCAGCAGGTTGACCAGCGCGGCGATGAACTTGTCCTTGTCGACCAGAACCTTGGGCAGCTTCGGGGGGAGTTGCACATCGAAAGTGATCTCCTTCTGCACCATTTGCGGCCGGACCTTATCTCCGATCTCGGTGAGTAACCGTTCGAGATCGACTTCCGTGCGGTACAGCGACAGCGACCCCGCTTCCATCTGGCTGACGTTGAGCAATTCCTCGACGAATCGCGCCAGTCGGGTCGCCTCCGAATTGATCGTGTTCAGGAAGCTCTTTTGCATCTCCGGATCGGTGAGTTCATTGATGGCCAGGGTTTCAGCATAGGCCTTGATGTTTGCCAGCGGTGTCCGCAGCTCGTGTGTGGCCGAATAGACGAATTGCGTCCGCATCTCGTCGGCGAGCTTTTGTTGCGTGATGTCGCGGACCGTCCAGACATGCTGCAAGGTGGATGATTGATCGTCGCCGACGACGGGAGACCGACCAACACGGAGTACACCTTCGGCGAGAGTGGCTCCCAACGGGACTTCAAACACGACTGGCCGCGATTCCTGGCCTGTGCCGAGATGAAGGTTGACATCGCGAGGAAAGAGTTCCTGGATGGTTCGACCACGTAGCGCGGCCGTTTCCGGGGATTGTTGCAGCAACACTCCCAGTGCACGGTTGGCGTAGGTGATGTGTCCGTCTTTATCGGTCATCGCCACGCCGTCGGGAAGACTGCTAAGGATTCGCTCGAACCGTTTGTCGAGCAATCCACCCAGCGACTGACTGAGTTTGGTGTCCAATGACGAGGTGGTTCGTTGTCCGAGCGCCCGTTCGACAAGTCGATTCCAACCACGTGCCGCCGGACTCGGTTCGGTCAACGTCTGGAGTTGGAAGTCGCTCGGAGAGTCGCCTGCGGACACGGCACACAGTTGGCCCTCAATTGCGGCATTGGTGCGCGCGGTGCTTTGCAGCACAATCCCGCCGATTCCCAGCGTGAGGATGGGGGCCAGGATGGCGAACGGCAACCAATTTGTCAGCCGGTTCCAGTGCGCCGATTCGAGATCGTCGACCACGCCGATCTGCAGGCAGCCGAACGAGGCTTTACCCGACCCCAGCGGCGCCCAGTATTCCCGGCGGCGGGTGCCATCCTTCCACACAATCTGGCGTTCGATCACGGTTTCATGGTCGGCCGGAAGGCAATGTCGATCACCGATCTTGCCGATGCGAGTGGGTTTCGAGTGGGCCAGGAACTTGCCGTTGGCATCCACCACGCCGGCATAGGCCACCCAGACTTCGGAGCCTAAAAGGCCGATCAGTGCTTGGGTGCCCACACCATTGTTGTCGGCCTGATCGGCGACGATGAGCGATCGGACTTCATCGATGCGGTGGAGTAATTCGTGCTCGTGATGGCCTCGCAACAACGATTGCCCGAGCAGCCACCAACCGGCCGACAGCACGATGATGCTGGCCAGGCCGAACATCAGGTAATGGCCGAGCAGGCGACGTGAGAGCGGTTGTTGGGAGGACCGGAGTTGCATGACTTCCACGCCTGGAGCAGGGGCGTTCGTGGGTGTCTCTGGCCGTCGGGAGCGATGCCGATTACAGAGCGTGATTGATACTGGTGATCAAACGGGGACGGTGGTTTTCTCAACGCATTTCGCCACGGCTTCCAGCAATTCGCGCGGGCTGAATGGTTTGTGCAGCAGTGTTTCGATGCCCAACTCGCTTTTCATCCGTTCGACACTCAGCTCGAGGCCGCGTGCCGAGAGAAAAATAATGGGCAAATGTAGGTCGGGGCGGTGTGTTCGCATGGCCTTGCAGACTTCCTCGCCGGTTAAGCCGGGCATCTGGTAGTCGGTCACGAGCACATCGAACCGGGCGGATTGCAGCAGTTCCCAGGCTTCCGTGCCGTTGCGGGCGATGGTGACGTGATAGCCCGCTTTTTGCAGGTTGAATCGCATCACGTCCGACATAACGCGGTTGTCTTCGGCCACCAGGATGGAGTGTGCGGCGGATACGGCAGGCGGATTCATGTGAATTCCTTGGGGACTCGACAAACCCCTCGGAAGGATGTGAGTCCTCCGAGGGGGCTGTATCCGTCGATCTCGTCTTATGCGGAGAATCTTTGTGGGGGAAAACCATCGTGGCGAGCGGCGATTACCAGGCCAATCCCGAAGTTTCGTTGAAGTAGAAGTCGCCCTGATTGGCACCTGCCGTCTCCACGTAGGCCCAACCGGCACCACCCGTCACAACGGATGGCGTGGTAGTACCGGCTACCACAGCCGCGCTGCCGGCATTAGCGCCCATGGGTGCGGCCGGGAACGGCCCTTTCAGATAAGGCTTGAGGTCTGCGGGTAATGCGGTGGCGGTGGTGGGGTAAGCCCCCGTGTCTGCTCTGAAGAGCTCGATTGCATCACGAACGACCGCAAGCGATTGCTTAACGGAGTTCGTCTTGGCCGTGTTGGTACTCGTGGCCATTTTCGGCAATGCAACGGCGGCGATGATGCCCATGATGAGGACCACCACGACCAACTCGACCAACGTGAATCCGTACCGACGCGGACCTTTACTGACTGACGTGACCTTCATGCTCGATTCTCCCGCAAGACGTGTGAACTGTGGACGAACTCCGGGAGCTTGCGACGTACAAGTTCCACGGATACCTATTGCAAACATAGGTTGTTTTTTTTCATCGTGCGCCGTTTTTTTCTGCCCCGGCAGAATTGACACAGCACGGTGTATGGGTTTCTACCCAAGGCAACTCCCGGTTCTGCAGGGAGAGCCCCGATTTCTAACAGGCGCAACAGTGAATGGAATCACCTGCGTCATTCCGGAAGATCGCCCTCTGGTCCAGCGTATCTTCGTGACTGATCTCCATAACAATGAATGACTTGGGGAGACCAGCCGATAGAGAAAACCGTGAAAGCGGCCAACCTCACACAGGCAGGCCGCACGCGGAGCGATTCCCCGCTCGAATACCGTCATAGCCCAAGTCCCGGCGTGTTGACGTGAATTCTTGATGCTTTTTTTCTTCACGGATCGATTTGTGACGTAGGGTTGTAACAGGCTTTGAAATCGTGGCGTCTGCAGGCTCTCCGCGAGCTGGACTCACGCCGTTTTTTCTCGAATCCGGCTGATCGCCGCTACCGTTTCCATTCCGGTCATCCCAAAGGCAACGACATCATGTCCATTGCTTTGCTCGCTTCACCTCTGGGCGAGGCAGCCCTGTACGATTCTCCGCGGGATCTCGCGGCTCAGATCACCGCGCAGCAGACATGCGAGAAATTTGCCGGGCTGTTCGGCACCCCGATTGACCTGTGGGTCTACATCGACGACGCCTGGCATCATCCGGTGAAACCCGCCAGTCGCGATCAGTTGGGACCGCTGCTGGAAGTCGCGGTGATTCTGCCGGACTCTCTGCCGACCTCTCCCGATACCCTCCATGACCCCGTCGTTCAGGAACTGTCGCCGACGGTCTTTCTCATCGGAACACCCTTCCTGTTGCCGCGCACTCCCACCGCCGCGGGATGTTGCCGCACGGTCGCCTGGGGAACGGTTCAAACGACCTCGGCGAAACTGATTTCCACGCTGCTGCAATTGTCGCGCGACACATTGCAAGTGGAAACGGAAGTGGAAGAACTCCGCGAAGGAGTGATGCCGCATCTCGAACAAATCACCGCCGACTTTGAAGAGCTGACGTATCTCCGACGGCTGAACAAGCATGTAGTGAATCCGGATGAAACGACGAATCCCATTATTGCGCTGGCGGAATGCATCACTTTGGAACTGATGCGGCTGGTGAAGGCGGAAGGCTTGGGATTCGTCACCGCGACGATTGCAGAGCGAACTGGCAAAACACTGCGGCTCAGTGTCGGTGAACCACTCGTCTGGAGTGGACATCAGGCTGTCGATTCACGGCGACTCGCCGAGCTGGTCGAATTCTGGCGGGGCGATTCTCCGATCGGTGAAACGGTAGTCTGCAATCACGTCGAAACCGAAGGGCAAGCATCTCAGTTCGGCCCGGTGCGATCCTCGATCCAGGTGCCGGTCGTACATCAAGGGCACTGCTACGGATGGCTGGTGGCGCTCAATCGGGTTCCGTCCCAGACACAACAGGGGCCCTTTCACGTTCCGGTTCTGTTGGGCGAAAGTGACTTCGGCACAGGCGAAGCGGGGCTGATGAATGTCGCCGCGAACACGCTGGCGGCCCATTGCCATACCGTCGAGCAGATGCGGCAGAAAGAACAATTGCTGATCGGCATCGTCCGGTCCCTCATCAGCACGCTCGATGCCCGCGATCCGTACACCTGCGGTCATAGCGACCGCGTGGCGCTGATCGCGCGATGCATCGGCGAACGGTTGCAACTGGGCGAAAAGCCGTGCGAACAGCTCTATCTTTCTGGCCTGCTGCACGATCTCGGCAAGATCGGCGTGCCCGATGAGGTTCTGCACAAACCGGGGAAGTTGACCGACGAAGAGTTCCAGATCATCAAGAAACATCCGCGAATTGGTTACGAGATCCTCAAGCACTTGCCGCAATTGCAGCACGTTTTGCCCGGGGTGCTCCATCATCATGAATCCTTGGATGGCAGCGGATATCCCGACGGACTTCGCGGCAACGCGATTCCGTTGTTCGCCCGGATTCTCGCCGTGGCGGATTCCTACGATGCGATGACCAGTGCGCGGCCGTATCGTGCCGGCATGAATGTCAATAAGGCCCTCGGCATCCTCGCCGATGGTGCCGGGACGCAATGGGACGCGGAGATCGTCCACTTGTTTCTGGCCGCGCATGCGGAGATTTCCGCGATTATCGAAGAAGCGGGCCAGTTCCACGACGCCCTGATGCGGCCGGCGGACCTGGTGTCGGTCACGACCGGCGACTGCGAAATGGACACGATTTTACTGGCGATTACGACCATGACTTCTCGTTTGCCATCGATCAATTGAGTTCTCTCACACCGGAATCCTGCCGAGTCGTTGGCCATGAATGCAATCGCAGCGCCTTCGAGACACACACGTGCCGGGTTCACGCTGCCCGAAGTACTGATTGCGGTGCTGTTGATGTCGATCCTCTCGGCGATCGCATTGCCGCGGTGGTCGGCATCGTTACAGCAGCAGCGAGTCATCCAGGCGGCGAACCGGGTGGCGGCCGATCTCACGCGGGCACAGTCCGCGGCGTATGGCTCGAGTGCCCCGAAAACGGTCACCTTCACCGTGGGAACCAGCCAGTATCTGGTCAGCGGCATCGCCCCCCTGCATCGCGGTACTGGGGCCTACATCGTCGTCCTGACCGATGATCCTTATCGCTGCACACTGGTGTCGGTGTGGGGGCAAACCGGGACGCAAACCATTACGTTTAACGGCTATGGTCTGCCCGACAAAGGCGGCAGCATCATTGTGGCCGCGGCGGGCATTCAGAAGACAATTGTGGTCGACGCCGCGACCGGAACGGCGGTGGTCCAATGACATCCTGGAATCGCTCTTCCCGCAATGCGGTCCGGCGCGGCGCGTTGTTGATGGAATTGTTGGTCACAGCGGGGATTTGCGGTTTGATTGCCTTGGGCATTCAGGCCGCGATGATCGTTTCGCTGAAAGGGCTGCCGAAAGCCGATAGTTCCGCGGCGTTGGCGCTTCGCGCGAATCGGATCGTGGATCGTCTGGCAACGGAGTTGGAAACGGCGATCTACATTACCGAGCGGTCGTCGACGGCCATCGGCTTCACCGTTCCCGACCGCGATGGCGATGGCCGCGACGAGCGGATTCGTTACGCGTGGACCGGGAGCCCGGGGGGAGCGCTCACGTGGCAATACAACGGCGCGAGCCCGGTGACGGTGGCGGCAAGCGTCGATCTGTTCAGTCTGACGCCGACGATCAAAAGCGTTCCGGAAACCATCGGTGCGATGAGTTCCGAGGATAGTACGGAATCGTTGTTAATCGACTACTACGGAACCACCGGCACCGCCAACAACGATGTGACGGCCTCCACGTGGTTCGGGCAATACTTCACGATGACGTTGCCGGCGGGGGCCACGGCATGGCGACCGACCCGCGTGCAGTTCATGGGCAAGAGCGGCTCGGTGATTTCCACCACGCGGGTTCAGATGCGGCCCGCGGACGCCCTGAGCCAACCGACGAGTACGATTCTGGAAGAATACTCGATGCTCAACACCGCGCTGTCGGCGACGTATGCCTGGCGTAGCGTTTCTTTTTCCAGCCTCGCTCCGATCGGCCCGGGTGGTGGAATCTGTCTGGTGTTGCAGCATCAGTTGGGCTTGAAGTCGATGACCGTGCAGAGTTCGAGCGCCTATCCTGGCCTGCTGAAAACGACGAATACAGGTTCGTCCTGGACGAACGACGGCGGAAAATGTCTCGTCTGTCAGTTGTATGGCAAACTGACCCGTGGCGGTGGAACGCAGACGATCAACAGCAACTATTTGACTTCGATGGGCATCGTGCTGCGTCTGACCAGCACATCGCCGACGCTGCGAACTACCGCCGCGACGCTTAATTACCCGGAACTCCTTTCGGGAAAATGGGAGCTGAAGTTCGCACAGAATCCGACGACGACGGATGTCAACGGCGACGGGGCGGGCGACTGGAATGTGAATGGCGGCGGGACGTTCAACATGACCTCTATCAGCAATAACGTCTGGCAGGCGAGCGACACGCTGTTGAATACCAATCCCGGCAGCGACTTCGCCAAGACCACCATTGTGGACCTGCGATTTCGGAATACTGGTGTCGGAGGCGATGGGGCGAAATTTGCGATCAATGCCTTCCGCGGCGGACTGATCAGTGCGCCTGTCATGGTCAATCTCCAACTGCAGAACGACGGCACACAGACGTTAACCCTGGCCACGAAGACGCTGGCGCTCCTCAACAGCACGCTCATTAGCGTGCCCGGGCTTCCCAATCAACCTGTCGATCTCCACCTGGTGCTTCATCCGGCGACATCGTCCGTCAGTATCCGCGTGAATGATGTTCAGCGCGGCACGTTCGCGCTCACCTCGTTTGTCACCATGGATAACAGTCGTCTGGCGACGATCGGTGCCAGCGGTAGCAATGCCGAGTTTTCGTATGCCCGCATCCGCGTGCTGGAGTAGGGATCGTGCAGAACCACTCCGCCGCTCGTCGAGAATCGTTGCCAAATCGCCCGGGGTTCACGCTGATTGAATGCGCGATTGCCGTGTTGCTCGTGGGCGTACTGATGGTCGCCGCCCTGCAATCGGTCGGAGCATCCAAACGGCGTGAAGCTGCGACTGTCGATCGCCTGCTGGGACAGCAACTCGCCAGTGCGCTGCTGAATGAAATTCTGTTGCAGACGTATGCCGAGCCGGATACGACGCAAGCTTCGGTGTTCGGCCCGGAACCGGGTGATACCACGGGTAACCGCTCGTTGTTTGATGATGTGGATGATTACCACGGGTGGGCGGCAACGCCGCCAACGGACCGCAGCGGTACCGCGATTCCTGGTTTCACCGGTTGGACGCAGAGCGTCAGTGTGGTCTGGGCCAATCCGACAACGCTTCAACAATCCACCTCGTCCAATACGGGGCTGAAAAAGATCACCGTCACCGTCAGTAAGGGCAGCAAGACTCTTGGGTCGCTGGTGGGTTATCGCAGCATCGCCTGGGTCGACACCATTCCGGCTCCGACCGATACCACGGGCAATCACCCCCCCGTTGCCGTTGCCGTGGTGACTTCCGCCGGTGGTCTCAATAAGCTCATCGGCGAGACCATGACCTTCAGCGGCACGAGTTCCAGCGATCAGGACAGTGACTCGCTTTCGTATGTCTGGAACTTCGGCGATGGCACGACCGGCGCCGGCAGTACCATCAATCACGTTTACAGCGCCGCGGGCAATTACTCCTGCACATTGACGGTGTATGACGGTCGCGGCGGTGTCGGAACATCCGTGCTCGCCCCCGTCATTACCCCCTGATTCAGCGGAAAACGAGTTTGCTTCTGTGAAACCGATTCGACCTCATCTCCGCCGATCGTCACGCCGCGGCACCATTTATGTGGTCGTGCTGTTGTCATCGTTGATTGTTGCCACCATTGGTCTCGCGTCGCTGCAACTGATGCGCATTCAGGCCCGGAGCGGGACCGACAGTACCGACTTCATTGAAGCCCGGTCCTACGCGCGGGCTGCGCTCGAGATTGGCATGCTGAAGATCCGCCAGAATGCGAACTGGCGGTCGCAGTTGGGCAACGGAAACTGGCTGACGAATCAGGCCATTGGCAACGGCAAGTTCACGCTCTCGGCGATGGACCCCATTGATAACAACATCGCCACTGGAGATAACCACCCGGTGATTCTGACGGGCATCGGAAGTAAGGGGGAAGCGACCTTTCGGACCTCCGTCCGCATGGAAGTCGGGCCGCGGTCGGGATCGTGTCTCGAAACCGCGATGACGAGCGGAAACGATCTGACGGTCAGTGGGGCCACTCTCGACAGCACGACGCTGGTCAGCTCGAATCATGATGTCATCGCGACCGGTGGCGCCATCGTGAACCCGAACGTTGAAGCCGAAAATTCGATTACTGGTACAACTTACACGGGGACAACCACGGTCACGTCCGCTGCACGAAGTCTGCCCGATACAACCCATGTGCTGGATTACTATCTGACCAGTGGTACGACCATTCCCTACTCCTCCTTGACCAACCTGGCAACGCTCAACTTTGTTGCCAATCCGGGGTTCGAGACGAATACGACCAGTTGGTATGCCGTGGGAAACTGTCAGATTGCGCGGAGTACAACCTATGCCAAATCGGGAACGTATTCGCTGAAGGTGAGCAGTCGCACGAGTACGACGACGGTCGCCGCGCAGGATCTCGCAGCGGCCAACACGTCACGAATGATCTCGGGCCGCAGTTACACGTTGACTGTCCCCTTCGTGCCGACGGTCAACGGCAACTACAGGGCGGTTCTGGAAGTGACCAGCACCGGCAGCGGGACACAATCGTATGCGACCGCCACGATCGGCATTGGCGACAGCCAAAAGAACATTTGGAATACCTTGACGGGAACCTTCACACCGAACTTCGACGGGACGGCGACGACAGCGACATTGAAGCTCGTGACTCCGACTACCGGCGATTACTACATCGACGATGCCAGTCTGTATGACACCGGCTATTCCAGCACCACGTACTACATGGACCGCGTGCTGTTGAGCCCGGCTTCCAACCCGTTTGGCTCGGTGAACACGAACGGGATTTACATCATCGACTGCGGCGGCAAGGACGTGATCGTGCAGAATTGCCGCATCGTAGGCACGCTGGTCTTCATCAATTCCACGGAAGCCCAACCGCCGTATGTACAGGGGGCGATGATCTGGGAGCCCGCCGTTTCTAACTATCCCGCATTGCTCACGACGGGCACGGTGCATGTGGCGTTCACAAATACGGCACCGAACGAATCGGTCCTGGGATTCAACATGAATCCCGCGGGGACGCCGTATCCGTACGACGGAGGCACGACGAATGAAACGCTCAGCGATGCCTTCGCCGCGCGGATCACCGGCCTGGTGTACTCGCAGACTCAATTGAAGTTCGCCGGTGCACCGAGCATCACTGGCGTGGTTGTGGCGAATGACAGCATCAGCGTCAACGCTTCGTCGCTCTCCCTCAACTACAGCAGCATCTACTTGAATGACCCGCCGCCGGGGTTTGATGTCGGCACCGTCACGATGAAGGTCGTCCCCGGCACCTGGATGCGAACCGTAGAATAATCGCCCTCTCAAAACGACGATGGCGACCCGCGGACGGATCGCCATCGAAGAGGCTTCATTCTGTGGGACGGGCGATGCTACGGAGTGGTGGTTTCCATCTTCCGCGCAATGACGAAGCGGTAAGTTGAGGAATCGATGATCGACGAATCGATGCCGGAGCCGCCATCGAGCCACAAAATCATGCAGATCGTCGAGTTCATGACTTCGACGGTATCGTCTCCCGAATCGAGGAAGACGAGCACGTTCCCATGCACGGAGAGCGCGTCCAGAACCACGCTATCGTTACCGGCACCGGCGTCAACAATGACGTTACCAGCCACATCCAGCGCCTGCAGACGACAGGAATCGTTCAGGCAGCCGTGATCGACGAACACGTTGATGCCGACGGTCAACTGATCCAAAACCACAGAGGATTGATAGCTGTCCGTTTCCACCGACACGTTGCCGCAGATCGTAGAGAGCTCAACCAGCACGTCTTGCCCGCCGCCATCGATGTTGACGTTGCCGTGGACGGTCAGTTGCGACAAATAAGCGCCGCTGATCCAGGTCTCAGACGGATCATTCTGTGAGCCGCCGTCGATGCTGAGATTGCCGCGAATCTCTGATGAGGCAACCGTCGTAAAGACTTTCCCGCCGCCATCCTTATCGACGCGAAGCTCTCCACACACGGTGAGACTGTTGGAACTCAGGGTCGTGATTGCTCCTTCGGGGCAAGCTCCGAACCGCACGGTGGCATTTTGGCAATGGATCAGGTCGAACGAGAGGGTATCGGCACCGTCGAGTGTGTCGATGTGAACATTTCCATTGAAGCCCGTGAGGAACACTGGATCGGGGCTCCCGTTGACGAGTGAATATTCCCCTTCTGGAGCCTGGGGGATGAACGGTAGAAACTGCCCGCCGCCCCACACAACAACATCGCCGGGAGTGCCGCCGTATTCGGAGGCATCGCTGACGCGGATATAGTTGTTATCGTCATCGCCGGTGACGATCAGGTTGCCGGCGACAATCGTCGCCGTCACGTTTCCCCCGTAGGGCAGGCCGTCGGCTCGGGCGGATGAGGTTGTTGCCAGCGCGAGTAGCCCGGCAAAGGCGAGACACGATGCCCCGCGAACGTGGCGAACAATTTCTGCGAACGTGTTCTTGATCAGCATTGATACGGCTCCAACTTGACGAGGGGATGGGCACAAGACGTGAGCTGGGTGGGCAGGGCGCTAATCAGGGAGTTCTGCGCCTCGTGGTCGGAGTCTCGGGAATTGCTACAGGAGTTCTCCAGAGAAAGAGACCGGCCCGCGGAAAAGTTTAGCAAGACATCCCAGTTCAACGCCATGATTCGGAGTCTCAAGAAAATGTTTATTAATATTCCCCCGATGCAATTTCTTTGAACTGCGATCACATTTGTCGACAATGCGAGAGTTGAAGCTAGCTGCCAAATTTCAGGGATTGGGAACCAATGTCAATGTCCCAGCAACTCATCGGGAAAGAAGCGGGTGTTGCGGTGGAGTTGCAGTTCTTCTCGAAACGGACTGAACATGCGCAGTGATACGGGGGCGGTCGCGCGGAAAACGCTTTGCCCGGTGACATTGAACTTCGCTTCGATCTGACCGTACTCGGCAATGTCCAGATCATATTCGGGATGGATGTTCCGAAACGGCAAGCGAAGGACGTAGTCCCCCTGTTTGGTGAGATCGGACTTCCGGACACGCTCGTTCCACCGGCCGACTTCCAGATATGGCTGCGTGTTCACTGCCGTCCTGTTCTCGAGCACTGCGGAACCACCGGACCAGAATCCCAGGCTGGAAGACGATTCCAATCGGCTGTGGGACACCACTCGACGACCCAGCAATCGGACGGAAACCATGCCGTCGACCGGCAACGCGCTGCCGTCGGCGGTGAGCGGTATGACACGCAATTCAATCCCATCCGGCTCGGCGTCCTGATCCCAGTTGGCCAGTGATGCGACCAGATCGATGGACTGGACGCGCAGCGGGCTGAGTGGTTTCAGCGTCCGAAAGGATTTCAAGGCCGGTTGGCGGAGAACTTGGGCGGGGGCGGGCGTTTTCAATTCCTCGGCCGACTTGCGGAGAGCCTCAGCGGACCACGTCGCTTTCCCCAGGCGGGCTGACGCCACATCCGCCCACGGAACGGCCGTCAGGACGAGAATCGATGGTTCCACGGAGTGTAACCACAACTCCGCATGATCGGTCCGCTCATCGATTTCCCCGGCGAGCATGCGACCATCGCGAAGTTCCAGCACGATCTCAGCGGCTATCACCGGAACCGGAAAGAGATGGAGAACGGCTGTCACCAGCCCCACGATGACCATGCCGTGCGCCGTTGGCCCTGCAGCGGATCTAGCGACATTGGCGATGGAACGGTGCGCCATCAACATGGGCGGGGCCTTGTACGGAAAAACACTATTGTCGCGGTTTGAGCCTTGACAACAACGACTCTGAAGCAAACCCGGTTCCGTCCACAAATTTGAACATGAGAATTCACAACCTGATTTTAGGAAAGGACTTGCGGAATCATTTCGGGCGAGCAAGTGCTGCGGAAAATCACCGCAAATCGCCCAGAATGTTGCCGTTCTGAAACGTGGTGCGATTGAGCCACACGGATCTGCTTCCGAATTCAAGAAGTCCGTTTGTAACGGTTCTGCGGAGAATCCCATTCCGGGTGGGGGGGTTGTACCGAGGATGCTGATAAGGAGTGGTAAGACGATTGAACGGCGCCTGCGGTCGAAGTGCGCTGCTGCCGTGTCCGCGGAATGTCCGTTCGTTTCAGGTTCAAGACCCGCATGTCGCGCAGACTGCACAGACTCGATCGATGTCAACACAGGGGGCTCCGGCCGCTCGTGTTTGCAGTTCTCGTCTGCACCGGATGCGCTCATTCGTCGGTAAACGGGTTGATGGGCGAAGGGCCCACCGTTCTACGGAATGAATCATTCCCGCATAGCACGGTCGTTGTTCAGCCGGTAGCATCGGGCACGTCTCCCCTCGGCCGGAGGTTCTCTCGAAAGCGCCAAGACGAAGCCGTGGTCTCGGGGACTGCTCCAGCCGGTGCCGAAGCCAACGTCGTGACGATCGATGTGGCACCGACTCCTTCTTCCACGATTGAACCACCGCCTCGGGAACGAGCACGAGCGGCAGCACACCAACCCATCGGTACGGAACCGTGGGGACGAGTGGAACTGGGGCCGCAGTCGAAAGACATCGTGCGATCGTCGCCGGAAACGGTTCGTCGTGCCTCTGTTCCTAACGCGCGCTCTTCGGCGGGCGCTCGGCGGATCACCCGGGCGAGTTTTCAGGATGACGCTGCGGCACAGATCCCTCCTCCCGCGCCGGGAATTGACGATTCTCAACCGAATCGAGAGTTGCCACAGGACGGTCTCGCCCCGTCGACAACCGGACAAGTTCGGATTCCACTGGTGGGTGACGAACCGACGGAAAACATTGAACTGACAATGCGCAACGGCCGGATTTCGCTGATTGCCCGCGCTGCCTCCGTCCAGTCGGTGCTGAATCTGCTGGCGCAGCAACAGGGACTGAATCTGATTGCCGCGGACGATGTGGATGCCATTATCTCGGTCACTCTGACGAACGTTCCATTTGAAGATGCTTTGAATGCGATCGTCGCGATTGCAGGTTGCACCTGGACGCAACAGCATGGGATCGTGCTGATCTCGAAAGTGGGGACGGAATCGCGCGGCACGCCGGATGTTCAAGGAAAGATCGTGCAGGTCTTCCCGCTGAATTTCGTTTCGGCGATCGATCTCGAATTGACGATCAAGGGGCTGCTCTCGCCCATGGGGCAGATCTTCACTTCGCAAACCAGCCCCGCCGACAAACGCCGCACGCAGGAAATGGTTGTCGTCGAAGACATTCCCGCGTCGGTGTCACGCATCGCGCAGTACATTCAGCAGGTAGACCAGCCCCCGCGACAGGTGATGGTCGAAGCGCATGTGCTGCAGATCGACCTCAAGGACGACACGCGGCACGGCGTCAACTGGAAGTACCTCACCAAGATTGCCGGAAGTGACATCACGCTGGGCACGGCCGGCTTTGCCAACCCACTCGCCTCACCGGCATCGTTCTTTTCGATGGACGGCGATCATCTCGATCTGCTCGTGGAAGCGTTGAAGACCACTACAGATGCGAAGACTCTGGCCAATCCCAAGGTCATTGTGGCGAACGGACAGGAGGCCCGCATTCAAATCGGGGCCAAGCTCGGCTATTTCGTCACCACCACCACGCAAACGAGCACGCTGCAGAACGTGAATTTTCTGAATACCGGCGTGCTGTTACGTGTGACGCCGCAGATCAGCAACGACAATCGCGTGTTGATGGTCGTCCGTCCGGAAGTCTCCACAGGGAAAATCAGTCCGCTCGGCTTGCCCGAAACCAACACTACTGAAGCCGAAACCACCGTTCTTCTGGAGGACGGCGGCGGCATGGTGATCGGCGGGTTGATCCGCGAGACCAACACCGACACTCAGGATAAGGTGCCCATTCTGGGCGACCTCTGGTTGGTGGGCCGCTTCTTTCAGAAACGAAATTACACGCGGGAGCGGAGTGAGATTGTCATCGTGTTGATCCCGCGCATCGCGCCGTACACGCCCGACTATCAGGCCTACGAAGGTTTGAAGGTGCTGCAAGCGAGCGAGCCGCTTTTCCAGAACGGCTTGCAACCGACCGTGCGACCGTTCGATCCCGCGTTGCCGGACGCAATCAATAACCCGCGCCGTATTCGGCCGTATCGGTTCTCGTCGCTCTTCGACAAACCTTCCGAAACGAACCCGAAACCGCTACGGTACTATTTCCCTACGATGGATGAAGAACTGAATCCGCCTGACGGGCCGATCTTCGATCGCCCGCTGCCGGAGCCATCGCCATTCGATCCGTTGCCCGCGCCGGTCTACCTCGAATCGACGCCTTCAGGCGTCAACGAATTGCCCCCTTCGCCGCCCTTGGTGCCGCCGATTGGCCCTCCGGATGGACAGCCGTTGGAATGATTCGTGGTACACTGCAGGCGTTGTCGCCACACCGTATTTGACAGGAACTCGGCATGGCCAATCGATTGCCTATTCCCAAAGAGTTGCAGCAACTGATCGAAAAACGCGAAACCGAAGATCGGCGCCAACAAGAGCGCCGCAAGACGGCAACGCCAGCGGATGCCAATGCAACGCCGGCCGACGCAGCCGCGTCGGCAAAAGTCCCGTCCCGGCGTAAAAAAGCGGACCGTCGAAGTACCGGTCGACGCAAGACGGATGGATAACCCGATAGAGAACGCCCGTCTCAACCCTCCGCGGTGACGAGTTCATCGCTGAGTGGGGCCAACTCCAACGGGGCATCGGGATCGACGTTCTCGATCGGTGCCGCAATCGGCGATGAGGTCGTTACCGCCGCGGCAGGCTTGTGTCCCTGTCCTTCGAGGAAGTCGAGCAGCCGATTGCGCAGTCGGTCGTAGTTCGGATGATCGAGGACATCTTCCCGACGGCGTGGCCGCGCAAAGGGAATCTCGACAATATCACCAACATGGGCATTCGGCCCGGTGGTCATCATCACCACGCGATCGGAAAGAAAGAGCGCTTCGTCGACATCGTGCGTCACCATCAGCGCGGTCTTTTGATCCTTCGTCCACAGATCGATCAGCACCTGCTGCAACTCGAAACGGGTCAGCGAGTCGAGCATGCCGAACGGTTCGTCCAGCAACAGCAGTTTAGGATCGAGCGCGAATGCCCGCGCCAAACCCACACGCTGCCGCATCCCTTGCGACAGCGCACTCGGTCGCTTGTGGAGCGAATCGCCCAGACCCACCAGTTCCAGAAAGTGCGAGGCGACGGCGTTGCGTTCTTTCCGCGTTGATTGCAATTGAACCTGGCCCAATCCCAGCGTGACGTTCTCCAACGCGGTCATCCAGGGAAAGAGCGACGGCGACTGAAACACAACGCCGCGGTCGGGACCAGGGCCGGTAATTTCGCGGCCGGCGAGAATCATGCCGCCGGTCGTTTGCTCCGTGAGACCGGCCACCATCGACAACACCGTCGACTTACCGCACCCGGAGTGACCGATCAAGCTGACGAATTCGCCGCGACGAATCATCAGATTGAAATCGTCGACAATCGTCACGGCCCCGTACGATTTCGAGACGCGCCAGAACTCGAGATAGCGATCGATTGCGGGATTCACGACCGTACTCCTGTCAAACTTTTATCGGGAGGCTTGAAGCGGTTTGTCTAATGAACTGCCAGCGCCGGAAGTCGTCGCTCTGTCTGCTGTACTGCGGGCTTTCGGCGACCGATGGTCAGCAGCCAATCGTTGATCTCACGCCGAAGAAGTTTCAGCCGCGGATCGTGATTCAAGCGTTGTCGATCGCGCGGCCGTTCAATTGTCACCGGGAACGATGGCCCGAGCGTTGCCGCCGGGCGGTCGGTGAGCGGCACGATGCGATCGGCGAGCAGGATCGCTTCGTCCACATCGTTCGTGATCAGAAAAACGGTCTTTTGATCCTGCTCCCAGATGCGTTCGATCTCGTCTTGCAACGTGCCGCGGGTCAGGGCATCGAGGGCGCTTAACGGTTCGTCGAGCAGCAGAATCTCGGGATCCATGGCCAGCGCCCGGGCGACGGCGACGCGCTGACGCATGCCCCCGGAAAGCTGTGCCGGCCGCTTCTTGGCCGCCGGAGTCAGATTCACCATCGCAATAAACTTGGCGACGTGATTGGCGCGTTGTTCTCGGGTCCATGTGGGAAAGATTTGATCGACGGCGAGGGCGATGTTTTCGGTGACCGTTAACCACGGCAGCAGCGAATAGTTCTGAAAAACGACGCCGCGGTCGGGGCCTGGTCCGGTGATGGGCTTGCCGTTGAGCAGGATTTCCCCGGTATCGGGGGAGAGTAATCCAGCGATGAGCGACATCAACGTCGTCTTCCCCGCACCGGAGAAGCCGACCATGGCGACAAACTCGCCTCGGTTGATGGTGAGATTCACATTGCGCAGGACTTCCACACCCGCGAACGACTTGCCCACACCGCGTAGTTCCAGCAAAGGATGGGACATGTTTGTTTTTCTTTCACAGACAACAAGTACGCTGGCGCTTTGCGGGCCACCGGACTCACACTTCAAAAACCGCCCTACGCGGTCTTAAATCTCGCTTCGATCACACTCATCAAGCGATCGAGTATGAAGCCGACGAGACCGATGGTGAGAATGCAGAGCAGGATATGTTCATAGATCAGGCTGTTGTATTCCTGCCAAAGGAAGCCGCCGACGCCGGGGACACCGGTGAGCATCTCCGCAGCAACGATCACCAGCCAGGCAATGCCGAGGCTTAAACGAAAGCCCGTAAACATGTACGGCAGCGTCGCCGGGATCATCACCTTCCACAGCAGTTTCCAACGGGACAACTGCAGTACCTTGGCAACGTTGAGATAATCCTGCGGAATCGCGCGGACCCCCATCGCCGTGTTCACGACCGTCGGCCACATCGAGCAGAGCGCAATCGTGAAGATCGCGGCCGGCTCTGATTTGCCAAAGAGGACGAGCCCCAGCGGCAACCACGCGAGTGGCGAAACCGGCTTGAGAAATTGAATTACCGGGTCAAACGTGCGGGTAAGCATCTTCGACATGCCCAGCAGAAAACCCAGCGGCGTGGCGATCAGCAGCGACAGGAAGTAGCCCTTCGCCACGAGAATCAGCGAGTACCACGTGAAGCGCAGGATGCCCTGATCCAGTTCGCCGCGCTTGGCAAACGGCTCCACCACGTAGACGCGGCTCATCTCCCATGTCTTCCATGGTGACGGCAGCTTTGGCGCCCACGTTGCGGACGAGAGCGACCACAGAATCAGGCAGGCCACGACACCCAGCAGCGGCAGAATCAGCCAATCGAACGCGAACCGACGGTCGTTCATGATTTATTTCTTAACGGCGCTCGCGCTTTGCGGATGGTAGCGCGTGGACTGTGTGATCCTGCAAAGCGCAAGCGAAGGATGTGGCATTAACCCTTGCGGCTGTGAATCGCAAAACTCTGTGCGTACTCTTCGGGCTGGGCCGGATCGAAGACTTTCCCATCGAAGAGCGTCTCGGGCTCCGCGTTCGCGCCGCCATGGGCGTAGCCGATTTCTTTCATGGCTTCTTCGTACAGATCGGCCCGCATCACCTGTTTGGCGATTCCCTCGTAGTCGGGCTTGCCATCCACCATGCCCCAGCGGCGGAATTGTGTGAGCCACCACACGGCGTATTTCGCCTGCGGGTAGTTGCAGTTCCGTTCGCTAAAGATCATGTAGTTCGGATCATCCTTCATCCGGCCGTCGCCGTAGTCGTACTTGCCGAGCAACCGACCGAGAATCAGGTCCGACGGGCAATTGATATAGTTCGGACCGGCCACGATCTTCGACTGTTCTTCGCGGTTTCCGAGATCGTCGAGCCAGACGCTGGCTTCGTGCAGAGCTTTCAGCACAGCCTTCACGGTCTTGGGATTCTTCGCCGCGAATTCCTCGGTGAAAGCACACACCTTTTCCGGGTGATCCTTCCACATGTCCTGCGTGGTAATCGCCGTGTAGCCGATCTCTTCCTTGATCGCGCGGGCATTCCACGGCTCGCCGACGCAGTAGCCGTCCATCTTGCCGATCTTCATGTTCTGCACCATCTGCGGCGGCGGAATGGTGACGAGGGCCACATCGGTATCAGGATGAATCCCCCCCTCAGCGAGGAAGTACCGCATCCACATCGCATGCGTCCCCGGCGGAAACGTCATCGCGAATGTCATCGGCGTTTCCTTGGCCTTTGCTTCATCCACGAAGGGTTTCAGTGCCTTCGGATCTTCCGCGACCTTCCCTTTCAGATCGGCTTTCAGAGTGATGGCCTGCCCGTTGCGATTGAGCAACCATGGCGCCACCATCGGCATCTTGGGTGAGCCGAGCAGGCCGATCGTTGATGCGAGCGGCATGCCGATCAGCATGTGCGTCGCTTGAATATCGCCGTTGGAGAGTGAATCCCGAATGGCTGCCCAACTGGCTTGTTTGGCGACCGTGGAGTTGATGCCGTACTTCTTGAAGAAGCCTTTCTCATGGGCGATGACGATCGGCGAGCAATCGGTCAGCGCGATGATGCCGAACTTGATGTCGGTGACTTCGGGGCCTTCACCGGCAATGCTGCCCACCGGGGTTTGACCGATGGGAGTGGTGGAACTGCTTGAGTCGCTGCAACCGCTGAGCGTCACGGCGGCACCGACACCACCGATCACCGCGCCGAGGAACCGCCGCCGGGAAATGTTGTCCGGCGTCCATTCCGGCTCAGGGGCCGGCGGTTTCAGGGGTGGCAGTTCGTCGATGTCCAGCGGATAGGGAACACGCGGAAGCGTGACCTTCGATGTCATCGGCGCGCCCGGCAAGGATTCGATCGGATACGAGCAGGATTCCGTCATCTCAAGACCTTTGAAGGATAAGAAGCAAGTCGGTCGGGACCCGCGGATCGGGGCGCACGATCCGCGGACGTTACAGAAACCGCGCAGTCCTTGTACGAGGGCTGTCGGGAATGGGGATCGAACACGGCATGGGTCAACTGGTTCACGCGAGGATCATGCATCGGCAGGAAAACGCGACCGCGACCGACGGTTTCGGTCAGAAAGGCCGTCACCGTGATCTGTCCGCGTCGCGAGGTCACCAGCACCTGGTCTTGAGGCTCAATGCCAACGGCCGCGGCATCGGCCGGATGGATCTCCAACGCCAACCCCGATGGTGACAATTTTCGCAATACCGCGGACTGCCGGGTCCGCGTTTCGGTGTGCCATTGGGCGACGGAACCGCGCCCGGTCATGAGCAGTAACGGGTACTCCGCATCGCACACTTCGGGAAGGGGTCGCACGGGATCAAAGAGGAACTTGGCACGCTCGTCGGCCGTGAAGAAACGGCGGTCGGCAAACAATCGGCGTTCGGTTGTCGGCGTCGTCGAGCTCGCAGGATATGGCCATTGGATTCCCCCTTGCTGGTCGAGCATGGCGTATCCATTGATGCCGCTGATGTCGCACGGCCGACCGATCGACAGGCGTTGCAGGATGGCGAACACGGCCTCGGGCGTGGACCATTCGCGGAACATCGCCCCACAATCGGCCGCTTCGGCGAGGAGCCGGAAAATGGCGAAGTCGGCCAGCGCTTGTCCCGGTGCGCGTTTCACTTTGCGAATCACGCCGATCCGTCGTTCCGAGTTAATGAACGTTCCGTCCTTTTCTCCCCAACCCGCTGCCGGCAAGACGAGATCAGCGATGGCCGCCGTTTCCGTAGTCGCATACATGTCCTGTACGACGAGGAAATCGAGTTGCTCACGAAGCGCGGCAAAACCGTCCTGGTCAATCCACGAATGCGAGGGATTCGTCGCGACAATCCACAAGCCTTTGATTTCACCGCGGCGGACGCCCTCGAGAATCTCCGGATAGGCCCAACTCGATCGTGAAGGGACGCAGGCTTCGTCGATCTTCAGCAGGGAGGCCACTTCGCGGCGATGCTCGGCGACGGTGAAGTCCCGTCCCCCCAGCATGGAGGACGTGTTGCCGAACAACCGCGAACCCATCGCATTGCATTGGCCGGTAATCGAATTCGGACCCGTTCCCGGCCGGCCGATATTCCCGGTCATCAGGCAGAGGTTGATGATGGCCTGCGCGGTTCGTACGCCCTGATAGCTTTGGTTGACGCCCATCGTCCACCAGATCGAAACCGCCTTGCCTTGATGAATCGCGGCGACCAGCTTTTCGATTTCAGTGGCCGTTAATCCGGTCTCGCGGACGACTCTGTCGAGCGGATAATCCCGCACGAAATCGGCGAATTCTTCAAATCCCGCGGTGTGAGATTCAAGGAAGTCGCGGTCGATCCATCCGCGCTCGATCAGAATGTTCGCCACTCCATACAGCAGCGTGAGATCGCCTTTCGGTTGGATCGCCAGGTGTTGGGTCGCCTGCATCGCTGTTTCCGTGCGGCGCGGATCGATGACGATGATTTCCGGCCGCAGCGTATTCCGCATCACCCGTTCCCAAAGGATGGGATGAGCGATGCAGGGGTTTGCGCCGATGAAGATCAGCACATCGGACTGCTCAAAATCGGCGTAGGTGAACGGCGGGGCGTCGAATCCAAAGGCTTGTTTGTAAGCCACAGCGGAGGTCGCCATGCATTGCCGCGTATTCGCGTCGCCGTGCACCATTCCCAAGCCGAACTTGGCCAGAGCGCCGTAGAACGCCAGTTCTTCGGTCGGCATTTGCCCGGTTCCAAGAAAGGCGAACGAATCCGGTCCGTGCTGAGCTTGCACCGCGCGCACGCCGTCGACGAAGGTGCGCGCGGCGGTCGACCAATCAACCGGCGTCAATTGCCCGGAAGCATTCCGTAACAGCGGCACTGTGGCCCGCTCGGAAGAATCCAGAACGGTTAATGCTTCCCAGCCCTTGGGGCAGGCCATCCCAAGATTCACTGGATAGTCACCGCTGGGCGACAGACCGATTGCTTCACCGTTTTTGAGATGAATCTGTAAACTGCAACCCGTCGAGCAGAACCCGCATGTCGATTGAGCCACCGCATCGGGTTGCAGCCGCGAGGGCAATTGACCGAGGCCGAAGCGACTCGGTTCGAGCAGCAGTTCGCGCGAGAGGACGCCATCCCGCTGATGCAGCCATTCGCGAGCGGTCTCCCAGAATGTCGAGGTGGGGGGCGGGGTGATCGTGCTCATCCGGCGATCCCCCGAGGCATCCGTGGTGCCGCGGCGGCGCGAAAGAACAACGCCCGTTCGCAGAATTCCGCGGCCAGACAACCGATGGCGATCAGACCACCGGCGACTGTCGATGATGGATGTGCACTCGCCAGCAGCATTGGCCCCACAATGCCAAAGAGCATCAAGAGACCGCAGCGCACGATCCAGGCATCGCGCAGCGGACCGTACAGCAATCGCGAAGAGCGCTCTGCCCAACGATCATCTCCGGGAGCGTGCCGCTGTCGGCTTTCCACGATAAGTTTGACCAAGGCCACCAGCGAGACGACGCTGAAGGCCATCGTGCCTCCAGTACCCACGAGCCCGCTGGCGAGCGCCGCCACGAGCATTGTCGTGCCGAAGAATTTGGTCGCGGTGTACGGCAATGCCCAGTACGTTCGTGGAGTGACGGCATAAATCATTGCCGAGCACCACACGGCCGTCAGTCCCATCACCACGGTCAGCCAGGCGATTCCGTCGGCCGCTGCCGCGCCGAGTTGTTCCGCTTCGGTGGCACAGACGACAGCCACCGTCGCCACGGCTTGCAATGCACCGAAAGCGATGATTTCCCGGCTGAGCCAACTCGTCCGCCAACCGAGCACGGCTCGATACGCTAACCAGGGACGCCCCAGGTGAGCCGTTGCCGTCACAATCGCCCCGAGGCCGAACAGCCAACCTGCCGCGAGCAGTTCCATGCGTGCGGAAGTCGTTGTGACGGCACCGGCGATGAACAGTCCGACCGCGACTTGCGACAGCACCAGCATGACCATCAGCGGCACATGATTGTGCTCCGGCGTGTCGACATCTTCGTCGCCCGATCGTAGTTCGGTTCCTCCAGCCCGTTCCGTGACATACTTTGTCGTGGGGATGGTGAACCGGGCGGACGGAGCGGTCGGCAGGAAGTCGTTTGTTGCCACATCGCGACGAAGCCCGGCGATGTCCACCAACGAGATGCGAATCGCCTCATGCGGGCAGGCCTGGACGCACGCGGGGGCTTCGCCAGCCTTCAACCGCGACGAGCACATGTCGCACTTGCGAACAATTCCCTTCGCCGCATGAAACTTGGGAACTTCATAGGGACAAGCCAAAACGCAGTATTGGCAGCCGAAGCATTGATCGTCGAGATGCTTCACGATGCCGGTGACGGGGTCTTTCTCGTAAGCGAGTGTGGGACACGCGGACATACAACCCGGTTCCACACAGTGATGGCATGCCGTCGTGACGTGTTGCAGAACCGGGAGCGAAAAAGAACCGCCGATGAGCAAGCCCACCTCGCGCCAGGTCTCATTGTCATCGAGGCCGTTCATCGCATGGCAGGCGGTGACACACGCCTTGCAACCCGAGCAGCGATCCAGATCGACCTCAAAGCCGTACTGCTGTCCCGGTTGTGGAGCCGTGGCGGGCAACAGTGATCGATAACGTCGCTCGGTCGGAGATGAGGCAAGCTCCGCGTGCTCTAGCGCAAACCGCTCCACCGCCGTCATGTCCTGCTGCTCGCGCAGCAAGTCTTCGACAAACGTCGGCAACGGTGATGTGGAAGGAGCAATCATGACGACATCAGCAATTCAGGTCCGCGGCTTGTGTCCGCATCACAGGACGAGTCCGACGAGTTCACGGCATTCCGTATTCGATGAGCATGAATCCTGGCAATTCCGTTGTTCAATCGCCGTCATCGTGGCGAGCTTGCCCGGCGGTGGCAGGAACAGCATCACGTCGTCGCCGTCAATTCGCACGGGGAACGTGTCGATGGAATACGGTTCACCGCTCAGGCAATCCCCCGTGCGGAGCGAAAACGTCTTCTTATGCAGCGGGCAGGCGACCTTCGGCTCACCTTGAGCATCACCGATCAAGCCGCGGGAGAGTACGAATTCCTGCTTGTGCGGGCACATGTTTGAGGTCGCGTACCACTCGTTGCGGCTGCTGAACCGGAAAACCGCGAGTTGGGCATAGCCATACCGGATCGCGGAACCCCCTTCGACAGGAAAATCCTCGACCTTGCCGACGCGGACCCAGGTCCGGTCATCCGCCTTCGGGGCCACGTACGGCTTGCCGTTCGGCAACGTGAGTTCCGTCACGGCGATGGTGTCGCTGGCCCAATCCGCAGGGCGGGGTTGGCCGCGCTCATGCACGATTTCGATCGTCGGTTCCGTCGCATCGGTGTTCACAAACTGCTGGAAGAAGCGGCGGCGTTCGGGGTCTTTGACGACTTCCGCCCATTCGCAATGGTAGGTGTCGACCACACGCTGCATCATCGCTTCCAACTCATCCGCAATGCCGAGCCGGTCGTCGATGATCACCGAGCGCAGGTATTGGATGCCGCCTTCCATCTTTTCCAACCAGACAGAAGTTCGCATCAACCGATCGGCGGTCGTCACGTAGTACATCAGGAAACGGTCGATGTACCGGATGCAAGTGTCTTCATCGAGATCGCCCGCGAGGAGATCAGCATGCCGGGGCTTGGTCCCGCCGTTGCCGCAGACGTACAGGTTGTAGCCCTTTTCGGTCGCGATGAGGCCGAAGTCTTTACTCTGCGCTTCGGCACATTCCCGCGTGCATCCTGACACCGCCGACTTCAATTTGTGTGGCGAACGCAGACCCTTGTAACGGTTCTCGATGCGGATCGCGAAGCCAACGGAATCACCCACGCCATAGCGACACCACGTCGTGCCGACGCAGCTTTTCACCGTTCGCAACGCCTTGCCGTAAGCGTGACCGCTCTCAAACCCGGCGGCGACGAGATCTTCCCAAATGGCGGGCAACTCATGGACGGGAGCACCAAACAAATCGACCCGTTGCCCCCCGGTAATCTTCGTATAGAGACCGAACTTCTTCGCGACAACGCCGAGCGTGATGAGTTTGTCCGGCGTGATTTCACCCCCCGGGACGCGTGGGACAACGGAGTACAGGCCACCGCGTTGAATGTTGGCGAGGAAGCGATCGTTGGTGTCTTGAAGTGTGTCGCGATCCCCTTCGAGAATCGGCTCGTTCCACAAGCTGGCGAGAATCGACGCCACCGCCGGCTTGCAGATTTCACAACCATGTCCGCGTCCATGACCCGCGAGAACCGCGGCAAAGCTGCGGTACTCCTTAACCTTGACGATCTGAAAGAGTTCCGGCCGCGAATAGGGAAAATGTTCGCACAGCGAGCGATCGATCGTCTTTCCGGACTTGGCCAGTTCGGCGTTCAGCAGGTCCGTTACCAACGGGATGCAGCCACCGCAACCGGTTCCGGCCCGCGTGCAGGTCTTGAGAGCACCAAGTGTCGCGGCACCACCGGCGACCGCCGTGCAGATATCGGCCTTCGTGACGTTATTGCAGGAACAGACCTGACAATCGTCAGCGAGGTCACCCGCGGCGTCTTCGGATTTCACGCCGAGAATCAGTTCGTGGGCGGGACCAGGAAGTGGCTTACCACTGCGAGTTAATGACAGGAGTTTGGTGAAGTCATTGGCATCACCGACGAGCATGCCGCCGAGAAGATGCCGCCCATCGGAGGTCACCAGCAGCCTCTTGTAGACACCGGCAATGGGATCCTCGAACGTCAGCGATTTCGCCACGCTGATGTCGGCCTCGTACTCACCGAAAGAGGCGACATCGACCCCCATCAACTTGAGTTTCGTCGACAGATCCGCGCCGGTGAAGGTGCGGCTGCCACCGGTGAGGTTTGTGGCGAGAATGTCGGCCATTTCGTAGCCGGGAGCGACGAGACCATAGATCATCCCGCGATGCAACGCGACTTCCCCAATCGCGTAGATATGGGCATCGCTGCATTGCAGGGCGTCGTTGACCATGACGCCGCCGCGGGGACCGACATCGAGTTCGCAGGCCTTCGCCAGTTCATCACGGGGGCGAATCCCCGCGGAAACCACGACCATTTCAACATCGAGCTGCGTGTCGTTGTTGAACAGCAGCCCGGAAACAGCACCGTCACCAAGGACTTGTTTCGTCGCCGTGTTGAGATGAACCTTCGCACCGAGTTGTTCGATTTTGTTGACGAGGATTTGCGATCCGCGTTCATCCAACTGGCGCGGCATCAGCCGTGGTGCGAACTCAATGACGTGAGTTTCCAGGCCCATATCGAGCACGGCTTTAGCCGCTTCCAGACCGAGCAATCCTCCGCCAATGACCGCCGCACGCTTCGACCGGCTGCCGTAGTCCAGCATGCGGTCGAGGTCTTCAATCGTGCGGTAGACGAACACACCGGCTTGATCGATTCCCGGAGTCGGTGGCACGAACGGCGACGACCCCGTCGCGAGCACCAGCACGTCGTACGGAATCGTGCGTCCCTGCGCCGACTTCACCGTTCGTTGCAATCGGTCGATCGAAACCGCTTTGTCGCCGATGTGCAGTTCAATCCCGCAGCGGGCATACCACTCGGGATCGGCGATCATCAACTGCTGGGCATCGCGATGCGTGAAGTACTTGCTCAAACCTACGCGATCGTAGGCCGCACGGGGTTCTTCGCAGAACGTAACGATCCGGTATTGGCCTTCGGTATCCCGCTCGATCAGCCGTTCGCAAAAGCGATGGCCGACCATCCCGTTGCCAATGACCACGACCGTGCGTTGTTCTGTGGGGTTCCGTTCGCGAATCATCTGATCGGCCTCGCTCTCCCCGCCCTGGCTGCGGATGTTCACCCGGTGTCCCGTTGTCGCTGATGTGGTTCACCACGCAACGATCACGCCGTGATCGGGGCCGCGGCGTAGCAAACGGCGTGAAACTTCGGAGACCCGAAGTTGCTGATGCGGACAACCCCATGGTCAATTCCTACGGAAACAGCGTCGTATGGCACTTTTGGTATCCGTTGGTACTGAGTCGAGAAGCTCGTTCACGGGGACGTTGCACAGACTTCAGGCACAATTGCCCGATCGCGGTCGTCCCGAATCGGATTATGCGGGTTCTCATTGAGCCCGTGATCATCCGCAATGGAAAGTGATTCCAGCGATAGTTTCACGAGGAACCTCCGGTTGAAGGTCATCGGGGCTCAATGAACGGCATCATCAATTGGCTCACGGGAACGAGGTTTGCATCATGATTGCTGTTGGTGTCGCTCTCCCATCCGTGATGCCGGTCTTCACTTGTTGTCCCGTCTGGCGCAGAATCGTCATCACCGGTTTGAATTTCAAACTGGTGGTAAGGCGTTTTTGTATTTACCCGGACGGCGATTGTGACAACTCCCCCTCACCCCGCTCCCGACTTGCCTTTGGCGACGGCGGGAACCGCGCATGAGAATCCCGCGATTCCGTTGAATCGCCGGTACTGGTGCGCTCTGGGGTTGATTGCGGCTTTGATTGTCTTCCATCAAGTCCTGCTTCAGCCGGCGTTGAGCCAGCTCACGTCGGATGCCCCGGTAATCAACATTGCCGGTCGCCAACGGATGTTGAGTCAGAAGCTGTCGAAAGCCGCCCTGGCATTGGAGGCCGCGGGCGATCCGACCGTACGGGAAGCCCGTCGCGCCGAATTGCGGGAAATCCTGCAGGAATGGTCGCAATCGCATCGGGGATTGCAGTACGGCGATGCGGAACTCCGCTTGCCGGGGACGAACCCGCCACAAATCGCCGCGGCCTTCGCCGATCTCGAACTCCATTTCACGGCGATTGTGGGCGCAGTCGAGGATCTCCTCTCCGCCAGCCGCGACATCCATGCGCTGGAAGAAACCTCGCCGACTCGCGCCTCCGCCATCGAGCGCATTCTCGTGCATGAAGTGGAATTCCTCACGCGGATGCATGCCATTGTCGGTCAATATGAAGCCGAAGCCCGCCAGCACATCGCGCAGTTACAAACGCTCAGTTTCGTCGTGATGGTCGCGATTCTCGGCACGCTGCTCGTCGTTCAATTCGTCGTTGTTCGGCCGGCGGTCCGCGGGGTCGGACGGGAATTTGAACAATCGGAAGCGCAGTACCAGCGACTGGTGGAATCCATGAGCGATGGGCTGGTCGTGCATGATCCGCAGGAGCGCGTCCTGTTCGCCAACCAGCGGTTCTGTGAAATGGTGGGCTATTCGGTGACGGAACTGACCGGCGCCCCGGCCGCACTCTATGTTGCCGATGGCGATCGCCGACGGTATGACGAACTGGGGCAGCGAATCGCCGGCGACAATGCCCCTTCAGAAATCACCTTGAAACATCGCGACGGCCGCTCCATCGAGACGATCATCTCGTCGCAACTTTTGAGTGACCCGAACGGCGGTCCACAAGGCTTTCTGCTGGTGGTGACCGACATCACCGCCCGGCGGGAGGCGGAACAACGGAATCGGGAACTGGCCGAGCAGCTCGCGCACGCCGATCGCTTGAAGTCGATGGGTGAACTGGCGACCGGGCTGGCCCACGAAATCAACCAGCCGTTGGGAGCCATTGCCAACTATGCCGAGGGGTGTCTGGCCACGCTTGCTGCAGATCCCACCGTGTCACCAGAGTTGCGGGAACCGTTGCAGCGGATTCTACGCGCCGCGTTGCGCGGTGGCGAAATCATCCGTCGCGCCCGGAGTTTTTCGCGTCCGCAACCTCAGGATATTGTCCCCACGCAGATCAATGACCTGGTCTCCGACATCGAACAATTATGTTCGATTGAAGCCCGGCGGCGTGGCATCGAAGTCCGGCTGGAGTTATCTCCCGAGTTGCCGGCCATTGCCGTTGATGCCATTCAGATTCAGCAAGTCCTGGCAAACCTGATTCAGAATGCCTTTGCGGCATTGGAGGATACGTCAGAATTCCGCCGTCGATTGTTCATTCAAACGCAATTGACCGATGATGGCAGCGTGGAAATCGCCGTACACGATACCGGCAGCGGGATTGAATCCCATCTGCGGGAGCGCATCTTTGAACCGTTTTTCACGACCCGCAAAGAAGGAACCGGCATGGGATTGGCCATTGTTCGCGGCATCGTGGAGGCCCATGGAGGAACGATCGTCGTAGAGCCCAATCGCGATGGCGGTTCAACGTTTCTCTGTCGATTGCCGGTCGATGGTGAGGCGATTCGCGCCCGCGCCCCGCAACAGATTGTATCGGCCGTTGTGTCCTCCCGGGTAAGTTCCCCATGAGTTCAGCAGTGCCTTGATTCACTTCGATTCCCGTCCCCGCACGATCCCATCTCCTCACGAACGAGAAAGTCCATTGTGACGACCGCTGGTAACGATTCCTCAATCGTGTTTATCGTCGACGACGACGCCGACATGCGCGACTCGCTGGCGTACCTGATGCGCTCGGTGGGCTTGGAGACCGCCGTCTATGCTTCGGCCCACGAGTTTTTCGCCGCCTACCAGCGGGGAACGCCGAGCTGCCTCGTTTGCGATGTCCGTATGCCGGACATGAGTGGCCTGGAATTGTACGAACGGCTGGTCGCGGAAGGGTCGTCGCTGCCGGTCATTTTCATGACCGCCTATGCAGATGTGCCGATGGCGATCCGCGCGTTGAAATCGGGAGCGGTCGAATTTGTCGAGAAGC
This sequence comes from Planctomycetaceae bacterium, assembly GCA_021732975.1. Taxonomy (GTDB): domain Bacteria; phylum Planctomycetota; class Planctomycetia; order Planctomycetales; family Planctomycetaceae; genus DSVQ01. The sequence continues at coordinate 317,176 of JAKFWC010000024.1, read as the reverse complement.
CATTCCATGCACAAACCATGCTGGAACGCGTACAACGAGCGCTGGTGGAGGACCGCGTTCGTTGCGAAGAAGAAGCCCGGTTCAACGACATTCAACGACGACTGGCGACGCTCACCGACAAAGAACAGGAAGCGTTGACGCAGATTATGGACGGGGCACCCAATAAAGCGATCGCCGTGAAGTTCGACATCACCGAGCGAGCGGTTGAGATGCGACGGGCCTCGATTATGCGCAAGCTCCAAGTGCATTCGCTCGCGGAATTGATTCGACTGGTCACCGAGTTCAATATCTTTTCGGAAAACCGAACGCGACGACGCCCGCATTAGCGTTCCGGAACGGATGTTACCGGCAACAATCCTCGCAATGCCTGCACTGGAAATGAGTTATCGCATGAATCATGCCGCACCGGTGTCTTCGATACTGGTCGGCCGAAGAGATTCGCTAACCCATACAATCCCACCTTGTCTCATGCCCATTGAGGGTGGTTACCTCCGTCATGCGACTTTGTTGGTTCTTCGGCAGTAAACCCAATCCCGGTTTACGCCGATAGGACTTACGGAAATGGAAGTCGCTCTCGCCTTCCGTCTCTCCGCAGGGCAACGGCCATCATCAGCGATGTACCGTCGCCATTCTTTGACGGAAGACAGGGGACAAGGATGTATTTCAATTGGAAGTGCTGGGGTCAGTCCTGCGGGCTGACGTTCTGTCTCGCGGCTTCGGCGATGGGGGAAGATCTTCCTCCACCGCTCACGTTGCCCGCCGGCAATGCCGCGAATGATATCGTCCCCGCCGCTGCGGAGGCGGTGATTCCGCCGACACCGGCATTCGACATCGCCGCGGAGGGGATCTTCACACAGACGTATCCCACTCCGGCTCCCCCGGCCGTGCCTGCGGCAAAACCGGCAGCCCCCAAGCCGCCACCGCAGCCGTGGAAGCCGATGTTCTTCGACAACGACTTCAGCTACAAGAAGCAGCCCAACGCGCCGCATTTCCTCGGTGATGAACTGAAGGACATCCCGGCCACCGATCTGCTCGATCTCGACGCACTCGAACAACTCCGCATTTCCTACGGCGGTGAGATTCGGTTCCGCTACCTTGATGAAACCAACCGCTTGCGACCGGGTGGACCGGGACACAGCGACTACCAGCAATGGCGCTGGCGACAGTACGTCGACATCAAGCAATCGGATTATCTCCGTGCTTATGTCGAAATGATTGACGCCTCGACCTTCAACAATGATCTCCCGCTCATCGGCATCGACAAGAACCGGTGGGATCTGCAGAACTATCTGCTCGACGTGAAAGTCGGCGAAGTCCAGGACAAACCCGTCTGGTTCCGCGTTGGTCGGCAGGAATTATTCTACGGCAATCAGCGGTTGATTTCGCCGCTCGACTGGGCCAATACCCGTCGGAACTTCGAAGGCTTCAAACTCTTCACGAAGAACGAGGCTTGGGATTACGACGCCTGGCTGGTAAACCCGGTCAACACCGCGTCGCCGCAGGATCAACCGTTGGCGCGGTACGACAACACGCCCGACTTCCGTAATCGAAACGTCCTCTTCGGCGGAAGCTACTTCACCTACAAAGGGATCAAAGACCACACCATCGACTTCTTCGGTCTCTGGAGCCACAGCGATCTGACACAGGCGAACTATCCGCAGGGGGACCGTTACACACTCGGCACGCGCTGGTTGGGAAATCATCCGGTATGTGAAGGCGAACGAATCTGGCACGCGGAAATCGAAGGCGGATACCAGTTCGGCAACGACCGTAGTTCGTTAACCAATCTCGCTTCGCAGCGGGCTTCAGTTCAAGCCGGGTATTTCACTGGCGGTGTTGGTCACACCTGGAAGACGGCTCCGTGGGAACCGAATCTGTGGATTTTCTACGACTGGGCGTCCGGTGATCAGGATCCGGCTGATGGGCAGAACAACACGTTCTTCCAGCACTACGGTCTGGTCCATGCCTATCTCGGGTTGATCGATAATATTGCCCGGCAGAACATTCAGGACGTGAACTACCGCTTCACAGTCAAGCCACATCAGAAAATGACGGCACAGTTCGCGCACCACTGGTTCTCGCTCGCCAACCAGCAGGATGTCCTCTACAACGTCGCCGGAGTCGGTGTCGGCACGCCCAACAACGGGGCCGATGTCGGTCAGGAATTTGACATCACCTGCACGTTCGCGATGACCACCAATTGGAGCTTTGAAGCCGGCTACTACTGGTTCTGGTACGGCGACTACGTCGGTAACACCGCCCCGCGCGGTACCGCCGAACAGATCTATCTGATGAGCACACTCCGCTATTAGAGTCGGGGGTGGCCGGGGCTGGACCGAAGGGAAGCCCCGGAACGGACAGCGCTATTCTCCGGGGCTTCGCGAAGACGCTCCAGCCCCGGCCACCCGTCGTGATTAGTTCCGGAGGCACTTTCGGGATGAGAGCAATCTCGCTCTCGTCCCGAAAGTGCGATCAGCTTCTCACGGTGTCGAGACAGAACCGGTAGTAACAATCGACCGCCGTCTTCACCTGATCCAACTCGATCCATTCATCTTTCGTGTGCGCCTGGGCGATGTCTCCGGGACCGAAGACCACCGCGGGGACACCGGCCAATGCCACGCGCGAGGCATGGGTACCGTATGGGACTCCGAGCTTTGTTTTCGTCCCGACGATGGGATGGATCGCCGCCAGTAGTTGATCCGCGAGCGGATGATTCGCATCGTCACCCAGCGGCGGACTATTGACGAATGGCGCGTCGTGTTCGATCGGAAAATCGCACGCCTTCTTTAACGTGGCGATGACTTCCGGAATGACTGCGGCCCGGTCTTCATTTGGAATCACACGGCGGTCAATGTCGATGGTACAACGGTCGGGAACGATATTCGGACTGCTGCCCCCGGCGATGAGGCCCACGCTCAATGTCGCCGGTCCGCACAGCGGATGAGCAGGCCGTGAAGTCGGTAACCACATGGCGTACTTCTCCAGCTCCTGCACGACTTTCGCCATGCGGTAGATGGCATTAATCCCTTCCGATGGTCGCGAACTGTGACACGCTCGCCCGGCGGTCGAGATCTTCCAGCGCACTGCCCCACGGTGTGCGACCACCACATCCAACATCGTCGGCTCGGCGACCACGGACATCGTCGGTGCGTGAGGTAACAGCTTGTACGGATTGTTCGCCGCGGCCCATGAGCCTGTGAGATGATTGATGCCGAGGCTCGTGGCCTCTTCGTCGCAGGTGAAAGACACGACCACCGTGGGGCACTTCGCCGGACGTTCGGACACCAGCCGCGCGAACGCGGTGAGCATCGAAGCCACACCCGCTTTGACATCGCAACTTCCACGGCCATACATGCGGCCATTCTCGATGGTCGGTTCAAACGGCGGAATCACCATGCCGTCAGTCGGAACCGTGTCTTGATGGGCATCGAGCAGAATCACCGGGGCTCCGGGCGTCCCCTCATAGCGGGCGAGAATATTCGCGCGACCGGGGGCGATCTCGATCCGTTCCCACGGCACACCGAGCGTTTTCAATTGCTCGCACAGAAAATCACTCACGCGAGCTTCAAAATACTCCGGTCCGCTCACGTCGCGTCCCATCGGATTGACGCTGGGGATGCGAACCAGATCCGCGAGCAGTTTCGTGACATCGAACATAGCGTTCCTCAATGAATCTCACCCCGAATATCGTGGTGTGATCGTCGCGACATTACCGGGCAGATGCAACCGAACAAGTGGTGTTCTCCGTCAGAGCCGCGACCGTCAGGGAGCGAGTTCTTACATTCCCTCGACGTGTTGTCGAATTTGAAGAACGCGCTCCTTGACGGTCGCGGCTCTGACGGAATTGATTATGATATGAAGTTGAAACGACAGGAGCCCGGCGGATGGTGATTCGACGCAATCCCGATGGTGGACGCACGGCGGTGGCGCTCTTGGCCACGGCATTGGTCGTCTTCAGCGGCGCAGTGGCCACGGCCTTTATCGTTCTGACCACTGCCGAACGGGCGACATGGGTCGATTGGGCCGTGTGGTCGTCGATGTTCGTTGGAATCGTGCTGTTTCTCTTCGCGATTCGTACCAAGCCTGACAAGGAACATCTGGCGTGGGGCTGGTTCTGGCGACGGGCCGCAAAGACCACCGAAGACGATTACGTCCCGCAGTACCGCACGCCGTCACGAAAGTCGGTTTCCAAACAACCGCCGACCGTGGAATCAATCCGCGAACTGTCGGATCAAAGTGCCAACGTACTCTGGGTGCCGAGCGGCAATGCACCGAATCGGCAGCGGCCAAAGAAATAACGGCGTCATTCGCCAGCTTGTCATAGGCGCGAGGACTCTGGTCAATTGCTCAGGGCGGGTTGACCATAAAGGACGGGTGTCTAGAATGAGGCGACGGAATCTCCCCTGAGCTTGGGTGAGCCGCTCCGCACCCCCGTGGAACGCCCTATGCAGACCCCCCGAGTTCTGACGGCTTTGCCCGTCTTTAACGAAGAGCGGCATGTCGGTCCAGTTCTCGATGTCGTGCAGCGCTACAGCGAAGACATCATTGTCGTCGACGACGGATCCTCGGATGGCACGCCGAAATTGCTGGCTCGACGCCTGGATGTGCGGACGCTGACTCACGAAGTCAACCAGGGTTACGGCGCGGCCTTGCGAACGGCTTTCGAGTACGCCCTGGAAAACGAGTACGATATCCTTGTGACCATCGACTGTGACGGGCAACACGAACCGAAACTGATCCCGGAACTCGTCGCTGCCGTGTTTCCACAGAATGCCACTCCGTATGACATGATTTCCGGCAGCCGATACTTGCAGACGTTCTCGGGCGACAGTGCTCCTCCCGAACAGCGCCGCAGGATCAATCGAGAGATCACCGATTGGCTGAACCGCCGGTTCAAATGGGGACTGACGGATGCCTTCTGCGGGTTCAAAGCGTATCGTGTGCAGGCGTTGGCACAGTTAAAGATTACCGACCTCGGTTATGCGATGCCGCTGCAACTATGGGTGCAGGCCGCGCGGTGGAAGTGGCGCATCAAGGAATTTCCGGTGCCGCTCGTGTATCTTGATGAGGAGCGTTCGTTCGGCGGCTCGCTCGACAACGCGCAGCGACGGTTGCTGCACTATTACGACGTGCTCCACAAAGAAATCGCGGCGATGCATTTCCCCTGTGACGTAGCCGACGAGGCTGCCCCCGTGGCAACCTGATGACGACGGCGGCGACAGCTTCCCCCACCGAGATCGCGCCGGGCACATTGATCCGGCGGACATGGCGCGTACCGCGCGAAAACGGTTCGGCTCTCATTGCGCCCGCGTGGGAGGAACTGTCCTCAATCATCCCGCATAACCAGCAGCGCTTTGCGGCTGCCAGCGCGATCGATGTCCAGGGGAAGTCCCTCTCAACGTTGCGACAGCAGGCCCAAGACGAAGCCCTGCAGACCGCAATCGAATACACGACCAGCGTGTTGCAGTTGCCGCCTCCACCTGGGTCGATGAACGGGCCGCTGATTGTCGGCGGACATCAACCGGAGTTGTTTCACACCGGCGTCTGGGCGAAGAACTTCGCGGTGGCACGTCTCGCACAACACACCAGCGGGGTACCCTTACAACTCATCGTTGATCAAGACACGCTCAATTCGACCTCGATCAAGATCCCCGTTGGGACGCGTGATACACCGGCATTAACCAGCATCGATTTCGATGGCCCGCATCTACGCTCGCCGTGGGAAGAAGCCGCGATTGCCGATGCCGACATCTTCAAAAGTGTCGGCCGTCGAGTGACTGAAGGACTGGCGTCGTGGGGTTATCGTCCGTTGATTGCGGATGTCTGGCTCACCGCGGTGCAACAGGCGCGATGCACCGGCCGGCTGGTCGATGCCTTCACAGCAGTCCGCGCGGCGACGGAGCGCCGATGGGGTGCCGGGACGCTGGAACTGCCGATGTCGCGCTGGTGGACGCAACCCGCGCCGTTGTGGTTTATGGCACATCTGCTGGCCCATCATCGACGATTAGCGGGCATCTACAACAGCGTCGTGCGGGAATATCGAATCGCCAATCGTGTTCGCAGCCGGGCGCATCCCGTTCCCGATCTGGCACAACAGGACGACTGGTTTGAAGCCCCGTTCTGGATCTGGCAGGCGGGTGATCCACGTCGTGATCGGCTGTTCGTTCGGCAAGTCGGTGCGGAACTGCAACTGCGAGATAGCCGCCGCACGGTGGGAGCGCTGCCACTCGATGAATCGCGATCGGCGACCGACGCAGTGGCCGTGCTACAACAGTGGACGCAACAGGGTTGGCGACTGCGCACGCGTGCTTTGACGACCACATGGGCCGCCCGGATGTTGCTGGCCGACGTGTTCATCCACGGTCTCGGTGGGGCCAAGTATGACGAAATGACCGATGCTCTCATCGGACGTTTCTGGGGCTGTTTACCACCGGAATTCGCCACCGTGTCGGCCACGATTCATCTGCCGTTGGGGGAACCCTTTCCGGAAACCATGAAAACCGTCGGAGCACGACGGCATGACTTGAGCGATGCGCTGCACAACCCCGAACGGCATTGGGACGGTGCGTGGCCGGATGCCGTACTGTCTCTCGTCGCCGAGAAACAACGTTGGCTGGCGACCACGAATTCAATGGATCCATCTCTCACCACTCGGCAACGTCGAGCCGAGAATCACCGCCGCGATCAGCGCTTGCGCGAGATTCGCCGTCAGCTCGGTCAACTCGCCGAACCCGTCTTACGGCGACTTCACGGTGAACTCGACATCGCGATGGCGCGATTGGCCGCCAATCGTGTTCTGCAGCGCCGCGAGTTCAGTTGGGTGCTGTATCCGGAAGCCGAACTGCGAGCGATGATCGACAAATTATTCCCGATGAAGTAACCCCGCACACGAGCCCGAAGCGCCAGCGCCGGGTTTCTTCTGTTCGCCACGTCTAAGCAGAAAAAACCCGGCGCTCGCGCTTCGGGCTCGTATGGATTGGACTCATGATGAATTCCGAATCACTCCTCTCCGCTACCGCGGCGTATGTGCGACAGACGTTATCCGGAGATAGCTCCGGACATGACTGGTGGCACATCGATCGTGTCCGCCGGAACGCTTGCCGTTTAGCGCACGCCGAAGGGGCCGACATTTTCGTTACCGAACTGGCAGCGTTGTTGCACGACATCGCCGATTGGAAGTTTCACGACGGCGACGAAACCGTAGGACCGCGCACGGCGAAGGCCTGGTTAGAACAACACGGCGTCGCCGCGGAGGTGACCGAACACGTCTGTGCGATCATTGCCGGACTATCCTACAAAGGGGCCGGTGTGAACACAGACATGCCGACGTTGGAAGGCCGCTGCGTGCAGGACGCCGACCGGTTGGATGCCATCGGGGCGATGGGGATTGCCCGCGCGTTTGCGTTCGGCGGTCACTTCGGCCGGGCGATTTATGATCCCGAACACCCGCCCGAACTGCATGCGACGTTCGCGGCGTACAAATCGAAGGGCGGGCCGACGATCAATCACTTCTACGAAAAATTGCTGCTGCTCAAAGACCGGATGCAAACGCCGACGGGCAAGCGGCTGGCGGAAGAACGGCATCGCTTTTTAGAAAATTATCTACAGCAGTTTTTTGCGGAATGGAATGCGGAAGCGTGAGGAGAAGATCGCCGGCGCTGGGATTCCGCAAAGCGGCAAGGCGAACTCAGCGACCGCGCGGCGGGGGAAGTTCCTCAAATCCTGTGCGCTTCGGACGCTTGAGGATCCCCGTCAGCTTGTTCGTGTTTGCTGCGGCGCTGTCGGAGTCGAACTCCAGCTTCGGGCCTTCCTGCGGTTCGACACGGAACGGTGTGGGATCGGTCTCCGGTTCGTCATTTATCGTTGCGGTCAGCCCGCCACGATGGAGTTGCGGTACGCTGGCGGCGACCAATGTCGGGAAGTGGGCGACTGCTGCGGCACGCCAATCGTCATTGATGGCCAGTCGCAACGTCACCATCTCGGACCCGAGCACGCTGGTCACGAAATCTTCGAGTGATCCGGGGTGATCTTTCGCATCGAAGTCCGCGACCGTCAGGCTGCGAATTGTCGAGAGTGACGCATTGGCTTCCGTGGCCACGCCGTTGCATTCGGCAATCGAACGGCGGGGCGTTGAAACCACATGCACGACGCGTTGCGGTCGCAGATCGTAGAGCAGTTGCATCACCGCCCGCGTTTCCGGTTCGCTGGCGGGGCCTTTTCCTGCTGACGGATTGCCGCCGGGGCGATAATTGCCCGTTGGAAAGTTGCGATTGATGGCCACGCCGCGGGCATTCTCGGGACGCTTGGCAATGAGCCCGTCGGGATTGACTGCCCGCAAGAGAATCAGTTGATGATCGCGGAACGAGTCCGGTTCTTCGTCGAGCCGTTTGGCGAGACTGTCGATCCAGTTGACGGCGATGCGGTCTTCGCCATCCATCCCGGCAACGATGAGCGTACACTTTTCGCCGACACCAATGCGGCGGACATGCATCGCCTGGCCCTGAGCGCTTTGACCGATGACTGTCCACGCCCCCACCGTGCGGGTATTTGTCGTCGGTTTTGCCGTGCGGTTCGAGATCGTCCGCGCAGCAATATCGCCGTGACCGTCCTGATTGCTCGTGAGATTCCAACGGGAGAGCGCGTTCCACATCCCTTGCGTGGGTGCTATGCGTTGAGACAATCCCGGCGTGGTGATTGGCCGATGATCGCGACCGTCATCGACCGGTAACGATTGCGGAGTGCCGTCCCAACCCGCAATTTCGGATTGCTCGCCTTCGACGGAGACACTGGCACTCGGCCCCATTTCCGCCCAGGTCAGCGGAACGGTCGGCAACCCGGCCTGCATCACATAAATCGCACCGCCCGCACCACAAGCCGCGGCAAACAGCAAGCCCATGACTCGCATCGGACAGCCCTCAAATTCCGGTCGTAACCAGCCCGAAGCGCAAGCGCCGGGTCTCCGCTAATTACGCGACTTCGCAGAGAAGAACCCGGCGCTCGCGCTTCGGGCTCGTAAAAAATCTCAATCTTCGTCGATACCCAGCGCATACCGCAGTTGTTCAAAGCGGCGGGTGAATTCTTCGCTGGACGAATGCACGTGTTCTGCTTCGGTGATGAACTTCAATTCTTCCTGACACGGCAGGCCGTAGTCGTCCAACACATCTTCGAAGTCAACGAGCTCGTGACCGTAGAGGATCAGCAACTTGTGCTCGTCAAACTGCACTTCCCGCGGGATATTGGGGTTGAGGACCGCCAATCCGGTGCAACCGTCATTCAGCAGCACGTCCTCAAAGTCGTACAGAATGCTCTTCAAAATCGGGAGATCGATCTCTTCGCGGTAAAGATCCTCATGTCCGCCTTGACGTTCGTGACTGGTTTCCAGCACCACGTCGACCACTTCGCCCAATGGGTCGAGCAGATCGAAAAACAGATCGAGCACTTTTTCACGGCTGGCTGCTGCCATCAGCACCGGAATCTTGATCCCCGATTCGCGGTCCTGATAGTGATCGTGTCGGTAGCCGGCTCGCGGGACGACCTGCAAATCGTAGGAAGGACGGACGGCATCGGTGAGCGTGAAACTGCCGTACCGCGCGATTTTCAGGTGGGATTCCAGCGCGTCTTCGGGCAGATTGTCGAAGCTGCTGCTTCCCCGCTTGGCATCGCCGTCGCGGTAGGTGTTCTTGAAAAACTTCTTGAGGAACCCCATCGGCCGGGCCCTTTGAAATTCGAGGCTGCGAGCGTTACTCACGTCAGAATCGGTACCAACCGATCCAGTCGCCGCGCAGCGAATGGAGCCTGCGTGCAACCTGACGAGCAACTCTAGCATGCGAATTCGCAGACCTTCGGACAGGGATGCATTCGCGGAGGGAAATCCGGTTTCGAGTTGACCGGTTTTGACGAAGACGAAAGATCGCGAGTTGGCAAGCTCTGCGAGGATGTGGGCGGGACTGTATGAAAAGGCCAAATCAATTCACGCGGCCGACTTCCAATGTCTGCCAACTGCGCCGTGCCCAGGCGATCAATCCCATTAACGCCGTTAGGGCGACAATCACGGCGACGGTGATGGTGGCGGGCGCTGTCAGGAACGCATCGAACGCCGTGGTGTTCTCGTTCCCGACGAGCCAGCCAATGAGCAGAAACAGCGGGACACAGACGAACGGCAAACCCACCAGCGCGGCAATGGTCCACATCAACCGCTGCGGTGACCACGTCACCACCAGCAGGCTCACCGCCCACGACGCGATGATCGCATACACTAACCCCACTAGGCTGGTGGCGACTTCCATGGGTGCCGGTGAAACCACGCCACCGAGAATCGCGTCCGTCAGTGCCAGAGTCGCCAGCACGAACGGGATCGGTGTATACAGCCACATCTGTGCAACGAACCCATCGAGCATCCAATCACGCCGGGAAATCGGGAACAACATTTCGTGCGCCATCCACCGCCGCCGAGACCATATCAGGCCCATCGGCACGAAGAGGAACATCATCAGGATCTGAATGAAGGCTCCCGTCAATGCGGGGCGAGGGAGTTCAAACTCGAAGCTGAATTGTCTCACTCCGAAAAACACAACGGACTGGCCAATGAGGATGGCGACAAAGAAACTGCTGTAGTCAAAAGGATGCATAGGTAGCCCGCACAACCACACGGAAACCCGCTGAGCGCGAGTGAGCGCCGGCCCGGCATTGAGCGTGGCCTCGATTCGCCATTCCCTGTTCCGTTGCAGAGGATTCCAATTCGCTTGGCCTTTCAACTGTTTGGCCGCAAACGGTTGCGTGATGCGGGCCCAGCCGACGAAGTCGAACATCGATAAAGGAGCGGTGGCCGTCCCCGCTTCCTCGGCGATACGTCGAACGCTGAAGAGCGTGAAGAGCAGTCGTCGCCCAGTCCAAATGCCTATGAGAATGATTGCGAAGGCGAGCGCCGGATATCGTCCACGCAGAAACCAGTCGAGTTCTCCTCCCCACGTGGGGTAGAATCCGAACAGTCCCAACCCTCCCACAAACACGAATGAAAGAAAGTAGAGGGGAGCGTACGCCATCACTGGGTGAACCAACCCCACGAGTCCGACACTGCGATCATGACGGAGCAGCCAACCGCACGCGGTGTACGACAACACCCCGCTCATTGGAATTGCCAGTGCTGTTGGCCAGGCAACGCCGTGATAAGACGCGAAGCCGGTGCTAATGGTTCCCGCTGATGCCCACAACAGAGCTGCAAGCCATTGATGCGGTTGCGCTGCGCCCGGAGCGAACTGGGACCACGGCTGGAGTCCCTGCCCGGTCAGTTGCAGCACGCTGAACCCCAACGGAATCAAAACCAGACCGAACGCATAGCAGGCGGCGGCCGTTCGCGATTTCAGTACATGGCCTGGCCGAACGGCGAGCCGCCGAAAATGGGACTGTGCCGCCACCGCCCATTGCCCGTCACTGCCCTCGGGAACATCGAGATACAACGTCGGTCGCTGGGGAAATTGTTCCAGTTCGGCAACGATCTCCGGCGCGAGCAACGAAGCTTGCTCCGTGGACGGAACATTCAAGATCAACGATTCCAATCGGGGCAGCGCTCGCCATTCTTGGATGCGCTCGATCGGCAACGGTGCGTACGCGGTGACCGACAGGGTCCGCAGATTCTTCGGCCAGGAGAGTGCCCCCGGCTCCAACATGACGCGGATGGCATCGAGTTGCAGAAGCTCCAGGTGATCCGCATCCGCCAGCGAACGGAGGTCATCCGCGGTCGTCGTGTGGGCGATGCGGATCGAAAGCGCCTTGAGGGGATGCGTCTGGATGAGTTTTCGGAGCGTCGCGCCGGTCAACGGCGATCCCCAGACGATCACAGTTTCCACGCGGGGGTAACGCCCGGGTTCCCAGAAATCGGCCGGGATGTCCTCTTCGCTGTAGATCTCGATGGTCCTTGCTTTCTCGGGGGGGACCGGCTTCTTTCCTTGATTGAACGCTTTTTGGACATCCGGTGTCGCGAACCGGAGTTTCGGCTCGGGATTAGGGACGCGCGGCGTAACCGCCAGGCGGCGCTGCCTGCCCCAATCAATTCGTTGAAGACGGAAATCGGATTTATCTTTTTGATTAATTGCCCCCGCTTCCCAAATTTCGAAGGGGGGCCGTGGATCGTGCAACTGGTACACGGCCGCCCCGCCGGCGACGAGATAGATCAGTAACATCAACCACGCCAGCGGCCGCGTCCGATACGTCAGCCACACGGCGGACAGGCGTTTCCCGAAACGCGTGGTCACGGATAACGAAGACAATTCAGCGGTCGGCATGATGCAGCTCCAGGAAGATGTCTTCGAGGTTCAAATCCTCAATCGACACGTCCGCATGCCAGGTCTCCGCGAGTTCGCCGACGAGTCGGTCATCCAGATCGGCCACCGCGGCAAGCGCATTCGCTCCGTCGACTTTGATTCGCAATGCGCCCCGCACATGAAAGTCCGCTGGCAGGATATTCGCGGCTTGAATCCGCACGCGTTTCACACGGTCTTTGACAGCGTCCAACTCGTCAAACAGGGCAATTCTGCCATCCTGTAGTAAAGCCACATGCGAGGCGACCCGTTCGAGGTCCGACGTGATGTGCGTGGAGAACAACACGGTGTGTTGCTCGTCGTTGGTGACCTCCATCATCGCCCGCAGGAACTCACGTCGCGCCACCGGATCGAGCGCCGCGACCGGTTCATCGAGGATCAACAATTCCGGTCGATGTCCCAGCGCGAGGACCAGGCCCAGCTTCTGCATCTGACCTGGCGACAACGGTCCCACACGATGATCCCGCGGCAATTGCCAGCGGTCGAGTAATTCGTTCGACCACGCTCCATCCCAGTGCGGATAAAACGCGGCGACATACCGCACGACTTGATCGACCTTCATCCACGGATAGAGTTGCACCGTCTGCGGAACGTAACCGAGCCGGCCTTTGTTCTCGGCGCTGAGATCCCATGAGTCTTCGCCGAACAACTGCACGATCCCGTTGTCGGGCCGCAGCAGGCCGAGCAAACATTTGATGAGCGTTGATTTGCCCGCCCCATTGGTCCCGACCATGCCAACGATGGCCCCCCGCGGAATCTGTAATGTCGCCCCCCGGAGCACTTCGTTGCGACCGAAGCGTTTGCGAACGTCGAGGGCTTCGATGATCGTAGTCATGGAGATTCCTAGGGAACGAGTGATCGATGTAGTTGGTCGGAAGACAAATAGAAGACGCTCTGCTCATCACCCCCCACCGATCACCTTTTCTTCAGCGCGGCATTCACCACCGCGAGGACTTGCTCGTTGGTCAGTTGCAGTTGCCAGCCGCGGGTGACGAGTTGTTCGGCGAAGGGAACGAGCTCTTTCTGTCGGGCGGCGACCGTTCCCGAGACGGAAGTCGCTTTAACCCGCATTCCGACGCCCCGGTCGCGCTCCAGCACGCCTTCCGCTTCGAGTTTCGCGTAAGCTTTGGAAACGGTCATCATGTTGACGGCGAGCGAATCGCCCAGTTGGCGCACGCTGGGAACGAGATCGCCCGGCTGCAACCGCCCGCTGGCAATCAGTGCCCGCAGTTGATCCATCAGCTGCCGATAAATCGGCACGCCCGAGGACGGATGAATCTCAAATTGAATCGCGGGGGAACTCATCGTCACTCTTATCAATTGTGTCATAGTGCATCACGACTGTAATGCACTGTTCGGGCGATGTCAACGGACAAGTTTGAAAACGTTCTCCACTCCGAGTTCGCAACGTGAGCGACTATCGGAGATGACGGCGAGCCTCAGCGGCGGTACGGTGTTAAGATTAGAGGCTTAAATCACAATGGAAGGGAACCTGTCCTGTCATGACGATCTGGGTTGATGCCGACGCCTGTCCGGGCGATGTGAAGGCGATGCTTTTCAAGGCGGCGCTCCGTTGCCGGATGCCGGTCGTGCTGGTGGCGAACGCGGTGCTGACGCCGCCGAAGTCGGAATTTATTTCGACCGTGCTGGTGCCGCAGGGAATGAATGTCGCCGACCGCAAGATTGTCGAGTTGACGCAACCGGGCGATCTCGTGATCACGGCCGATGTTCCGCTGGCAGCCGATGTCGTTGCCAAAGGAGCGACGGCTCTTGATCCGCGCGGGATGCTTTACACAAAAGAAACGGTCGGCGAACGGCTCGCGGCACGCAATCTGATGGACAACCTTCGCGGCGAAGGCATGATCACCGGTGGACCGGCGGGATATGGCACGAACCAGCGACAGTCCTTTGCGAATCAACTCGACAAATGGCTCGCCAAAGCCACGCGCGGCTGAAACTCAGTGTGCGCCCAAGTAGGCTTTGCGGACATCATCGCTGGCGGCGAGGGCTTTGGCGTCCCCTTCCATCTGGATACAGCCGACTTCCAGCACATAAGCGCGGTGGGCAACCTGAAGCGCCATGCTGGCATTCTGTTCCACGAGCAGGATTGTCGTTCCTTCCTGGTTGATCTCACGAATGACCTGAAAAATCGTCTGTACGATTTGTGGGGCAAGGCCGAGTGATGGCTCGTCGAGCATCAGCAACTTCGGCCGCGACAAGAGCGCTCGAGCAATGGCGAGCATCTGCTGCTCACCGCCGGAGAGCGTCCCCGCCTGTTGCTGCAACCGTTCGCGGACTCGGGGGAACAGCGTGAGAGCCCGTTCGCGGTCGGTCCGAATGCCGGCTTTGTCGTGCCGAAAATAGGCCCCCAGTTGCAGGTTTTCTTCGACCGTGAGGTTCGCAAAAATCCCGCGGCCTTCCGGAACATGCACCAGTCCCCGCTGCGCGATCAGATGCGGCGGTTGTCCCTGAATCGCCTGCCCCTCAAATTGGATCTGACCCGACCGTGGCGATAACAGTCCACTCACCGTCCGGAGCGTGGTCGACTTCCCCGCGCCGTTGCCGCCGATGAGGGTGACGATTTCTCCCGCCTCCACATGCAACGAAATCCCCCGCAGGGCCTGAATGGACCCGTAGCTGACAGAGAGGTCGTTGATGGAAAGCATGAGTGGTTGTCAGTCGAGAGTTGATAGTGGTGAGGAAATGCAATCGATGGTCACTGGTCGTTACTACTTGACCACGGACCACTGACAACTATCCTCCTCCCCCCAGGTACGCGGCGATGACCTTGGGATCGTTCTGCACGTGCTTCGGCGGTCCTTCGCAGATCGTCACGCCGTGATCGAGGACGGTGATTCGTTCGCAGATATCCATCACGAGACCCATATCGTGCTCGATGAGCAGGACAGCCACCTGAAAACGGTCGCGGATGGCACGAATCGATTTGGCCAGCGCCAATTTTTCCTGGGGATTCAGTCCCGCCGCTGGTTCATCCAGCAGCAGCACTCGCGGATCGGTTGCCAAGGCCCGCAGAATTTCCAACCGGCGTTGATGCCCATAACTTAAACTGTCGGCGAGTTCGTCCGCCCGGTCCTGCATCTCGAAGATGGACAGCAAATCGAGGGCTTTGCGGGTGAGATCGTCTTCCTGATGCTGATATTCGGCGGTGCGGGCCAGCGTGCCGAACAACCCGACTCGGCTCCGCAATTGACCCGCGAGGCGGACATTGTCGAGCACCGTCAGATTGGGAAACAACCGGATATTCTGGAACGTTCGAGCGATTCCAGACGCCGTGATCTCGTGAGGCTTGCGGCCCATCAAATCGGTCGCGGCCAGCCGCATCGACCCACTGTCGGGATTGTAGACGCCGGTCAACAAGTTGAAGACGGTCGTCTTGCCCGCCCCGTTGGGGCCGATGAGTCCGTACAATCCCCCCGCCGGCAATCGCAACGAGAAATGCTGCACTGCCTTCAACCCCCCGAAGGCGATGCCAATATCCTGCACATGCAGCAGCGCGGTGGCACTCATCGCGACCGTCTCCGCCAGAAGTGCCAGATCTCGTGGATGCCGAACAATCCTTGCGGGCGGACGATCATCATCACGATCAGCAGCAGCGCAAAAACAATGAGGCGGTATTGCTCGAAGTCACGGAGCAATTCCGGTAGCGCGGTCAAAATGATGGCAGCCAGAGTCACGCCGCTGATGGAACCGCGTCCGCCGAGAACCGTCATGATCACGTAATCGAACGACCGCTGAAAACCAGCATCTTTCGGGCTGATGATTACGCCCCGTTCGTGTGCGAACAGTCCACCGGCGACCCCGGCGAAGAACGCGGCCATCACAAACGCCAGCACTTTCTGACGGGCAATGTTCACTCCCATCGCCTGGGCAGCGATCTCGTCTTCCCGCACCGAGATCATCGCCCGGCCAAGACTGGAATGCTTCAGTCGATACGCCACCACAACGGTGATGGTGACAAACGTGTAGACCCAGAAGAGATTCGTGTACTTGGGAATGCCGTCAAAACCAATGGCCCCTCCCACTGGCGGCGGCAACCATTGCGACCACCCCGCGGCCCGGATCGCTGCACCATCGTCGAGCACTTTCCCTGTCTGTTGCAGCACGACACGGAGAATCTCACCGAAGCCAAGAGTCACGATGGCAAGGTAATCGCCACGTAGTCGCAACGACGGCAGACCGACAATGTATCCCGCACCGGCGGCCACCAGTCCCCCGACGATGCACGATGCGGCGAACAACCACTCCCCGGTTCCGAGAAACACTCCGTGTTTTCCGAGGGTTCCCCAGATGAAATAGGAACCGTAATAAGTGATGAGACCTGCGGTATACCCGCCGACTGTCATAAAGCCCGCGTGACCGATTGAGAACTGACCGGTCATCCCATTCACAATGTTCAGGGACACGGCCAGGATGATCGCGATGCCGATATCGATGACAATCCGTGAGTAATAGGGGCCGACGAATCCCGGCAAGATGACATGCAGCAGGACGGCGACCACGATGCCGATCGCCAGGGGTAAAACGCCCATGAGCGGACCGGTCGGTCGAAACGGCGTCGCTGCAATCGGACTGGCTGCGGGCATGGGATGTGACACGCTCACACCTTCTCCCGCAATGGCGAACCCAATAGTCCGGTCGGCTTGACCAGCAGAATGCCGATCAGCAAGGCAAAGACATACACATCGCGATAATTTGAACTGATGTAAAACGCACCGAACTGCTCAACGAAGGCGATGACGAACCCGCCTAACACGGCTCCTCGAACATTCCCGATGCCGCCAATCACCGCCGCGACGAACGCCTTCAATCCCAGCAGCACCCAGACGGTGTGCGCCGGCTGATTGATGCCCGGATACTTCATCACGTACAGAAATCCCGCCGCGGCGGCGAGTGACGAACCGAGCACGAACGTGAAGGAGATCACGCGATCCACCGGAATCCCCATCAGCGCCGCGGTGTCGGTATTGTAGGAGACGGCTCGCATCGCCGTGCCGAGCTTGGTTCGGAAGACGAGATACTCAAGCACCAGCATCAGCGTTCCCGAAGTGGCAAAGATCATCGTGTCGACAAGGCTGATCACCACTTTGCGAGTGGCTTCACCGGTGCCGAAGGAGAACGAGGCGAGTTCCCAGCTCGGCAGCAACGCCGGCATTTTTTCAGGACTGGCTCCAAACATGAAATCGAGTTGGCCGAGATTCTGTAGAAAGAGCGACACGCCGATGGCCGTGATAAGGACATTCAGCCGTGGAGCCCGACGCAAAGGCCTGTACGCCAGCCGTTCAATAACATAACCGACGAATCCGCAAAACAGCATGATCAATGGCAGGATAACTGCACCAATCCACAGCGGCGGAATAGTGCGCGAATCATATCCCAGACGCGGCAAAACTTGGTCGGCCACGGTGTAGCTGGACCACGCTCCCAAGACGACAATGTCGCTGTGAGCAAAGTTAATGAACTTTAGAATTCCATAAACCATAGTGTAACCGAGGGCAATGAGAGCGTATAAGCTCCCAATCGCCGCGGCGGTCATCAGGGTTTGTGTGAAGTCAGCCACGGAGAAAATCCGAAACTCGAAGCGCGAAATTCGAAAGAATCTCGAATGAGGAAATCATCAGGAGGCCGAGGTTGAAAGTGATCATCAAAGGCGTTTCGGATTCCGGATTTGATGTTTCCTTCGGATTTCGGATTTCGACATTCGGGTTCTCCCTCACTCCCCGGGTTGAATGGTCGTGACGAAGTGTGGTTCGCCGTCTTTCATTTCCAGAATGACCGCGGGCTTCACGGCATTGCGGTCGGCGTCGATGGAAATGCGGCCGGTGACGCCGTCGAAATTTTTCGTCTTAGCCAATTCCGCGGCGAGGTCGGCACCGCCCAGCGACTTCGCACTTTGCATCGACTGGAACAAAATGCGGGCGGCATCATAACCGAGGGCCGCAAGACCATCCGGCGTCTGTTTATGTTTAGCGTTATACTTCTTAATGAAGTCCTGAACGCGATCGCTGGGATCCTGATGTGAGTAATGGTTCGAGTAGAAACATCCGTCGAGAGCTTTCCCACCGATCTCGCCGAGTTTGGATGAATCCCAGCCATCGCCACCTAATAACGCGGTATTGATGCCGAGCTTCTTGGCTTGCAGCGCGATATTACCCACGTCGGTGTAATAGCCGGGGACGAAGATTACATCGGGTTCGGCGCCGCGGATCGCCGTCAACTGGGCGGAGAAATCCTGATCTCCTGCCTGATAAGTTTGCTTCGAGACCACGGTGCCGCCGAGCGCGGCAAACGCCTTTTCAAATTCTTCCTGAAGTCCCACCGAATACGGCGATGCCTGATCCGTCAGAATGGCGGCTTTGGACGCTTTGAGCTTCTCCGATTCGCGAGCGAACTTCGCACACACCGACCCTTGGAACGGGTCGATGAAACAGACGCGAAAAATCAAGTCGCCGACTTTGGTTACTTTAGGATTCGTGGACGACGGAGAAATCATCGGCACGCCATTTTCCTGGCAAACCGGGGCCCCGGCGAGCGACAGACCCGAAGCCACCTCTCCGATCACGGCCACGACACGGTCTTTCGTGACCAAGCGTGTGACGGCCGTCCCGGCTTCCCGCGCGTCCCCCTTGTCGTCGTATGTGATCAGGCGAATCTTCTTGCCGTTGATACCCCCGATGGCGTTGATTTCCTCAACGGCGAGTTTGATCCCATTGTCGGTCGATTCACCGAAAGTCGCTTCTGATCCCGTCATGGAGCCATAGTGACCGATGACGATTTCCGTCGGATCGGCCTTGGTCCCGTTGCAACCGCTGCTGCAAATCGCGAGGAACACTCCCAACCAAACCATGTGGGCGGACCGAGAGAAAAACGCAGGCGGCGGATGGTGCATAGAGCGGTTCTCGCGACGTTTTCGGGGATTGGCCGGTTCGGAATAACACGATCATCGGCGGACTGAATGAGCGCCTCAGCCCCGGACAGGGCGACTATATCGCACTGTCGAGACGTTTCTCAAGTCCATAACCCGCGAAAGGACAAGAGGTTATCGAAGCCATCCGTCAAAAACCGTGGCGGGCGTCCCCAGACGCGGGCCACGGTGCGTTCAAGAGCGATTCACCCATCCCCTCAGACGAGTCGCTCCCGCAATTCAAGTGCATCCGCCATTACGATGCGGAACGGTCGCTCTTCACGCGCGGCGGCGATAAACTGGAGTTTTCCACGATGTTGCCGGGTTTCGGCGTGAATCTGGGTGAGGAACGCCTGCGATGCGGAATTTGCAACGACCGACGATGTGGTGTGTCGGCCTGCTGACGGCGGCGGGTTTCGCCGTGTTGTGTGGGGCCGCGGGTGACGCACACGCCGCAGAACCCGTAGCAAACACCGCTTGGGTGCAACTGACAATCTACTGCGTGCTGGTCATCGTGGCGTCGATGGTGGGTGGCCTGTTGCCCGGGTTGATGCGACTCACGCACACGCGGTTGCAATTGATGATGAGCCTCATCGGCGGCCTGATGCTGGGTGTTGGTATGCTGCATCAACTCCCGCATGCCGTTGTGATTCTCAATCAGGCGGGGATGGCGCACGCCCTCGATTGGAGTATGGGTTGGATGCTCATCGGGCTGGTCTCCATGTTCTTCATGCTACGAATGTTCCATTTTCATAATCACGACAGCTTCGACGACGACGCCCCCGGACACGATCATGACCATTCCCACGATCACGATCACCGGCATGATCACGACCACGATCATGCCGCCGCGGAACATCATCCGCGCCCGCAGGCCACCAGTTGGATGGGCGTGACGTTCGGCCTCTCGTTGCACACGATTACCGACGGCCTCGCGCTGGCGGCCCATGTCGAAGCCGACACGCGGCATATCGCGGGGCTGTTGCTGCCGGGCATCGGCACCTTCCTCGGCATTGCATTGCACAAGCCGCTGGATTCGTTGTCGATTACGTCGCTGATGTCCGCCGCGGGGTGGTCGAAGGCCGCGCGTCATGCCGTGAATTTTGCGTATGCGATGCTCGTTCCGTTGGGGATTGTGCTGTTTCATCTCGGGTTGCGATCGATGTCGGCCCAGCAAAACCTCTTCGTCGGTACGGCCCTCGCCTTTTCCGCGGGTGTATTCGTGTGCATCGCACTGAGCGATTTGTTGCCGGAAGTGCAGTTCCATTCCCATGATCGCGTGCGTCTCTCTCTCGCGCTGGTGGCTGGATTAATTGCCGCGTGGGCGATTGGCTTCCTCGAACCGGAACACACGCATGCCCCGGCGACCCATTCAGAAGACGAACACGCGCATGATCACGACCACGATCATGCGCACTGATGTGCAAAATGCACTGCAAAGTGATCAATAAAAAGTGCAAAATGAAGCCGCTTGCTGCTTTGCGGAAGGAAAGACATCCCTCCTCGTCTTCTCCAGAATCAGAGAGACGCGGAGCGTCTCGGCCGTGCGTTCCCACGCGGAGCATGGGAACGAGTTCGTATGATTCTCTGTCCCTGAGCTCTTAGCCCTCGACCCTTAGCCTCCCGGAATCCCCCATGTCCGATGATCGCCGCGGTGGAGTGGCTTACCTCATCTTTGATATCGAATCGGTCGCCGATGGGGACTTGATTGCCAAGGTGCGCTATCCCGCCGATGGTCTCACGGCTTCGGAAGCAACGGCGCGGTATCGCAAAGAACTCATGGACGATGTCGGTCGTGATGTCCTGCCGACGACGTTTGTGTTGCCGGCGTCGGTGGCGGTAGCGAAGGTCGACGCGAGTTATCGGCTGCTCGATCTGGTGACGCTCGATGCCCCGCAGTACCGGCCACATGTCATCACACGGCTCTTCTGGACCGGCTGGAATCATTACGGACGGCCGACGCTCGTCAGCTTCAACGGCCGCGGTTACGACCTGCCAGTGCTGGAGCTGGCGGCGTTTCGCTACGGTTATGCTGTCCCCGCGTGGTTCAACGTCGAAGCCCGCAGCTTTGAACAGGCCCGCAATCGATACAATGCCGACGCCCATCTCGACCTGTACGATTTACTGTCGAACTTCGGCGCGGGGAAGCTCACCGGGGGGTTGAATCTGCTCGCCAACCTCATCGGCAAGCCCGGCAAATCGGGGATTGATGGTTCGCAAGTGCAGGATTTGTGGGACGCTGGGGAAAAGCAGAAGATCAACGATTACTGCCGCTGCGATGTCCTCGATACGTACTTCGTTTTCCTGCGGTCGCGGGTGATGCTCGGCAAGTTGACCGTCGAAGCGGAACATCAAATCGTCACCGAGACGAAGGCGTGGCTGGAACAGCAGTCCGCAACGATTCCCGCTTACGCCGAATACCTATCCCACTGGGGCGATTGGCAACCGCCGACAGAGTGATGGTCTGAATTCCAGGCAATCCGTATGGACGTGGTCCCTTCTCCCCCGTCTGCGGGGGAGAAGGTGGCCGAAGGGGGTGTCATTGTGCTATGGCAGGTCTCCGCATTTGCAACTCGCGCGCGTCGTCGCCACAGTGGAGACCTTCGGTCCACATGAAGTGCGGGGTCGGGAGACCCGCGCACAGCAGAGAACAAGGCACTATGTCCCACCCACCTCGCGTTTCGACTGGTATTCATGCGCTCGATGACCTCCTCGGCGGTGGTCTTGTCCCCGGTACGCTCACTGTGGTGATGGGGGCGACGGGGATCGGCAAAACGCAACTCGGGTTGCAGTTCGCGGACGCTGGCCGACAACAGGAAGGCCAACGCGGCTGTCTGTTCGACATGACCACCCGTGGTGATGCACAGAACCACGGTGAATATGCCCACCGGATGTGTGACTGGTCGCTGCGCGAACGCGCAGTCGATCTTCCGTGGCAGCCCGCGGAACTGTGGGATGCCGCAGCGTCGCGGTACGATTACTTCCACATCTTTGAACGCTCCGGTCGCCGCGTGACGGTGCACGACATCGACCACGATCAATGGCAGGAATGGAAGGTCGAACTCAACCATAAGCTCGAACAGGCTATCGCCTACTTCTACGCGAACTTCGTCCACGGCGTGCGGCGATGCGTCATCGATGGTGTGGAACCCGCAGACAAAGTCAGCGAGTCGTTCCAGTTTCATGTTTTCGATTACATCTACCACCAGATTCTGCACAAAGATCACGACTGGGTCGCGCGCGATTTGTTCCGTGTTCATTACCGGGAGAATGAGCCGGCGGTCATGCAGCATGCGTATGATCACCGGCAGTTGACATGCCTGCTGAGTTATACGTCCCACGAAGTGATGCTCGACGATTTACTCGGCCGCCCGTTGGAAAGCGGCGACGAACTCTCGAACGCGAATACGATCATTCTGATGGGAAAGATCCGTGACGGCCTGAAAATGCGCCGCGCCCTGCACGTCGCTAAACACCGCGGCAGCGCCTGTGAAGACGTGATCGTCCCTTACGAAATCACCGACCGTGGGCTGGTGCTGCGGACATGAAACTCGGCATCCTCTCCGACACGCACGATCAACTCGCCCGTTGTGAGCGAGCGGTCGCGCTGTTGCAGTCGGCAGGGGCAGAAGAGCTGATCCATTGTGGCGACATCACGGAACCAGAAATCATTGCCGCATGTGCGGTCCTTCCGTGTCATTTTGTCTTCGGCAACAACGATTACCGCACGGTTTCTGTGTTACGATCGATCGCAAAGGAGACCGGTGCGAACGGGCTCGAACTCGGCGGCGTCATTGAACTCGCGGGGAAAACCATCGCCGTCACACACGGGCATCTCGGAGTGGAAATCCGCCGGCTACTGGCGACGCAGCCGAACTATCTGCTCAGCGGCCACACGCATGTCGTGGAAGACTACCGCGAAGGTTCGACCCGGTTCATTAACCCCGGCGCTTTGCACCGCGCGCGGCAATTCACCGTCGCGATATTGGATTTGTCCGCCGATGTGTTGGAGTTCATTCCCGTGCCGCGGTGAGAGAGAAATGGTCCACAGAAATCACAGAGGGACACAGAAAGGAATGAAGAGAAAGGAAGAGGATGTCCTTTTCTGCCCAATTCTCTGTTTCGCCTTCCGTCTTCCTTCTGTGTTTCCTGTGCCTTCTGTGGAAAACCTCTTCATCCGGATTCCTCTCTCATGAATCTCTGGACGTTATTGATAGTCGGACTCGGCGGTGCGCTCGGAGCGACGGCACGGTATGTTGTGTCGCGCGAGGCGATGGTGTGGTGTCCCGGGTATGTCGGGTTGGGGACGCTAATCGTCAACGTCGTCGGCTGCCTGGCGATCGGTTATCTCGCCGGAGCCGGATACGAGCATCGTTGGATGTCACTGAACGCCCGGTTGTTTCTCGTCACCGGCGTCCTCGGAGGATTAACCACGTTTTCCGCGTTGTCACTGGAAACGGTCGGGATGTCGCGCCAATCACCCGCGCTGTTATGGGGCGGACTGCACGCCATCGCCAACTTCACTGGCGGCGTCACTGCGGTGCTGTTGGGTGAATGGTTCGCCCGATGGCTCGGCGGTTGATTCGTCGCCACTGACCTACAACGGTCGCCGACTTGGATCGGACTCGGATGGCACTCCGCGTACTTTCTTGGTACTTGGCAGCACCACTGTGGTTACATCACTGCCCAGAAACATCGGTGACAGCGCAGGGGTTTGACTCGCCGGTCGCAGGGCTGACCCCGAGGTGAACACGGAAGTTGTACTGTCAGTTGTATTCGCCAGGCCATCGTTCACGAAGACGGTAAAATTCGTCGTCTCCGTGAGGCCCTGCGGGATATCATTCCGCGGCTGGAAAATGAGGGCTTGAATCGCAGCTTGAGCGACCGTCCCGTTGTTGACCGTGGCCGGGAAGAATCGTTCGTAGATGATGTTGGTCCCGCTGATTTTGCGCGTCCACCCGGCGGCCGATGCGGCCGTGAAGTCACCTTGATTCACCCCGTTCGAGATGGCAATGCGGCTGAAGAGATCCTGCGTGTCGGGATCGGTCACCGTCAGCGTGCTGAACAGCGCGACCGTGTCTTCATCAGAGATGGCTTGATTGGGAACCGCTCCTGCAATGACCGGGGCTTCGTTCACACTGGTGGTGGTGACGCGCGTGCCGGTGCCGACGATGGCCGGGGCGACGCCATCGCTCGCCGTCACCTGGAAGTCAGTCGCTTCCGTGGTGCCCGGCTTAATGGCGTTGGTTCGTGGTTGGAAGATCAACTCCCGGAACGCCGCCTCAACCGTTGCGCCGACATTCGGTCCGGGGTTGAAGTACCGCTTGTAAGTGATGTTGTTGCCGACCACCTGACGCACGGTCCAGCCGGAACTGGTGGCATTGGTGAAATCGCCACGGTTTACGCCGTTGCGAATCGTCACCGAGATGAGCATTTCCTGATTGTCGACATCTGTCATTGTCAAGGTCGAGAACGGGTTGACGGTAGCATTGTCGTTCACCGCGATGTTGGTAGTCAGTCCTCCAAAGACCGGCGCATCGTTCACGCTGGTTGTGATGACCGATGTGATGCTATCGGATACCGGAGTGCCTCCATCGAAGATGGTCACCGTGAAGCTGGTCGCCTCAGTCGTGTTCGGCTTGATGGCATTCGTGCGGGGCTGGAAGACCAGAGCCTGGATGGCCGCTGTGGCGACGGATCCGATCTCGGTGGTCGCGCTGAAGGAACGTGAATAACGAATCACGTTCCCGACCGTGGTTCGGGTCCAACCCGCTGTCGAAGCCAGTGTGAAATCACCGCGGACGACGCCATTGTTGATCTGCACCAACGCCGTCATGGCTTGCCTGTCGGGATCGGTGACCGACAGTGTGCTGAACGGGGCAATCGTGGCATTGTCGTTCACCGCCTGATTCGCCACGGCTCCGTTGATGATCGCCGGAGTGTTTTCATTCGTGATCCGAACGCTGACGCTGTTATCAACCACCGTCGCCTCCAGGCCATCGTTCACGAACAGAGGAAAGCTCATGGTGATCGAGGCACCGTCCTGAAGCTCGTCAGGTGTCGGCTGAAAGACCAGATTTCGCACTGCGGCCTGGACGGTCGCCCCGATATTGGGCGCGGCATTGAAGCTGCGGATGTAGTACGCCTTGCTTGAGGTATTTGATCGAGTCCATCCGACAACGGACGCAGGCGTGAAATCGCCGAGATGAAAATTCGGCACTTCCACGCGGACGGACATCGGCTGTGTGTCCGGATCGTTCACCACAATCGTCGTAAAGGGTGAGATGATTCCGGTGTCGAGGACCGGCTGATTCGCCATCCCGCCGCTCACCATCGGCGTCGTGTTCACCAGAATGCTGATGTAACCATTGACCGCCAGATTGTTGTTGTCTTTCACTCGCACATTCAGTGTGTAGTACCGCGTCGTCAGTGCAGCGTTATTCGCAACGGTGATGACACCCGTCGTGGAGTTCATCTGGAACATTCCACCGAGGGTGTCATTGATGATGGCGTATTGCAGCGGGCCGCCATCGGGATCGTAAGCGTCGAGAGTTCCCACCACCGTGCCATTGGCGGAAGCAGGCGAAATCTGAAACTGCTGGCCGCCGACGATGACCGGCGGTTCCGCGACATTGTTCAAATTGAGCGTGAACGTCTGGCTGTCATCGGGATCGCCAGGAATTGTGGGATCATCCACATTCACGGTCACGGAATAACTGGATTTGGTTTCGTAATCGAGTACCGTCCCGGCTCTCACGCGCAGAGTCGAGCCGACAATCTGGAAGGCCACGGCGTCAGGCCCGCTGAGGGTCAACGTTTCGCTTCCCAAGGCGTCATCCGCCACCGTCACGCTGGTGACAATCAAGGAGATCGACGTACTGCTGTTTTCATCGATTGCCACCACCGGGCTTCCCAGCACGACGCGGGGTGGGTCGTTGACGTTGTTCAGGTTGATCGTAATCGTGGCGGTATCGGACAGTGTCGGCGTGTTGCTGTCTGTCACTTCCACTGTTAAGGCGAACGATGGATTCGTCTCGAAATCAACCGCTGCCGCGTTGTCGACGGTGATCTCACCGGTGCTGGGGTTGATCGCAAAGGCCCCGTCGGTGTTGCCAGCGGTGATCGCATAGGAAAGGGTTTCGCCGACATCCGGATCGCTGGCGACAATCGTCCCAACGCTGGAACCGCTTGCCAGATTCTCATTGATGGTGAAGGTGGCATCGTCCACTGTCGGTGTGCTTCCCGACAGCAACGTGCGCGCCTCAAGCAACCGGATTTCCGCCGGGATAAGGGGCCGTTGTTGCCGCCGGAGTTTGGGACCGATGAACCCATTGCGAGCCGACGAAAATGTCATGAACGGACCTTACGATTTCGTTCCGAGCATAGGTCGCTGATCAACAGCGGTGCCGGGAACAACAGGGAATCGTTCCGAGGAAGCCCATCGAAACGGATGTTTAGACATATTTATGTCACTAAACTCATTTCCATCGTAACTGTGACCAACGTCCTCACAAGTGTGTTTTCGTTTCCGTGGAACCCGATTTGCCAAATCAGCCGATTCTGATGGGTGGCTCACCGTCAATTTGGACATGGGGGAAGTGTTCGCCGCCCCGGAGGCGTTGGATTCATACTTCATGCCGGGTCTTCGCAGACTCCGACACCAGCCACCACGCCCTCTTTCAATTGCACAAAGACAAACCGTCTTGTTAATGTGATGCAGCAAATTTCTTTTCACGAGGCTGCCGATGTTGGTCTTACTTTTACTGGTCAGCACGTTGGCGGCAGAAGAAGACGCCGCAACATTTCAAGCCTGGCTCAAGTTTTACGCAGCCGCGGCGGCCCAGTACGAAATTGAGGCCCAGGATGGTGGCGGCGATTTTCATCCGCTGAAACTTCAGCCGACGCCCATTCTGCAGTACACGAACCCCGAGCGGGGTCTTCAACAGCACGGCGCTTCCTTTGTCTGGACACGGAATGGCCGGCCGTTGTGTATCGGTTCGATCTGGACGGTCATCCCTCCGGAGGATCCGCAACACCGCTGGGTCTCCAATGAACTGCATTCACTGGCTACCGGCCCGTTGCGGTCGAAGCACGCGCCACGGGTGAGCAAACGGGGGCCGGTGCCCCAATGGGAGACCGAGCGGCCGGGCATCGTGTGGACTGCCGTTCCCGATGCCCCCGAGCCGGCAGCGACGGCGTCGTTGCGCCTCGTTCAGATGCGCCGCATCGCGGAGCAATACACGGCGCGATTGACTTCCCAAGTTGCGAATGAGCGGCCCGGCGATCTGCGGCTCCTGCCCAAACCGCTGTATCGTTACCCTGCGGATGTCGAAGGTGCGCTCGACGGTGGTCTGTTTGCCTTTGTGCAGGGAACCGACCCGGAAGTGCTCTTGCTGCTGGAAGCCGAGAAGCGATCCGACGGACCACGCTGGCGGATCGCCTTCGCACGGTTCACGAATGCGACGGCAACCGTCCAGCGCGACGGTCAGACGGTCTGGGAATGCGGCAAGACCGAACTCTACGTCGGCCACAATCCCCACTTCATCTTCTTAAGGATCCAGCCGGTCGAGCCCATGTCGCCCTGAAGCCGAAACCATGCGCGACTGGTGAACGTCAGGTCCGTAGGGTGCGTCGCGACGCACAAGAAGGACGAGTGTCTCACACAGGTAAACAAAGAGGTGCGTTGCAACGCACCCTACGCAACTCGTGAACCCAAACGCTGCGGACAGCGTTTGGGACACCCGCCATCGTTATGAATTTTTCAGGAATGTCCCAGAAACAAAACAACCAATCTTGCCCCACCTTTTTCGATTGTTATCGTCGACAGTCGCCGAGCCATGGCACTTCGATGGTTTCTTGCACGCAAAGATGGCGGCGTGGTTCGGTCGACCCACTTCGGGGACGCATGGTGATGTCAACCATTTCTTCGCTGCGTTACCGCGGTTTTACATTGATCGAACTGCTGGTGGCGATCGCGATCATCGCCGTTTTGATCGCACTGCTGTTGCCCGCGGTGCAACAGGCGCGGGAAGCGGCCCGGCGGGCACAGTGCAAGAACCACCTCAAGCAGATAGCGTTGGCGGTTCACAACTATTCCGATACGCACGGCACGTTGCCCCCCAATCGCGGCGGGACAGGCGGCGCGAATTCCAACGACGGATTTCTGAGCGGCATGGTGATGTTATTGCCGTTTCTTGATCAGGGACCGCTTTGGAACCGGATCGCCACTGCTCCCAATCAGGGAGGGAATCCACAACAGGCTACTTTTCCGCATCCCCCCGGCCCGATTGCCGTGTTGTTGTGTCCGTCTTCACCCCTCTCCGCTCCCGTCGCCGTATTAGGCCCAGCCTACCGTGGGCCTCCTCGCAGCTACCATTTTTGCATGGGAGATGGGCCACCCGGCAGCGGTATCGCGAGCAAGCGAGGTGCTTTTGACAGAGAAAACATTTTTCTTGGAGCTGGAAATGTGAACCGATGGCGCGATTTCACCGATGGCGTCAGTCAGACGCTGCTGGTCTCCGAACGCGCTCTGTATCAATCCTCAAGCGAAAAACTGGGAACTTACACATTAGTGGCCACCAGTCAGCCCTCCGCATGTCTCAACAGCACACTACCCGGGGATATCTTAGGGAACGGCCGTTTCTGGGCCCACGGTTTTTTTGGCCAATACGATGGTTTTATGGCTGTCTTGCCCCCCAACAGCCGTAGTTGCCAGGGAATCACCACCGCAACGAGTTGGCATACCGGGGGCGTCCATGCCGCACTGGCCGACGGCAGCGTCCGTTTCTTCAGCAATCACGTCGACACCGGCGATAAGACGGCTTGGTTGCCGGGGACATTAACCGGTTTCCCGTCAGCTGGTCCCAGCCGCTACGGTGTGTGGGGTGCGCTGGGGACCAAGGCCCAGGCGGAAGTGATCGGCGAGTTCTGACCACCGGCTCGTGGGTGGGCGGGGTGGCATCGTTCCTCCATGCAAGGAAAACGCGTGAAAGTGCCACTGCTTCGTACTCGAAGCAGTGGCACATCGACACCGTGTGATCATGGATCAAGCAGTGCCATCCCCTCGCAAAGTCGTCGCATCCGTTAAAGTCGATGGGATCGCGACGTCAGAAACCGGGCTTCCCGCGGCAAACGCAGTCCCCTTTGGGGCGCGGAAACGGTATCCTACAGGTCGCGCGCGGTATGCTCCGGGGGAGCTGGCTGCGGTTTTTGGCTGCCTTGTCAGGTTGACTGCGACATGAGTGATTCCGGTGCTTCCAGCGTCTCATCGCCGCTGGCCATCGTTGGTTTGAGCTGCCTCTTCCCGAAAGCCGCGTCCGCGGGTGAATTCTGGTCGAACATCCGCCGGGGGGTGGATGCCATCGATGAGATTCCGTCGACGCATTGGCGGCCGGAAGCGTACTTCGATGCCGACCCGAAACGGCCCGACATGACGTATGCCCGGCGCGGCGGGTTCCTGTCGCCGGTGCCGTTTGATCCGCTTGAGTTCGGCATCGCGCCGAGCAATCTCGAAGCGATTGATACGTCGCAACTGCTGGGTCTCGTGGCGTCGAAGCGGGCCTTGGAAGACGCCGGGTATGGAGCCGACGGCAAGCCGTGTGACCGGTCGCGGATCGGGTGCATCCTCGGGGTGACCGGGGCGTTGGAGATGGTGATCCCGCTGGGGGCCCGGCTCGGACATCCGAAGTGGCGGCAGGCATTGAAAGATGCGGGGGTGCCGGACGATGTCGCTGCGGATGTGATTGAGCGCATCGGCGAGTCGTATGTGCCGTGGCAGGAGAACTCGTTTCCGGGGTTGCTTGGGAATGTCGTTGCGGGGCGGATTGCGAACCGGCTGGACCTCGGCGGCACGAACTGCGTGGTCGATGCGGCGTGTGCCAGTTCGCTGAGTGCGTTGCATCTGGCGGCTCTCGAATTGTGGTCGGGGCGGGCCGACATGGTGTTGACCGGCGGCGTCGACACGTTCAACGACATCTTCATGTATATGTGCTTCAGCAAGACGCCGGCGCTGTCGGCGACCGGGGATGCCCGGCCGTTCGCGGACAACGCCGACGGCACAATCTTGGGTGAAGGGATCGGTGTTGTCGCAGTGAAGCGGTTGGCAGACGCCGAGCGCGATGGCGACCGCATCTATGCATTACTGCGCGGCATCGGCACATCCAGCGACGGTGCTGGCAACGCCGTCTACGCCCCGAAGAAAGAAGGCCAGATCCGTTGCCTGCAAGATGCGTACAAAACCGCGGGGGTCACGCCGGACACGATTGAGCTCGTCGAAGCACACGGCACCGGCACGAAGGTGGGCGATGCGACGGAAGTCGCGGCCCTGAACGAGGTCTACCGCGCTTCGGGCCGGACGGGGAAATGGTGTGCGCTCGGGTCGGTGAAGTCGCAGATCGGTCACACGAAAGCGGCGGCCGGTTCCGCGGGATTGTTGAAAGCCGTGCTGGCGCTGCAGCATCGCGTGTTGCCGCCGACGATCAAAGTGGAACGGCCGCAAGATGTCCTCGATGATGACACCAGCCCGTTCTATGTGAACACGTCGCCGCGGCCGTGGATGCCAAGCGACAAGTACCCGCGACGGGCGGCGGTGAGTGCGTTCGGCTTCGGCGGCAGCAATTTTCACTGCGTGCTGGAAGAGTCGCCGAACGCGGTGCCCGAAGCCGATTGGGACGACGATGTGCTGCTATTGTCGTTCTCGGGGGAATCGCTCGCCGATGTGAAGCGGCAACTTGCGGCATGGCAATCGCCAGTCGAAGTCAATCAGCTTCGCACCCGCGCCGCAGCAACACGGACAGCGTTTCAATCCCGTCACGAACATCGCTTGGTCATGGTCTGCGATCGAGAGAAAGCCGACCTCGCGGGCATGGTCACGACAACCGTGTCGTTGCTCGATAAGTATGCGGAGAAGTCCACATGGTCGACCCCGGATGGTGTCTTCTACAGCCGTGGGGCGTGTGACGGTCGGCTCGCGGTGTTATTCCCAGGTCAGGGATCGCAATCGGTCGGCATGCTGCGCGAGTTGGCGTGCCGGTTCCCCGTGATGCAGGACGTGCTGGCCGAAGCCAATGCGGCCTATATTGAAGCGGGCAAGACATCTAATGATGCGGCGCGACTGAGCGATCTCATCTACCCGCCGCCAGTATTTGATACAAAAGATCGCGAACAACAGGACAGCGCGCTGCGGGCCACACAGGTTGCACAGCCGGCGCTCGGCGCGGTAAGTCTCGGAGCGCTCGCGGTCCTGGAACAGTTCGGCGTGAAACCGGAAGTCACCGCGGGTCACAGCTACGGCGAACTCACGGCATTGTGTGCGTCGAAGCGGATTCGCCCGGCGGCGTTGTATCGGCTCTCGATGTTGCGTGGCCGGTTGATGGCCGAAGCGCAGGAACTCGACGGCGGCATGCTGGCCGTCGGAGCGTCGTTGTCGCAGGTCGAAGAAACGATCAAGGACGCCGCGGTCGATCTCGTCATCGCCAATCGCAATGGTCCGAATCAGGTTGTGCTGTCCGGTCGGCTGCCGGACATTGATCGCGCGGTGGAACTCTTCGCGCGGAAGAACATCCGCGGCAAAAAACTCCTTGTCGCTGCGGCGTTCCATAGTCCCCTCGTGGCGACGGCGTCGGCACGCTTCCGGCCGGAACTCGATGATGTCGACTTCGCCACGGCTGAGGTGCCAGTCTTTGCGAACAGCAGCGCCGAAGAGTATCCCGAGGACGCCGGGGCAGCGCGGGACTTGCTCGCCGGGCAGTTGGCACAACCCGTCGAGTTCGTGCGGCAGATCGAGAACATGTACGCCGCCGGGGCACGGACATTCGTGGAAGTTGGCCCGGGAAATGTGCTGACGGGCTTGGTCGGCTCGATTCTTTCGGGCCGTGAATACCGGGCCGTCGCGCTCGATGCCTCGATGGGCAAGCGGGCCGGGTTGTGGGATCTGGCGGTGGCCGTGGCGCAAGTTGCCGTGGCGGGACATCCCGTCAAATTGACCGGTTGGGACCCGACGCCGCCGACACCGCCCGTACTCGATCCACAGCGGTTGCGTGTGCCGTTGTCGGGAGCGAACTACATCAAACCGCGCACGCCGAAACCGCCGCGTCTGCCGATGAAGCTACCGGTCGCCGTTGCACCCATTGCGGCGGGACCAGCGAAGGCTCCGACTCCGGCACCTCTAACGGCTCCGCGCCCCATGGCTTCTGTGGGGACACCGCCGAGGGTGGTGGCCCCGTTGGCTCCTGTTTCATCGGCATCGATGGTGAGTGCTCCCGTGAATGCATCGGCTCTCGGTGTCCTGCAAAAGATGCACGAAGAGACTTCGCGGCTCCATCGGCAGTTCCTCGAAGGCCAGGAATCGGCGCTGCGGACACTCGAAGCGCTGGCACGCGGCAACGGCGTTCCCACGGTCCCGTTTGCACGAACCGTTGCTGCGCCGACGCCAACTGTCACACCCATCGCAGCTCCGGCCCCCGCGCCGATGACAACGCCGCGCGTCGAACCGCAACCCCGCGCTGTGGCCCCGACACCGGTAGCGATAACTCCCGCGGCTCTCGCACCGACTCCGACAGTGCCATCCGGCAACGCCCTCACGCCGATGGTGATGGCCGTCGTTTCGTCGAAGACCGGCTATCCCGTCGAGATGCTGCAACCAAAGATGAGTTTGGATCACGATCTTGGCATCGACTCGATCAAGCGCGTGGAAATTCTTTCCGCGCTGCAGGAACAACTACCGCAATTGCCCGCGGTGACGCCGGAACAATTGCAGACGCTGCATCGCCTGTCGGATGTGATCGCGTTGCTGGAGTCATCCGCACCGGCGATCTCAACACCAACGGTCGTCACGACTCCAGTTGCACCTGTTGCTCCAACTTCGGCGGGAGCGTTGACTCCCATCGTGTTGTCGGTCGTCTCTGCCAAGACGGGTTACCCCGTTGAGATGCTGCAACCGAAGATGAGTCTCGATCACGATCTGGGTATCGACTCCATCAAACGCGTCGAAATCTTGTCGGCGTTGCAGGAACAGCTACCGCAATTGCCCGCGGTGACGCCGGAGCAATTGCAGACGTTGCATCGATTGTCGGATGTCATCGCGCTGTTGGAAGCGACATCGCCCGCAGATCTGGAGCGTCGCGAATACGCTTCCACCCCAGCCACTCACACTGTTGCCAGTTCGCCTTCATCATCGTTGACTCCTGTCGTGCTGTCGGTGGTCGCGTCAAAGACGGGCTATCCCGTCGAGATGCTGCAGCCGAAGATGAGTCTCGATCACGATCTGGGTATCGATTCGATCAAGCGCGTCGAGATTCTTTCCGCGCTGCAGGAGCAGTTACCGCAATTGCCTGCAGTGACGCCGGAGCAATTGCAGACACTGCATCGGTTGTCGGATGTCATCGCGCTGTTGGAAGCGACATCGCCGCCTGATCTGGGGCGTCGCGAGGGCGCTTCCGCCCCAGCCACCCCTATCGCTGCTCATACCAATGGTTCATTGACGTCGATCGTGTTGTCTGTCGTTGCCGCGAAGACGGGGTATCCCGTTGAGATGCTGCAACCGAAGATGAGTCTCGATCACGATCTGGGTATCGATTCGATCAAGCGCGTCGAGATTCTTTCCGCGCTGCAGGAGCAGTTACCACAATTGCCTGCGGTGACACCGGAGCAGTTGCAGACACTGCATCGTTTGTCAGACGTGATCGCGCTGTTGGAAGCATCCGCACCACCCGAGCCAACGGCGAATCGGCCCACGGTGACCGCCAGTGGATCAGTGGTAGCTTCGCTCCCCGGGTACGAACCCTCTGCGGCGATTACCGAGACCGCTGATCTCACCGCGCAGCTGGTCCGGGGTGAAGTCCGCGCGGTCGTGCTAACGGATGAACCGCGCGAACGGCTCGCACTGCCGACCGTCGGTGAATTCTGGATTACCGACGATGGCACGGAACTGTCGCTGCAGTTGGCGAAGCAGTTGACGGCCGCGGGGTTCAAACCACGAATTGTGCACTTCGATGAACCGACGGCTCATGCTCCCCATGGTTCGCTCGCGGGATTGGTGATTCTCTCGCCCGCCGGGGGGATGTCCGATCAGCGGTTGTGGAACGCACTGGAATGGTTGCAGAAGTCAGGCCCGGCGTTGCATCAGACGACCCGTCGCGGCCAAGCTGCGGTATTGGCCACCGTCAGTCGGCTCGACGGAGCGTGCGGCTTCGGTGAAGGCTTGCTGATCGACTCGGCCTCGGGGGGCCTCGCAGGGCTGTCGAAAACGGTGCGTCACGAATGGCCGGAAATCACATGCAAAGCGATCGACCTCGGCGGCGACTGGTCGCCCGCCGAGGCTGCGACGGCACTCTGTCGAGAACTGCTCCATCAAGGCCCGCTCGAATGTGGTTTGACGCCTAACGGTCGCACCACGGTCGATGTGATTGCCTCATCAGTTCCGACTGTCACGGCGACGCCGTTGTCCGCGGGGGATCTCGTCCTGGTGACCGGCGGAGCGCGGGGAGTGACCGCCGCCGCCGCGCTGGCTCTGGCCAAAGCGGTAAAGTTGCGGATGGTGTTGCTCGGTCGCAGTGCTCCGCCTGCGGTCGAACCCGATTGGTTGAAACCGCTTGCTGCTGAGATCGAGATCAAGCAGGGTCTCGCGAAATATGCAGGGGTGACTTCGCCACGGAACTTGCAACAACAATGTCAGCAGATTCTCGCTCAACGCGAAGTCTCGAAGACGCTTCAAGAACTGAAGAAAGCCGGTGCGGCGGCCGAGTATCACGCCGTCGACGTGCGCGACATCACCGCCGTCTGCCGGCTGGTCGAACAATTGCAACGCGATTACGGTCCGGTGCGAGGACTGATTCACGGAGCGGGAGTGCTCGCCGATCAAAAGATCGAAGACAAAACTCGCGAGCAGTTCGACAAGGTGTTCGATACGAAAGTCGTCGGGTTACGCAATCTGCTCGGAGCCGTCTCCGCGGAATCGCTGCGGGTGCTGGCCCTCTTCTCGTCCTTCACTGGCCGTTACGGCCGCACTGGGCAGATTGACTACGCCATCGCCAATGAAGTCCTCAACAAACTGGCCCAGCAGTTTCAGCGTCGCGAACCGGGCTGCCGCGTGGTCTCGTTCAACTGGGGACCGTGGGATGGCGGCATGGTGCACGGCGGCTTGAAAGCGCTCTTCGCGAAAGAAGGCGTGGGACTGATCCCTCTCGACGCCGGGGCCGAACTGTTTGCCCGCGATGTGCAACAACCGGCGACCGGCGCTGTCGAAGTGGTTGTATTGGGGCCGGGTTCAAAACCGTTGACTTCCGCCGGGACGCCGATCCCCGCCGAAACGGGAACACCCGAACCCCAACTGGGGATTGCAGTCGATGCCCGTGTCGGCTGGGAGCGTGACATCAGCGTCGCGAAATTCCCGATTCTCGCCGATCACGTCCTCGGCGGGAAAGCCGTGGTTCCCGTCGCTCTCGTCACTGAGATGCTGGCCCACGCGGTGATGCATCGGCATCCGGGGTTGGAATTCCTCGGCCTCGACCGGCTGAAAATCTTTAAGGGGGTCCGGCTCGACGGTGACGAAGTCGTCAAGCTGCAAGTGATGATCGGACGCACCACGCGCGCTGGCGGGCGGTTCCTCATTCCGGCACAACTAGTGTCACCACGAGAAGGCCATCCGGTGATCCACGCCGTGGCGGATATCTGGCTGGGGAACGTCGTGCCCGATGCGGATGTGTCGAAATTGAGCGTGAAGGGCTCCCCGTGTGCGCTCGACCGATTCTATCCGCAGCTCTTCCACGGCCCTGGATTGCGCGGTCTGGAACGGATCGACGCCCTTTCCGAAGAGGGGTTTGTCGCCTGGAGCCACACGTCGCCTGCGCCCACTGAGTGGTCGCGCGAGCCGATTCGTAATGCCTGGCTCGCCGATCCGTTAGCCGTTGATGTGGCCTTGCAGGCGCTGATTGTGTGGTCACTGTCGCAAAGTGAGATTCCCTGCCTGCCGTGTGGGATCGGCCGCTATCGCCAATTCCGGCGGTCCTTCCCGACAGCCGGGGTTCAAATTACCGCGAAGGTGACCCACAAGACCGACCACCTCATTCGTGCCGACATCGAATTCACCGATCAGGCCGGCCAACTCGTGGCGCGCATGGAAGATGTGGAGAACGTAGTCGACGGCTCGCTGCTACCCGCATTTGAACAGCGGCAGCTGGTGTGATCAGAAAGGATTCGATTCCAACGTGCAGGTGTACCACGGTCGTGGCACGCGAGACTTTACCATCGCGGGTGTATTTCAGAAGTGATGCTGTAACTCGTTTGCGACAAACGGCTTTGTCGATCACTTGCTCTTCCGCGGCTTGCCGTCTATACTCATCGATCCCACTGAGGGGTATCGTTCAGCAGACAGTTTCGCGGTCCTCGTAAATCTCAGGGCATCATGGCCAAATCTCTCGAACTCAAGCGACAAGTGAAGCTGGCACTCGCGGATAAGTACAAACGTCTGGCGAAAGTGGCCGGTAGCGAACCGAAGCGCAAGACGTGGGAATTCCACGCCGCCCGTTTCCGGGCTCAAGCCGAAGTCATTTCGCAGTTGCAGGCGAACGGCGCCAAGTAATCGCCTTGTAATCGATGAATACATATGAAGCCCACGGTTTCTTAACCGTGGGTTCTTCGTTTTGTAGGTGGGTAAAGAAGAGACCCAGGGTTAAGAAACCCTGGGCTTCAGCCGCGTTCAATGCCGAGGGCATCGAGAATCTGTTTGCACGCCTGCGACTTATTCAGCGCGTAGAGATGCAGGCCCGGCACTCCGTGATCGATGAGTTCGCGGCACTGGGCGATCGCGAATTCCACGCCGATGGCAAACTGCGCGGGCTTGTCGTCCTTCACGGCCTCCAAACGAGAAGCGAGTCCCGCGGGAATGCTCGCCCCCGAAAGTTGCGCGATTCGTTGGATGCGCGAAAACTCGGTGATCGGCATGATTCCCGGTACTAACGGGACGTTGATCCCCAACCGACAGCACGATTCGCGGAAGCGGTAATACGCCGTGTTGTCGTAGAACAACTGCGTGAAGACCCCGTCCGCGCCGGCGTCGATCTTCCGTTTGAGATTCTGCAGATCGACTTCCATCGACGGCGCTTGCGGATGCCGTTCCGGATAACCACCGACACCAATCCCCATCGTCGGGAAGTGGGACCGGATCAGCGCGACCAGTTCGTTGGCGTACTTCAGTCCGCCTTCGGCCTGCTGGAAATCGGTCTGACCAGCGGGAGGATCGCCGCGGAGGGCCATAATGTTGTTGATGCCGGCAGCATGCGCGAACTCCAGCCATTCCAGCAACTGATCGCGCGAACTTCCCACGCAGGTGAAGTGGGCGGTCGCCGTGCGGCCGTGCGTCTGCTGGATTTCCTGACACCACTCGACGGTTCGCTTGCTGGTGGAACCGCCCGCGCCGTAGGTACACGAGATGAAATCGGGCTGATACGGAGCCAAGTCCGTGAGGGTTTGCCGCAGGGCTGCGTCGCCATCGGCGGTCTTTGGCGGGAAGATCTCAATCGACAGCCCGAACCGGCCGCCGGCGTAACACTCCGAGATCCTCATCCGTCTGCTTTCGCTGATTCAATACGGGGGCGCTGCAATCAGGCCGCCTTCCGTACCGCCCCAACGTCGGATTGCGCCTTCTGGAATCGTCCAATGATGTTGACTCGGAGGTCTTGGAGCAAGCGACTTCCCCCCACCACCCGTTCGTATGCCGCCCCGGCGAGAAACGTCGGGACCGAGAACATCAGGTAGTTCGGCGGCGCTTCGACCATCTGCATGTCGCATTGGTCGAATCCAGCGCTCGTGAAATGCCGGCGCATGTCTCCCCGGCTGTTGAGCCGATAGCATGTCGGGAACGTGTCTTCATCGGCCCGGCCGCGCCAGCGATTGTACCATTCGTGGAAGCTGTGCGGCGTCATCGATGCAATCATCGGGACATAATGAAATTTGTTCGGCGTGAGGCACAGGAAGACGCCACCGGGTTTCAGCACGCGGCCGACTTCCTTCACGAAACGCTGGGCATCGTCGATGTGTTCCAGGACGTAGATGCAGAACGCGAGATCAAACGACGCATCAGCGAACGGCAATTCGTACGCACTGCCGACGACACCTTTGTCCAGCAGCGGGTTTTCGGTGACGCGCGGGTCGAGATCGACGCCGACGATCCGCTTCACACGGCCGCGGTAGCTGTAACCATTGAGTTCGCCCGCTCCAGCACCGATATCGAGCACGGTCTTATCCGGGCCGATTTCGCGTTCCATCTGCGCGAGGAAGTGAGTGAGGGGATCGTGTGCTTCGGGCCGCGGGTACAACCGCTTTCGCCACCAGGAAACCGTCAACATCCGCCAGACTCCTCAACCGCATCGGTAGGCTTACGACGCGGGTTGTAGTGATCGGCAAAATTTGCTGCAAGACGGGTTTCCGGGCAGGTTGCTTAGGACAGCGGGATACGCAGTTCTTCACGGTATTCCGCTCCGTCAGGACGGAGCGTGCTGGAATAGAGCGAGACGTGGTCGACGGCGAAACTGGTTGGCGGAGATGGTTCCTGTTGGTTCAAGAATGCCGTGACAACATCGCGGCGAAGGAACGGGCGACAGCGGGCCAGTGTGATGTGCGGATGATACGACCGCGATTCTGGTTGAAATCCTGTCGTGGCCAGTGCGGCACCCAGAGCCTTATGCAAGTTGGTTAACTCCAAACTCTGACGAAATCCCGTCCAGAGAATCGACGGGCGGGCGGCGGAGGGAAAACATCCAACGCCATCGACTGTCAGTGTAAATGTTGAGCCGGCAAATCCGGTCAGTGCCACGACAACAGGTTCGACTGGCATCTCCCCCAGGAAATGCAATGTGAGATGCATCTGGGCGGTGGGAATCAGTCGCAATCCCGGCTGCGGCGGTGGTTGCATCACTTTCAACACAGACAACATTGCCGCGGGCAAATCGACAGCGACGAAAAGCCGAGCCGTTGTCGTCAAGGGAGTTTGCCTCTATCAAAGGGCCCGTGAGCTTGAAAGCGACGCAAACAACCGCACGATTTGTGGTAGCAACCGTTCAAACGCTTTCGCGCGGTGGCTGATGTGGCGCTTCACCGCGGCCGGCAGTTCGCCGAAGGTTTGGTGATACTCGGGGACGAGAAACAGCGGATCGTAACCGAAGCCGTTTTCGCCGTGATATTCGCGCAGAATCCGTCCGTGACAGCGACCTTCGC
The DNA here is from genome assembly GCA_021732975.1 of Planctomycetaceae bacterium. Lineage (GTDB taxonomy): Bacteria > Planctomycetota > Planctomycetia > Planctomycetales > Planctomycetaceae > DSVQ01. Next base: position 277,726 of record JAKFWC010000024.1, on the reverse strand, counting down.
TTTCCAGGCGAATGTTCCCCTGCGGATCGCTCAGCACCGCATAGCAGACGTAATATGCAGTTCGCTTTTCATTGGGAACGGTTTCCAATGCGGCGAGCAACTTCTCGTTGTTTGCCGCATCCTTGCCCTGTTCGCCGGCATACCGCGCGGAGTGAATCCCCGGCGCACCTCCGAGGGCATCCACACACAAACCGCTGTCTTCCGCGAGCACCCAGCGATTCAACCGGGTGGCGACGGCCGACGCTTTTTTGGCCGCGTTGGCCGCGAAAGAATCGCCATCTTCCTCGACCTCCGGAACGTCAGGAAAATCCTGCACACCGATGACCGGAATCTCAAACGGTGCGAGCAATTCGGCAATCTCGCCAATCTTCTTGGCGTTGCGACTGCTGAGCACAATCTCCGGCAAAACTGGCATGCGAGGTGAATCCAACTGTTACAGAGTGAACGATTCATTCGTCGGTGAGCGAGATTCGATTCGTGGCATGTTACTATTGCAGTTCGTGATCGAGCAATTCTCCCTTGCTGGCGCTGCGGGCTGGTAAGGGTGCACTCTGAGACGAGGACTGCTCCGTGGCGGTGCTGGCGTTTGGGTTCGCCTCTCCGTGGTTGTTGTGGGGTGTGGCGCTGGCTGCCGTGCCGGTGCTCATTCATTTGCTCTATCGGCGGAAGTATCGGGAAACCCGCTGGGCGGCGATGCAGTTTCTGGTCGTCGCCGCACAAAAACAATCGCGGTCGTTCCGGATCGATCAGTGGCTGTTGCTGCTGTTGCGAACGCTCATCCCCATTGCCGCCGCGATTGCCCTTGCCGGACCGATGTTCTCCGCACCCACGCAGCTTTCCACCACGGTTCGCACGCAACGGGTGTTAATTGTCGACACGAGTCTCAGCCTCGCTGCGACTGATGCACAGGGGTTACGATTCGAACGCCAACGGGCGCAAGCCGAAGCGTTGCTGCAGATGACGCAACCGGGTGACTTGTGGCAACTCGTGCGGATGGCGGGGACCGCGCCAATGGTGTTGATCTCGGAACCGGCGCGACAAACGCTCCCGGTGTCGGAAGAACTGCGGAATCTCACGGCGACCGCGGAACGAGCCGATGTGCTGAATGCTCTCCGGGCAGCCTCAGCGTTATTGGCGAAAGAGACCGAGGTCGAAGTCCGCGAAGTCCATATTTTCACCGATTCTCAACGAACCACCTGGCGGCCCCCGCAACCGCAGCAACAGGAAGAACTGCGCGATGTCCTGCAACAACTCGGTACGAAAGCGCGCGTGGTTTGGCATGACGCTGCCGATGCGCCGGTCGTCAACGCGGCGGTGACCACCATGACGACTTCGGCCACCGTCGTTTTTCCGCAGCAACCCATACGGATAACGGCGACGTTACGGGTGTTCGGGAGCGATGTGCCGGTCAAACGGGCATTGCGCTGGCTGGTGGATGACCGAGTCTCCAGTGCGGAAACGCTGGAATTGTCCCCCGGGGAAGAATTGCAGCGCGAGTTCACGGTCACTCCCACCACGGCGGGAATGCTGCGGATTGAAGCGCGACTCGATGGGGATGGTCTTCCTGAAGATGACCGTCGTCGATTGGTAATTCCGGTCACCGCTACGTTGCCGGTATTGTTGGTGGACGGCCGACCGTCACCGCAACCCTTTGAAAATGCTGTCGACCTGTTGCGGCTGGCGCTCGTTCCTCCAACAGCAGAAAATGATCTCGCCACCGGCGGTGTGGAAGTGTCCGTCATTAGTGATGGCGAACTGCTGGGGACCGATTTATCGCGCTTTGCTACCGTCTTTCTCTGCGATGTCCCGCGGTTCACTGATCGCGATGCGGAAGTGTTGCGACAGTACGTCGGCCAAGGCGGAGCCCTCTTCATCGGTGTCGGGCATAGCGTAAAACCCGAAAACTACAACGCGGTTTTGTACCGTGACGGACGAGACTTGCTCCCCGCGCGATTGGGCGATGTCATCGGTGACGCCGAGCAACGGCAACAGCGCTTTGTTTTCGATCCACTGGAATTTCAACACCCGATCCTACAACCGTTCCGCGGGAATCCCAACACCGGCTTTGAATTGACGCAGACATTCGCCTATCTCAAAGCGACCCCGGCCCCGGAGCGCAGCCGGATTGTTCTGAAGTACGACACCGGTGATCCCGCATTGATTGAAGCCCCGTATCGCGATGGCCGGGTGATGCTCGCAACGACATCACTCGATCGGCGCTGGAGTGCCTGGCCACTGTGGGGACACAGTTTCGTACCGATGATGCAGGAAACGCTGCGCTACTTCACATCATTGAAAGCGGCCGAGCGCACCCTGACGGTGGGCCAGACGTTGACCGCGCGCGTCGAACCGCAGCGCAGTGACGACCGTGTGACGATTCGGCGACTCGGCGGCGAAGGCGATTCCGTCACCCTGCGACCGCAAGCCAACGGCACCAGCGTGAGTTGGGATGGGCCACGACGGCCGGGGTTTTACGCTGTGGAATCCAATGGTTCTTCCCGGCCGCAGTGGTTTGCCGTGAACGTTGATCCGCGTGAAAGCGATCTTGCGCCTCTCAGTCCGGGCGAACTCCGCGATGAACTGTTGCGCGGTTTAGATGCCGAACTCTACACGCCGGAATCGGCGGCCACGCGCGAAAGCTGGGGACCGGGCCAGGATACCGCGGCTGCATGGGGAGCCCGCTGGGTCTTGGCGGGCGTACTGCTATTATTGATCATCGAGCCGTTTTTCGCTTGGAATCGGACCGCCGGATTACTGGTTCTCGCCGGTCTGCTTGTCGTCGGTGCCGCTGCCACGTGGGGAGGACTAGCGGGCGCGATCACTGTGACCATGGTGTTGGTGGCCATCGGTTTCATGTGGATTCGACGACATCCGTCAACTCAAACGGTGGTACCATGATCAGAGATTGAAACCAGAAGCCCACGGTTTCTGAAGCGATGGTCTTTCATTAACTCGTTCCCAAGCTCTGCTTGGGAACGTCTTCCGCCGAGGCTCTGCCTCGTCTTCGCATTTCAACGATCCACAGACAGACGGCGAGGCAGTGCCTCGCGGACGTGTGTTCCCAGGCGGAGCCTGAGAACAAGAAAGAACAAGAGAAGAGGGGACTATCTCCGTTGGCCGCAAAACGTCAGCCGAAAATTCGGGTGCAGATGCGTAAGAACCGCGGGACATCCACGCGGCAGAATGATCTCACTCGCTCGCATCACGCCGGCGACGCACCCGAAGACACGACCGCCAGCTCCGAGCGGATTTCTCACAAAGGGGGGCTGACCCGCAAGCGGACGATCGTCGGCAACCAGTCGGGCGATCAAGTTGTCCGGGCGGTCGACGAAGCAATTTGCCGGCCGGGACGCGTTCTACGGGCGATTGGTTCAACGCAATGCCTGGTGCAGGATGATGAATCCGGTATCACGGTGCCCTGTACTGTCCGGCGGATGTTGCGGACGATGGCGTCCGACGAACGAACCGCCGTCGTCGCTGGGGATCGCGTGCTGTATCAACCACTCGACAATCAACAAGGCGTGATCGAGCGCGTGCAACCCCGTCAGGGGGTCATCACTCGTAAGCATCAGTACCGCGAGCACGTGCTGGTGGCGAATGTCACGCAGGTGCTGATTGTGGCGTCGCTCGGCGAACCGCCGCTCAAACCACCGTTGATTGATCGCTTTCTGTTGAGTGCCGCTAAGGGCAACGTTTCTGCGGCGATTTGCCTCAACAAAGCCGACTTGGTGGATTTAGTCGACCTGCAACCGCTGATTGCGTTGTACAGCCGCCTGGGCTATCCCGTCATCCCCACGAGTCCCGTGACAGGAACCGGATTGGAACGTCTGCGGCAGTTGCTCCGAGGCGAGCAAACCGTCCTCACCGGGCAAAGTGGCGTGGGAAAGTCGACGTTGCTCAACGCAATTCAGCCCTCCTTCGCGTTGCAGACCGGGGCGATTAGCCAGGTGACGCAGAAAGGCCGCCACACCACGCGGTATGCCCAATTATTGCAACTCGATGCCGGAGGCTGGGTTGTCGACACCCCCGGCATCAGACAATTAGACCTCTGGGATGTTGGAAAAGGGGAAGTCGAGGGATACTTCAGGGAATTTCGGCCATTCGTACCGTATTGCAAGTTCCCCAACTGCCTGCACCTGGATGAATCGGAATGCGCGATACGCCAGGCAGTCCACGCCGGATTCCTCTCTCGCCAGCGGTATGAAAGCTACTTGCGGCTGGTTGTCGGCGACGACTAACTCGGTATTTGTGCTCATTTCGCGCTGGAGAATAGAAGCGTCGCAGTCTTATCCATACCGGGCGACCGCTGGCCGAAACTCTTCGGAGAACTCTTCACTAAGTTGGGGAGTTTATTGAATCGCCCTGAGGCAATCGGTAGAGTGGGGTGGTGTGGTGGAGTTTGCGGCTTGGGGCGACCGTTGCGGATTCTCCGGTTGCACCGATGATTCAGATCGAAACCGTCGTGACGGACTTGCCGAGTGGACGGAGAGTTCTGGTTATAGGAATCCTGCGGACGATAACTATTCACACCATCCGTACCGACATCAGTACTTCGCCACGCTCCACAAACAGAACGACATTGAATTGACGATTGATGCAGCTCTCCGAGCGAGAGTTACTGTGCAGGAACCCATGCCGATGACAGAACAACACAAGACCGGAACTGCTGCCGAACGTAAACTCCGCCGTCGCCAACTCCGCTGGTTGCAGCGGATTACGGCCGCGGGCATTCTCGCGGGGGTTGCCGCAGGGGCTTGGGCGTTCGATCCGTCCACGGCTCCGGTTGGTTTGCACGGCCTGTTCCCTGCGGAATTGCCAGCCGTTTTGAATGCGGATGCCTTTGCATCTCTGGACGGCAACTGGGCGACCTGGAGTTCGGAAACCGCCGCGGAAGTGACCGACTTCTACAAGTTTGAAGGCGATATCGCCGCCCAGCGGGGCAAGATCGAGACCATCAAGAAGCGGCTGAAAACCGTCGAGAAGGCGTTGGCCGACAAACGCTACGCCGCGATTGCCAATACGTTGGCTAGCCTGCACGGTCCCCTGGCCCGTCGCGTGACTCTGGCCGAAGCGATGCTCGACACGCTGGAAATGAATCCGGCGACCATTCGTGGTGAGCGGATCAAGGCCAAAGCCGCCGCCGTCACCTCCGCGCTCGCTGCGCTGGAAACCGACCTCAGCGGTCTGTCCGGCGGGAAGGCCTGGCTGCCGTATGTGAAGTCCGAAGAATTGAAGGCCGCTCTCGCCGCCGGCCCGGAAGGCGATGCCGTGACAGCCGCGGCAACCGTCACCAAAGCCAAGTTGGCCAAGCGCGCCACATTGACGGACGAAGCCCAAAAATCATTCCTGAGCCGTCCGGCCTTCGTGAATCTCGAAACCGCGGTCGATGCACACCTCACCGCCGTGGCTTCCAAAGCGGATCAGACCAATCCTGCGGGACTGCGTGAATCTTTCGCGAAGCTCACCGCAGCCATTGACAGTTTTGAAGTCAACTCGACGGCAGCCGACGCTATCGCCGTGCGGGCCGCCTTGGGGGCAATCCAGCAGGCTGCCGCGGACGGTGGCGATCGCATTGCCGCGGTGATCAACGATCACTATCTCAACGACAACCTGCGGTTCATCGCCAGCGAAGCCTTCGTCGGCAAGTTGATTGGTGATTCCCGGGTCGAACAGGGCCAGGTCCACGATTACATTCTGGGGGCCAATGTCGGCGGCTGGCAAACCACACAAACCACAGTCAGTGCCGATCTCAAGCCCGCGAAGAATGCCATCCGGTTCGATCTCGTGCTGAGCGGGAACGTGCAGTCCAACACGGCTGGGGCAACCGATCAAGCCACGATTTATACCTCGGGCAATCACACCTTCCGTGCGACCAAGGAAATCGTATTCGACGGTGCGAAGTTCAGCACCGGTCCAGCGGCCATTGGTGTCAACGCCAACAACACGACAACCGGCGCCACGACACGGCTCAGCGGCCTGCCGATTTTCGGTCGCGTCGCCCAACGGATTGCGATTCAGGAAGCGGGTAACCGCCGCCCACAGTCCGAAGCGATTGCCCGCAGCCGCATCTCCGATAAAGTTCTGCCGCGATTCAATTCCGAAGTTGATAAGGAATTTGGCAACGCCGGGACTCGGATCGAGTCGGAACTGAATGCGGGGTTGAAGTCCGCGGGGATCTATCCGGATCGCCAAAAGTTTGAAAGCACCGACTCGCACCTCTCGATTTCCAGCCGTCTGACGGGCGAGAACGAACTCGCCGGGTCTGTGCCGGAATCGATGCTCGTTGCGGATGTCGATGGGGCGAAGCTGGTGATGCACGATTCGATCATCAACAACACGATCGACCGGATCGACTTCTCCGGAAAAACGATGTCGGAAGAAGAACTCCGGCATCATGTCGAAGGGTTCCTGTCGAAAGCGCTGGCTCGCGAATTCAAGTTCCGTGCCCCGGCCGAAGTCGCTCCCAAAGCTGAGGCCGAGCAGGACGAGGAAGACCGCGTTCCCGCGAAAATCGCCTTCGCCAAGGAAGACCCGATGCGGATCCTGTTCCGTAACGGCGAGCTCGTTCTCGTCATTCGAGCGGGTCTGGAACGCGAAGGGAAAGACCCCATTCCGACGCAGGAAATCACCGTTCCTCTGAAGATCTCCGCGAACGGTCAAGACATTCAAGTCGTTCGTGGCGATTTGCAAATCGTCGGCATTGATGGCGATCTCAGCGGTGTTCAACGCAAAGTCATCATCAACAAGATGAGCGCCGCCCTGCCAGATCGCACGACCTCGGCGAAGATCAAGCTGCCGGGTTCCGCCACCCGCAACGTCGATGCCGTCGTCACCTCAATTCAGATCATCAACGGCTGGATTGCTGTCAACCTCAAGTAACCGCAGATTGATAACGATGTCAACAAGAAGCCCAGGGAAGGCATTCCCTGGGCTTCTTTCATTCGGGTAACCACAACGTGGACGAGCTTGCGGCCGGTTGAATACGTGGTGACCGGCGGGCCTTCATGCGGACGTACGGCGGGGCGAACCGGCCGCGGTGGCCGAAGTGTCCCGGTGCAGCTTTGTAGTCGGCACGACTCGGTTCTCGCAAATCTTCGATGACGAACCCGGAGCGGCATAACTCGCCGACGAGTTGGTCCCAGCGGTGCAGATACTCCGTCGCTCCCCGTTCGCGATACGACTTATCGTCCAGCGGCGGCAGCGGTCCCCGATGGTAGTATTCGAGACCGATGACGTAACGATCACGCGCATCGCGATGAGCGATCTGCAACGACACCGGTTGCTTGTGTTGACAGATGTAGATGCCGCCATCGCGAGTGACGCGGGAAATCTCCCGATACACGGCGGCAATGTCTGGGACATAGCATGTGCTGACGGGTTGATGCACGATGTCGAAGCTGGCGTCTGCAAGGGCCGACAAATCGTCCATCGAGGCTTCCAGTGTCCGCAGCGTTAACCCGCGACGATCGGCTTCACGATGATCGAGTCGCAGCATGCCGGGGCTGATATCGACGACGGTGACCCGTGCCCCGGCGGTGGCATACAGAATCGATTGCCAGCCCCCCCCCGCGGCAAGACAGAGCACATCCAACCCAGCGACGCTCTTCGGCAACCATCCCCGACTATCGAGCGTTCCCAGCGGGTTCGCACATTCTTCGTCCGTCGCGACTTTGGAAAACGGGCTGCCTTCCGCCAGACGATCCCACGCCGCCCGGTTCTTCGACTGATATGTGGAATCGTTCTCAGTCATCTGGGGAGCCATGTCTTTATGAATCTCGTTCCCAAGCTCCCGCTTGGGAACGTCTGTCACCGAGGCTCCGCCTCGTCACTTCGTTTGGATTTCCGTAGCGTCACCTCGCGAGGCAGAGCCTCGCTTCCGGACGTTCCCAGGCGGAGCCTAGGAACGAGTTGCCGGAAGTGCGTGACTATGATTGGCGAACCAATGCCGTCGCGAAGGTGACCAGGTCGTTGCGGGCTTCGGCGGTTCGTTCGAGGACATCGAACCGGCCGGCTTTTTCGCACAGTTCCGCAAACGCGGCGGCGAAGTCTTCGTCGGTGTTGAGCAGGTACTGCTCGGCAATCGGCACCGCATCGGCAAAGCGGTCGATGCGCACCAGTAAGTCGACGATCACGTAAGCAATCATCGCTTGATCCGGCGGGTCGGGTTCTGCCATCAATTGCTTCTGGAAATACTCGAGCGCCGCATCGCGATCGACGTTCAGCAACACCTTGAAGAACTCGCGGTGGGCCGGATAGTAATCCTGGAACGGGGGTTCGCCGGCATATTGAAACTGCGGGGCCAATTGACTGGCGTACTCCGTCAGATCGCACGCCAGTTCCAGTTCCTTCGCACCGGGCGATAACGACCGCGCGAACCGCGTCGTGGCATGCAGATGCGAGACATCGATGTGATAGTTGTTGTCCGCGAACAGCCATTCACGACCGGCACACAGTTCCCGCAACGTCTTGGCGGGTGGTGCGAACGGCATTTTCTGACTGACTTCGCGCTGCACCGACGCCAGCAGTTCGCCGTGCAACGTCCGCACCATCATCGCCGCACACGCCGCACGGTCTTCCGGCGTCATCCGGGAGAACGATTGATCGAGGGCCGTGATCGTGCTGCACGTTCCATGCGTCTTCAGCATGATCTGCACCCCCTTCACAGGATGCACGCTTTTGAACAAGGCCAGCTCGAGCATCTCTTCTGAGGCTTCGCTGGTTTCCCGCGGAATGACGAATTGTTCCACGGCCGCGCGGATCGGTTCCGTCTCACGAATCGCATGGAAATAGATGAAGGCTTGCGACGGTTTGTTGTCGGCGAGCAGCAATTGACCGACTTCCCGCGCCGCGGTCATGTACGTCTTTTCAAATTCATCGCGACGGTCGGTGGGTACATCTTCAAATGAGGTGGGTTTGCCGAGCGGCAAGCCCATTTCCTGCTTCTTTTGCAGGCAGAGTGCGTCAAACAGTTTGTGATAGTCCTTGCGATCTCTCAGCACGGACGCCAGACGTTGGAAGACATCCCCGTCCGATGATTGGGGCCGGAGATCACGCAATTCCTGAAACGACGAATCGGACATGGTCCGCTGTATTCCTGCCAAGAGTTTCGACTAATGTTCACAGCCGCAGCCACCGGTCCCGCAACCGCCACCTGACGGCGCGATGACTACCAAGCCCTCGGCGGAGACCGGTTGCACTTCGATAAGGCCCAATCCGGCCGCCGCGGCTTGCAGCGCGAGCTTGGTGGAATCGGGACCACGTTCGCACAGCACGTACAGAATGGTCTTCTGTCCGTCGAGCGTCTCTTCGATGTCGAGCAGTTCGATCTGGAGATCCCAGTCGGCGATCCGTTGCATCCAGATGCCGAACGCCTGCTCACAGCGCTGACGGGAGATTTTTGCTTGAGCAAGATCGGCCTCATCGGCACGACGCAGAATTTCGAACTCGATTTCCTCCACGGTCGATGAAGACCGTTCGCGTTCCAGCAATGTCCCGAGTTGTTCCCCCCGATGTGTCCGGACAATGACCGCGTCACCGCGCGAGAGGTCCGATCCGGCGTCGACTACACAGCGGGCGACTTCGGGCGTGGTGCCATACCGCACCAGATACACCAATCGTGACGCAGAACTGTCCATGAAATCTCGCCAGCAGGGAGCCGAACCAGCGATCACGTGGTTGCGATCGCCCGATGAACCCTCCAGTATCGGGCGTGCTTCCCCCTCGAACAAGGGTGTCGACCGCCACGTGGTTCGTCGGCGCGGCCAAATCGCCCTGTTCGCGTTCCGGGGATTCGCCTAAAATCCCGAAAACACCAAGGCTCTTCCGATGAAATGCGTTGCCTCGTGGCGTCGTCTGTTTTTCTGCCTCGGCATCGCGGCCTGGTGGCTGTCGTCGCCGAATTTTGCGGAGGCACAGCAGCAGGCAAAGGTCAAACTGGCCGCTCTGCAGAAGAGGCACGCCGAGTTTCACGAACGATATGTCGTTCAGCTACAGGAACTTGCGGCCTTCTGCCGAGAGAGAACCCTTCCCGAGGGTGTGGCCGAGATCCGCAAGTATCTGATCATTCCGCAGGGATCGACCATCAAGATGGTCACGCTGCCGACGGAGTTCCAGCCGCCGCTTCCCGCGGAGATGACTCCCGACGAGCGCGAGTGGCAAACCCAACTCCGGTTTGCGCGGGAAAAGTACGCTACTGAACTCTACAAACTTTCGCGGGAAGCGCTGGCATCGAACTACTTCGGTTATGCGTTCGACCTGATTCGCGAGATTGCCAGCCATCATCCCGACCACAAAATGGCCCGAGAGCTCTTGGGTTACGTGGCTTATGAAAAGCGATGGGTCACGCCGTATGCCAAAACGATGATGCTGAAGGGTTACGTCTGGAACCCGCAATTCGGCTGGATCGAACGCAAGCACGAAGCCCGGTATCTAGGCGGCGAACGACTCGTCGATGGCCGCTGGATGTCCAAGGAAAAAGAAGCGGAGATCCGTCGCGACTTCAATAAAGCGTGGGAAATCAAAACCGACCACTATCTCATCAAGACGAATCACAGTCTTGAACGGGGCGTGGAACTCGGTCAGGCGCTCGAAGATTTCCACGAGTTCTTCCATCAGACGTTCGCCGGCTTTTTCAACGAGCCGGAACATCTGCAGAAGAAGTTCAATGGCACAGCAAAAGCGAAGAGCCCGGCTGATCCGTTTCAGGTGAACTTTTATCGAACTCGTGAAGAATACGTGGCGCGACTCAAGCCGCACTTCCCGGCAATCGATGTCACCAACGGTATCTACCTGACGACGGGGCAAGGGGTTGGACGAACAGCCCACTTCTATCACGATCCGAACGGTAATCATGAGGCGACGCTGTACCACGAAGCGACGCACCAGTTGTTCTACGAAAGCCATCTCCAGCATCGGCCGATTGCAGAGAAAGGGAGCTTCTGGATCATCGAAGGGATCGCGTGTTACATGGAATCGTTCCGTCGCGACAACGGCGAATTCAGCATCGGCGATCCCCAGTACATTCGCTTCGTCGGCGCGCGGGCGAACTTCATCAATCTGAAGTATTACGTCCCCATGCGGGACTTCACCGAGATGGGCATGCAGGCGTTTCAGTCGGCACCGATGCTCGCGAAGAACTACACGCAGGCGTCGGGACTCGCCCACTTCTTCATGCACTACGACGGCGGCCGTTACCGTGACGCGCTGGTCGCACACCTCGCTGAACTCTACAGCAGCAACGCCCGCAAGCGCGAGAATCCCCGTAGCCTCGATGAACTGACCGGCGAATCGTTCAACGATCTCGACCAGGCCTACGGCGACTTTCTTCGCGACCTCGCCAAAGATATCGCCGCCGTACAGGTGCAACCATAAGCGGAATGCCAGACGAAATGATTTCAGATGCACACTGAGGTCCGTGTCCTCTGCTGTCCGGATTGTGGAACAACGCTTGGCGAGACCGTGCTCCATAGCGGATTCCAATCGGGAGGAACATCGATTGGTCCGCCGACGATTTCCTGTCCAAACTGCGGGCTGCTGATCGACACGGGCAAATCGGAGTGGAGAGAAAAATCGACCCTTCAGAAGACGTGGTTCATCGCCAGCCGAGTCACATGGTTTAGTGTCAGCGCATTTTTTCTCGGAAGTCTCTGCGGCATCGTTGTCGTCTGGGGATTGGATGAAAACGGCTTCATTCGCAATGTCGACCGGCAGTTCTACTTCTTCGTCGTGTTCGGTATCGCGTCGCTATTGCTGGGTGCGCTGTTCTGCGCGAACGCGATTCGAGAAATTCGCGAGTCTGATCGACGCGTCGCGAAACGAATCGCTGAGGAAATCATTTAAGGTCGCGCACGAATCGTGCAGCGACTTGTCCCTCACTGAACCGAAGATGACGTGCGCCCGTGGATATAAACATCTTCGCCGATAGTGACGACGGTGGGGCAATCCAGCGACGCGATCGAGGGAATGCGCTCCTGCCCGAATCCGTTCAAGGGTGAAGGGGCCGTGGCACCGCCGACGAGTTTGGGGGCGATGAAGATGTGGTATTCGTCGATCAGGTTAGCATCGAAGAAACGGCCGAGAAGTTGGCCACCGCCTTCGATGAGAATGTGCGTCATCGCTCGCTCGCCAAGAATGGCGAGCAAATCCTTCAACGGGAACCACGTCGCGGCGTCGTGTGGGAGCGACAGACGTTCCACCCCGGCGGCTTCGAGGGCTGCGGTTTGGTCGGCGGGAATGTGATTCGCCACGACCCATATCACGGGAACTTCTCGAGCGGTTTGCACCAGTCGCGATGTGGGATGCATTCGAGCGTGGGGATCGATGACGATGCGCGTTGCCGTGCGTGGACCGGCAGGACGAGCGGTGAGCAGCGGATCGTCGGCCAACACGGTTCCGATCCCGGCGACGATTGCATCCATGCGCCCGCGAAGTTCATGGACCTTCGCTCGGCTCTCCGGACCGGAAATCCACTGCGAATGACCGGTACGGGACGCGATCTTGCCGTCGAGCGTCATCGCCCACTTGGTATGCACCCACGGCCGGCGTTCGGTGACCCAGCGGACAAACGGCGCGGTTAACGCTCTGGCTTCGGCTTCGCAGAGACCCACTTCGACATCAATACCGGCGGCACGTAGTTCGGTGATGCCTCCGCCGGCGACATGCGGGGCGGGATCGGACATCGCCACCACCACGCGCTTCACTCCGGCAGCGATGACCGCACGACTGCACGGTGGCGTCTTGCCGAAATGACAACACGGTTCCAACGTGACGTACAACGTCGCGCCACGTGCCAAGGGGCCGGCTTGTTCGAGAGCAAAGACTTCTGCGTGGGGCCCGCCGTAGCGTTGATGCCAACCTTCGCCCACACAGAGGCCAGCATCATCGACGATAACGGCACCAACAGGTGGGTTCGGTTCCACGCCGCCCAATCCCTGAGTGGCGAGCGCTAACGCATGTTGCATCGCCGCGGTCGGGGAGTCGAACTTTGTCATGTGTGCCACTGGCTGGGCCAGTGTTCTAGAGACGAGCTGTCGATCATGAAATCAGAAGACACCGGCAGAGTCAGTGGCATGCGTGATGCCGCAGAATTGTCACGAATTCGACAGCGTCCCGCCGCTGTGCTTTTTCGCGGCCCACCAGAGATGCCACAGCCGTTCGTCGTAGCCAAAGTCTTCTTTCGTGAGCCGTTGGAGTGCCGCGCGAACATCCGGGTTCTGATGTTCCATGCGGACCAGCACAGTGCGCGTCAGCGTGTTGTCTGCGCCATTGGGGGAGTTGAGAAGCACCGCACCCTGTGGCATTTGGCCCGTCCGAATCGCGGCTTCCACATTCGGCGGCAACGAGGAGGATTGTCCAAAGGTGCCATTTGTTCCGAAAGAATACGTCTGCCCGGCACCACCGGGGACACGGACTTCGTACTTGTGCGAAGTAACGAGCGCATCGATGAGTTGTGGCACGCTCCGTTCATCGCCGACACGGACTAATCCCGCCGCGGCCCGATTCACGATGGCGTTGTTTTCGCTGCGCAGTTCCTTGATGAACAGCGCCTGGACATTATCGAAGAGGGCTGAATCAATTCCCTGCAATGCGGCGTGTCGGACTTCCTGATCCTGATCCCGCAGCGAAATTTTGGAAAGCGCGACCGCGGACTTGATCCCACCGCTTTGCGTGAGAACGGTGATCCCCAACAGTCGTAAATCACGGACGGTGTGTTCGCCCAGAAACCGGGCGACCGCCGGAGCGGCATCGGTGTCCTTGAGTGCTTTCAGCGCAGTCATCCCCTGCTGTGCCCGAGGGGCGTTGTTGCCGGTGACCCACCCAGTCCACAAACGGACCTTAGGAAACCACTCCTGCTCGCGTTTCAATTCTTCCGACGTTTTTTCCAGTAGTTCGAGTTCCTGCTGCGTGATGTACTTGCCGCGGTGTTTGACATACCCGCGGGCCGACATGTACTCGTCCCAATCGACCCAGACGCCATCTTTCCAGACGTGTCCTAGTACAGCCCGTGCCCGTTCGTGGTCCGGATCGAGTTCAATCACCCGCAGCAATTGCGTTTCGCGCTGCGCATTCAATCCCTTCTGCTTGCACCAGTCGGCCAGTTCCCAGCGGGCCTCTACCTTGTCCGGCACCTGGCGGGCGCGCAGTTCGTATTCTTCTACGGTAACGGGGCGCGCGACCTGCAATGTGACTTGATCTACGGGCAACGTGACACGAGCGCCGGACAAGAGTTCGACGGCGATGGTGTCGGGTGCGACGGTTGCATCGTTTTTAACGATTTTGCCGTGCAACTCCGCGCCCGATTGGAGGCGAATCACGTCGCCGTGAACAGCAACGGTCGCGGTCACTCCGATGAAGAGTGTCAACACGGCGCGGGAGGGTGTCAGGGGAGTCCACACGATTCGGCTCACCAGAGAATGGGGCACAAAAGAGTCTATCGAGCCGGTGGGCGGTCCGACAAGACCCTGCTTGAGGAGAAACGCACAGTCCGCAGCGGGCGCGGCGAAGGGGGGGATACGTGGTGGGATCAGCACAGGGCGCGAAACCGCAAGCGGATATGGACCTCGGTGAGATGTGATCGAAGAGCTACTGCAGTTCGGCGGGAATCGATACTTTAGAAAAACTTCGTGGGTTCTTAGGGAATCCCGCGCTTTCGCCTCTGGAATCGTCTTGGCGCGGATGGTTAGCATGCGTTGTTGCGCCTCAATGTACGATGAATGCCGAAGCTCGTCCGACGATTTGCTCGTCGTTGTGGGAAAATGTCGACCGATTTTCGGGCACGCATTCGGACCGTGGTAGATTATAAGGGGGCCGATGGATGAACACTTGGTTCGACACGGGCCCGGCGACGAACTCTCGATCGTTCTGTTTCCGTAAGAAAGCCGATCCCATGCGCTACACAACCTTGGCCGCGTTGCTGACGTGCAGTTGGCTCGCGATGACGGCGACCGCCGCCGCGCAACAAGGAGCTACCGGCGATGGATTCATCTCGACCACCTTGCTGAATCGCTACGGCTTGGAAACGGCGTGGACGGCGCAGGCGGTGCTCAATCCGTCCCGCGACAAGGTGTCCCATCTGGTTCTCGACGAAGAACTCCTCTACGTCCAGGCGAGCAATGGGATTGTTACCGCTTTTGATACCGAAACCGGTGTCCGCGCCTGGGCCATCCGCCTCGGCAGCTTCGATGAACCGAGCTTTCCGGCGGAAAGCAACGAAAACATGGTGATGATCGTCGTCGGGACGATGATGTATGGCATCGACAAGCGGAGCGGGAACATCGTCTGGACGCTACGGCTTCCCGGCGCTCCCTCCACCAGCCCCTCGGCCGATGCCACGCAGGTGTATGTCGGCACGCTCGATGGCAGCGTGTACGCCTACAGTCTGAAAAAGATCAAGGAACTGTACTCGGATCGGAAGTTACCACAGTGGTCGCATGAAGCATTGGTGTGGCGGTATCAGGCGTCGAAGGAAATCACGTCGCCGCCGCTGACATCGGGACGGACGGTGAACTTCGCCAGCCGCGACGGCTCTTTGTATGCGGTGTCGCCGAATCGACGGGAACTGACGTTCCAGTTCGAGACCGACGCTCCGATTGTCGCCCCGATGGCACAGTGGGGAGACGTGCAGTATCTTGCGTCCGAAGATTCCACGTTCTACGCCATCAATGCCGTCAATGGTCAGGTGTTGTGGGAGTTCATCGCCGGTTTGCCGGTGCGGACTTCGCCGGAAGTGGTCCGGGGGAATCTGTATGTGCATCCCGACCGCGGAGGGCTGTTTTGCCTCAATGCCGCCGACGGCGTACAAAAGTGGTGGCAGCCGCGAATGAAGGAATTCGTCGCCGTCGCCAACGACATTGTGTTTGCCCGCGATGACAACAAAGACATCATGATGGTCTCGGCAATGGATGGCCGGACGGTGGGTCGTCTCCCCACGGGGCGATATGTCCGCCACGTCAGCAACGACCGTACGGACCGCGTGTACTTGGCCACCAATACGGGCCGGATCGCCGCAATTCGCTTTCGCGGCCGCGACTTCCCGGTCTATCACAAACATCCCGAGCGGTTGCCGTTGTTGCCGGAATTCGCTCCGGAGATCCCGGCGATTCCGGATGCGGGGCTACCGGCGACAGAGCCCGTGCAGTAGTTTCCGATCTTCATCCTTCGCTTGCCGCTTTGCGGACCCCCTGCGATCGGGTCCGTTTCACAGCGCCCGCACCCGCTGCAAACGCCACCAGCACCGGATGCAATGGGGCGCGCATGCGGGTGTCGGTCCAATACAAGAGATGCAACGCCGCAACAGTGGCGATGAGCAGCCCGCCAATCCATGCGGCTGCAGAATGTTGCCGCACCGCGTTGAAAAATCCCATCGCCGCCAGCATGAAGAGTGTCGCATACCAGCCAGCGACCATCGTCGACAAACCCCGGTTCGACGCTTCCGGTCCGCGTGGGGCAAGACTCCAGAAACTGCGGACGCGATAGGCCACCGCCGCGCGGAAACCGACCGGGTCCGCCTGGATCGCTTTCCACGCGCGCTGTGAGTGCCACCGATCAGCGGCGACTTCGCTCACATGATCGCCGAGATCGTCCTGCAAGTCCGTCGCGATCGAGGCCTGCCAGCGGACCAGACTGTCATAACCCCAGACGGTTCCCCACGGTTTCCGAGCCACTTCTTCGTAGAACACCGGATTATTGCCGAGCAGCAGCGTGTATCCGCCATGGGTCGTGGTCAGCAGTGGCTCGTCCAAGACGACCAGATTTCGTCCGGCCCACAGTGCGATGATCGCACTTGCTGCCAAGGCATAAATCGCCGCCTGGCGGTAGCGGTATTCTTTGAAACTGAGCCGGGGGGCGACAAACAGCAAACACAACAACATCAGGCCGATCAGCGGATACAGCGTCGGGCGACAGAGCGCGGCCAGGCCGGCAACAATTCCTGTGAACAACGCCACTTGCCAAGGAGCTCGTGGGTCGAGCCACAGCCGCGTCACCCCCACCAGTGTCCACACAGTGAGGGCGGTGAAGACGCACTCGGTCATCGGCTGGGTGGAGTAACGAAGCAGCAACGGGTCGACAGCGACGGCCGTGGCTGCCGCCACTTTTTTCCAGAGTGCGGGTTGCCACCATAATTCGACAAGCAACCACGCCGCCCAGACGGTGGCCAGTCCAGCCGCGATATTGATCACCGCGACGGCCACGGCTTCCGGAAGCCCGAACCGGACGATTCCAATCAGTATCGGAAAGACCGGCGGGCGAAATGCCGTTGGCGTGTGGCTTTCGGGGCTGCAGAATCCCTGTCCCGCCGTAATATTGCGAGCGATTCCGAGGTACGCATCGCGGTCGATGGTCAACTCGTCCATCCAAAACCAGCACGCCGTGAGACGAAGAATCAGGGCGACACCGATCGCGACCACGAGTCCACGGCGGCCTTTCGTCGGATGCTCAGCAATTGTCGCAACCGTTGACGACAGCGGAAGTTCCTGACGCATCCGGAAGGAATCGTTGGAAAAACTTCGTGACAGTTTAACACGATTTGGGTTTAATCGGGTGATCTGGAACGCAGTGGATGACGTTCCGGAAGAATTGCCGTTTTTTGAACACGACGTGTGGACGTGTGGTCACGGTCGCCGACCGTGTTCGGAAAATGGTGAAGGATAGGCGGAAAATGAGCGTCCCGGCAGGTGCGCCGCGTGTCGCGGAATGCTATCGCGAACACAGTCACGATCTGTGGACGTTTTTCTATCGCCTGTGTAGCGATCCGGAACGCGCTTGGGAAGCCGTCCACGAGGCGTTCCTGCGGTTTCAAGGGCCGGCGGCCAAGGATATCCGCGATGAGCGGGCCTGGCTCGCTCATGTCGGCCGTAACTGGTTGCGAGACTTCGCCCGCCGGAAGCAGAATGCCGAAGCGACCGCCGAATCGTTAGAGAGTGTCGCATCCCCGGCGCTCGATCCGGTCGGCACGATGGTTCGCGCGGAATTGCGCGAGCAGGTGGACCTGGCCTTGGCCACCTTGCGGTCGGATGACCGCGAGATTCTGCTGCTGCGTTATGCCCTCGGTTGGCCGTCCGCCCGAATTGCAGAAGTGTTAGGCATACAGGTTGCTGCCATCGACATGCGGTTGATGCGTGCCCGGCAGCGAATGGCGATGGCCCTCGAAAAACTGGGTGTGAACGCCGACTCCGTCCCGTAACACTGCTTTGATTGACAGCATGCGTGCCAGGAAGGCGCGCGAGGAAACGGACCATGCATGATCGCCCACCCACCGTTGCCCCCTCATCGCCGACTCGATGGACCGAAGATCGCGTGGAGCGGCTGATGCTGGCCCTCTTTGCGGAACAACCGGTAACGTTTTCCCAGTCGGCATGCCCCACTCGCAGCAGCGGTGCGCGCCATGCTGTTCTGGTCGCCGTCGCGGCGGCCTGTCTCGCGATCATTGTCCCCGTCTTATCGGCCCGTGTGGACGAATCGGCAGACGATCAGACTCCGTTGGCCCGCTGGGTCGGCCCCCGCGCCATTCCCACCGTCGCCGCCATGAACCTGGCTGCTGCCGATGACGCGGAGTCGATGACCAGCGATTCCGAAGGATCGGACGACGAGAGCGATGAAACGGCTGAGGCGCCGGTGGCGGACGCAGAAGAGTCGGCCTCGACGTAATGTCTAGGGCACATTTGCCGCCGTTGCGGTCACCAGACCGCGGGGTCTCCACCGGGCGTGGATCGAGAGAAAAGCCTTCGCTTTCTGGCGAGAGTCGCTACGCCTTTTCATGGCTGCGCGCGGAAAGCCGGATTCCGGTCACTGTGAGTTTGTCCGCTGGGCCACCTCACCGGAATGATTGGTTAAGGGATGATGATCGTCCAGATTCTGCTGATCCGTCCGTGGTGAGCCGTCGTTCTCTTTGCAGTTGGAGTCCGAGTTGTCCCGCAACCGAATGAGTGAGGAACCGACCGACGTTTATGGTGACCATTCATGGCGTCAAGAACTGTGATCGTTTGTATCGGCTAGGATGTCGCGGCCCTTGCTGGCGCTCCTCGACCACCGTAGACTGCTTGTTTACGTCTTGCGAAGCGCGGGTCTTTGAGAGATCGGCGAGGAAAACGTGCCGCGCGCCATCATCAGCGACATCCACGCGAATCTTGAAGCCTTGCAGGCGGTCCTGGCGGACATCCGTGCACAGGGTATCACCGAGATTTTCTGTCTCGGCGATATTATCGGCTACGGTCCCAATCCCTGCGAGTGCGTGGATCTGGTCATGTCGTCCTGCGACATGTGCCTCCTCGGCAATCACGATCAAGCCGCCTTGTTCGATCCCGAAGGGTTCAATGCCGGTGCCGAACGGGCGATCTTCTGGACCCGCAAGCAACTTGAGGCGTCCACCGGTCCAAAAGCCGAAAAACGCTGGGATTTCCTCGGTGAAATCCCGCGTGTCCATCGCCTGCCGAATTTCATGTTCGTGCATGGGTCGGCCCGCAATCCGCTCAATGAATACGTCTTTCCGGAAGATATCTACAATCAGCGTAAGATGGAGAAAATCTTCGCGCTGGTCGAGCGCTACTGTTTTCAAGGACACACGCATATCCCCGGTGTGTTCACCGAGGATTTGAACTTTCTGGCCCCGGAAGAAATTGATTTCAAGTACGACTTAGGAGCCCAGAAGGCGTTGGTGAATGTGGGCTCGGTGGGCCAACCCCGCAACAACGACAATCGCAGTTCCTACGTGGTGCTCGACGGGAACTCGCTGACATTTAAGCGCGTTCCGTACGACTTTGAAGCGACCAAAAAAAAAATCCACCAGATCCCTGAGTTGGACAACTTCTTCGGCGATCGGTTGGAAAGCGGTCGTTAACGTGCCGCAGCGAACCGCCTGCTTACTGGAGAGTGAGCCGCGGTCCGAAACGCGTGAAGACAGCCGCGGGTCTTCACAATTCCAACAGGCGACACTTTCTCCCCGTTCTTTCGCCGCCAGTGTGGAAGAGCCAGTTCGGTTAGGATCATGGACCAGCAGCGCCGCGTGATAATGTTCGTTGCCCTTTCGATGGGCATTTGGATCGCCTACGCCACCTTCGTGCTGCCGCAGTTCATGCCGCCACGACCCCCGGTGGCCAAAGTGGCACCGGTGGATTCCGAGGCGTTCGATGGCCCGGTGAGCGCCCTCGCGCCGCTGAACGTCATTCCCGAGATTGCCGCCCCGAAGGATGCCCAAGCCCCGGCGGTGGTCGAGCATCCCGTCAAGACCGTGGAACTTGGCTCGACGGACCCGACCACGGGTTACTTCATCAAAGTCGAATTGAACAGCCGCGGTGCCGCCGTCGAAAATGTCACGCTGAACGACGAACGTTATCCCGAGTTCGGCCAGCGCGGCACGCCGCTGCGTCTCATCGGACATAATCCGCTCGTCGAGCAGAAAACCTTTGCGCTGCAAGTCCCCACGCTCGACTCGCAGTTGGGGGGACTCCCCACGGACATCATCGCTTGGGAAGTGGTGGATGCCGAAACCACACCAGACGCGGTCACGTTCCGCCTCATCACCGCCGATGGCAAAATTGAACTTCGCAAACGCTACGAAATTGAAAAAGCCCCTGCGGACAAGAAACTCGACAATCAACTGCGCGACACCTGGGTCGACGGTTATCGCCTCAAACTCTCGATTACCGCGAAGAATCTCGGCTCCGCACAAACGACGTTCGCCTACCTGCTGCGCGGTCCGGCGGCTCTTCCGTTGGAAGACGCTCCGAATACCTACAAGTACCGCGACATCCGGCTCGGTTTCCTCCGCCCCGATAACGGCATCGACGCCAGCCTGTTCAATACGAAGACCGCGGTGCAGGAGAAGAAAGCGGAGAAGCCCTCGACGTGGTTGCGGCCGTTGTCGTACATCGGCGTCGACACGCAGTATTTCGCCGCACTGGTTCGTCCCGAGGGGGATCAACAGAAATCGCCCACGGTGATGGCATCCCGCGCGGAAGTTCTCAAAGAAGGACGCTATGACGGCCAGGCCGATATCAGCGTGGTCCTCGATTCCACGCCGGTCGCCTTGAATGCCGGGGACGAAATCACACACGAATACTCGCTGTACTCGTTGCCCAAGCGGCAAGCACTGCTCACGGCCCTGAAAGCCGAAGCGGTGCTCGACTATGGCTGGTTCCAACCGATCGTGCTGTTGATGCTGTGGATCTTCGATTCACTGCACAGCATTGGCTTGAGCTACGGTTTGGCCATCATCGGCCTGACGATCATCATCCGTACGCTGCTGTATCCGCTCACGCGGCACCAGATCCGGACGATGGAGAAGATGAAGGAACATCAACCGGAACTGAAGATCCTGCACGAAAAGATGAAGAAGGATCCGGAGTCGCTCACCACGGAAGAGCGACAAAAGATGCAGTCGATTCAACTCAAGATGATGGGGGGTTGCCTGCCGCTGCTGCTGCAGATGCCGATCTTCATCGCGCTGTACCGCGCCCTGCAAGTCTCGGTTGATCTGCGCATGGCCCCGATGCATGTGTTCGGGAGTTGGACCAGCTGGATCGACAACCTTGCGTCGCCCGATCGGTTGTTCCAGTTCGGTTTCGCGATTCCGTGGCTGGAATGGAGCGAGTTCAATCTGCTGCCGTTGCTTAGCACCGGGCTGATGATCGTCAATCAGAAATTGACGATGCCGCCGCCGGTGGATGAAGAGCAACGGATTCAACAAAAGACGATGAATTTCACGATGGCGATCATGGGGGCGATGTTCTACCGCGTGCCCTCGGGATTGTGCGTGTACATCATCACTTCCAGTGCGTGGGGGATGATTGAACGGGCGCTGTTGAAGAAGTTCACGCCGGTCACCGACACAACGAAGACGCCATCCGCTGATGAAAATTCGTCGGGCAGTGGAAATTCGGGCTTCGGTGGCGCTTCAGGCTCAGGAAAGCCAGCCGGACCGCCGGATAAGCCCGGAATGTTCGACGGGTTCAAGCAGAAGATTCGCGAACTGCAAGAGATGGCGGACAAACAAGGCTCTGTGTCCCGCGATACCAATCGTCCGAACCCGCCGCGAGACAATCGCAAAGGCAAGGGACGGAAGTAGCGACCAACTCGTTCCCACGCTCCGCGTGGGAACGAGTTCAGCTACCGACTTATTGAGGGTTTCCGGCAATGACCTGGCGCTTGGACGATGTGATCGTCGCGCTCGGTTCCGTGCCCGGGTCATCGCTACGGGGAATCATTCGGGCGAGTGGCGCACACATGCTGTCACTCTTCGACAAGGGATTCCAGCCGGATGACGCCGAGGCTTGGCGAAGTGTCCGTGTTCCACAACGGCATCCGGGACATCTTACGCTGCCCGGATTGTCGTCGCCGTTACGGGTGAGTGTGCATTGCTGGCCCACATCACGGAGTTACACCGGGCAACCGCTGATCGAAGTGCATCTTCCCGGATCGTCACCGGTGTTGGAAGGAGTACTGGCGGAACTCTGTCGGCGAGGGGCGCGCGTTGCCAAACCGGGAGAGTTCACACTGCGGGCATTTCTCGCGGGCAAGCTCGATCTCATCCAGGCCGAAGCGGTGCTGGGGGTGATTGACGCCGATGACGATGCAGGCTTGCGCACGGCACTCGAACAACTCGCTGGCGGTGTTTCGCATCGCCTTGCCGAGTTGCGACACGACTTGTTGAATCTGCTCGCCGATCTCGAAGCCGGCCTCGACTTCGTCGAAGAACATCTGGAATTCGTGGCCCGCGGGGAACTGCACGCCCGCCTGTCGACCGCCCGCCTCTTCGTTGAACAACTCGCACAAACTACGACTGGCCGGATGCACCACGCCGGATACCCACGCGTCGTGCTGGCCGGACTGCCGAATGCAGGAAAGAGTACACTCTTTAATGCGCTCATCGGTACCAGCGCCGCCTTGGTCTCGGCCCAGGCGGGAACAACACGCGATTTCCTCGAAGCCACCGTCACATGGAATGGCCACACGTTTGACCTCGTCGACACCGCCGGTTGGGAAACCGTCGAGCAGGATATCGCCGCGGAAGCCCAACGCTTGCGGGCCGATCAACTGACCCGCGCGAGCCTGCTCGTGTGGTGTACCGCGGCTGATGCCACCGCGGCCGAACGCCTCATCGATGAGGAACGCCGCCAGTCGTGTCCCGCCTCGAAGCTGCTAGGCATTGTCACCAAAGCGGATCGCGTTACAGACAGCAATGATGGCGACGCAACGGGTCTAGCGGTCTCGGCACAGACAGGTGCCGGATTGCAACAGTTGCGTGAAATGATCGTTGCCCACTGGCAACGGATTTCGCGGACCGAATCGGCATGGCTGGGCACCACCGCCGCCCGGTGTCAGGAAAGCGTGCAGGCAACCCTTGTGGCACTCACCCAAGCTGAGCAAGCCGCTGCCGATCCGTACGTCGGCGAGGAATTGATCGCCGTCGAGCTCCGCGATGCGCTCGATCACCTCGGCCGCATCGTCGGGGCTGTCTACACCGACGATCTGCTCGACCGCATCTTCAGCCGGTTCTGCATCGGCAAGTGATTGTCATTCCGCCTCCATGAACGAGGGGGGCTACACTGACAGTTCCAATTCCAGGAACTGATACGGCCGCTTCTGATACTCGCTGGCCATGAACTTCAGTGTCGTCCAGCGAATGTGGTGGTGCGGGCGTTCGAGTTTGGGGCTGGCAGCGGGGAGGTTGGTGAGCAGCGATTTCTGAATCACCATCGCCCGTACTTTCCGCATGCGCAGATCGGCAGCGGCTTCGCATGTGAGACATATGAGATAGATCGCCGACGAGACGGGTTGCCCCTGGGCCTTCTTCAAATGTCCTGTGGCGAACTGTTCCGACAGCTCGTTGAGCACCGAGTTCAGGTAGTACCAGTAATCTTTCTCGGACAGCGACAGGATGGGATTCGCTTCGGTCGCCGCCCGGGCGGCTTTTAGCACCACTTCCGTCGCGGGTTTGTTGAGAAAAATTTCCTCGCAGTGCCGTTCGGACAATGTCCGCAGTTTCAGCGTGCCCTCTTCAATCCAGTTCAGCGAGAAGTTGAGCCGATCAAAAAACTCGCGTTTCGTCCAATTGTGCCGCGCCCGCCGGTGACCGATGAACCACCCGACCCCCATCAGTACGAAACCGACAATCACCTTGACGATGTGTTGCTGGATTTCGGAAGCCAGCATCTTAAACAACTCGGGCAGATTCATGAGAACTAATTGCCATACAGAGGGGGTTTACAAATACGCCTGCAACCCGCGGCGTTCGATCTCGGCGGTGAGTTCCTTGATCGAGTTCTCATTGCGACGATCGGCCACCAGCGTCGCTGTGGGGGTGTGAACGATGATCAAATCCTTCACGCCGAACGTGGCGATGAGGTGGTCCTCGGTGCCCCGGATGATGCAGCCGCTCGTTTCCTGGCCGCAATGGATCCCCGCGACGGTATTGCCATCGCTGTCATGCGACAAGAGCCGTGGCAACGCTTGCCAGCTACCGACATCGTCCCATTGGAACGGGGCCGGCAGCACATACACGCTTTGCGCTTTTTCCAGCACGGCATAATCGATGGAAATCGACGGCATCGCCGGAAATTCTTCGGCCAGCGCGGCATCCCATTGAGCTGTACCCGCGACGCGCTTGAGTCGTTCACACCCCTGAAAGATCTCCGGCTCAAATTCGGCGATTGCTTTCATGATGGCGTCGGCTCGCCATACGAAGATGCCGCAGTTCCAGTAGTATTCGTCGCACGCTGTATACCGGGCAGCGGTCAATTGGTTCGGTTTTTCCTTGAAGGCTTGCACCTTGTAGAGCGTGGTACCATCGGACGCGCAAGACTCACCGCGTTGAATGTAACCGAAACCCGTCGAGGGGAAATTGGGCGGCACTCCGAACAGCACCAACGCTTCCGGTTGCGATTCCACGAACTTCACGGCCCGGTTGACGGCATCCTGAAACGCTTCCGGTGGCGAGATGATGTGGTCTGCTGGAACCACGAGCATGATCGCTTCCGGATCGGCCGACAACAGCCGAATCGCAGCGAGGGCGATGCACGGGGCGGTGTTGCGGGCGCACGGCTCGACCAGAATCTGGCTCGGCAGCAACTCGGGTAGTTGCCGCGAGGTTTCTTTCGAGTGAGCGGCGCCCGTCACGACCCACAGTCGATGGGGGGAAATGAGTGACAGGCAGCGGTCGGCCGTTTCCTGAATGAGCGTGCGGGTCGAACCGAAGTGCAGAAACTGCTTCGGCAACGCCCGACGGCTCTGCGGCCAAAAGCGACTCCCTGACCCGCCTGCCATGATCACCGTATGAAGCACGTCCCGATTCCTCGCTGCCGTCCCGGAGAGTGACTAACCGGACATCATCATCCAGTAGCCGAGGGGGATGTGTCAAACCGCTAGGGATTTGTTGGGCGGAATCTATCAACCCTGATGATGAATGAGTGGCTCAGATGGCCCCGCCATCAGGGGTGGCACAACCGCTGTCCGCATCGTTTGGGTTCACGAGAGGGGCGATCGGAAATCCCATCGAATGTTGATCCCGGTTCCCTCTTGTAACCCCAGACGCCCAAAGCGGCGTCTGGGCAACCCGCCAAGGATTTCGTCATCAAGTTTGATGTACATAGTCGTACCCATTCCCGGGAAGCCTGCCGAACCCTGTCGGACACGATTTTCCCTGTTATGGTTCGCGATGAAAATAGTGTCGTTGGAATCTTCTCTGCTGGCAAATTGGCCATGATTGCGATTAGACCACCCGTCGAATTCTCATTTCCTTTTGCGTCCTTTTGTGCCTTTTCGCGGCCTATCTCTTCCGCATTCTTCCGCTTCCGAGTTTCGCCCACATCACCATTCCTTTACAGTAGGACTTGAGGCGGAGTGGGTTAGACGGTCGCTGCGTGGGGGTGAGTGATTGCCTTCGCGGAGAGGAAAGTCCGGGCTCCCCAGGGCACGGTGGTGGGTAACGCCCACCGTTCGTGAGAACCGGGACAGTGCCACAGAAAAGATACCGCCGGTCGATGTTGCACCCGGGGTTCGCCTCGGAAGGCTAAGGCCGGTAAGGGTGAAATGGTGCGGTAAGAGCGCACCGCAATGGGGGCGACCTCATTGGCAAGGTAAACCCCACCGGGAGCAAGACCAAGCAGGGGGAAGTGCGGCGATGGGCAACCATTTCCGCCGCGGATTGGCCCGATCCGTTCGACCTCCGGGTGTGTTGCTGGAGGCGGCGAGCAATCGTCGTCCTAGAGAAATGACCGTCCGCGACAAAACCCGGCTTATCGACCCACTCCGCCTCTTTTTTACTGCGATGACCGCCGGCTTAAAGTCGGGGGGCTCAGGACGCACCGTGCGCGAAGGGACGCGGGTGGTGGTCGCATTGTAGCCTACGGTAATTTTTGTAGACTCGCTGGTGCGCGGGTTTTCAGTCTCGCGGTTCCGCTTGTCGCAAGCGGTTCAAAAGCTCATTCCGTTGGTGTTGATGGGTCGCCTGCAGGGTTTCAAAACGTTCCGCGTTGGTGTGGACCTTCACACAACTTATCACGCCGAAAATGATGAAGAGGATGCCGAACAAGGCCATCGGTGGAAACATCGCCCCGGCCATCACGGTCCAGAACAGGCCAAACAATGTTAGGAAGATGCCGCCGACAACGGCGGATGTTTTATCCGGAACCGACACGCGACCGTGCTTGCCACGGATCATCAACTCCGAGGACTTCTGATCCCATTCGCGATCCAGCATGGCGATTTCGTTTTGAAGTCGCAGTACATCCGTGTTGTCGGCCAACCGCTCCGTTTGCTTTTGCAGCGATTGCAGCACTTCGGTAAAGACCACACTTTGATTGCGTTGGACATGCAATTGTGCCTGGCAAAACCGGCACGCGACGTACTCGACGTTGTCCGGAATCGACAACGGAGCCCCGCATCCGCCGCAGGTGACTGTCTCGGTTTGCATCGTGGTCTTCATCGGTGAAGTGATTCGAGCCGTGCCTGTAACCACGCTCGTTTGGATTGATGGGCCGCGTAAAGATGATTGTATCGCAAGGCCTTGGCATGATATTGCATGCCATACACAAACCCAAAGAACAAGACCAAGCAGGATAAACCGTAAACGCTGTTGACAAAGGTTTTCATCAGGAGCGGAGTTGGCGCACTCAGGCTGATCCACCAGTGAAGTGCAAACATCACGCCCAAGCAAACGCTGATCAAGCCGCAGACGATCCCGCTGCCCGTCATCGGTATCTGTGGGCTCCCGTTGAGATCGCGAGCCATTAGTTTCGCGGAGAGTTGTTCCCACTCGCGATCAAGCTGTTCAATTTCAAATTGAATGCGATGGAGATCCGCGCTCTCAGAACATATCTGCTGCTCACTATCTCCGCTGGAAATCACGGCCTCGGTTTGCATAGTTCTGTTATCCGGGAATCGTATCGAACTCCACCGATAACGGATCGCTGCGACCGTTGGATCACGGCGAAGCGCTCGCAAGCACTTTATTGTTCGCCAGCGGAATGCCACGGGAAATCCAGCCGCCGCCGAGGACGTGCTGATCGTCGTACAATACGACCGCTTGACCGGGGGCGACACCGAATTGCGGTTCGTGGAATTGCACTTGGATACGGTCATCAACGACTTCGACATCCGCCAGTGCCGCCGTGTGTTGATAACGGATCTGCGCGTAACAGGTGAACCGTGCGGGCAAATCGACCGCGTGCCAGTTCGCACGGTCGGCTTCCAATCCGCTGCAGCGCAGGTCGTCGTACTTGCCGAGCACGACCTGCCGGGTCTCTGCGTCGATCCGGATCACGAAGCGCGGTTCACCGAACGTGATCCCTAACCCGCGGCGTTGACCGATGGTGAACCGTTCAAAGCCGGGATGTTTTCCCAGCACGCGGCCTTCGAGATCGACGAACTCGCCGGCAGTGTCGGACACCCCGCGGTACCGTTCGAGGAAGCCCGCATAGTCGTTGTCCGGCACGAAGCAGATTTCCTGACTGTCGGGTTTTGTTGCGACCCGCAATCCTGCTTCGGCAGCGAGAGCACGGATATCGGGCTTGTCGAAGTCGCCCACGGGGAACACGATCTTGCTCAAGAGATCGCGGTGAATCCCGAACAGCACATACGATTGATCCTTTCCGGGATCGCGGCCCCGCAACAGTGCGGGATGACCAGTGGCGTCGGTTCCCAGTCGCGCGTAATGTCCCGTGGCGATGGCTTCGGCGCCGACTTGTTCCGCGAAGGTCCACAACTTGCCGAACTTCAGCCAGTTGTTGCACATCACACACGGATTGGGGGTGCGACCGGCGAGATATTCATCGGCGAAGTAATCCTTGATCCGTCCGAACGCATCCTGAAAATTCAGCGCGTGAAACGGGATATCGAGCGCATCGGCCACTCGGCGGGCATCCGCGGCGTCACTCGCGCTGCAACATCCCTGCTTGTTCGCCTTCGCATTGACGATGGGCAACGCCGGGCCGCTGCCGGTGTGACAGGTGGCTTCTTCTGTCGCCCCGGAACGCATGAACAACCCGACGACATCCCACCCCTGTCGTTTCAGCAGCACCGCCGCCGCGGAACTGTCCACGCCGCCACTCATCGCCAGTACAATCCGAGGCATCAATCAAGTCCG
This sequence comes from Planctomycetaceae bacterium, assembly GCA_021732975.1. Classification (GTDB taxonomy): domain Bacteria; phylum Planctomycetota; class Planctomycetia; order Planctomycetales; family Planctomycetaceae; genus DSVQ01. The sequence goes on along the minus strand of JAKFWC010000024.1, from coordinate 249,150 downwards.
AAATTCGAAGCGCGAAATCACAAGGAAATCATAAGCAATCCAAGGGGGAAACGGCATGTCGTATGGCCTGAAAATCACCGTCGAGTGTTAAAGGACGGGTGGCTCGGACTGCCTGTGGCCATCTGGGGCGGCGGAGCCGCGACGAAGTCATCAGGACCAGTTTGCAATCGATACCGACGGACTTACTTGCCCGAATTGAGCAATGGAGGCGATCTGCATTGCCTCTTTGCGGCTTTGCCATCTGAGCCACCCACGAAAATCATTGAACTGCCAGCGGCGCAGACGGCGTGATCAGCCCGGTTTCCAGCAAGGTTTTGACAAAATCGCGAGCGATGGGGCCGGCGACTTTGCCGCCGCTGCCGCCGTGTTCGATAACCACGGCGAAGGCCACGCGGGGATTATCGGCGGGGGCGTAACCGGCGAACCATGCATGGTCTGGGCGATTGCCGCCGACTTCGGCGGTCCCCGTTTTCCCGGCGATCGCGACTTCTTTCAGTCGAATCGTTTTGTAACCGGTGCCGTGCGAATCATTCACGACGTTGTACAACCCTTCGCGCACGGCGGCGAGTGTTTCCGGATGTAAGCCAGGGATCGGTTGCGGCTCCGGATGAGCGAACACGGGGCGGACCGGCGTGCTGCCATCGGTTTCGATGCTCGTCGGCCCGGAAGTGGTTGCCAGATGCGGCGTGACGAGATAGCCACCGTTCGCGATGGCCGCCATGAGTCGTGCCATCTGCAACGGCGTGACTTTCAATGCAGACTGCCCAATCGCCAGGCCGAGCGTGTCCCCCGGATACCACCGCGGGCCGGCTTCTCCGGGACGTGCTGGCGATGGCAACGCGCCGCCGGTTTCTCCAGGAAGATCGAGCCCCGTGGGTTGACCAATGCCGAGACGCTGCGACCAATCGACCAAGGCTTGCGGGCCGGCTCGTCGCGCTCCGGTGAAGAAATAAACGTTGCACGATCGTGCGAGGGCCGCCGAGAGATCGGTCTCACCGTGACCGACGCCGTAGTGTCGAAAAACAAGGCAACGATGCTGGCCCGGATGATCGAGGTATCCCTGACATTGGATGTGATCATGCGGCCGAAACACGCCAGCTTCCAACAGCGCGATCGCCGATAGTGCTTTGAACACCGATCCCGGCGGCAGCGCCATCTGCGTGGCGCGCGAATAAAGCGGTTTGCGAGGATCGTTGATTAACTTCTTCCACTCGGCAGCTTCATGATTGGTCAGCAGATTTGCATCGAACCGGGGTGCGGACGCCGCTGTGAGGAGAGCACCCGTCTGCACGTCAATCGCGATGAGACACCCACCGGGCGGCGGTGTTTGCGGCGCATTCGCTGGAGGAGCTTCATCATCTGTAATGGCGGGTGGTGCACTGAGCAACGCCGCGTCGAGCAAGGCTTCAGCCTTCTGTTGCAACGGTAAGTCGAGCGTTAAGACGAGATCGCGGCCGTGCTCCGCAGGGCGTTCCATGTGCGAGTCGAGCTCTTCTCCGTGACGGTCATACGTGATGCTTCGCACGCCGCGGGTGCCGTGCAAGACGGTTTCGTATTGGCGCTCGAGACCACTGCGACCGTAGGGATCGCCGGGACGGTAATCGGGGGCTAGTGTGGCGATGAATTGTTTGCTGCCGGGATCGACTTCTTCAGGGCGCAGAGGCGTGCGGCTGCCGAGGATGTGCGGGGCGACCGATTTCAGCGGGTAAATTCGCCGGGGACGGATGGCAATCGATACACCTGGGTAACGATCCGGATGGGCTTCCACTTCGGCAGCAATTTCCCGGGTCACGTTGGTGAGCAGAACGTGCGATGTTTCCTGCTCGGCGATGACGAGCGGTTCGTGTCGATTACGAACGGGCGGGGCGGTGAGTTCATGCTGCACGCTCTGCCAGAGATGCTCCCACCATGGCATGTTCGCGGCGACTTCTCTGGACGACGGAAGCGGTACGCGATCTTTGAACTGGCGGCGTTCATCCACGCTGGCCCAAATCGAATCCACACGGTTTTGAATGCCTTGCGCGGTTTGTCGCAGTTCGTCTTGCGGTTGCCCGGTGAGTCGTTGCAGTTCGTTCCACCAAGTCTTGCGTTCCTGATGTAACAAACTCTCTTGAGCGGCGACGACGGCCGATTGCCGACGTTCACTGCGGCTGAGGCGTTCCCATGCTTTGCGTCGCAACCACCGCGGATCCGGTGGTTCTTCTAACCGGCGATAGTGGACGAGCAGGTCGTACTGCAACACATCATCCGCGAGGACGGTCCCGTCAGCGGCGAGCAATCGCCCTTCGCGCGCAGGCAGTTCCTGCAGTTCGGTGTGGGTTCGTGAAAACACTTCCATGAACGACGGTTGCAGACGGCATTGCAGATCGGCAATGCGGGCCGTGATCGCGATCAGAGGAACGATGAACAACACGCCCAGCACCACCAACCGATGCGCGGGCGTAGCGTCCCAGTCCCACGCTCCTTGAGGCGTTGGCTGAGGGGACAGCCCGTCAATCGCGGGGCGGTTCATCATGGCTTGTCGGTTACTCCGTCAACATGGTCCAGCGGTTCGAGAGTTGTAGAGGCTGCGAGGATACCGACGGACTCAACAGGCGGTGCGTGACGCAATACAGCATGACGCACACCGTCGCGGCGAAGGCCGTCGTACAACCGCGGAGCAGGGCGGGCTTCCACAGCAACGCCGGTTCCACCAGACTGCCGCCGTCCCAGTGTGCGATGAGCGCCTGCACTACGGGAAGAACTGTGGCCAGTGTGAATGCCACGGTGGGGGTGAACCACCACGTCCGTCGCCCGGCTGGAACCAGTGTGACAAAGAATCCTGCAACGAAACCGTACGCCATGAGTACCGCCCCAAACGGACCGCGTGCGGTCGCATCAATCACAAACCCCCCGACCGCGGCCCAGGCAACGCTGGCCGATGTTCGATTGACGGCGATGGCAAACGTCACCGCCAATGCGATCCATGACGGCGTGAAATCGTTCGCGGGCCACGACAGTTCCACGACGGTTGCCGCATAAAGCGCTGCGAGCAATCCAGCGGTGCGCGATCCGAAACGAAGCCATTCCATCTTTGATGAATTTCCTTTAGCCCCCGTTGTCCGCAACGGGGAGTGATACGGTTTGCCATCACATCAGTCACCCCCGGTTGCGGACAACGGGGGCTAAATATCAGTTTGTCCACAGCCGGGCGGGGTTCAAAGCAGCACGCAGCACCTGCACGGTGCCCAGCGCAGTCGGTGTCGGTGCGGGGCGAATGTTGATCGTCCATTCGCGACCATCGGCGTCGAGTTCGGCGTGCATCACAGTCCCGTAGATCAGCGGTGCCGAGAGAATGCCATCCCGTTCGGCGGTGTAAACCAGGTCACCGATGAGCACGGTTTCTTCCGAGGCAATTCCTTCGAGCACACAACCATTGCCTGTGCCTCGAATCATGCCTTGGGCACCCCATGCGGTGCCTTGGTCGGTCTGGCGGAGGAGTTGGGCACGGCCGCGGAAGTCGGCATCGGTAATGGGAATGAACGTACTCGTCCATTGTCCCACTGCTTCGATCTTCCCGATCACAGTGCGACCGGTAAGCAACGTATCTTCGGGGGACAGTTGCTGAGATTGGCCGATATCGATCAACGGTCGTCGACTTGCGAGCACCACGGCCGATTCACGCAGCCCGCTGCGCCAGCCACGATCCAGCATACGCCCTTCCCGCCACGACTTGGACAACGATTCGCCCAGCACGGCCGCATCGACCAGTGCCGGCGTAAAGAGCCGTTGCATCGATTCATCGTGACTACCGACTGTGGGCGACAGCGCAGCGGCTTCATTTGCGGCGGCTAGTTGAGCCGTCAGTCGTTGCGCGCGTTCATCTTGCTGCTGAGTGGTTCGTTCCAACTGCTCGATTTGCGATTGCAGCCGCACGATGTGTTCATCGTCACGCGTTTTCTGCCAAATGATCCAGCGTTGTTGCGTGGCGACGGAGAGCGATAACCCGGGCCGCAACAGATCGACGGTGATGGTCCGGATGCGTGCAATCGCCGAGGTCGGTGCGAACCACAGCGCGAGACCAATCAACACCACCCAGAACATGGTGACGGCGTGGGAGTTTCTACGGTGTGATGATTGCGTCATGGCAGTGATTCAATGCAATCAACATCCCAGGGAAGACCTTCCCTGGGTTTCAGGCGACGAGTTCGGATTCAAAGCTGTCGCGCCAGCGATCGAGATGTTCGGTACAAATCATGGCCCCGCGGATCACGGTCCGTTGCGGGTCGCTGGAAACCCGCACCGGAATCCCTAACCGTTCCTGAAACAGCACATCGAGTCCCGGCAACATCGCCCCGCCGCCGCAGAGGACGATGCCGGTGTCGGCCAGGTCGGCGATGAGTTCCGACGGACATTGTTCGATCACGGTTTGAATGCCCCGCAGTACGACTTCGAGTGGTTCGGATACCGCTGCGCGGACTTCTTCGCTCGTCATGATGGCTTTGCGCGGGACGCCGCTGACGAGGTCCAGCCCACGGACTTCGGCAGTCAGTTCGTGATCGCGCGGAGCCGCACAGCCGACTTGTAACTTGAGTTGTTCCGCCGTCTGGATACCGATGCGGAGGGCCAACCGTCGGCGCACGTATTCGACAATGGCTTCATCGAGTTCGTCACCCGCGAGGCGCAGTGATCGCGTGGCGACGATCTGGCCAAGACTCAACACGGCGATTTCGGTAGTACCCCCGCCGATCGAACAAATCATGCTGGCGAGCGGTTCGGCGATGGGTAAGCCGGCGCCAATCGCCGCGGCTTTGGTCTTGGGAAGAAGAAAGATGCGGCCGGCACCGGCACGTTCGGCACTGTTGAGCAGCGCCCGCCGTTCGACGGGAGTAATGCTGCCGGGGACGGGCATCACGATGCGGGGGCGTATGCCGGGCGAAGCCGGGCGGCACTTCCGGAGAAAGTACCGGAGCATCGCTTCGCAGAGCTCAAAGTCGGTGATCACGCCGTCTTGAATCGGACGGACGGCGGTGATGGCTTCAGGTGTGCGGCCGAGCATTTGCCGCGCGAGTTTACCGACCGCAGTCCCTTGTCCAAGGACACGGCGGCTCCCCTTCTGCAGTGCCACGACCGAGGGTTCATCCAGAACGACACCCTGTCCCGGCAGCCCCACCAGAGTGTTGGCGGTGCCCAGGTCGATTGCGAGGTCGGGACAAATCCAGTGTCTCAGCCGGTGAAACATCCGTGCTACCGGTCGGTCTCCCCGGACGTTGGCCGTTCCCCCGCAACGACGGAGGTCGACCTGGCCCGGATCAGTGGACCGGAGTTGTACAGCGGACCGGAAAATCCGACAAGACGCGATCGGCAGAAGTTGCCGGTGTTCGCGTCCGGCTGTAAACACCCAACGGGTTCAGCGCGGAACGCGAAACTGCAAAGCGAAGCATGGACGCGAGTTGCCCACCCGGGTTACTAGCCAGTGGATTGATTGTGTGCCACGGCCGTGTCGGCCGTGCGAAGTGGCAAAACGCTCTGCAAAATTGCACGGCCGGAACGGCTGTAGCACACAGGGCTGAATTGCTTCCAAAGGCTGTTACGGGGCGAGCTTACCGCCGTACTTGCCCAGTTCGAGCACCAGGAAAATGATGCCCATCAGGAGCGAAGCCAGCGAGACGAACAGCAGGCCGACGTAAATGTCCGGAGCCGGGGCATCAGAACCGCGTGGTGACATGATCGTCCTTCTGAATCACACTGTTGGGGGCCGTTTCAATCACGACGGCAACCGAAATATCGGGTCGTACATCTTCCAGGCGGACACGACCAAGGTACTTATCGCCGCGGTACACCGTCATGGTGTGACCGACAACCAGGCCATCGTCGCTACCCACGCTGAGTTCGAGGAACACGCGGTTCCCCTTGGTTTCCTTGCGGGCCTCCAGCACTTCACCATCCAGTTCCGGGGGAGGCGACGCGGAGACGGACATCCGGCGGATATCGGTCGTCAAGTTGTTCGAGGCGAGAAACGCCCGCATCGTGGCGTTATCGCGGAGGAGTTGATCGTACCGGGTGCGGGCCTGTGCGAGTTGGAGTTCGATTCCGAAAAGTTTGTCCCGTAACGTGTTAAGCTCAGTGACCGTGTCGTCCCGCGACTTATTCAATTCGACGTTGCGGGCCCGTTGAATCTGCGATTCCTTGACCCGTTCTTCGGCTTCCTGGCTGTTGAGCTCGGCGACCGTCCGCTGGGTATCGAAGTTGGTTTTCAGGCCTTTGTTGTCGCTATCGAGACGGGCATTGTCGGCCGTCAGGGCGGCGACTTGGCCTTGTAAGGCGGCGTTTGCGTTCTTGACTTCGTCCCGTTCTTTCACGGCGTCATCAATTTGCGATTGCAGCGCGGCTTGCGCGGTCTGGGCTGCGGAATTCGCTTTCTGTAGGTCGGCCTTCGCCGTTGTCGCGGCTTTCTGCCAGTTTGTTTGGGCGGTGAACACGGCCCCGGCAAACGCCATGAACATGACGCTCAACACCAGGTGGACCACCACCAGCACTTTGCCGAGAAACGTCATGTCAGCCGTCCTTCTTCATCGCACTAAATGAGCACAAACAGGTCAACCGCACACAGGGGGGCGATCACCGATCACTTGATGTCCGACTGCCCTTCCGCGGCGACTTCCCCGGCACCGAGTTGCTGCTTCAACTGTTGCTGCCGTGCCGACAATCGCTGCTGGCTGGCTTTCAGTTGCAGCAATTCGTCCTGCAGCGCGTCCCGTTGACGTTGTGAGGCGTACAGATCGTCACGCAACAGTTCGAGCTGGCTTTGCAGGCGGAAGACTTCGTACCGGCGTTCTTCAAATTGCTTCTGCACCTTGGTGAGTTCGACACCCTTCTGGGACAGATTTTCGGTGGCAGTGGCGATCTCCGCTGCGATTTTCTTCAATTGCTCGTTGTAGGCCGCGGCGCGGACTTTGATGCCGGCGTGATCGGCGGTGATCGTTTGCACGGCCAAATCCCGTGCGGCGGTCTCGGCATCAATCTTGGCTTTCAGGTCGGCGAGCTCGTCCTTCAAATCTTTCAGGATGCGATCCTGGGCCTTGAGGATCACCGCGGCAAGAAGCGGATCGGTGGCAATCGAGGTGTTGGAACGGATATGGGTCGCCGTCCAACTTCCTTTGGGAACATCGGGGGCTTTAAAGGCGACTTGCCGACCGTAATCGGGTGTGTTCTGAATCTGGTTGGCAAGCGCTGTCCAGTTCGGACCGCCGAGGACAAGCGCCCCGACGAACGCGAAAAAGCCGAGGCTTGTCGCGGCAACGAAAACCACCAGGACTTTGCTGAAGCGCGTCATTCCGTCTCACAGCCCCGAGATGGTGATGCTGAAAACCAACACTTCCAGATCGGCAGCCGATGTCCGATCAAGAACGGAGATTCATTTAGTCTAACGGCGAAATGGCCGTTGTCTCACGTTTTTTGCGAAAGATTTCTGATTCCATGGATCGTAGCAGTGTTAAAAAATCCCTGTCAACGAGAAACTCGCTTCAGAGCACTGAGTTTCCGCGGCTTGACACCGTCCGCCTGCCGATGTGATCCCCATTTGCGGAATTCGGACGAAGGCAGGGTCTCGCTTCCTTGGTTCGGCATCTCCGCGAGGGAGATGCACGAATCTGGCCGCTCTCGACATGATCTGCGTTTTCGGTAAAGCTCCACCCGGAACCCTTGCTGTTCGCGAGACTTCCGTTAAAGATACACGCCGAGGAATCGTCTCTGTCGCTGTGATCCATAGTATCGTTATCATCGGCGCTGTCGCCCCGTCTCTCTATCAATCTCAATGCCGTTGATCGATCCGTTGCGACTGGCAGTAGCAACTCCCTCAGACATTAGCGGGCCCGCTCATGACTTCTGCCTCGACTTTTCAGATCGATTCGATCCAGGGACGAACCGTGGTTTCGTTCCTGCCCCATTTGAATGAAATCCCCTGGTCGGAGATTGAAAAGGTGGGGGGGCACATTCTGCCCAAACTCCAGGAATCTCCGTCTCCGGGTGTGCTGGTCGATCTCTGTGCGCTGAAGTATATGGGAAGCGCCTCGCTGGCATTGATCGTCCGGATTTATAAGACCGTGACGGAAAAACGGGGCCGGATGATTGTTGCCAACTGCGACCCGATGGTGGGCGAAGTGCTCGCCAAAGCGGGGCTGGCAAAAATCTGGGAAATCGCCTCCAGCCGCGACGAAGGCTTGCGTCGGTTGGGATTACCGACGAGTGAAGCGGTGCGACGCGCCGGGGGCTGGCAGAATCTCATCGCGATTGCCGGGTTGCTGATCTCGGCGGTGGGTTTCGCCGCCTATTACACACCGTCGTTCGGACTCGCTCCGACTGCTGCCATCGGCATGCAAGTTGGTGGCGGATTGCTGGGGTTCGGTTTCGCCCTGTGGGCATTGCTGGAAGGTGCCGGTCCCGTCCGCACGATCGGTACAATGGTACTGGTTGTCAGTGTCGCCCTGTTGCTGCTGGGCGTCTTCAACCTCGCTCAACCGACGGGAGCCAAGCCCGTAGTTACCGCCGAACCAGCCCGTAGCGTCAGCAAGGGTGTGTTCGTATTGAATTCGATTGCTCCTGTCGCATCACACCCTTGCTAGCGCTGCAGGCTGGTGAGGTCGCCATCATTTCTATAGGTTAATCGTCTTACTTCCATCAGGATCTGCCGTCATGTCCGAAGCCGCCACGATGACTGACGCCTCTGAGAGTCGGCAGAAAGCCCTGCAGGAAGAGCTGAAAGAACTGCTCGATCTCGTCGGCCCGGCACCACTGGTCGATCTCCTTCTCGAACGCGCGTTCCAGTTGCGGGCGACGGATATTCATCTCGATCCATCCAAGAACGGACTCCGCGTGCGGTTGCGTGTCGACGGCATGTTGCACGACATCCTGCAATTGCCAGCCGAAATGATGAATCAGGTCACGTCCCGCGTGAAACTCATGGCCGGGATGGACATCACCGAACGGCGGATGGCTCAAGACGGCCACATTGCCAACACCGCTTTCAAAGATCACCGCGACGTGCGCGTCGGCAGCGGGCCTACCATTCACGGCGAGCGGCTGGTGTTGCGGTTGATGCCCGACAGCAAGACGTACACGCGGCTGGAAGAACTCGGGTTGGAGGACGATCAATCCGCCGCGATTCAACGAGCACTGCGACTGCCGTACGGACTGGTTCTCAGCGTGGGACCGGTCGGCAGCGGCAAAAGCACCACGATGTATAGTTGTCTCGAACTGCTCAACAAATCCGGCCGCAGCCTGGTAACGATTGAAGACCCCGTCGAACGCCGGATGGACAATGTCAATCAGGTGCAGATCGATCCGAAAATCAATTTCGGTTTCGTCGAAGCGCTGCGCGGCATTTTACGACAAGACCCGGATGTCGTGATGGTTGGCGAAATCCGCGATCCGGAGACCGCCCATATCGCCATTCGCGCCGGACTTACCGGCGTGCGTGTGCTCAGTACGCTGCATGCCAACGACACCGCGGCCACGATCGATGTCTTCCGGGACTTCAACGTCCCGCCGATCTTCATTGCCGACAGCGTGAACTGCATTCTGTCGCAGCGACTAGTGCGCAAAGTCTGTGAGTCTTCCTTCCAGGAATATGTTCCGGAAGCCACGGATTGCGCGATTCTCGGGATTGATCCGTCGACCGCCGACCTCGTCCGTTTACGCCGGGGTGTTCCGTCCGAGGCCAACTTCCACACGGGCTATCTGGGTCGGACCGGTGTCTTTGAAGTGTTGATGATCGATCCCGAGTTACGGGCGGCGATTCTCGCTGGCAAAGGGGCGACCGAAATCCGTCAGATGGCGATTCACAACGGCTTGCAGACACTCGAGCACTCCGCCAAGAAAAAGGTCCGGTTGGGCATCACCACACTGGAAGAAATGCACCGCGTCCTCGTGGTCGACTAATCCAGTGAGCGTCGCGGCGTTAGCCCGACGTGCAGATTGAGACTCATCTCAACCCCGAGAGCCCAATCTCCGGGCTGTTTTTGTTGTGATTTTCATCATCCACGGGGTGAAATCGTCAGAAACCGTGCCGTTCCTGCAATCTGCCCGATGACATCCAATCTCGGTCTGGATAATGCTTTACACCACCAGAGCGGTTGTGCTATTCCAAGGGAGCGAAACCCCCGTTCCGATCGGCGGAATGACATGGGTTTGGCGAATTTTGCCTGGAAACGTCGATGCGCGTCTTGATCACAGGGGGAGCCGGTTTCATCGGCAGCCACATTGTGGATGCGTGCATCACTGCCGGGCATGAACCGTTCGTCGTCGATGATCTGTCCAGCGGTTCGCCGAAAAACATCCCCGCGGATGTGCCATTGTTTCCGGTCGACATCTTCGATCGAGACCGGTTGCAGCAGGCGTTTACGGAAGCTCGACCGGATGTGGTCGTGCATCAAGCGGCACAAATGTCCGTCAGCCGTTCGGTGCGCGAACCGGCGTTCGATGCCCGCGTGAATGTGCTGGGACTGCTGAATGTCTTCGATCAAGCCGTCCGCGTGAAATCGCATCGGATCGTCTTCGCGTCCTCCGGCGGCGTGTTGTACGGCGATGTGTTCTCGCCCGCTCCGGAAGACACGCCGTCGAATCCCATCTCGCCCTACGGGATCAGCAAATGGGTCGGTGAAAAGTATCTGCAATTCTATGCCCGCGAGTACGGTGTTACTGGCGTCGCGCTGCGATATGCGAATGTGTATGGTCCGCGACAGAACCCGCACGGTGAAGCGGGGGTGGTCGCGATCTTCTGCCAGAAGATGCTCGCTGGTGAAGCCGCCCGCATCAACGGCGATGGACGCTATGATCGTGATTACGTTTTCGGTCCCGATGTCGCCCGTGCCAATCTACTCGCACTGACGGCGGACGTTCCTGATGGTTTCATCGCGCTCAACATCGGTACGGGTATCAAGACCGATGTGATCCAACTTGAAAACAGCGTTCGCGCGGAAGTGGAAGTGTTGCGGAAATCGAAGGTTCCATCACCCGAAAATGGCCCCGCCCGCGCCGGCGACCTGCGGTCCAGCATTGTCGATGCTTCTCTCGCGAAAACCGTACTAGGATGGACGCCGACGGTTTCGCTGCAAGAAGGCGTGAAACGCACGGCTCGATGGTTTGCACAACAAGGATGATGCCGACCATGCTTAGTTATCATTGTGAAGGATCACACACCCCATGACGCATTACCTCGTTACCGGGGCCGCCGGATTCATCGGCAGCCACACCACCCAACGCTTGCTCGACCGCGGCGACGCGGTTTATGGCATCGATAACCTCAACGATTACTATTCGGTCCAACTCAAACGCGATCGCCTTGCATTGCTGGAAGGTCGTGGCGGCTTCCAATTTGAGCAACTCGATCTCGCCGACCGTCCGGGAATGAGCCGGTTGTTCGCGGATCATCAGTTCGACGTGGTAATCCATCTTGGTGCGCAAGCCGGGGTGCGGTATTCGCTGACCAATCCGCATGCCTACGTCGACAGCAACCTCGTGGGATTCGTCAACATTCTCGAAGGCTGCCGGCATCACGGCGTGAAGCATCTGGCGTATGCGTCGTCGAGTTCCGTCTACGGTGCGAACACCGAAATGCCGTTCTCGATCCATCACAACGTTGATCACCCGGTGAGCTTGTACGCCGCAACGAAAAAAGCCAACGAATTGATGGCCCACACCTACAGCCATCTCTACAAGCTACCGACGACCGGGCTGCGGTTCTTCACCGTGTATGGACCGTGGGGGCGACCGGATATGGCCCTGTGGCTCTTCACGCAGGCGATCCTCGCCGGCAAACCGATCGATGTCTTCAACGAAGGCAAAATGCGACGGGATTTCACGTACGTCGACGACATCGTCGAAGGCGTCATCCGTGTCGCCGACCATACTGCGGCCCCGAATCCGCAATGGTCCAGCAGCCATCCCGACCCTGCTACGAGTTTTGCCCCGTACCGTGTGTACAACATCGGCAACAACCAGCCGGTGGAACTGATGCATTTGATCGAAGTGCTGGAAGGCCATCTTGGCACGAAGGCTGTGAAACGAATGTTGCCCATGCAACCGGGCGATGTCCCCGCTACGTTTGCCGATGTCGACGACCTGATCGCCGATGTCGGTTTCCGACCCGCGACCACCATCGAAGACGGCGTCGGCCGCTTCGTGAAGTGGTATCGGGAATACCACAAGAGGTGATGGGTGGCAGGTGGTGGGTGATAGGCCGAAAGAAGGCGGCTTTCTCTGCCTACCACCCCTCACCGTTCACCTGCCACCTGAACTGACAACGGACTACTTTCCATGCGTATCGTCATGATCGGCACCGGCTATGTGGGCTTGGTGACCGGAACGTGTCTGGCCGACAGTGGCAACGAAGTCACTTGCGTCGACATCAATCAGGCCAAGATTGACGGTCTGAAAAAGGGCGTCATTCCGATCTACGAACCGGGATTGGAAGAGCTCGTCCGCCGGAACTATCAGTCGAAGCGACTCTACTTCACGACCGATCTCGCCGCAGCGGTCGAGACGGCGCAACTGGTCTTCATTGCGGTGGGTACCCCCCAAGGCGACGACGGCAACGCCGATCTTTCCGCACTCTGGAAAGTAGTCGACACCCTCGCGCCGCATCTGACACCCAACGCCATTGTCGTGACTAAAAGCACGGTTCCCGTCGGCACCAATCGCATGGTGTATGAACGACTGAAAGAAAAAACCGGCCGCGATCCGCACGTCTGCTCGAATCCCGAGTTCCTCAAAGAAGGTTGCGCGATCGACGATTTCACGAAGCCTGACCGCGTCGTTGTTGGCGTGCTCAAGCCCGAAGTCGGCCAGACGATGCACGAGTTGTACAAGCCGTTTCTGCGCACCGAGCGACCGTTTCTCACGATGGGTCTCGAAAGCGCCGAGATGACCAAGTACGTCGCCAATTGCATGCTCGCCACGAAAATCAGCTTCATCAACGAGATGGCAAACCTCTGTGAAGCCGTTGGTGCCGATATCAACGATGTCCGCCGCGGCATTGGGCACGATCAACGAATCGGCTTTCAGTTCCTCTTCCCCGGCGTCGGTTACGGCGGTTCGTGCTTCCCGAAAGATGTGCGCGCGCTGGTCGCCAAATCCGCATCGCATGGATTGGTACCGCGGATTCTGCAAGCGGTCGACGATGTCAACAACCAGCAGAAACACGTCCTCTTCCGCAAGCTCGTGGCTCACTTCGGCGAGTCGTTGACCGGACGAAAGTTTGCCTTATGGGGTTTGTCCTTCAAGCCGCGAACCGATGATATTCGCGAAGCCCCGGCACTGGTTCTTATCGAGGAATTGCTGGCCTCGGGAGCCCAGGTGTCCGTACATGATCCCGTGGCGATGGACCATGTCCGTGCGATCTACGGCGATCGGATCACCTTCTGCCCGCACCATTACGACACGCTCGATTCCGCCGATGCCCTGGTGATTTGCACCGAGTGGCCGGAGTTCCGCAATCCGGACTTTGACTATCTCAAGCACAAGCTCAAACAGCCGCTCATTTTTGACGGCCGTAACCTGTGGGAGGCAAAACCCATGCGCGACCGCGGCTTTGAATATTACGGCATCGGCCTGCATGGAAACGGCGGTTGATCCGCCGGCCCTCTTGCGAACATTCAACGATCATCACACAGCCTTCGGACTTTCGATATGCGTTCCATTCTCGTGACCGGCGGCGCGGGATTTCTCGGCAGCCATTTGTGCGAACGGTTACTCGACCGTGGCGATAACGTCATCTGCGTCGACAACTTCTTCACCGGACGGAAGGACAACATTCTGCCGTTAATGGGGAACCCACGGTTCGAGGTGGTCCGGCACGACATCGTGCATCCGTTTTTCCTCGAAGTTGACCAGATCTACAACCTCGCCTGTCCGGCCTCACCGATTGCGTACCAGTACAACCCGATCAAGACGATCAAAACATCGACGGTGGGAATGGTGAATGTCCTGGGACTGGCGAAGCGTTGCCGGGCCCGCGTGTTGCAGGCGTCGACATCTGAAGTCTATGGCGATCCCAATGTCCATCCGCAGACGGAAGATTACTGGGGACACGTCAATCCACTGGGACCGCGGAGCTGTTACGACGAAGGCAAACGCGTCGCCGAATCGTTGTGCATGAATTATCATCTCGCGCACGGTCTGGAAGTTCGCATCATCCGTATCTTCAATACCTACGGCCCGCGAATGGATCCCAATGACGGCCGCGTGATCTCCAATTTCCTCACGCAGGCGCTTCGAGGCGAACCGCTGACGATCTACGGCGACGGCACGCAAACGCGGTCATTCTGTTACGTCGACGATCTCATTCGCGGCATGATGGCCTTGATGGACCAGGATGAAACAATTGGCCCCGTCAATGTGGGGAATCCCGGCGAATACACAATGCTGGAACTCGCCGAGCAGGTCCTCAAATTGACAGGTTCATCGTCCGAGATTCAGTTCGTCCCGTTGCCGAAGGATGATCCAAAGCAGCGCTGCCCGGATATCACCCGCGCGAAGAATCTGCTGGGTTGGACGCCGGAAGTGGACCTCGTCACCGGACTGACGAAAACGGTGGCGTACTACCGCGACTGGCAAGCCCGCGGCGGGAAGCGGCTGTCAAAGTATCGTCGTGAAGGTTGAAAGAGACCCAGGGTTCAGAAACCCTGGGCTTCCGATTCCGCTCTTGCCATCAACCATTGACCAATAGCTATCGACTAAACCATGTTTTCACGACGCGGCATCATTCTCGCAGGCGGTTCCGGTACCCGGCTTTATCCGGCATCGCGGGTCGTCAGCAAACAATTGATGCCGATCTTCGACAAGCCGATGATCTATTACCCGCTGTCGACGCTGATGCTCGCCGGCGTGCGGGAGATCATGGTGATCAGCACGCCGCACGATCTGCCGTTGTTTCAACGATTGCTGGGCGACGGCAACGATTGGGGCGTGCGGTTCGAGTACGCCGTGCAACCGGAGCCGAAAGGGATCGCCCAGTCGCTGGTTATCGCTGAAGATTTTCTCGATGGCCAACCCTCGTGCTTGATCCTTGGCGACAATATTTTCTACGGCTACCAGATGAGTCAGCGGCTGGTGGAAATCAACGCCCGGACCACCGGCGCCACGATCTTCGCCTATCACGTGCGCGACCCCGAACGCTACGGCGTGGTGACGCTCGATGAGCAACAGAAACCGACGAGCATCGTCGAGAAACCGAAGCAGCCGTTGTCCAATTGGGCGGTGACGGGGCTGTACTTTTACGATGCCGATGCGCCGGCGATTGCCAAGTCCATGCAGCCATCGCCGCGAGGAGAACTCGAAATCACGGATGTGAATCGGGCGTATCTCGAACGCGGTGATCTTCAAGTCGAACTCTTCGGTCGCGGCACGGCATGGCTCGATACGGGGACGCACGAGTCGTTGCTCGAAGCGTCGACGTTCGTCAGCGTGCTGGAAGCGCGGCAGGGACTGAAGATCGCGTGCCCTGAAGAAATTGCATGGCGGAAGGGTTACATCGACGCCGAGCAACTACAGCGGCTCGCGGCCCCGCTGAAGAACAGTGGGTACGGGCAGTATTTGCTGGAACTGCTGGGGTGAACTTGCTGGCTACGGAGCGGGGCGCAAAACCGCAAGCGATGTCGGTCAGGCCGGGCTGAGTTCGCGGGATGTGTGGTGTGGCGGCGCAATCGCTGTCCCACCCTGATCCAGGCGACTTCTGACCATCCACTGGAGCAACGAGCGCCGGTGAACGACGCCCAAGAGTCGGCCATCGCGCAGCACGGGAATGCGCGACAGGCTGGCATCGCGGCAAAGCTTTGCCGCGTCGGCGACCGTATGTGAAGTCGTGAGCGTTTCCGGATGGCGATGCATCCATGCGGCCACTGTCGATTCAGCAGCCTGCCCGTTGAGTTCCGCTTTGAGCAGGCTGTGATCCGTGACGATGCCGACGAATCGGTCGTCACTGTCGACGATAAAGAGATGGTCGACTTCGCGATCGGCCATCAACGTCATGGCTTCGGCGACCGTCATTTCCGGCCGGACCGTCAGCGTGGTCCACGAGATCACATCACACAGCGACGTTTGCATGGCAACCGCATTTCCTGGGGAGGATCACATCGGCCCAGGTAAGCGTAGGTTGCATTTTCGCCACGTGACGGAAAAATCGATTCTCCATTGGGGCAAATGATGTATGTGGACACGTCGTGGATCAGCGCGGGGTGCGAAACCGCAAGCGGACTACGGCTTGTGGCCGTTAGTGGCGGGGACGATCAGGATTCCGGGGACTTCGACAGGGGTGCCCTTCACCGTGATGGGGACGCGAGGCCAGTCGGTGCAGGGCGTCAACCATTCGGCACCGCGTTCGGTGGCCAGCACCGTCTCGCCCATGCCGATCATTGCCACCGACGGATGCCAGAAAATCGGCACGCCGGGGAACAGCCGGAATTCGCTGGTCGGCATCAACGGCACGGCTCCGTAGTCGAACTCGACGACATCGGCCTGTTCCGCCAACCGCCATTCCTCATCGGCTCCGCACTTCTCGTAAATCCGTTTGACGCGCTGCCAGACCTCGAACAATTCCCAGCCGGATTGCGTGAAGAACATCCCCGTTGCAGTGACGAGGGCGGCCTTTTCGTAGGCTTCCAGAATCTCCGCGGACGGATCGCCAAACGTGACCGTGCGAGACACGCCGACGTAGAGTCCCTGTGAACGGGCCACCGCGGAGATGGTGCAGGAACGCAGGACGGGAGCATCAGAGTATGTCCACTGACGGAACCGGCGACCGTGGCCATCCCCCCACACCTGGAGCCGTTCCGGCGTCACCCCGTGACGAATCAAACGATGCGACAATTCTCCGGCGATATCCGCTTCCGTCCGGCCTGCCACCAATCCGCGACCGGTGGCCTCCACGGCATGGGCAACCAAACGACCTGCCTGCCGGATGCGATTGATGTCAAAGGAACTGAGCGGCAGTCGCATGCCCTGCACGTGCAGTCCCACATCGACGGCGCCCGCCATACAACCGTCGCTGGCCACTTTGCGGCCCCGGCATAAATCGGCCAGCATCGACGACCGCGGCTCGGTCCACGACCGTTCTTTCAACTGGAAGCCGAGGCCCGCCGCCAGATGCTCGCAATATTGAGTCGTTTCGGCATTATTGCAGACGATCACTCGTGCATCGGGAGTGACGAACAGAGACGCCGTGGTGCTCGCGCCGCAACGGGCGGGGTGATCGGCGGCCGTCAACCACGCAATGTTCGCAGGAGACTGCAACACCAGCGCAGAATAGCCTTCATCGCGGAGAAAGTTCCCGATGGCCTGATGCCGCCGGGCGACTTCCGTCATGCGTTCCAAGTCGATAGTCGCAAACTCCGCCGACGACAGGGGGGCGGAATGTTCCAACGTCACCAAGGCCATCCGGAATTCCTCGGAACGGACAGTGGAGAGTCAACGTCAACGGCTTTGCGCAAACGGGACTCTGGTTTACGGGAACGGCGACGGACGGGAAAACAACGTTGCAGCAAGACGGAAATGAAGAACGATGACTACACTATACTCGCCCGCGGTCGGAAATCCTCTCGGATCTGAGGGTTTTTCACCTCACGGCCGCGAGAATTCAGGTCCATCGAGTCATTATTACGGAATGCCCGCCGGTGGCTAGAGTCGAAACTGATCGTGAAGACCTCTTCGCCGAAGCCGTGACGCTGGTTCGGCGAGTGGAAGGGTGTTTACCGACATTCCCGATTGCGGTTCTTGTCGGAGCGAAGTCCAACGGTGATGTGTCGTTCTACTTCGGTCCCGACCGGGTCTACCACTGCGATGCCTCCGGTCGTTTTCGCCGTGCATTCGTCGAGGGACTGCTGTATCGATCGCAGGGAAATGGCATTGGACGGCTGCGTCGTGATCGCACAGAAACCGAGACCGCACTGCTACGAAACGATTTGACCGTCGACGAACTCGACGAATTCCGGTCGGCGATGTACGAGCATTTGCGATCGCTGCAGATGGCAATCACGTCAGGAGTGTTTGCTGTCCTGCGTCGGGAACCGGTCGACGATGTCGATTTTGAAGTCCGAATCGCGGCGATCATCGAAACGATCCTGTCCGCGTCACCCTGGTTGGCACCGGCCTTGGTCGTCCGTCGATAATCGCGTAACCAGCCCGTAGCGCCAGCAAGGGCGTATTAGCACACAGAAGGCGACACGGTACGCGGTATCGACTTCAACAACGCTTCACGCCCTTGCTGACGTTACGGGCTGGTTAAGATGGAGAACTAATGAGCCGTCTATTGATCCTTGGGTGCGGTTACCTCGGCGAGCGTGTGGCCGTTGTCTGGCATGCACTCGGGCGCCCGGTCACGGCGGTGACTCGTTCCCCCACTCGTGCAGACCAGTGGCGAAAGCGCGGATGGACACCGCTCATCGGTGATGTGTGCGACCCGCCCTCGCTCGCTAACCTTCCCGAAGTGGACACCGTCCTCTTTGCCATCGGTTATGACCGTCAAGCCCCGCACAACCAGCGCGCGGTATACGTAGATGGCCTCGCCGCCGTGCTGTCTGTGATGAAACAACGATGCCGACGATTTCTCTATGTCTCCAGCAGCGGTGTCTACGGTCAACAAGACGGCGAATGGGTCGACGAAGAATCGCCGTGTGAACCGACTCAGCCAGGCGGTCAATTGTGCCTCGAAGCGGAAGGCCTGGTTCACGCGGCCTTTCCCAAGCCGGGGAACGGAGTCGTGCTACGTTTCGCCGGAATTTACGGTCCGGGCCGATTGTTATCGCGCGTGGAGCAACTGCACGCGGGACAACCGCTCGCCGGCCGCCCCGATGCGTGGCTGAATCTCATCCACGTCGCCGACGGAGCCGCTGCCGTGATCGCCGCCGCGGAGGCCGTCACTCCGTCGGGGTGTTATCTGGTGAGTGATGATCAACCGGTTCACCGCGACGACTATTACAGGTATCTCGCCTCACTGGTCGGTGCGCCACCCCCAACATTCGACGAATCCACTCCATCAAAACGCGGCAGCGGCGGCCTCAACAAACGCTGTCGAAACACACGCTTGCACGCGGAATTGTTGCCGATGTTGCGGTTTCAAACCTATCGCGAAGGGTTGACGGATGCGGTGCGCGATTTTCCGGGCCGCGATCGTGAGGGAGCAAATTCTTCGAGCGTCTGAAATCCCCGGACCTCACTCCCTTACAGTCGCGGCTCAGATGTATGATGCTGAATATCGTCGCTGACGCCTTCGCCGAGGATGACCCCCACATGATTCCACAATCCATTGCGACTCACCGTCGTGATTTTCTCGCATCCCTGGGGCAGGGCTTCGGTGCCGTCGCCCTCGCCGGGCTGTTGCAGCGCGACGCTTTGCTCGCCGCGCAAACGCCGGGCGTCCTGAACGGCGTGCTGCATCACCCCCCCAGAGCGACGCGGGTGGTGCAACTCTTTATGGCCGGAGCGGCCAGTCATGTGGACCTCTTCGATTACAAACCCGAACTCGAAAAACGGAACGGGCAGCCGTGGGATCCGGGCGAGAAGGTCGAACTCTTTCAGAATGGCCACGGGGCGACGTTTGCCCCCGCGTGGAAGTTCCAGCCGTATGGGGATTGTGGCAAACCGCTGAGTGAAGTCGTCGCGCCGCTGGGCCGTGTGGTTGATGATATGGCGTTCGTGCATAACCTCGTTGGCAAGACCGGGGTGCATAGTTCCGCGACGCTGCTGCAATCCACCGGCTTCCAACTTCCCGGCTTCCCCGGCATGGGAGCATGGGTGAGTTATGGCCTCGGCAGCCTGAACGATAACCTCCCGGCGTTCGTGGTTCTGCCCGATCACCGCGGTTTTCCCTCCAACGGTCAGAAGAACTGGGACACGGCGTTTCTTCCCGCCCAGCATCAGGGCACGATCATCCGCCCCGGCAGCGAAACACCGATTGCGGATCTCTTCGCCTACAAGAACGACTACGTCACAGCGGACAGCGAACGAGCGGGTCGCGATGTGCTGCAACGACTCAACCAGCGCTATGTCGCCGAGCGCCCCGGCGACAGTCGGCTCGAAGCCCGCATCCGCAGTTATGAACTCGCCGCACGAATGCAGCTCGCCGCCCCGGAAGCCCTCGCGATTGATGGCGAACCGGCTCACATTCTGAAGATGTATGGACTCGATCACGGCCAGAAGACGTGGCCGAGTGAAATCAACGCACCGGAGGAAATCGCCCACTTCGGATTGAAATGTCTCGTGGCCCGACGGTTACTCGAACGGGGCGTGCGGTTCATTCAGATCTGGTCGGGCAATGACAACAGTTTCCCGCGCCGCAACTGGGATTCTCATGAAGACGTGCCTCGCGATCATGGTCCACTCGCGCTCGGTATGGCAACCGGCGCGGCAGCGCTTATCGCCGATCTCAAGCAGCGCGGCATGCTCGATGACACAATCATTCTCTGGACCACCGAGTTCGGCCGCATGCCTTGTGCTCAAGGGGGAAAAGGCCGCGACCATAATCCGTTCGTCTTCACCAACTGGCTCGCCGGCGGTGGCATCAGAGGGGGCACCACCTACGGCCCGAGTGATGAGTGGGGTTACAAGCCGCTTGACCGCAACGACCCCACTCAAGTCTACGATATCCACGCCACGATTCTGCATCTCCTCGGCATCGACCACACCCGTTTAACATTCCGCAACAACGGCATCGATCGCCGACTGACCGATGTCCACGGTCATGTGATCCCGGAATTGCTGACGTAACTCGGGATTCACGATAAGCAGTCTGTGGATTTATTGTGTGCCACGGCCATATCGGCCGTGCGATTTTCCAGAGTGCTTCGCCACTTCGCACGGCCGTGGCACGCAGAATCGAATACTTCCACGGGCTGTTAGCCGTGGATCCTGCTCGTCACTTGACCTTTAACTCGAAATCCATCGAGAAATTGCCGTTACTCTTGATGTCCACGACATGCGGCGTAGTCATCGGGTTACCGAGTTGCGGCGGGAGCTTTTCAACGGCTCCCATCATCACGGGACTCTGCTGCGGGTTGTCGGCCACCGCCCAAGGTTTTCCGTCGGGCAGAACCCAGCAGGAAAACGTTGCCGCATACTTGCCTGGCAGAATTCCGATGTACTTTTGGAGTTCCTTCTGATCGATCGCTCCCCCCGGTGGAGTCAGCAACGTGTACTTCCCAGCCTCATCCGTGACCGCAGTCGCGAGCCGAACGGACTGGTCCGCTTTGTTGCCCCGGATCCCCTGATACGGAACGAAGGTGACCTGGACTCCGGCCATCGGCTCGCCATTTACTTTCACCGTTCCGGTGACGGGAGCCAACTGGCCCAGGAAGTCGGGGCTCCCGTAGGAGCCGCAACCCAGGATCGATGCCAATAGAAGTGTACTCGCCGCGAGAAATCGTCGAGTCATCACGTTGAAGTCTCCGCACTAGGCTATTGAAGTTCAATTTTGCACTACACAGAGAGAGCCGCACGAACAGAATTGACGCTGCCCGTGCAAGAGCGGCCGCCGGCAATCAGAACTCGCCCACAACAGCGCCGTTGCCGATCGTTACGAGATTGTAGATCGTCGTGGCGTTCGTGTTTTCGCTGATAAACCGCACGGCGCCATCACCCATGACGAAGTGCGCCCCACCGACGTGATAGCTGCCGGAGTAACTCCAGCTCGCCAATGCCGGACGTGTATCCGGCGCACCTGATGAGTAATAGTAATTGTTGATCCCGAATGTGGGGTCAATGCCGTCCTGCAACCAACCGCGATAGGCCCACGGTGTTCCGTAGCCGTTATAAACTTCGTATTTGGTTTCTCCGGCGAGAATGGTATTGCTCGTTCCATCGATCACATCGCCGATCGAGGTTTTGCTGTTATCGCCAAAGGCTCGCTTGATGGTGATGGCATCGGTCGTCCAGGTATTGCACGCACCATGCGCATAGTTGGCGCGATAAACCATGTCGTAGTTTGTCCGGCGTCCCGGCACCCCGGTAGCCGCTCGCGAATATTGTGTGTCGGCCACAAAATCGCTACCCGGTGGCTGGGAAGGGCACTTGAAAACGGTGACCTTCGTCTGGGACAACGCCGCGTTCGCTAAGACGTTCGCCGTGGGTCCCATCACGGTTTGTCCCGCCGAGCCATCGATACATGTCGGAGCCGATCCGTAAGTTGTGGTTGCATCGCGGGACGCGGCTGAGAAATTCCATTGATTATAGAGCGTGGACTGATCAATGTAGGGCAGCACCATCAACCACCCATTGTGATTCAATACTTTACAGTTCGCTTTGCCGGCACTGGTGTAAGCACCGCAATCACC
This sequence comes from Planctomycetaceae bacterium, assembly GCA_021732975.1. Taxonomy (GTDB): domain Bacteria; phylum Planctomycetota; class Planctomycetia; order Planctomycetales; family Planctomycetaceae; genus DSVQ01. The sequence continues at coordinate 226,852 of JAKFWC010000024.1, read as the reverse complement.
CTGACTGATTCCGCCAGGTTGGAAGACACCGAACGAATCGTGGTAGTTGTGCATCCCGAGCCCCAGTTGCTTGAGATTGTTCTTGCACTGAGTCCGGCGGGCGGCTTCCCGCGCCTGTTGCACCGCGGGCAACAGTAGAGCAATCAGAATCGCGATAATCGCGATCACCACCAGGAGTTCGATCAGTGTAAATCCGCGACGCAATTGCAGCCGACGGCCCAGGTCCAGATGCATGACTACACTCCAGAAAGAAAAGTGGAAATGAATGTTCCGCAAGCAAACAGAACAGGCCCATCGTTCCTCAAGCTTGAGTCACGAATGCTTGCTGAAACTTGCGGCGGCCTGATAAGCACCGCAATATGCTTTGAATCAGTAACTCGACGACCAGACTCAAAAATGCAAACGATGTGCCGCAGATTCGCTGTCGAACTGAACCAATCAATCGTCGGGTGAGAGTCCGCAAAATTCGCGGAAAGCGAACAACGGCAGCGTGCCCACGATCTTCATTCGTGGCCATCAGCTTGGGCAGGAATTCGGCAATGCTGCCGAATCAATAGGCACAAATGCGTCGTGGCTTGATCGCGACTGATGCCTGAAAATCAGGCACACCGTAGAGCGTGCCTCGTTTTGACTAGGGTGAAGTCGGGTGTTGCTGTTCCCACCACTCGGGCAAACGCGGATTAATCATCCGCCAGCCGATCCCGTGATAGGACGGTTTACAGATCTCCCAAATGATGACAATACAGGTAACCACGAACGACATTCCCGCAGGAGCTGGCCATGGCGGCTGCTCCCACCGGAATGATGCATAGCACAGTGCAACGAAGACCGCGGCCCACGCCAACTCCAACGGCCGCGAAATGCGGAACACATTGCAGAACAGGAAAAAGTGCGCGACGGTGAAGCCGATGATAAAGGCGATTCGTCCGTCAAAAGGAATCATCGCGATGCACCCCGCGGCACCAGCGATGAGCACGACAACATCGAGCACCGAGCAGCGGAAACCGGGCGAAAACATTGGGGCGGTCATGATGAAGCTCACGGCACCGGACTGTTGCGGTAATCCAGCGGAGGCGGTTGGTTGGGAAGTAGCAACGGATCATACGGCCGATTTGCACGACGGCTGGCGTGTTCTTTTTTCGCAGCAGCAATGGTGTCCGGTTGCTCAATCAATTCCCATGTTGAGACTGCTAATGTCTTCGCGGCGAGCAGCATCCCTTTGCGACCAAACGTGGTGCCTCCCGCGGCAACCGCCTGCCAGCAGTGAGCGGGGGTGCCCGGAACCCAACAAGCTGTGCTGAATCCAACGGTCGGCACAACCCACGAGACATCGCCGACATCCGTCGACCCCTTCGTGACTTCACCACTGCTGTCGATCACATCGCTGAGTTTGTCCAAGGAGACCGGCTTGGCCAGTGTCTCCTGAATCCGCAGAGCGAATGCCGTTTCGTCGGGTGTGTATTTAAGGTCCGTCAGCGGCCTTAATTGCTTCAGGACGACTTGCGCGAGAGTTTCATTCGGCAGGATTTCCATGGTACCACCGAGGTAGTTGATTTCGAGTTTGGTCTCGGTCGCAATGGCGGCCCCTTCCGCACACTTCACGAGTCTTGGGTAGAGTTTCTTCACGACTTCTGATTGCGGGTGACGGACATAGAAGTAGATTTCGGCGAAATCGGGCACGACGTTCGGTGCCCCGCCGCCCCCGGTGATGGTGTGGTGAATACGCGTGAAGTCCGGCGTGTGCTCGCGGAGCAATTCGCTGGCATGCGCGGTCAGTTCCACAGCATCGACGGAGGAGCGGCCCTGGTCCGGTGCCCCCGCCGCATGGGCGCTCGTCCCTTTGAAACGAAACTTAACCGCCGCTCGCGACAGACAACTGGCATCGCCCGCGGAATTGCGTGACGATGGATGCCAGTGCAGGACAACATCGCAATCGTCAAACAGGCCGGCACGCACCATGAACGCTTTTGCTGCACCCCCTTCTTCCGCCGGGCAACCGTAGACTCGCACTGTTCCGCTGCGGCCGGAGGCTTTGAGTTGCTCGGCGACAGTGATTCCCGCTGCGGTCGACGCCGTGCCGAAGAGATGGTGTCCACACGCATGTCCGTAACCATTGGCACTCGGCCGCGCGAGCCGTTCGGGTTGGGCTTCCTGCGCGAGTCCGGGCAGGGCGTCGTATTCTGCGAGAATGCCGATGATCGGGCGTCCTGATCCGGCGGTGGCGACGAACGACGTGGGGATGGCCGCGACGCCCCGCTGCGCTTGGAAACCCGCCTGTTCCAGTGTTGCCGCGAGGAGTGCCGACGACTTCGTTTCCTGATATCCCGGTTCGGCGAACTCCCAAATCTTGTAGGCGATGTTCCAGTATTCGTCCGCGCGGGCCTCAATCGCCGCGGTCATCGTGGTTTGGGGTTCCGCGGCGATGAGGGGGGCAGCGATGGCGTACGAAAGTACAATCAGCAAGCAACGACAACGCATGGTGATCTCGCGCTACGGGTTGGTGGACGCGCATGTCCACGACAATAGACAATCGCCCCGTGTCACGCCATCACGTTGAACACCGGCTTACCCGGCGAGATCGGGCGCGGGCGGTTGAGGCGGTCGTGAAGTTCCGACTGCGGATCGATCCCGAGGAGTTGGAACATCGTGGCGGCAAGGTCGTCGAGTTGCACGGGGTCACGGTCGGGATAGGCGGCGTTTTTATCCGATTCTCCATGCACGAACCCGCGCTTCACGCCACCACCGGCGAGCAGCACCGTGTAGCAACCGGGCCAATGATCGCGGCTGATATTGGCGTTGATCTTCGGCGTGCGACCGAACTCGCCCATCCACACTACCAGGGTGGAATCGAGCAAGTCGCGCTCATCGAGATCGTTCAGCAACGTCGGCAGCGTCTGATCCAGCAGCGGCAGGTGATAATCTTTGAGGATCGGATACATCCGCGTGTTATCAAACCCGTGCGTGTCCCAGCCGTCTTCCTTCCGTCGTCCGCCGATACTGTCCGCATAGTAAACGGTGACGAACTTCACGCCGGTTTCGACCAGCCGCCGGGCGAGCAAGCACGATTGTCCATAGGTCGTGCGGCCGTAGTGATCACGCAGCTTGGGTGATTCACCTGCGAGATTGAACGCCTCGCGCACCTTCGGAGAAGTGAGCATCGACAGGGCTTTGTCGTAGTATTGATCGAGTCCGCGGGCCGCCGGGGCATATTCCAGCAGCTTGGTTTGCTTGCCGACGATGTCCTGCAGCGCTTTGCGATCGGCGAGGCGATCGACTGAGAGATTCGCGGGAAGGCTCAACTCCGGCAGTTGGAAATTTGTGCGGTTGGGGTCGTCCGTGATCAGCAGTGGATCGTGTGCTTTACCAAGGAAGCTCGCGTGTTGGCCCGGCGTGATTTCGCCGTCGCGAATGACGTACGGCAGCGATACATACGACGGCAACCCCGCGGCAACGGGAGCGACGCGATCAACCACGGATCCGTACGATGGCATCAGATCGAGTGTATCCCGCAGCCGGATGTCATCCAGCGGCGGCCGATTCCCGGTGAGCGCGTAGTACGATGCCGAGTTGTGGTTCTTCATGTCGTGATAAACGGTCCGCAGCAGCGTGACCTTGTCCATCACCGCGGCCATCTTCGGCAACTGATCACAGATGCGAATCCCCGGCGCGGCGGTGTCGATCACATCGTAATGACTGCGCACACCCTCCGGCGCATCGGGCTTTGGATCGAACGTATCGAGATGACTCGGTCCACCGAACTGATAGAGAAAGATGACCGATTTGGCCTTCGTCGCCCGCGCCGTTTGTTCCACCGCCGCGAGCCATTTCGGCATCGTCAAGCCAAGCAGACCTATGCCACCGATGGTGAGCGCAGAACGGCGGGAAAGGGCGAATGGATTCATGGTCAACAATCTGTTTGCGTCATTCAGTAATGGTAACGACACGCGAGAATGCGAATCTTGTCTTCTTGTACCTGATACACCAGCCGGTGCTCGTCATCGATGCGCTTCGACCAGCATCCAGCTAACTCGTGTTTCAGCGGCTCGGGCTTACCGATACCGCCAAACGGATCGACTTGCGTCTCGGAAATCAATCGCATGATGCGCATGGCCTTCTTGCGGTCCTGTTGAACCCACCATGCCGCGTCCTCGAACGCGGCGGAGTCAAATTCCAAGTTTCGCACGGGCTTCCTCGATGGAAAGGCCTTCCGTTCGCGCCTTGGCTTCCAGTAACCGCTGCTTCATCGCCTCGCTTTTGAGGAGATAGGCGGTCTCCCGCTCAGATTCGATTTCCCGCCAGATTTCGATGGGGACAATGACGCTGACGGGATTGCCGTCAGCATCGGAGACGTATTGAAGATCGGTGATCTGTGACACGATGGGCTTTCTTTTCATATAGCCGCGCCGCTACGGGACTTCCAGCACTCCGTTTGCTATCACAAGCCCATCATAACGAACCTTGATGCGGTAACTACCGGCTCTCAATGGGCCGCGCACATCGTGCAAAAAACGGTATCGCCGCGGCGAAATCTGTTCGATCTCCAGAAGTGCCGAATTGTGAACTAAATCTTTGCCATTCGGCAACTTCTCCACGATGAGCACGACGGCTTTCGTCATCCGTTTGTGAGCTTGGTCTTTGAGTTGAACCTCACCGGAAACGCGGATTGTGTCGCCGACCGCAATCCGCTTGGCCACTTTTCCGTCGACAATCGCGACCGCGTTGATTTCGCTTTTCAGCACTTGCTTTGGTAACGCATTGTCGCCAAACGGGTCGGCTTCAGAGGGGATGATTCTCTGTTCTTCAGGGGCTCCAAGCGCAATTCGATCGGCCGATGTGGCAACAAGTAATGCGACAACCCCCAAAGCTGCCAACATCGGGTTCATGGATCCGACTCCACCGAAGGGGATGAATTTTACCTCCGGAACGTCGCCAGGAACGCGCTGCGTTGGCCGTGGGTGGTCCATTGATTGGCGAGGCCGTCGCCGGTGTAGCTGAGGGTCTTTGAATACGCGGGACTGAAGTCGGAGACTTTGTTTAGAGGTTGGTAGTAGACCATTTCGTTCGTGCAGACGCAGTCTCCTTTGCCGAGTGCGCGGGTTTCGATCTTCGCGACATCCCCAGCGACGAACACGCCCTTGCCGGCGAGGTGATCGTTTTCCAGCTTTAGCGCGACAGGCTTCACCAGCCGCACGTACTGGGTGTAAACCTTGGCGGTTTCGCGGACGAAGGCTTCAAGTGCCGCACGTTGCTCGGTAGTGGCCTTTTCGTCGATGAGAATGACCGACGTGATTTTGCCGGCTTTCATTTTGAAGACGCCGGTATCGCCCATCGTGTTTTCAGAGTTCGCCACGACGGCGACCGACAGGCCGACGAGACCGACGCCGTTCCAGCCCCCTTGTTCGACGCGCCAAGCCATGACGGCTTCACGACCGGAGAGACCCATTTCGCCATTAGCGAAACAGGGGCCGGTGTAGACATCGCAGGTGCGGGCTTCGATGTATTCCCCGGCAATCTGCGTCCCGGCGGAAGTCGTGAGAGGCAACGCTAAAATCGCAGCCAAGACCAATGGAAGATATTTCACGGCGAGTTCTCCCCAGTTTGGAGATCAATGTATTGAGACAACGCATCGAGACTCACTTTAGTGTCAAGTGCGAAGCGTCGAGTGTCAAGAGGGGGTTGCAATGCAGACGCGGGGAATGCCGTTTACAAGAATTGTCGCGAAGATTCTCGGGAACAAATCCCCGGATCGCGCGTCATACGTCTGTGGGGCATCGTCACCGCTCTTGATGATGCGTGGTGTTAGCAGCGTTCCGTACGCGCACCGTCTGATCTCAAATCGTTTCCTGCTTCAGGGACTTCATCATGCCATCTTTCCGATGGGCATCGCTCTTCGTATGCGCTCTCGTCATTGGCTGTGCTGACGGAGCCCCTCACAAATCCTCGGCACCGGCATCGTATGCGGCTCCCGCCGAAGGAGTGACCGCTGCGTCGGCTCCCGCTCATACTCCCGAGTACTTGCCGATGGCGGATTTGGAAGCGAAAGCGAGTACCTTCGCTCTGGCACCGCAATCGGCCCCCGCCGGCGATGAATCCAAGACGATTCCGGATCGCTTCTTTCGCCAAAGCCCCGTGGAAACGAATACGAGTGGTGAAGGTTACCGTCCAATCATCGAACCCGGCTTCATCACGACCGCACAACAAGATACCAGCACGTTTTCCATCGATGTCGACACGGCCAGTTACAGCAACGTGCGACGATTTCTGCAGCAAGGACAGTTGCCGCCGGTGCATGCCGTTCGTATTGAGGAAATGTTGAATTACTTCAGCTACGAAGAGCTGCCCCCGGCGACGACCGGTCCGTTTTCCGCACATCTGGAGATCGCCGGGTGTCCGTGGAACCCCGCCCATCGGTTGGCAAAGATCGGCTTGAAGGGACGCGAGATCGCCCCGGCCGCGCGGCCGCAGTGCAATCTCGTCTTTCTGATCGATGTCTCCGGGTCGATGAATCATCCGAAGAAGCTGCCGTTGGTAAAGCAGTCGCTGAAACTGCTCGTCGAACAACTCGGCGAAGCAGACCACATCGCGATCACAGTCTATGCCGGGGCGGCAAACGTCAATCTCTCATCAACTTCGGCGAGCCACAAAACCGACATTCTTGCGGCGATCGATCGGCTCGAAGCAGGCGGGTCGACTAATGGCGCCGGTGGCATCCGGCTTGCTTATCAAACGGCGACTGAGAACAAAATTCACGGCGGCGCGAACCGCGTGATTCTCTGCACCGATGGTGACTTCAACGTCGGCGTCTCCAGCGAACGCGAACTCGAACAACTCATCACGCAGGAAGCCAAACGGGGCGTGTTCCTCACCGTCCTCGGTTTCGGTATGGGGAACCTGCAGGATAAGAAGCTCGAAACCCTTGCCGACCGCGGCAATGGCCACTATGCCTACATCGACAGCATCGCCGAGGCGAAGAAAGCCCTCGTGGAAGAACTCTCCGGTACGTTGGTCACCATCGCCAAGGATGTGAAGATCCAAGTCGAATTTGCAAAGCAGCACATCGCGGGATACCGCTTGATCGGTTACGAGAATCGACGGCTGGAGAATCAGGATTTTGCGAACGATGCGAAGGACGCCGGCGAGATCGGGGCCGGGCATAGTGTCACCGCGTTGTATGAAATGATTCCGCAAGAACAAGCGGTGCCAGCCAATGCGGACATCATGAAATTACGACTGCGATTCAAAGCCCCCGACGCGGACCGCAGTGAACTCGCCGAGTTCGTGGGTCGCGACACCGGCCGGGAATTCGCCGCGGCGAGTCCCGATTTTCGCTTCGCGTCCGCCGTGGCGATGGCGGGGATGCTGCTCCGCAACAGCGAGTACAAAGGAACCGCATCGTGGGACACGGTTACTCAATTAGCGTCCCATGCTCGTGGCAGCGATGTGCGTGGTCAGCGTGTCGAGTTTCTGACACTGGTCGAGAAAGCACAGCAATTGTCGAACCCGTCGCCACCGCAAAGCATCCCGCTCTCTTCGCGGTAGCATTATCAACCAGGGGGCGTGATTCCATCGCCGAGGACGCGCTGGACTTCATCGCGCACCGCATCCAGATCGAGGCGATATCGCGCCAGCAACTGAGCTGCCTGGCCGTGCTGTTCGCGGATCAACCCCAGCAATAAGTGCTCGGTACCGACGTAATTGTGGTGGAGCAGGCGACGTTCGTTCTCCGCATGCTCGATGACATTCTTCAACCGCGGGGTCATGGGCGTTTCTTCGTAGTCGGATCGTAAGCGCGAACCATTTTCAAAATTGCTTGCGACAGAATGCTGGATCGCACGCAGATTGAGTTTGAAGTTCTTAAGGACGCTGGCGGCAACCCCCGAGCCTTCCGCGAGCAGTCCCCACAGAAGATGTCCGCTCCCCAAATATTCGTGACCGTTACGACGGACGAGTTCGTTCGCCAGTTGCAAGACCTGCCGTGCACGATCGATCCGTCCAACGCTCGTACATCGGATGCTCCGACTCCGCGGACCACGTTGCTTACTGCGGCTTTTCCAGTACGAAGACCATGTAGTTCGAGTTATTGCGAACGTGCTGGTGTGCATGGACGGCTTCGTCGAGCGCTTTCCAGTCGGCGGGGCTGATGGAACGGTAGAGGGGGTTCCGCCACTCCAGAAACCGGCGACCCCACGAGTGATTGCCGAGATTCGACAGACAACGGAACACGGCTTGAATCGGCGTCGAGACGCGCGAGGTCCAATCGTGCGTCGATTTGATCTTGAACCCGGCCTCGACCGCGGCGTGCTCATAGTCAGCGATGGAGAAGAAATCGTCCCACTGCCAGATTTCGCGCACAAGACGCGTTTCCGGATCGTCGAGACTTTCGCGGTGGGCCTCGGTCTTCCACGCGAAGTCCACTACCACAATCCGCCCGCCCGGTCGCAGCACACGGTAGGCTTCTTGCAGAAATTTGGCGCGGTTGGGGAAGTGAAACGCCGCTTCGAGGCAGAGCATCCTGTCGAATGAACCATCCGCAAACTGGAGATTGGTCACGTCCCCGTTAACGTAAGACAGCCCCGGCAGGTGATCGAAGAGCGCATTCGCAACCGCGATGTTACGGTCTAGCAAATCCATCCCGACGACCGTGGTGCCGGGATGCAGACAATGAATGATGAACGAGCTTTTCCCTCGACCGCAGGCGAGATCGAGCACGTGATGCTCGGGCTTCACACCGAGCAATTTGAGCGACTTCATGACCAATTGTCGCTGGGCCAGCTCCAGATTGACGACGACATTCAGCGTGGCGAAGGGACCGCGGAAGGGGTAGTACCCCAGATTCATCAACGCCGGTCCCCATGTCTCCAGGCGGAGCATCCGGTAGACGACATTGGAGCCGTCGTACGAAGTATGGACGGCAACTGAAGCCGCAGGCTCGTGGGATGTGAACACTGGAGGACGATCCTCGAGCGTCGCCATGATCGTGGGATTATCGCTCATCATAATAGGGCGGCGAGTATGGCAGAACCGCCGCGGGATGGGAATGCCGCCTTCTCATCTCGGTGTTTAAGAGCCTGTGCCGCTGTTTGGGAAGCGAAGTTTCCGCTGAGCCGCTGGTTGCCCCATCGTGGTGAATCGCTCGGAGCTCGGCAGGAGACTCGCCTTCCCTTTTGAAAACAGCCTCTCAATTCCCAATGGCAGACTTTTCTGATTGAAGTGAATGCGTAGGGATTGCCGATAATGCGGATAGGGGGAATTGTTCTCAAGGCGGGCCATCGTGCGCAGTGTGGGAATGTTCATATTCGGCGTCCTTTGCGCAGCCCTCTCCGGCTGCGTGATGTTCGACGTGGGAGTGACCAATCCCGTGAACGGGCTGACAACCGTCGCGGTGACGCCGTTTTTCAATCTGAGCGAAGAGCGATCCGTCGACGGGCGGCGGTTTGCCCAGGCATATTTTACTGAACTCCAGAAGACGCCTGGTTTTCAGGTGGTTCCCGTCGGTGTCGTCGAACAGGCGATTCACGACCACAAACTCGAAATGAGCGGCCGGGACGACGCGCTGAAACTCGCGGAAATCCTGCATGTGGACGCAATTGTAGTCGGGGCGATTACGGATTACTCGCCGTATTATCCGCCCCGGATCGGCATGCAGGTCTCGTGGTATTCCCCGCACGAATGGACCTTCGCGCCGGGCGTGCCGGTCTATGAGGACGGACGCCAGTGGGCCATGCCGCGAAAAAAACGCTCGCTGTGGAAAAAAGAACCGGAAGTTTGCCCGCCGGCTCAGCCCGTGATGCGGATGCAGTCGCCGGATGAAGACCGGCAGACGCTCTGGAATCCGTGGGGAACGTGGGGGAGGTATTTCCGTTGGAACTCTGCTTCCGAAAGGGAAACCTCGCCGCGGCGATTGATCGAAGCGGCGCCCGTCACCGACTCAACGCAAGTGACCAGTGAACCACCGGTTGACGCCCTTGAAGAACTTCCGGCGCTCCCGCCTCCACCTCTGACACCCAGCCTTGTCGCACCTGTGCCGTTGCTGGGGCCACCGACACCAGGGTTTCAAACGCAGGCTGGAAACCCGGTCTTCGACCCGCGGTTACCGTTAATGTCGTACACTCGGATGTTCGATGGTGCCGACCCACAACTGACGGCGAAGTTGCGCGATTACGTAGAACTCGGCGGCGATCTTCGCAGTGGGGGATGGCAAGGTTATCTCAGCCGGAGCGAAGATTTTATCCGTTTCACCTCGCATGTGATGGTGGTGGAAATGCTGCAACTGCACGGCGGTGAAGCAAAACGACGGGTCGTGGTGAAGATGCGACGGTATCGGTGATGCAATCGTCAAAGAAGCCCACGGAATGCCTTCCGTGGGGTGGAAACGAGTTATCAGAAAACCCGGTCTTTCGCCGATAGAGAAATCAGCGAAGGACGCAGACCGAACGGTTCGCCGCCGAAACTCACGGCAGTGCAATCGTTACCGACCAGGAAGGCAGTTCCATGCAACGTGGCGTGAATGTGCTGGCGCTGATCAAAGGCGAAGAGCGATACGTCTTCCTGTACGATGACGAAAGCGCGGATCAACTGCTCCGGACCATGGGCCAGTACGCCGCCGATCCGAACTTGAGTTTCACTTGGTATGACGCCGCCGTGATGAGCCAGCGGATTGCCAAGCTGCGGTCCGAAACCGCCGACGGCAGCCCGCGGCCCCACTTCCGACGCGAAAAGGCGACGGAACAATAACGTCGAATGACGTGACGCTATGCACGATGCCATTGACGGCTTTCTCCGCTATCTCAAAATCGAGCGGAATGCCTCGGAACTGACGCTCAAGTCGTATAGCGAAGACTTCCGCAGTCTGTTCGATTATCTGCAGGACCGTTGCGGCGGCGCGGACAATCTCGCCCAACTCGACATTGCCACCCTGCGCGGTTATGTCGCGTATCTGCACGAATGCACGTACGCCAAGACCACGATTGCCCGACGGCTGGCATGCCTGCGGAGTTTCCTGCGGTATTGCCAGCGCGAAGGCCTCGTCGCATCGAATCCGGCAAAAGCGCTGCGAACGCCACGGACCGGCCGCAAGCTGCCGCATTTCCTGACGACGGAACAGATCTCGCAATTGCTGGAAGCACCTCCAGCCAATGATGCCGAAGGACTGCGCGACCGCGCTTTGCTCGAAACGATGTACTCCGCCGGACTACGTGTCGCGGAACTCGTCGGATTGAACATCGATCACTGGGATCGCGACGCCAACATTCTGCGCGTCTACGGCAAGGGCAAGAAAGAGCGGATTGCACCCGTTGGACGTTACGCATCCAAAGCAATCTTGCGCTGGCTGGAAGTCCGTCGCCCCGCCGACAACGCCGGTCCGGATGATCGCGCCGCGGTCTTTCTCAACCGTTTCGGCACCCGGCTGACCACCCGCAGCGTGGGTCGGATGATCGAAAAGTATCTCAAGGAAACGGGACTCGACAGACAGACATCCCCGCACACGCTGCGGCACACCTTCGCCACGCATTTGCTGGACGGTGGTGCCGACTTGCGTGCCGTGCAGGAAATGCTCGGCCACAAGAGCCTGACAACCACGCAAATCTACACACACGTCAGCACACAACGGCTGCGCGACACTTACGAGAACGCGCATCCTCACGCGGCGAAGAACCGCAAACCCCTCGCGGACGAGTGAGGTCTTCGTTGTGCGCGGGTCTCCCGACCCCGCACAGTGTGTGACCGAAGGTCTCCCAAACGTTCAACCCGGCTTGCCTATTCGTGGAGACCTACGGTCGGCTTTTGTGCGGAGTCGGGAGACCCGCGCAGAACAAGAGGCTCACGCAATGATATCTGTCACTACATGCCCGAAGACATCCGTCAGCCGCATATCTCGCCCGCCGAAACGGACCGTCAACCGCGTGTGCTCGATCCCCAGCAGATGCAGCATGGTCGCGTGCATGTCGTGCATTTCGAGCTTCTTGTCGATCGCGTGGTAACCGTAGTCATCGGTTGCTCCATACGCCAAGCCTCCCTTCACACCGCCGCCCGCCATCCAGATCGAATAGCCGAACGGGTTGTGATCGCGGCCGTCCGACCCCTGCGCCATCGGCGTCCGCCCGAATTCCCCAGCGAAGATCACCAGTGTTTCATCGAGCAACCCGCGGGCTTTGAGATCGCTGAGTAGTCCACCGATCGGTTGATCAACCGCCCGACAATTCCGTTCGTGGCCTTCTTTCAGACCCTGATGCTGGTCCCAGCGGTCCACTCCCACGCCGGGACAGGTCAACTCGATGAACCGCACGCCGCGTTCAACCAATCGCCGGGCAATGAGACAGTTGCGGCCGTAGATGCGAGTCTGCTCGTAGTCAGCGAAAAGTCCATACAACTCCTGTGTGGCTTTCGATTCCTGCGAGATGTCGGCGAGATCGGGAACCGCGGTCTGCATCCGGAAGGCGAGTTCGTAATTCGCGATCGCCGATTCCAACTCACCGTGACCGCCCAGTTGTGAGACCACGTTGCGATCCAGTTGCCGCATCAAACCGAGTTTGCGGGACTGTGCCGAGACCGTCGCTTCCGTGCGCTCCAGGTCTGCTACCAATGACTGACCGGGCTTGAAGATCGAGCCCTGATGCGTTGCGGGTAAGAAGCCGTTGTGGAAGCAGTCGAGGCCGCCGGGAGGAATCAGGCCGCCATTGAGGACGATGAAGCCCGGCAAATTGCGGCATTCGGTCCCCAGTCCATACGAGACCCACGCCCCCATGCTCGGTCGCCCCTGCAACCCGTGCCCGGTATGCAGGAAATAGTTCGCGTTGGTGTGTTCCGAGAACGCCGATGTCATCGAGCGGATCACGCAGATGTCATCCGCATGGCGACCGATATGCGGGATGATCGTGCTCATCGGCAGGCCCGATTCGCCGTAGTTCGCGAACAGCCACGGCGACTTGAGCACGGTCCCCACGTTGTTGAACTGCGTCGGCTGGACCTTCACCTTGATCGGATGCCCATGCTCGGCGTCCAGCCGCGGCTTGGGATCAAACAGATCCATCTGCGACGGCCCGCCGTCCATGTAGAGAAAGATGACGTTCTTTGCCGTCGCGGGCCGCATCGGTATCCGAGGGGCCAGCGACCCGGCATCAATCGTTGCCGCACCATAAGCGCGATCATGTGCCAAGGCTGTCAACACCACGCCGCCGAAGCCGCACGCGGTTTGGGCGAGGAATTGGCGACGATTCCGCGGCGCGGGAGCAAAGTGCTGACAGTGGGACATGGGGCGACGGTCCAAACGCAATGTCGATTAATTTCTGAGAACGATATTCACTATGACGGGATTGGTATCACCGAGTCCAGTACGGAAAGTGAAGTTGAACCCGTCGGGATTTCGCAAAGCGGCAAGAGGGTGGTCGTTACTTCAGGGCTTGGGGATTCCTCAAAAAATATAACCGGCCATCTTCGGCCCCGATGAGCAGGTCGCGGACGCTGTTGCCGTCCCAGTCGATGGTGGTCGGACTGGTGTCGTGGCCTTCGATGTTGCGGTCGCTGACGTTGACCGGCGCGGCGAACGTCCAACTGCCGTCGCGGTGTTCGAGTTGCCGATGAAATGCGGAGTTCTGGCTGTTGGCGAGGATGTCGAGTTGGCCGTCGCCGTCCCAGTCGGTGACGCACAGTTTCCGTCGACCGCTGCGGCCGCCGAGTCCCGCATTGAACCGTAACGGTTCCCCAGCTTCGTTCAGTAACACCCGCTGGGGCGGTGAGAGCTTTCCGTCTTTACGACGTTCCCAGAAGGTGAGAAAGCCTTCGTGGTCCTGCATAATCAGGTCGGGCCGTGTGTCGTTGTTCCAATCCACGGCGACCGGCGTCGTCCGCCACTGCGTCGCGAGTTCCTCATAATGCGGCGTCCACCACGTCCATGCCGGTTTGGGGGGCATGCCGTTCCATTCGACAACGACATTTGTGGGAGCCATCAGCTTCGGTTTTGTCTTCGTGCCACTGTTCTGTAACCATTCGACCCGGCCCCAGATGCTGTTGAAAACAATGTCAAGATCGCCATCGACATCCCAATCGGCGACGCTTAACGTGGTGTAACCCCACTTCGCTTCCGCGGGGCCTTGGATCGAACCATTCGGCCCGGCCATGATGCGGAACGGCTTTCCGTCTGCTTCCAGTTTCACGGCGGCGGCCCATTTCGGCTCGGCGACTTTCGGTCCGCTGAGATTCTCATAGAACAGGAAATATCCGGCGGTGTTGCCGCAGACGATGTCCTCATCGCCGTCACCATCCCAGTCGCAGCCAATCGGTGTCGCGAGTGCCCCGGCATCGATCTGGTCCGCTTCCTGCTGCAAATAGAACGGCGGCAGGAACGTTGGCACACCGTTGTCGATCTTGCCCGTGTGTTCGATCAGCGCGACCCGGCCGTCTTCATCACCGACGAGCAGATCGACATCGCCGTCACCGTCCCAATCGACGGCGTGCGGGACGACCATCTGCAAGTCCATGCGGTGCGGCAAGCATACACCGTCGGCATACTTCGGTTCGGTCCGCGTGCCGATGTTGTGGTAGTAGGTAAAACCGTCGAGGAACTCGCCGCAGACGAGATCGAGATCACCGTCACTATCGAAGTCCGCGAACTGCGGGGTGGGAGCACCGTAGGTTTCCACGGCGACGCTGCCGGCCATGATGGGGACGGCATTGGCATACTTCGGCTTATCGTCGGTCCCGTCGTTTTTCAGCCAGTAAACCTGGCCGCGGAGACTGCTGCCGTGCCAGTGGCCTTGGGCGTCGTATTTTTTCCACCAGTCGTTCGTGTCGAAGGAGCCGAAGTGATCCCAACTGTCATGGCCAACGATGAGGTCGTGCTTGCCGTCGCCGTTGTAGTCCACGATGTGCCAGGTGTTGGACCGCAGATACTTGATGGGGGCAACACGATCGCGCGGGTACAACTCGCGCGTGGTCTTCCAATCTCCCGTGGCGAAGTTGGTGTATTCCCGGTGGCTGCCGAGCATTCGCGGTTGACCGTTCACCCATGAGAGCGTGAGATAACTCGGTGCCGGCCCGCCCCATTTCCGTGGCGGTTTGAAGACGGGATGCTTTTCACCCTTCGGACCGGGGTTCTCAAAGATCCACACGCCGTTCTGCGGTTTGTCCGGGCAACCGACGATGAGGTCGAGATCCCCGTCCGCGTCATGATCATACGCCACCGGGAATGCCCACAGACCGACGCTGAGGTCGACCGTCAAACCGGGATGGCGATAGAGCAATGGGGCCAGCGTTGGCTCTTCGGCGACCACAGAAGACGCGAATCCAACGACAATGGCGAGGGACAGCACAGAACGCACGGCAGAACCTTTCGGAGAATGCAAGAACCCCCGGTCGTGGACGACCGGGGGCTAAGTGGGTCGGTCGCGGCTCTGGAAAAATTATCCTTCGTAACAACTCCGCGACGTATCGCGGCATTCCATGCCGTCGCAGAGGCGGTCATCGGGGCCGTACGTTGTTTGCGTTTTGCCGCACCAGAAGTTGCCATCGCCGACGGCTTCCTTCCCCGGCGGCAGACCGGCGTTGATGTAGAGGCCCTTCGACAGCAGACTGCGGCAACGTTCGGCGGTCGGTTGCAGGACGGGCAGGTCGGATGCCATGGGTTAAGCTCCTTCCATTGTGAGAAGACCGGCGGCTTTCAGGATCGCCCGCTTCACGGCGGTCCGTGCCAGTTGTACTTTGTACTCGTTCTGCGACAACGGCGTGGCCCGGGAAACGGCCATATCCGCTGCCATTCCCGCGGTCTCTTCGTTGACGGATTGCCCTACCAGCCACCTTGCGGCATCGCTGGCAATCCATGGCACCGGAGCGACGTGTCCCATCACGAGCCGCGCCTGTCGCACCGTTCCGCCTTCGATCTGCAAACACGCGGCGGCAGCGGCGAGCGGCCAATCCAACCCTTCGAGTTGCAGCACTTCATACGTCGCGCTGCGGGTGACGCCGGGGTCGGGTAACCACACGTGCGAAATCATCTGCCCCGGCTTGAGGATCGTCGTCCCTTGCTGATTCGTCCGCGGCGTGATGAAGAAGTATTCCAGCGGCACCCACTCGGCCTCGGTCGGCTGCGGTCCGATCACCCGGACTTTCGCTCCCCAAGCAATCAGCCCCGGTGCGAATCGGGAAGCACTCACGAATTTTGCCGGCCCCTGGTTACCGAAGACCGCGTGATAACGGTTGTCGCCGCTGGTGACGAGCGATTCACCTTTCTCCAGCGCGAGCAGACCATAACCGTTGCGGTAGTACCAGCAGTTCGGGTGATGGCACAAGTCGCCGGCGAGCGTGCCCGACGACTGAATCTGGATCGCCCGTACGCCGTCGATGACATCGAGAAGCGACCGATACTCCGCCAACAACGGATGATCGTGCAGTTCTTCCAGCGTGACGAGCGCGCCGATCTTCACGCCGCCTTGTTCAGGAACGACTTCGTGAAAACTGGGAACGTGCTTGATGTCGACGACACGCTGTGTGGTGACGACATCGGCTTTCAACAGGTTGAGCAGATCGGTCCCGCCGGCGAGCACGGCCGTTTGGCCGCCGTGGTCGTTGAGGAACTCGATGGCTTCGGCTTCGGTCTCCGGCCGGGCGTATTCAAAGGGTCTCATGCCTTCGCTCCTTTCAGGGCTTCCAGCACCCGTTGCGGCGTGAGGGGGAGGACGGGGACACGGACGCCAATGGCATTGGCGACGGCGTTGGAGATCGCGGCCATCGGAGCAATCGCCGGGGGTTCGCCCAGGCCGATGACGCCGCGCTGGTACTCGCTTTCCGGCTCGTAGAACTCGATGACGAACTCGCCGATGTCACCGATCCGCGGCAGCTTGTAGTTGGCCAGATCGGCGTTGATGAACCGGCCGGTCCGGTTGTCCATGATGCGTTCTTCGGAGAGGGCCGATGCAATCCCCATGATGAGGGCCCCGGCGACTTGGCTGCGGGCCGTGAGACGATCCACCACGAGGCCGATGTCCTGGACCGCCACCATTTTCACCATGCGGACGATGCCGGTTTCCGTGTCGACGGCGACTTCCGCCATCTGCACGCCCCCGACCTGATCACTGGTGAGGCCGTCATCTTTCGGACCTTCACCGACGACTTCGAGTGCCATCGGACCGATGAGTCCCGCGGCCTGCTTCCACGTGCAAATCGCTTTGCCGTCAGACCAGACCTGGGCCTCCTTCACCGTCAACCCATCCGCGGAGACGTTGTACTTCGCGGCGACGAGATCGTAGATCTTCCACAGCGCGGTTTGCGACGCCCGGCGAACCGGACCGGAAACGCCGCCAATCGTGGTGCTGCCGCCCGATGGTCCCGCTTTCGGATACTTGTTCGATCCGATATGAACCTTGATACTCGACATGGGGATGCCGAAGGTTTCAGCGATCACCACGGCGATACAGGTCCGCGTGCCGGTGCCGATGTCCTGCGAACCGAGAAACGCTTCGCAGGTTCCGTCCGGATGGACCTTCAGTTGGCAATTCGCTGCATGAGCTTTGCCACCCCAGGTGTGCAGCGCGAGGCCGACGCCGCGCTTGACTGCACCGCCCGGTCCTTTGCCGTGCGGATGCCACTTCGTCTTCCAGTCCATCAACTTCGCGGCGATGTCCAACTCCGGCGCATAGATGTGAGCGAGCTTGGTCAACCCGAGGTTCTTCTTGAAGAACTCGAGGCTGTCCATCCCCATCTTCGCGGCCAGGTCGTCCATCGCCGTGTCGGTGTAGGCACACGCTTGCGGGTGGTTCGGAGCCCGCCAGGCGCGATTCGGTCCGGTGTTGCACACGAGTCCGGTCGCGGTCCGGCGACGATTCGGCGGATCAAACACATACGGCGTGACCGTGAGGGCCACCGTCGAACCATTCGTGCCGCTGGTCCCCCAGTGATGGCTGTCCCACGCGGTGATGTTCCCCTCGGCGTCACATCCGATGGTGACATCCGCAAAGGCCGACGGTCGCGTCCCGGCGACTTTCATTTCGGTGGGACGATCGAGCATCAGCCGTACGGGCTTGCCGGCTTCCTTCGCCATCTTGGCGCAGGCGACGCCCCATTCATCGGCCGCGAACTTCGACCCGAAGCCGCCGCCGACGTAATCGCACAGGATTGTGACGTTGGCTTCTTCAATCCCCAACGGCCCGGCAAACTGCCCCGCGGTCCCGGAGACGTTCTGCGTCGAGAGTTGCACCTTCAGCTTGTCGAGCGTCTCCCATTCACAGTGCGAACCGTGCGGTTCCAGACACATGTGCGTGATGGTGGGAACGCCGTAAAATCCCTTGTGAACCGCCTTGGCTTCCGCAAGGGCTTTGTCGACATCCCCTGTGTTCTGGTTGCCGAGCGACTTCGTCAACATCTTCGCTTTGGCGGCTTCAAGATCGCGCTCGTCGACGAGATGATCGAGCACCTCGTAGGTGATCTCGATGGCCCGCAGTCCATCTTCAGCGAGTTCCGGGCGATCCGCGGCGACGGCGACAATCAGCTCGCCTTCCCACCGCATCTCAGTGCCGACATCGCGAAAGACGTGGACCACTTTCACGCCGGGAACGGCTTTGGCCTTCTCGACGTTCAGCTTCGCCACCTTGGCGTGCGCGTGCGGACACGTCAGCAACTTCGCGAACAATGTCCCCTGCGTGTTGATATCGTTGCTGTACTTCGCTTGCCCGCTGGCTTTTGCGGCGCCGTCGTACACGCGCGGGACATCGGTCCCCAGGATCTGGCGTTCGCTCTGTTTCGGCCAGGAGAATTTTCGTTCGGCCATGGTCACGCCCCTCCCTTCTTGGTCTGCGCGACTTCATACGCCGCCTTCAGCACGCTGTCATAGGTGCCGCAGCGGCAGATGTTTCCGCCGAGTCCTTTACGGCAGTCGTCCACTGTCGCATTGGGATGCGAGTTGCAGAACCCGCGAACGGCCATCACGAAGCCGGGCGTGCAGAAGCCGCACTGCATGCCGTCGTGCTTGACGAACGCATCGATCACGGCATCGGTCTTCGTCGGCGTCATCAACGCTTCCGCGGTGACGATCTTCTGTCCGGTGAATTCAATCGCTAACCGGGTGCATGCAAGAACGGGCTTCCCGTCAATATGCACGGTGCACGCGCCGCAGACGGCGCGGTCGCATACATCTTTACAGGCGGTGAGATTCAAGTCGTTCCGCAACGCATCCATCAACGTGACGCGTGGTTCGACCGTGAGTTCCCGCTCCTGGCCGTTGACATTCAGCTTGATCTTTTGCGGGGCGGACGTGGAGATTTTCTTGGGAGCAACCTGGGCCCGTGCGTCATCTCCCGCTGTGGCCATGGCCGTCGCGGCGACGGCCGCCCCGGAGCCTTTCAGAAAATCGCGGCGGTGAAAACCGGGTGAGTGTTGATCCGGACCCGTGCGGGTCGGTACGTCGTGAGACATCGGTGCAGCTCTCCTTCGCAGCCAGAGTTCGCGTCCGGTTCGTGTGAGTCGAGGCGTTGTCGATCGATGGTCCCGAAAATACGAATGCCTTCCGGTAACCAGAAGATCGATTCAAGGCACGCGCGGCAGACAGGACATCCGCGGAACCGACCCATCAGCAGATTCTAATGCGCCGGAACAAACGCACAACGGAGCGGGGAATTTTCTTGGCTCGCGTGCTTTCGGCCAACGTCGTCTGGATGGATGACACGCGGTGGGATCAACGCGGGACGCGAAACCGCACAGCGGAGTGGAGGATGATGGGACGGAATGAGGTGCGTCAGGCGGCGGCGCTGGTGGGTTTGCGGACTTCGCCGTTCTCGGCAATGTCGTCGAAGCGGACCGACATTCGTTTCGATACGCCGGATTCTTCCATTGTCACGCCATAGAGCACGTCCGCGACGATCATGCTGCGTTTGTGATGCGTGATCATGATGAACTGCGTTGTCGACTGGAACTCTTTCAATACCCCGGCGAAGCGATCGACATTCGCCTCATCGAGTGCGGCGTCGACTTCGTCGAGGATGCAGAACGGGCTCGGCTTCGCTTGAAAGATCGCCATGATGAGGGCGATGGCGGTCATCGTCTTTTCACCGCCGCTGAGCAATGACAAGCTGCGTAAATCTTTGCCGGGTGGACGGGCGGTGATTTCGATGCCGCATTCGAGGATATCGTTGGGGTCTTCGAGCACGATGTCTCCCTCGCCGCCACCGAACACTTTGCGGAAGAGGTGTTGAAAGTGCGTGCGGACGGTTTGGAAGGTGTCCGCGAAGAGCCGACGGCTTTCGAGATTGATGCGACGGATAATGTCTTCGAGCGTCGACTTGGCTTCGACGAGATCCTGCAATTGTCCGCTGAGTAGCTCGAAACGTTTCTCGAGGGTTTCCAGGTCCTTCAGACTGTCGGTGTTGATGTGGCCAAGCAGTTTCAGTTTGCGACGCAAGCGACCGACGCGGGCTTCGAGTTCGGCCCGCACTTCGATGAAGCTCGCGCCTTCATCGGGGGAAAGTGCCGGGGTCGGGGTATCATCGTCATCACGCTCGGGGGGCTTCGCGCCCCGGCTGCGTTCGTCCTGAAAGAGCTTCCACGCGGACGATTCTCCGGCGGCGACTTCTTCGAGGGAGACTTGATATTCCTCTTGAATGCGTTCGGCGAGCGTTCCCAGATTGTGACGCAACTCACGGTCGCGGATTTCGTCGGCGTGGCGTTGTTCCTGAATCGCGCGGCGTTCCCGCCGCAATCGCATTTCGAGATCGAGGAAGGCGGAGCGACGTTGCCGCAGTCCCGCTTTCTCACCCTGAATGCGAACGACTTCGTTCTGCAGGCCATCGCCTGCCCCGTAGACTTCGGCTAGCTTCGCGCGGGCCTGCAAGAGTTGCAGCGCGAGTTGACTCCGTTTTTGCTCGGCCGCCTGAACACGACGTTCCATTTCTTCGGATTGCGATTGCCGTTGGGTCCGTTCGACCGTCAGCCGTTCGATGGCCAGCCGAGCGGTGGTGAGTCGCTCGGCCTGTTTAACGAGGTCGATCTGCTCGGCCGATTTTTGTTGCTCAAGCGTTTGGTTGGCGAGTGACGCTTCCGAAAACACGCGTTCGGCATCGGTTAGCGCATTGTCTCGCAATATCATATCATCGCGAGCAGCTTCCCAACGGGAGGTCGTTTCACGCTGGGTTTGCTCCAGACGCGCCGCCTCATCCCGCGCTCCTTGCATCTGGCCGCTGATCATTTCCATCTCACGACGCAGATGCTCGGCGGACTGATCGGCGGTCCGCCAGACGGCGAGGGCTTCGCTCACCAATTGATTGAGCCGATTCACTTCGGCTTGGGCAGCAGCGAGGGCAGCTTCCTCGGCGGCGAGAGCGGTTTGAGCCTGTTGCAGTTCGGCGTCGCGCAGGCTGAGTTCTCGCTCCTGGCGCGCGAGATCGTTGCGAATGCGTCGCAATTCACTCTTGCGCGACAAGAGCGAAGTCTCGCTGCGCACGGTGCCGAGTTGCAGTGATCCCGTTTCGTCGAGCAGTTCACCCTGTCGAGTGACGAACCGCGCACCGCGACCGAACGTTGCTGCCAATTGCACAGCCACATCGAGCGTTTCGACGATCCACGTATCGGTGAGCAAGGTCTCCGCGAGACCGTGGATGCCGTGTTCGGACGTGACCAGATGATCGGCCCGCGAAACGACGCCGGGATGTCCCATCAGATCTAACGGCGGTGGTTGTGCGACGTGTAAATGGACGAGACGACCTTGTGGGCGGAAGTCGGGCCAGGGTTGTGATGCGGCACGGTCGGGGACGGCGACGAAACCAACGCGGCCGGTGAGTGTCGCATGTCCTTCGGCGAGGTAATCGAGCAGTGGTTGATATTCGCGCAGCACGAGCAATTGCGCGCGAGTTCCCAGCGCGACTTCCAGCAACCCGGCATGTTCGAGGTCGACATCCAGCAATTCGGAGACGCTGCCGACGATCGTGTTCCACGGCGAAGTGTCGGAGTGCCGGGCCCGATGCAGGAGTTCCTTCACGCCGAGGCCAAGGCCTTCCTGACGCAATTCGAGGTCTTCGAGAATCCCGCGGCGGGCAATGGCGGCGCTGCGGGCTTCGCGGAGTTCGCCGAGTTGATCGCGCTTCATCTGCACCTGCGCCGAAAACTCTTGCACGCGAGTGATGCCGAGACGTTGCGCGGCTTGGGCGGTGTCGAACTCCTGCTGCCAGCGTTCATATTCCTGACGCAGCGCGTTGCGGCGTTGCTCGGCTTCATCCTGTTCGCGCTGGAGTTCTTCCCAACGGCCGAGTAATCGGTTCAGTGAATCTTCGATGGCGGTTTGCTGGACATCGGTCGCGGCGACGGCCTGCTCGGCCGAGGCGAGTCGTTTGGCGGCCTCCTGTTGTTGCCGTCGGGAATGTTCCAATGCCGTGCGGGATTGCTCCCATTTGGCTGCCGACGCTTGTAATTGTTTATCTTGGGAACGTAACCGGTCATGCAGGCGGACGGATTCCGCCTCGATATCACTGAGCGTTTTCTGTTGCGAAGCGAGTTCGGATTCTGCATCGGAAACACGACGGAGCAATTCGATCTGTTGCGGCCGCATCCGGGTGAGTTCGGTCTCCATTTCGCTCAGCCGCGCGGTTTGGAACTTCAGGCTGGCTTCCTGACTGGCGATCTGTTCGCGGTTTTGCGATGCCCGGCGCTCGGCTTCCCGCAGGCGGTCTTCCACAACGGCAAGATCGCGCTCGAATTCGGCTTCGGCACCGTCGCTCGTCCGCTGTTCGCTGGCGAGTTCTTCCAACCGTGCGGACGATTCCGCCAATCGCGCACCGATGGATTCCAATTCGGCGGTCACGGCGCGGTAATCGTCCGCGGCGAGACCCAGCCACCACGCTTTCAACTCCTCGCTGACTTCACGGTACTTGATCGCTTTCGCCGCTTGTCCGCGGACCGAGTTCAGTTGGGCTTCGACTTCATCGACGATGTCCGAGAGCCGTTGCAGGTTCTGGGCGACACGGTCGAGTTTGCGTTGGGCTTCCACGCGACGGGACTTGAAGCGGCTGACTCCGGCGGCTTCTTCAAACACGAGCCGACGGTTCGTGGGATTGGCCTGCAGAATCTGATCGACGCGGCCCTGCTCGATGATGCAGTACGCGGCATTGCCAGCACCGGTTCCGAGCAGCAGATCGCGAATGTCCTTCAACCGGGCTGGAGCGCGGTTGATGAGATACTCGGCATCGCCGCTACGATACAGACGGCGGCCGATGGTGATCTCGGCGGCATCGATAGCGAGAATGCCGCGGCTATTGTCGATCGTCAGAAAGGCTTCGGTGTAGTTTGTGGGCTTGCGCGACGCGGAGCCGTTGAAGATCACATCGGTCATCTCGGCGCCGCGGAGGCTCTTCGCCGACTGGTCGCCGAGAATCCATTTCAGGGCATCAACAACGTTGCTTTTGCCGCTGCCGTTGGGGCCGACGACGCCGGTGATGCCCGCCGCGAAGTCGAAATGCGTGCGGTCGGCAAAGCTCTTAAAGCCGTACAATTCCAACGACTTGAGCATTGCCGGACCTCAACCTGCGACACAATCGAAGAGACCCACGGTTCAGAAACCGTGGGCTTCTGGGAACTACTTTTTCGAGCGGCTCCAGAAATTCCAGAACGGGGTCGTCTTCTCGTCTTTGTCGTCTTTGGATTTCGGTTTGTTTTTGGCTGAGTCCGACGGATCTTTGGATTCCCCCTGTTCGGTGATATTGGCCATGCCGTCGGTGGGGCTGTCAACCGCCTTGGCCTGCATGCCGTCGCTGCCTTTGAACTGCGATTCTTCTTCGGCGCGAGGATAGATGTTCGGTGACAGGTGTTCGCGGCCGATTTTCGTCTTCGTGCCGGGCTTGGAATTCTGCGCAGGACGGGCATAGATGCGGCCCGATTGCGGCAGGGCATCGCTTTCCAGGCGGCCTTCCAGATTCTTCTGATCCCACGCCTGCATCAGCATCGACACGATATCGGGATACGTGGTGCCGAGTTCATCGCACGCGCGAATGACATCGGCCACCTTGAGCGAGACTTCCCGGCGTTCGTCCTGCTTGTTCGGCTGGAAACGAACCACGGACACGGAGTTGTCCCCCGCTTTTGCTGTGATCATCACATTCCGACCGGCCGACAACACCAGCGGGGTGACCAGTTTCTGATCGGCCCCGAACAGCACAATTTCCGGCCGCGTACGGAAGGTGGTATGCACCATCGGTTCGCCCTCGGTGTGCAGCACGTGTAACATCCAGGTAGCGCGTTTTTCGTGCTTGGTCAGTTCGGTCTTGTCCGATTCCGGGCGGCTCATGCGCTCGCCGTGAATGAACGGGTCTTTCTTGTCGAGTGTCCACAAAGATCGAAACGCACCGTAGCGCGTTTCGGCACTGTTCTCGTTCATCAGTTCCCGCAGCAACAGGTGCGATTCCGCTTCATCCACGGTCGACATCCCGGCGAGCGCAAAGACGCGGAAGGCGCGTTCATCCCGTGCAGCTTCCTGCAGGGTTTTTAATCCCGCGGCGTCTTCCATATAGGCCAAAGCGATTGCCGAGTGAAAGCGGACTTCCAGCAGCGACGACTTCAAACCGACTTTGAGCAAGGGGATCGCATCCTTGCCGATCGCTTCCAATTGCAACGCGGCCCGGTCGCTGGTTTCGGGGGTCAATAGTTCATCGTGCAGCTTCTGCATCCGCACGCGCTGAGCCACCGGCGTTTCCCGGAAGGCAATGCTGCGAATCACTTGCAGATACCGTGGGTAATTGTCTTTGTAGCGCGGATGGACATCGAGGATCAGCTTTTGATCGGTCTTCGCTTCGGCCATCGGCTTCTTGATGCCGTGCTCGTCGAAGTCGTGGAACCGCTGTCCGATCGCGGCGGCGATACGGGCGGAGTTACGGACGCTGCGGAATTCGTGACGGAGCTGCATCACGAGTTCGCGCTCTTTCAAGACCGTTGCCCCGCCGAGAATCCGGCCGCGTTGAAACAGGGCCGCATTGTTTTTGTCGGTGCTCTTGTCGGAACTGCCGATCCCGGCAACCAGCACCGGTCCTTCGGCTTTGGCGTAGTTGTGTCCCTTGAGCATGCCCCGGCCCGGCACGAAGGCTTGTTCTGTCAGATACGTTTCGAGCAGCCAACCACCGGCAAGGCTTGTGATTTCCGCGCTCTCCGGAGCAATCACCTCCACATCGAGGGTTTCCCCTTTTTTCAGCAGCGGCGGCAAATAAGCTCGCACCACCACCAGGGCGGTATCCGGTGAGGAAAGCAGCAGGTTCGGATTCTTGATGCCACGGCGTTTCATTTCTTCCATCATCGCCGTGCGATACAGCGATGGTGCCGGATCGCCACCGGTTCCAGCCAAGCCCACGACGAGGCCGACGCCTTCCAGCGGCGTCGGTTCCAAGCCAGCGAAGTTGGTGTAGTCTCCCACCAACGGCGTCTTCAGTTCGGTCTGATATTTTTCTTTGGACTTGTCTTCCGACTCCTCTTCGTCACCGTCTGGTTCCACCGCGGCTTGGATTGCCGTGGGGACGACCGTACCGGTTTGGAAGACCGTCCAACCGACGATCGCGACCAGACTCATCGCGAGCCACCAACGCCAGGAATCGCGCATAGGTCACCTCGAACGGGGTCGACAATCGACGAATCACTGCGTTGATCACCGGCGAACGTCATCGAAAGGACGCCGCCGCGGCGACTACGCAGCGCAGGGAAAATCAAGCTGGGAAAAGTGGAGGCGGGGACGTTATGTCAACCGGTAAAAACGGTCAAGATGAGATTGCATCCGTCACAGTCCGGAGCGCAAGCGACGGAATTCGGAATGCAGAAATGATTAAAGACAGGCAGAATTGAGGCCCGTTAACACATCAAAACATCCCAGGGAATGCATTCCCTGGGCGTCGTCGGGAACATTTTTCGTGCCGTTGTGAGGAGTCGCCGTTGTTTTTACAATGCGGGCCGATTCCGGGTCTCTGGTGACCGGACGATGTCCGCGCTTCGGCGCCTTTTCGGGCAGACTCCCGCAACAAAGCAGGCAGGTGATGGCGAACTATTTCTTCACGAGTGAATCGGTGAGCATGGGGCACCCGGACAAGGTGTCAGATCAGATTTCGGACGGCGTGCTCGACGCCCACCTCTCTGGCGACCCGAAGTCGCGCGTGGCCTGCGAAACCCTTTGCACCACCGACTTCGTCTGCGTCGCCGGTGAAATCACGTCGACCTGCCAGGTGGACTACGAAAAAATCGTCCGCCAGGTCGTCCGCGACATTGGCTACGTCAATACCGACATCGGCTTTAACGCCGACACTTGCGAAGTGCTGCTCAAGGTCCACAGTCAAAGCCCAGATATTGCGATGGGTGTGGATCGCGACGGGGCCGGCGATCAGGGCCTGATGTTCGGTTATGCGTGCAATCAAACGCCCGAGTTGATGCCGCTGCCAATCGCGCTGTCGCACCGCATCATCAACCGGATCACCGACGCCCGCCAGAAGAAGGAAGTCGACTGGCTCCGTCCGGACAGCAAGAGCCAGGTGACGGTCGAATACAACGACAAGAATGAAGCCGTGGGCATTTCCGCGATCGTCTTGTCCACGCAGCATGCCGAAAAGGCGACGCAGGACATGATCCGCGAGTTCGTTCTCGCCGAGGTGATCCAGAAGTCCGTTCCGACCAATCTCCTGAGCAAAGCGACGCAGTACCACATTAACCCGACTGGTCAGTTCATCGTGGGTGGTCCGCACGGTGATACGGGCCTCACTGGCCGCAAGATCATTGTCGATACCTACGGCGGCTGGGGTCGTCACGGCGGCGGAGCATTCTCCGGGAAAGACCCGACGAAGGTCGACCGCTCGGCCGCTTACATGGCCCGTTATGTTGCGAAGAACATCGTCGCCGCGGGGCTGGCTGATGCGTGCGAAGTGCAACTCGCGTACGCCATCGGTGTCGCCGACCCGGTCAGCATCCGCGTCGATACCCAAGGGACTTCAAAGATCAGCGAAGAGAAGATTGCGAAACTGGTTCGCGATCACTTCCAGATGACGCCGAAAGGGATCATCGAATCGCTGAAGCTGCGTCGTCCGATCTACCGCAAAACCGCGGCCGGTGGTCACTTCGGCCGCAACGAAGCGGATTTCACCTGGGAAGCCACCGACAAAGCCGCCGCGCTGAAGTCCGCTGCCGGTTTGTAAGCCGCTCTAGTTAATGATTGATTTCACGAGAAGCCCAGGGAAGCCTTCCCTGGGCTTTTTCTATTGAGCGGCCGCGGGTGTCTCCACGGGCTCCGTGAGCGGTGTGTTCTTGAAGACTCGCATCAACAGCCACAGTGATGGCAGTACCAGCGCGGCTCCAACGGGCAACGACAGCACGAGAAATCGCAACGTCGGTTCGGGAGCCGCGACTCCGGCAAATGTGATGTCGGGATAGATCAGAAATGGATACTGCGCTAATCCCCAGCCGACAATCAACAGGGCGATTTCCGCAGCGGCGAACAACCGACTCCACACGTAGTGCCGGGAAAAAACCGCCCACGCTGAACCGACGAAACAGCCCAATCCACACACCACCACGGGCAAGCTGCGCAGGCTCCACAACCGCTCATAGAACCAGGTCGCTTCCGATCGAGCCAGTCCCATCACCACCGCGGCACAAATCGCTGTGCCTGTGCCGGCCACAATCGCCCGGCGACGAAAGTCTTCGCGCAGCGGACCGTGGGTCTCATTGGTGAGATACACTGCTGCGAGGTAGCCGCAGGTGCAGAGGGCTAGCAGTCCATTCGCGATGCAGTATGGTGTCCGCCACGCATCGGGTTCAATGAGGCCGATTTGGCCTTCGGAATCGACTCGGATTGCACCTTCCGTCACGGCACCGAACG
The DNA here is from genome assembly GCA_021732975.1 of Planctomycetaceae bacterium. Classification (GTDB taxonomy): domain Bacteria; phylum Planctomycetota; class Planctomycetia; order Planctomycetales; family Planctomycetaceae; genus DSVQ01. The sequence continues at coordinate 199,044 of JAKFWC010000024.1, read as the reverse complement.
CGGCTCCGAGCAGGATGGGTGAAATCAACGAAGCGACTCCAAAGACGACACCCCACACGCTGGGTGTTGTCGCGGCCTCCTTCTGAGGCGATTGATACGCCCGGAAAACGAAAGAGGCTCCACGCAGCATGATTCCAATCAGCGCCAAATGAAACGGCAAAAACAGCGCCACTCCGAGCACGGAGTAGCCGCGCGGGAAACAGGTGAAGAGCACCACGATCACCAGAATCAGCCAGACGTGGTTCGCTTCCCACACGGGTCCCATCGCCCGCTGAATCGCCTGCCGTTGGGCGGCTTTCCGTTCCCCGAACGCGAACAGATCCCACACGCCGCCGCCGAAGTCGGCCCCGCCGAAAAGTGCGTACGCGATCATCCCCACCAGCGCCGTGGCGGCCGAGAGATCGCTCCACAGATTAGGCCAGCCTGACATACAGACTCTTTCTTTATTCCGCCGAAGGCCGGTTCGCCAGTCGCCGCAACAGCACGATCACTGTCACTCCTAAAACGAGATACAGCAGCGCAAAGCCGTAAAACACGCCGACCACACCGTCCGCCGGGGTGACGGCATCGCGGGTCCGCATCACGTGCTGAATGATCCACGGCTGACGACCGACTTCCGTCACGAACCATCCGGCTTCGAGACCGATGAAGCCCAGCGGTGCGGCGACGACCAGCGTCCACAACAACCAGCGATTTTCGAGCAGACGCTCGCGATGTCGCCAGTAACACCACCAGAACCACGCTGAGACGATCATCAACAGCGTACCTGCTCCCACCATCACCTGAAACGCCAGATGCGTGAGTTCCACGTTCGGCCAATCTTCACGGGGGACTTGGTCTAATCCCGGCACTTCGGCAGAGGGATCACCAGTCGCGAGAAAACTCAACCCGCCGGGGATTTCGATCGCCCAATCAGTGGTTTGCGTCTCTTCATCGGGAATGCCGCCGATGCGCAGCGGCGCGTACGTCTGTGTCACAAACTGCCCTTCCATCGCGGCGAATTTGGCAGGCTGCGTTTTGAAGACGTACTTCGCCAGCAGGTCACCGCTAAGCGGTTGCAAGAACGCGGAAATCCCACCGACGAGCAGCGCGACCGCTAGCGCGGTAGAGATGCGTGCATCGTGTTGACCCCGCAAGGCCCGCCACGCATACCACCCGGCCACGGCGAAGGCGACGGAGAGATAGCAGGCCAGCGTCGAATGCCAGGCCATGTAGAACCACAGCGGTTGTTTGAAGATGGCGATGGGGTCGGTCACCGTCACGCGGTCGCCGTCCCATTCAAAACCGACCGGCTGCTGCATCCACGCATTGACGCCGAGGACAAACACGCCCGAGAGCATCCCGCTGACGGCGATCACCACCCCGCACCACCAATGGGCCCGCGGACCCAATCGATCCCAGCCGTACAGATACAGTCCGATGAAGATCGCTTCCAGAAAGAACGCATAGCCTTCCAGCCCGAAGATATGGCCGACCACCGCGCCCAACAATTCCATGTACTTCGGCCAGAGCAGACCGAGTTCCAGCGAGAGAGCCGTGCCCGAAACGGCACCGACGGCAAACAGCAGGCCGGTCGTTTTGGCCCAGGTTTTCGCGAGTGTCTTGTAATGCGGCTGACCCGTCCGCAAATACATTCCCTCGACCAACACCATCAGCAACGGGAGCCCGATGCCAATCGCGGCATAGACCATGTGAAAGCCAAGCGACACCGTCATCTGCAGCCGCGCGGCTGTCAAAGCGTCCACAAAACACCTTCATGGCGAGAACACAACGGGCATCCCAACGTTACTGCATTGCGGTAACGTCTCTTTAGTATAGACGCTGACCGTGAGAAAACTTGCCCCGGCTCTGTTTTGAAATTCCAAAGGGTGGCCGGGGCTGGACCGAAGGGAAGCCCCGGTACGGTGAGCGCTCGATTTCCCCAGGGCTTCGCGAGTACGCTCCAGCCCCGGCCACCCTTCAACAACCACCCTTCAGCCACTCAGCGCGGCACGGGTTCGGGCCACGAGGTTGCTGTCATTGTGACCTGTCCCCTTGAGATTGAAGACCGACAACGAGAGAAACAGCGGTCGCCACGTTAGTGAGAGATGGTTCCAATCTTCGAGAACGGCAGCGCTGAATTTGTAATCGTGAGCGTCACGGCCTTTGAAGAAGACCAGCCGCCGGGCGGTGTCAATGATCTCCTGCGGATTGCCACCCGCTTTCAGGAATCCCTGCACTTTGCGTGCGGCGGACAAGCCGTCGCGGGAGACATCGGCGAAGATTGCTTCGTTGGTGATGTCTTTCTCCGCGGCATTCTCCGTCACATCAGCAATCGTCAACGGTTTCAGCGCACCGCGCCGTTCGGCGGCTTGTCGGAACAGCGTGGTGAAAGAGCACGCTTGCAACAAGAGCCGCTTGCGCAAGGTCTCGTTGCCGACATTTTGCCACAGATAATGCATCGCGTTCGTTGTGGTCAGGCCATGCAAGCTGACGATACCCGGCTGCCGCATCAGCAGTTCCCCGGACGCGATAAAGTTGCCGTCCCAGATCGCCGCCGCGTCGCTGCCTCGTTCCAGCGTCTGGACGGCTGCCGTAGCGGCATCCGCGGCGGACGCCGTGCGGCACAACGTGATGAAATCCCGAGCTGCATCAGCTTCGACGCGGCCGTGTAACCAACCGGCGGGAATCTTTTCGAGGAGTGGCAGGTTCTGTCGCCACGGTCGATCCGGTTCGAGATCTGCGGTCGAAGGATTGGGTTCATCGACGTGATTCAGCATGGCAAACGCCAGCGAGCGGAACACCGGCTCGGCGAACTCCCAGCCGATGACCTGCAACGTCCGCCAGGCATTCGCGAGGTAAATCGCTTTGTGACCAATCGAACGGAAGTCGCGGGCGGCATATTCGGCGAAGAGCTCGAACACGTCTGTTGCGGGCAAGCTGCGAACGATCCCCGCAGTCGCGGCATCGGCCTTTTCGACATCCCACCGATCCATCGCCGTGATGAAGGCTTGCCGGACATCCGCGATGGCGGGCACCTGCGATTCATTCACTGCCGACATCCGCCAGCCGGTCTTCTGCGATTCTTCGGCCTGCGCGGATTTGAAGTAATCAAGCGCCCAGAACAACGGCAACCACCGGTCGGCATCGGGACCGGACAGGCTCGCCAGATGGCATGAGTTGACCACGAGCACGCTATGGAACTTGAACCCCACGGCCGGGCGCGGCTGCACGTTTCGCACCCCCGCCAACAACAGCGCGGCGAGCACCTGTCGATACGAGGTCGCACCGCTACGAATGCGTCCGGCGACTTCTTCCAGCAACCGATTCCGCGGCGTGTCTTCAATCAGTCGGACCAGCGGTTCCAGTTCATCACCAAACGACACCAACCCACCGTTGAGCTTTGAATCGGCAGCGGTCACCTGGGGCAGCGACGAGAGTAAACCCCAGTCCAATCCCAGACTCAAGCTGCTTCCCGCAGCCGCGACCTGTAAGAACCGACGACGATTGGCGAGCGGCGACATGGTGAACTCCTCACGCAACGGAGTAACGACGGGATGGCCATTATTGTATCAACTGCAACGCCCCCTCGTTTACTTGATGATGTGCATCGTCTTCATCCATGTTGTGCACGACTTGGGCCAATCGGTCACAGGCCGGCCGTCGACGTGGCGCAGACCGTAGCCGTGGCCGCCGGTCGCGAACACGTGGACTTCCGCCGAGACGCCGACTTTCTTCAGTTCGGCGGCAAACAGCAGGGAATTCAAGACCGTCACGTTGTCATCGAAGGCATGCACAAAGAACATCGGCGGCGCGTCTTTGGAAATCTTGACTTCGTCCTTGAGCCGCGGCTGCCCCTTCTCGTCAAAGCCGCCGGGATAAATGAGGACTGCAAAATCCGGCCGACACGAAATCTGATCGACATCATCCACCGATTCGTATTGCCGCTGGTCATTCAGAATCGAGACCATTCCCGCCACTTGCCCGCCGGCAGAGAAGCCCAGCATGCCGATGCGTTGCGGATCGAGCTTCCATTCGGCAGCCTTGCTGCGGACGAGACTCATTGCCCGTTGCCCGTCCTGCACGGCAGCCCGTGCGCGTTTTTCGGGATCGCGGAATGGGACGCGGTACTTCAACACAATCCCCGTGACGCCGATCTCATTCAACCATGTGGCGACTTCCGTGCCTTCGAGATCATACGCCAGGATGTGATGACCGCCACCCGGACAGATCACCACGGCGGCGCCGGTATCTTTCTCGGGGGATGGTCGATACACCGCGAGTTGCGGTGTCGAGACGTTCCCTAATTTGATGATCCGTTGACCGGCGATGAGTTTGTCTTCGGGCTTCGTTTGATCAGCTTCCGGCGGCAGTTCTTTCGTCTCACCGGGCGGTTTGCCCGGCCAGACATTCAATGTCAACGGTTCCGCAGCGAACCCGGTCGAACTGCAAACGCCGACCAACAGCAACAAGCCGGGGAGTCGATTCATGAGAACGCCCTTACGAACCGCTTTAATGTTTGACACGGATGTTATTTTGGCTACATCACTGCAGCGGTGGCGACGGGAGCGGTGAGTTCCTGGCGATTGCGGACGGTTGACGGCGATTCGAGATTCACATCGAGCCGTACGGGCAGCGTGACGGTGAAAATGCTCCCTTTGCCGAACTCGCTGACCAGATGCACATCGCCGCCGAGGAGTTTGGCCAGTTCGCGAACGATTGAAAGTCCCAAGCCGGTACCTTCGTATTCGCGGGTGAGGGCATCGCGCTTGCCGGGAAGCGTTTTGCCCTGGCGGAACTTCTCGAAGATTCGTTCCTGCTCTTCGAGGGGAATGCCGACGCCGGTGTCTTCCACGATGATCGCAAACGTCGCCGGATCGCGGAGTTCGACATAGACCCGCACGCGGCCGCCGTCGGGGGTGAACTTGATCGCGTTCGACAACAGGTTATTGAGAATCTGTTGCAATTTTCCGTTATCTTGCCATAGCACGGGAATGCGCGGATCGACATCCCAGCCAAGATCGAGATTCTTGCGTTCCGCGAGCGGTAACATCGCCCCGACCATCCGCTCGATGAGATCCTTGATCGAGAATTCGACCGGATGGCGTTCCATCTTGCCGCTTTCGATCTTGGCAAGATCGAGCACATCGTTGATCAGACTGAGCAGATTCTTGCCGGATGTTTGGATGTGGTTGACGTAACGTTTCTGCTTGTCGGTGAGATTCTGTGAACCATCGAGGACATCGCTGAAACCGAGAATCGAATTCAGCGGTGTGCGCAGTTCGTGGCTCATCGTCGCGAGGAATTCGTTCTTCAGATTGTTGAGTTCGTAGAGTCGTAGGTTCACTTGCGCAAGTTCGTCGTTCTGCTTCTCGTAACCGTGATTGAGCGCTTGCAGTTCTTCCTGCACGGTGACGAGGTGCCGCAACATGCGATTGAACGCATGGCTGAGTTCCTCGAATTCATCGCCGGTGCGGATGTCGGCCCGTTGATCGAGCGCGCCGCGGGCGATGTTGTCGCTGACCTCTTTCAAATGCAGCACCGGCTTGACGATCACATATCGCACGATGGCATATGCGGCGAGCATTGCCAAGAACGCCGTGACGATGGCGGTGGCGAGCAGAATCGCGTTATTCCATGCCAGATCCCGTTGGGTTTTCTCCATCGGGAACGAGATCTTCACCATACCAATGAGATCGCCCGCTTTTAATGGCGGCCGGTCTTTTGGAATCCGTTGCTGGTGACAACCCAGACACGATTCCGACGCGTACACCGCGCCGAAGTATTGGTATTCGTGCTGCTTCTTGTTGCGAAGAATCCGGACGACTTCGCGTTTGCCGTGCTCAATCTCGCGAAACACACGGTGTTCTTCGAGATCAAAAAAGGGACTCGTCGATTTATCGTCCACATCGACGCCGATCATCGCCCAACTGTATTCCTTCAGATCATTGGGCTTGAGTTCCGTCGCCATTTCCGACACGCGACCGGCGAAGCCGAATTCCTGACCGCGTTCCGACCATTCCCAATGCTTTTCGAGAATGACCGGGGCGACGAGCAATTGCGCGGTGACCCGGTTCTGCGAGTAGACCAACTCGGTTGTCTGCCGGGCGTAGAAGTAAAAGCTGCCGGTGATGAGCGTGAGCAGACCGCTGCCGAACAGGAAGCGGCACTTCCGTTCGAGGCTGGTTTCCCCCAGCAGGCGTTTGATGGTGCGGTACGACATCGATGTTCATCCTCGCGCGCCATTCCGAGCGGCATTTTCCCGTTGTACCCGCTCGAATCCGGGAGAGCGAGAGCAGCCGCGAACATCGCAAGAGGGATGTGGTGAATCGGCAACACGGCAACATTTCATCGGCGCGCTCGCAACTCTTGTTAATCACGATGGTTAGCGGGCTTTGAGCCGCGATTGGCTTGTGACCCGTTGCGATCCGGCAACATCAATGAGCGGGCCGATTTCGACCTCGGCATACCCTGTCGAAATTTTCTTTCATGGCGATTACCGATTCGCAGCATTGACGTTACGTCGACGATCTGAACACGTTCGTCAAGTAAAATGAGCGCGGCGGCGCGATTGGCATTCAACCTGCTTTACATCCTCACATCCTGCGACACACACAACACAACAAACAACCGCAGGACAAACCACACCGCCTCGAAAGGATCGCCGCCATGTTGATGAACATTCTCGCCAAGTTGAATCGTGACGAAGCCGGTTTCATCGTCTCTGCCGAACTCGTCCTCGTCGCCACCATCGCTATCCTCGCCATGATCGTCGGCCTCTCTGAAGTCGCCATCAACGTCAACAATGAGCTCGAAGACATCGGCTCGGCCTTCGGCAATCTCAATCAGTCGTACCAGGTCCACGGCACCAAAGGCCACAAGGGCTCGGCCAGCGGCAGCAGCTTCTACGATGTACCGGACTTCTGCGATAACTACTGCGACATCGTCGCTGGTGATGTGAATGGCGAAAACTAATCACCGCCAGCCGCCGCAAGTGAATCACACTCCGCCATAGCACTCGCCATCGAGGCACCCCGACGGCGAGTGAACCCCGAAACAAATGGATTCGCGATGTCACCACCATCGCGAGTCCCCCGTAACGAACACACGCGACTTCCAATATCCAAACGACCTGCAAGGAACTCGAACATGACCAGTCTGACTCGCAAGCTGTGGAACGATGACGCCGGTTTCGTCGTCTCTTCCGAACTCGTCCTCGTCGCCACCATCGTCGTCCTCGGGATGGTGGTCGGGCTCTCCGAATTATCGCACGGCATCAATCAGGAACTCGAAGACGTGGCCTCGGCCTTCGGTGCCGTCAATCAGAGCTTCTGTTACCGCGGCCTGAGTGGCCATCTCGGCGACACAGGCGGCAGCCACTTCGGTGACTACGTCGACTTCTGCGACTCGGCGAACGATGTTGTCTGCGACGCTCTCGCCTCGGGCGAAGTCGGAAATCATCACCACAACTAAGTGATACAGAATGGGACGGCGGTGCGATCGACCCGCGTTGATCGCATCGGCTTCCCGCGAACCTTTCTGGCGGAATCGGTCCTCGGCGATGTGTGTCGCCGGGGGCCGATTTTTCGTTGAATGACCACCGAAGCCCACGGTTTCTGAACCGTGGGTCTCTTCATTGACTCACCGTACGCCCGGTATCCGCCCGCCCCGGTTGAGAAATGTCGACGACGCGGCTTTCGGCACGCGCAGCACGATTGCATCACCAAGATCGCGACCAAACGTCACTCGATCCCCCGCTTGTTTTCCGGGGATCGGAATCAACCGCACCACCGTCGGGCGGTGCGTCACCACGGCCATCGCGAGTTGATCGGCGATTAGTGATGATAGCGTTTGTGGATCGGTGTCACCCGGGACGGGGATGAGGTCGAGGCCCAAACCACCCACCGCGGAAAGTTGCTCAAGATATTCCAACGACAACGACCCGGCTTCCGTTGCCGAGACGAGACCGGCATCGCGGAGCACCGGCAAGAGAACGTTGGCTTCCGCCGCGGAATCGGTCGACGCAAACCCACCGGCGGAACGAATCGCACTGTAGATCATCGCCAATGCTGCCGCGGTCCCTGGGCTGCCGAAGGCCGATACTCCCAGAACATGCAGCAACTCAGCGATCGTCTGACCGGGGCGAATTGTAGGGGCGAGCGAGACATCGACGCGGCCAAACTCGGCACCGAGCCGCTGGGCAATCTCCCGGCCAATCAGTTCCGCCACGCGAGCCGCCTGAAATGCTGCGGCTTTGATGTCGCCGGCCAATGTCGGCAAGGAAGCCTGCGGATCCTGGGCGAGGCGTTGTTCCAACGTGTGACGAATGGGGCCCATCGCGCTCATGCTGACGTGAACGACGAGGTCGCCCCAGCCTTCACCCACCAGCGCTCCGGACAGCGGCGGCCCTTCCGTCGGAAGATTGGCCAGCACCGAGAGTTTCGCCGCGCCAATTCCATCGCGATCAGCGGTGGCCTGCGCTGTGCTCTGAATGATCCGGCCGAGCAGTTCCACCGCATCGATATTGATTCCCGACGAACTTCCCGCTGCTTCGACCGCTGCCTGCACGCGGTCGGTGTGAGCCAGCACGCTCGGCAGCGATTCGATCATCAACCGCGCCCCGCGCGACATTCCGTTCTGAACGCGCACCAGAAAGCCGGCGATCTGATCGATCCGGACATGCCCCGCGGCCCCGTCCAGTGTCTTGGCGATGTGCAGCACATCATCAGTATTGTGGCCTTCCGCCAGTCGGTCGACCGGAGAAACGCACACGCGCCGCTGCAAGATCGGCACGCCATACTCGGCGGACACCGTTTCACATAGCTGCACGAATGGTTGTGCGCGTTGCAGGATGCGCTGATACAACCCTTCGCAGAGCCGATTCAGGCTGCGGTCCGCCAAATCCGCGGCATTGATCCCGAGCGTGACCGTCCGCACTTCCAGCGGCGGCAATGTGGCTGTGTTTGGATCGAGAAACGAAACCCGCCGTCGTGGCATTTTCTATACACCCACACAGAACGTCATGTTGTCATCACGCACAGAAGCTCGGGGATGGCCATCCCTGGGAAGTTTTACCTCTTATGCAATCCGCGATCGCAACACCGGTTGAGGCTCAGGCTGAGAAATCGCCTGCAGAACATGATCGTGGAATAATCCCACCGAGAGTTCTTCGGCACCCAGCATCTGTGCAAGGTCTTTCTGCAAGGAGACCACGTTCACCCCGCCCGGCACAGCCAGCTGCAAGCACGTCACGAAGGTATTGTCGTCATCGTGGCGAATGCCGTAGAGATCGACGACATCGATTCCGTCCTGTGCCAGGCGGTGGGCCACCCGACGTAACACGCCGGGACGATCTTTCCCGGTGATCCGCAACAGGTAGGGAATCGAGTCTTCGACTTCGAGCGAGATGAGAGGCTTGAGTCCTAATGCGGCGTCTTCTTCGGGATCCTTCAGCGTTACGACACCCCCGAATGGTCGACAGACCGCTTGAATGTGCTCGACGATCACTGCAGGGTCACGGTCGTCGGGGAATTCCGCCGCGATGATCATCGTAAAATACTGCCGCATAACAGCCTGACTGACATCGACAAAGCTGCCGCGGAGTTCGTCCAGCGCCGTCGCCAGAGCGGCGAGAATCCCCACGCGATTCACCGCCATGACCGACATGACGTATTGCTTTGCCATCCGTTCGTCCTTCGCATTACTGCACGATGTCGGCAGGCATTATACGGCAGGGCCACGGATTTCGCCGCGCCTCGCGAGGTAATCCGCTGAGCCTTCTCGCGATTTCGTTCAGGAAGGAAAATGTCACGCCCGCGGTTGAGTTCAACCGCGGGCGTGAAAAGGGACGGTGTCGGATCGCGGTCTGCGATTTCAGAAACCGATATAGATGCCGCCGGTGCTGTAGGCTGGGTATCCATAACGATAGCCGCTCGAATAATACACCGGGCTGTAAGCTGGGTAGGAATATACAGTCGCGGGAGCGACGTAGCTGTTGTAATTCACGTAGGCTGTTGAGGGGTACACGTACGGTTGGGAATACGTCACAGGATAGCCGCTGTAATACGTCGGCGTGGCATAGCTGTACGCGGGATAGTACGGGCTATAGCCATAACCAACCGAAGAATAGTAGGGTCGATACCCGTAGCTGTAGCGATAGTACGGGCGATAATAGTTCGCGTAGCCATAATACGGCCGATACCCGTAACTATAGTAAGGCCGGTAACCATAGTGCCGATAGCTGCTGTAGTACGGCCGATAGCCGCCGTAGCCCGAATAAAGATACGGCCGAGCATAGCCATATCCGCGGTATCCCCCCCAGTAAGAGCGGTAGTAGCCCCCGCCATAACCCCAGCCCCGTCCACCGTACCAACGATGGAAGCTCGTGGCGGTGGCGGCGAGCGGTTCCGAAGCCTGCATGACAACCTGCTGGTTAGTCGCCAGGTCCGCGGCTTGCAAGGTCACGGAACCCATCGTCGCCGCCAGCGTCAACGCGACGCACGTTAGTCCGATGCGCATTGGAATCCCCCCTTACATCTTGTACATCTGGCATGATCGTCATGGCCCGAATCTTCCTTCAATCGTAAGACTCCTCTGCACTGGGGTCAATTCGCCAAATTCCTCAAGTGACAAAATCGACAATGAAATACCAATGGGCCTTTTCGCAGGTGCGAAAGGCCCATTGGTGTTCCGAATGTGATCTCGCCAATCATCGCGAAAAGGGCGATGCTCCGAAATTCCATCTCAATAAAGGTTTGTGAATCACTTCCAGGCTTCGGCCAGCTTCGGAATGCGACCGAGTGCCCGGTAACCCCCGACGAGAAACGCCGCGAGAACCACAACGTGAGTCAGTCCGAACAAGGGTTCCGTTTGCGTCGGCGCGAGGACTTTGAGAGCCGGGATTTTCTGGAAGGACTGGACAACCAGGACGAAGACATTGAAATACTGCGCGGCCAGCGCCGTCACCACATAGGTGGCCTGCCAGTTTCCCGAAAGCTGCCGGATGTACCGAGCGTAAATCGCCACAGCCAGCACGGCGAGTGACAGCACGGCCAAAATGTGCGACGGCAAGACGCGGTCGGCCGGAAACCCGAATCCCGTGACGCTGGTCAACACGGTGGTCGCCAGAAACCAAGCCGTCCAACTCTCCCTCTGCCGTCTGGCAAGCATGTCCGCCAGAACGACGAAGCCCGTACCGATTCCGACCAGGCTAATCACAACATGCAACACAGTGAAAGCGGCCATGACAGTGATCCATTCGTAACCAAGGCGATTGGGACAGGAAACAACGAGCCGGAAGCGTGAGCGACGGATTCTTTTGCGCCGCTTTACGAGCGTGAGTTAAGGATGAAGACCGTCGCTTCCGCTTCCGGCTCGTCAAAATTGGGAAGAACTAGCGGTAACCGCCGGCGACGAGCAGCGTTTGACCGGTGACCCAACCGGCATCGGATGACGCGAGGAAGACCGTGGCGGTGGCGATGTCACGCGGTTGGCCGATGCGGCCGAGTGGTGTTTGTTGTTCGATCTGCTTGCGGAAATCGCTTTCCGTGATTCCGGCCGTGTGCGTCCCTTCGGTTTCGACCATGCCGGGATTGATCGCATTGACGCGAATGTGCCGCGGTCCCAACTCGGCGGCGAGCGAGCGGGTGAGGGCATCGACCGCTCCCTTTGTCGCACTGTAGACCGAGGCGTTCGGGACCGGTGTCGTGGCGACGACGGAACTCAGGTTGACGATGCTGCCCCCTTCGGCCGGGAAGAGTTTGACGGCTTCCTGCGTCGTCAGCAGCAGACCGAGAACATTGAGATCGAACTGCTTGTGGAAGTGTTCGGGATTGATCGCTTCGAGCGGAGCGAATTCGTAGATCCCGGCGTTGTTGACGAGGACATCGACCTTGCCAAAGGCTTTCTTCGTTTCGGCAAAGAGGTGCTGAACGTCCTCGAACTTGGCGACATTGGCTTTGACGGCGAGGGCCTTGCCACCGTTGTCGACGATGGCTGCCACCACGCGGTCGGCCCCATCTTTGCTCGACGAGTAGTTGACGACGACAGACGCCCCTTCTTTGGCCAGATGCAGCGCGATCGCCGCACCGATTCCCTTGGACGCCCCGGTCACCACCGCCACTTTGCCTTGCAGTTTCTGCGACATGATCAAGTTCCTGATTGCTGAATCGAACCGGACAGAATTCATCAGACCCGGCAACATGCCCGGCCCAGAGAGCGAAGCTCGAAACCATTGATGTGAATAGAGTTCGAGGTTGCTGGCCTCGCGTTGACCACCGTCATTCGCGTCGGCCTGTTGCAGGGATTACCGGCGTGACGCCGCGGTCTTACACGGATTTCAAAAGATTTTTTCAGAGGAGTCACAAAAAACAGCCACAAAAAGGGGAGAGGAAATACGGTTTTCCACAGAGGTCACAGAAGACACCGAAAGACGAGGGAGAGAAACAGGGAGGGAATCAATTCAGGATTAAGAGAATTGCCTTCTTTACTTTTCGTCCTCTTTTTCTCTCTGTGTCTTCTGTGACCTCTGTGGATAATCCGTCTTCTCCGCATGTCAGGAAATCAGCGACCCCTGTAAGAATCGTTGCTTCCGCCGGTAATTCCTCTCATTGAGGAACTTTTCACCGGAGACATCCCATGTGGATCGTGCGATTGGCCCTGCAGCGGCCCTATACCTTCGTCGTGATGGCCCTGCTCATCGGTGTGCTGGGCGTCACGTCGATCAGTCAGATGCGAACGGACATCTTTCCGGAAATCGACATCCCTGTCGTGACGGTGATCTGGACCTACAAAGGGATGGAATCGAGCGAACTCGAACGCCGGATCACAACGTACAGCGAGTATGCCCTGTCGTCCAATGTCAACGACATCAAGCGAATGGAATCGCAATCGCTGAACGGTGTCGGAGTCATCAAGATTTACTTCCACCAGGGAGCGAACATCGGGACCGCGCTGTCGCAAGTGACGGCCGTTGCTCAAGCGATTCGGGCCGTGATGCCGCCGGGGATTCAACCGCCAGTCATCGTCCGGTTCAATGCGTCGAGCGTGCCGATTCTGCAGGTGGGTCTCAGCAGCGACACGATGTCCGAAGAATCGGTTTACGACTATGGCCTCTATATCCTCCGCACTCAGCTTTCGACGGTGCAGGGGCTGACGATGCCCACGCCGTATGGGGGGCGTGAACGGCAGGTGATGGTTGATCTCGATCCGCATTTGCTCAATGCCAAGGGGATCTCACCGAAGGATGTGGCCGACGCGATCAACGCCTACAACCTGGCCTATCCCACGGGGGTCGCGCGGATCGACACGCATGAATACCCGGTGACGATGAACAATACGCCGCTCACGCCGGACAGCTTTAACGACATTCCGATCAAAGTCGTCGGCGGGGCAACGATCACGATGCGTGACGTTGCTCAGGTACGAGACGGGAGCAATGCTCAAACCACAATCGTGCGGCGCAACGGTAGCCGCGGAGCTTTGGTCACGCTGCTCAAGAACGGTAACGCCTCCACACTCGACATCGTCAATCAGGTGAAGGCGAAGATGCCGGAGATCATTGCCTCCGCGCCGAAAGACTTGCGGATCGAACTGTTGTTCGATCAATCGCTGTTCGTGACGGCCGCAATTGAAGGTGTGGTTGTGGAAAGCATTATCGCCGGCTTGCTCACCGCGGCGATGATTCTCATCTTCCTCGGAAGCTGGCGGAGTACGTTGATTATCGCGGTGTCGATTCCGCTCGCGATTCTGTCGTCGATCGTGATGCTGTACCTGCTGGGGCATTCACTCAACGTGATGACGCTCGGGGGACTTGCGCTCGCCGTGGGGATTCTCGTGGACGATGCGACTGTGGAAATCGAGAACATTCACCGCAACATTGGTTTGGGAAAACCGCTGCGGCAGGCGATTCTCGATGGGGCGATGCAGATCGCCGGGCCGACGTTTGTGTCGACGCTGACGATCAGCATCGTATTCGTGTCGGTGTTGTTTCTGGAGGGGCCGCCGAAGTATCTCTTCACTCCGCTCGCATTGGCTGTGGCGTTTGCGATGCTGGCGTCGTACCTGCTATCGCGGACGATTGTCCCGACAATGGTCGACTATCTGTTGCCCGCCGAATTGAAGCAGGGACACGGTAACGACCACGGCTGGTTCGGTCGGCTGCATGCGGCCTTTGAAGAGAAATTCGAGCAACTTCGTGACGCCTACGTCACGGTGTTGCAGTGGAATCTGCGACATCGGACCGCGGTGTTCCTGCTGTTCGCGGGAGTCGTGGCGAGTGGTTTCACGTTGTTGCCGTGGGTCGGTCGTGACTTCTTTCCGACGGTGGACACCGGTCAGTTCCGGTTGCATGTGCGAGCCCCCGCCGGGACGCGTGTCGAACAGACTGAAACGTATTTCAGCGATGTGGAACGCGCGATCAAGGAAATCATTCCCACTCACGAAGTCGATCTTGTGCTCGACAACATCGGGCTGCCCAACCGCACTTATGCGATGGCCTTCGGCGATAGTGCGACGACCGGCATGGCCGACGGTGAGATCCTGGTGGCGTTGAGTCACCATCGGTCGCAATCGACGCCGCAGTATGTCGCCGCGTTGCGACGTGAGTTGCCGCAACGCTTTCCGGAACTGACGTTCTTCTTTCAACCGGCTGACATTGTCAGCCAGATTCTGAACTTCGGTCTGCCCGCTCCGATCGACATCCAGTTCGCCGGGATGAGCGCCGCCGAGAACTATCAGATGGCGACGGAAATCGTCGAGAAGGTCCGGCAAATCCGCGGCGTGCAGGACGCCCACCTGCATCAGGTGATGAACGTTCCCACGCTGCATGTATCGGTGGATCAAACCCGCGCTCGCGAACTCGGTTTCACGCAGCAGGACGTGGCGAACAGCCTGCTGGTGTCCCTCTCCGGCAGCGGCCAGGTGCAACCCAACTATTGGGTCGATCCCAACATGGGCATCTCGTACCTCGTGGAATCGCGAACGCCGACCTACAAAATGGACAGCATCGATGCGATCAGCGCGTTGCCATTATCCTCGCATGCCAATTCTTCGGTGCAACTGCTATCGAACGTCGCGACGGTGAAGCGGGGCGTGACGCCGGAAGTCGCGAATCACACGAACGTCCAAAAGACGTTCGACGTGTATGCCAATGTGCAGGGACGCGACCTCGGCAGCGTGGCGAGTGAGATTAACCAGTTACTCGATGGTTACCGCGCCAAACTCGCTCCGGGGAATACGCTCACGATGCGGGGCCAGGTGGAAAGCATGGAATCGGCGTTCTATCGGTTGGGACTCGGTTTGGTCTTCGCCGCGGTGCTGGTGTACCTGTTGATGGTCGTGAATTTTCAGAGCTGGCTCGACCCGTTCATCATCATCACCGCGTTGCCGGGGGCGTTTGTGGGGATCGTATGGTCACTGTATTTGTGGAACACCACCTTCAGCGTCCCGGCATTGATGGGGGCGATCATGTCCATCGGCGTGGCGACGGCGAACAGTATTCTGCTGGTGACCTTCGCCAACGAACAGCGGTTGGAAGGACACTCCGCCTACGCCGCCGCGTTGGAAGCCGGCCGCACGCGGTTGCGGCCAGTGTTGATGACCGCCGCGGCGATGATCATGGGGATGTTGCCGATGTCCCTCGGCTTGGGTGAAGGGGGCGAGCAGAACGCGCCACTCGGACGGGCGGTGATCGGTGGCTTGCTGGTCGCGACGTTGACCACGCTGCTGTTCGTGCCGGTGGTGTACAGCCTGCTGCGACGGGGGCATGCACCCGCTCCGGTAACGGAATAGATGCGTGACGAGTGTTGTGCGCGGGTCTCCCGATCCTGCACTTCCCGCGACCGCAGGTCTCCGCATTTTCTTTGATCTCCCACAAACAAAGAGAAGACCTACGGTCGAAGAGCGTGCGGGGTTGGGAGACCCGCGCACAACAGTAAGTCCCGGATCCCGCGGTCCGGGTCTTTTTTCGTTTGCTGTAAGAATCGGCGGCGGCGGCGGTATTTCCTGTAGATCAGACTGTTCTTCGATGGAGTACACGATGAATTCCGTGCTGACCGAATCCCGCCCGCAGGACACCAAACTGACTGAAGCGTTGCCCAATGGGGCAATGCGTCGGTCGGGGACACACCGTCTGCCGCCGGGAAAACGTTCCGGGTTTGTGCTCGGTTGGCCGCTCGCCGCGGTGTTGGCCGTGAGTGGAACCACCGTGGCGATGCGGCCGTGGGAATGGGCTCGCACCACGTCGTCGACGGTTCACGATGAACACCTGCAACCGCGGGTCGTCCGCGTGGAACGTCCGACACCGGCGACGACCACACAGGTGGTGCTGCCAGGAACCATGCGGCCGTGGCAAACCACCACACTGCATGCCCGAGTCAACGGATATCTGAAAACGTGGCATTACGATCTCGGGGCAACGGTCAAGACGGGCGATTTGCTCGCCGAGATCGAAACGCCGGAGCTCGACCAGGAATTGGCTCAGGCTGTTGCGCTGGCAGGCGAAGCCGAGTCGGCGGTGGTGCAGGCTCAGGCGGAACGAGTGGAAGCCCACGCGGACCTTCAGAACGCTGAAGCCCAACTGGGCCGTGTGAAAGCGGACCTCGAACTGGCCCGCAGTCAACTGGGGCGTCGGCAGGATCTCGTCAAAAACAAAATCATCCCGCAGGAAGAACTCGACACGGCCTCGCGACAAGTTGAAGCCAGCGGTGCCGATGTGGCTGCGGCAGAAGCGGACATCACCCGTCGGCGAGCGAATCTCGAAACGCGGGCAGCGATCATCACCGTCCGCGAATCGACCGCGCAAAGTCGCCGATCGAATGTGGAACGACTCAAGGAACTGCAAAGTTTCAAGCGGATTGTGGCCCCGTTTGATGGTGTGGTGACCCGCCGGAATGCGGAAGTCGGCATGCTCGTCACCGCGGGAACCGAACCGTTGTTCGTGCTGGAAGATATGCACCGCATTCGCGTGCAGTTGCAGGTGCCGCAAACCTATTCGATGCAGATTCGCCGTGGCGTCGTGGCCAGCCTGCGGCTACCGGAATCATCGTCACCGCCGGTTTTAGGAGAGATCACCCGCATCTCCGAATCGGTGGAAGCCAACAGCCGCACTATGCTCGCCGAAATTGAATTGCCGAATGACACGCAGCGCCTGCAACCCGGGAGTTACACGCAAGTGACGCTGACCGTTCCGCAGGAAGCGACCGCCTGGACGATTCCCACGAACACACTCTCGATGCGCATCGACGGCCCGCATGTGGCTCTGGTGGGCGAACACGATCAGATTGAAGTTCGTCGAGTGGGCCTCGGGCGCGATCTCGGCACTCGTGTCGTCGTGGTGGACGGCATCACCGGTGGTGAACGGCTGGTCGTAAATCCGACCGACGATCTCGTTACCGGGACGGTCATCCAACCGGAAGAAAGCATGCCGAAACTTGCGCAACGTTAATTCCGATAACACACATCGAGAACGACAAACATCAGGAAGTCGTCATGTCACCGCAGCAAAACTGGCGATCCGCTCACCGTGGTCCTCGTCCGGATGGCCTGTGGCGCGTATTATGGGAGGCGACGCGCTCGCGGACGGCCGCGATCTTTTGGTCGACGGCTGCGAAGGAACTCCTTTGGTGGAATGATGGCCGTCGACGATTCACCGCTGACTCGCGCCAGCCTGCTGGTGCAACTGCGCGAGGGAGAAAACAGCGACGCCTGGCACGAATTCGTCCGTCTGTACGGACCGGTAGTGTATGGCTTCGCCCGCAAACGCGGACTGCAGGACGCCGACGCGGCCGACCTGATGCAGGATGTGCTGCGCTCGGTTTCTTCGGCGATTGGGCGATTGGACTACGACCGCAAACAAGGAACGTTTCGCGGATGGTTGTTCACGATCACCCGCAACAAGGTGTTCAACTTCCTGTCGGCCCGCCGCATCCGGCCGCAGGGATCGGGGGACACCGCAACCAATCGCCTTTTGGAGACGCATCCCGAGAGCGTCGGGGCGGAGACCTGGGAGACGGAATATCAACGTCGTCTGGCAGCCTTGGCAATGGAACTGGTGCAACCGGAGTTCCAGCAGAACACCTGGCGGGCGTTTTGGCTTACCGCCGTTGAAGGGCAATCGGCGGGAGATGTCGCCCAGCAGTTAAGTTTATCCGCCGGAGCGGTGTATGTGGCCAAAAGCCGCGTGCTCGCCCGGTTGAAACAGGAAGTCGAAAACCTGCGTCGGCAGGAAGAGAATTAACATGGCTCCGCGTCAGCAATGTCCCGAACGGGACGAACTTCGCCAACTACTAGAGGGATCGCTCTCGGGTGAACGCCAGCAGCAATGCACGCAGCACATGGATTCGTGCGAGTGCTGCCAGGCGAAGCTCGAAGAAATCGCCACCGAAGGGTCAGATGTCTCGCAACTCGTGGCCCATCTGGATGCTGCGAATCCGGCGAAAGAATCCGCATACTGGCCGGCATTGAAAGCACTCGATGGCGTGTACAACGAAACTTTTGTACCGAGGACGACACCTCGCCGGGGGACGCCCTCGCTCGACTTTTTATTACCACCCACCGATCCCGCGTACCTCGGACGACTTGCGCAATTCGACGTGATGCGCATCATCGGCCGCGGCGGGATGGGCATCGTTCTCGAAGCGTTCGATTCCCGACTGCAGCGGCATGTCGCCATCAAAGTGCTCGATCCCGATCTGGCGGACGATGAACTGTCACGTCAGCGGTTCTGTCGAGAAGCCCGCGCGGCGGCGTCGATCACCCACGAGAACGTCGTCGCTGTCCATCAGGTGGAACGGCAAGGGGAAGATGGCCTCGGCCTGCCGTACCTCGTGATGCAATTGGTCTCGGGGGAAACCCTCGAAGAACGGCTCAACCGCGTGAAGCAGATGCCCGCGCGGGAGATCATCCGCATCGGCTTGCAGGCGTCGCAGGGATTGGTCGCCGCTCATGCTCAGGGCTTGATTCATCGCGACATCAAGCCGGGCAATATTCTTCTCGAACCGCCGAATGATCGTGTCAAACTCACCGATTTCGGTCTGGCCCGCGTCGTGGATGATGTGAAGCTCACCCGCACCGGTTTCGTCACCGGCACCCCGATGTACATGGCTCCCGAACAAGCCCTCGGTGAAGAAGCGGATCCGCGTTCCGATCTCTTCAGCCTCGGAGCGATTCTGTACGAAATGAGCGTCGGGCAACCGCCGTTCAAAGGGAACTCCGCGCTGGCGATCCTTAGGCAAATTGCCGAGACTAACCCGCAACCGATTCGCGAAATCAACCCGGCAATCCCCAGTTGGCTCGCGGACACCATCGAACAGCTTCTCGCCAAGAAACCGGAAGACCGCATTCAATCCGCGGCCCTGCTGGCGGAACTGTTCGAGTACGAGTGGACGTTGATGAAGGCGACATCGGACGAAGTCCCGACCGTCTGCAAGGATGAACTCCGCGCCATTCACACCCGCCATCGACGGATCACGATGGGCATCGGCGCCGCCTTTCTGGTTTTCGGCGTCTTGGGGGGAATGTTCTTTGCCAGTCGCCCCAAGATCATCCCCGTGATGGTCACCCCGACCGAAGCGGCTCCCGTTTCTTCCGCAGAACCGGTTGCCGTGTTGAGTGCCAACGCAGGCACGGTCTGGTCGGTCGCCTTCAATCCCAGCGGCGATACCGTCGCAATGGCGGTCGAAGACGGTTCGGTCCGGCTATGGGATTGGGCGACGGAAAGCGTGAAGTCGACGTTTCCGGCTCACCGCGGCGTCGTTTGGTCCGCTCAGTTCTCACTCAGCGGCGAACGGCTTGCCACGGCGGGGGATGATGGGTTGGTCAAAATCTGGAAAGTCGGAGAATCGGAACCGGTGCAGACGTTTGAGCACGCCAACGCCGTCCGCGGAATGGCCCTGTCACACGACGGCCGGTCCTTGTATTCCGGTGTCCGTGATGGTCATGTGCTGGCCTGGTCCTTTGATAACCCCGAAAAACCGCGGGCCGAGATGCAACAATCGGGTGCAGTGTATTCCGTAGTGATTTCACCGAACGACGAGACCATCGCCACGGCGGGGACCGATAAAACCGTGCGACTGTGGAACGCGCAGACGCTCGCCCAGAAGCTGCCCCTCGAAGGCCATACGGGACCGGTGTATGCGTTGGCGTTCAACCATGATGGAAGGCGGTTGGCATCCGTTGGGTGGGATCGCACGATTCGCATCTGGGACACCAGCAACGGCAAATCAGTCCGAACATGGGAAGCCCACGATGGCGACATCTGGGCCGTCGCGTTTTCTCCCGATGGGACCAAAATCGCCACGGGCGGACACGACGGGATCGTGAAGGTGTGGGACGCGAATTCCGGCAGTTTGTTGGACCGCTATCTAGGTCACAAAATCGCGATCCATGCCGTGGCGTTCAATCAGGCAGGTACGATGCTCGCCTCTGGTGGCCGCGACGGCTCCGTCCGCGTGTGGAAACTGCCGTAACGGTGCCGATTACGAGCCGGAGATGTGAGCGACGGAGTTTATTTCGTCTGATTCTCGCAGGGTACAAGAATACGCAGGCTCGTCGCTCACCCGTCCGGCTCGTGAAATGTGATCCGCACCGCCCTCGTCGTCGTTCTCTTCTTTGCGTATACTTCTGTGAACAGGCTTCACCTCTCCGTTATTGGAATCGTTACATGCGCAGTGGCAATCCGGCTTTGAATGCGGAGACGTTCGTCCCGTACGAGTCGACCGCAACATCGGCCACGAATGTGATGACCGTGCAGGGGGCGGCGACGAAAACGCTCATTCTGCTCGGACTCTGCGTCGGCTCGGCGAGCTGGACGTGGTCGATGGTTCTTGCGACCCCGCAAGCCGCCATGCCGTGGATTATCGGCGGCGCGATCGGCGGGTTCGTGTTGGCGCTCATCACGAGCTTCTATCCCCGCGGTGCCTCCATCACCGGCCCGTTGTATGCTCTGGCGGAAGGGCTCTTTCTCGGCGGGCTGACGGCGACTATCAACGCGCGTTACCCCGGTATCGCCATGCAGGCCGTTGGGCTCACGTTCGGCACGATGTTCGCGCTGCTGATGGCGTATCAAACCGGCCTCATCAAGGCGACGGAAAATTTCAAACTGGGCGTGTTCGCCGCGACCGGTGGGATCGCTCTGTTGTATCTCGCGTCGATGATTCTCGGCTTCTTCTCGATTCGCATGCCGTTCATTCATGAAGCGGGCATTATTGGCATTGGCTTCAGCGCGTTCGTGGTCGTGATCGCCGCGCTCAATCTGGTGCTCGACTTCGACTTCATTGAAGCCGCCGCCGCTCGCGGGACGCCCAAGTACATGGAGTGGTACGCGGCATTCGGCCTGATGGTCACGCTGGTCTGGTTGTACGTCGAGATCCTGCGGCTGCTGATGAAACTCCGTAGCAACGAACGGTGACTGTAGGCGTCCCGGCAATGTGCGTCTGTTTGCGTCGATTCCTCAGCAGTCTTGGTGTCGTGGTTGCGATCTGCGCCATCGGTGCCGAACCATCCGATGACCGGCCCGCACCGCCGAAACAGGTGTTCCACGGCGAAGTGCTGAAGACGCCGGACGCGTTAAAACGGCTGAAAGTGAAAGTCTATCCGCAGGAGCTGCGCGAACAGGTGGCGTTGCTCACGCCGGACAACGAGATCATCCCCATCCTGCCCGATTGGCGCGGCAGGGCGTTCTATCAGGATGAACGACTGCGCGACCGCAAGGTCGAACTGATCGGTTACCGCCGCCCGGGCGTGCCGTACCTGCAAGTGCTGATGGTCTACACGTTCGACAAAGACGGTACCCGCAACTACACCGATTACTGGTGCGACATCTGTGCGATCCCGATGTACGAGATCAAACCGTGTGATTGTTGCCAGCAGGAAATCCGGCTACGATTTCAGCCGCAAGAACTCCCGGCGGAGTTCCGTCCCGCTCAACCGTGAAAAAGAGAGGATTGGGAACCACGGAGGACATTCTGACTGTGTGCCACGGCCGTGTCGGCCGTGCGTTGGAACAAAGCGTTATCCCCGTTCGCACGACCGTGGCACACATCTTTAGTTGTTCTTTTCTCTTTCGCGTGGTTCCTCTCTTCCATAACGAAAAACAAGCCGATCCCCAGCATGAATCTCGAACTCAACGATCTCGCGTCCCAGTTGATTGAGGACATCTCGGAAAATCCCGAGGATCTCCGCGTCGGCGCGCAGGAACTGAATGGCAGTGGCCTCTTGCTGGATTTCGGTGTCGAGACCGAAGGCGGCCTGGAAGCCGGGGCGATGCTGGCCTCGATCACCATGTCCGGGCTGGCGGATATCAGTACGGTGTATGGTACGCTCGGCAATCACCACTGGCCGCATGTCGCGGTGCAGACGGACTACCCTGTCGCCGCGTGTTTGTTCAGCCAATATGCCGGCTGGCAGATCAGTGTCGGCAAATACTTTGCGATGGGCTCCGGACCGATGCGGGCGGCCTACGGGAAGGAAGCCCTCTTCGACAAACTGTGGTATCGCGAAGATGCTCCGCAAGTCGTCGGCGTGCTCGAGTCCGCCAAATTGCCCGGCCGCGATGTGTTCGAGTACATCGCCGAGCAGGCCCGTGTCGCACCGTCCGATGTGATTCTCGCGGTCGCGCCGACATCGAGCATCGCCGGGAACTATCAGGTGCTGGCCCGCTCCATCGAAACGGCGATGCACAAGCTGTTTGAACTCGGCTTCGATGTGAACCGCGTCCGCAGCGGCTACGGTGTCGCCCCGCTGGCACCAGTCGCCAAGAACGATCTCGAAGGCATCGGCCGCACCAACGATGCCATCCTTTACGGCGGCCGCGTGACGCTGCTCGTCAACGGCGATGACGATTCCCTCGCCGAGATCGCCCCCAAGGTTCCGTCGCAGTCATCATCGATGTTCGGTCAGCCGTTCCTCGAAGTCTTCGAGGCGGCCGGCCGCGATTTCTACAAGATCGACAAGATGCTTTTCAGTCCCGCGGAGATCGTCTTCCACAACGTCGAAACCGGCCGCGTCCACATCGCCGGCGGCGTGCGGCAAGATATTCTTGTGAAGTCGTTCGGGATCGCGTGATTTGTTCTACGGTCATCTTCGTGTGCCACGGGCTCTGCCAGTGTCTTCCCACCGGCAGCCTTTCAAACAATAGAAAGAGCACTGGCAGAGCCAGTGGCACACAAGCAAGTCGGGTTGTTGTGTTCAGCACAGAGACAGTGGCCCTATCCTTCGGTATTTTGATATTCCTTCCGGATCTCCTTCGTGCGACTCGCCATTCTCGCCAGTGCCGACAGTGGGTACTACCGCGATCTCACACGAGCGGCAGGCGATCATGGCCACCACGTTGAGCGCTGGGACTTTCCGCAGATCATCGGCTCAATCCGCACCGGGGGCGAAACCTTTCATGTCGGGGAAGCGGCCGCGAATGATGTCGATGCGATCATTGTCCGCACGATGCCGCCCGGATCGTTGGAGCAAGTCGTCGTCCGCATGGATTGGCTCGCCCGTCTCGAAGCGCGCGGCGTACGGGTGATCAATCCGCCAAAGTCGCTCGAATGTGCGGTCGACAAGTACCTCACCACCTCGCGCCTTACCGCTGCAGGGTTGCCGGTCCCCGACACCATTGTCTGTGAATCGCCCGAGGCGGCACTGCTCGCTCTCGATCAACTCGGTGGCGATGTCGTGGTGAAGCCGCTTTTCGGTGCAGAAGGCCGTGGCATCGTGCGAGTGAGTGACCCGGACATCGGGCAGCGCGTCTTCTTCACGCTGTCGCGGATGCAGTCCGTCCTCTATCTACAACGTTTCATCGACCACGGCGGCAGCGATGTCCGCGTGCTGGTTCTCGACGGAAAAGTTCTCGGTGGCATGCGCCGCATCGCCGAGAACGACTTTCGGACCAACGTTTCTCGTCAGGCCCGCGGCGAGCCACATCAACCCACCGCAATGGAAATCGATTGGGCGCTCCGTGCGACCGCCGCCACGGGAGCGATCTTCGCCGGTGTCGACATTCTGTACGATCGTCTCGGCCACGGTTATGTCATCGAGGTCAACGCGGTCCCCGGTTGGAAGGCATTCGCCCGCGCCAATCAAATCAACATCGCGGACGTGTTCATTCAATGGTTAATGCATTAACACGAGCGCGATAACAAGCCCGAAGCGCGAGCGCCGGGTGCATTCTGATAGAAGAACCCGGCGCTTGCGCTTCGGGCTCGTAAAGGCAATGATTCCGTCCGATCCGTCGTCACGATAGACTTGTTCGCACTCCTCTACGAAAGTGACGGACATGGCCGCTGATCTAAGATCTCTGCGAATCCTGGCAATTCATGCCCATCCGGATGATGTCGAAATCCAGTGTGCGGGAACGTTGTTGCGGCTCAAGCAACTTGGCTGTCACATCACCATCGCCACAATGACGCCCGGCGATCTCGGCAGCGCAGAGTTGCTGCCGGATGAAATCAGTGCGGTGCGTCGAGCCGAAGCCAAGCGTGCGGCGGATCTGCTCGGGGCGGACTACATGTGTCTGGAGTTCCGCGACTTGTCGATTGAACATAACGACGACAGCCGCCGGCGGGTAACGGAAGCGGTGCGGCGAGCCCGGCCGGACATCGTGATGACCGCCCCACCCATCGATTACATGAGCGACCACGAAGTCACCAGCCGCCTGGTGCGCGACGCGTGCTTCAATGCGTCTGTTCCGCATTATGTCACGCGGCAATGGGATCCCGCCCCGCCACTGTCGGGCATTCCGCACCTTTACTATGTCGATGCGATTGAAGGCGTCGATTACTACGGCCGCCCGCAACCGCCAATGTTGATCGTCGACATTTCGGACACGATTGAAACCAAACTGGAAATGCTTGCCTGTCATGCCAGTCAACGCGATTGGTTGCGGCGACAACACGGGTTGGACGAGTATCTCGACGGCACCCGTCGGTGGTCCGCCGCGCGGGGGGAACAACTTGGCGTCGCCTACGGCGAAGGCTTCTGTCAGCACCGCGGGCATCCCTACCCGCACGACGATCTCCTCGCCCAGATTCTCTCGCCGTGAGAGGCTGAGGGTTGATAGCCGAAGGTTGAGGGTCAGAAAAGAATCGTCTTGCCCTCAACTTTCGACCCTCGACCCTCAACCTTTCCAATATCGTCTGGTGTCGACTTCCCACTCCGGATAGGATGAATTCTTCAGAGTTCCCTTCCCGTGGACGTTTCGATGTCCGACGACTGTCTCACATCCGGGTTCACTCGCCGCGATTGGCTGCGCCTCGGCGCGCTCACGCCATTGGGATTAACAGTCGACCATCTCGCTGCGGCGACGGAACGGCCGGGACGCAAGAACGCGGAACGTTGCCTCCTCATCTTCATGGATGGCGGTCCCTCGCACATCGATTTGTGGGATGTAAAGCCGAAAGCGCCGGCGAATATTCGTGGTGAATTTGGCGTGATTCAGACATCGAATCCCGAGTTGCCGTTCTCGGAACTGCTGCCGGGACTGTCGCAGCATGCCCATCGGTTTGCCGTCGTTCGTTCGGTGACGCACGCCATCAACGATCACAACGCCGGCAGCTACTACGCGCTGACGGGGCGGTATCCGGTCGAGAGTGGCCAGCTTGTGGTGAACTCCGGGCCGGAGAACTTCCCGCCGGTGGGGGCGGTGCTGGCGAAGTTGCGGCCGTCGCAGGGAGCGATGCCCGACTTCCTGCACATCGCCGAAAAGCAATTCAACAACGGCTCCGATCTGCCGGGACAGACCGCGGGATTTCTCGGCGCGGCTTACGATCCGTTCGTCACCGGCGATCCGAGTTTGCCGGGGTATTCGCCGCCGGGATTTGCTCCGTTGGCTCAGTCGTCGCAGTCACGATTGCAGCAACGTCACGAATTGATGCAACGCATCAGCACGACGCATGCGGTCGACACAACGGCGATGCAGCGGATGTCGCTCTTTCAGCAACAGGCGGTGGACCTGCTTGCCTCTCCCGCCGTGCGGACAGCATTCGATTTGTCGCGCGAACCGGCGTCGACTCGCATGGAATACGGTCTCGATCCCGGCAGCGATCGGTCCATCGAGGCGAGGAAATTCGGCGGACTGCCGCATCTGGGACAATCGGCATTGCTCGCGCGGCGGATGTTGGAAGCCGGGGTGAAACTCGTCACCTTGATGACCGGGCGTCGTATCGATCAGGCGTGGGACACGCATCGGGATCACTTCAAGTTGATGCGGCGCGCATTGGGTCCACCATTTGACCGGGCTGTGTCGGCGCTGCTAGATGATCTTGCCGAACGCGGGCTGCTGGACGATACGCTCGTCGTGATCATGGGCGAGTTTGGCCGCACGCCCAAGGTAGGGATGATTACGTCCAGCGCGGGAGCTGCGGCCGATGGACGCGATCATTGGCCATATTGTTATTCGGTGTTGATGGCGGGGGCGGGCATCCAAGCCGGTGCGTTGTACGGCGCGTCGGACCGCGACGGCGGCTATCCGCTCCGCGACGCCGTCAGTCCCGCGGATGTGACGGCGACGATTTACGCGGCCTTGGGAATCGATCCGCACACGGAAATTCACGATCGCCAGGGAAGGCCCTATGTGGTCTGCAGCGGCCGCCCGATTGAGCCGGTGCTGGCATGATGAGCACTCTTCGTGAGACATCCCGCCGTCTAATGTGTGCCACTGGCTCTGCCAGTGTCTTCGTCTTCGACTCAAGAAGGAATCAAAAAAAAATCAAGACACTGGCAAAGCCAGTGGCACACGGGGACGCTGTGAGTCCGCTCAGCGGCAAGCGAGTCTTGTTGCGGTCTTTTCTGACGACGATGCTGCTGCTTTTTCACGTAAATGCGTTCGGCGATGAATTCACCATCAAGCTGGACAATGGGGACACCGCCACGCTCACCGCGCGGTTTGCCGGGGAAGGCCGCAAGGCGACGGCGCTTGAGATGCCCGATGGCGGATGGAAGCTGATTCCCTCAGACCGCATTCAGCAGCGAACCTCAGGGCCCGATCCGAAACCTCTGACCCATGATGAACTTCTCCAGCAGATCAATGAGGAGTTCAGTGCCACGCGAACGATCTCGAACATCGACAAGCCCTTCGTGATTGTGCTGGTCCGCGCGCGTCCGGGTGCGCTGGACCCCGCCGTGGAAAAGCGGTATCAGAACGTCGTGAAGAAGGCCGGGACGTTTTTCAAAGGGATGCAGACGAATTTCCTCGAGTTCGTCAAACAGGCTCGCATTGAAACGCAGGCGGTGAAGTTTCCCCTGGTGGCGCTGATCTTTGAATCGGATCGCCACTTCGATGCCTATACGGCCCGCGTGACGGAAGATCAAGGCGGGCTGTCGTCACCCAACATTGCTGCGTTTTATGATCTGCAAACGAATCGGTTGGTGATCCGGCTCAGCGAATGCACAACGTTCGATACTCCCCTGCATGAAGCCGTTCACCAACAGGTTTATAACCGCGGCATCCTGAACCGTTTTGCCCCCATTCCGTCGTGGTTCAATGAGGGCATCGCCACCGGGTTTGAGGGGGATGGCGACCGCGTCCGCAGCGGTCCCAAGTCGATCAGCGACCGTTACGGCCAGATGGCCCTCCGCGCCCGCGTGGTGACGTGGACGGAAATCGTGGCTCGTGACCAACCGTTCCAAGGGGATGTGCTGGCTGCCGAAGCCTACGGCCATGCGTGGGGATTGCATTGGCTCCTCGTGACGAAGTACCGGGCCGAGTACAACGTGCTGGTGAAGCATTATTCCGGCAAGAAGCCGCTGGAACTCGACCGTCCCGACGAACGCGTCGCCGAGTTCGAGCGAATCGTCGGCAAGTCGGTACCGGAACTGCAACGCGAGTTTCAGCTCGAGTTACCCCGCGCGATGGCACGCCGGAAGAATTGAATCGCCGTTTAGCCGCGACCCGAAGGAGCGCTACGCGGATTTCACACCGATCGTGCGATTTTCGTTAGCGCTCTTCTCCGCGGACTCCGAGTCGCGGCTAAACGATCTCGAATTAACCATACAACGGTGCAATCACGCGGCCGCTTGTGAGCGGAAACGGGCGGCCGGATTTGTCGGTGAAGTGCGATTCCGGATCGAGACCCAACGCGTGGAACATCGTCGCGGTGAGATCCCACGGTCCCCAACTCTCCGTGGCGGGGTACGCTCCGCGACGATCGGACGCCCCGATGATCTGGCCCGGTTTGACGCCCGCTCCGGCGGCAATGATCGAGTAGCACGACGCCCAGTGTTTGCGGCCGGGTGATTCTCCCGCGAAGTTCTTTTCGAGGGCCACCAACGGAGCGCGGCCGAACTCACCAGCACAGACCACCAGCGTGCTATCCATTAAACCACGGCCGTAGAGATCATCGAGCAGTGTCGAAAAACTCTGATCGAACCGCGGCAACAAGCGATTCTTCAAGGCGTCGAAGATGTCGTTGTGCGTGTCCCAACCGTATTCCTCGGCGTCGTTCGGCGCGAGGTCTTGCCCCCGGCCGGTGTGATTCCAGAAGAGAGTAATCCACGGCACGCCGGCTTCCACCAGCCGTCGGGCGAGCAGGCAGGCCTGACCCGAACGATTGCGGCCGTAGCGATCCCGCAGCGCTGCCGGTTCACGGTCGAGATTGAACGCATGCTGCACCGAAGGACGATCAAGCAAATCAAACGCACGGTCATACAGCGTCTGCTGCCGTTGGGCTTCCGTGGAAGCATGCCGGTCGGCACGTTCCATTTGTCGCAGCAGCCGCGCTCGTTCGTTTCGTCGGGCAACATCGAGCAACGGCAGCGGTGAGAGTCCCGGCAGGATTGTGGCTTCGGCGGTAATGTCGCCCAAGAGCATCGGATCGAAATCGGGGCCGAGGAAGCCAGCGTTTTGACCGGCACCGATGTTGATGGGAATCTGTGCGGGGCCATTGAGATGGATCGCGGTTTCCAGCGAATCCTGCGTCGGTCGGACGCGTTTCACCACGGCGCCCATCGTTGGCCAATCGGTCGCCGCGGGGAGCGGATTACTGGACCGTCGCGCGTAATATTGGCCTGTGAGCGTGAGATACAATGCCGAACCGTGGTCGAGGTCTTCGTGCGACATCGAACGGATGACCGCGAACTGGTGCGCGCGTTGGGCCAATCGCGGCAGATGCTCTGAGAACTGCGTTCCCGGCACCGAGGTGGAGATCGTCGAGAAATCGCCACGGACTTCGCGCGGCGCGAGCGGTTTCGGATCCCACGTTTCGAGTTGGCTTTGCCCGCCATTCGCGACGACAAACAACACCGTCTTCGCCCGGGGTGAGGCTGCCGTCGCAGCGGGTGTCGCGGACGAGGAAGCCCATCCGCCGAGATACAAACCGGACGCCTGCGCCAACCAGTGGCGACGAGAAACTGCTGCGAACCTCGAGGCGTTCATAACCGCGTCCGTTACCGCAACACGTTCCTCGTTTCCCTCGTTCCCATGCTCCGCGTAGGAACGCCCGTCCGAGACGCTCCGCGCCTCTCCAGTTTATAGCGTAATGATGTCTTACAGCGAGGCAGAGCCTCGCGGATGCCCGTTCCCACAGAGCCTGGGAACGAGTTCGTACGAGTTCGTTTCGAGTTGGTTACTCTCTTCCATCGCTTTCACTCCGGCAGTGGTGGCAGCCACGAACAGAAGTACAACGCTTTCGGAACACTGGCTTCCATTACGGCTTTCCAGCGATCGGAACCCGAGGCTTTGGCCGACCCTCCGAGGAGTACGTCGATTAGCGTTGTCGGATAGGAATACGTTACGACACGGGCGGTGCTCAACCCGAGTTTTGTCTGCAGCGCAGCCAGCGAATCTTCTTCGTAACCAATCTCATCGACGAGCCCCTTGGACTTCGCGTCTTTGGCCGTGAAGACTTCCCCAGTCGCGACGGCCATCACTTGGTCGGCGTTCATCGCGTCGCGGTTTGTATCAATGACCTCGCGGAATTGTTCAAACGCCTGGCCGATGATGTTGTCCCACACCTTACGTTCATTATCGGAGAGGGGACGGAACGGGCTGAGGGCATCCTTGAACTCGCCGGTTTTGATCGGTGCCGAATCGACGCCGAACTTTTCGGCGAGCTTGGTGAAATCGTAGCGCGGGATGATGACGCCAATGGAGCCGGTCCAGGTGGTGGGCTCGGCGTAAATCTTACCGTTGGTGCCGGCTCCCATCGCAATGTAATACCCGCCGGACGCGGCAATCCGCTTCATCTGCACATAGACCGGCTTCTTGTCGCTGAGCTTCTTCAAGCGGTGATAAATTTCGTGACTGTCGGCGACCAGTCCCCCCGGGCTATCAACGACGAGCAACACCCCTTTGACTTCATCCGCTTTCTCGACGGCTTTGATCTGGGCGATCAGCCGTTCGGTGTAGGGGGGCATGATGGTGCCGTTCATCGTGAGCACGGCGATTTTGTCGCGGGCCAGCTTGTCGCCGGAGTGATACAACTCGTGCGGCGGTTCGGCGTTGGCGAAGTATTCCTGGAACGAGGCGAACATTCCGATATTTGCCAGGACGGAGATGCCGAGTGCAATCATCGCCAGCCGCAGCGCCCATGTCTGCCAGATGTTGTGTGGCTGGGTATGAACGACAACCGTGGGAGCCACTGGGCGGGCGGAATTGTCGTCGGGAAAAATCGGGCTGGCCATGGTCAGCGACTTTCGTCGGAGGAGGACGGTGAGTTTATTCTCTTGAAGATACCGCGGCGGGGGACACGGGAGTAGCGCATCTACCGACCGTCACAAAGAAGCGACCCAGGGAAAATGCCGCACGCGGTTAAGAAAGAAGCGTAGCTGCTCTCACCAGAAAGCGGGGAATTTTCCTCTCGATCCTCACAAGGCGAAGATCCCGCGGTCTGGCGACCGCAGCGATGGCAGATGTGCAGAATCCTCTTGGGCATCCGGCGTGATGTCGAAATGGGTGGTATGCGTTGAGTTTGTTGATTTTTCCGAACGTGTCGACGGTAGCCGCTGTAACGCCGGATTCATTCGCAAAATCCGCACACGCCGTACAAACCTCACGATCGGTACGACGATGAAGCTTACCAAGCCTGTGCGCGGGAAAGAGTGCGAGTTCACACTTCATCCCGCTGACAGGGATCACGAGTTTCGATGGGGCTTGTGAGACGTAACTTCATTCAGAAATTCGGTTTAAGTCCGGGTTTCTGGTCGAATCGGACACGGCCGAGGCGACTTGCCGAGGCGGAGCAGGAGATCCTGGACAATGCGTTGGCCACATCCTTACCGAATGCCCAAGTGGATTCTCAGCGCCGCTGCGATGGGAATGCTCACTGCTCCGTCAATCACCATTGCCCAGTCCGGCATCTCTCCGGCGACGGGAAAGCCGGCTGTAAAGCCGGCGGTCCGCCAAGCCAGCGCGAAGTCGACGGCCCGAACCACTGCCCCGACCGTGCCGCCGATGGAAGAAACTGTCCAACCGACGGCGCCGGCCATTGCTCTAACGGCGGGCATCGAAAACGAAACGCCCGTCCAGAAAGAACTGCGGCGGCTCTATTACGAGAGCGGTCGTGAAGCCCCGGAAGTTCCAACCCCGGCGCAAATGCAACGGATCAACGGGCGATCGGCCGCTCAACCCATGACACCGGTTCCCGCTCCCCAGCCCGCCTACGGGACCAATGTGACGGTTCCACCGCGTGGTGGCGTTGCCCCGGCGGCGAGTGCCCCGGCACGACCGACCAGTCGCAACCCGTTCGTGTCTTTCTTTCGGCGAATCACACCCGGTTCAAAGCCCGTGAGCCAACCCGCGGCGCCGCCTGTTGCGGTAACACAGCCGGTTCCTCAACCCGCGGCGGTGGCTCAACAAACTCCTCCTCCAGCACCGGCTCGAGGGTATGCACCCTACAGCGGAAGTCAGCCGAAACGCCTGACCGAGCAACCCGCGCGTCCGGCGATTGTGGCGGCTACAGTTCCAGTGCAAGTGCCCGCTGCCAATGCGGTCCCGGCAACTCCAGTGAATGTTGCCGAGAAATTGCAACTCGAATCGACTCCAGCTGCCGCGGTCCCCGAACCGGTGGCTGCCCGGGTGATTGTGCCGCCGCCAACAACGGGCCCCGTCATCACCGGTCCGTCCACTGGCGGATCGTTTACGCCTCGGACTTCCACTGAGCCTGAACCCGTGTTTGAAGAGCCTGTGATTGTCGATGCAGACAGTCCAGAAGCCTCGCCGTTTGAAGAACCGGTTGTGATGGATGCCGATCCGGAAATGCCGATCGCGGCTGCTGGGTCGCCGATGCCGGAAGGCGAATTCCCGGAACCGTTCCCCGAAGAAGGCGAAGCCAAAGCCGACAGTGAAGCGACGGAGTCACCGTTCTCCGGAGTGGCGCTCGAAGATGATCCCATCGTTGCGAAGCCGGTATCCATCGAAGCGGCCCCGCTTGCCGATGCGGTCGCCGAACCGTTGCCCTTGACGGCACCCGAGACGAACACGTTGGTCGTTGCCGCACCAACTACGGCAGCCATCGAACCGGAAGAAACCGCGAAAGCGGTGCCGGCGGCTCCCACCACATCGACCGCGACGGAAGACGACGAATTCTTCCCGGCCGATGTTGCCAAGCCCACCAATGAACCGATTCTCGCGCTGCCCGGTGCTCCGATTGATGCCAAGCCCACGACACCCGCAACCGCTGATTCGGCCGAATACGCCGCCAAGATGCAGAAGATCAAAGACCGCGGCGGCATGAAGGGGTTAAAGGGTTTCTGCCCGGTCACCCTCCGTGACGAACGGGAACTGAAAGACGCCAAGCCCGAGTTCCATTCGCAGTTCCGCGGTCAGAAGTTCCACTTCGCGTCCGCCGAAGCCAAAGCCAAGTTCGACCAGGCACCGGCTGGATATGCCCCGGCAGCTTACGGGGCCGACGTGGTGGTGCTGATTCGTGATAAAGACGTGTCGGAAGGAACGCTCGATTTCGCCGCGTGGTTCAAGGGCCAGTTGTATCTCTTCTCCAGCGAAGAGACCCACGCCGTCTTCACCGCCGACCCCGCTAAATTCTCCGCTCCTGCCGGGATCGAATAACGATTCACGGTAAGTTCGGATTGAAAACAGCAGCCCGGGGAATACTTTCCCTGGGCTGCTTTCATTGATGGACTGCACATTCTCCGTGAGCGGCAAGGCGCTAGCGCCTTGCCGCTCACAGCTATTATCGCAGGATTTCACTCACGACGTGGCATTCGCGCTTCGCGGTGATGATCTGTTCCTGACCGTTATGCCGGTACATCAACTCCGTGTGATTGAGGCCGAAGAGGTTGAGCACGGTTGCCTGGTAATCGTTGGGCGTGACGACGTTCGTGACCGCGCGATGACCGACTTCATCCGTCTCGCCGTAGACCATGCCTCCTTTGACGCCGCCGCCGGCAAGCCATGTCGAAAAGCCCTGGCCGTTGTGATCGCGACCTTCCTGGTCACCGGTCCCTTCGGTCACCGGCAGGCGACCGATCTCGCCGCCCCAGTGGACCAGCGTGGAATCGAGCATGCCGCGCTGCTTCAAATCTTTGACCAAGGCGGCGGCCGGCTGATCGGTTCGCTTGCAGATGGTCGGCAGCGCGCCGCGAATTCCGGTGTGTGTGTCCCACGGTTGACCACCCAGGAACATCTGGACGAAGCGCACACCGCGTTCGACTAGCCGCCGGGCGATGAGACACCGCGTACCGTATTCGCGTGTCGCGTCTTGATCGAGACCGTAGAGCTTCTGCGTCGCTTCGGTTTCCTGCGAGAGATCGAGGGCTTCCGTCGCTGCGGTTTGCATGCGGGCCGCGAGTTCATAACTGGCGATCCGGGCTTCGAGGTCCGCTTCGCCGGGATGCAATTCACTGTGCTGTCGGTTCAGGTCGTCGAGCAGAGCGAGGTTCTGCTGCTGCAGCGTTCCTTTCAGCATCGGAGGCGGGTTGAGATTCAGAATCCGCGGCTCGGTCGGTCGCAGCACGGTTCCTTGAAACAGCGGTGGCATGAAGCCATTCGACCAGTTCGTCACACCGTCGACAGGATGCCCGCCCGGATCGGTGAGCACCATGTATGCCGGGAGATTCTGCGTTTCACAGCCGAGCCCGTAAACCAACCACGAGCCCATCGTCGGCCGTCCCAACACCGCGGGAATGCCGCCGTGGAAGTAGCGGATGGAGACTTCGTGGCCGTTGTGCCCGGTGTGCATCGAACGGATGAGGCACATGTCATCGACGATATTCGCGGTATGGGGCAGGAGTTCCGAGAGTTCGGTCCCGCATTCGCCGTGCTTGGAGAACTTCCACGGACTGCCGAGCAACTTCTTGCTGGCGCGGTTGACGAAGCTGTAGACCACTTCGCCGGTGTAGTCTTGCCCGCTATGCTTGGTCAGTTCGGGCTTGGGGTCGGTCAGGTCCATGTGGGCCGGACCACCGTGCATGAAGAGCGAGATCATCGCTTGCGCCCGTGGCGCGAAGTGCGGCGTCTTCGGCTTCAGATCGTACTGTGCTTGCCGCTGCGTGACCGCCGCGGGTTTGGCGAGCAGCTTTTTCTGCTGGAGCATCCATGCGAGCGCGATGGAACCGATGCCCATCGCGTTATCGGCGAGGAACTCACGGCGTGTGCGGATGGATGTCGTCATTTCGAGTCTTTCTCAACAAGCCCGAAGCGCCAGCGACGGGTGTATTGATCATTCAATGTAAAGAACCCGGCGCTGGCGCTTCGGGCTCGTTGTCGTTCAATCCACGTACAAAAATTCGTTCGATCCCAACAATTGCTGGCAGAGGTTCGTCAGCATCAACAGTTCATCATCCGCGGGGGGATTGGTTTTCTTGGCATCCGCGGGGAGTGTCTGCAACACGGCCAGTTGATCCGCGGCGAAGGTTGCGGCCCGGTTCAATTCCGCGGGCGTGATGTCGCGTCCGTAGGCACAGCGCCAAGCGGCGACGATTTGCTGCGGCAGTCCCGAGGTCGTCGGTCCACGGAAACCGGCGGCGGTGTCCCAACTTCGCAGCACCTTCCCCGTCGCATCTTTCAACTCAATCAATGCGGTCCAGTTGAACGAATCCGAGGTCACGTTCTCGTTGCAGTCGACGATGAAGTCGATGGTGTCGCCAGCTTCGATCATGGTCCCAACCACAGCCGTGTCGACGGAGATCGTTTTCGCCGTCCACGAGGCCAGCATCCCCTCGCGGCTGGAGACAATTCGCCCGCGGACGCCGTCACCGTTTTCGGACGGGTGATGCAATGTTCCACGAATCGAAATCGTGCCGGATACGGGGGCTGTGAATCGCCGTACCGTCGCATGATCGGGATTATCGCCCGTGTGACCACCCGATGCATGCAACAGTGTGTAGCCAATGGTGGGGTCCGGCAGGTTTGCGCCCCCCTGCCATTGCGAACCCGTCCAGTGCGCGAGCGGCGTGAATTTTTCCACGCGGCTGGATTCTGCATTGAATGCCCCCGCGCCATACGACCACGGCGACTGAGCGATTTGCAACCGCTGCGTGATCTCTGCCGGGATCGGGATGCCCGTATCGGCGTCCTTGCGAACGCGATCGGCGAGTTGTCGCGCGGACTTTAACACCTGCAGACTATTCATCAACATCAGCGATTGCCCGGCGACTGTGGAACTCGGCCGGCGTTCGCAGTTCACGTCCATCACGGGGGCATCGAACGCGGTGAGCATCGCCACCGGTTGCGTGCGACGTACTTGCAGATAGACACTTCGCCGCGGGACATCGTTCGTCACCACAATCTGCCCGGCGTCATCCGGCGCGATGGCAACGGGCGGTCCGAACGGGGTGCGATCCAACACGCCGCTCACGGTTAACAGTCGATCACGAATGGCTTCGGCTTCCAACCGACGAACCGACATGCGGCCGTACAACCGGTTATCGCTGTCGACGGCATCCTGCTCCGGCGTGCGGCGCGATGACTGCTGATAGACGCTCGACAGCATGATCGTCTTATGGAGTTTCTTCAGACTCCAGCCGTTGGATGCAAATTCCGAAGCCAGCCAATCGAGCAATTCCGGATGCGACGGTAGTTCGCCGAGTTTGCCGAATTCACCCGGGGTCGAAACGATGCCGCGACCAAAGTGATGCATCCAGATTCGATTGGCTAGCACGCGGCCGAGCAACGGGTGTTGTCCCGATGTCAACCACTTCGCCCAGGCCAACCGGCGACCGGATGTCGGCAGTTCTGCGTCATCGGCCGGGAACGTCTTGCGGGTTTCCGAGGAT
Organism: Planctomycetaceae bacterium; assembly: GCA_021732975.1. Taxonomy (GTDB): domain Bacteria; phylum Planctomycetota; class Planctomycetia; order Planctomycetales; family Planctomycetaceae; genus DSVQ01. The sequence continues at coordinate 162,909 of JAKFWC010000024.1, read as the reverse complement.
GTCGCGATCTGCAAATCGGCGGGAGCGATCTCCGCTTGCGGTTGGCGATAGTCGCCCCGATGAAATAACTTCGCGACCGGGGCCGTACCGCTGACTTCGGTGAGCGGGCTGATGAAATCCTCCACCGGTTTCTTGCCCCGAATCTCGGCGATCTTCTCGCCGAGTTTCTTCAGTTCTTCCGCGGCGGCGGGATCGTACTGATAGAGCACACCCGGATTGATGTTCGCACTTGGCCGCTCTTTGAGCAGAGTCTGCTGCTCCGGCGTCCGCTTGTCCGCGGGGGTGTAGAACGCCTTTCGCAACGGGTCGCGCAGTTCTTCGGGATGCTTTTCGAGCTCCTTCGTGAAGGCCGCGTCGATGTATTTCTGCTGTTTTTCATCGCGCTCGGCGATCACCGGTTTGGCTTCGTTCTCGATCTCTGCGGACTTCGCACGGTCCGCATCGGTGAAGAGCGACACCACCCGCTGCCCGGGATTCCGCCATTGATTGGAATTGAGGGCCGGTTCGAGAATCGACCGCAGTCCGTAGTAGTCGGCCTGCGGGATTGGATCGTATCGATGATCGTGACATTGAGCACAGCCGACCGAAAGACCATACAGCGAGGTCGTCACGATTTTGATCGTATCGGCGATGGCCTGATTGCTCGCGACCGCGGCATCGGTCCCGCCGCTGGATGTCCCATCGGCCGCCATCCGCAGGAAGCCGGTCGCGATGAGCTTTTCGATTTGCTCCGGCGTCAGGTTCGCATGCGGCAACGGGACAAGCTCATCCCCCGCGAGTTGTTCGATGAGGAACTGATCGAACGGTTTATCCGCGTTGAAGGACCGGATGACGTAATCGCGGTACTTGTACGCATACGGCCGGATCGGATCGTCGTTGGAGACGCCATCGGAATCGGCATAACCCGCGACATCGAGCCAGTGCCGACCCCAGCGCTCGCCATACTGCGGCGATTGCAACAGGTCATCGATCAACCGTTCCCATGCGCCGGGAGAGGGATCGTTGACAAAGGTCTGCACCTGCTCAAACGTCGGCGGTAGACCGATCAAATCAAAATAGGCCCGGCGGACCAGCGTGGTCTTATCGGCTTGGGGTGCCATCGTCAGATTGTGGGCTTCGAGCTTCTGCAGGATCAACGCATCAATCGGCGTGACGACCCGATCTGCGGCTTTCACCGTTGGCGTGTCGGGGCGTTGAATTGGTTGAAATGCCCAGTACCGGCGTTCTTCGGGCGTGATTCCCAACCCCGGCGCGAGTTCCGTCGGTTCCGGTCGCGCGGTTTTTGCTCCCTGTGCGATCCAACGTCGCAGAATCTCCTTTTCCTTCAGCGTCACCTTCGCTTCGCCGGGCGGCATTTCGCCACTTTCAATGCGGTCGAGCAGGTAACTCCCCGCGGGATCGCCCGCAACCAGCGCCGGTCCACTTTCGCCACCCCTGGTTTGAAACCGCACCAACCGCAGATCGAGTCCGCCCTTCAGTTCCGCCGTCGCGCCATGGCAATCGAAGCAATGGGCGCGAAAAATTGGCCAGATGTCCTGTTCGAAGGTCGGCGATTCTTCGGCCGCAATCGTGGACGCAAGGAACGAACTGGCGAGTCCCAGAAGGAGAGCAAGTCGCACGGTGGGCTTCCTCGGCAGCAAGGCAGGCAGGGGCAGGGCGGAAGGATCAACGGGCAGTGATGTGAATTATCGGTCCGAAACGACGCGAGCACAAGAGCGAAACTCGGGATGCCGGTATACGCGCCACCGGCAACTCGTTCCCAAGCTCTGCCTGGGAACGTCCGGGATCGAGGCTCTGCCTCGACTGAGTGTACGAAGGATGACGAGGCAGAGCCTCGGAGAAAGACGTTCCCAAGCGGAGCTTGGGAACGAGTGCGCGACAACCGGGGGCTATGTGCGTTTACCGCGGTGGTTCGAGGGTCACTTTCAATACCACCGGTTTCCCGTCGCGCGTCACGGTGACCGTAATCTCATCGCCCGCTTTGAACTTTCGGAGAGCGAGGTCGAAGTCGTCGAGGCCGGTGACTTTGTTTTCGCCGAGGGCGACAATGCGGTCGCCGTCCTTCAGTCCGCCCTTTTCTGCCGGGCTGCCGGGAGCCGCGCCGGAGATGCCGTAACCTTCCCCTTCGCTGGCGAAATCGGGAATCGTGCCGAAGTAGGGGCGGGTGCCGCCGCGCTGGGCCGTGGGGGCCTGCTTCACTTCGATGTAATCGGGCTTCTCCGGCTTCTCGGCGGTCATGACGATCAGTTTTTCGAGCATCGTCACCACGCGCTCGATGCCCTCGATGTTGAGCTTTTCCCAGTCATCCGTCGGTCGGTGATAGTCCGGATGATTATTCGTGAAGAAGTGCAGGACGGGGATCTTCTTCCCGTAGAACGATGAGTGATCGCTGGGACCGAAGCCTTCCGGTTTGAACGTGAGCTTGAAGCCCGCTTGTTCGTTGAGCGCTTTCAACTCCGGTTCCCAGCGTTGGCTGGTGCCGCTGCCGAAGATGGTGAGCTTGTCTTCGTGCAACCGGCCGACCATGTCCATGTTGAACATGGCGATCGTCTGGTCCAGTGGGACAATTGGTTCCTTCACATACTTGGCCGAACCGAGCAATCCTAACTCTTCCGCAGTGAAGGCAATGAACATCAATCGCCGCGGCAATTTTTGCGGGCGGGCAGTGAAACGACGCGCGAGTTCCAACAGCGCAACGGTCCCCGAGGCGTTGTCATCCGCGCCGTTATGCACATCGGTGGAACCGGGGGACAACGAATTCGCCCCGCCGCGGCCGACATGATCATAGTGCGCGCCGATGACGATCGTTTCTTCCGCTTTCGGCCCGGTTCCGTCGAGGATCCCGATCACATTGGCGACATCGCTACGAACGCGGACCACGCTTGCGGCCCCTTTCGCTTTCCAGCCGGTGATCACTTGCGAACGGGGTTTGAAATTCTGATCGATCTCCGTTTCGAGGTCTGTGAGGCTCGTTTTGAGAGCCGCCTTCAACATGGCGTTGATCTGCGCCTGTGTGATGTGAAACGCCGGGATCATCGGCTTATCGTCTCCATACCCGGCGTAACCGAACTTGAGCAATTCGTCGTCGACGGCCTTTGCCCCGGCGTCTTTCTGGGTCTTCCATTTCGCAATGGCGGCCGTCAGCTTTTCTTTGGGGTCGGCTTCCGGTGTTGCGAGGTAGGCATCGGCGAGGGCGGCGATATCGGCGGTCGCTTTGGCCAAACTTTTCTCGCGGCTTTCCGCTTTCTGCTTCACGCCGTACGGATCATTCACGAACAACACCGCTGCGGCTTTGTGCTGATTCGCCTGAATCAGCTTGGTCCGGAGTTCAGCATGACGGGACGTGCCGTGTCCGGAGAACGGTCCCTTCGCATTCCCCTGTTGTGGGTTGCGTCGCATGATGATCACGACCTTCCCGGCGACATCAATGCCGTCGAAATCGTTGTATTTTGACTCGCCGTCTTCGATGCCATAGCCGAGGAAGACGACTTCGCCCTCGAACTCTCCTGACCCGGCAAACGAGCAGACTTCGCAGTCCTTGCCGAGTTCAAGATCGATGGTTTTGCCATCCGGGCCGATGAATTGCAGAGAGTTCTTGTCGCCGAGTTTCGCGGACGAAATCAGGTCGAACTTCTGGTAGGCGTTGCCCTGCACACGATCGACGGCGAGGCCGAGCTTCTGAAACTCTTCGCGGATGAAGTTGCCTGCGGTCGTGAGCCCCTGTGTGCCGATGCCGCGGCCTTCGAGTTCGTCGCTGGAGAGATATTTGACGTTCTCGCGCAGCCGGTCTTTGGCTTCGACTGCCGCGTCACCGGCGGCAAGCTTGGCGGCCGTCGCCAGCACGATTCCGATCAACGCAACGGTGACACCCATTCTCCGCAGCATGCTGCTGACTCCCCACAACCAAGCACGACCCGTATCGACTCTCAGTCGATTCTAATCACATCGTGGTCGATTGCGCAAGGGACCGGCTCCGCTTGCGCTTTGCGGACGGCGCAGTCAGCGGTGATGAAACACGGCCGTCGCTTGCGCTCCGGACTGCGACGGAGGAGCTACTGCGCGCTGACCATGTCCGGACGCAGCTTCTTCGCTTCGTGCAGGTAGATGTGCTGAATCTCACCCTGCCGCTTGGTTGTGTTGACGTGCAGCAGCACACGGATGCACTTCGGCAGACTTTTCGGGACCGCGATCTCCGATGCACACAACAGCGGCACTTGCTTCATGCCGATAGCACGCGCTGCTTCCGCGGGGAACGTGGAGGTCAAGTCGGGCGTCGTGGTGAAGATCGCCGAGACGATGTCCTCGAAGTCGGTGATCTGATTGGCGGCGATCAATTCCTCGAGCAATTCGCGCGTCGCCGCGAGAATGAGGTCGGGTCGATCTTCAGGAACGCTCGTCGCGCCTCGAATGCCGCGCACGGTCATCGGAAGGAAATCCGGAAAAATGAGGGTGAAGTGAACCCGGTGACGGGTAGGTTGCGAATCATGTTAGCCGAATGCGGGGCCGTTGTCAGTTGTCCGTGGAAACCATTCATTTAGTCCCCGGTTGTCTTCACCCGGGGGGCTTCCAGCGATACCCATTGGTGATCTCTCGTTGCGGACAACGGGGGCTAAGTGAGCGTGCGATTCCTGGCGAGCGCGCTCAACGCCCGGAATTGCGGGTCGGCGGCGGTTTCCATCCACTCGAAGGCGATGGCCTCGCTGGTTGCAACCGTAGCCCCGGCGTCACGCAGCCGTTCGATCGCGACCCGCTGGTCGGTTTCGCGACGGCTCGCAATGGCATCAACGGTGAGTGTCACCTGATAGCCTTGCGCCAACAGATCGAACGCCGTCTGCAACACACAGACGTGCGCTTCCACCCCGGCGAGGATGATCTGATCGCGGCCTTCCGGTTCCGAAAGTGCGGGGAGCCAACCGAGTGCTTCGGTCGCACTGAAACGGAGTTTTGCCTGTCGTTCGGACGCAAATTCCTGCAAGGCCGCGACCGTTGCGCCGAGCCCCTGTGGATACTGCTCGGTGATATGAATTGGCACGCCGCATAATCGCGCTGCTGCTGCCAGCCAGGCCACATTCGCGACGAGCGCTGCTCCCGCCGGCATGGCCGCGACGAGTTTGTCCTGTACATCGACGATCACTACTCGACTGCGGTCGCGGTGATGCAATTCCGGACTCCGTTCCAAGGCGGACATAACACGTTCTTTCGGACGAGATCGGGGGCGCAACTCACCAAGAGTGATTTCGTACCATGCATGGAGCGCGATGTCGATTGTCCCCACGAAGCCCAGGGTTTCTGAACCCTGGGTCGCATTGCACCCTTCCGTACAAATGAAGAGACCCAGGGATCAGAATCCCTGGGCTTCCGGGTTGAGTGTAAATCGATGTGGGTCGCAATTATTCCGGCTTCTTTTCTTCCGGTTTCTTGTCGTCTTCGACTTTCGGCGTGTCTTCTTTCTTGGGGGCGTCGAGTTTCTTCTTCGACTCTTCGAGTTCTTTCTTCAAGGCGTCCGCGGCCTTGGTCAATTCCGTGGTCGATTTCTTCAACTCGGCGACTTCGGCTTGCGATTTTTCCAGTGCCGTTTTGGCGTCGGCAGCTTCCTTCTGGGCAAGTTTCGTGGCTTCTTCCGCTTTCTTGCTGGCTTCGGTCGCAGCCGCGGCGGCTTCGTCGGACTTCTTTGCGGCCGCCTTGGCATCATTGGCGGCTTTCTCGGCCGCCGCCGCCTTTTCGTTGGCGGCGGTCGCGGCAACCGTCATTTCCTTAGAAACGGCATCGCTCTTGGTGGCCTTTTCGTCGGAAGCTTTCGCCATCGCGACGGCGGCATCCCGCTCCGTCTTCGCAGCGGCGAGTTCCGCCTTCATCTTTTCGACTTCGCTCTTGAGCGCGACAATCTCCGCTTCGGCGCGAGTCGCATCTTCCGCCCGCTTCAGGGCTTCCGGATACGTGAGCGGGAACCGGTAGCAGCAGTTCGTCTGCGGAACACACGGTTGGCAAACCGGACGACCGGCGTACGCAGGAGCGGTGAGGGATGCAAAAATCAGGCTGAACAGCAGGATGCGAGGCATGGTGGGGCACCTTTGGGCGGTGGGATGAAAACGGCAGGGGCTCATCACGGAGACCATTGGGTTCGTGAGAGCTTAGCACTCCATCGGCGAAAGTCACACTGAAACTGTGTGATCCCCGCAACCGATTGAGATTCCGTTATGCGACACGTTTGCGCACCCGGAAAAATCGGCACGAACCGGCTGGTGGCAGTATGGCTGGAATGATGTGAGCCGCACGACGCTAATGCATTCTCGCGATTAAGAATTCGAGTTGTCTGCCGCTGGCTTTGCCAGTGTTTTTTTCCAACCAACGCACAGATTGCAATGCACTGGCAGAGCCAGCGGCGCCCGAATCAGGAGGTTACTGCGGCGCAAACTGTAACGACGGAATCGCGTCGAGGTCTGGGCTGTTTTGCTGGAAGTAGGCTCGTGCGTGCTGCAGTTGGGCGGCTGTCGGCGGTGCCATCGCCACGCGCTGGGAGGTCGTCTTGGGCACATCGACGGCGGTGGGGTTGCCGTCTACCACGCGGAGTTCTTTCGTCATCACCGTTTGTGGTTCCCAGCGCGGACCGAAATGGTAGACCGCCCAGTACATGAGCTTGGCGGTCCGCTCCTCGACGCCGCCGCAACGGCAGGCGTGATAGAACATGCGGTGTGTCTCCTGCCATGTCGCCTGCATCGAATCGCAGGCAACATCATGCACGACAGAAGCCTGGCGATACGCTCCGTCCCACGGTCCGCCGACAAAACTCCAGAACGCTTGCGGGATTGATGCGCCGTTGACGAGCGAACCGCGCGGAGCCGGCCAATCGGTGCCGTGCGGGTCGACGTAACCGAAGTTGGAAACCAGCCTGGCATCCCGACCGCCGACGAGTTCCAACCGTAAATCGCCGTGGAAATGCCCCCAGTCGTAGTTGGGAGGAATCTCCGGAGGGTACTGGATCGGTGTGACCGGCAAGGACGGCGTCACCGGCACAATATGAGGTGGTACCGATTCCGGCGGGAATGCGGCCGATGTCGCACACCCGGCCGTGCAACACATCGCCAGCAGCATCGACAGCGGCAGGAGACGGTTCATGCGGCGCGACGTTGGGGTGGGGCTTGGTGAGTCGACTTCGGCTGTGGCCACCATTGACGATGCGGGTCTTCCCACGGCAACAGGGCGACGTTGGGACGCGGCCAATCGGCCCATGCGGTTGATTGAAACGGGGCCGAGGACGCTTCCGCGGTGATACGGCTGGCAATCTCGTTCGCCAACACGGGGGCCAGCGCCATTTTCGTCGGCCACCCGGTGGTGACATTGCCGGCGCACAGCACCTGTACGGTCTCTGGGCGCGAACCCTGATTCGTCGATCCTTCCGCACGGTCGACCTGGTACGTCGACCATTCAGTGTGATCGAAGTTGACGCCCGGCAACACGGCTTGCAGTTCCTGCGCGGCGCGTTGCGTCAATGCTTGCGGGGACATCGCGACGCCGTCTTCCGCGAGTTGGCCGCCAATCTGCCAGACCATCCGGCCGCGCGCATCGACATCGCAGGTGATGGTGACGCGGGTTTTCGCTCCATCGACACAATGACCGTTCAATATCGGCAATTCCCCACGAACGAGCACCATCTGCAGCGGGCGGCGCTGCATCACGGCGTCGTCGAGTTTCGCGAGTTTTCTCAGCGCCACGTTCCCAGCGCCGGCGGTGAAGACGACTTGTCGTGGAGACAGCACCAATTCCCGGCCGCTACCGGGATCTGTCAGTTCGACCGCGGAAATTTCACCCGGGCTGTGCAGGCGGAAGCGAAGACCGTTCTTGATATCGATCTTCAGCAGGCGATCCTGATATTGTTCGGCCAGATCGGCGAGGAAACTGCGCGGACAAATGACTTGTTCCGCCAATTTGGCGACGGTACCGGGGACATGCCGCAGGGCTTCCGGGCGGTCGTCGAGGCCGAGGGTTTCCGGTTTGATTTGCAGGCCGATTTTCGCGCCGATCATCCCTGCGCGTGACGACAGGGAGTCGGTTTGCCAGAGATAACAACAGTCGGAACGGATGTGGGTGCGCGTCAGATTGGGTGTCGCGTGGCCGAGCAGCGCAGCGCGCCATAGGGCGGGCATGCCCCGAATGCTTTTGGCCGACGGGGTCAGTAGACCCTGTAACGTGTATTTCAAGCCGCCGTGAATGATGCCCTGCGCGGCGACGGTTTGCCCGGCTCCAAGTTCGCCGGCTTCCAGCAGCACGGCGTGGCAGCCTTGTCGCGCAAGTCGATCGAGCAGCCAGAGACCGGCGACACCACCACCAAAAATCACCGCGTCCAACCGCATCGACGCCACTCCTGGCGCACGCTTCCGTCATGCGCAGCGTGGGTTTTATGGCAATGTCCGTTTCTTGGAAAGAGGAATTTCGCCCTGACGTTCCCGTCCCGAGCGTGAGTGATGCCTGTCATTCGGTCACCACGGCGCTCCGCGTCTCATGCAACCAGGACAATGTCAGCAAAAAGCAGAGTCCGGCCAACACGATGACATAGGCTCCAAACGGAATGCTCAACACCGGCGATGTTTCGGCCAGTTGATTCAACACTGGCCAACCACACCAGAGGAAATTGAGCCACGCATGACAGACACAGCCCGGCCAGATGGACCCGGTTTTCCACGCCAACATCCCCAGCCATAAGGCCACGGGAAACACCGTCACCAGAATCGCGGGGGTGATCCCGTGTGCGATGGTGAACAAAACCGCGGTGATCAGCAGGGAAGGCACTGCTGGCCACCGCTGCATCAATCGTCGCTGCATATAGCCTCGAAAGAACAGCTCTTCTACGAACGGCGGAGCAATCGTCATGTAAAAGAGGTAAGCACTGGCAGGCCCCCAGTGAATGTCCTGTGTGAAGGGGATGGGTTCCAACACGGGCACAAAACCCGCCGCGAAACAGAGCGACGCCAACAACGGGACCAATGCCGCTCCCGTCGTCACAATCCATTGGCCAACTGACCAGCGACAACGAGTCATCCCAAGTCGGTCGCAGAGCCGCTGAGGAGATCGCCAGGCCAGGAGCAACGTCCCGGCCAGCAGCACGAGATGCGCGGGCAAGCGGCAGATGACGAATCCTGCGTGGGTTTGCTCAAACGCGGCGGCGCGGTTGAACAGCGTCAGAATTTGTGTTTCGCCCGTTTGCCACCAGGCACAGATCAGGCCCGTACTCATCACCGCGGCTTGAATCGCGATCCCGATGAGAACGAACGCCGCAAACACAGTCCAGACGCGGGGAGGCATGGAATCGTTCTCCTCAAAGCCCCCCACGCAGGCCGTTGTAGGCCATGACCTCGCCTCGGTCAATTCGGGATCAGCGGATTCCGATTTGTAGGAAACCCCCGGAAATCGGAGGGCTTCTTTGAAGTGGGAAACCATACCGACATCTCGTTCCCATGCTCCGTCTGGGAACGCTCGTCCGAGACGCTCCGCGTCTCTCCAGATCATGGCGTGAGGGTGTCTTACAACGAGGCAGAGCCTCGCGGACGCCCGTTCCCAGGTGGAGCCTGGAACGAGTTCGTTATCGACCAGCGATTTGACGATCACTGCGGCGACCCCTAGCATTGAATGCGGTTACAAAATTGACCTCGTTGATGTTTCCATGCCGTCTGCCCCCTGCAATCACAACCGGAGTTCGGCAATGCCGATGGATGAGACTGATAATTCCCGCGACGACCTCTGTGTCAGCGGGGCCGCCTCGAGTGAGCCAAATCGCCCCGCCAACCAAACGGTGGATCTGCCGCGCATCGAGCGCGCGGTCCGCGAGATTCTGGCCGCCGTCGGGGAAGACCCGGACCGCAACGGGCTGCTCGAAACCCCGGCCCGCGTGGCCCGGATGTATGCCGAACTCTTCGGCGGGCTGACGCTCGAACCCGGTCGCCATCTGAAGAAGACCTTTGAAGAACAGTACGACGAACTGGTTCTCGTTCGCGACATCACCTTCAACAGCATGTGCGAACACCATCTGCTGCCGTTCATTGGCACGGCGCATGTCGGCTACCTTCCTCGCGGCAAAGTCGTGGGTTTGAGTAAACTGGCAAGAGTGGTGGAAGAGATTTCCCGCAAGCCTCAAGTGCAGGAGCGGATGACGCATCAGATTGCGGATCTGCTGCAGCAGGAACTCGATCCCAAAGGCGTGATCGTGATGCTGGAAGCCAGCCATTCCTGTATGACGATCCGCGGCATTCGCAAGCCGGGCAGTGTGACGATCACCAACGCCGTCCGCGGCCTTTTCAAAACCAACGTGTCGAGCCGGGCGGAAGTTCTGTCCCTCATCCACGGTCGTCGCACGACATAACATCATAACATCTCGTAGATGGATTCGCTTTCGTGTGCCACGGCCGCGTCGGCCGTGCGATTTTGCAGAGCGATTTGCCACTCCGCACGGCCGACACGGCTGTGGCACACAATCAATATCAGTCCACGGGGTGCAAAGCGTGGCCAAGTTCCCGGGAACACGCTGATGCCAACAATTCCGCACCACTTCACGACCCGAATCAATCTCGAAAACGAACTGACGATTGGTTCGGGGATCGACATTATCGGCTCCGGTCCCGTCGGCACTGATGAGCGCGGCCCGATCATCTCGTTCCCCGGCGATTCCCACGGGATCGTCTTCACCGGTGTCGGCGATCCGGCCTACACCGGCACCGGCGGCAGCGTGCAGAATCTGAAGCTCCGCGCTCGCACGCACATGTCCGGCGATGCCCTCACTATTACCGCCGCGGGGAAAGATTCCCGTTCCGGCGAGATGCTGCTGCAACGGCTGCTGATTTACGGCGACGGCCACGGGGACGGTGTCCGCGGCACGGCCGACCGAGGAATTGTCATTGATGGCAGCATGCTGCGTCAGCCCGGAGCGGCGGGAATTCGCCGCGTGACCATGCATGATATCCGCATCGCCGACACCCGCCGGGAATCGATCCTGCTTCACAACGCCGTGCATTGCAGCATGACGAGCGTCCAACTTGATACCGGTGTCGGTGTGTTGCCGGTGCTGCGGATTGTGGACGGTCAGAACATCATCGGTACCAACCTGATCATCAACGGACAGGTGATTCTCGAAGGGACCGCGAACGACATCATGCTGTCCGGTCGTTTCGATGAAGTCATCGTGAAATCGACCGTCCGCAACTGCGTCATCACCGGTCCAGTTCGCGCTTTGTATGTCGAACCGGGGGCAACCGGTGCATTCTACGGCATCGCGAAGATTATCGAAGATCGCTCACAGACGGGATTCACACGCTTCGCGAATAAGTTGACCCCTTGAATGCCCCTGGTCGAATCTGCACGTCGATCACAGCGGACCAGAACATCACGGGGCGATGGCCGGAAGCAGCAGTTTCGGACGGTCAATGTGCTGCGTGTAGCGGTTGGTGAAAGTGAAGAACGCCTGCTCGGCACTTTGCATCGCGGACATGGTCGCGGCCCCCGTCCGGAGAGCCGTCCGCAACGGTGCGTCGTCGAACAGGCCGACGGTCTTGATCGTTTCCAGGATCGATTTGACCTGCGGGTCTTGCTCAATCTTCGCTTCGATGTCCGGGCGCGGTTGAGTGGTATCGGCGAACTCCGTTGTCAGCCACACGGTTTGCCAGCGGTTCTCATCGAGCTTCGCGACAAAACGGACTTCGACACCGACGCGGTTGCGCTCGGGGTCCATCTGCAGGCGCGTGACTCGGAAGCCGCGCGACCCGGCGGACTCCGCGGCGGCAATCGCCGGAGCGAAGAGCTCACGTTCCGGTTTGATCGGTTCCGGCCGCGCCGGTCCTTCGTTGAGCAAGTCTTTCAGCACGGAATCGACTTGCTGTTTCATCAGCTTTTGAAAGAGGGCTGTCAGATCGGGCTTCTGGCCCTCACCCGTCCGGACGAGCGTGTCACCCATGCCCTGGAAATCAATCGCTTGCCGGTAGACATATTCCACTACCGCCAGTCGAGCCGCCCATTCACGGTCATCCTGCGGCCGGGGCGGTAGCCGCGAGGAAATGTCCGGGGTTGGGCCATCGAGCGGGATTTTTCGCTTGGTCAGGTCCTTCTGCAGCGTCGCGGCATCCTGCGTTTCGACATCAATGAACCCTTCGCTCCATGCAATCACCGCCAGTTTTTGACGTTCTGGAGTCGCCGGGGTCACCCGCGAAATTTGCGATCCAGACAGTTCGATCCAGAAGAACTCGGCTCGTTGCGGTTCTTCCGCGGTGAGATTGTTTTCCAGCGCATCGAGTTCACTTTGCAGGAAGAACGCCAGCCGCTGTGACTCCGGCGGGGTTTCGAGAAGCACTTTCAAATGATCGCGGGCTTGGGTCCACGCTTCACGCTGGGTCTTGAGATCGAGCGTATCCTGTTGCTCGAACAATTCTGGATTTGCGGCCTTCAACCACGAGCGGGAGACCGCCATCGTTATGGAGCGATCCGCGTTTCGTTGCAAGATCGCGCCGCGAAGCGACCGTCCCGATTTGAGCGATACGGCATCCACCGCCAACGGACCTGCCGGAACTTTCTTCACCGGGGGAGCAGCGGCAAGCGCCGTCACGATCAATCCGAGCACCATCGCGCGCATACACATCTCCGTCGAGGGAACAAGAATTAAAACGTCGCGATGATTTCGATTTCAACATCCCACGCTCACGCTTTGCAGGATCCCAGCGCCCGTGAACATCTCCGACCCAACGCGATCTCTGGGATCCTGTGAAGCGCAAGCGTGGTCGGTCTCTCTTCTCCGTGATATTGTAACGTCAAACAAAACCTTTATGGGGATATCGATATGTTCGCCGGAATCGCCGTGGTCTTGCTGTCCGCCCTGTTCGGGCAGCCGCCGAAAGAAGTCGTCACCGATGCCGTAAAAGAAGCGGCAACGCTTTCCAATCTTCACCAGGTCACATTCGGACTGCCACGGGCCGGTGAAGGTTATTTTTCGCGCGATGGCCAGTGGATTGTCTATCAGGCATATCCCATCGGCTATCCGTTCTACCAGATCTATACCCAGAAGCTGGACGAGAAGACCCCGCGACTCGTCAGCACCGGCCGCGGTCGGACCACATGCGCCTACTTCACTCCGGACGGCAAGCAGATCATGTTTGCCTCGAGTCACACCGACCCACACATCGACGTGACGGAGAAGGCCGCCCGCGATGAAGCTGTCGCGGGAGGACGCCGGCGCTACCAGTGGGACTTCGATCCGCATATGGATATTTATGTCGTGAACTTCGACGGCACCGGGATGAAGCGGTTGACCGATGCCCCCGGTTACGACGCCGAGGGGAGTTACTCGTCCGATGGCAAGCACATCGTGTTCACCTCATCGCGCGACGGCGACCCCGATCTCTACATCATGGACGCGGATGGATCGAACGTCCGACAGATCGTGAATCAGGCCGGCTACGACGGCGGTCCGTTTTTCTCCCCCGACAATCAATGGGTGATCTTTCGCAGTGATCGCCACAAGGAACACATGTTGCAGCTCTTTGCGGTCTCGGTTGACGGCAAGACGGAAGTGCAGCTCACGAGCAATCTCGACGAAGTCAATTGGTGCCCGTTCTTCCACCCCAATGGGAAGTCGATCATCTGGTCGCGGGCCGATTACAGCAAAGGACCGTCTCAAGCCCACTTCAATCTGTTTCTGATGGACATCGACATGCAGTCGAAGTCGTTCAAAGCCGGCGCGATTCATCAGATCACGCACAGCACGTCTGCCAATGTACTGCCGGTCTTCAGTCCCGATGGCATCAAGTTGATGTGGACCTCGACGCGCACGCCGGATGGTTCCAGCCAATTGTGGATCGCAGATTGGAAACATCCCTCGGGGAAATGATTCTTCCTCGCTTGCGCTTTGCGGGTACACAAATCGGCGCGATGATCTTCTGGGGGAACGAGCGTGGGCGCTGGGGTTCCGCGAAGCGCAAGCGACGGAATGAGACTTTCTATGCGCTGATTCGTTCAAGCGCCTCTAGTACACGATCGACTTCTTCGACCGTGTTGTAATGCAGCAATCCAATTCGTAGCGTCCCGTGTGGTTCCAGCCCTGCGGCTTCCGTGAACGGCAATCCATAATGATTGCCGCACCACGCGTACAAGCCTTCCGCTGCAAGCCGTTCCGCGAGTTCTTTCGGTGTGAACCGAGCGTGTGTCAAGGAAAATGTTGGTACACGCTCGGCAATCCGCGCGGCATCGGTGAGGCCCCAGACGCGGTATCCACCGAGGCTTCGCAACCCGGCGAGCATTCGTTCCGACAACGACTGTTCGTAGGCCCGAATCGCCGCAAATGCCGATTGTAACGCCGTCCGTTCACAGTCAGTCGAAGCACAACGACGACCCATGTCGGCCAGATAACGAATCGCCGCACTCACTCCGGCGAGCAGCTCATGCGCTTGCGTGCCGGTCATCCATTTGCCGGGTAACTGGTTGCTGCTCACTCGCAACTTGTAAGGGGTGATCTCTTCCAGCAGATCGCGGCGACCGTACAGCAAACCCACGTGCGGGCCGAAAAATTTGTACGCCGAACACGCCAGGAAATCGCAGCCGAGCGCGGTGACATCGATCAACCCGTGCGGTGCATAATGCACCGCATCGATAAACGTCAGCGCCCCGGCTGCCTTCGCCGCAGCAATCATCGGCGCGATCGGGTTAATCGTCCCGGTGACATTCGACGCATACCCGATGGCGACCAGTTTTGTCCGCGATGAAAGGGCGTTGCGAAAACTCGTCTGATCCAGCGTGCCGTCTTCGAGGTGGACATCGACATGCTTCACAATCGCCCCGGCATCGCGCGCGGCCAGAATCCACGGTGTAACGTTCGCATCATGATCGAGCCGCGTGACAAGCACTTCATCGCCGGTGTTCCATGTTCGTGCCAAGGCTCGACTGACAGCGAGCGTCAACGTCGTCATGTTCGCGCCGAAGACGGTACAGGCCGGATCATTGGTGCCAAAAAGGTTCGCCGCGGCTTGATGAGCCGTGTCGACAATCGCATCACTCTCTTGCGCCACGGTGAAAACGCCGCCGCGATTCGAGTTGGTTGTCAACAGATACCGGCTGACGGCGTTGGCCACGGACTGCGGTACCTGACTGCCCGCGGGGCCATCAAAATAGGCCACCGGTCGGCCATGTTCTTGTCGAGACAACGCCGGGAATTGAGTGCGAATCCAGTCAAGGAGAAAGGGGGGCATGGGGAACTCAACGGCAAAAATGGATTGCGGAAGCGGTTCGAGATGATCGTTATCGTCATGATTCCGTCGTCTTCGCCCCCCGTCAATGACGGGGGGGCTAAGACGCGTTGAACGCGGTACGATGCGGCAATGGTCGAAGTCTTCACGCTCGTTGTCGGACTGGGAACGCTCGCGGTATTCATCGTCGCGGCGTGGTTCGTGCTGCGCGAGATTCGTCGGCATCGCGATGAACTCGACGTGCGGCAACGCTTGCTCGATCAGGCTCGCCCCATCCTGCAATCGTCGAATTGCGCCGCGTGCGGCGGAGCCCTCTCCACGTGGGATGGTGGTCTGTCGCCGTTACCCGCGGGGAAACACGCCGCACCGGCGCACATCAAGTCTCGCATCGTCGCCGAGTACGAAGCCCGTCGTGAATGCCTGCGTTGCGGCCATCGCTTTGTGCTCTGGTTGTGGTCGGACGGCGATAACTGGGGCTTCGTCGAAGCGGATGAGATTTAGCCACAAGAGGCACAAGCACCACAAAAGGGGTAATGCATTGTTCTCCTTGTTCTTTGTGCCCTCAGTGGCCGAATCGCATTTGGATTTATGCCACGACGCCGTGGATGACTTCGCCGTGAACATCGGTGAGACGCATATTGCGGCCGCCGAAACGGTAGGTCAGGCGTTCGTGATCGAGGCCGAGCAGATGCAGGATCGTCGCATGCAGATCGTAGAAGGATGTGACGTTTTCGATGGCCTGCATTCCTAGCTCGTCGGTCGCGCCGTAGATCACGCCGCGCTTTGTCCCTCCGCCCGCAAGCCACACGGTAAAGCCTTCCGGGTGATGATCGCGGCCATCGCGCCCGGCGGAATGGGGCGTGCGGCCGAATTCGCCGGCCCAGACGACCAGCGTTTCGTCGAGCATGCCGCGCTGCTTCAGATCGCACAGCAATCCGGCAATCGCCTGATCGGTGTCGAGCGCGTTCTTCTCGTGACCGGCTTTCAGATTGCCGTGCTGATCCCATGTCCCGTTCGACGCACCGGGCGGACACGTGATCTCGACGAAACGGACACCGGCTTCAATGAGCCGACGGGCGCGGAGACATTGCGTGCCGTACAACCGTTGCGATGGGACAGACGAGTCGATGCCATACATCGCTTGGGTCGCTGCCGTTTCCTGACGCAGATCGAGGACATCGGGGACCAGCGATTGCATGCGGTACGCCATTTCGTAATTGCGAATGGCGGATTCCACGCCGTCGTCGATACCAAGCGATTGCGAGAATCCCGTATCGAGACCACGCAGCAAGCCGAGCTTCGCCTGCTGTAGCCGCGGATCTTTGTCGGCCGGTTGAATGTTGTCGATGGGTGTGCCGTCGGCTTGAAACATCGATGCCTGATGACTGGCAGGCAGAAAGCCGTTGGAAAAATTTTCGAGGCCGCCGCACGGGACGACTCCGAAACTGAGCACCACGAAGCCGGGAAGATTGCGGTTCTCGCTGCCCAGACCGTAGTTGACCCACGAACCGAGACTCGGCCGCCCGGCGTTGTTAGAGCCGGTATGCAACCGCAACACGCCGGTCGAATGGATCGGCAGATCGGCCTTCATCGACCGGATGATCGCGAGGTCATCCACACATTGGGCCAAGTGGGGAAACAAACTACTGACCGGAATCCCCGCTTCGCCATGCTGCTGAAACGGCCACGGACTTTTCAACCAGAGGCGGTTCCCGTTCGCCGTGGGGTTCTTCGATTCGGTAAACGACTTGCCGTCGAGTTCATCGAGCTTAGGTTTCGGATCGAAAGAATCGGTGTGCGCGACGCCGCCATCCATGAAGCAGAAGATGACGTTCTTGGCGCGGGCGGGGAAATGGGGCGCGTGGATGATCGCCGAAGATTCGGTTTCCGCGCGAGTCTCTTCGGCCAGCATCGCCGACAGCGCGAGCATGCCGAACCCATTCGCAGACACGGCGAGCATCTCGCGCCGGGAGAGTGACGCGCGGAATCGTCCGGGACAACACTGTGTCATGATGTTCGGTTCTCCTCTTTCCCAGCCCGGAGCGCGAGCGACGGGAGTCCACATGATGTCATGACGCCCGTCGCTTGCGCTCCGGACTGCGACGGAGCACTTCACGGAATATACAAAAACTCTTGCAGGTTGAACAAAATGTGGGCCAAGTCCTGCCACACAGCCGGCGTCTTCATCACGTCGTTTTTCGTCACGCCGCGCAATTGAGCCAGTTCGTGTAGCGTTGCGATGAACCGTGTCTCGTCATCATTGCTCGGCGGCCGTCCCAAAGCGGAATGAAACATGAACCGCACGCGCTCCGCGGGATTGGCGTCCGTGTGTTGCACCAGCTTCGTCGACCACGCTTCTGCTTGTTGCAATACGAAGGGGTCGTTGAGCAGCGCGAGGGCTTGGGCCGGGACATTCGTGGCATCGCGTTTCCCCTGAGTCACCTTGCCGCCCGGGAAATTGAACGCACTCAGAAACCGCGGGGCTTCCATCAAATTGTTTTTGATGTACACGCTCCGACGACCGTGGCCATCGAGCGGTCCGGGGAACAACCGCCGGTCGGCATTCGGGGTATCGCGGAACGGTTGCACGCTGGGGCCGAAGGGTGTCCGATCCAACCGGCCCGATGTCGCGAGGATGGCATCGCGGATCGCCTCGGCTTCCATGCGACGGGCCGGATAATGCCACAGCAGGCGATTCTCCGGATCGGCTTTCAACCCCTCAACAGAGCGATGATCCGCCGTTTGCTGGAACGTGCGCGTGAGTACAATCGATCGGATCAAGCGTTTGATCGACCAGCCATCGTTCACGAACTGCGTTGCCAGATGATCGAGCAATTCCGGATGCGAGGGCAGGTCTCCCACATGACCGAAATCGTCGACCGTTCGCACAATTCCCGCACCGAACAGATGGTGCCAGACACGATTCACCATCACTCGGGCCGTGAGCGGATTCTTTGGGTCCGCGATTCGTTCTGCCAGTTCGAGTCGTCCGCTTCCCGATGAAGCAATCGGCTCACGCGAGTTGGCGAGGACTTCGAGATACCGTCGGACCGTAGGCGATCCTGGTCGTTGACAATCGCCGCGAATGAAGATCGGTTGATCGTAGCCACTGCCGCTGTCTGCCACGCCGGGAATGATCTTTGGCAACGGCAACGTCCGTTCGATGTTGCGATACTCGTCCACCAACGCTGCCAAACGGGGTGACGCCGATACCTGATTTCGCAGCAGATCCCGCTGCAGAAACGCGTTTAACCAGCAGACATCGTCATCGGTCGCACGGTTCTCGTTCCATGCGAGCACCACCTGCTCCATGATTTTAGTATACTGGCCAGCCACCTCGGTCCTTGTCGTCGGTGCATCGCCCTCGAAGACGCGACGCAACGGACTCAATGCTGGTGTCGGTGGCTCCGGCGCATCATGTAGGACGACGCGCGTCACGCCCCACCACGACCGTGGATTCTCTGCTGCTTGATCCCACGGCAACTTGTAGTTCCCACTGTCTCCGCCCAACGCGGCCAACTGATCGGGAAACTTCGGATTGTCGAACATCGTCATCAGCTCGGCGTACGTCCGCAGACTGTCGGCATCGTCCGGCGGGGCAAACGTGATCCATTGCAGCGAGGGGGAAATCAACGCTCGATAGTTCTTGTAGTTCAACTGACAATGGTTCGACACCAGCCGCAGCGCACTGCTTCGTTCACCGGCGATTTGAAAGCTGATGTGTTTCGTACCCGCAGGTAGCACGGGTGACCGCAAGGTTCCATTGAGGCGTTCGGAGATTGCGGAGGAATAGGTTCCGGCCGGAAAGACGGCTTTGACAACCACCTCGCCGCCGTCGTGTAAGGCGAACTCGCCACTGGGTGACGATGCCTGCAACCCCAGCCCGCCTGCTTGCCAAGTTGCCGGGATTTCCGTGCGGAAGTCGGCCCACGTGGTGTAACGTGCAGCTTGGGCGGATCGCTCACGATCCTGATCGGCGTACATCTTCGCGGTCGTTGTCCATGCGGTCGCGAACGCCACCGGATCATCTCCCGCCGCCGTCAATCGACGCCACGGTTCCAATGGGTCTTCCAGCGGGACTTTTTCAGCGTTCAATACCGCCAGCCATTTCTCCAGCCGCGATGCCTCAAGCCCTTGCGCAAGTTCGGCCGCGTTCGTGGCATTCGTTTTCCGGGCGGTTACGGCTGGCAGATACGCCGAAATCGTACGGACATCTTCCAGCCAGACCGCGGCGAGTTCCTCACGAATGGCGTGCTTCAATTCCTTCAGCCGTGCCGCCGGAGCCGCGACCACTTCAGGGGAATCGAGCGTGTGACTGACCAGACGTGAACTGCGGATGATGCCGAGCAGCCCGTAATAATCGGCCATCGACACGGCATCCAACTTGTGATCGTGGCATCGCGCACACGCAATCGTGGTTGCCTGAAACGCTTTGCTCAACGTGTCGATCTGGTTGTCGAGCAGGTCGTAACCCAACTCGCGGAGACTGATGCAATCGTCGTGATTGACCTCACCGAACCGGTAAAACGCCGTGCCGATGGGGGATTCGCGAAATTTCTCACTGGCATTCCAGCGCTGCTGCGGCAGCAAATCCCCGGCGATGTGTTCCCGTACGAGTTGATCGTAGGGAAGGTCGTCGTTGAATGCTCGGATCAAATAGTCGCGGTACTGCCAGGCGTGATGAACTTCATAGTTCCATTCGTTGCCGTGGGTTTCCGTAAAGCGAACGATGTCCATCCAGTGTCGCGCCCATCGTTCGCCAAAGTGAGGGGAGGCAAGCAACTCGTCGACATAGGCCGCCACCGCGGTTTCGGGAATTGGTTCGCTGGAGGCAACGGCGCCGCACGCGCGGACGAATCGATCAATCTGGTCGGCCGTTGGAGGCAACCCGGTGAGGATCAGGCTGAGCCGCCGCGCCAGTGTCGCGGCCGTGGTGGGGCGCCCTGGCCGCAACCCTTCCGTTTCCAGCTTGGTGAGGATCAACCGATCAATCGGATGGTTCGACCAGGCGGCTTTAGACTCTGGAATCGGCGGGGATTGCACCGGTAGCAAACTCCACCAGCCGCGCCGCTCTCGGAGAATGTCCTCCCAATTCGAGGAAGGACGAGCCACTGTTGTCGACTCGCGCGGATCGGGGACTCCCATTTTCACCCACGCTTCCAGATCGGCAATGACGGCGTCCGACAGCTTGCCCTTCGGCGGCATCTGGATCGATTCCGCCCCGTATTTCACGGCGGAGATCAACAAGCTCGCCTCGGGTTTCCCTGGTTCCACCGCCGGCCCGGAATCACCCCCGGTGCGGAGACCCTGCCGACTATCGAGATGGAGATTGCCACCGATCTTCTTGGGATTCGCCCCGTGACACTCCAAGCAATGCTGCACGAGGATCGGCCGAATCTTCTTTTCGAAGAACTCGGTTCCGGCATCGTCAGCAGACGCAGCCTGACCTGAAACGACAGTTGGAAGCAGAAGCAGGCACCTGATAATCAGTAGCCACGATCCTGATCGACCAGCTACTCGATTCATGATGCGGCTCCGTGACGAGGCTTCTCGGACAGTGTCTTCCGAGTCCCCGGCGAACGCTCTCGTCCACTCCGTGGCGGTTCCTGCATATCCTGCAACAGGCTGTCGTACGCCAGGCTGAGGTGTTTCCGCATCGCGCTGCGCGCGCCTTCCGCATCACCGCGCACCAACGCCGCATAAATCCGCCGGTGTGATTGATCGGTCGTTGCCTGCCGGGTGGCATCGCGCGGGACATCCACCAGATGCGGCCGTAATAATTCCATCAGGCCTTGCTGCAGCGACAGCAGCGTGGTGTTCCCCGCCAATCGGGCAATTTCCACATGAAACCGAATATCGAGGTCCACATACGTCGCGGGACCGACATCCGGTGTCCACCGCAACATCCCTTCCAGCGCATTCCGGACGGGAAGCAAGTCCTCCAGTTGCCGACGTTCGGCCGCTCGCCCCGCCAGTTCGATCTCGATGAGTCGCCGTGCATCCAGCAGGTGAAAGAGATTGTGCCCGGTTGTCGAAAGCGCCGCGGCAATCGGATCATCGGTGGTGGGGGCTGCCGTCTCCGATAACTGTGGCGATCGCAAAAATGCCCCCATTCGCGGACGGATAGTGACCAACCCTTTCGTCTCCGCCCGCAGCAAGGCATCCCGGATCACCGAATGCTTCACCGCGAGTTGCTCGGCCAGTTCGCGGATAGACGGAAGCTGATCGCCATCCGCCAGGCCGCGCTGCTGGATGATGAGTGCGATCGAATCCCAGACCGTACTGGCGTTCCGATCGGCTTCTGTCGGAGAGACGAGTCCGGTCGACATCGCGCAACACTTTCCGAAAGAGGACTGGGAGCGGGCTTGCATCGCAATCGCAGGTCGCTAAGATCATTCTGATCATCACAGTGATAATCAGATCATTGCTCATCGTCAAGTCTTTTGCGCCCGGGATTGTTCGCTTCATGAAAATCGCCGCCATTCAGCGCCTGCGCCGCAAGCTCGCTCAGGATCTTCCCGTGTGGGGGATGTGGGTGACGCTGGAATCGCCGAGCGTTACCGAGATGGCAGTTGCCCTCGATCTCGATTGGATCGTGATTGACGCCGAACACGGGCACCTCGACTGGAAGGAAATCGTTGATCATCTGCGCGCCACCGTCCGCAGTGAGACCGTGGCACTCGTGCGAATCGCGGAGCTCAACGCCGGGTTGATTAAACGAGCGCTCGATATCGGTGCTGACGGTATTGTCGTCCCATGGGTGGAATCGGCCGAACAATTGCGGCAGGCCGTGGCCTTCGCCCGGTATCCGCTTGAGGGTCTCCGCGGAATTGGTGCCGAGCGCGCGACTGGTTGGGGGCAATCATTCGCCGAGCATGCTGCCGAAGCCAACGAACATGTGCTGGTCGTGCCCATCATCGAAACGGTTCGCACGGTGCGACAAGTGCCACTGATGTGTCGGGTCGATGGGGTCGAATTGTTCTTCTTCGGCCCGGCGGATTTTTCGTCTACCGCCGGGTATCGCGGGCAATGGGAGGGCCCCGGAGTTGCCGAACAGATTCTGCAAATGAAGGACACGATTCGTGCCGCGGGCAAGCATTGCGGGCTCATCGCAACGAGCATCGACAACCAGCGCGAACGACAAGCCCAGGGCTTTCGTGCAATCGGTCTGGGGATGGATGCCGGGTTGTTGCTGCGATCGTTGAAGGGCGCGCTTTCCGCCGTCGGTCAGGACCGTGCGATTCGCGCGTCGCTGACTCCGGATATGAAGTCGGCCGTCACACCGCCGTTGTCGCGGCCGGCGGAGAACTTTCGCCCGGATCGCCCGGAAGTGATGAACGCTATCGGCAGCGGTCCGCAGACGGAACTCGCCCGCGGCGTAAGTTTCGAGTGTCTCGTCGGCAGCCATAATCAGGCCCGTCGCCTCACAACCGGGATGGTCACGTTTGCTCCCGGGGCCACGCTGCCGCAACACACGCACACCTTTACGGAGTCCATCACCCTGCTGCGTGGCAGTCTTGTCGTGGATGTGGAGGGCCGCAGTTACTCGCTCAAAAAAATGGACAACCTTGTCATTCCCGCGGGACTGGTTCATCAGGCTCGTAACCCCACGGCGAGTGAACCCGCGGTCTTGCATGTCGCGTTGGCCACGGATGCTCCCACGCGGACTTTGGTGGATACGTTTTTCCCGCGCCGCCGAATGCCCGATGATTCCACGGGCTTTCCCGGTCGTGAACGTTGCAATCGCTTCCTCACTGCGAAGCGGTTTCCCGCCGGGCCGAACACGGAGTTCATCGATTGCTTCAATGAGATATTGATGCCGGGGATCGAGATGAGCGGCGGCTACGGCCTCTTTCAGCCCGGTGGCCGGTTGCCGGCGCACGTTCACGATTTCGATGAATCGATCTGCATCATCTCCGGCGTGGCAACCTGCGTGGTGGAAGGGCGGCGGTACTCGATGACCGACGGCGCGACGGCACTGCAACCGCGCGGCCGGGTCCACTATTTCATCAACGACTCGAATGGTCCGATGGAAATGCTGTGGGTGTACGCCGGTCCCAAGCCCGAACGAATCGTGGTCGATGAACGCTGCGCAACAGTGGAAGGAGACCCTTGGAAATGACCCCGTTCCGCATCGCGTTGACCGCGGACTTCTACGATGATCGTGGGCAAACCCGGTACCGCGACATTGGTCTCTCTCTCTTTGAACAGCATGCCGCCCGCTGTTCGATCAGTCGGTTTGCCGATCATCGTTCTGTCATCGCACCGGATCAGTTGGTGGGGGTGAATGGTGTGATCGTCCTCACGCCACGCGTCACGGCGGAGAGTTTAATCCGGAGTGACGACCTGCTGGCCCTCGCACGGTTTGGTGTCGGTTACGACAGTGTGGATGTCGCTGCATGTACCGCCGCCGATGTCGTCCTCACCATCACACCGGGGGCCGTGGACCGGCCGGTGGCGGAAGCAACGGTGGCATGGATGCTCGCGCTCACACATCATGTGCGAACCAAAGACCAGCTGGTGCGAGAAGCTCGCTGGAATGACCGCAGTGGTTACATGGGCAGTGAACTGCGCGAACGAACTCTGGGTGTGATCGGCTTCGGCGGCATCGGTCGCGCGGTGGTGAAGTTGTTGGCCGGATTCGGCATGAATCCGCCGCTGGTGTTCGATCCGTTTACATCCCCGGAAGTGATCGTCGAACACGGTTGCCGTGCGGTCTCGCTCGAAACGTTGATGTCCGAAGCCGATTTCGTTTCCCTGCATTGTCCGCTGACCGATCAGACTCGGAATCTGATCGATCAGGAGCAGCTGGACCGCATGCAGCCGACCGCGTATCTCATCAATACGGCACGCGGCGGCATCGTGAACGAGGATGCGTTGTATGCTGCGTTGAAAGCCGGGCGGATTGCCGGAGCGGCGTTGGATTGTTTCGATAACGAACCGTTGACGACCGCGCCACGGTTCGCTGAGTTTGACAACGTGTTGCTCGCACCGCACTGTATCGCATGGACGAACGAACTTTTCCGCGACATCGGCCGCTCGGCGTGTCAGACGATGATTGATTTGATGCACGGTCGCCGACCGCGCGGAGTGGTCAATCCCGAGGTGTTCGAGCGACCGGGCTTTCAAAAGAAATGGACGAGAATCGTGCACTGATCTATCCCGGAGAATAGTGATGAGAATCTCTGGACTCCCCCACTGAAAGGACAACTTCGATGCGGCAGCGCTCTCTGCTTCTTGCGTTCACGGTGGCGATTGGCGTGGGTCTCACAGCATTCGAGACGGTATCGGCACAAACGCCGATCGTTTCCCCGGATGCAAAGCTCGAAAAACTCTTCGAGAGCCACGTGCTGACGGAAGGGGTCTGTGTCGCGCCGGATGGAATGGTCTATTTCAGTGAGATTACCTTCTCACACAAAGCGATCGATGGCAAAGGCGCGATCGAAGCCGGACACATCTGGAAGTTTGATCCCACGACGAGCAAGACCACGATTTTCCGGTCGCCGAGCGGCATGTCAAACGGCATCAAGTTCGATGCCGCGGGGAACATGCTCGTCGCGGAAGGGGCCGATTACGGCGGACGGCGCGTCACCCGGACCGACATGAAGACCGGCAAAAGTTACATCATCGCTGCGATGTTTGAAGGTCGTCCGTTCAACTCACCGAACGATATCACAATCGACGAGAAGGGACGCATCTACTTCAGTGATCCGCGGTATCTCGGCTGGGAAACGATCGATCAACCGGTGCAGGGAGTGTACCGCATCGATACCGACGGCAAGATCGCGCGGATCATCACCGATGCGGGCAAGCCCAACGGCGTGGCGATTTCACCGGATCAGAAGTCGCTGTATGTCATCAGCAATGATAACGGAGCGACGGGGTTGGAACGGCTCGGCGGCAAAGGGGGAGTGCAGGCGGACAAAGTCGACACGCCGCTGCGGAAAGGACACATGGCCTTGATGGCGTACGATCTTTCACTCGAAGGCACCGCGAAGTTCCGCAAGACGCTGGTCGATTACGCTCCCCAGGACGGTCCGGATGGTTTGGTGGTGGATGCCGAAGGGAACTTGTGGGTGGCGGTGCGAGCGGAGAATCGACCGGGGATTTGCGTCTATTCGCCGGACGGTAAAGAGCTGGCGTACATTCCCACAGAAGTGCCTACCAATGTCGGTTTTGGTCGCGGAAAAGATGCGAAGACGCTGTACATCACCGCGGGGTCGAGTTTGTATCGGATCAAGGTGAACCGGGATGGGTACCAGTTACCAGCCGTGAAGTAGAGGACACAGGGAAGCGAACAGCGTGGGGGCGCGAAACCGCAAAGCGATGATCCACGCTTTGCGGTTTCGCGCCCCGTATAAACTAATATCGGTGTCGGAGATTCAAGGAGCTTTCTCCCGGTGACGGACGGGATCGCACCGCAGTTCGTACTCAATGGTGCCGGATCTGCGGCGACGTTCGCGGTGATTGTCACGGCCGTGCTGATCGCGTTCGGTTTGGCCTGGCACTCAATACACGCGGAGCGACACAGTGCATCACGAACCGTCGTTCGCGGATGTCTGGCGTTGCGCTGTGCGTCGCTGGTTGTTCTCGGCTTGCTGCTGCTGCAACCCGCATGGCCATGGACGGTGACCTCGCGGCAACTCGGGCGAATTGTCGTGGCGCTGGATGTTTCGGACAGCATGCAATCCGCCGATACCGCTGCGGATGCACGCGAATTGCTGCAATGGGGCGTGGGCCTCGGCTGGCTGGATCGGCAAGCTACGGAGGAGCAACTGGCCGATGAAAACATCACTCGCGATGACGCCCTCGCAGCGAGATTCAAGACACTGCGCCGCACGGAAATGGCCGCGCGGGTGATGACTGATCCACAGCAGGGACTGCAAACGGCGCTGGGGAAACTGGGCGAACTCGAGGGACGCCTCTTCGCCGGGGAAACAACCGCGACGACATTCGATGAACTGACAGAACACGCGACCAATCCGCCAGCGTCACTGCACCCGACAACCACACAGATTTCGTCGGTCTTGCGAGCGGCTTTGGCGAACGATGCCCGCAAAACGCTGGGAGTGGTTCTGCTGACCGATGGCCGCGACGACTCGCCCTCATCGACACTGGCGCTGGCGAAGAGTTTCGGCGCAAGTGGTGTCCCGATTTATCCCGTGCTGATCGGCTCAACGCATCGCCCGCGGGATATCGCCATCCTCAGCGTCGATGCTCCATTGGCCGCTTACCGCGGTGATCGACCGCAGATCGCGGTGACGTTTTCGGCGCATGGCTTTGAAGAGACGCCGCTGATGATCACACTGATCGAACAGGGTGTCGCAGCGTCGCAATCGCAAACGGTTGTTGCCACTGGAGTGACGCAGTCTGTGACATTCACGGTGGCTCCGGAAGAGTTGGGACGCCATCGTTATCAGGTTTCGATCACCCCGCGGCCGGATGAGACACGCGCTGATAACAACGATCGCGAAATCGTGCTGCAAGTGGTGGATGATCGATCCCATGTACTATTGGTCGACAGCGAGCCGCGGTGGGAGTTCCGGTATTTGGAAGCGGCACTCGCGCGGGACGACCGTGTCGACTTGCAGACGGTGCTGTTTTCGCAGCCCTTTCTGCAGATTCTCGACGCGCCGTTCTTCCCACAAACTTGGTCGGAAATCAAAGAGGCGCCGGACGTGGGTCGGTTTCATTCGCGCGATCTGCTGATTCTCGGTGACCTTGACGCCCAGCAAATGCCCGCTGCGATCTGGGGTGAAGTCGAGAAATTTGTCTCGGAGCAGGGGGGGACGCTGGTGCTGATCGCGGGACGACATCAGGCCCGGCTCGTGGATTCCACGCCCAGTCTGAGTAAACTCCTGCCGATCACGAAACCCCGGCCGGCTCATCCGACGATGGCCGGAACGGAAGTGGCGGGACTGCAGGGCTGGTCGTGGCATCTCACCCCCGATGGCGAGCGGCAAGCCTTTCTGCAGTTCGCAACCGACAACGAGGCGAATCGCGCGGTGTGGTCGGTCCTGCCGGGAGCCACGTGGGCGATTTCCGGGGAACCCAAACCGGGAGCGACCGTGTGGGCGTGGGGACAGCGGATCCAGGCTGTGGCGGGGGAGAAACCGGCTGATGTGCCATTACTGGTTCATCAGCACTTCGGGTTGGGACAGGTGGTGTGGTTGGCGACGGACAGCACCTGGCGATGGCGACTGCGGGCTGGTGACCAGTTTCACCACCGCTTCTGGGGCCAACTCGCGCGGTGGGCGGCGACAACCAAACTCTCCGCCGGAAATGAGTTCGTGCAATTCGGTTCGCTCCGTTCGAGCTATGCTGTGGGGGAACCCGTAACGCTACAGGCCCGCTGGTCTGGCGGGTTTGCGCAGCAGCATCCGGACCGCAAGCCGCGAGTGGAACTCCGCCGCGGTGAAATCGTCGTGAGTGAAGCGGAACTGGCCGCCGAACCGCAACGGCCATTGGTCTCGTCAGTCGAGTTAGCCGATCTTTCACCGGGAGAATATCGCGCACGGTTGGTTGTCGAGGGAGTGACGCCGCTGCCGAGTTCCGTTGACGCGGAATTCACGATCACGGCTCCGCAAGGGAGCGAAACCGCCGACGTGACCGCCGACGCCGCGTTTCTGGAAAGCCTGGCGCAGGCGTCGGGCGGACGGTTGTTCCGCCTCGATCAATTACATGAACTCCCGCAGGTTTTTCCAGCCTTTGCCGCGGTCTCGTCCTTGCCCGAAGAACGCCCACTGTGGGACCGCTGGCCGATGCTGGTACTGCTGATGTCGTTGCTGTCAGCCGAATGGTGGTTACGCCGCGCGGGCGGTTTAGTGTGAGAAGAATTTTAGGCGCGAAAAGGCGCAAGAGAACACAAGAGGAAAGACAAATCCGTTTTGCCACAGAAGGCACAAAGTTCACAAAAATGAGATCCGGAAGGGCTTCTTCTTCCCTTCTGTGAATTCTGTGCCTTCTGTGGCAAAAAATGTCTTCCTCTTTTTTGTGTCTTCTTGTGTCTTTTTGCGGCTAAAACTCTTTGAATCCAATCTCGGAGCGAAGGCAACAAAACCGGCGGACTCGTGGGCGGTCGTCATTCTCCGTTATGATAGGGATCGTGACACGGCAGCGAGATTTTTGCGGCGAGGAACGGTTCTACATGGTCGATCACGTGGACATTGGCGGGGTGAACTTGCATCTCAGCCAGCCGGACGATTCGCCGGGGGAATGGATTGGCCAGCGTGAAGTCCTCAAGCAGTTGCAAGCCTGCTGGTTGACGGTGGATGCTCGCGATCGTCCGCTCTCGCCTCGCATTGTCGGCGTGCCCGGCATCGGCAAGACCACGCTGGCGATCGCCGCCGGTCGCACCCGGCAGCAAAGCGTCTACATCTATCAATGCACATCGGACACGCGACCGGAAGACTTGCTGGTAACGCCCGTGCTCGCCGAGGACGGCAAAATCAAGTACCACGCCTCACCGTTGGTGACAGCCATGGTTCGCGGGGCGATCTGCATTCTCGACGAAGGCAACCGCATGAACGAGAAGTCGTGGGCAAGTCTCGCGCCGCTGCTCGATCATCGTCGGTATGTCGAATCGATCGTCGCGGGAATCACGATTCACGCTCACGTCGATTTTCGCTGTGCCGTGACGATGAATGACGATGAATCGACATTCGAAATTCCCGATTACATCCTCAGCCGTTTGCAGCCGACGTTGACGTTGGGGCATCCCGCCCGCGACGACGAATTGGCGATCCTGCAGTATCACTTGCCGTTTGCAGAAGCCGAGATGCTGAATCTCACGGTGGGCTTCTTGCAGCAGGCGCATGAATTGCAGCTCGATTTTTCGACGCGCGACGGCCTTAACGTGCTGCGGTATGCGATGAAACGCCTGGCACAGGACGGCAACCATCCGGTGGGAAAAGATCGCGTGTGGGCCGAGGCGTTACTCGCGTGTCTCGGTGATGAAGCCGCCGATTTGCAGCGACTCGCGGAGCGGAAACGGCAATCGCTGGGCGGTCAATCCACGCCAATGGGGCTGGGCGATTTCTTCTTCGATCCCGATGACCCGCTGCATCCCGATCACGATGATGAAGATGACGACGAAGAAGATGAGTGAGTGCCATCGATCACGCGACAGGCAGCATCGCATGTAGCCCTGCGCGCGACCAGCCGAGTTGATGCACCACGGCGGTGAGTACATCGACATCGAGATGCGACGCTTCCAGCGCACAACCGGCAATGAGGGCGACCTCTGCGATGCGCATCAACCGGTGCGGGTAACCTTGCCCGGCGTCCAGCAATACATCCCACGCTTCATCGGTGAACAGATCCGGCGAACCGCCCGCGGAGGCAAGCAATCGGGTGACGAACTCGCGACTTTCGTCGTGATTCCATGGAGTCAGCTCTACAACGAAATCCGCAAAGCTGCGCAACTGCTCGGTCAAACCCGGGCGTTGCAGCGCGAGGATCAATGTGCTGACCGTGTGCGTCCGCTCGGCGAGTCGCGCGAGTCGCAGCACATCGGGCTCGACCGATTCCGCGGTCGTATCGACATTGTCCAGCAACCACACCACATGCCCCGTCACCGCGGCACGACCACGCAACCAGTCTTCCAGAAAGACCCAGGCCGCCGCGGCCGACACGGTGGCATCGAATCCCGCGCCACAGCCATTGGCCAGCGCGATCGCTAATTCAATTCGATCAAGGCCCGTTAAATCGATGTACACCACCCTCGTGGATGGTCTCTTTGTTTGCCGACCAATTTCCTGCAGCAAGCGTGATTTGCCGAGGCCGGTGTCGCCCCAAATCATTCCGCAACGATGGGACCGTTCGACGGCGTACAACATCCGCGACAAGGCTTCGTCGTGGTCTCCGGCGGGAAACCAGGCGTGATGCGCACCGATGGCGAGAAACGGATCGTGCGTCAATCGCCAGTAAGCACAGTGCATGAGGCCCGCGTTCCGTCGCCAGGGATTGTCGTTGACCGGCAATTTCTGCCGGTCGGAGCCGGGACACGTCCGGCTGTAACGGTAAGATCGACCGTGCGGGGGCCGACGTTGAGGGCAATCGCCGAATACCCCCCCGTCATTGACGGGGGGCTAAGACCGGAGGAGATGCGACAATAAATTATCCACGACGACATCCGGTGTGATGCCCTGGCTTTGGGCGGCGAACGTGGTCACGAGTCGATGTCGCAACACTGCGGGGGCGACCGCCTGCACGTCTTCCGTCGTGGCATGAAAGCGGCCTTCGAGTAGCGCCCGCGCTTTCGCGCCGAGAATGAGATATTGTCCCGCCCGCGGACCGGCCCCCCAACTCACCATCTCCTTGACAAACGGCAGGGCATCGGGCTCCTTCGGCCGAGTAAGCCGTACCAGATCACGCGCGAACAGGAACACGTGCTCCGCAACCGGGACTTTCCGCACGACTTCCTGCAGCGCGAGGATTTGTCGACCCGTGAGCACGATGTGCAGGTCGGGAGTTTCGCCGCTGGTGGTCTGCTTCAGGATCCGCAGTTCCTCCGCGGCTGTGGGATACGGAACGACCACTTGAAACATGAAGCGATCGAGCTGCGCTTCCGGCAGGGGGTACGTTCCTTCCTGTTCGATGGGGTTCTGCGTTGCCAGTACAAAGAACGGAATCGGCAACCGGTAGGTGTTGGACCCAACCGTCACGTGCCGTTCCTGCATGGCTTCCAGTAGAGCCGCTTGTGTCTTCGGCGGCGTACGGTTGATTTCATCCGCCAGCAGCATGTTTGTGAACAGCGGACCCGGCAGGAATTGGAACAGTCGACGACCGGACTCGGGGTCCTCCTGCAGGATATCAGTCCCAGTGATGTCGCCGGGCATGAGATCGGGTGTGAATTGAATCCGGCGATACGACAGTTGCAGAATTTTCGCCACTGTGCTGACGAGAAGGGTCTTTGCGAGACCGGGAACACCGACGAGCAGGCAATGCCCACGGCTGAACAGCGCGATCAGCAGTTCGTCTACAACGGCCTGCTGTCCGATAACCGCTTTGCCGATCTCCTGCCGCAACCGTCCGTACGCCACGGTCAGCCCGCGCAACGCCTGTGCCTCGCGCTCCGCTAGCTCAGGATCTTCGGACGCGACATCGGCCGGTACGTTCATCGGTCATATGCTCTATCAAGACAGATGGCGAGCGGCAGATACTTCGTCCTTGGCGACACAATTATTTCGTCACAGGAGTGCTGAGCGAGATGCGGTTGTTTTCGTCGCTCGCTCCCACGTCGATCGGAATCTGCCAACTGGCGGTGCCGAGTTTGCACAAGCCGTTGGCTCCGTCGCGGCAGTAGCCGTAAGTAATGTTGAGGACAAACGTCCCTTGCCCGGTTTTGGCAGCCAGGGGGACGCCGAACGACGCGATCCCTTTCGCAACGGTGGCTTCGTTTCGCTCATTCAGATCGTCACCTGCGAAGATGTTTTGAGCGCCGACCGCAGTCAATCGGTATGTCACCGGGACTTCGGGATTGAGTTTGTAATCTTCGGGAATCTTCAGCTCGACGGCGAACTCCACGGTTTCCTTCGCGGCGATATTCTGGACCAGCACCGTAACTGGTGTTCCGGTCGCGGCAATCTCTTCCTGCTTAGGCGGCGGTGGGGGATTCAAACCGTCGATGGTCAAAATCCGCATCGCTTTCGTTTCGAGATCGACCACCGTCACGCGATGATTGTTCGTATCGGCGATGAACAGTTTGTCCCCGGCGATACAGAGTCCGGCGGGTTCGGACAATTGCGGCGGCACGGTGGCATCGCCTGCTTTGCCGGTCCCCAGCCATGTCGTCGACTTCTTCGTCTTCAAGTCGACATGCTTGATCTTGTGGTTGTAACTGTCGGCGACCAGTAACCCGCCCTTGTGATAGACAATCCCGAGCGGATGCTGCAGGCGCGCGTCGCCACCAATGGCGTCCACATCACCAAATTCAAACAGCGACCGTCCGCCCGGCAGGTTTGAAGTTCCGACGACTGTTGTCACATCGCCGGTCGGTTCGGCGAGATTGGCGTTGGATTTGGTGGTGATTTGCCGGATCGCGGACCCTTCGCTGTCGACGACGAACAGATTCTTGCCATCGGTCGCCAAACCGGAGGGCTGTGCCAGCGCCGATTCTTCCAGCGATCCGTTACGAATGTCTTCTCGTCCCGAACCGGCATACGGTTGGACGGTGTCCGAGCCAAGTTTGTGCGACCAGATCTGGTGCGGGCCCGCCATCGCGATGTACAGCACATTGTCGATCACCAGCAAGTCCCACGGGCTATTGAGTCCCGCCTGCAGCAGCTTCGATGAGCCGATCCGTTGCTGGCCCTGCTCTCCCATGCCCGCGAACGTTTTCACGGTCTTCTTGCTGAGATCGACGGCCCGGAGCAAGTGATTTTCAGTATCGGCGACATAGAGCGTGTTGCCGACGAGAGCCATGCCTTGGGGACGGTCGAACTGCGCTTCGGCGTACGATCCGTCCTGATTGCCGATTGTGCCCGATCCGATGATGTCGAGCAGCTTCCCATCCAGCGTCGTCACCACGATCCGATTGTGGTTGCTGTCCGAAATGAACAACCGGTTGCCTGTTTCATCGGCGACGAGTTTGCCCGGAAACCGCAATGGTGACGCGGGCTGTTTGAATCGTTCGAGCGCAAACTGCACCGGCGTTTCATCGAGCGTTTTCTTGGCGCGATGATGGTCGATCAACTTCGTGATGACGGCTTCCAGCAGTTCGCGGTTGCCTTCGCCGGAGACGTATCCGCAGTAGAAGCCTTCGGGGTCGATGAGAACCAGCGAGGGCCAGGCGCGGACGCCGAACTTCCGCCAGATGGTCATGTTGGCGTCATTCACCACCGGGTGGGCGATTTCGTAACGCAGGATTGCCTTGCGGATGTTGCCGGTTTCCTTTTCGTTATCGAACTTCGCCGAGTGGACGCCGATGACGATGATTTCTTTGCCGAACTTCTTTTCGAGGTAATCGAGATCGGGCAGCACGTGCATGCAGTTGATGCAGCAGTACGTCCAGAAATCCAGCAGCACGATCTTGCCGCGCAGATCTTTGATGCTGATGGGGCCGCCGGCGTTGAGCCATTCGACGCCCCCTTCCAGTTCCGCGGCGGGCACGCGGTTGGGAAATGGATTGGGCGGGACATCCGTTGGAGGGTCGGCCGTACAAGCCGATGCGGACAGCATCGCGATGCAAGCCCCGGTCAACAGCATCCAACGCATGGCATGGGGTCCGTCAACAGTGAACCAGTTCCGAAGTCGCATCGCGTGGCCTCTCCTCATGATCGATCGCTCACCGGCAGGATGTCGATTCCTGCTCGCCGGTTCCACAGAGTGGAAATTCGGGAATCCGCATCCTATCAGTCCGTTCTGATGCTGCCAAATCCGCCCGGTGACAGGATATCACGCCGGGGTCGTACGGCAGGAGAGAAATCCGCTTGAGTTTAGCGGGGGGTTGGGCGTCTAATAGGGATTCCTTAGCGGTGACCATCGGTGCCACTGGGCGATGGATTCCGAGCGCTCTCGAAAGAACACACCATGTCGCGTCGCGAAATTGTGGCTTTGGCCGGCCCGGTCTGCATCCTCAGTCTGGTGCTCGTCAACTTTGTCGTGGCGCAGACGGGAAGCTCGAAATCGAAGACCAAGTCGAAAGGGGCCACGGGCACGGGGGTGCGGGCGCTCGATGCGCGCGTGCAGGAACTGCAGGAGGGACTGCTGCGGGACGCTACGGATATCTCGAAGGGTTATGAAGATGCCGGCGAATACGACCGCGCGAAGTTTCTGCTCGAAGTGCTCCACAAGCTCGATCCCAAACTGCCGGGGTTGAAGGACAAGATCGACAAACTGACCGAGAAATCGCTCGATTCCTCCGAATTCGAGATCGACATGGATGTGAGCCGAGGGTGGACGCCGGCGGTGGCGATGTTGCAGAAAGATCGCCTGGTCCGCATCGAAGCGACGGGCGATTACAAGTTTGTCGCCACGCTGCCAGTGACGGCGGACGGCTTGGCGACCAGCGATAACGGTGTCGATGTTTATCCGGGAGCCCCCGTCGGAGCATTGATCGGCATCATCGTGAACGCGGAGACCAACAAGCCCGGCAAACCGTTTGAAGTTCGGGCGAAGAAGGATTGGACGCCGCCGCAAGCCGGATATCTGCAATTGAAAGTGAACGTGCCCGCCGGTCACAAATGCACGGGCAAACTCAAGATCAAAATCAGCGGAGCCTCGAAAGTCGCTGGGACATAAGCTACACAAAACTCGTTCCCAGGTTCCGCCTGGGAACGTCTTGGCTCGAGGTTCTGCCTCGACGACTGTGTCTCAGCGCCAACGGAGAAGACGAGGCAGAGCCTCGTGGAAAAGCGTTCCCAAGCGGAGCTTGGGAACGAGAAACGTAACGGTATCGACAAGGTCAGTATCGATATGGGGATGTCGCGACAGAGTTGGCGACTGGCCATTGCCGGGTTGAATCTCCGCGGGCATTTCTTCCGCGAACGCTGGCAGCTTCTGAACCCCGGCCGTGTGGTAGCGCTGGCCGACGATGTGATCAATTCATCGTCGATGCCGGTGGTCCGAGTTTCGGAATTGATCAACCGTCCTACCAATTGCACCGCGGTTTTGGTCGCCCTGCCGGTGTGGGATCGCGGTTCGCTGATTGCGGAATTGCTCTCGGCGGGCCTGTCCGTACTGGTGGAGCCCCCCATCGCGACTTCCCGTGCGGAAGCCCTTGCGCTGTTTGAATTGGCACACGCTCGTGATGTCGCGCTGCGGGTCGTCGCGCTGCGACGGTCGGAACCCGACTTTCACGCAGCCGCATCTGCACTAGGCACGGGACGATTGGGAAGGCTTGACGCTCTTCGTTGGTACGCTGCAGAGTATGCGGTCTGGGCCGGAAGTACGGCGACTCAGTATCGCCGGAGCGAAACCCTGGCCGTTGCCGGCCCGCCGATTTTCGATCAATTGGCCGGGTTGACAACCGCCGAGCCGCACTCCGTCTGGGCCCGCGAGTTTCCTGCCGAAGATGGCTTTGCGACGGACATCGCGTTTCAAGACGGAAGCACCGCCTACATTGAACTGCGCCGGACTGCCCGCGTGGGATTGCGCACCGGCTGGATCATGGAAGGTGCCGCCGGTTCGTATCATCAGCGGCGGATCATCACCACCACCGCGGACGGGGAGTTGGTTGACGAATCGGTTACTGCCGACAATCCATCCATCGATCCGCTGCAAGAATTAGAAGCAATGGACATGCTTGCACCGATGTCCGCAGCCGAACGATCTCGCAGCATCGTTACCGCGGGCTTGTTAGAATCCGTGCGGCGTTCGATCACGACGAACGCGTCCGTCGCCTGGGACGCATTGTGAGTACCCCGGAAGCTGATCCCGCTTCGCTCGCCATTCGGTTGAAAGCGGAAGGGGTGCGATTAGGTTTCGATCTCATCGGCATCGCTCCCGCGGTGTCACCGCCCGGTTACCCGCGACTGCTGTCGTGGCTCGAACACGGTTTCGCCGGAGAGATGCACTACTTGCCCCGTCGCGCGGCGGCGTACGAACATCCCGAAAACGTGCTGGCGGGTGTCCGCAGCGTGGTGATGGTCGCATTAAATTACAAGACCGAATCCCTGCAGTCTGTGCCGGTCACTGCCCCCGCGCGGATTGCCCGCTATGCTCATCCACGCGGCGACTACCACGACTATTTACGCGCGCGACTGAAGCAACTCGGCGATTGGTTGCACGACGAAGTTCCGCAGTGTCGTACTCGTGTGGTGGTGGATACCGCCCCGCTGCTGGAGCGCGATTTTGCCAGGTTGGCGGGACTCGGCTGGTTCGGCAAGAACACGCTGCTCATTCACAAACGGGCCGGCAGCTTTCTGTTCCTCGGTGGCTTGCTGACCGATGTTCCGCTGGAACCGGACGAACCACATCTCACGACCCATTGCGGTACCTGCACGCGCTGCCTCGATGTCTGCCCGACGCAGGCGTTTCCCGAGCCGTATGTTCTCGATGCGACCCGATGTCTCGCCTACTTCAACATCGAACTGGATGGCCCGATTCCGCGCGAGCATCGCACCAACATCGGCGATTGGCTGTTCGGATGTGATCTCTGCCAGGACGTTTGTCCGTGGAATCGCAAGTCTCCGGCGTCGACCGATTCCGTCGTGCAACCGCAGACGGATCTCACTCCCGCCGATGCGCTGGCGATCTTGACGATGTCCAAAGAGGAGTTTCAAACGCGGTTCGCTAAGACGCCATTGGATCGTCCCGGCTGGAACGGCATGCGGCGGACGACGGCGATCGTGCTCGCCAACTTGCAATGTTATGAAGCGATACCTGCATTGATTGCGGCGCTGACCGATACCGATTCGATTGTCCGCGGTGCAGCAGTCTGGGCGCTGCGGCAATTCGATGATCCCGCGGCGGAAGCGGCGTTGCAGGCTCATCGCGCCGTGGAAACGGATCCACTTGTGCTCGCGGAATTTGGCGGAGACCCTGCCATCAGAATAACTGGGCTTCAGGGGGTGGATGGATTCAAATCATCATCCGGAAACTGCGGTGTCGACGTGTAGAATTGACTCAGATCGAGCTTGCCTTGCGCTTCGCTCTCAGCGAGTTGCATCCGCTTCTCGATTCGTTGTAGCCGGATTTCCAACTGCGGCGGCAGCTTCAGTTGCGATTCCGCCGGCCGCGGTCGGGGCACACCCGGATAACCCAATTGTCGTTGCAATGCGGCGAAGAGATACAACGGGTCTTTGCCCCGATTGGCTTTGGCGATGCGGCCTTCCGACTTGCCGAAGAGAATCGGCGCAGGAGGTACATAGTCTGCTTGTCCCGCCCGGCGTTTTTCTTCGAGATACCATTCCGAACGGGCGTAAATCAGATCGGCAAACTCGTGTTCCCCGAGCCGTTGCCGAATCTTACGGACCCATTCGCGCCACAGCGGATCGTACAACGGATCGGTCGCCATCGCTTCGAGACCGCGGTCATACCCCAGTCGATTCCGGGCCAGGCATTCAAATTGATAGACGAATAATCCCGCGGCGGAGGGATTCTCGCTCCGGTACTTCGCTTCCCGTTCCAGAATGTGCAACGCCGTCCGTTGATCGAACTTCGTTTTGTCCTCTTCCGATTTCTGCATGACGAATGTCTGAAACGGCGCGAAGTAGTGCGGCAGGTGAACCATGCCGTCGCTCAAACGACCTTGGTGTATCAGTTCACCGCGCATGACATCGATGGCCATTGGCAGTTTCGTCGTCGCCAGCACTTCTTCCCGCAGGCTTTCAAGAATCTCCTGCGCCGGCAAATTCTCATCGAGCCGTTCGCCAAAGGTCCGGAAAAAATAGGCCTGCTCGATATACTCCTCCCGATCGAGACCAGCCATCTTTCGTGCCTCCGGCAGGGGATCATTGTTCGTTGAGGGAATCATTCGGTGTGCCACGGCCGTGTCGGCCGTGCGATTCTTTACAGCGTTTTCTGATCTTGCACGGCTCACAGAGCCGTGGCACACAATCTAATCACCGCGGGGGAGCGTGATCCAGATACGCCTGCAAAATGATTTGGGCCGCCAAACCATCGACACGGCTTTTATCACGACTTGGGCTTTCTCCGAGCATCGCGAGTTTGGCTTCCGCGGCGTGAGAGGTCAGCCGCTCATCCCAATAGGTGACGGGCCGCCCCAACGTTTGCTCCAGCCATCGCCCAAATTTGCGGACGACCGCCGATTGCGGGCTTTCGTCGCCACTTTTGAAGAGGGGCAAGCCGATCACCCAGCCGACGATGGCGTAATCATCACGGAACTTCCGCAGATGCTGTTCGTCATGCACGCGCGACTTGGAGTCGAGCGTGCTGACCGGCATGGCCATCGTCTGGTCGGAATTCGAGACGGCTAACCCAATCCGCTTCCGTCCGTGATCCACCCCCGCCAGTGTGCCGCGACGCGGAAACGGCGGCGGATCTATCGGCGTTGTCGTGCTGATTTCAACCATATTCGGTACGATACTGCATTCGTCGAACTTTGAGGAGTTGCGGCGTGTCGGAAGCGTTGGATGTCTCCGATGATTGTGACATTCGATAGAGCGCGGTCTGGTTGATTCTGCAAGGCGCAAGCGAGTTTCTTTGGATGTTCTGAAATGTTGGCGAAGCGGATTATTCCCTGTCTCGATGTGCATGCCGGGCGGGTCGTCAAGGGAGTCAACTTCCTGCAGTTGCGGGATGCAGGCGATCCCGTGGAAATCGCGGCTCGATATGAAGAGCAGGGGGCCGATGAACTCGTGTTTCTCGACATCACGGCGAGTCACGAACAGCGCGGGATCATTCTCGATGTCGTCCGACGGACATCGGAAGTCGTCTTTATGCCGCTCACCGTCGGTGGGGGGATTCGGACCGTCGACGACATTCGCGAGCTGCTCAAAGCCGGGTGCGACAAGGTGTCGATCAACTCGACCGCGGTGACGAATCCCGACTTGATTCGGGAAGCTGCGTTGAAATTTGGCAGCCAGTGCATCGTGGTCAACATCGACCCGAAGCGCGTGCAGAAAGATGGCCGGGAATTCTGGGAAGTCCACATCAACGGCGGTCGTGTTCCTACGGGACTGGAAGCCGTCGCTTGGGCGAAAGAGGTTGAACGGTTAGGGGCGGGGGAAATCGTGTTGACCTCGATGGATGCCGATGGCACGAAGAACGGGTACGACCTGCCGATCACGCGGGCCGTGGCGGATGCCGTGAATATCCCCGTCGTCGCCAGCGGCGGAGCGGGCCATCCGCAACATCTTTATGATGTCTTAACCGAGGGTCACGCCCACGCAGCCCTTGCCGCCAGCATTTTCCACTACGGGACACACCCCATCGGCGAGACGAAGCAATACCTCGCCGAGCGCGGCGTGCCGATGCGGTTCAACACGCTGTCTCCTGCATGAATGTCTCTGGGAATGCATTCCCAGGGTTTCGGTGGAGTTGTTTCCGCGCGGTCGCTAACATCACGATGCGTCAACGTCGTCGCCGTTTGGTCACCTATGCCGCGGGATCATTTCATGGCATTGCTCGATCTCAACACGTACCTCATCAAAGAACACGCCGGGATTTTCAAGCTCTGCGACAAGTACGACATCTTTGATCCGGAAACCAACGAGAAAGTTGGCGTGGCGGAAGAAAAGCCCGGCGGTCTGGTAACGTTTCTGCGATTGCTGATCAACAAGCAACTGATGCCCACGAAGGTCGTCATCACCGAAGGCGACACCGACGATGTGGTCTTCACGATCCGTCGCGGTGTCGGTTTCCTGCGGACCAAAGTCACTGTCAACAACGCTGACGGCGAACAGATGGGTTACTTCAAGAGCAAAATCCTCTCGCTCGGTGGCGGGTTCCTGCTCTTCGACAACAACGACAAGCAGGTCGGCGAGGTCAAAGGAGACTGGAAGGGCTGGAACTTCAAACTGCTGAGTGCCTCAGGTAAAGAATGGGGCACCGTGGCCAAGAAGTGGGCCGGGATGGCGAAGGAACTTTTCACGTCGGCGGATAACTACGTGGTCTCGCTCGCTCCAGAAGTCAGCGGCAACACGGGTCTCGTGACGCTGCTGCTCGCCGCGGGGCTGGCGATCGATACCGTGTTCAAAGAGACGAAGTAGCGTGGGCTGTGCCCACCATGACTGCCGTGAATTGGTGGGCACAGCCACCCTACATCTGCTTTACGACCCGGTTACGATGTTCGTGGCCGGGTTTTATCGTCCCATGCTGAGACTTCCGAATGGCCGATGCCGTGCATCCTGTCGCTGACCCCGATCCGTTCGTCGTGCTCGAGCTTCTCGCGGCGTTTCGACGGTCGAAAGTGATGTTCGCGGCGCTGAAACTCGGCGTGTTCGATTTTCTGGCGAAGAGTGGGCAAACCGCGGATGCTGTCGCTGCGGAACTGGGAACGCATCCAGAATCACAACGCCGGTTGCTTGATGCGTGCGTGGGACTCAGCCTGTTGCATTGGGACGGCGAGCACTATCACAATACTGCGGCAGCGACCGCGTATCTCACCGCGACGAGTCCACAGCGATTGACCGGGTATCTGAATTTCTCCAACGATGTGATGTGGGGGCTGTGGGCGCATCTCGATGACGCCATCCGCGAGGGTACGCATCGTTGGAAACAGGTCTACGGTTGGGATGCCCCGATCTTCTCGCACTTCTTTCAGACACCCGAGCGGAAGCGCGAGTTTCTGATGGGGATGCACGGCTTCGGCGTGATCAGTTCGCCGCATGTGGTCCGCGCGGTGAGCCTCGCGCCGTTCCAGCATCTGGTGGATCTCGGCGGCGCGACCGGTCACCTTGCGGTGGCGGCGTGTCGACAATATCCCCACTTGCGGGCCACCGTGTTCGATCTTCCCGACGCTGTCCCGTTGGCAACGGAAATGGTCGCCACCACGGATGTCGCAAAGCGCGTGCAAATCGTTGGTGGCGACTTCTTCACCGACCCGTTGCCCGCCGCCGATCTGTACGCCCTTGGTCGCATCCTGCACGATTGGGATGCGCCGAAAATCCACCAATTGCTGCAACGCATTTCCGGTGTGCTGCCGAGCGGTGGCGGGATTCTCATCGCCGAAAAATTGCTGCGCGACGACAAGACTGGGCCGTTATGGGCTCAAATGCAGGATCTGAACATGCTCACCTGCACCGAAGGTCGCGAGCGAACCCTTGCCGAGTATTCGGCACTGTTGGAACAGCACGGCTTCACGCAAGTTCAAGGCGTCGTGACGGAATCACCATTGGATGCCGTGCTCGCGATCAAAGCATAAAGACTCATTCGCTCGGGTGGCACTCTCTGCATCCAGTGTATTCAATGCATCTTCGCGCCGGAAATGCCTCTTGCCCTGTTCGCCGGTCTTCGCTTACAGTTGGCGTTCGCGCGAGGGAAAGGATGTCGCTAGCGCAGAAGCTGTCGCTATGGTCCGCTGGGTGTTCCGCTGTGGAAAATGCTGCCTGGGAGCCGTCGTCGGCCTTGCGTCCCTGATCGCTCTCGCGGAAGTCGGTTTGCGCGTCGCGATAATCACTAGCCCCCCGCCGCCCGCGCAGAATTCCGCCCCCATTCCGGCGGCGGTCGCGTCGCATGTGACGGGTTGGGAATTGCGCCCGTTGCATCGAACCACGCTGCATCCGGACGAGGGCGAACCTTTTGTCTTTCGTACCAACCGCTGGGGAATGCGTGGCGGTGATGTCACGGTCCCCAAACCGGCAGGCGTGTTTCGCATCGTATGCCTCGGGGATGCGAATCTTATCGCCCCCGATTGCGCGGAACCGGAAACGTTTTGTGTTCAACTACAAGCCGCGTTGCAAAGCGGTGTGAATTATCCGATCGAGGTCGTCAATGCCGGCTTGCCGGTGGGCGGGCCGAGCGTCGCCCTCATTCATTTCGAGCGGACGGTGTCGTTGCTGCAACCGGACGCTCTGTTGGTGATGATCGATGCGCAAGACATTCAGCAAGATGTCAGTCTGCGAAAATGGATGACCCGCGATCGCCAGGGGCAACCTGTGAGTTGTTCGCCGCCGGAACATCCGCTGCCGAAGTCCCCGAACATCGTGACCCGATTGCGGAGTGAGTTTCGACTCATCGATTGCGGTTGGCAGCGCCTGATGGGCGAATGGTCGGCGGATGGTGAGAGCAGTCGTTCCCGATCAAAAGAGGAACTGCCGCGAGACCAGATCGTGCGGAGTTTGGCACCACTGCGTGAACTCTTTGCGCGGTGCGAATCCCGGCATACGCGGATGTTGATTGTGGCCAGCCCGTCGCGAGGGCGTCATCTGGGCCATCAGGAAGACGAACCGGTCGCCCCGTTGAGCGACGTGTCCTTCTACTCGGCACTGGGTGAGTTGCTCAAGCAAACGGGAGTCACCGGCATCGATGCCCGCGCCGCCTTTGAAGAGACATCCCCGGCCGAGGCCACGGAATGGAGCCTCGACGAACACCGCAACCTGGCGGAACTCGTTGCCCAGGGGATTCGCGAACGGCTGCCGGGACCGTGGTCTAGCCCCTATTTTCAGCCCGGGACAGTGACCCCCGCCAGCCATCGGCTGCCGGTGGGAGGGACACCGCGGTAGGACGCCTCAACAGCGCTCGATGAAATCGCTACGATGGCGGTTGTTGATCCCTATGTTTGAGGCCGTCACGGATGGTACGCGATTTCGTCAATGAGAGTTTGTCCCACGACCCGATTCACGGGTACATTCCGTTCATTGCCAAGGCGGGATTACCCGTGGGGGAAGTCGCCGAACAGGAGATCATCGATCATCCGTGGGTACAGCGGATGCGGCAGATTCACCAGTTGCAGACGGCGTGGTGGGTCTTTCCGTCGGCGGAACACATGCGGTTCCAGCACATTCTCGGGGCGATGCACCTCAGTTCTCTGGCCATTGAACACTGGTACGACTCGCTGGCGAATGTCTGTCCGAATGTGCCATCGCGGGGGTATGTGGAAAGCCTCGTCCGCATGGCAGCGTTGCTGCACGATGTCGGCCACGGACCGTTCGGGCACTTCTTTGACGATCATTATCTCGACCAGTTCAACCTCACGCACGAAGACATCGGCGGCGTGATTATCGAACAGGAACTCGGTGATCTGTTGCGCCGCATCCGCCGCAATCCGCGCGGATCGTTGCAACCTCTGGAAGAGCTCGAACCGAGTCAAATCGCATGGCTGATCCGTCGCCCCAAGCGCGGTGGAAAGGATGAAGACGGCCATCCCGACTGGTTACGAAAGCTGCGCGCCCTCTTCAGCGGCATCTACACCGTCGACAACATGGATTTTGTGCTCCGCGATGCCTACATGACCGGTTACAACATCCGCGCGTTCGATCTGCACCGGATTCTGCACTACACGTTCTTCACCTCGGCAGGGCTGACGATCCATGCCCGTGGGTTGCCGACGTTGATCAACTTCGTGGAAACGCGGGCAAATCTGTTTCGCACGGTCTATTTCCATCGCACGGTCCGGGCGCTCGATCTCGCCTTGGAGGACTTGTTCGCGGAGACGATGCAAAATCTGTTTCAAGGAAGCCCGCTCGACAATCTGAGCGCCTATCGCGATTTGACCGAGTCATCATTCCTGGTGGATGTGCAGCGGTGGGCGACTTCGCCACAACCGGAACTTCGTGACTTGGGGCATCGGTGGCGGCAGATTTTATCGCGACAGGTCCAATGGAAGATGGCGTCCGAAAAAACGCTCAACTTTCACTCCGGAATGGCCGAACGGACTTCGATTTTCTCAGCGCCCGATTTGATTCTGCGACGGGT
Source organism: Planctomycetaceae bacterium (assembly GCA_021732975.1). Classification (GTDB taxonomy): domain Bacteria; phylum Planctomycetota; class Planctomycetia; order Planctomycetales; family Planctomycetaceae; genus DSVQ01. The sequence continues at coordinate 119,437 of JAKFWC010000024.1, read as the reverse complement.
TCGGGATCGGTTGCCGGCTGCGCTGCGGGAAATTCCGCTCAAGATCGATGTCGCCCGGCACTATCACCGGCCGAGCGGTCGTCTCCCCGCGGGAGGGCAGAATTTTCTGCTGGATCCCGCCGTCGGTACTCCGCAGGAACTCCACGACGACGATCTGTTCCGCGCGTTACCGATGAGCTTCTGCATTTTCCGCGTCTATTCGCAGGACCACCGACACGATTCCATCGTGAACGAAGCGCTGAACGCGGTTCTCGGTGATGTCGTCGATGCCAAGACGAATATGTGAGGCGACCCCGCTTGCGGTTTCGCGCCTCGCGCTGATTCAACCCGTGTGGCCAAACTTGAGTGCCGTTCCTTCCGGAACTCGTTTCCGGACCAAACCCCGCCGCGCAGGCAGATTGGTACGGGCGCGCAGCTTGTACCGATGGCACCGCGGGCGCAACATGAATTATGAACGCCGGTTAATCGGGTCCGATACTCGAAGGCATGAACGACTTCGAGCTGGACCAACTGCGCCGCAACCCTTCCTGGAAGGCGGCCCTGCGGCATTACTGGGATTTCCAAGTCTCGGCCCGCGCAACAACGCCGGAATTTGATGGCTGGATTCCCCGGGCAGCACAGATTCCCCAGGTGGATCCGGCGACCTTGTCCGTCGTGCATGGCCGTCTGATCGCGTTTGGTTTCCTCAAGTTCGATCTGACGAACCGCGAACTCGGCATGCGCTATCAGCTCACGCCGCTGGGAAAACAGGCGATCGGTGAAGCCGACGTGGTGACCGAACCCGCGGGGGAACTAGCGGAATCCGCGTGAGACTGTTCTCCGCGCAGAAAGAGACCCAGGGTTAGGAAACCCTGGGCTTCTGGCATGTGGTTGATCGAACCGTGGTTACCGCTGCATGTGACCGTCGTCGATACCGGCGATCGAGGCATCTGGGGCGAGGACGAAAATCTCCACGCGGCGGTTTTTCTGTCGGGCGGCGTCGTTCGCATTCGGGGTCACCGGTTGATGCATGCTGTATCCCGCGGCGCCCATGCGGCCTTCCGTCACGCCCGCTTTTCGTAGCGTCAGCACCACGGCGTCGGCCCGGTTGGTCGACAGATGCCAGTTGGTCGGATGCCGGTTCGCCGTTGGTTGCTTAGAGATCGGCTTATCATCCGTGTGGCCGACTACGAGCACTTTCAGATGCTTGGCGTCCGGGGCGTTGATGATCGCCGCGAACTCCTGCAGGATTTGCTGATACTTCGGCGTCACCTGATCGCTGCCGGACGCAAACAGCAGGTCGGCGTTGAACTTGCTGACGCCGGTTTCCGGATCGAACTCGAATTCTGGATACTTGTTCCGCAGTCCCTCGAACTTCTTGATCTGATCGTTCGTCAGCGGATTATCCCGCGATGATGCCAGAATGTTCTTGTACTTCTGTTCAAGCTGTTCATTGCTCGACGCGAGATTGTTCAGCCGCTGGTTGGCGAGATCGAGGTTCGCCTTGAGCGCCTGATTCTGCTGATCCAGCCGCGTTTTCTCGTCGCCGAGCGCGGCCAGCGATTGGCTATAACCATCCCGCTCGGCGGCCAGTTGACGGTTTTGCAGATACATCTGCTGCGTCCGCAAGTGTGCTTGCGAGAGATAACCGTGCTTCGGACCACAGTGGCACGCAGGGATCACGCCGCACAAAGCGAACGCCACCCAGACCTGGGTCTTGATACGTAAACTCATCGGCGACTCCTTACCGTTGGCTTCCGAGCGTACGCCGACGATGAACGCCGGAAAACGCCGGAGGGAGACACATCGCTCGAGGAAAATCCCCGGACGACGGAGTCCAGCCAACTGGCAACCGCAATCAATGGAAAATCAGGTTCAGAAAAGCAGAGAGGCAATCGGAAAGGCCTGACAGCGATCCATCGTGGTGGGGTGTTTGTTCCCGCAGACACCCCACCGACCGCTATCAGTCGCGCGGTTTATAATTTCCCCGTGCGGGTCTGCCAAGGGAAACTTCAACAATTCTTTCGGGTCGCGGCGAAACACCCCGTAGTCAACCCGTGGACGGTACGGCAACCGGCAGAAATTGCCGGTGATGTTCGGTGTCTCTAAATGCATCTGCGGCTAGTGTCTTGCGGCTCATGGAGCGGGAAGATGTCTGTGCCACGATTGCCATGCGGTGAGACAATGATCACCATGCGTCGATCATTCCTTGTCGCCCCTTGTGCTGAGATTGCGCGTGTCGTCGCTCGCCGCTGAAGAACCAGTACCGTTATGGGTGAGTCGCGCCGGGGGGATTGCGGCAATTCTGGCATTCTGCGTGGTCTGGTTCGGTCCCACGCCAACCGGTATGGACCCGGCCGGTCAACGTCTCGCCGCCGTGGCGGCGGTCATGGCGATCTGCTGGATGACGCAGGCCATCGCCATTGAAGTGACCAGCCTGTTGCCGCTGGCGCTATTCCCCGTGTTGGGCATTCAGTCGGCCAAGACTGTGGCGGGATTGTACTTCAGTGACAGTTCGTTTCTGTACCTCGGCGGTTTCATTCTCGCGCTGGGAATCGAGCGGTGGGGGCTGCATAAACGGATCGCGTTGGCGATTGTCTCCGCGCTCGGTGTCGGCACCCGCCGCATCGTGCTGGGGATGATGCTCGCCACGTTCTTTATTTCCATGTGGATCAGTAACACGGCCGCAACGTTGTTGATGTTGCCCATTGGTCTTGCGCTCCTGACGGCGCTCGAAGAATGGCATGCCGGTGAAGCCCGACGCGATCCGGCGTTTCAGCACCTGGCACTCGCCACCACGTTGGGCATCGGTTACGCCGCAACCATCGGTGGCATGGCGACGCTCGTGGGAACTCCGACGAATCTCGTCTTCGGCGATGTCTTCCGGCGACTGTATCCCGACGGCCCCGCGATTTCGGCTGGACAATGGATGACCGTCTGGGCACCGTTCGCGTTGTTGTTTCTCATCGTAGCATGGGCGCTGCTGACTTGGGGCGGCCGCATGCCGCAATGGGTCGTCCCCTTGGAACGCTCGCTGTTTCGTCGTCAACAAACGGAACTGGGGGCAATGCAGGTCGGCGAGAGGTGGATGGCGGGGATCTTCTGCTTCACGGTTTTCGCGTGGCTATTCCGGACCGATTTCATGATCGGTGAAACCGTACTCGTTCCCGGTTGGGGGCGCTGGGCAACGCACTGGCTCACCCATCTTGGCGTCACCGGCAAAGGTCTAGCTGAATGGATCAATGATTCCACCGTGGCGATGATTGTTGCCGCGGTGATGTTCATCATTCCGATTTCACGTAAAGCGGACGGACAGACGCAGCACCTGATGGATTGGGAAACCGCGTCGAAGCTACCGTGGGGTGTGCTGCTGTTGTTTGGCGGCGGGTTTGCGCTCGCAGATGCGTGTCGCGTTACCGGTCTCGCCGAATGGTGCGGACAAGCCTTGGCCAATGTCATTGACGGGCAGCCCTTGTGGGTGATCTTGTTCGCGGTTTGCTTGCTGGTGACGTTCTTATCGGAGCTCACGTCGAACGTGGCGACGGCGAACGCGCTGCTGCCGATGATCGCGGGGACGGCGGTCGCATTGGGGCTTGATCCGCGCGTGCTGATGATCCCCGCGACGATGGCTGCAAGTTGTGGCTTTATGCTTCCAGTAAGCACACCGCCGCACGCGATCGTCTTTGGCACGGGCCGGATCCGCTTGTCACAAATGATGCGTTACGGCTTTGTGCTCAACCTGCTGGGCGCTATGCTCATCGTGCTCGCCACCTATTGGCTGCTGATGCCGCAATTGGGGATTCACATTGGCCGTGCTCCCGATTGGGCCGCACCAACCAGCCCGTAGCGCCAGCAAGGGCGTCATGGCTTTCGTAGAGTGTGTCAATGTGAATTCCGTTACCGATTCCAAGAACGCGCGGTATTCAGGATCGGTTACGCTTGACCCCATCGGCGGTGAGGGGTAACGTTCTCCCCGTGCCACGGAGGGACACCTCAACATACTTGGGGGTTGCCAAGGAGGGCTGCATGAATTTATCCCGGAGTCTCGGCAAGTTGTTCGTGCTCGACACGAACGTGATCCTGCACGATGCCGGTTGCCTCCGTAAGTTTCACGAGCACGATGTCGCGATCCCTATTACGGTCCTCGAAGAACTGGACCGGTTTAAAAAAGGGAACGACGACATCAATTTCCAGGCCCGCGCGTTCTTGCGGGAACTGGATGAGCTCACCGGCGATCTCCTTTCGGTCGAGGGATCGCCGCTCGGTGAGGGGCTCGGTTGCATCCGCGTGGTGATGGCCCGCGAGTTCTCCAAACGTCTGCAAGAGACGTTCGTGCAGGACAGCCCCGATCACCGCATTCTCGATGTGGCCCTCACGCTACAAGCCCACGAAACGCCGCGGGGTGTGTTCCTTGTCAGCAAGGACACCAACCTGCGGATGAAGGCCAAAGCGCTCGGCCTGCCCGCGCAGGATTATAAGAACGACAAAGTCGCCGGGTTTGAAAAGCTCTACACCGGCAAGCGCTTCGTCACCGGCGTTCCCAGCGAGTTTGTGGACGCCTTCTATCGTGATAACGGCCGCGTACCCATTTCCGCCGCCGATTTTATCGATGCCCCGCGACCCAACGAAAACTTCGTGCTGAAGAACGGATCCAAGTCGGTTCTCGCCACGTATCGCGCCACCGACCAGACGTTCGGCCGCGTCGAGAAAGTGTCAGCGTACGGCATCACACCGCGGAATGCCGAACAGTCCTTCGCGCTGCGGGCCCTCCTTGATGATGACATCAAGCTGGTCACGCTGGTTGGCAAAGCGGGGTCGGGGAAGACGCTGCTCGCACTAGCCGCGGCGTTGGAATGCAAGAGTCGTTACCGACAGATTCTGCTCGCGCGGCCCGTGGTCCCGCTCAGCAACCGCGATCTCGGTTTCCTGCCCGGCGACATCTCTGCCAAGCTCGATCCGTACATGCAACCGCTGTACGACAATCTCGGCGTCATCAAGCATCAACACGGCGACGGCGAACCGACCACGCGGATTCAGGACTGGCTCGAACATCACAAGTTGGAAGTCGCTCCGCTGCCGTACATCCGCGGCCGCAGTCTGCAGCGGACGTACTTCATCGTCGACGAGGCTCAGAATCTCACGCCGCACGAAATCAAGACGATCATCACCCGCGCCGGAGAAGGCACGAAGGTCGTCTTCACCGGCGACATTCAACAGATCGATCACCCGTATCTCGATTCACTGTCAAACGGGTTGACGTATCTCATCAACCGCATGGTGGGCCAACCGATCTACGCTCACATCACGCTGGAAAAAGGCGAACGCAGCGCCCTCGCCGAACTCGCCAGCGATTTGCTGTAGACCATTTCACTTAACCCCCGGTTGCAGACAACCGGGGGCTAAATGAAAGAGGCCTCGATCACCGTTTGGTGATCGAGGCCTCTTTATTGATCATCACACTGCAAACCGGAAAACTAGTCCAGAATTTGCTTCGTATCGGCGACGAGGGCCGTGATCGTGTCTTTCTTGAGCTGGCCCTTCTGGAAGCCCTTGCTCACCTTGACCGCACCGTCGACCCACATCATGACGGTCACGTCGGCTTCCGGATTGAGCTTGTAGCTCGCCGGGCCGTGCGATTCCTTGCTGGTCGTCAGCGGCACCTTGGCGATTTTCTGGGCGGAGGCGGCATCTTTGCAAGCCGCAGCGGCTTTGTCGGAGCTGTCGAGCACCACCACGAAGCCGGCCATCCGGGCTTCTTCATTCTTGGCGACGACGCCGTCAATTGCCTTGGTGAGCTCGGCGACTTCCGAGCTCATTTCCTTGGTGAAGACGCAGACGACCGGGCGATCGCCGTACTTGCAGCGATAGCAGAGTTCTTCACCCTTCGCCGGACCGGTTACGTCGACGACGTTGAACGCATTGACAAATTCACCCTTGCCGAGACCCGACTTCAATTCTGCAGCGGCCGCGGTCGCCGCGACCAGACCTACCACTGCCACCGACCAGGCACACCAACGCATGGGAACATCCTCACTGAAGGAATCGTACCGAAACGAATCTCCGGACGGAGACTCATCAACGTTCATTGTTTATTGTGAACTCCCGCCACCGAGACTGCAACTGTTCAAACGGGGATCGCGGACACCTTCCGCTTTTCTCTTGCGGTGCGTACTCTGAATTGTCGCACCGCGCTATGGGGCATCATCGCCGGATATACCGTAGGTCTACAAGGACACTCATCGTGAAGTCACTGCTCCGTTGGTCCTGCTGGATGATGTTCGGCTTGTTGCTTATGGGATACGATGCCGCAGCGGAAGATAAGTTACCGATTCCCGAGCGTGAAGAATCCTGGCAGGCAATTTTTCTGAGCGGACAGCGCGTTGGATACGCACGGGTGCTGGTCGATCCGCGTGAAGTCGATGGTAAACCGGTGGTTCATACGTCCGCAGAAACAAAGATGGAGATTCGGCGGTTCGGGCAAGTCCTGAAGATGACGACAGCGCTGGTCTCCGAGGAAACACTCGCCGGTGACCTGCTCGAATTCCGCTTCAGCATGGCTAACCCGCCAGCGAGTTCTTCGGAAACCGTCGGTCGTGTGAAGGGAACAGAACTTCAACTGGAAACCACGGTGGATCGCAAGAAAAAGTCCTCGACCAGCGCTTGGAAGGAAGGTGTGAAGTCGCCAACGTTTCAGGATCGACTCTTGCGAATTTCGCCATTAAAGTCCGGTGAAACGAAGTCTTTTGAGGCATTTTTCCCCGAGTTCAGCAAGCCGGGCATGCTGACGGTCACCGCGGGGGCTACCGAAACGGTGTCGCTCCTTGATGGGAAGACGGCAACGCTGCAAAAGTTCAAAGTCGCGAATTCGCTGCTGCCGGGAATCATCACCAACGCGTGGGTTGATAAGACAGGGCAGACGATCAAGAGTTCGACCAACATGCTCGGCACCGAGATGGCGACCTACACGGTGTCCAAGGAGGAAGCCCTCAAGACGTTGACCGTGAACGATCTTGACCTGGGTGTCAGCACGCTAGTGAAAACTGCAAAGATTGATCGGCCGTATGAGACGAAGAAAGTCGTCTACAAGATCACGATTCGCGACGATAACCCGAGTAAGGTCTTGCCGATGGGAGATACGCAATCCGTGAAGTCGACCGGAGCCGAGATCGCCGAGTTGACGGTAATCGCGTTGCCGATCCCGGCGACATCCCCGCCAGAGAAAGTCGGCGACGAGTACCTGAAGCCGACACGGTTCCTGCAATCCGATGATGAGCGCGTGATCGAACATGCCCGGTTGGCAGCAGGGAATCTCACTGATGCGGCTCAGATGGCCCGCGCGATGGAAAAGTATGTCCGCGAGAAATTGACCAATAAGAATTTTTCGACGGCGCTCGCCTCGGCGGGGGAAGTGGCCCGCAGCCTCGAAGGGGATTGCACCGAACACGCCGTCCTGCTGGCGGCGATGTTGCGCGCGAAGCAAATTCCGTCGCGGATCGCGGTGGGCCTGGTGTATGTCGAATCGCTTCAGGCGTTCGGCGGTCATATGTGGACCGAAGCCCGACTGGATGGAAAATGGGTTCCACTCGATGGAACCCTCGGCCGTGGTGGCATCGGCGCGACACACATCAAGCTCGCTGATGTGCTGTTCGCCGAAGACGATTCCATCGCCCCGCTGTCGTCGTTCGCACCCTTAATGACAATTCTGGGGAAACTGGATGTCGGGGTGGCCTCGGTGGAATAGGGGCTTTGAGCTGGTTCGTGCCAGCTCCGCAGGTTGTCATTTGTAGAAATTACGCGCCAGTCCGCTTGTAAGGGTTACAACGATCCGGCAGGACAGAGAGCCCCTTTCGGATGAGCCGTTTTTTCTGATTGCTGTTAACGCTTTTTTATGAAAAGACTTGTGGCGATCCGATGGTCGCGGTGAATTGGATTCAAACGGTCTTGGCACGGTCCGTGCATAGGGTGGGAATGGCGAAAGCCACAACGCTGGATCAAACAAGTTGGCTCCCCGCCAACTTGCAAGTCTTCTCGAAAATACCTGCCGGCCCGAGGGAGACGGGCTACACCTGCCACACTGCACACCTCACCACTCTTGCCTACGCAGGCCGGATCACTACCCGCAGTGATCCGGCCCCTTGCCTTTTGTGGCTTCTGGTTGATGGTCAATGGCTCATAGACCGAGGATCGAATCGTCGCTTTGCGGTTTCGCGCCCCGCGCAATTTGCTTCCTTATGCCCATTCATGCGAAGTGGCTTCTCACCAAACGCTTGAAGTCCTGAAAGTTCCGCACCGATTGGACCGCGTCGCGGAAGGCGGGGAATTCCGGCAAGAACTTCGCAAAGTAACAGCTCACTCGCGGCAGTCGTTTCAGAGCCAGATAGTTGCCGTAGAACTCGAACTCGCTTTCAACGAGTTGCAGCAACACGCGGGCCCGGTCCGTGTGTGTTGGTGCGGCCATCGTCCCCCCGCCGAGAACCAAGGCCCGGGCTTGCTGAAAGATCCACGGATTGCCGAGGCAGCCGCGACCGATGGCCACGCCGTCGGCTCCGGTTTCTTTGAGGAAGCGGACGACATCGCCCGGTTCGCGGATCCCTCCGCTACCCAACACGGGAAATGAGACGGCGTCCTTCACTCGCTGAATGACCGACCAGTCTGGTCCACCGACATACGCTTGAGCCACGCTCCGGGCATGGACATCGACGGCCCCGGCTCCTGCTTGTTCGGCGAGCTGCGCGATCTCGACCGCGGTCTCGTGCTCGGCGTCCGGTCCGCTACGAATCTTCAATGTGACAGGAACATCCACTGCCTTCACCACAGCGGCGACAATCCGACCGATGGCGGGCGGGTCGGCCATCAACGCTCCGCCTTCACCGCGATTGTGCAATCGTTTGATCGGGCACTCGAAGTTCAGGTCGACAATCGAAAAACCTTGCTCGGCGACAACGCGGGCCGCCTCGGCCATCACCGCGGGATCAGCCCCGCTGATTTGTCCCGCCGCCGGACGTTCGCCGGGTGTCGTCGACAGGAGTTTCAGCGCTCGTTTATCGCGTTTGGCGACATCGGCGGCATCAATGCGTTCCGTGCAAACGAAGCTCGCACCGAACTGCTTGCACAGCAACCGAAATGGCAGGCTCGTGTGCTCCTCCATCGGTGCGAGACCGACAGGATGGGCGATGCTGATGCGGCCGATGAGCATAGAGCCATGCTTCAATGACGAATGACGAAGGCGGAATGTCGAAAGTAAAATCCCGCGTAGACATCATCCATTCGACATTCGGATTTCGTCATTCGTCATTTTTTGCACTCACAGCCGCAGCCATTCGTAGAACAGAAACTCGAACCGCTTCGTCAACAGCGTAATGCGGCCCATGACCGTGAAGGCGAACGACGCACCGAAGGCGATCATCAGCACCCACACGCCGAACCGTGCCACGCGGCCGACGACCCCTTTGTGCTCGAACGAGAAAAAGAAGTACATCAGGCACGACAGCAAACTGACGATGATTCCCCAATTCCGCAGCGTCAGCCAAAAGTCAAAGCGACCATCGACGAGCACAATCAACGGCAGCAGCGTATTGCGAATCTGCGAAACGAAATCGGCATCGAGAAACAGTACCAGCCGCAAGCCGGCAAACGTGCCGACGACAAACGCCAGCGGCCATTGAGACAGCCAGCCGACCTTCGGGACAAACCGCAGGAAGAGCATGCCGCCGAGAATTAATGGGAACAGGTACGTCCAATCGGGCGGTTTGTTCGCATCGATGCCCGGCAGTGCCCAATGTTGAACCAGCCCGGGCGTCAGCTCCACCATCAATTGCGCAATGATCGAATCCCAGAAACCCACCACCATCGTGTACCCGGCCGAGACGCCGACGATGATCGCCTCCGTCAATTTGTAGAAAACATTGTCGTGATACAGGTAACTGAAGATCGCCAACGTCAGAAAAGCCGCGACCCACACGCCCGCCGTCCGCATCGGACTGAACACGGCCGTGGTGTCACCTTCCTTGGTTTCGACAAAGGTGATTGCCGCCCCCGAGGCCGCCACGCGGTCGGGCTTCACATAGACTTTGGCAAGGCCGCGGTCGGAGAATAGCCCTTTCGCCGTCAGCAGCAAGACACCGACGAGCAGCAAGCCGTAGCCGATTTTCGCTTCGCGCGTCATCGTCCAGCCCCCCTTCCGGCGTTCCGCTTCGTCGTGAAATGCACCACATTCCCGAGGATGATCAATCCGACCATTAACAAGTGGGCGACCAGTTGCGGGGCCATGCGTTTAATGGCGACGGTCTTCGTCGGATCGCGGTACTGTTCATACTTCGCACCGAGAGCGGCTTCATACTCCGCGGCCCCTTTGATTGCCGCGAGAATGCCGATCACCTGATCCGGGAAGTACGGATACATCTGCGGGGATTGCACGCCGGTGCAACCGACGGCGAGCCGTAGTTTTCCCTGCGTCCCCGCGTACTGCACCCATTCCTTCGCACCGGGATAACCGGCCGAGATATTGACGACGAGGTCCATGTCGCGGACGTTGTTAATGTTTCTCGTCATCGGCATGTCGTCGAGATTCGTCCCAGCGATATCGGTGGCATACAGCTTCCGTAAATCATTGGCGACGAGCTTGATCGCCACTTCGTTGCCGGGCTTGAAACCGAGGTTCACGTAGTCTTCGCCGTAGACCAGTTTCGCGTCGGCGAACTCGTCTTTAATGATGTCGCGGATATTTTGATCGATCATCGGTGGTCCGGCGGGCCACAAGGTGAGGAAGTACATCTTGTGCCGCTTCAGGCAGCAATGGCGGACCAGCGCGGTCGCCATGGGGGCCAGTTCCGCGGCTGAGCCCGGATCGTAATCGAGCGCCAGCATGATCTGTGAACCGGCAGGCAGGTTTTCGACGGTGTCGAAGACGACTTTTGTCTGGGGCGTCGGCGTTTCCGGAAACGGGCGGTCGATGAGAATCGGAATCGCCACCGCCAGCGCCATCGCCAGAAAAATCCAGCGTCGATCCAGCGTTGCCAGGCGTTCCCACATGCCGCGTTATCCAATTTTCAACATTCAGTGGTCGCTGCGCATCCTGAATGTCGAATGAGGAAGGCGGAATGTCGAAAGGGGAGTCGAAACAATCCCCTTTTCGACATTTGGATTTCGACATTCGACATTTCTCTATCTCACCGAACATCGCAAAGGTACGTTGTGTCGGATTGAAAGTCCATCACGCGACGGTCGAGACGGGTTCCCCTTCGTCCCACCGACGGCTAGAATGTGTCCAGCCATCACGGCAATCCTCGGGCGATTAACTCAGTTGGTTAGAGTGCCATCCTTACAAGATGGAAGTCATAGGTTCGAGTCCTATATCGCCCATTCCCAACGCGGAAACCCCTTGAAAATAAGGGGTTTCTTCGTTTTTATGAACTCCATGCACATCCAATCGCATGGGTTCCGGCACGGTGCGCGTCGTTTGACGCGTCGCTTTGTCGAAGTGAGAATCGAGCACCTGCAGATAGTGCTGTGTGGCGATGCGTTCGCTGTTGCCTAACCAAGCCGAGACCACATGAGCCGGAAAATCTTCCGTCAGTTCCGTCTGCCGGGAACTTCGCAGGTTGTGCCATAGCTTCGGCCATGCTGTTACACCCGCCCGTTCGATAATTCGTTCCTGTGTCGTCAAATTGCACTCTGCGGGATTCTTACCCGTTTGTCGAAGCGATTCGAGAACATAGACCATGCTGATGGGAGCCAGCGTGTGCAAGTCGTCCAGATGCTGTCGGAGTTCGGGGAACAGCGGGCATCGACGACAGCGCTTTCGACAGACGGAACGGCAACCCGCGGAACAGCGAAAATGTCGTCCGAGTGTACAGACTGGCACCGAGGTGAGCCAACGTGCCGAAAGCCGATGCCGTGATTCATGCCGGCCAAGGGTGTCGCTTGATCGGCGAGCGCTTGCTGGTCGTCGGTGCACAACTTCGGCCGGATGGCGAGTAATCACTGCAGGGCGATTTCGGCGACCGTGTCGGCACTCTGAGGTACCGCTCAATTGCCGGACAGTCAGGTTCTGTCTTGTCTTACCGTACTTTCTTCAATAACAGTGTCAGTCGGTTTGTGCGTGGTTTGGTAAATCTAGGGATCAAGACCGTGGTGGTGTCGTCGTCGAGGATCGATGGCGGAAGGACACGAGCCGCAACGGCGGGACGCGGGGCGACGCCGGTGGTGATGACGGTGGTTTGAGTGTTGGCGATGTTGACGATGCCATCGTTGACGAAAACCGTGAACTGGGTCGTCTCCGTCGTGCCAATCGGGACGTTGTTTCGCGGTTGGAAGACGAACGCTCGAATCGCCGATTGGACCGTCGCACCAATGCTGGCCGTCGAGCTGTAATAACGGTGGTACGTGATGTTGTTGCCTGTGACCGTCCGCGTCCAACCCGCGGTCGAAGCCGTGGTGAAATCTCCGCGGTTAACACCGTTGGAAATGGTCACCTTGGCAAGCATGTTCTGGGTATCGATGTCCGTGATGGTCAGCGTTGTAAATGGGGCAATCGTGGCGTCATCGCTGACGGCTTGATTGGCAACGGCACCGCCGATGGTGGGAGCATTTTCAAGACTGGTGGTGATGACCGTCGTCGTGCCATCCGCCATGTTCGCAATCCCGTCGTTGATGAAGACCGCGAACGCCGTGGCCTCGGTCGAGCCGGGGTCGATCGCATCAACGCGCGGCTGGAACACGAGCGTTCGAATGTCGACCTGCACGACTGCTCCGATGTTTGTTTGCGGGCTGTAGAATCGAGAGTAAACAAAACTGTTGCCGATAACCGTTCGTGTCCAGCCCACCGTCGATGCCGCAGTGAAGTCGCCGCGGTATGCACCGTTAAGAACGGTCACCTTGGCAAGCATTTTCTGCGTGTCGGGATCGGTGACCGTCAGTGCACTAAACGGGTTGGTCGTCGAAGTGTCATTCACGGAGACATTCGCATTGGCCCCACTGATTGCCGGGGCATCGTTGAGGCTGGTGGTCACGACGGTGGTCGCGGTGTTCGAGACCGGTGTCGCGACGCCATCGCCGACAGTCACCGTGAAGCCAGTCACTTCAAAGGTACTGGAGTTGATGGCATTGCTGCGTGGCTGAAAGACCAATGCACGGACCGCAGCTTGAACGGTGTCTCCGATATTCGCCGCGGGGCTGTAGGTCCGAAAATACTGAATGTTGTTGCCGATGAGGGTCTGTGTCCACCCGGCCGTTGACGCCGCGGTAAAATCCCCGCGGACTACTCCGTTGGAAATTCGCACGATCACGGACATGGCCTGTGTATCGGGATCGGTCACTGTCAGCGAGGCAAACGGGGCGATGGTCGCATTGTCGTTGACGGGCTGATTGGCCACCGCACCGCCGATGACGGGGAGCTCGTTCACATCCGTGACCGTCAACGTAAAATCGACGGTGGCATCCGGCGTGCTTCCCACGGTGGAGTCATCGACGCTGACGGTGACGGAATAGCTGTTTTGCGATTCAAAGTTGAGTGTCGTACCCGCTTTCAGATAGAGCACGCCGCCGTCAATTTCAAAACTGTCCGCATCCGTGCCCACGAGGGAGAGTGTGTTTATTCCGAGGGCGTCATCGGTCACGACGATGTCGGCGACCATGATTCGCGTTGCCGTGCTCGTGTTCTCCGCCAGAGATGTAGTCGTATTCTGCAACGTCACCGCGGTGGGGGCCACATTGGCAAAACCGGAATCCTGCGATCCGACACGAACATGTCCGCCCCCTTCGTTGATGAAACTGCCCATGAAGGTGTTGTTGACATCATCCACAACGATGGGGAATTGCAGTCCTGAGAAATCAGCGAGACCAAGTGCGCTGTTCGTACCGTCAATGGTCCCGGCGTCGCCGTTGCCGGCCAGGCTGAAGGTCATCGCGCCCGCATCCACCAGTGCGCCGTTGTCCCAGGATTGATTCAGCACCGCGTAGTAGCTGTGTTGAAGAACGGTGATGCTTCCGATGCCGACGGTATCGTCCGTCGTGCTGCCGACGCGGCTGTTGGCCTCGCTGACCGCGCCTGTGATCCCGGCGAGTTTATCGCCGAACGTGACCGCTCCGGCATTGGCCGCGGTCGCGTTGTCCCAATAGTAACTGCTGACGACGTAATCGCCGAAGGGAAGCGCCGTGACGCCGCCGAGTCCCACCCGATCCTCCGCAGTGCTGCCGACGAGGCTGTTCGTGCTGCTCACCGCGCCGCTGGTTCCCGTGGCCCCATTCCCCCAGGTCACGGCACCAACATTCGTGACAGGACCAGTGGCATCATCCCAGTTCGGACTAATGACGACGTAGTTCCCGTTGGCGAGGTCCGTGACCCCGTACAGGGAGACAAGGTCGTCCATCTGAGTCCCCACGAGGCTGTTGGTCGCGCTGATCTCTCCACTGAAGGGGGCTGTGCCGTTGAGCCAGGTTGCGGCGCCGGCATCGACGACGGTGTCGTTGTCCCAGTACGGACTGCTGACCACATAATGGCCGTTCGTCAGCGGGGTGATGCTACCGACGCCCACTTGATCGTCCGCGTGGCTGCCGATGAGGCTGTTGGCCGCGCTTACGGTTCCGACGGTTCCTCCCGCTCCATTCCCCCACGTGACCGCGCCGACATCGATTCGGGAGTTCGTGGCATCATCGAAGAACGGGCTGTTGATCACATAGTGACCGTTGGACAGCGACGCGACGCCATAAAAGCCGACGTTGTCTTCCGCCGTGACACCGACGAGGCTGTTCGTATTATCGATGAAACCCGTGATGCCGGTGGTCCCATTGGCCCAGGTGACGGCACCGGCATTGATGGTAACCCCATCATCCCATTTGGGACTGCGGATCACGTAGTTGCCGTTGTTCAGCACTGTAATGCCACCTACCCCGATGTCATCGTTGGCGGAATCGCCGACGAGACTGTTGGCGGCGGAGATCATGCCGGTGATCCCGGTCGTGCCACTCACCAGCGTGACGGCCCCGGCATCGACGATTGGTCCATTGTCCCACCGGGAGTTGCAGAGAACGAAGTTGCCATTGGTGAGTTTGAAGAGACCGCCGTTGCTGAGACGATCGCCGGCAGTGCTGCCGACGAGACTGTTCGTGTCGGTGATCGCCCCCGTGATCCCGGTGGTGCCATCGGCGAAGGTGATCGCACCCGCATCAACGATTGCGCCACGATCCCAATCCTGGCTTTGAACGACGTAATTGCCGTTGCTCAGGGCGGCAACACCGTTGTTCCCAATCTGATCATCCGTGGTACTGCCGACGAGACTGTTCGTCGTGCTGACGACCCCCGCCAGGCCCGTCGTGCCGTTGGCCCAGGTGACGGCGCCGGCGTCGATGGCGACGCCGTTGTCCCAAGCCTCGCTGGTCACGACATAATTTCCATTCGTGAGCATGAAAATCCCGTCGCCAACGGAATCGAACGCCGTGCTTCCGATCAGACTGTTGGCACTGCTCACCACCCCGGCGCTGCCCGTCGCGCCATTCCCCCAGGTGACGGCCCCGACATCGGCGGTGAGGCCGTCATCCCACGTCGGACTGCTGATGACATAGTTGCCGTTCGTGAGGACGACGATGCCGCCATCTCCGACGAGATCGTCTGCGGTGCTGCCGACGAAGCTGTTGGCTGCGCTGACGATCCCGCTGACCCCGGTGACACCGCTCCCCCAGGTGACCGCCCCGACATCCGTCGCGATGCCGTCATCCCAGAATGCGCTCAAGATCACGAAGTTTCCGTTGCCTAGATCGATGACGCCAGACCCGACGTTGTCGTCGGCGTGCGAACCGGTCAGCGTGCTGATCAGCGCTCCGGTCGCCCCGTTGAACAGGTAGGCGGCGCCGGCGTCCGTTCCCCCCGCATCGTCGTAGGGCGAGGTGATGACCACATTCCCGGTGCTCAGCGCCACCACCGTCGATCCAAATTGATTCCCCGCCGCCGGATTCGGATCGACAAACTCCGTAAACGCCGCCGCCAGCAATCGGCGAGATTCAAGCGGTTCCAACCGTGACAAACGTGTCTGTCTCCGCGCAGATGATCGCCGCTGCGGAGTCCATTTCTGTCGCAAGACCGCCATGATGTTCTGAAGCAAGTTCATCGTAGCCGACTTTCTTAAGATTGGATCACCCAAACGCACCACGGCCTCAGGTGTATTGCAGAGACGATCTATCGCTGAGCCGCGGCAAATCATCCACGAGGCTCAATGACCATCGCCTACAATCCACCACCGCTGTCCAAAAACAAGTTTGTTACAGAACGGACAGACTACCCAACATCAGGAGGCAATTCACAGAGAAAACCTCCCTTTCCCTGGCACAGATCGTAGATTCCGAGGTGCCTGGTTCGGACCTCTTCGACGTAGAGCCGAATTGGCTGCGGATCAGCCATGCGTCCGCCAGAGTCCTCAAACCAGCCTTGATCCGACGATGTCGGATTTAATGAGGAGCAGATGGGTGTCGCTGACAGCGCGATTCCGCCCGATCCGCACTGGAAAGAATTGGCCAGACGGTGAGCAATCGCCGCAGGGCATCGTCGTAACCGGGGTCGGAGTCCACCATGATGGCAGTCAAAACACGGCGCGTGTCGTTTGGCACGTCGTCAGCCTGTGATTTTGCGGTTTTCGAGCTAGAGAAAGTGGGGGGCGAGTCCTATATCGCCCATTGAAGTTCGAGAAACCCCTTGGAAACGAGGGGTTTCTGCGTTTAGGGATGGGGCGTGGAGCAGGCGGGTCTCAATCGAATGAGGGCGGCTGGCCGGTTGATTCGAGGACCGACATCCACAGATCCCCGTTGGGGTCGACGGTATTGCGTTCGCGAATGGCGAGCGGGATGGGGACGTGGACGAAGCGGCCGTGCCAGCGGCCGACGACCATTTCTGTGCGGCCGCTCATCGCCGCGTGCACCGCATTGTGAGCGAGGCGCAGACAGTACACGCTATCGAACGGGTTCGCCGGGACGCTGCGGATCAGGTAGCTCGGGTCGATGTATTTCAGATTCAGTTCAACACCGATCCCTGCGAAGTGGGCGCAGATTTTCTGCTTGAGAAACAGCCCGATATCTCCCAGTCTCGCATTGCCGGACGCATCGGTGGTTTTCGGGCATTCGTCCAGCAGTGATTGACCGGCCCCTTCGGCTACTACAATCACCGCGTGTCCGCGCCGTTTCAGTCGATCTTCGAGTGCCGTTAACAATCCCTGCGGTCCGTCCAACCGAAAGGAAACCTCGGGAATCAGCACGAAATTGGCATCGTTCTTGGCAAGGGCGGCATAGCAGGCGATGAACCCCGAATGCCGGCCCATGACCTTCACGAGACCGATACCATTGGGAGACGAGTCGGCTTCGGCATGGCCCGCGCGAATGGCTTCAGTCGCCATCGAAAACGCGGTCTGAAAGCCGAAGCTCTGGTCGATGTACATGATGTCGTTATCGATCGTCTTGGGAACGCCGACGACAGCGATTTTGAGCCCGCGCTCGGCGATCTCCTTGCTGATGGCGAGCGCGCCGCGGAGAGTGCCATCGCCGCCGATCACGAACAACTGGTTGATGCCGAGCTGTTCGAGACAGTCGACAATATCGACGGGATCCTGCTGGCCGCGGGAGGTTCCCAGAATGGTTCCGCCATCTTCGTTGATCGGGCTGACGATTTCCGGTGTCAGTTCCATTACCGGGTGGCCGTGGCGGGCGATGAACCCCTGGTAGCCGTTGCGGAAGCCGAAGATCTTCTTCACGCCGTAGCGGAAACTCAGCTCTAGAACCAGGCCGCGAATGACATCGTTGAAACCAGGGCACAGGCCACCACAGGTAACGATTCCGGCCCGCGTCTTGGATGGATCGAAATACAGCTTCTTGCGCGGACCGGCTGGTTCAAAGCCAGGAAGTTCGTGAGCAGGCACTGCGCGCGAGATGGCGGCTGAGGCAATGTCGTCGAACAGCACACGGTCCGTTTCGTCGACATTATTGATCGACTGCTTCCGGGCGGCGAGCAGCGGTGCCATGGGCGAATCGACGCGGCACGATCCCAACGTCTTCACAATAAAATCGGCAGCGTTGATCACGGCTCGGCACCTCGCGGGGTGATGTCCGCAAGGATGGTATGGCAAACGACGTACCAGCTTGAAAGCGTGCTTTCCAAGCCGTTTTGACGGTCTGCGTGCCCGATTTCTCAGCGATCTGCACGACGGTTAAGCACGGGAGATTGCCGTGTATCCGTCAGGCTTCCACGAAGACCACCAACGCCGTGATATTGTCTTTGGATCCGCCGTCTTCCGCGGCGTGGACAATGTCATCGGCGATGGCTTGGGGGTCGTTGCCGTCGGCGAGAATCGACGCCATCAGTTCATCGGAACAGCCGCCAGTGACGCCGTCGGTCACCAGGACATAACGGTCGCCGACAAGGGGGGCAATCTGTTTGGGTTTCGTTTCCTCACGGCCTTCGCGCGGCCGGAGGTAGCCTTCTTTTGTCCCAAGGTAGCGGTACAACACGTTGCGATACCGGTGCGTGGCGGCTTCTTCCAGCGTGAGTGTGCCGGCTTCAATGAGGGCTTGCACCAACGAATGATCGGTCGTCAGTTGCTCGAACTTGCCGTCGCGCAGAAGATAGGTGCGGCTGTCACCGACGCCGCCTACAAAGAACGTGCCGTTCACATGGGCGAGAAACGTGATCGTGGTGCCCATGTTCTTCAATTTGGAATCGACTTCACCGAGCGCGATGATCTCGGTGTTGGCCTGATCGACGGCTTCGTTGATCATCCGGACGGCCTGGTCCGGCGCAGCTTTGGCGAAGTCGAGCGAGTTCAACTTTTGCGGAATGATTTCCATCGCCAAGGCGCTGGCCCGCTCCCCCGCAGACTGTCCCCCCATGCCGTCAGCGACGAGAAAGAAGCGGTTCTGCGGATCGACGTAGGCATTGTCTTCGTTGTTATCGCGGAAGCGACCGGTGATGCTCACCAGACCCGTGCGTAGCTTGGTCATGAAATTCTTATCCGCGGTCGCGCGCTCAGGATGGGACATTCACAGCGAGGGTCAATCGGGGCACACCGTGCGAACGAGATCGCTGACGCCGAGCGTGGTGGAACAAATCACCAGCTCGCCGGCCTCGAATCCCGCGGTCGTGCCCCACAATCGATTTTGCGATTCCACCAGCCGAAAGACCCGCTCTTTGCCGGGAGGGAATTGACTAGCGTAAGCGCGGATCGCCTCTAATTTTAACGAAAGTGACTGGGAAATATCTACAACGAATTGGCCGCCCCCTTGGGGAAGATCGGTCATTCCAAAGCCGAGGGGATACCACAATTGCCGCGGGACGGTATGAACCGGGAGACCGCCAAACTCGTCATCCCATTTGGACAGCCGGGAGTAAAAGACCGCGGCATCGGTAATCTGCATCGCCTGCCAGTGATCCGGAGAGGCCATCGGCGTCTTGCCGGCAATTCCCAGCACAATCCGCGGCCGATACAACCGAAACAACCGGGCCAGTTCAATCCGTGCCAGGAAGGAGTCGAACAGGCAACGATTGGGCAGCGTCATCGTTTTACGAACATGGATGCCGAGGATCGCGGCGGCGGAACGGGCTTCCTCGAGGCGATGCCCCGGGGAAGGGCTGCCGGGGGTCGGCTCACCGTTGGTCAGATCGATAATGCCGACGCGGTAGCCTTGTTGAACCAGCCGAGCCAGCGTTCCCCCCACCGCGATTTCGACATCGTCGGGATGTGCCCCGACGGCGATCACGTCTAGCGGTTCGGGGAGTTCGATCGTCATCGGTTTCCAGTCGGTTGTTCGTTCGACTCACACGCGTCGGCCCCGCTACAGCAACGTTCCACGGGGGTGGCGGCCGGGGAGGGATTTACCCCCAAAGCCTGCCGCAGGAATTTCGCGATGCGGTGCGGATGCGTAAAGCTCGCGTGCGTCCCCGTGGTGTGCATCCATTCGGTCTTCGCACTCGGCAGGCAGGCCTGCAGTTCAGCATGGTGTTGATGGGCTCGCGGACCGGCTCCTTCCGTGCTGATGAGCCAAGTCGGAGCCGTCCAGTTCGTGAATGCCCGTCGGAAATCGACCCCTTTGCAGGCCAAACCTTGTCGGGCCAAGACGGATACCGGATTGCGACCGGTCGTCTCCAGGAAACAAGACCAGCGCTCCGGATCGAGCGGCGGGAACCAGCGGCGATGGTTCAACATCTGCACACGCTCGCGATTCGGACACTCGGACAACGACCGTCTCGACCACAATGCCAAGTTCGCTAAACCACGCTCGGCGAGACTGAGTCGTCGTTGGACGAACCCGTCTTGTACAAACACTGTTTCGACACGATCGGGCCGCAAACGGGCGGCTTCCAGGGCAACGGCACCGCTCCAATTCGTGCCGTAGAGCGAAACCGGCTCTGAACCGTCGTGATCGATTACATCCCAGACATCGTGAGCGAAGTCGGCCGGCGAACGGGATTGCCCCGTCGATTGCCATTGCACGGCAATCGAACGAATTTCGTCCCGCAGCAGCCAGGCGACGAGGGCAAAGAGATCGGCCGATCCGCTGAAGGGGGCAATGAAGACCACTGTTGGTCCACGACCGAGCGTCCAGCCCGACAGCGTGGCACCGCGTGTGGAAGCTCGTTCCCAGACGGAGGCTTGTTCATGCACGTTTCGCCAGACATCGCGGCAACGCAATGGCGGCGGACAGCCTTCGTTCGGAGCAGGAACGGCAAGAGGCGACGGAGAGGCGATGGCATCGATGGTGGACATGGCGGTTCTGTTCACACCAAAAGGTGCTGATCGGCCTCGACAATCGTCTCATATGCGGTAACCGAATCTTCGGTCGCCCGCAATTTATCGAGAAAGCCAGGCGTCTGCATCAGGCGGCCGAGTCGCGCCAGCACTTGCAGGTGCGTGCGGGAATCGCGGCACAGGATCAGAAAGAACATATCCGTCAGTCCGCGATTGGGAGCCCCGAAGGCAATTCCGGACGAGGTCTTACCGAACGCAATGACCGACTGTCCCACCGCATCGGGTAACGGATTCCGCGGGTGAGGAATTGAAACGCCGTTATCGAACGCAGTCGACAAGACGGCTTCCCGTTCCTGTAGCGCGGCAAGAATCGCGGCGGGTTGCCAAATCTGCCAGGTCCGTCCGGCGACTTCGACCAGCGTTTCCAGAACGGAACGTTTGGTTCGCGCGTTGAGTGGAACCTGCGTCGTTTCGAGTGTCAACAAGCTGGCGACCGGTGACGCATCGTTGACTTCGCCCGAGCGATGGGTTTGCTCGACCAGCGCGAGTTCGCGGTCGGTGTATTCGCGCATTTCCTGCTCGAGCCAATGGGTGATCTCGGCCGGATGAAACTGCCAGTCTCCGGAAATCTTGCGGCCTGGAATTCGTCCACGGTGCACCAGTTTCTCGATTTCACGGCGGTCGCGACCCAGTTGCCGCGAGAGTTCGTCGAGCGTGTACCAGTCTTGGGACATGGGCGGGCTAACCGGCAGGAGGGAAGCGGGGGCAGTCTTGGAAAGGCGTCCTCGGCAGCGATCTCCGTCGAGAAGGCAAGTCGGCCGTCTTTCTTTCCTGTATTGTGCCCAATGCCGCAACGGTCCGCTACCCCGCGCGGACCCGCGACAGTTGTCGAGACACCGTATTCACCCATGAGCAGCAGTGCAGCAATGCTTCGCGACCGTTCCACCAGGGGGCAGCACACGTCGGTGAAGCGAACTCCCAGGTTCCGCGAAATCCGGCCGATTTCAGCCGCGCGAAGACCGTCGCGACATCGGCTGGACCAGATCCCAGACTTTGCCGTCCTACGCTACCCGGTTCCGCTTGCGATGTCACAATGAACAGTTTTGCCGCACAGGCCTCCCAGGCTTGGGATCCCGTTGCGAGGGATGAAATTGTGGGAAGGGGACCGGCCAATCCGACATGCGGAGCGCCAATGTCTTCGAGGAATTCCGCAGCGGCGGTCCACGATTGAATCAACGAGCGTTGCGAGGCTTTTGTTCCCAAATCTACGAGGATTGCCAAACGGAGGCGTCGATCGGCCGCGGGGGCGAGCAAACGCTGCACGCCGTCAATGGCCATTCGTCGCGCATGGCGATACGTGAACGTCCCTTGCCCACCCGGCGCGATCACCAGCGTGCGGGTGCCGATGCAGTCCGCTTCTTCCAGGGCCGACAAGGCGTCGTCCACCGCTTCGCGAAACTGAAAACCGAGGGAACCGGTAAAGCCACCGGCCCAGTTCAGCGACGAGACCGTAATGTTCCGACGATGAAACAGTTCGGCCGAACGTTGCAGTCCGAATTGCCACAGCCGCTTTCGCAGGACACCGAAAGCCCATTGAGGCCGTGTCTGCAGCGCAGCCACCTGATCGGCCAGATCGTCGCCACAGACCAGTGATTGATGCAGTGCGACGGGGATCTCGCCGGCAAGAAATTTCCTGCAGGAATCGGTCCAGAGTGGACGCACGAGCTTCGACCACCAGGGCATGGTCGACGAAGTTTCGGATTGGGAAGACGTCACTCAGTTCGTCCTTTGGAGCCACTCGGCTGCTGTTCGAGCCGCAGCCGTGTTCGCAGAATGAAGCAACGCGTTCCGCCGATTGAACACAACGGGGGCATTGTGCCGCCAGAGGCGAGCGCTGCCAAGAGCAGAAGCCCGGATGAAATTGATCCCGGGCTTCTGCATCGTTTGGCAGTCCGGCTTATCCGCGCGTGGTGATCTGCACCGACGGATCGTCGGCGACGTTGACCCACACGTGGATGTGCGGCGCCCCACGGTAGTGCCACACGAACGACGGACCTTCGATCCGCCACATGTCCCAGACTTTGTCATTGCCGAGATCGCCCGATTGATAGAAGGCGATGCGGCATTGATCGAGCCCGCCCTGCGCTTCGAGGCACTTCCGTGCTTCGGCCTGGTCCGAAGTGCGATACGGTTCGAGCAGCGTGCTCAGCACCGTCTGTGCGTGTGCTTTCTGATCGGCCGTCAATTCGCTAATCGGCAGACCGGGAATCACTTTCGACTTGCCGCTGAAGTGGACCTGGCTTTCGGGTGGGGCCTTCTCGATGAGGGCCACATCCCGCTGCTTGCCATCGAGCATCTGGAACAGAGCGTTGGCTTTCTTGGACTGATCCCAGAACACGCTGCCCGGATGGTCCGGAGCTTCGTTGAAGTCTTTCGCCGCGTGACCGTAGAAGATCGGTCCGCCGAATGCGGTGTGCTCGGTGCTGTCGCCATCGCAACGGATGGTGAGATGACGGCCGGTCATTACGAATTCAAACTTGCCCGAACCCGGTGTGCCGAACATCGCAATCGATTGCTGCTTGCCGTAGCCACCGGCATCGTCCTGCAGTTGTTTCTTGATGCGGTCATGCCAGTCGGGATTGTAGAGACCCCAGAACAAGGCCTCGATCATGTCCTGCTGATCTTTCTTGAAGAAGTTGCTGTCACCAATCTTCTTCTCGGTGATGCTCCAGTTGTTCGAGACGTGCATCCGCAGCAGACCACGATCGTCCTTGTGGTCCCAGTCGAAACAGATTTCTTCTTTCTGTTCCGGCGTCAGTGAATCGAACAATGTCTTGACGAGATTCTCAGGCATTGGCTTGCCGGTCGAGTCATCGCCGCGAGCCAGCATCGGAGTAACGCTCACCACGGCGGCGGTCGCACCGACGGTTTTTACGAACTGACGACGCGACACAGACGACAACGAGCCGCCATCACAATCGGGACAAGGCACCATGATGAGGTTCCCGTACGAGCGACAGAGAGGAGAAATCACGCGCCAGCAGTATGCACCGATCGCGCGCGATTTCGCAATCTCATTTTCCCAAACCAGTTCGCAGCGCCAGCACGGGATGACGGAAGCTGGCAGGCATGCGGTGATACCAGCGCGAGACGCGAAACCGCGAGCAGCGATCTCAAAGTCCTTCACCGTGGACAACTGACAAAGAACCGCGGACGATTTAAAAAATGCCCAATTGATCGCGGGCTTCGTCCGTCATCCGGTCCGGCGTCCACGGCGGCGACATCGTCAGCTTGATCTGCGCTTCCTCGATCCCGGGCAGCTTTTCGAGGACCATCTTGGCCTGCTGCACAATCTGCGGTCCGGCCGGACACGCGGGACTGGTGAGCGTCATGTCAATCTGGATTTTCTTCTCACCATGATTGACGGCGTAAACCAAGCCCAAATCGACAATGTTGATCATCAATTCCGGGTCGATGACTTGTCGAAGCGCATCAATGATCGCGCCATCATCAACATCCCCATTCGCTTGCGCTTCGCGGGCCACAGCGCTCGCGTTCGAGGAAGCCGTCTGCGTCGTTCCCGATGTTACAACAGTCGAGGCCACTGCGGCCGCGGACGAGGCTGATGCGCTCTCTTTCGGACCGACGTAAATCCCATCGGCCCGGCATTCCACGGCGAACACGCTGATCGGTGAAGTGGCCGGCATGCACATCGGCTTGCCCGTGCGGAGATCGAACCGGGCGCCGTGCCGCGGGCAGGTAATTTGCCCCGCTTGCACCGGGCCGTCGGTCAGTGGTTGACCATCGTGCGAACAAACGTCCTCGATCGCGAAGTATTCGTCGGCAACCCGAATTAACAGCGCCGGGACATCATCGACAAAAATCGACTTCCGCGCCCCCACCGGGAGTTCATCGATCGCGGCCATTAGTTCCATCATCGCAGTCATGGTTTGCCAATAGTCTAAAATGCGTGCAAGCGACTAACCGTCGATTCCGAGTTTCTTCTGCACCGCGTGGCTGAGCGTTTCTCTTACGAGCTCGACCGGAATGCGGTCATACACCCGCTGGAAAAAGCCTTCGACAATCACATGCATCGCTTCGCTCCGGCTGATCCCGCGGCAGATGCAGTAGAAGAGTTGTTCTTCATCAACGCGTCCAGCGGTTGCCCCGTGAGTACAGCGGACATCGTCGGCTTCGATCTCCAAACCGGGAATGAGGTCGGCTCGACAAGCATCGCTGAGCATCAGGGCATCGTTGCGTTGATACCCGTCGGTCTTCTGGGCATCGACATCGACCTGAATCATGCCCCGCCAAACGATGCGAGCCCGGTCACGGATCACGTCTTTATAGAGCAAGTCGCTGCGGGTGTTGGGGGCATGGTGGCCCTGCTGCGTGTAGTAGGAGTGAATCTGTTTGTCGGTCGAAAAGGTGACCCCGTTAACTTCTGCCGCGGCCCCTTTGCCATCGAGGTGAATGTCCTGATGAATGTGGGCGACCTTCGCCCCGAGACCGCCGACGGTCCATTGCAGCGAGGCATCATTGGCCACGCGGCCGGCCTGATGGGCGAGATGCCAGACTTTTTCGCCCCAGTTCTGAAGCTGCACGTATCGCAACACGGCCCGCGGCGCGACGAGTAGTTCGACGGCTCCCACATGCAGTCCGGTATGATTCGGATCGAGCGACGCGGTTTCTTCCAGCAGCGTTGCGGAAGCACCTTCTTCGAGAACGACGAGCGTGTGGCTCAGGTCTGCCGCGCCGTTGGTCGCGAGTCCAATCAAACTGTAAAGCGGCACTTCCACCTGCACGTTACGCGGGACGAACAACACTGTTCCGCCGGTGCAGAACGCCGTATGCCAGGCGGAGAAGCGATCGGTGTCTGCCGGAACGGCGCGCTCTATGGCTTGCAGGATCTCCGGACGGGTCGCCAGCACCGTTTCCCACGAACCGAAAATGACGCCCTTAGCGGCCAGCTCCGGCCGCAACTGACTGGCCACGGCCCGGCCATCGACGTGCGAGACTGTGCCGCCAAAATCCGCACGGTTCGCCATCAACGTCGCGAGCGGCGCGGTGTACTCCGTTGCAGCCAGTGAGAACTTCTCTGGCCGCAGCGCGCGGAGATCGATTCGCTTGAACTCTTCCGGATCAAGCGGCTTCTTCAGCAATTCCTGATACGCCGCAAACGCCTGTCGCCGCCGATCGATGAGCCATGCGGGTTCATTGCGCGAGGCGAGGAATTCTTCAAAGGCGGCGGTCGACCAGGGGGTGGCCATCGTCGTAGTCATGCGTTCTCAGTCCAGAGCTCTCTGCGGAATGTTGATCCGCGATGTGATGAATGGTCAAGTGAGATTAGCTCACGACTGTTGGTGAATCGGGCGGGAAATCGACTTTCCGAAACACATCCTTCAGCAGTAATTGGCAATCGAGCGCATCAATGTGCATGACATCTTCCAGACCATGATGTTCCGACAGAGTCCATTGACCCGTGGCGTGATCTCGAAAGAACCGTTCGATGGTCGGTGCGTCCTGTGCGACGAGGATGTATTCCCGTAGCGAGGGGATCGTTCGGTAGTGTTCAAACTTCTTGCCGCGGTCGTATCCTTCGGTTGAGGGCGACAACACTTCCATAATGACCAAAGGATTCAACAAGGTGTCGCGGCGATCATCCAGGTATTCGCGATCGCCGCACACGACGGAAGCGTCGGGGTAGGTGAACAATCCCGTCGGAGACTTGAGTCGTTGATCGCTTGTGTAAACACGACAGGGGCGATCCCCGAGGGCGTTATTGAGAGCCGTTACCAAGTTGCCGGCAATCAAGCTATGTGATTCCGAACCGCCCGCCATCAGAAACACATCGCCGCGGAAATATTCGCTCTTCGTCGGCGCAGACCGCTCCCGTTCGAGGTACTCGGCCTGACTCACGAATGGCAACGGCACGGCGGACATGGCGATTATCCCACGCTACCTTCCATCTGCAGTTCGATCAGCCGGTTCATTTCCACCGCATATTCCATCGGCAGCTCTTTCACCAGCGGCTCGATGAACCCGGTGACGATCATCGCGGAGGCTTCGGTCTCGGTCATCCCGCGGCTCATCAGATAGAGCAGTTGTTCTTCCGCGATTTTTGAGACGGAGGCTTCGTGCTCAATGGCGACATTGTCCTGATCGACTTCGATGTACGGGTAGGTATCGCTTCGGCTGGCCGAGTCGAGAATCAGCGCGTCGCACACCACGTTCGATTTGCAGTGATGGGCGTTGTTCTCGACTTTCACCAGACCGCGGTAACTGGCGCGGCCGCCCCCTTTGCTGATGCTCTTCGAGATGATGCGACTCGACGTGTGCGGAGCGCAGTGGACCATCTTTGCCCCGGCGTCCTGGTGTTGGCCGTGATTAGCAAAGGCGATGGAGAGTGTCTCACCGCGGGCACCCGGTTCCATCAGGTAGATGGCCGGGTACTTCATCGTCAGCTTGGAGCCGAGGTTGCCGTCGACCCATTCCATCAGGGAGTCGCCGTAGGCCATCGCCCGCTTGGTGACGAGGTTGTAGACGTTGTTCGACCAGTTTTGAATGGTGGTGTACCGGCAGCGGGCGTTCCGCTTGACGATGATCTCGACCACCGCGGAGTGCAGGCTTTCGGAACTGTAGGTCGGAGCGGTGCAGCCTTCGACGTAATGGATCGAAGCCTCTTCGTCGACGATGATCAGCGTCCGCTCGAACTGGCCCATGTTCTCCGAGTTGATGCGGAAGTAGGCCTGCAACGGAAATTCGATCTGCACGCCCTTCGGCACATAGATGAACGATCCGCCCGACCAGACCGCCGAGTTGAGGGCCGCGAATTTGTTGTCCGCGGACGGAATCACGGTGCCAAAGTATTCGCGGAACAACTCGGGATGATCACGCAGCGCCGAATCAGTGTCGGTGAAGATCACACCCTTGTTGGACAGGTCTTCCTGCAGACTGCCGTAGACGACTTCCGACTCGTACTGCGCCTTCACCCCAGCGAGATATTTCTTCTCGGCTTCCGGGATGCCCAGGCGGTCGTATGTCTTGCGAATGTCATCCGGCAGGCTTTCCCAGCTTGTTTCCTGCTTGTCGGACGCCCGAACGTAGTAGAAAATGTCCTGGAAATCGAGTTCCGACAGCGCGCCGCCCCACTTGGGCATCGGCTTCTGGAAGAAGATGTCGAGGGCTTCCAGACGGAAGTCCAGCATCCACTTCGGTTCCTTCTTGATCTGCGAAATCTGCTTGACGATATCGCGATCGATCCCCTTCCGGCCGCGGAAGACGTAGTCTTCGGTGCCGTAGTGGAACCCGTATTGATAATCGCCAACGCCGACTTCCGGTGTCGCGGGAGCTTCTGTGGACATGGTCAGCAATCCTCATTTCGACAGCCGGCAAATCACATCCGGCAGGATTCTTTAGCTATTCACAGATCGACGCGGACCGCGCCATGGGAAGCATCAACGCGACCCACCCGGCCAGTCTTGCATCGGGGGATGAGTGGGGTGGTTGCCATCACGACCTCAGTGCGATCTGGTGGAACGGTTCCGCCTCCGTTGCTACTTCGCGACCGCAGTGGCGACGCCGACCGTTTCGGGGCGGTTTTGCCGGGATTGTTCTTCCGCCGCTTCCGCCGGATGCCGTTCGCGAATCTGGGCATAACCGTGATTGTGCAATTCATGCGCCAGTGCGGCGTCACCGGTTTCGACGATCTTCCCCGCGAGCATCACGTGGGTGAACTGTGGGACATTGTACTCCAGCAACCGCTCGTGGTGGGTGATAATCAGCACGCCCATCTGCGGACCGGAGAGCTTCCGCACCCCTTCGCTCACCACCCGCACGGCGTCGCTGTCGAGACCGCTGTCGGTTTCATCGAGGATGGCGAACTTGGGTTGCAACATCGCGAGCTGCAGAATTTCCATCCGCTTCTTTTCACCACCGGAGAACCCTTCGTTGAGGTATCGCCGGGCGAATTCGGTATCCATGCCGAGCTCTTCCATTTTCTGCTTGAGCTCTTTACGAAACTCGCGCATCGGGATCAGGCTTTCGCCGTCTTTGCGCTCCGGGTTGCGGACATTGGTGACCGCGTGGCGCAGGAAGTCGGAGACCTTCACGCCGGGGATGGTGACCGGATACTGGAAGGCGAGGAACAGCCCTTTCCGGGCCCGTTCACACGGGTCGAGCTCATTCAGCGGCGTCCCGTCGATCTCGATCGAGCCGCCGGTGATTTCGTACTTCGGGTGACCGACCAGCGTGTAAGCCAGCGTGCTCTTGCCGGACCCGTTCGGTCCCATCAGGGCGTGGATTTCCCCCTGGCGAATTTCGAGGCTCACGCCGTGGAGAATCGGCTTGTCTTCCACGGACACATGCAGATCGGTGATCTTCAGCAAACTGGACATACCGTCGCGGACCTTCTTCGTCATCGCCAAGCAGAAATGCCTGGCTCATTGAAAATGCGATCAAACAGCAGGGCTGCGATCAGGCGTGAATTAATCCGGTCGGCAAACCGACACGGCCGGTGTGGTGGGGGATCGGCAGCATTTCCGGCGTTGTGCGGGTGATCTTCTTCGCTTTGATCTTGTCCTGAATTCGCATCAGGCCTTCGAGCAGCGCTTCCGGACGCGGGGGACACCCGGGGACGTAAACATCAACCGGCACCACCAGGTCGACACCCTTCACGACGTGGTAGCCATACTTGAAATAGGGACCGCCGCCGACAGTGCAGGCGCCCATGGCGATCACGTACTTCGGGTCGGGCATCTGTTCCCACAACCGGCGGACACGGCTGGCCATCTTGTACGTCACCGTCCCGGCGACGATCATCAGGTCGGCTTGCCGCGGCGTCGCACGAAAGGCACCCGCCCCGAAGCGGTCCATATCGTAGCGGCTCGCACCGGCGGCCATCATCTCGATCGCGCAGCACGCCAAGCCGAACGTCATCGGCCAGATGCTCGATTGGCGTGCCCAATTCATCGCCTGTTCGAGCGTGGTGGTGACGACGTTTTCTTCAAATCGGCCTTCAATCCACGTGGTCATATTCGCTGCATTCCATCCGTAATGTCGGTCTGTAATTCCGCGTTTGTCAGTGTATCACTCTCGCGGCGTGCTCCGCAAACCGCCCGGCACGCTCAATTCGTCTTCGGCTCCGTCAGATGAAACTCGCAGCAACCGTGACCATCCCGGCACGACTGCGTCAATGTCAGTGGCACTCCCAGGACTTTTTCAAAGACCCGCTGTTCCATCTGGCAAATATCGGCGTCCGCGACCGCGAGTTTATGGTACGGACAATGCTGCTCTCGCAGGATAGGAAGTCCATTCCGGATCTCGACTTCGACTCCGAACCCCTTTTCCCGTAAAACGTTCCGTAACTGTCCAAACCGTTCGTCGATCGTTCGCCCGACGACCGCTGTGCCGTACCGACGGGAGAGTTGTTCTTCAACTTTGGTCAAAACTCGCTGTCGGATTGCGGGTTCTTCAATCTGACGCAGCTCATCCCACAGCATGATGGCTAATTCGGCGTAATTGTCACCCAACTGCTGGCGTCCGGCATCGGTGAGGATATAGGCATGATAGGGGCGTCCGCGGCTCGCCCGGATCGTCTCGCGATCTACTAACCCCATGTCCTGCAAGCGATTCAGGCGTTGACGGACCGCCGTTGCTGTCACGGCTGTGGCATCGCAAAGATCCTGAATCGTGGCCCGACCCCGCTGCTGCAGCAACTGCAGCACGGCTTGATCAGGTTGATCCAAGGCCAGAGCCATGACAAATTCCAAGAGGGTCAGACGAATTCCAGACGACAGTATCTTAGACGGACAGGGTGTTTTTCACAACGATTTCTGCGAAATATCAATGCTCGGAATAACTTGGGGATCAACTAGTCCGCGTAGCTGGTGCCAATCATAAGCAAAATGGGGACTTCACGATCTTCGTGAGAGGCTGCTACATACAGCAGTTTGCCGTCGATCTCCCACACTGCAAAGTGCAAGACGCCATTCAAGGGGATTGCCTCATCCTCTTCGGTCCCAATCCGCTTCGGTTCGCCGAACTTCTTTGACAATTCGGTTCGGGCTGTTTCAAAGTCGGTCGCGAACTCGGCGTACAATTCCTCGGTCTGATCATCGTCGTGCGCGGCCTCATCATCGGCGAACTCGTGGATTCGCAGTTCCTCAAGCCCATCCTCGTCGTCTTTGAGCAGTCGTTGAGCCAGCTTTGTGGGAGACTTCATGACTCGCGAACCTTAAGGGAAAGGTACGAACGAAGGTTCCTAACGCTTCAAATCCGCGATGCAAAAGCTGCCATAGGTATGGACGCGGTCCTTGGCGTGGAGACTGGTCGCCAGGTCGCGATTGTAACTCAGTAACTCACCCAATTGGCGGGTTTGTCCGCCGGATTTGATGGAAAGAGAATTGATGAACTCCCCGTCGAGACCCGCGGAACGCCAGAGGATGCGGGCTTTCGGGGCCGCTTTATCGACGATGCCCTGCCATTCGTCGGTCAAAATCTTCTTGGACGGTTCGCGCGTCAGCCAGTCCATATGGTCAAGCAGAATGAACCGTGTGATTTGCCCGGCCGGTTGCTCATTCACGAACGCCAGTACCGAGGACGTGTGCGTCGTCACGCGGTTGACGACGGATGTCTTGAGCGTCTCGAAATTCTCCGGCTTCAGATACTCGGGGCAGCAATCCTGTGTGTACTCGCCGGTGAGATAGACCCGCCAGAAGTAGTTGTCTTTCAGCGGCAGCCTCGTAAAGACGGTCTCCACGCGGTCGATGACAAACTGCAAAATTCCGCCCGGATATTGCTCGTCGATCTGTCGCCGCTGCGCTCGCGGCACGCCCAACAGCGCGAGTGTCATATCGCGTTTCATTGCCCACTTGATGAACGGTCGCCACAACCGGTCCGCGAGTTTGTATTGCTGAAACAGATCCTGCTGTTGTTCGACGCTGTCGGTTGCCAGCATGGCATTGATCGAATCCCGCAGCTTGGCAACCTTGTCGATATAGACATTCACCAACCACGCAAATGTGCCGGACGTGCTGCGGAAATAGAACGATTTCCGACGGCCATACGGGGAGAACATGGCTCCCTTTCGGTCCCAGAATTTCTGTACCTCGGGGGTCAGCAGCGGTCGAATCCGCTGCGGGTACATTGTCTTCCACTCGGTGGCTTTTCCGCGGCCGAAGATCTGGAAAAACTCCTCATAGTTCAGGGCTTTGGCCGCCGCGATTTTCAGGTCGAGCAGCGCGTTCTGCCGGGGATTCATATCCACGGCATGCACATGCCCGGCCCCCGCGAGGGCGTAATCCAAGGCGTTGCAGCCTGCGGATGTGATCACCACCACGCGGTCATGCGACGTGAGTTCCAGGGCGACACGGTCCAGCCGGGGGTCTTCCCAGCACTGGTTGTAGACGATGTTGCGACCGTGGACGAACCGGAACCAAGTCTTGCTGAGCCGTTCAACGACCATGTGATCTGCCGGGGCGAAACGGTCCGCCAACCGAGTCGCATCCCCAGGCATGCCAAGGGTTTCGACTCGCTCGGCCGAGGTCCGTCGAAGAGCGGCGGTTTAGGAAACCGTCGCGGGTTCGGCGGTCCGATCGGGGACTTCCAGCGGGTCAATCAATGGCAGTTCAGGGTCGGACGGGGCGAATTCGCTCCGCGGAAACACCGCGTCCTGGGGCTCGATCTGGCGGTCCGAATGTAGGTTGCGAAGCAATTCGAGGACGCCATCGTCATATTCCACGAACGCGGAGCAATTCTCAACCCAGTCGCCGGTATTCGCGTACGTGATCCCCTGAATC
This sequence comes from Planctomycetaceae bacterium, assembly GCA_021732975.1. GTDB lineage: Bacteria > Planctomycetota > Planctomycetia > Planctomycetales > Planctomycetaceae > DSVQ01. The sequence goes on along the minus strand of JAKFWC010000024.1, from coordinate 86,940 downwards.
TCGGTGAGCGCGGGCGTATGGATGTGTCCGCAGAGAACTCCTTCGCAACCCCGTTTCCGGGCATAATCCGCCAACCGCACCTCAAAGTCACTGATGTACCGGACGACTTGCTTCACCCGCCGTTTGATTCTGGCACTGAACGCATACTGCCCGCTCCGCGGCTGTTTCCGTACTCGGCTGATGAGATGATTCGCGGACAACAACGCATCATACCCGACCGACGCCAGCATCGAGATCCAGCCCGCCGCACACTCGACGCGATCAAATTTATCGCCGTGGGTGACCAGAAACCGCCGTCCATCGGCCAGTTCGTGGATGAATTCGTCCTTGATGGTCACGAACGAAAAATTCCACAGATAGGACCGTAGAAAGGCGTCGTGATTGCCGGGCGTGTAGAAAATCTCGGTCCCGTTCTCGGCCATCGTGTGCAGATGGGCGAGAATATCGTTGAAAACTTGCTCCCACGCATGCGATCGCCGCAGTTTCCACCAGTCGATGAAATCGCCAACGATATACAGTGATTCGGGGGCATAGCCCTTCAGAAACTCGAGGAATTCCCGCGGGTGAGCATGGCGACACCCGAGGTGGATATCGCTCACAAAGAGCGCGCGAACCGCTCGACGCCGTCCCTGGTGTCGGTGCATGTCGTGTTCCTCACAAGTCATGAGCGTACAATGCCTTCCGTATGAATATCATCCAGATGTCCATGTAGTCTTCATGAAGATGTCGCGAGAAATCGGCGAAAAGCCGCGGACGAAACGGAGTTCAGCGCTATCCTCGACGGAAATTCGCATCTCGTGCACAGCCCGGAGCGCAAGCGACGGATGAGCTGATTCTTGTGGTGCATTTCGACCCGATAATTCGACCCGATAAAGGGCCTCAACTTGAACACGAATTATCACGCCGGTGAATTTCCCGCCGTCATTGCGGTTCACTTCCCAAAGGACACACAGGGGAGTGATGGCGATGATGTTGGCGCAAGTGGGATTGGAAGGCGTTGGCGGGGCGGTTGAAGGCCTGTATTGTTGGGGGATTCTCTTCAGTTTGCTGCCGCTGACGGCGGTATTGATCGTGGAAGGCTGCCTGGCGATGAACGCGTGGATTCGCGATGAGCAGGGACTGTATCGGAATCTGCGGCACATCGAAACCGACGATGATTTGTGGGGCAAATAGCTACTTCCTGCGGATGAAAGACCGGACTTTTCGAGCGGTGTTGAGGGCGCGTTGGCTCCACTTGGCCATGCCGGTGGCGCAGATCATTCCGGTCCCACGGGAATCCGTTCCGGCCACAACGAGGGCACTGTCCCAGCCGTTCTTGAAGGCCAACAAGTTGGTCACGGCGATCAGAGTCATCGCCACCGGAGACGCGTCGACAAAACTCGATCGGCGAGGACCGATTACGCCGCAAGTTTGGACCGAGCGGCGGTTTCGACGGCATTGGTGAGCGTCGCCCGTTTCGGTTTCCATAGAAGGATGAGCGAGGTCAGCACTTCCCCCGCCATCCACACGGCGCGCAAGAGCCACGCGGCGAGGAACGCCTGGGTTTCGGTGATGCCGGGTTGTGATTGAAGCACTTCGGTTTGGAGCATCTCGCGGACGCCGAGGCCGCCGGGGGCGATGAGGACGACGAAGCCGCCGACCGTGCTGAGGGTGGTGGCCGACATCCAGACGGGGAAATCGGCCAGCGTGAAGGAGGCGCCGAGGGCTTTCATCACACAGCCGAGACTGAGCGAGAAGAGCACCCAGCCGAATGAAACGGTGAGCAAACCCTCAAACAACATCCGCGTGGAGATGTTGACAGGTACGGCTCCGTCCTGGAGATCGCGCGGGGCCATTTTCGCCGCGAGCCGTGTGAAGATCCGGGATAAGATTGGCAGCGCGGCGAGCGTCGCCACAATGACGAGCGCCGGCAGCAACAACACTTGCGTCCGCAGCGGTTGCATCCATGAGGGCAGGCTTTTCCACATCGTCGCACTGGTGGCAATGGGGGCCAAGGCCACGGCGATCGCCAGTCCCGCCCCCATTGTGGTCAACGTTTCATACACGGCCGTCACCGCGGCGACACCGGGATGCACGCCCACCTGCTTCATCATGCCGGCCCGAATCACCAACACCGCGGCTTTGCCCGGCACATATTTCCCAAGATGACCGAAGTAGTACGACCGCGTGGCGTCATACCACGACGCCCGCTGGCCGCACCCGCGGAGCATCGCCTGCCAGAAAACGACCGCAGGAAACCATCCGACCGAGTAGAACAACAGCGAGGGAATCAACCAGACCCATTCGATCTGCATCGCTCCCGGCGGCGCAACTTCCCACACTTGCCACGCGCGACGGGCGATAAAGATCATCACGACTGTAAACGCCGTCCATTTGACAACGGGGAAGAGCCCGCGTTTCTTCGATACAGGTGGGGTCATCGGGAGCGTGTCATTCATCGCAGGCGTCTTTGTTGGCGTGTGGAGAATGCCGAGTTTTACACAAGACCCCTTATTTTCGGGAATGCTGTTTTTTCCCGGATGAAGTCGACGAAGTCTCCAAACGTGGGCTCTTTTGCGAAGAAAGGCTGCAAAACTTCGGCGGATAAATCGACCGCAAACTTTTTCTCGATGTCCATCAGTGCTTCGAATTCGCTCAGATCGCCGATTTCACATTCGCCGACGACACGCCAGGGGTCATCGGGATGGAAATGAAGCCGCTCACCCCAACAGCAGTCTTCCAGAATAGCTTCAATGCTGTAGGCAATCGTAAGACGTTCTGCATCGCCCCAAGTTTCCGCTCGAACTGGTCCACGGTCCTGCATTGGTCTCTTGAGTGAATTAAAATACCGGTTCCAGCGAGGCGCGATCAGAAAGTGATACCACCGATGGGGCGAGAGATCACCACGTTGAGTGGGACTTTCGAGAGGTTTCATGTCGCGTGGTGTCTTCTGTAAAGCGGCAAGGCCGAAGAAAAATCACTCCGGTTCGCGCCATTTGTGACCGTCATTCCACAGCAACTGATCCGCGGCCTGGGGGCCCCATGTCCCCGCTGCGTACGGTTGCGGCACGGTATTTTTCGTCGCCCACGAATCGAGAATCGGGGTGACGAACTCCCACGCGGCTTCCAATTCATCGCTGCGCATGAACAGCGTGGAATCGCCTCGCAGGACATCGAGCAGCAGCCGTTCATACGCTTCCGGCATCTTCTGACGGAACGCCTTGTCGTAGCTGAAATCCATCGTCACGGGATGAATCTGGTATTGCATTCCCGGCCGTTTCGTTGAGAACGACAGCGAAATAGCCTCGCTCGGCTGGATGCGGAACACCAGCGTGTTCGGCCGCGCGCCCACGAGATCGCAGATATCGCCTTCGCATTCCACCGTACTGAAGAGATTCAGCGGCGGCAGCTTGAACTGGATGGCAATCTCCGTGACCCGTGTCGGCAACCGCTTGCCGGTACGGAGATAAAACGGCACGCCCGCCCACCGCCAGTTGTCCACGTTGACCTTCATCGCTACGAAGGTTTCCGTCCGCGAATCAAGCGGGATGCGTTCCTCTCCAAGATACCCCGGCGTTTTTTCGCCCTTGATCTCCGCCGCGGTGTACTGACCGGAAACCGCCCATCGATCGACCTGGCCCCGATTTCCCTGGGCCAGCGCCCGCAAGACCTTGATCTTTTCGGCGTGCAAATCCTCGGCATCGAACCGCGCGGGGGCCTCCATCGCGATCAGGCAGAGCAGTTGCAGCACGTGATTCTGCAACACATCCCGCAACGCCCCGGCGGTGTCGTAGAAACCACCACGGCCACGTTCCATCCCCTGCGATTCCGCCACCGTAATCTGCACCTGTTCGACATGGTTGCGATTGAGTAGCGGCTCGAAAATCGCGTTACCGAAACGGAACAGCAGGATGTTCTGAACGGTGTCTTTACCGAGATAATGGTCGATGCGGTAGATCTGATCTTCCCGCAGTCGTCGGCGGAGGTTGTTGTTCAGTTCGTGGGCGGTGGGGAGATCGTGCCCGAACGGCTTTTCGAAGACGACGCGAAGCCATTCGCTCGAACCACGGCCGGGGATGAGGTTGGCATTGTGCAGATGCTCGACCGCCGGGAGAAACAGGTCGGGCGAGGTCGCCATGTAGATGATTCGCTTGCCTTTTGTCCCCGACGTGCTCTCCAGCTCATCCAAATGGCTGGAGAGCGCGGGATAGCCTTCCGCCTGCGAAATATCGAGCGTGTGATACCAGAGCCGTTTTGAGAACTGGGTCCATTTTTCCGGAGAAATCGGGCCGGAGCGCACTTCCGCACGGATCGCCTCATAGATTTCGGCGCGGAAGACCTCATCCGATTTTTCCCGCCGCGCGACACCGACAATCGGCGCGTCGTCGGCCAAATAACCGTAGTGCCAGAGGTCGTACAATGCGGGCATCAATTTGCGGGCGGTCAGATCGCCGGACGCTCCGAAAATCACGATCGTCGCACTATGTTGAACGGGATGCGTCACCGCCGGCGCGGAATCGTGTGAAGTCGCAGCGTGCAGTTGTACGTGAGTCATTTTGACGGACCTTCACGGAGGAATCGAAGCGTCGACAGTATCCGTCGGTTTGTCCAACCGCGCCAAGTCCTCTCGCCAGAATCGGCCGTTTCTGCTACAAGCCGCAACGAAATTTGGACTCCGGGAGATCGCGTCGCCACCCGGCTGCTTCTTCGCTGCCGGGTGGCGACGCGATCTCTCACCTTATTCAGTCTCCTGACGGCGAAGAAGCAGCGCGGGAGACGCGAACCCGTTTGCCGGACTGTGAGCATGAGTGCTTCAACCAAAGCCGTATTGACGCTGTGTGTCTTTGCCATCGGTGCCGGTCTTGGCCTTGGATTGCGAAAGGGCTGGGTGCCCATTGAACTCGTGGCACCACCGGCCGGTGTGATTCATGAAACCGAAGAACATGTTCCGGATGTCAAACTGACCGAGGGCCAACCGGTCGATCTGGCGGGCCAATCCGAACCGGCGGAACCGTTGTTCGAGCGTCAGGACGAACCACCCGTCACAGTCGTGGAAGTCCCCGGTGCACGTCCCCGGCGATTACCGATTCCTGATGATGGCGAGAATCCAACGACTCCGGCTACCGTGTCTGATGCATCGCGTTCGCGCGTGCAGCAGGTCCAGTTCGATCAACCCGCACCAACCGTCAAACCCACGGCTATCGCACCAAAAGAAAAGGGCTTTGCAGAGACGTTGGTTGCGGTGGAAGCCCATCTCGAACGCGAAGAATGGCTCGCCGCTCACAAGGAATTGTCGCGGCTCTACTGGGCCGAGCCGGAACGCCGGGCCGAGATCATGGACCGGATCAATCACACGGCCCAGGCAATCTTTTTCAGCCCGCAACCGCATTTCATCGAGCCGCACACGGTGAGTGCCGGCGACCGCCTGCAGACAATTGCCAGTCACTACAAATTGTCGTGGGAATATCTCGCGCAGCTCAATCAAATCGACCCCAAACGGATTCGTGACGGCCAGAAACTGAAAGTGATCCGCGGACCGTTTGCCGCTGTGGTAGAACTTGCGGATTTTTCGATGACCGTGCATTTACAGGGATATTACGTCAAACGCTATGACGTGGGCATCGGCAAGGACGGCGCGTCACCGATCGGCAAGCACACGGTGCTCGATAAAGTCGTCAACCCGCAATACACCGCGCCGGATGGCAAGGTTCTCAAGGGCGACGACCCCGCCAACCCGCTCGGCGAACGCTGGGTTAATCTCGGCGGCAGCTACGGCATCCACGGCACGATTGAACCGGATTCCATCGGCAAGGCCGCTTCCCGCGGGTGTATCCGCCTCGGCAACGACGACGTGATCGAAGTCTACAACTTCCTCACCAACGGCAGCGAAGTCGTCATCCGGCGATAAGAAGCCCGGCGATTGCCATCCCTGGGCGGTTCTTTGCCTACTCCGTCCGAACGCTCGAAGTCCCCGTCTTCAACAGATATCCCGACCCCGCCGCGATGCCCTCATTGGTGAGCTGATAGGTCGAGATGATACTGAAGAAGCTGAACCCGGATGCCTGATAGGTCGGGGCGCCGGTAAACGTCCCGGTCCAGTACGAAAAGGCGCCGAGTTCAAACTCGATGTAGGTTCCCGGATACGTGTTGGCGATGCCGCCAATGCTTTGTGATTCCCCCCGGGCGTTACCGATGGCGGAGAAATCGAGCGTGGCGGTTGCAGAGTTTCCCAGCGGACTGTTGATTGTGCCGGTGAACTTGCCGCCCCGCACGGCCGCTTCCGCTTGACTCACAACGGCTGAGATCATGAATGCGGTGACTGCCAAGAGACGTACCATCGTAAACTCGCCCTCAAAAATGATCCGCGGCAATCATTTAGAGCACACAACTCCTGCCGCATCGCCCTATTCTTCGCAGATTGTCATGGTCCGGGCGTGGGATTGCAATCTTGGTCGATGAATTTGTCGTGAACGCTTTACGCCCCCTTTCCGGTAGTCTGCCCCGCTTTGCAGTTGTAGACTGACGGACGGGGATCGCGACTTCTCCCGTTGCGACCTGAAAAGGCTCGATCACCTCTCGGAAGTCAGCGAATATGGTGCGGCGCTCTCGACACCTGACGTGGATATTCTTGCTCGCCGGTCCATGCGGTCCGCTGGTCGCCGCGGAGGTCGACTTTGAACGTGAAGTCGTCCCGCTGTTGATTCGCCGTTGCCTCGAATGTCATGGCGACGTGGATGCCTCCGGCGGACTCTCGCTCCTCACGGCCGCGGGAGCCTACAAGGGGGGCGAAAGCGGCTTGGCGATTCAGCCCGGCCAACCTGCGGAGAGTCTGCTGCTGCATCGTGTCACCGCGGGAGAAATGCCACCACCGAAACAGGGAGTCCCGCAGCCGTTGCCGAAGGAAGAAACCGCGGTCTTGCAACGGTGGATCGAGCAGGGTGCAAAGTGGCCGGTAGGACGAAAACTCGATCCGTATGAGATGACGACCGACGTGCGGGCCGGGCGCAACTGGTGGTCGTTGCAACCCGTGAAGCGGCCACACATTCCTAAAGTCTCGCGGGCGGAATGGCAAACGAACCCGATCGATGCCTTCGTGTTGGCCAAACTCGAGAAAGAAGGGATGGTCCCTGCACCGGAAGCGGACCGCCGTACGCTGATCCGCCGTGTGTATCAGGATGTCATTGGACTACCGCCGACGCAGGAAGAGATCGACGCTTTCGTTGCCGATGCATCACCACAGGCGTGTGAAACGCTGGTCGAACGGCTGTTGGCATCACGTCACTTCGGCGAACGGTGGGCGCGATACTGGCTCGACATCGCCCGGTTCGCCGAGACCAGCGGGTACGAGCGCGACCAGACCAAGCCGTTTGCGTGGAAGTACCGCGATTGGGTGGTAAAAGCGATCAATGACGACATGCCTTTCGATCGGTTCATCATCGAGCAACTCGCCGGTGACGAAGTCCCCGAACGCTCCGTAGACACGGTTATCGCCACGGGCTTTCTGCGGTTCGGTACATGGAACGACGAACCGAACGATCCGGCCGACTATCAGTATGACCGCCTCGAAGATTTGGTCCATACGACATCAACGGCATTCCTCGGCCTCACGGTGAAATGCGCGCGATGCCATGATCATAAGTTCGATCCGATTCCGCAGATCGACTACTACCGCATGGCTTCCGTGTTCTGGTCCGGTCCCATTGGGCCGCGCGATCGGGCCTTGCTTGGTGGTCCGTCTGCCGACGAACTCGGTGTACCGGACGTGCTCGGGTGGACCGATCTGGGGAAGGATCCCCCGCCGCTGCATCTGCTCAAGAAGGGTGACCGTCATCGCCCCCAGCAAGTGGTGGAACCGGCCGCTCTCTCGATTGTGCCCGAAAAATACCGCAGTTTCACGCCTCCGGCCGAGACGGCCAAGACCACGGGCCGACGGCTGCAACTCGCCGAGTGGATCGCCAGCCGCGATAACCCGCTGGTGAGCCGTGTGGCGGTAAATCGGTTGTGGCAACATCATTTTGGAGCGGGACTAAGCCGCTCGCCGGATAATCTTGGCTTCCATGCCGATCCGCCGTCGCACCCCAAATTATTGGAATGGCTTGCTGATGAATTCATGAAGAATGGCTGGCGGTCGAAGCCGCTGCATTGGCTGGTCTTAACGTCTCGTACTTATAGGCAAGCGTCATTGCATTCTCAGCAGGACATGTATAACGGGAAAGACTCCGCTAATCGCTATTTGTGGCGGGCCAATCGACGACGGTTGGATGCGGAAGGGTTGCGGGATGCTCTCCTTGCCGTGTCCGGGGAATTGGACCTCCGAATGGGCGGGCCGAGTTTTCTTCCGACGATTACTCAGGATGCGCTGGAAGGACTGTCTCGCAAGGCCGCAGCCTGGCAGGCGTCGCCGTGGGACGAGCAGCGCCGCCGCAGCCTGTACATGTTCTCGCAGCGGAGCTTGTTGTCACCGTTTATGACGGTCTTCGATTTTGGGGACACGAACCTGCCGTGCGGTCAACGGGATGTCACCATCGTGGCACCACAGGCGTTGGCCATGCTGAACGACGACTTCGCTCACGGTCGCAGTGCGGCGCTTGCTGAGCGAGTCAAGAAGACCGCTGGAGACAATCGCGATGCGCAGATTCGGACGGCCTGGAGTTACGTCTTCGGCCGCGATCCCGATGCAAACGAGATCGTCGTCGCGCGGCAGCACCTCGAAGTTCAACGTGAAAAGTTGACTGCGAACGGGAACGACTCCAACGCAATGGCGCTCGCTTCGCTGTGTCATGTTCTGATGAATGCGAATGAGTTTTTGTATGTCGATTGAATTCCCGCGGCGACTCGTCGGGGGCTTAGACGGGGTGAAAGATGACGCAGATTTATCCGTGTGGCACGACGCGGCGCGAATGCCTATGGGATATGGGAGCCGGGTTCGCCGGGCTGGCGCTCACCGCATTGCTGGAGCAGGACGGCTTCTTCAGCCGCCACGTAGATGCGGCCGCCGCGCGGTCTCCGCTGGCCTCGCGCGCACCGCATGCCACGGTGAAAGCCAAGTCGTGCATTTTTCTGATGATGAACGGCGCTCCAAGCCAGGTTGATACCTTCGATTACAAACCGGTGCTCGAAAAATATGCCGGGCAGCCGCTGCCGGAAGGGAAGAGTTACATCAACTCGGGCGGTCGCAAAGTCGGCTTCCTCACGCCGGCGTGGCGGCCGTTTCGTCCCGGTGGCGAAAGCGGACTGATGATCTCCGACTACTTTCCGAATGTGCGCAAACATGCGGACAAACTCGCGGTCATCAACTCGTGCCATACGGATAGCCACGCGCACGGCTCGGCGCTTGTGGCCATGAACACCGGAAAGACGTTTATTGGTCGGCCGTCCCTTGGGGCCTGGTGCGTGTACGGTTTGGGGACTGAAAACCAGAATCTGCCGGGCTACGTCGTCATTCTGGACAAGCGCGGCGGACCGATCAGTGGGCAACCGAACTGGTCCGCGGGATTCATGCCGGGAAGCTATCAGGGAACGCTCTTCCGGCCGGTGGGAGATCCCATTCTGAACCTGCGCGGGCCGAGACATATCAGTCCGTCTGTTCAACGGGAACAGTTAGATTTGCTCGCACAACTCAACGCGCGACACCTGGCGTCGCGGCCGGGCGGCGAAGAGTTGGCATCTCGTGCGGAGTCCTACGAGCTGGCGTTTCGCATGCAGACCGAAACCCCGGACGCCGTCGATTTATCGCAGGAAACGGCGACCACGCAGGCCGCCTACGGCATCGGGCAGAATCCCACGGACGAGTTTGGCCGCAACTGTCTGGTTGCCCGGCGGCTGGTCGAGCGCGGTGTCCGTTTTGTGCAGTTGTACTCCGGTGGCGGGCATCTGGAAGAGACTTGGGATGCCCACGAAAGCATCGAGAAGAATCATGGTCGACACGGAGCGGAGGTCGACCAACCGATCGCGGCCCTGTTAGCCGATCTCGAACAACGTGGGTTGCTCGATTCCACGCTGGTGGTGTGGGGTGGCGAGTTCGGTCGGATGCCGTTCAGTGAAGGACCGGGGGCACCGGGACGGAATCACAATCCGTACGGCTTTTCGATGTGGTTTGCGGGCGGCGGCGTGAAGGGCGGGTTGCGCTACGGCGCGACCGACGATTTCGGTTTTGAGGCGGTGGGCAATCGCGTCCACCTGCACGATTTGCACGCGACGATTCTGCACCTGATGGGACTCGATCACGAACGGCTGACGTACTTTCATCAGGGACGAGATGAGAGTCTCACCGATGTGGGCGGGCATGTGGTGACGGATATTATGGCGTGAGGAAGAGACCCACGGTTCAGAAACCGTGGTGGACTTCATCGCTTCATAGTGCTGGCAGGGGCGGCTGCAGCAAATGGTCGCGGTGTTGCGGCGGGCGGAGTTCTCGCCGTGGTTGCGAGCGGTTTTGTTGGAGCGAAAGGTTTTGTCGATGCCGTGGGGGAAGTCGCTGCGGATTTCGCAGAAGCCGCCGGAGTGGTGACGGGGCGACTGGGCGGCGGCGCGGCTGTCGGTCGCGCGATTGGGGATGTGGCGGCCACGCTTGCCACCGGCCCCAGGCTCTCCCGGTTCGGCTGATAGAAAATGCTGCGGCAATGGTGTAACGCTTTCCACCGCATACCGAAGCCCGAAAGCGATTCCGACGAGCCGACGAACAACGCTCCGTTTTGCGTCAACGCGCCTGCCAGTCGCTCGAAGAGATCTTTTTTGACCGGCATTTCGAAATAGATCGCAACGTTACGGCAGAAAATCACATCGAAGGGACCGATGTTCGTGAAGGGTTGCAGCAGGTTGCGTTGAGCAAACGAAACCATCGAACGGACTTCGTCGCAAATCTTCCAGCCGCCGGCGACTTTGTGAAAGTATTTATCCCGTCGGCGGGGATCGATGCCCCGCGACATTTCAAAGTCGGAGTACACGCCCTTGCTGGCGGAGGCCAAAGCGGCGGTCGAGAGATCGGTCGCGAGGATCTGTACGTCCCAGTTGTCGATGTCGTCAATCAATTCACGCAGCACGATGCCCAGACTGTACGGTTCCTGACCGCTGCTGCATGCCGCCGACCACAATCGTAACCGGCGGGCCCACGTCGATTGCGATTTAGCATCAATAATTTCCGGCAGAGCTTTATGGCGTAAGGCTTCAAACGGCGATTCATCGCGAAAAAACAATGTCTCTCTTGTGGTGATGGCGTCCACAAAATCAGCGCGGATCTGAGGATTGAAATTGGTCCGAACCTTGGAAACGAGATCCGTCAAATCGGCGCACTGATGATCGCGCAGCAGCGATGGCAGTCGACTCTCGATCAGATACGCCTTGCTGGCGTCCCATTGAATGCCGGCCAGTTCATCGACCAGACGGCAGACGCGGGCGATGTCGTCTTCGGTGAGTTTCATCAGCGCAGCACCCTCTCGGTAAAGCGGGTAATTTCGCTTGACAGGGAACTCAGCGGAGCGACGACATCGGCGAGGCCTTCCTCGACAAGCTTTCGCGGCATGCCGTACACGACACACGAGGCCTCGTTTTGCGCAATAATCGGGCCGCCGAGTTCGTGCAGGCGCCGGCAGCCGTCGACGCCGTCGTAACCCATCCCCGTCATGATGACGGACAGCGTTTGATTGCCGAACGATTCCGCAAGCGAGTTCAGCATGTAATCAACCGATGGTCGGCAGCTTTGTATCGGCGGGTCGTCGGTTAGTTTCACTTGCGCATACCCTGCGGCGGTTTTGTAAATCTTCATCTGCTTGCCACCGGGGGCGATGACGACATCGCCGGGCTTGATCACCTGGCCGTCAACGGCTTCGGACACGCGCAGCTTGCAAATCTTGCTGAGGCTGTCAGCGAGGGATTTCGTAAAGACCGGCGGCATGTGCTGCACGATGGCGATGGGGACTGAGAGATTCGCCGACAGTTGGGGCAGCATGGTTCTTAAGGCATCGGGGCCGCCGGTGGAGACGCCGATGGCCACGATCCCGACGCGGTGTTTGCTGGCCTCGGGGCGATTCATCATCACCGGAGGCTTCGCCACCGGGGCGGGTGCCGTGCCGCGGAGATCGTTGCGGCGCGGCCGTTTCCCGGCAAGCAGTAACTGCACGGCATCGACACGATGCAGCAAAGCGGCTTCGAGTTCCAACTGGTTTTGCTGGGCGTTGTTGCCCGACGGCTTGACGACAAAATCAAACGCGCCTTCCTGCAGCGCCTGGAGCGTGGCTTCGCCCCCTTCGATGGTGAGAGCACTCAGCATCACGGCTTTTGTCGCGCGCTTCGACTGTCGCAACCACTTCAGCACACCGAGACCATCGAGTTCGGGCATTTCAAAATCGAGTGTAATCATGTCCGGGGAGAACTGCTCGATTTTGTCGATCGCGAGACGACCGTTGGCCGCGGAGCCGACGACTTCCACCTGGGGAAGGGCGGCAAGAACATCGCGAACCACCTTTCGGTAAATCAGCGAGTCATCGACGACCAGCACACGGACTTTTTCCGTGATGGGATCGGCCGGGGGAGTCGTCGGGGCAGCGAGCGTTGACACAATGGCTCCAGGGAGAACGCACCGATCGGTGGTGGCAGTGCGAGATCGGACATCTCCGAATCAATCCTGTGGCCGCCTCAAGGCTTTGGCGTTACCTTCAGAAGAGTGGGAGAGGTCCACCGTTTTGGCCGCGGGTACTCGGAGATCGGGAGCCCTGAACGAGAATGCTTCAGGGCTCCCGAGTCCGGATCACGGTCACTACTTCACGGCGACTTCATCGCGGTTCAACTGCTTCACCAGTCCTTGCAGATCATTGGCCAGGGCAAGGAGTTCTTCACCGGCATCCTTGGCGGAGGAAGCCCCCACCGAGGTTTGCCGAGACGCCTGATCAACCTTGGTCATGTTCAGCGTGATCTCGCGGCTGGCGGTGGCCGATTCGGCGATCGACCGCGACACGGTGTCCACGGCTTGCGTGGTTTCCGCAACGTTTCGCGAGATCTCGGTCGTGGTGATGCGTTGCTCTTCCACGGCCGAGGCAATCGTCCGCGAGACATCGTTGACGTTGCGGATGACGGCTTCGATTTCGCCCATCGCATGGACCGCTTCGTTGGTCGCGGCCTGGATGGCTTCGATGCGGCTGCGAATGTCGTCGGTGGCTGTCGCAGTTTGTTTGGCAAGCTCTTTGACTTCCGTTGCCACTACCGCGAAGCCCTTACCGGCGTCACCCGCACGGGCGGCTTCAATCGTCGCGTTCAGGGCGAGCAGGTTGGTCTGTTCGGCGATGTCCTGAATGACTTCGATCACCTTGCCGATTTCTGTCGCAGCCAAACCGAGCTGTCCGATCTTGGCACTGCTCGTTTCTGTGAGCTGCGACGCTTCCTGAGCCACACCGGCAGCCCGTTCGGCGTTCTGGGCGACTTCGGCGATACTGGCAGTCATTTCTTCGATCGCGGCCGCCACGCTGCGAACGTTCGCCGTCACCTGTTCGGTCGACGCACTCACACCATTCATGTTCGCGGACATTTCTTCCGCCGCGGCCGAAACCGAGGTCGAGAGATTCGTCGCTTCGCTGGCACCGTTCGTGAGTTGCTCGGCCGTGCTCGACAGCCCTTGAGCGGAACTGTTGAGGTTGCCCACCACATTGCCCAGTTTCTGGGTCATTTCCAGTCGCAGCGTTTCCTGCTTACGGACTTCGGTGACATCCTTCCATTCCAGCGTGTTGCCGACATAGTTACCGGCTGCATCGCGTACCGCGGTGACATTCAATGCCATCGTGAGTGGACCAACCTGAATGTCGGTTTTGTATGGCAAGCGGCTGGCGTCGGCAAGCAGGCTGCGCTGATGCGACGGGTTCTTGTGGAACTGATCGATCGAGGATCCCACCAACTTTTTGGGATCGAACCCCGGGAAGACCCGACGCAGCACATCCATGTGCTTGCCCAGCAAAGCGAACGTTGAATTGTTGGAGTACGTAACCGTGAAATTGCGATCGATCATCATGATGGCCGCTTCGGCATCGTCCACGACGGTCCGCAGTTTGACAGCATCGTTACGCTGGTTGACTTGTACCGTAATGTCGGTGGCGTACTTGACCACTTTTACCGGCTTGCCGCGCATATCCAGAATCGGGTTGTATGACGCCTGGATCCAAATGGACTTGCCGCCTTTGCCGAAGCGTTGATATTCCCCGCTATCGAATTCCCCGCGATTGAGCTTCGCCCAGAATTCTTTGTAGGCCGGAGTGCTGCAGTAGGCTTCGTCGCAGAACATGCTGTGGTGTTTACCGCAGATTTCGGCGAGCGTGTATCCCACCGTGTGGAGGAAGTTCTCGTTGGCATTCACAATCGTGCCATCGAGATTGAACTCGATGATGGCCTGTGCCTTTCCGATGGCGGCGATGCGGCCCGCATCGTCGATGGCTTTGGTTTCCATCTTGCCAAAGCGATTGCCGGTCACGTATGTCGTGAAGCCGACAAGTGTGGAGGCAATCGCCACTACGCCGATGCTCCACCACCACAGAGTGCCGGCGGCGGATGCCGAGGCTTTTTGCATGCTCGAAACGGCAGCAATCGCTTCGGACTGATCTTTCTTCGCAACCAATGCCCACTCCAGCCCATAGAGTTTCAACGGAGTGTACGCGGCGACGAATGGGTTGCCGAGATAATCCTTATCGAGAAGGTCGGTACCGGTTTCGCCTTTGTCCAGCACTCGCGCGATGGCCTCTCCCTTCATCATGGTTTTTTCGGGTTGAAGGAAAGAGTTTTTAACGGAGTAGTTCGCGGGATCGCGGAAGGAATCCACGCGAGGCAACCAGTCTTTACCGACGAGAATCACTTCACCCGTTTCCCCGAGTCCAAAGCGGTCGGCGACGAGTTGATTGAGAAGCTCGTTCGGTACTTGGATAATCGCCGCGGCAACGGTTTGATCACCGTTGGAAACAGGTATGCCGATGAATAGGGCGGGCGCATCGTACGACGGCCAATACGCCTTCTGGTCGGCGAGAATAATCGAGGTTTTGTCGGAAGCGTCCCGCACGCGACGGTAGACATCGCCGATGGGAGATTGAGCCAGCGGACCTGAACGCAACGAAGCGGCAAAGTCGACTTCTTTGAAGGCACTGTAGATCACATCGCCCGATTCAATGTCCACGAGGAACACATCTGCCAGACCGTAGCCATCCACAATCGAACGCAATGCCCCATGCAGTTTCTCGTGCGCAGCGTGATACGCGGCTGTCCCCTCGGCGCGATCCAGCCGATGTTTCTGGCCGACAATGTTCGGATTGTTTTTGATGTAAGCCGACTGCAGCAGAACCCCGGCATCGCTGAGAGCGGCGACGTAGCCGGCAGTATCCGGCTGCTTGCCGTTCTGCAGTTTGCGGTACTCATTGGCAAAATCGCCGTTGTAGTGCTGCATCAATTCGCGGCGGACTTTGGCGACATCCGATCCCATCGATTGTTCGACGATGGAACGGAACCCGGTTTTACACTCCTGCACGCCTTGGAGCACCGTCGTGCGGCCCGACACATCGCGTAGAATCTTGGCCAAACTGTCAAAATAGACTTCGATCTGCTTCTTCTTGAGATCGCGGACGGCGACCATGTGTTCCTTGGCCCCGTCAACCAGGCCGGCCTGAGCCGATTGTTCCATCTTGCTCATGCCGCCACGGGCCGTGAACGTGCTCACCAACCCCAGCACGGCGAGCGGTATCAGTCCGCACGCCAGAAATGAAATGACTAGTTTGACGCGCTGACTCATCGAACATCTCCCAGGGATTCAGGCGAAAGGTGGCCCAGAGGTAAAAGGGTTCCGCAAGACAGGAAACGGGGCTGGATTCAATGTCCGTCAGTGATCGGCGACATCCAGCGTGGCGGCGACATTCAGCGTGACGAGCAGGTCGGCTCCCACGCGGTAGACCTGATTGAAATAGCGGCTGGCCACGTCACTGAGGTTGGCCGGCATCGGTTCTGCATTGTTTGTGGAAACGGTCACCACGTCGGCAACGCGATCGACCAGCAGCCCGATCGACTCCGATTCCGATTGCACGATCAGCAATCGCGTTCGCGGCGTGATCTCCGCCCGATCGAGATTGAGGATCGTGCGGAGATCGACGACGGTCACCACGTCGCCACGCAGGTTCACCACGCCGGCCACCATGGCGGGGGCTTCGGGAACCAGCGTCAACGTTCCAACGCGGTTAATTCCTCGGATGCAGCGAATGTCGATACCGAGCAGCAGGTCGCCCAGCCAGAACGTCGCCAGTTGCAATTCGGTGGAAGTCCCCGCGGCATGCATCGGGGACATCAGTTCGGCAGTTGCGGTCATCAATCGGTTTCCCGGGGCAGGGACGACGGGACGCATGAGTCATTCACGAGTCGCAGGTCATTCCGTGACCGGGAATCAGTTCACTCCGCGGCGAACGTCACACCCAGGTGACGTGCGACTGCGGCCAGAAGTTGCTCGCGATCGAGCTTGACCATGTATTCGTTCACGCCCACTTTCAAACCGTGGGCCCGATCTTCTTCACCGGCAAGCGAGGTGACCGCGACAACCGGCAGCGATCCCCATCGGCGATCGTGACGGACCTTGTTGCAGAGCTCGAAGCCATCCATCCGTGGCATCTCGATGTCCGTTAACAGCAAATCGACGCAGGTCGAAGGCGACTGCAATTTCTCCCAGGCATCCTGTCCGTCCTCACAGGCGATGACCTCCCAGCCTTCCTGTTCCAGGAATTTCTTCACTTTCGAGCGAAAGAAGCTCGAATCTTCGGCCAAGAGAATCGATTTCCGCGTCTTGTCGCGAGAATCGGCGGTTGTTGCTGCTGGGTAAGCTGTGACGGGACTCGATTGCTGGGCCGCCTGCCCAATGGCATGACGTGTGTTGCCGAAGTCGAACACGTCGAGAATGCGGATCGTCTGCTTGTCGACGACGATGGAACCGAGGACGCCCTTCTCGTGGAAGGTGACCGCATCCATCGTGGCTGGAATGCTGCGGATGTCCTGAATCTCCGGAGCGATGAGGCCGATCTCGCGACCACCGTGACGGAAGACGACCACATACAACCGCGTTTGCTCCTGCCGCGGGCGGGCATTAATGGCACTTTCCAGTGTGATCAGCGACAGAATTCCCCCGCGATACGGCAAGACGAGCTGGTCAGCCACCGTCTGGATGTCGTTCGTTTGAATCCGCTCGATCCGTGCGACCACAGTCATCGGAATGCCGAACATTTCCTGCGGATGATTCGTGAAGATCAGCGTGGGGATCGTTTCCACCTCACCGGCATGGCCCTCGCGATGACCGTCACTGACGGCTTGCTCCGTTTGCGACAGTTTGACGCGGCTGGCCACACCTGCGGCATCGAGAATCATCGCAATCTGACCGTCACCGAGCACCGTCGCTCCGGCGAGGAAGTGAATCCCCTTTAGATGCCGACCGAGCGGCTTAACGACAATTTCTTCTGAATCGTGCAGGCGATCGACGATGAGTCCGTATCGCAGCCGACCGGCCTCCACGACCACGATGTTGGTGACTTGGTTGCGAGATTGATCGGCGAGTTGTGTGATCGTGCCGGCTTTGACGGTGAGGTTCCGCAGATCGACCAGCGGCAGGAGCGTGCCCCGCAGACGCAACACGGCCGATTGATTGACCACGCTGATCTTCTCGGTGCGTTCGTTCTTGCCGACGCGGACCAACTCACTGATGTTCGCCTGCGGAATCGCGAACCGTTGACCCGCACAACTGGTGATGAGTGAGGGAATAATTGCCAGGGTCAGCGGCAGGCGAACGGTGATCGTGGTTCCCTGACCGACAACGGTGTCGATCTCCACGGAACCGCCCAGCCGTTCAAAGTTCGTCTTCACGACATCCATACCGACGCCGCGGCCACTTACGGCAGTCACTTGTTCGGCGGTCGAAAAGCCCGGTGCGAAGATGAGTTGAATCGAGTCGCGTTCGGACATCGTCGCCGCGGCTTCTGCTGTGATCAGTCCTTTTTCGACCGCTTTGCGACGAATTCTCGCGGCATCAATTCCGGCACCATCGTCGCTGATCGTCAGCAGCACTTTGCCTTCCTGATGGGATGCCGCGAGCTTGACTGTGCCGACCGGATGTTTGCCGTTCTTTTGACGGACATCCGGGGTCTCCAGCCCGTGGTCCATCGCATTGCGGACGAGATGCGTGAGCGGATCGCCGATCGATTCGATAATTGTCTTGTCGAGTTCGACATCCTTACCTTCAATCTCAAGCTGACACTGCTTGCCCAGCGTCTTGCTGAGATCACGAACGACGCGGGTGAACTTGCCGAAAACGTTGCCGATCGGTTGCATCCGGGTCTGCATGATCGTTTCTTGCAGTTCGGTCGTCACCTGATCGATGCGATTGGCGACGGAGTCCATCCCACGGGCATCGCCCGATTCCAATGTCTGCAGCAGTTGATTGCGGCTGAGGACCAATTCCCCGGCAAGATTCATCAACCGGTCCAACACCGTTACCGCAACGCGAATATTGGCCTCGGCGGCGTTGACCCGTTTGTCGTCGTGCGCCTCTTCGCCGTGCTCCGCCACCGTTGGCACGGTTCGTTCGATTGCCGGAGGAGTCGATTTTTCAGGTACCGCGACGGCTGGTGTCGCGGGCTGCGGATTCGCCGCCGCCGCTTTGACGGGCACTTCAGTCACAACGGGCGCGGTCGGTCCGGCATTGCAGGCATCAAAGACTCCGTTATTGATTGGACTCGGCACACTGAAATGCCGCGCATCCGCTGTGATCACTCGATCCTCGGGGATTTGAAAGAACGAGGCGGTCGTCCGCGCGTCCAGGGGGGAAGCATGCAGGACGGAAAACGGCATCGAGGCCAGTTCTCCGGTGGAAGATTCGTCTCCGATATCGATGCGACTTTCGAGAATCGCTCCGGTGTCACGCAAACGCTGAATCAGTCCTACGGGATTGAATCCTTCGCGATCAGCGAGGAGGTCGAACTGCACGACGTTCAGATTTTGCCCGGTGGCCTGTGTTTGCTCGATTGCCTCAAACGAAGTTTCAAACTGGGGATAGTGGCCGTTGGTCGCTTCGGCTTCGTTCCCGGTGGATGCGACGCCGACCAGTTCAGCTTCCACTGGGACAGTGCTGACCGCTTCGGTTTCGCCCGCTGCGATGGCGACCAGCACGGTCACAAACTGTGAGACATCCGTCTCGTTCGACGTTTCGATGTTCTCGATCATCCGCCGCAGGAGGTCGGCCGACTTCAACAGGCAGTCGACGTTATACGGAGTGGGAACCAGCGATCGGCTGCGGACCAGACTCAGCACATTTTCCATACTGTGCGACAGGGCCCCGATGGCTTCGAGCGCGAGGAATCCGGCCGCCCCTTTAATGGAATGGATCGCGCGGAAGACCTTGTTGACGCGATCGACATCGATGTCTGCCCCGCGTTCTTCAATCGCGAGAAGATCCGATTCGATCTCGGCCAGACCTTCGTTCGCTTCGACGACAAAGTCTGCCAGCAGTCCCGCATCTTCTTCAAACATGTCCCACTCCCGCGCAGTCGGAGAACCAGATTGAGGGGTCAGGCACCTCCGGCGCCTGTGGCGGGACGAGTTTTTCGTTCACCGCCGGTACAACGACCGGGGATTTACGAAATGGCAACTTCGGCGCACATTGCGCCAAGCCTGTGAAGCCCGCAGTCTACGCAACCCTACCCGCGCCACGGATGTTGTCAAATGGCAACACGCGTTTCTTTTCCGAAACATCCTCGCCGTTTTCAGCAGTCCTTGTGATCGCTGTTGATTGCGCAGCCATTGCATATTGGCCAGGCTCGGAAATCGCCAAGGAGAGGAGGCATTAAGCCTGTGGAGGGAAATATGGGTAATTTTGAGTGGCCCAGTACGGCAGAAATCCGCGGGCCTGTGAACGAAGGTCATCCAGCGGTTTCATGAATAACCGTTGCAATTCCTACAATCGCGCTTGCGTTCCCCCGTTGGGCAAGTTATCACCATCGCTGAGCGAAGGATCGCCGTTTGGAACAGAGTCGCGGGCAGGAAGCTGGCCCTCTGTCTCCCCTCGTCGGCGATCATCTTCGCCTTCCTTCGACGAGGAGCTCACGGATGAGCCACTTGCGCGTAGTTTGGCCGGATGAAGAATGTCCGTCCGAAGACGATGACGGCACCCTGATGACGGCGGTCGTCCCGTTCTATCTGGAACCGCGACGACGTTCGCTGCGGATGGATGTGATCACCCGAGCACAAACGCTCTTCTCGAACCGCACATGCCCGCACTGTCAATACGCCCTGGTGAAACCGATCGAACTCGATGACGCGGTCGTCAACCGTTCGGGTTTGCCGATCCCCGGCACGGCGACACTCGTCGGCTTCCATTGCATGGGCTGCGACACCGAGTGGGGCGTGTAAATTACCCAGAGAAGCCCACGGTTTCTGAACCGTGGGTCTTACCGGTCCACAGCCCCCGTCCGCGGATCGACGGTGAGGCTCAACTGCTCGTGTTCATCTACGAAGAACACGTAGCCGTTGAACATCTCATCGTAGGTCTGTTGACCATACGGGACCGTCCGCTTTGAGTCCGGGTTGTAGGGATTGAACGCCGAATTATCGTAGTGGGCGACGGCTTCAACACGCGTCCCCTTCGGCAGGCGTTTCGTTCCCGGTGCCAGTTCGTAGGCCAGTTGCCACTCGAAGTTGTAGTTCGGAATCTGCAGCAGCGTCTCCCGTGGTTGATCGGGAACTTGCGCATAGAACGTCATGTCTTTTCCTCGCACATGCATGTGCGAAAACATGCCCAGCAGCGAAATATCGCGGTCGAGCGTTTTCGTCGACGTGATCGGGAAGGCACCGTGTTCCGGGGCGATGCGAATTCGATGGGGATCGAGCAGTAGATGGCGTAACTGCTTCTGCACGGGACGACGCGGATATCGCAGGCCGACGGAAATTTTGCAGCGCTCCGGTTTCCCGGTGGTGGTGTAATGAATCTGCAGTCCCAGCCCCGCGAGTTTGGGGATCTGGAACGCCAATCCGTTATCGAACCGCGACAGATCCATCGGTTGTCCGCCGGGGACGTATCCCGTGATAAACGTTTCTTCGCCGGCTCCTTTGGTGGTGACGTAGGCCATGTTGCAGTGATGCACGACGGCCGGGTTATCGGGACGAATTTCGACCGCTTCCAGCCACGTTTCGTTGAAGAAGACATACGGCAAGGCGAGATGCTTATACTCGACGAAGCCGGTCGCAGGGATTGTGTGCTCGTCAAGCATCTTGATCACGAGATCGGGCTTACCGATCCGCCAGCCGGTCTGATCGAATTCCGGGGGTTTGGAAGCTTCGGCGGCATCCCCTTCGGCGCGTCCGGACCGCACCCAATTCACGATTATCTCGCGCTCCTGTCGAGTCAGCGACGAATCGTTCTGGAATTTACCGAACTTGGGATGGGCGTACCACGGCGGCATCCGTTCGTCGGTGACGACTTCCGCGATCATTTCCGCGTGGGATGATGCAGCCGCGTAGTCCAGTAGCGCGAAGGGCGCCTCGCCATTTTCGCGATGGCAGCGGACACACCGCGCGTACAGTATCGGCGCGACATCCTTGTGAAATGTCGGGACCGGACCGGTAACGGATGTTGTCGGCGACGTAATCAGGCAACCATCCACCGGGGTCTCGGCGACTTCGATCGGTCGGCCTTCCAGCAGATCGGCCAGCGCCCGTTCCAAATCGGACCGCGTTGGTTCCGGCCGGTCACCGCCGAGACGGAGTTGATCGTCCACTCGGCCACGGTAAACGAGGCGGCGTTGATCATCGAGCACCACGACCGTCGGCGTGCGTTCTACTCCCAGTGCCCGCACGCAGGAATGATTTGTATCTTTAACGAAGGGAAAGACGGCATCCAGTTCAATGGCCTGACCGGCCATCATCCGCAGCGAATCTTGCGGACCGACGTTGACAGCGACGAATTGGACGCCACGCGGCGTCCACTCCCGTTCCAATGCCGACAGCTTGGGAATCGTCTTGCGGACCAACGGGCATTCGGTCGTGGTAAAGACAAAGACGAATGCCCGTTTTTTTCCGAAGTCGTCAAGTGAGCGCACCAGCCCGCGGATGTCTTTAAACCGCAGGTCGGAGATGGATGCGCTCACCGGAGATCGCACCGGTTCGGCTGCCAGCAACGGTGGTCCGAATAGCAGTGCGAATAACATCCACTGCACGATGGACATCGAAAAGTCCTCGAGGGCAACTACTCTGCCGGCGCGTTTTCCGTCCGGACGTGAACCTGCAAGGCACCAAGGGTCCGCGTGATCCGAGCTTCTTTGGACGCGATGAAAGGAACGTTATCGAGCACGAACGCGCGCTGGACATTGGTGGGTTGAATCACCAACCGGCCGCTGCCCAGGAGCATGTACTCGAACACGTCATCGACTTCCTTGGTGATGCGCAGGTTCGATGCGGGAAACCGTTCCAGGCTACTGAGGAATCCATGGTGATGCAAAAGTTCGTTGGAGCGGAGTTCCCAGTAATCGAAGCGGATCAGGATGAACACAAAGAGGTAAATAATCCCGAAAATGCCCGCAAACATGAAGTAGAACGTCGCATTGGCATGTGGGTTTACCTTCTTCAACACGGCGAAAAAGCCGGGGAGCAGGTCGGGGTTGTAGGTGGCCAGAAGGGAGATGCCCAGGCCCGCCGCAACCAGCAGGAACAGCAGCGTCAGCGAGGTCGTCCGGGGAAAGTCAAAAGCCAGGACGACGATGTTCAGCGCGAAGACCCACATGAACGTCCAGCCGATCATTCCGGCGATACGCGATTCTTCGGGATACATCTTCGCAATGATGCCCGCGAGCAGCGCGAGGAAAAATGTCGGATAGAGCAGAATGATTTTGGGATACGAGATCAGATAGATCGGCTTCTCCAGCTCGTTCTGCTTCTCGGTCTTCTGCGACTTAGGTGTCTCCGCCACAGTGATTCTCCGTAATGTCGTACAGTGAAACGGGAACGGTGCGGAATCTCCGCCGCGACCGCGGGCGCACTGTACCTGCCAGAGAACGTTCTCGCCAGCGTACGTTGCCGCAGTCGCCTCACACTGAAAGGGGCGAAACGCAGCCAACCGTCGCGCGGATCACGACGCAGCGGCGAAGAGCGAATTGTTAGACTCGCTGCTTTCCAGCGCCGCCTTGCATCGCCGGGCCAGCGGGAAGTCATTGCTGACCCCCATCCCCATTTCGGCGTGTTCGCGGTCGACTTGCTCGACGATCTCACGCAACTGAAACGCCGGCCATTTTTCCTGCAGCAGAAGCAGTTGTTCCAGACCGTTGTATTGCTGTCGCAACTGATCCGGCAGCAACGCGGAGAGCGCCACCGCGGCGACGGCCGTCCGGCCGAGTTGCTTGTCCGCCAGCGCGTGCAACCCACGGTGATGGAACAGCAAACAGCAGATCAGATCGTCCGGCAGCTTCCAGCGATGGGCCAGTAACGCTGCCGCCGTGGCGTGATCCCATCCAAACAGCGGACGCTCATATTCACAGAGCGACTCCGATTCGTTCGCGCGATTCTCAATAAATCCGGCATACCGCTCGTACAAATCGTTCGTCAGCACGGGCAGCAAATAGTCTTGCAGCAACGCCCCGGCGAATGCGACATCCGCATCGGCTTTCAACATCTTGGCAACGATCCTTGCAAAGATCGCCTTCTGCAAACACGCGTTCCAGAAGCAGGCCTGATTGATCAGCTTCGATTTTCGAGAAAGGACCGCGGCCTGCGTCCCTGTCGTGATTAGCAGCATCTTGCTTTGACGGATCCCCAGCAACGACAACGCCTGCTGTACCGTTCGAGCTTTTTCGCGCAGGCCAACGAACGACGAATTGACGTGTTTCAGTAATTCGATCGTCAATCCGGCATCCGTTTCCACAATCGCCGCAAGCTGCTTGAGCGATGCCGATTCATCTTTGGAACGTTCGATGAAGCGGGTGACTGCATGCGGAAACGCAGGCAAGGAAATGGAAGGGGGTAACGCCGCCAGCGTGAACTGTCCCAGCGCTTCTTCGCGGATGGCGGACCAATCCATATCCGACATGATCGATCCTTATCGAACCACGGTTTCGGGGAGTGCCGCGCGGGCTTTTTCGAGGCGGCGCGCCAGTGAGAAATGCTGTCCTGCCTGCGCCGAAGCAGCCTCGAGTTGCGACTGGACTTTGCCAGCCAATTCTTTCAAATTGAACTGCGGCCAGATCTGCTCAAGTTTGATCAATTCGGCCAGGCCATCGCCCGGTTGACGCAGTGTGTCCGGCATCAGCGCGGCCACCGCCACCGCAGCGGCTGCCGATCGACCGATCTCCGGATCGCAGAGGGTCGCTAATCCGCCATGATGTAAGAGGACGCAGCAGATGAGGTCGTCCGGGAATTCCCAGCCAGACATCACTTGCGCCGTTGCCAGCGCGTGATCCCACCCCAGCACTTCTTTCTCGTAGGCGACCAACGGTCGGCGGATATTTTCCGGCGTCTGCACGAACTGGTAGTACTGATCGAAGAGCTCGTTGCACAGCATCGGGAGCAGGAAGTCGTGCAGCATGCTGCCGGCGTAGGCGAGTTCAGGACTGACCCGTAATAACACCGCGATCTCGCGCGAGAACAACGCCCTTTCGAGATTCGTGGTCCAGAACGATTGAATGTTCATCAACCGCGATTTGCACGCCTTCATGGCATTCTGTACGCCCGCGGACATCAAAAATAACTTGGTAGGACGGATGCCCAACAGAGAGACGGCTTGCGGCGCCGTCGACACCTTTTGTCGGAGACCGATGGAGGACGAGTTCACATAACGCAGCAGTTCACACGTCAAACCGCTGTCGGATTGAATGATCTTGCCGAGTTCGTTGACGCCGGAATTCGGATCTTCGGCTCGGTGAAGGAATTCCGTCAGCGCCTGTGGAAGCATCGGCAGCTTGATCGACGGCGGAAGCACCGACTTCGTCCGGTCGCCGATGAGCTCTTTCCGGAGGTTTGTCCAATTGATGCTCATGGGAATCGGAAAGCTCAATCAGGAAAGACACGTCTGGGGCCACGAAGGGAATGTAGGTCATGCCCACGCGTGGGATTTCAGAATCATTTCCTGGGCGCGGTGAGGTGAATGACCGGCCGTGCCGGCGCTCCGGTTATAACGATGGTGGCTGGAAAGCCAGCCGGACGGGCGATACCCTCGTGACGATCGGCGGGAGCTGTCTTCCCGACATTTTCGTCCCTTTACTGTCGCATGAGACCTTTGATGTCCCGATTTCTCCCCGGCAAAATTGTACTTCCCGTAGCCTTGGTCGTGTTGATGGTTTCGGGATGCGAAGCTCCCCCGGCACCGAAATCCGGTGCCAATGAGGCTCCCGTTCCGACAGCTCCAGGAATCAGTGATATGGGTGCCAAACCCGGCCCGGTCGATGCAGATGCTCCAGAAGAATTCACGACGACCGAGTCCGGGTTGAAATACCGCATTCGTCGAAAGTCGGAAGGTCGCAAACCGAAAGCGTCGGACTCGGTAGTGGCGCACTACCGTGGTTGGCTGGATGACGGCAAGGAATTCGATAGTTCCTACAAGCGGAACGAACCCACGCCTTTTCCGCTGAATGGCGTGATTCCCGGCTGGACAGAAGGCCTGCAACTCATCGGCGAAGGTGGCATGATCGAGGTGGAGATCCCCTCCGCCATGGGCTACGGCGAGCGCGGTTTTCCGCCAGATATCCCGCCCGGCGCAACACTCCACTTCATCGTGGAATTGGTCAAGGTGAATTGATCATCCGTCGCTTGCGTTTCGCAGATGGCAAAGTCGGCGTTAATTCGTTCTTCCCAACATAACGAATTGATGTCGACCGGAAAAACTTTCACTGACCCTTGCCAGACCCGTTGCTTACGTGAGACGATGACCGGTCTACAACGTAGAACGTTACTCGGCCGGGGCCAGCCGGGTGGCGATGCGCGGGGGCGGCGATTGCTCAACCAAACTCGCGGGGCCGATGGGACAGGTTGACCGAAGCCGCCGATGTGAAATCGGCTCTTCCATCGCAAGTCATGACGACATCCTTAATCACCGATCAAGCGGCGTTCGACGAACTGTGCGATCACATCGTGCAATCGGGTGCGGTCGCCTTCGATACCGAGTTCGTCTCCGAGTTTACCTACCGTCCGGAACTCTGCCTGGTTCAACTGGCCACGCGCGAACGCTGTGTCGCCGTTGATCCTTACGAAGTGACGGATCTCTCCCGCTGGTGGGAGATCATGGCGGATGACAAGACCTCGATCATCGTCCACGGCGGTCGCGAAGAAGTTCGCTATTGCCTGGCGTTCGCGTCCGCTCCTCCCGGCAAGCTCTGGGACGTGCAGGTCGCCGAAGGGCTCCGCAGTCGCAGTTTTCCGTTGGGTTACGAAGCACTCGTCAAGCGTGTGCTCGGTCGGACCGCGCATGGTCGTGAAACCCGCACCGACTGGCGACGGCGTCCGCTCACCGATCCGCAGATTGCCTATGCGCTCGATGACGTGAAGCACGTTCTCGAAATCTGGGATAAGCAGCGACGGTCGTTGCAGTCGCAAAAGCGGTTGCACTGGGTCGAAGCCGAATTGCAACGCATGATCTACGAAGTGGCTGCCGAGCGGGGGCCGAATGCCTGGCAACGGCTGCCGGGGCTGCAGCGGCTCTCTTCCAAAGACCTTGCTGTTGTTAAGGCCATCTACGAATGGCGGGATGCGGAAGGAGCCGCCCGCAACCGGCCCGTGCGCAAGATTCTCCGTGACGATCTCGTGGTGGAACTCGCCCGTCGTCGCCCTACCACCGAAGCTGATCTCCTGGCTTGTCGCGACCTTAACCGCCCCGAGTACAAGAAAGCCGCCCCGGCGATGCTGGCCGCGATTGCCGCCGGCATGGCCACCCCGCCATCGGAATGTCCGACGCTGCCCAAGTCCCTCGACGACGACAAATCGCACGATGAGCAGGTCGTCGGGCAACTCCTCGGCCTTGCACTGGCCAACCGTTGTGCGGAGTTGAACGTGTCGATGGCGCTCGTGGGGAAAGTCGCCGACCTGCGGCACCTCGTCCGCTGGCACGTTTATGGTGAGCAGGATGGTGAACCGCCGCGCCTCACCGCTGGCTGGCGGGCCGAGGTGTGTGGCGACCTCCTCACCGATGTCCTCGACGGCCGCATTGCCCTCCGCGTTGCCGACCCGCAATCCGATCACCCGCTGGTTTTTGAACGCCGTGCGGATGGTTACACCGAGATCGAAGCCGACTGAGTGGTAAGCGGTCTGCACCACACATTCCAGCGATCCATCTCGACGTGGGCGAAGACACTGGTACTCCGGTGAGCCTCGCCCACGACGCACCATTCAAATTCACTGGCAATTCAAAAATGGCTGTGGATCGGAAGTGATCCAGCAATACCTTGGCCACCCAGAGCCCTAAATTCTGTCGCCAATCTTTCTGAGCAGAGTGCAAAGCCGGTGGGGGTATTTCCGGCATGCCCCGGCAAATTCTCGAAGGCGACGATCGCCGGCGTGGATGAGACATGAGCATGGTGCGCATGTGCTGCATGGTTGACGGTTGGTACCGGTGGCAGCGGAGTGGGAGCGCATGCAGCCGTCAAAACGCGAACGCAGCATTTGGCAGAAAGAAATCGATGCGACTCATTGTGTTCTGATCTTCAGTTCATGGTGTTTCACTTGAGATCGACGACGGACGCCAGCAAGGCTCGCTGGCTGCCAGTCCGGCCTTCCCAGCACATCACGGCTTGATCTTTCCCCGGCACAGCGACGACAACCGGATCGCGTGCGTCAGACGCGATTTTTGTTGGTTCCTTGGCTTTTGGCCGCAGCATCCACAAATCCCCTTCGCGACGATTGACCCAGACCGCGATTGGTCCTGCCGCGGTCGCGGCCAGCCACGGTTGCTCGCCGAACCCCAGCGATATTTCTTTGGGACCACCGCTCGTGAGGAAGAGGGACTTGTCTCGACGCCAGACGGTATAGAGCCGCTCTTTACCATCCACCGAGAGCATGCCGCCATCCATCGGGCAGGCATCCAGCTTCCAGGTTCCCGTCCCGAGTTTTTTGGCTGGTGTAAACCGCTCGCCGTCGGCGGAGGTGGTCACATACATGTCGCGGTTACCACCCACAGAATTGCGGAACAGAATGGAGACCTTGCCCGCAACATCCACGGCGATGGACGGGTGACAACATTCACAGACGCTGCCGCTGGGTGAGTGATAGACGAGCTGATTCGCCCCCCAAGTTGCCCCACCGTCTGTCGAACGCGCCGCATAGATTTCCGTCTTTCCCGAACGGAGATCGAGCCAGGTGCACCAGACGCTGCCGTTGGGACCGGCAGCCATGCCGTGCAGGCCTTCTCGTGCCGATGCGGGTGTGTCGTTCACATTGACGGGGCCGGACCACGCACCACTCTCGGGAATCAATCGCCAAGCGTGAAGGTCGCCATCGCGTCCCTTGCCTTGCGGCCCGCCAATCGCGGTGATGACTGGCGTCATGCCGACGAGAGCAATGCGCGGTCCACGGCGCATGCCCAATGACAAATTGGGGCAGCGGAAAGCTTCGACTGCCGGGGAAAAGGACTTGCCGCTGTCGCGGGAGCAACTGTAGTGCACCCACTCGCCAATCCCGAAGGCGACGTGGATCGAACCATCTTCCGCCAACACCACCTGCGGTTGCTTGGGAGTCTGCTTCCCCTCCCCGCGCGCAATCACCACCGCTTCGGCAGCCACGAGTGGCAATCCCGACCACATTCCGGCAACGATCGCGAGCAAGATGGTACAATCAAGCATACACAGAGTTCCTTGATTGAAACGGGGATTGAGTCGTCGTACACCAAAATCGCTGTCTGGCGAGATCACGCCTTCAATTTCTCCAAGCATGCCAACATCGCTCGAGGATCGGACAGCCCCTTCTTTTCGCAACCCTTACAGCCGTCTTTGCACATCCATCATCACGGCACGGACATCACCATCATAGCGGGAACGGAGTGATCGATTCGCAGGATAGCGAGTTTCCGTCGGGTATTACCCCAGTCTCCACGCCTATTACCGCTGCGCCAACAACTACCCTGATACCCGGATGCTGATCACCCCAGTGTGCGCTGGCGCGCGGACGATCTGGAAGACGCGATCGTGGCGGACCTCGCCAGTTACCGGCTGCCCGACGACGAGGTCATCGACTGGTTCCGGGTCTCGTTACAGAACGCGTTCACCGACATCACCGACCTGTAACGGAACCAGCACAGTGCTCAAACCAAACGCCGCGCCGAATTGATCACGATGAACGATCGACTCCTGGCCGGGTCGATCGACGAGGCCACGTTCAATGCGAAACTGGCCACACTCCGCGACGAGTTGGCCGTGATCGAGGCCTCGCTCGGCAAGGTGTTCACGGTCGAGCCGAACCGACGTGCGGGCCGCGTTGGCGATCTTCGAGTTCTCGCAAAAAATACCGGAAATCTGGTGCGGTTCAAAGATGGTCGAAACCCGGCGGATTCTCGAAGTCGTATCTTTGAACCGAGTGCGCGGCGACGTAACTCTCCACCTGGAAAAGAGAAGGCCGTTTGACGAACTCGTCAAACGGCCTTCAATCCAGTTAAATCGGGATGACAGGATTTGAACCTGCGACTTCCTGGTCCCAAACCAGGCGCTCTAGCCAAGCTGAGCTACATCCCGAGTGAACACGCAGTCTAGGCGGAACGGACCCGTGTAGTCAACATGGGCGTTCCACGTGGAACATCCGACGCCCAGAGAATGCCTTCTCTGGGATGTCTATTGTGATACACGAAACGCCGCGCAGGTTCACGCTGCGCGACGCAGTTTTCCCAGTAATCGCTCGAAGTCGTCATTGTTGACGAAGTCGATCACGATCTGTCCGGCGTCTTTCTTCTTCAGTTTGATCTCGACCTTGGTCGCCAGCATGTCTCTCAACTGGTCCTGCAACGACAGGATGTGAGCCGTCATCTCCGGCTTCGACTTGCCCGGCTTCGCGTCCGGTCCCGGGAACGGAATCGTGTCACCCGACTCGGCGAGTAGCGTTCGGACCGCCTCTTCGGTCTTGCGAACCGAGAGACCTTCCTTCTGGATCTTTTCGCACAGCGCCAACTGCCGTGGTTCATCCAGCGACAGAATCGCCCGGGCATGTCCGGCTGTGATCTTGTTCGACAGCAGGTCGGTTTGAATCGCCGCCGGGAGCTCCAGCAGCCGCAGCATATTGCTCACGGTCGAACGGTCAAGGCTCAACCGCCGGCCGAGTTCTTCGATGGGGCATTGGAACCGGTTCAAGTAGTCCTGGAAGGCCCGCGCCTTTTCCAGCACGTTGAGGTCTTGCCGCTTGAGGTTCTCCTCGAGCGAGACTTCGCACACCTGCTGATCGGTGAGTGACAACACCCGGCACGGAACGATCTCGAGCCCGGCCTTCTTCGCCGCAATCAGCCGGCGTTCCCCGGCGATGAGTTGGTAGGTGTCCCCCGTCGTCCGGACTAAGAGCGGTTGGAGGACGCCGTGGGTCCGGATGCTGTCAGCGAGTTCGTTGATGGCTCCCGCTTCAAACTCCTGCCGTGGTTGGAACGGGTTCCGTTCGATGAGGTCGACATGGACCTCCGAAGAATCATTCCCCGAGGTCGACGGTTCGTCACCGAACGAGCCGGTGCCGAGCAGGGCATTCAGCCCGCGACCGAGACGGCGGCGGGCGGGTTCGGGCGTGAGTTGTTGATCGTCCATGATTCTCTTCCTTGCGTGTCGTCGCCCGCGGTCCCTCGGGACGTGCTCCCCAAAGGCGACGGTTCCAGTCACCTCGTGCTTGTACTGACGGGACCGAATCACGACAAGACGGCCCCGTCCCGATCAGGGTCATCAGGACCCTGCAGCGACCCGGATAAATTCCCCGTCGGCGGCAATTGCCGGTGGTTTGTTTAGCCGCGACTCGAAGTCCGCGGAGGGGAGCGCTGCGGAGGTCATACAGCACGGGCGGCGCGTTCCAAGCAGCGCTCCCCTATCGGGTCGCGTCTAAACGTTCACCGGTGTCGATAGACCCGCACCTCGACCGGCGGTGGATCGGTCGGCATCGGGCCGTTGTCCAGCCTCACGATGGAACTCGGTTGGACCTGGATCGTGCGGACGAGTTCAAACTGGTCGGCAACTTTCGGCCAATGGTCGTTCCACGTGGAATCCCGGTCGGCGTCGCTGCTGACGATCACCCACGACCCGGCCAACCGCGCGGCCGCTTCGGGTCCCCCACAGACGACCGCGGCGACCCCACGCTCCCGCAACGCCAACACCACCGGCGGCAGACCATACACTTGGGCGATGGCGGTGTCGGTGGCTGCTTCCGTTTCCTTCGCGATGGCAAAACTGGCTTTGCGGAAATCGAAACGCCTCTCCCAAACACGCTGATGGAGCATCACTCCAAATAAGACCACTAGCAGGGTCGCGCCCCACATTAGCGAGATTAGATCCAAACCCGTCCGGCGAAATCCTCGCCAAACATAGGAACGGCGACCACTCGCAGTGCCATCGTTTTGAAATCCTTGACGGTCCATTCCTATGAGCGGGCCATAGTCTGCTGGCGTGGTTTGCCATGCCGACATACCCCATCCAAGAAGAAGGCTGATGGCCATCCACCACGGCATCAGGAGTCGCGGATAAGGCTGGTACAACGGCGTTGTGACAAGGAGTCCAAAGAACCAGGTAGTGGAGAGCGTGGCAGCAGCAATCACTGGAATCGTTAACTCTTCTCGTTTCCAGCGGACCATGCCATAGCCTATCTGCGCTATGGCAACTCCAATCAGGACGAACCAAAGGCTGCTCGTCATGAAAGCGATTACCACGAAGAGGACGACAATCCCGAGAGTCCTGGTCATAGCCTTGTTTAAGGGTTGAGTGGCAATGGCCAAGCTGATGATCGTCAGCGTCGA
The DNA here is from genome assembly GCA_021732975.1 of Planctomycetaceae bacterium. Lineage (GTDB taxonomy): Bacteria > Planctomycetota > Planctomycetia > Planctomycetales > Planctomycetaceae > DSVQ01. The sequence goes on along the minus strand of JAKFWC010000024.1, from coordinate 55,040 downwards.
ATAGGTGCCGAATTTCTCTGCCTGGCTGATGAAGTTCGCCCACCAAGACGACCACCCCATGATGTACCCGCGGTGGTTGGCGGCGACGGCGCTGTAGCCGCCGACGGCGAGGCAGTCGCGCCAGACGGGAATCCACAACGCAGCGGCAGTCAGAATGGCGACGGTGGTCGCTATGCCCCATGCCTTCCAGCGGCGTTCTTCTGGCCGGATCAGACATTGAAAGACCGCGCCGCCGACCAGCAGAATGGCGAGTGGCAGCCAACCAGAATACTTCAGCCACCACGCGATGGCGGTCAATCCGCCGGTGAGCAGTCCCGCTTTGATGGTAGGATTTAGTAGTAACCGCCAAGCGGTGAAGACGGCCCACAGGATGGCGAGCGTTACCGGAACATCGGTCAGCGCGGTCCGACTGTACGCCGCATGGAATTCATTCAATGCGACCAGCCACATCGCAGCGTACCCGGCCGTCGGTCCGAACCACCGCCGGGCGATCCACCACGCCGAGGGAATCGTCGCGATCCCGCACAACAGACTCGGGACCATCGGCAACCACGCGGGTGGCGTCAGCCCGGTCATCCCCCAAGCGACGTAACACCACTCGATGAGCGCCGGCAACAACGGCGGCGCATAGAACTGTCGTAGCGGATACTGGTAGCCTTCCTCCGCCCCGAACCAGACGTTCGCCGCATACACGCCTTCATCGAAGTGCTCGACGGCAATGCGGTCGAGGTACATCAACCGAATCGCCGCCCCGAGGATGACGGCAAGCGCAAGCCATCGCCATTCATGGGCAGACACGGGAACAACGGGTGGCAGCGATGGCGAGCGGGGTGGAGCCACGAGGAAACTTTCTTTCGCGGTCGGTGAAACGCGAACCCTCGTTCCACCCTACCGACGTGGCTATGATACTGTCACTGCGACCCGAATGAATCCCGACCCCGAATCGATGAGACCCGATGATGGCCGACTTGAATCAGATGTACGATGCCGCGATCAAGCTGAAAGACAGCGGCGACCTTCCCGGGGCGGTGACGCAGCTCGAAGCGATCGAGGCCATCGACCCGACCCACGTGTTGACGCACTCGGCTCTCGCGGTGATCCTGCAACGCCTCGGCAAGTTCGACGCCGCGATCGGTCACGCGCTCAAGGTGACAGAGCTGGATCCCACGGACCCGTTCTCGTTCACGCAGATGTCAGTGATCTACCAGCGCTGCGGCAAGATCCAGGAAGCCGAAGACGCGATGGCCCGCGCCCGCATGATGGAAGCCGCCCGCGGCGGACACAAACATTGATCGCACCGTTTCGCCTGCTGTTGTGCGCGGGTCTCCTGACCCCGCACCACTGCGTGATCGCAGCTCTCCTGAATGGAAGTCGCGCGGAATTCGCAGAAATGCGGAGACCTTCGGTCGTGAAGAGTGCGGGGGCGGGAGACCCGCGCACAACAAGGTTGGGAGACCCGCGCACAGCTAAGACCTGCGCACAACAGGGCGCTCCCCGATCGGGTCGCGGCGAAACGACAACGTTACCGACGAACCGGCATCGTTTCGTCGGTCCAGTTCGTGGATTCGCGGATTTCAGCGCGGCGGGTGGCGGGCGGTTCAAACGCTTCAAACTCGTCGTCACGCAGCGGTCGCCGGACTGTGGTCTCGGCGGTTGTTGATGCCTCTGCGGTCACCACTTCGCGCCGGATTTTTACGACTTGTGTGGCGACGAACTCACGGTCGTCGGGCGTCCGCAAACGCACGTGCAGCACCAGTTCGTCGTGCTGGGGCGGTTCGGGCCACGGCAGCGTGAACTGGTAGCCGGAGCCGAGGAAGCCGCGGACCCAGTGCTGCCGCGTTTCCTCCGTAGTGAAACTCCACTTCGCGAAGAGCTGTTTGCCTTCGGGTTGACTCGGGTCGATGGCGACGATGTCGACCGGACCGTGGAGTTTCACGATTTCCCCGTCGTCGTCGTACGGGGCGAAGTTGACGACGACGGCATCGTCTCCTGCCTGGTCATCTTTGTCGACACCCGCCGTCAGCATGGTGTTGATCTTGATCGCCGAGACGGGAATGACCTGCCCGGCGGACGCCAGCTTCGTGTCACCGGACGCGGCCTGGGCGAGTTCTGTCCGCAGTTGTTCTGACTCGCGACGGGCTACTGCGAGGTTCTTGTTCGTTTCATTGAGCTGCGTCTGCGCTTGCAGGAGTTGTTCCTGTTGAGCGCGCAGCCGGGCCTGCAGCAGGTCCGATTCGCCGCGGCCAGCGCAGCCGATGAGCGAGACCAAGGCGAGAGTCGACAGTCGTTTTGTCCAGATCAGCATGAACCGTCCAACCGCGGTACTCAGCCCGTATGAAAGTCGGGAACCTTACCTACGCCCGCGTTTTCGGGCAACAGCAAGTTGGCGGTGTTGCCGGAACGAGGCCTGACGCAGTCCGGAGCGCGAGCGACGGGCGTCAGGAATTTGAAACACAGAAGCCCGGCATTTGGGAAAATGCCGGGCTTCGTGGATAGGCTCGCCCGTCGCTAGCGCTCCGGACTGGGATTGAGGATTACGTCCCGCTCGGGGGCGTCGGTGTCGGGAATTTTTCGAGTACGGCGTCGATCAATCCATACTTCATGGCCTCGTCCGCCATCATAAAGTTGTCGCGGTCGGTGTCCCGTTCGATCTTGTCGAGCGGCTGACCGGTGTGCTTCAGATAGATTTCATTCATCCGCTTCTTGGTACGGATGACTTCCTTGGCATGGATTTCGAGGTCAGTTGCCGTGCCTTGCATTCCGGCGAGCGGCTGATGAATCATGATCCGGCTGTTCGGCAGCGCGAACCGTTTTCCCTTGGCTCCAGCGGTGAGCAGGAGCGAACCCATGCTGGCACATTGGCCCAGGCAGTACGTGGCGACATCACACGACAAGAATTGCATCGTGTCGTAAATGGCCATGCCGGAGGTAATCGAACCACCGGGCGAATTGATGTAGAGGTGGATATCGGACGCACCGTCCTCGAATTGCAGGTAGAGCAACTGCGCGACGATCGCGTTTGCCACGTCGTCGTTGATCGCGCTGCCAAGGATGATGATCCGGTCACGGAGCAACCGACTGTAGATGTCCATGGCCCGCTCTTCGCGGCCGGACTTCTCGATCACGAACGGGATGAGAGACGTCATCGAAACGTTCGCCTTCTCGTGGGAGGGTTGAATTCAGAGGGAAAGGACAACCGGGCAAAGCCTAGGTCGTCGACTTGTCTTTGCGGTCTTTGGACGGCTGCAGGATTTCGTCCACCAGTCCGTACTCTTTGGATTGAGCGGCGGAGAGGTAACGATCGCGGTCTGTATCCCTGGCGATCACTTCCAGCGATTGCCCGGTGTGATTCGCCAGGATTTGATTGAGCACTTCGCGCGTTTCGAGGATTTCGCGGGCTTGGATTTCGATGTCAGACACCTGCCCGCCGACTTGGCCGTATGGCTGGTGAATCATCATCTTGGCGTGCGGGAGAATGAACCGCTTCGATTTGGTCCCTCCGGCGACGAGCACGGCTCCACCGCTGGCGGCAATTCCGACGCAGTAGGTCGCGACATCGCATTGCAGAAACTGCATCGTGTCGTAAATCGCCATCGTGGCGGTGACCGATCCACCGGGCGAATTGATGTAGAAGTGAATATCCTGATGCCGGTTTTCCGACTGCAGGTAGAGCAGCTTCATCACGATCATGTTCGCGCTGCCGTCGTGAATCTCACCGTCGAGAAAGACGATGCGATTTTCGAGGAGCAGATCGCCAAGGCCCATTTGCCGTTGTCGCGAATAATCGCGGCTGGCATTCATCATCGATCCCGACCGGTCATTCCGGACATCCCACATTCGTCAACCCCTCGCTGGCGTGGCCGGCGACGCGGCGGTTTGCCGCATCACCTGTCCTATTGTAGAGACGCGGTAAAGGGGGGTGCGAAGAATTCGGCGTCCGTGCCGGGCGAGGAAATTTCCATAGCGCGACGCGGGCCCGAATGCTGCGGCCCCACGGTCACTATTCCTCGTTGCTTCCCGTGTCTTCCAAGCCCGATTCGGCCACGGGTGTAACACCGCAGATCGAAATCGAGACGGCTTCGATGTCGTCTTCCTTCTTCGGTTCGTACGGCACGTCTTCGTAGACCGCACTCTTCAGGATGAAGTCGACGGCCTTGCGTTCCCGCACCTGCGCTTCGAGATTTTCGATGACACCCGATTTCTGCAACCGGGCTCGCACGCGTCGCGGGTTCTCGCCGCGTTGCAAGGCCATCATCTGAATTTCGGATTCGATATCGACCGGGGTGACCTCAATGTTTTCTTTCGTGGCGATCTTGTCGAGCACGAAGTGTTCTTTGAGGGCTTGCCGCGTGGTGGTGATCGATTTCTGACGGAGTTCGTTTTCGCGGGTGCGAATCTGTTGCGTGGTAAAACCGGCCTGCTGCATTTCGAGGATTTCGCGACGGAGCGCGTTATCAACCTGCTTGCGGACGAGTTCTTCCGGCAGATCCCACGTCGCCGATTCGGTGATTTTTTCGAGCACTTGTTTGCGAGTCGACTGCCGCTGCTCGAAGGTCACCTGGCGGTGTAGCATGCTGCGGATTTGATCCTGGAGATCGTCTTCCGTTTCCATGCCGAGACGGGCGAGGAATTCTTTGTTGAGTTCCGGAGCCCGCTGCGTCTTCACCGCGGCGACGGTCAACCGCACATTAATCACTTCGCCGCGCTTTTCGATGGCTTCGGCTTCGGAGGAAATCGTGAGCGTCGTCGTCTTCACTGCGCCGGGCGTACTGCCCGCCATGAGGGTATCGAAGCCGGAGATTTCGCCGTCCGGGAATTGCAGTCGCGACTTCAATTGGACCGTCAGGTCGGTCATCTTCTTCAGCAGCGAATCGCCCTGGAGGAATTCAATGTCGACGGTGACGAAGTCGCTTGCCGCGGCCGGTTCGTCTTTGTTGATAAGCGTGGCGTATTGTTCGAGGAACTTCGTTTGATAACCGGCGACATCCTCGTCGCTGACTTCTTTCAACGGCCGCTTGATGCTCAGGCCCGTGTAGGCCGGCAGGTCGAATTCCGGGCGGACTTCCACGTCGAATTCATACTGGAAATCGCCCTCGTCCGGCAGGACGAGCGATTCCATGTCGAAGCTCGGCTCATTGATCGGGTCGAGCGAATTCTCGTCGGCAAGTTGTTCCAGACTGGTGAGCAGCACGCGCTGGCGGACCTGATCGCCGATTTCCTTTTTGAACCGGCGTTCGACCAAACTGAGGGGGACATGGCCGACGCGGAAACCTGGGACGGCTGCGGTGTCACTGACTTCTGAGACGGCTTCACTACGGAAGTGATCGAGATCCTTCCGAGAAACAGTGACACGAACGTGCTTGCGGCACGGGCCGACATTTTCGATGTCGACGTTCAGCGTCATCTTGTACTTGGCGTCTTCGGCGTCCAACGTCGCCACAGCTGATTGTTCGTCGCTCACGGCATCCACCTTTTCTGGGCTTGCGAGTGTCTCGCTCTGACGTGGAGTTGCAGACCGCCGGAAAAAAAAGTCCCCAAGGTTGCCCTCAGGGTCTCACGGCCAGCGGGTGAATGCGGAACGACGGCAGGATTACCGTAGCTGCATGCTTCCCCTGCAGAGCGTTAAGAGCGGGTGATGGGACTCGAACCCACGACAACCACGTTGGCAACGTGGTACTCTACCAACTGAGTTACACCCGCATCCGGCACGAAGCCGTGGGCGAATTATGGCAGGTTCAGCGTCGGCGTCAAGCGACTGGGGCATTGAGACCTTCACAGAGATCATGATCACCCGCTTTCGCCCGTCATGACGGGCCGTTCTTGCCGATGGTGTTCAAGCTCTGAAACAGTCGTCAGTTTGGTTGCCGATGCGGGTTGTCTTTTCGCCACGCTTGGGTGCGCGGTCAGTTTCGATCGCAACTCATTTTCTGGTAAATATTTCAGATCGATGAGCAGTCGGTGCGTTGACTATGGCGAGGTGATTCGGAAACAAATCGAAATCCGCGAGGAGCGTGCCTCCGACCCTGGGGATGTTTTTACATGGAATCGCAACTTGTTTCTGAGAAACGTGATGCGTCATCCTCTTGGGCGGAGTGTCAAAAAATGTGAGCGCGATTGGCGTTCTGGCACGACGAGTGCTTTACAGGTTGATCACCAAACGAAACGCCAGTCGACGCAAGTCGCGACGAATCGAAAGTTTACATCAACCTCGCCAGCCAGAAAGAACCACTCGAATGAACGCTCTCTGCACCCGCCTGATGAATGACGAAGCCGGTTTCATTGTCTCGGCTGAACTCGTCCTGGTCGCCACGATCGCCATCCTCGCCATGATCGTCGGTCTGTCGGAAGTCGCCACGAACATCAACAGCGAACTCGAAGACATCGGCTCGGCTTTCGGCAACCTGAACCAGAGCTATCAGGTTCACGGCACCACCGGCCACAAAGGTTGTGCCAGCGGCAGCAGCTTCTACGACGTGCCGGATTTCTGTGATGCCCAAGGTGACATCGGTCTGGAAGCCCCGTCATCCGGCGAATGGATGGGCAACTAAGTTTGACTCGGTGAGCTAACCACTCTCGACCTCCGCTGCACGCCACCGGTTGCACCCCCGGTGGCGTGTTTTCGTTTTTCGCCATCGCTGGCGATTCGCAGAATCCCAGCAACCGCGTTCGATTGGACCGCCTCTTCTTCCTGACTTACTGTGTAATACGCGCGTAAATCCCATCCCACAATTTCACGCGTGCTTGCAATGCCGCGATCGCTGCGGAGTTCGCTTCCTGTTCTGCATGCGGAGAGCCTTCGCACAGCCGTGCAAGCAACCGCTTGGCTAGCGGGCCGTGGCTATCGCCGTCGACTTCAATGTGTCGGCGAAGATAATGCAGCATCCGTTCGACACTCACGCCCTGCGGTTCCAGTAGTGGGACCAACCGTTGAAACATGTCGGGGATGATGTCCTCGCGACCATAGAAAAATGCCGCGGCGATTTCGTGCGGCGCACCGTCCACGACAACTGTCATCGTGTGCCGTACAAAGCTGCGCGTCGATGGCAGGATATCGACGTATTCAATCGCGTCTTGCCAATTCAAGCCTTTTTGTAAGTGTGAGAGAAACGCATCAATGGGACGGGTATCCGCGCCGACATCGATCATTGCTTCACGGTACATCTCAAAGTGGCTGAGATATCCGCCGTGGCCGTCTTCGTCTGCTTCTTCGCCAAGAACAATTTCCAGAATGAACCGCGCTGATGCCGAATCGCGATTTGGCAGCCACGGTGTGGTGGTGCCGGTCACGAGTTGCTGCATTCGTTTCAGCAACGACATGAAATCCCAGACTGCAAATACGTGTTCGCGCATCAGCAGGCGGAGTTGCGGCAGCGTTTCAATGGCGTCATAAACCGGGTGAGCCAAAAGTTGCTGGCGAATCGCTGCCAAGCGAGGTGTGGTCATGTGTAATGATTCGTGAGGAATAGTGAGGAGAATCCGTGCGGATTATCGCGGCTCGGATTTGAAAGTCGATAAGCTGTAGCGGCTGTCGGTCAAGACTCTCAGAGTTGAGAAGAGTTATTCACGCGTGGCTTCCGAGGGGTGGTTTGACGGCATTCTGGCCACGCGTTAACATCCATGATTCCACTGGAGGCGGATTGTCCGTCTTTTCAGACCGGTTCGTTCGTGATAGTTCACTCGAAATCATTACGCCACATCGCTTTATGCGAGGCGAGATTCGATCAACGGCAGGAGCTGCGGCACGTGGCAGAGATTGTTGTCAAGGATTTTCTGGAAGCGGGCATTCACTACGGCCACCGCACCAGCCGCTGGAACCCGAAGATGCGTCCGTATATCTACGGCCGCCGTAACCTCATTCATATCATCGACATCAAGGAAACCGTCCGCGGTCTCCTGCGGGCCAAGCGGTACCTGCAAAAGGTCGCCTCACAAGGCAGTTTGATTCTGTTCGTCGGCACGAAGAAGCAAGCCGCCGACACGATTCGCGATCTCGCCGATCAATGCGGGATGCCGTACGTCGATTACCGTTGGCTCGGTGGCCTCTTCACGAACTTCCGGACGATTCGCAGCCGTCTCAAACGGCTCGAAGAACTCGATCGGATTTTCGAATCGGGTGAAATCGAGACCTACTCGAAGAAGCGTCAGTCAGCGCTCATTCGTGAACGCCGCAAGATGCACCGCAACCTCAACGGGCTGCGGAAGTTGAATCGTCTTCCGGAAGCCGTTGTCGTCGTCGATCCGCGGAAGGAACACAACGCTGTTCACGAAGCATCGCTCGTCGGCATCAAGGTCGTGGCTTTGCTCGATACCGATTGCGATCCGGACATGATCGATTTGCCGATCCCCGGTAACGACGACAGCATTCGCTCGATTAATCTGGTGATCACGCACCTCGCGGCGGCGATCACCGAAGGTCGCGGCACGCTGCCGGAAGAGACCAAGGACGTTCCGCAAGAAGAACAATACAAGCCGGTTCCGTCACTATAACGGAATTGATGACGTTCGCCGACGACCGCGGGAGGGCGAACATCCGCTACTCCCGCGGTGTCGTTTTTAGATTGCCGCGCTGGTGCAAATTGGCCGCATGGCACGAACAGGTTGAGGGTTGAGAGTCGAAGGTTGAGGGTCAGGCTAGACACCACGATCTCGTCTGTCCCTCAACCTTCGACCATCAACCCTCAACTGCTTTCGATCAATCCAGGAGTCGTTCGATCATGGCTGACATTTCCGCGGCGGCTGTTAAGGCGCTTCGTGACAAAACCAACCTGCCGCTGATGGATGTCAAGCGCGCCCTTACGGAAGCGGGCGGCGATGAAGCCAAGGCGATCGAGATTCTGAAGGAAAGCTTCAAGAAGCTCGCCATCAAGCGCGCTGAGAACGCCACCACCGAAGGTCTCATCCGCGTGCTTGTCAGCGATGACGGCACCAAGGGCGTGATGGTCGAACTGCAATGCGAGTCGGCTCCGGTCGCCAAGGCCGATGACTTCGTATTTCTCGCGGATCAGTGTGCCAAGCAACTGCTCAACGGACCGGGAGCGGCCACCCCCGAAGCGTTGCTGGAACAGCCGGCTCCGGATCGACCGGGGACGACGCTGAAGGCGTTGTTGGAAGAAGTCTTCAACAAAATCCGCGAGAAGATCGTCTTGGCTCGCGTTGTGCGGGTCGATGCCAACGTGGGTGGCTACGCTCACCACGACGGCAAAACCGGCGTGCTGATGATCGTCGAAGGAGCGAAGTCGGGTGAGAACGTCGTGAAAGACGTGGCGATGCACATTGCCGCGCTTCGCCCGGCGGTCACCCAACCGGAAGAACTCAGTGCCGCCGATGTTGCTGCCGAACGGACCCGTCTCAGCACGGAAGCGGCCGCCAGCGGCAAGCCGGCGAACATTATTGAGAAGATGGTCGAAGGGAAGATGAAGACGTTCTACGCCGAGCAAGGCGTGCTGACGCATCAACTCTTCGCCAAGGATGACAGCAAGACGGTCAGCCAGGCTCTGGCCGAGTGCGGTCTGAAAGCCAAGCAGTTCATTCGCTGGGCGCTGGGCAACTAGTTGCATCACGACGACAAACATTCCGGGGGCGCATGTCGCCCCCGGTTTTATTTCCTCGCCTGATTTTTAGAAGGCTCTCGCATGCCTGACGCCATTGCCCCGACTGCCCCGCGTTATAAGCGTGTCGTCCTGAAGCTCAGCGGCGAAAGTTTCGCCCGCAGTGGCGAAACGGGCATCAGCCTCGCCGAAATTGAAATCATCTGCGAACAAATTCGCAGCGTGGTGCGATCCGGTGTGCAACTGGCGATCGTCTGTGGCGGCGGCAATATTGTCCGTGGCAAATCGTTCTCAGCAGTGAACGCCAAGATTGTCCCAGCCACCGCACACTATATGGGGATGCTTGCGACCACGATCAACGCGCTCGCTTTGCAAGATGCGCTGGAAAGTTTTGGCGTGGCGACGCGCGTGCAGAGCGCCATCCGCATGGAAGGGGTCGCCGAGCCGTTCATTCGACGCCGTTGCATTCGCCATCTCGAAAAAGGTCGCGTGGTGATTCTCGCTGCCGGGACCGGCAGTCCGTTTGTGACCACTGATACGGCAGCAGCGCTCCGCGCCCGGGAAATCGACGCCGACTTACTCGTGAAGGCCACCCGTGTCGATGGTGTCTATAGCGAAGACCCGCTGAAAAATCCGCATGCGGTGCGATATTCCGAAATCAGTTTTCAGGATGTGCTGCGACAGAATCTGCAGGTGATGGACGCGACTGCGATTCACCATTGCATGGAGCACAACATCCCGATCGTTGTGCTGAACTATCAAAAGCCCGGCAACATCGAACGCGTGATTGCGGGCGAACGTCTCGGCACGCGTGTTGGCCCCGCTCCCGCCTGATGCAGATCACATCATGATTCAATTAGCCCCCGGTTGTCTTCAACCGGGGGTTTTTCGTTCGATTCCGCCCTAGGCGCGGTTTTCGGATTGCACTAAGTTTCGCGCCATGTCGGGAAAAACGTCTCCGTCCGAAAAGGAGTTTTGGATGCGATTTGGTAGCGCGATTGTGATGTTGGCCGCCGGTGCATTGTTCTCGGTGGGATGCGGAACTCAGTTCGGCGGCTCGTCCGCTTCGAGCACCAAGGGCGGCCTCGCCGTCATTGATCTCGATGTGGTGGGCAAGTCGATCGGACGAACTCAGGAAATGAACGACGCTCTCAACGTGCGAAAAAGTGCGTTGGATCAGGCGTTGCAACGCGGTAAGGCCGACATGCAGCGGCAAATTGCTGATAAGAAAGACGAATTCGGTGAAAGCGCTACGGATGAGCAAAAGCAGCAGCTCATTCAGATGGAACGCAATGCCAGCTCACAATTGGTTCAGGCGGCCCGCAAGGCGCAAGCCCAGTTGGAAGAAGAACGTCAACGGATGATTGCCCAGTTCCGTGCGGAAGTCCGACCGGTCGCCCAGCAGGTGGCTTCGGAACGCGGCTTGGGCGTAGTGATCCCGAAGAACGAAGGCTTCTTGTTGTCGGTTGATCCGGGTGTGGATATTACTGCCGACGTGGTCAAGGCCTACGGTTCCAAGAAGCCGACGGCTCCGACCGCCGCGAAAACCCAGGCGAAGCCGATTCCGGAAGCCACTGCTGCGGAACCAAAAGAAACCGCCACGAACTGATTGCGACGAATGTCGCTGAAGATGGTGTTGGGACGCGCTCTCGCATGGCAACCGCTGTGCGAGAGCGTTCTCGTTTTCACAACTCGCTTGCCGCTTTGCATGATCACAACGGCTGCAATCATTGGTCTGTAATTTCGAGGCTTCCGGTTGCGCAAGGTTTGCCAACACATCTCGGTAGTGAATCTACGGTATCTTCACCGGTCCTGCCGCAGACAGCGCGGCGTCCACTTCGCGTTGCGTGTCGCCAGCAGCATTGGTCGATACTTCCCAACGCCCCAGGAGGGGGACGCCTTGATCGTTTGCCAGTGAATGCCAAGCGATTCGGGTGTGTGCCGGAGTGCGTTCCGTCCGCGGTGTACAAGCTGGGATCCACTGCGTGTCGGTGATTTCTGCAGGGCGATCGCGGCTTCGTCGCGTATGGTGCCTCACGGCGACCCTGATCTTCGCGATCGGCGGGTTCGCGAACGCACAGCCGTTGGAACTGGTTCCTTCTCCCGTCTCGGCTCCCGCCGTGCGGACGGTCGGCAGCGATTACTGGATCGTCAGCTCACGCCGTTGCCGCGACCGCCTGGAATGCTGCCAGCAGTGTGGTTTCGATGTCTTTCACTTCGATTGCCGGGGGCATGGTGGGTTGAGTTCGCTCGATGAACTCTACACCTCGTTGGTTCCCGCAACTCCCGTCTGCTTCATGCTGCACGGCAGTTTCGTGGAATGGGAATCGGTTTGTCAGGACAGTCGCGTCACCAATTCGTGGTTGCGAAATGCCTGTCCCGAGCGTCCGTTGCATGTGGTCTTCTATACTTGGCCGAGCGATGACGCCCCGGCGATCACGTTTCCGATGGATGTGTTGCAGCTCGGCCGCCGAGCGGAGCGCAACGGTTTGTACGTCGCGGAATTGATCTCGCGCGTGCCCGATTCGCATCCCATTTGTTTGCTTGGACACAGTCACGGGGCACGGATGACGTTATCAACCTTGCACGCGCTCGGCGGGGGTGACATCGACGGCGTGGTCTTTGCCGGGGGGCAATACCACGGCCATCGGATCCGCGCGGTCTTGGCCGCCGCGGCGATCGACCATCAATGGCTTAATGCCGGTTCCCGATATGAACGAGCCGTACTGCGGGCGGAATCGATCGTGAACCTGCAAAGTCGCAAAGACCTGGCGCTGAAGTTCTATCCATTGCATCGCCCCTTCTGTACGCAGGCGTTAGCGCGCACCGGGTTCACCGATCACGTTCGGCGAGAGATCGGTCCGCACAGCGTGAAGCTATCGGACTATGATGTCACCCCCCTCGTGGGCTTCGGCCACGTCTGGCCGTACTATTACCGCCAACCCTGCATCGCCCAGGCGATTTCGACATCGGTGTTCTTTCCGGATGTCGTGACGGTGGCGACGCAGCCGTAAAGTAATCGAAGTTGATCATGACCAGCGCTGCCATCGCGTTGAAATGATTATTCGATACCGCTCATCAATTTGTGAACCGACTAACTCTGCCAGTCGTTCGATCTGATCGTCTGTAAGGACGGCTGAGTCAAAAAATCCATAACGGGATTCGTGCCGACCCCAGTCATCATAGCCATGGTCTAGAAACACCAGAAAACGGATCTTGTCAGAGGCGATGTCGTCAGGAATTCCACAATCACGTAGTTCAGAGCCATGCTTCTTCAGGAACTCATCCCATTCATCTCGACTTTGACGGCATGACATGGTGTCCCTTCGATCCACGTATTGAACAAAACGAAAAGACCCAGGGATAAGAATCCCTGGGCTTCTCTGGCTCTTGACTCTCGTCTCTCCGCTATCGACTAATACCGGTAATGTTCCGGCTTGAACGGACCGGTGATCGGGATGCCGAGGTATTCGGCTTGCGCGGCGGTGAGCTTCGTCAGCTTCACGCCGAGCTTGCCGAGGTGCAACCGGGCGACTTCTTCGTCGAGTTCCTTCGGCAACCGGTGGACGCCGAGTTCGAAGCGGTCCGGTTCTTGCCACAGGGCGAGTTGGGCCATCACCTGGTTGGTGAAACTGTTCGACATCACGAACGACGGGTGACCGTTGGCACAGCCGAGGTTCACCAGCCGGCCTTCGGCGAGGACGAGAATCGCCTTGCCGTCCGGATACGTGTACTTGTCGACCGGGCCGCCTTCGTCCTGATGGGCTTTGACGCCGGTCTTCTTGATGTCCTTGCGGTTGTTCAAGTAGGCGATGTCAATTTCGAGATCGAAGTGGCCGATGTTGCACACGATTGCGTGGTGCTTCATCTTGTCGAGATGTTCGCCGCGGATGACATCGCGGCAGCCGGTGGTCGTCACGAAAATGTCGCCCTGTGCGACGATGTCTTCGAGCGTGGTGACCTGATAGCCTTCCATCGTGGCCTGCAGCGCACAGATGGGATCGATTTCGGTCACGACCACGCGGGCGCCGAGGCCCTTCATCGAGGCCGCCGAGCCTTTGCCCACGTCGCCATAACCACAGACGACGACCACCTTGCCGGCGACCATCACGTCGGTGGCCCGCTTGATGCCGTCCGCGAGCGATTCGCGGCAACCGTAGAGGTTGTCGAACTTGCTCTTGGTGCAGCTATCGTTGATGTTGATCGCTGGGACGCCGAGCTTCCCTTGTTCGTGCATCTGCACAAGGCGATGGACACCGGTCGTCGTTTCTTCCGACAGCCCGTTGATGCCCTTGAGCAGCTCCGGGAACTTGTTGTGGACCATCGCGGTGAGGTCGCCGCCGTCGTCCAGAATCATGTTCAGCGGCTGGCCATCGGCGAAGTACAGCGTCTGCTCGATGCACCAGTCGAATTCTTCGTTGTTCATGCCTTTCCAGGCATAAACCGGCACGCCGGTCTGAGCGATGGCGGCGGCGGCAGTGTCCTGCGTGCTGAAAATGTTGCAGCTCGACCACTGCACTTCGGCACCAAGAGCGGTCAGCGTTTCGATGAGCACGGCAGTCTGCACGGTCATGTGCAGGCAGCCGGCAATGCGAGCTCCCTTGAGCGGCTTTGATTTGCCATACTTTTCGCGCAGGGCCATCAGCCCCGGCATCTCAACTTCGGCGAGTTCGATTTCGCGGCGGCCAAGTTCCCACAGGGAAATGTCTTTGACCTTGTGGGGGAGCTTCTTGGCGGCGGACAGGGTGGCCGTAGCCATCAGGACAAATCCTTCATGGGGGAACGCGGGCAGTCGAGAGTCTTGAGCGAAGAGTCGAGAGCTAGGAACAACAGAGTTCGTTGATTTGTTCTCTTGCTCGACGCTAACAGGGTAAGGAATTCCGATTATGGTGACAATCGTTTCTCGAAGAATGGTAGTCCGGCCGGCAAAGTAAGGAGTGGTTGAGAGTCAGAAGGCGTTCCTACAATTCGTCCTTTTCTAACTCTCAACCCTGAACCAGCAACTCTCCACCGCTCCGTCACTTGACCCCGCCGCCTGGCGGACCTATCTTTGAAGCCGCACGGACGATTAGCTCAGTTGGTTAGAGCGCTACCTTGACATGGTAGAGGTCACAGGTTCGAGTCCTGTATCGTCCATTGATTCCGCCGAAACCCCTTGTTGCCAAGGGGTTTCTTCGTTTTCGGCGTGATCGGTTCGCGACGGACGGTGTCACCAGAATAATGCCAGTCGCGAGGAAAGAACGCTGGCGGTGCTGGAGCCGGCGTTGGGTTCGTCGGGGACGGCGAGCGAATAGTTGAGCAGGATTCGCAGGCGGTCGGCCAGGTACCAGTTCACACCGAAGGTCGCCTGGGGGAGACGGACTCCGACGAGTTGTCCCAGTGGACCGCGCGGGGTGTCCATATCGTAGAAGTCGAGGTATCCCATCCGCGCGGTCAACTCCCAAGCCCCCGCTCCGCGCGGCGCGTGTTGGGAGTGCAGCGATAACTTCGGCAGAACCGGTCGGGACACAGACACGGCGCCGAACGTGCCGCTCTCGCGATGATAGCTACGATGGTCACCCGTCAGGAAATAGCCCGTTTGCAGGTAGCTGCCGTGATAGAAGACGTGGCCGCCATCCACTTGATTAATGAGCGAGCCGTACCATTCGGCTTGCATCGAGAACGGACCATTCACCAGCGCCCATTGCGCATTCAGCAATTGCTGCGAATGAGCCGGAATGCGCAGCCTCGGAACGAAGGGTGATGTCGATGAGTCGGCGAAGTCCAGCAGCGGTGAACGCGGCCCCTGGCTGATGACCACCAACCCGTCATCGGGGATGCGGATCGATCCGGCGAGGCCGAGATGCATCAACTGGCGCCCGTCGGATTCATACCACGGCAGCATTGTCGCGCGCGTGGTGATGGCGGTGTTGCTGCCCGGTCCGTTCTGAAAGTCGGAGGAATCGGATCCGGCGTGGAAGACGCCGATGGCGAAGGTGGCGTTTTCATCGGGAGTGCAGCGGTAGTAGCCCACGCCCCAGTTGCGGGCCGGGTCGAGTTGGTTGATCGACGATCGTTCCATCAGCGCGAAGGAGTTCGCGCTGGTACCGCCTTCGAGACTGAACGGTTCGCGGAAATGACCGACCCGGAACTCGCCCTGTTCACGGACCTGACCCAGGCCGATATGCACATCGCGCAGGACGACTTCGCCGTTGGCCAGATCGATCTCGGCGAGGTAACGACTGTTCGAGGTCCACTCCCCTTCGATGCCGATCCGCGCGCGGCGTAATCCGTCCGAGTCCGCTAATTGACCGAAGAGTTGCTCATTCTTTTCGCTTTGACTCGCCCAGTTAAAGTCGGAGTCGATCCGGCCACGGAAGCGGAGCTTCGGCGAGTCAGTCGGTTGCCAACGCTGTTTTTCCGGTCGTTGTTCGACGGGCAGATCATCGAGCCAGTGTGTTTCGACATAACTCCCCGGGATGATATCCGCGTTGTCACTGAGGAGCGGGTCTTCGCCGAAGGTCCATGCACGACAGACCAGTGCAATGCTGAGCGCGAGCCACACCGTTCGCCATGGGTTGGCCGCGGAGCGACTTCGTGTCGAAACTTCGACGGCTCGCGAAATCAAGGGCATCGGAGCAGTGTCTTTCCCCCGGAGTCAATCTGGAGAAGGCTTGCCGGTCGTACCCGTTGGTCGGGTTAGAGAAAGTTTGCCGTAGGAGATTCAGCACCCAATCCCCTCTCCGTAATCATCGGAAGCTCGTGACGAGGGACATGACGGCGGCTGCAGAGCTTGCGCAAGTTCCTTGACCGTTTCCGGCCGTGCGCGAACCATTTTCATCGGCATGTTCGGGAAACTCTGGGAAGAACGGCGAGCCGATACCGCTTGCGGGCCCTTTCTTCACGACAAGCACCCATGGACTTCCATCGGCAGGCACGGCCATGCATCGTTGCACTCCATTCTCATGGACGGGTTGGCTCGCGATCGTGCTTCTGATGGGAAGCGAAGTCGCCCATGCTCAGGAGAAGGAACCGCTGGGCGTTCCATCGTTGCGGGAGCCGAGCGAAGTCTTCGGCGAGCAGGAAGATGAAATCGAAACGGACCGCGATTCATTCACTCCCGCGACGACCCTCGTCGGTCGCGGACGGGTGATGGTCGAATCCTCGTACTCGTTCATCGATAACCGGATCGAAAACGATTCGCACAGCTTTCCGGAACTGTTGACCCGCATCGGTCTCAAGGAGAATGTGGAGCTGCGACTCGGGTGGAATTATGAGATCGGCGGGGGTGAGGCGGTGAGCGGCTCCGGCTCGCCAGGGGAGGAAGAACCCCTCGGGGGCGGCAAGGAAGAGGAAGGGAACCTGCTCTACGGCTTGAAGGTTTCCCTGACAGCACAGGATCGCTGGCTGCCACGGAGTGCGTTGATTGTCCATGCGAACACACCGACGGCCGGGCCGGACACAACGACGCAGTTCACAAGCGGCTACGTCTTCGGTTGGACACTCCCGAATGAATGGGTTTTAGACTCCGCGATCCGTTATTCCGCGGCATCGGAAGAAGGCGACCACTTCAACCTGTGGGCACCCTCGGTGGTCCTGAAAGTCCCCCTCTATGAGAAGTGGAAAACCCACATCGAATACTTCGGGATCTTCTCCGATCAGCGTGAAAACGAACGGGGCAGCCAGTACATCAGCCCCGGCATTCACTATCTGGTAACCCGCGATTTCGAGGTCGGCATCCGCACGGGTTGGGGGTTGAACAAGGACTCCGCGAACTTCTTCTCCAACATCGGGGCCGGCGTGCGGTTCTGATTCTCAACGCATTTGTGAGCGGCAAGGCGCTAGCTGCCGGTTCCGCTGAAACACCTCAACCCGCCCGAGAATCACATAGAGCCCCAGGAACTCTGATTCCTGGGGCTCTATTGTTATGCGTCTGCGGTGGGATTCTGCAAAGCGTAAACGAGCCGAATCACTTCCTTGCGAGATGCTTCTCGAACCATTCGGTCATTTCGCCGACGGACGCCTTTAGATCGTCCGGCAGCAACCCGTGGCCGGAGTTCGGATATTCAACGAGCTTGGCGGTCACCTTCTTTTCCTCAAACACCTTCTGAATGTTGCGACTGTGGGCGATCGGCACCAGATCGTCTTTCGTGCCGGACAGAATTAATGTTGGGGCATCATCCGACGTGACCTGCATCAATGGCGACAACGTCTTCGCGTTTTCCAGATCGAGGTCCAACGCCGGGAAGCGATCATACGCCGGCAGCCGATCTTTCGCGGGACGGACCATGATGGTGAGATCGGTCGGCGGGACATACGCCACTACGGCCTGGACGCGGTCACTAACCTTCAACACCGGATCGGTCGCCTTCGGATCGCCTTCATCGGACGCGGTGCCGAGGATCAACGACAGATGCCCGCCGGCGCTCATGCCGTAGACGCCGATACGCTCGGAATCGATGCCGTACTTCTCCGAGTTCAGGCGAATGAACCGCACTGCTCGGCGGACATCGCTGACGGCATCGGGGATGCCGTACTTCGGGCTGCTGCCGTGTCGCACGGCGAAGACGGTGAAGCCCTTGGCCGTCAATGGGGCAAACATGGCTTGAGTTTGTTCTGGCGGAGCGTACCGTGAATACCAGCCACCGCTCACCATGAACAGGATGCCGACGCCCTTCGCATTTTCTTTCGGCGTGAAGACATCGAACGTCATCGCCAAACCATCCTTGTGGCCGTAAACCACGTCGGGCGTGATGGCGACCTGGGCCTCAGCTACACGAGTGAGGGCGGGAAACAGCAACACCGCGGCGACAATCAACATTCGACACATGGGATGTCCTCAGGTGGCAATCGGGGCCTGACAGGATGGGGGTACGGACCGAATTCCGTGGATGTTGGGATACCAGTCTTCCCGTTGCACAGCAAGCGTGGAACGAATTGGTGATACATCCTTCGTGTGTCCTCGTTGTCCTTGTCCTCGTTCCCAAGCTCCGCTCGGGAATGTCCGACTGCGAGGCTCCGCCTCGATGGGGTTAGATGCAAAAGACGGAAGACGAGGCAGAGCCTCGAAACCGGATGTTCCCAAGCGGAGCTTGGGAACGAGATCGCATACCCATGCGGTGTGATTTCGGCTTCGCGTCGGCGAGAGGGAGTGACTACAATCCTGTGTTCGCCGCGATTCGGGACGGTAGTTGACCGAACCGAGGTCGCGGCATAGAGTTCCCTAGCCGCATTCCACTCGCCACGTGGGCAGGTTGCGGTGGAACTCGTTCCCCTCACGATACTTACACTCACCTTTCCGTGATGACGGTGCTCCGTTACACGAGAAAGGCCTGATGGTTCCCCGATGACAACACCTGAGCCGCGGCCGAACGATGCCGATTCTTCCGATTCCCCGACCCGCAAACCGCTCCCGCCGCGGCGGTCGGAGCGCCCACCGTCGGGAAATCTGTTGTGGTATTTGATGATTGGCGTCGTCCTGGCGGCGCTGGTTTTCTCGTTCGGCAGCCGCGGTCGACGGGGTGAAACACTGACGGCTCAGGTTTTCCTGCAGCAACTGCAAGCGGGCGAACTGAACTCGGCGAACGTCTACGAGCTGAAATTCTCGCCGGAGAAACTGACTTTCCAGAATACCCCCGCGACTCCGGCCGGGCAGACCTCGGCTGCGAAGTCACAAACGAAAACGTACACCGTCTGGCTGTTGGGGCTGTCCGATAAGACTCGGGCTGACATCGAAGCTGCGCTGCAGAAGCAATCGATCGCGGGTTGGGGCGGCGGTCCGCCGGATACCGATTACAGCCCGTACATTTCGTTCGTGCTGCTGCTGGCGTTGACGCTCGGCGTGTTCCTGTTCGTCCTGCGACGGATCGGTGGCCCCGGCGCAGCGATGTCGTTCGGACGCAGCCGCGGCAAGATGTACGCCCAGGAAGACCTCGGCGTCACCTTCAACGATGTTGCCGGGATTGATGAGGCTGTCGAGGAGCTCCGCGAAATCGTCGAGTTCCTGCGGACCCCGGCCAAGTATCAGGCGCTCGGTGGTCGCATTCCGCACGGCGTGTTGCTTGTTGGTCCCCCTGGCACGGGCAAGACGCTGCTGGCGAAAGCGGTTGCCGGTGAAGCAGGAGTGCCCTTCTTTGGTCTGTCCGGCTCGGATTTCGTCGAACTCTTTGTCGGTGTCGGGGCCTCGCGCGTGCGGGACTTGTTCGCGCAGGCGGTACAACGGGCTCCGAGCATCATTTTCATCGACGAACTCGACGCCATCGGCAAACGCCGCGGTGAAGGCGGCCCGGGCAACCACGATGAACGTGATCAAACGCTGAACGCGCTCCTCGTCGAAATGGACGGGTTCGCGTCCGATCAAAGCGTGATTGTAATGGCGGCGACCAACCGTCCGGAAACACTCGATCCAGCCTTGATGCGTCCCGGTCGTTTCGATCGGCATGTGATTGTCGACCGGCCCGATATCAAAGGTCGCGAACAGATCCTCAAAGTTCACGCCGCACGCGTCAAAATGGATGACGAGGTCAACCTGAAGTACCTCGCCAAGTTGACGCCCGGTTTTGTGGGGGCCGATCTCGCGAGTCTCGTCAACGAAGCAGCGTTGCTCGCCGCGCGGAAGGGCAAGACTCGCGTGACGATGCCGGACTTTGAAGAAGGGATCGAACGCGTCATCGCCGGGCTCGAAAAGCAGACGCGGATCATCTCCGAAGAAGAAAAAGAGCGCGTGGCGTACCACGAGATCGGTCACGCACTGGTGGCCTGTTCGCTGCCACACGTCGATCCCGTGCATAAAGTCTCAATCATTCCCCGTGGCATGGGGGCGCTCGGATACACGCTGCAACGCCCCGAAGAAGATCGCATGCTCGTCACGCGGACAGAACTCGAAAATCGCATTGCCGTGATGCTGGGCGGGATTGCCGCGGAAGACATCGTCTATCAGGAATGTTCGACGGGAGCCTCGAATGATCTGCAACGCGCGACCGACATGGCCCGCCGCATGATCACCGAATTCGGGATGAGTCCCAAGCTCGGCCGCGTCCATTACAGCGAGATGAAACGTTCACCGTTCCTGATGGGCGCCATGCCCGCCGGTGGTGAGCACGTTCACAGCGAAGAGACGATCCGCGAGATCGATCTCGAAATCAAACGCCTCATCGACACGGGTTACTCCGTCGCCCATACGGTGCTCAACACGCGCCGGCAGGCCATGGAGCATCTCACGCGGGATCTTCTGGAAAAGGAAGTCATGGACGCCACGCAACTGCGCGATGTCCTCGACCAGTACAAAACCGGCCCGCAACTCTCCCCCGGCACGGGCCTCGGCCTGGGTCACAAACCCGAAGGAACGCCATGGGAAGTCCCCCCGGCAAGCGAACCGACAACGGTTACGGGTTGAAGCGACCGCTTCGATCCTACTCGAAATGATTTCACCACGAAGCCCAGGGTTTTCTTAACCCTGGGTCTCTTCGTTAATCATGGCAATCTCCCGCGGTTCACTACCGATGAGTACGATATGCGCTACCGGAGTGACCGCAATGCCCTGCCCGCAATGGATTGTCTTCGATGCCGTCGGGACGTTGATCACGCCATCGCCGACGGTCGCGGAAGCGTACGCAGCGGTGGGGCAACGGTATGGCGTTGCTGTCCCGGTTGACGTGATTCGGCAGCGATTTCGTCAAGCTTTTCGTGACAGTGAATCGTCGTGCTTTCCTGCTGAGCGCCGCGGCCGGACTTCCGAAGCCGAAGAGATCACGCGGTGGCGGTGGATCGTGCAAACCGTCTTGCCGGAAGCGAACAATACTGAAGCATGCTTTCAGGACTTGTGGGCGCACTTCGCCGATCCACAACAATGGCGGT
This sequence comes from Planctomycetaceae bacterium, assembly GCA_021732975.1. Taxonomy (GTDB): domain Bacteria; phylum Planctomycetota; class Planctomycetia; order Planctomycetales; family Planctomycetaceae; genus DSVQ01. Next base: position 33,657 of record JAKFWC010000024.1, on the reverse strand, counting down.
GTTACGACGATGTCGCTCCGGTGCTGACCGAACTGAAGCGTCGCGGCCTTGGCATCGCGATGGCGTCGAACTTCGATCAGCGCCTGCCCCGTGTCTGTGACGGGTTGGACGAATTATCGGGGATCGACCGCGTCTTCGTATCCTCCGCGCTCGGTGCGAGAAAGCCCGATCCGTTATTTTATCGAGCGGTTGCGGATGAATTGAACGTCGATTCCCGGGCGTTGTTGATGATCGGAGACGACGTGGAATGCGATGTCATGGGACCAAAGCAAGCCGGTTGGCAAGCGCTCTGCCTGCGGCGCGATTCTTCGTCGAGCGATGACAGCTTGTTGTCCTTGCATGATTTGGTGCAGTGGCTCGAACTCAGTCCTGCGGCTGTCGGCGGATGATGACGAGTGTCGTGTCATCGGGTGGAGCAGGTAGACCATGATAGGCTTGCACGTCGGCAGCGATCGCACTCACGATCTCGCTGACCGAAGCGTGCCGATGTTTGCGGACAGCCTCCAGTAATCGCGTCACACCATACATCGTGCCCGATTCATCGGTGACTTCGATCACGCCGTCGGTTCCCATCAGGACGAGATCTCCGGGGGTGAGTGATGTCACTGTGGCGGTCGATGTCCCTGGGAGACAGGGAAAGCCGAGGGGCATGCTGTTCGCCGCAATTTTCTCGCATGTGCCGCTGTCCGCGCGGACGATGTACGCCGGACCGTGCCCGGCATTCCACAAGCGGGCCTGATGCGATTGCGGATCGATGGTGACGCACAACAGCGTGATGAAGCGGCCGGTGCTCAAATCGGGCTCGATGCTTTCCCGCAGGATTTCGACGAATGCTTTCGGGTCAGACTCCGTCTGCGATAACACGCGGGCCATCGCCCGGACAGAAGCCATCAAGAGCGCAGCGGCGAGACCGTGGCCGCTGACATCGCCGATCACGAAACTCCATTCGCCGTTGTCTTGTGGCAACCAATCGTAATAGTCGCCGCTGACGAACTCCGCGGGTTGCCACCACGCGGCGACTTCGTATCCGGGAATCGCCGGCAATTCCGCGGGCAACAAGGAACTTTGAATCTTGCGGCCGGTTTCCAGCGTTTGCCGCAGCGCTTCGTGCTGTCGGGCTTCGTCCTCGAGTCGACAACGCTCCAGTGCGATGGCGACATGCGCGGCAAAGGCCTGCACCAACCGTTCGTCGAGCGGATCAAAACCGACGGATTTATTGAGGAGCTGCAAGACTCCGAGCAATCGCCGATCGGGAACCGACAAGATTGGCGCGGCGAGAATGTTCTGTGTCCGAAAGCCGGTCCGGCGATCGACGGACGAATCCCAGCGGGCGTCTTGATGCGGGTCGGGAACGCACAGCACTTCGAGTGAGGTCGCCACCCAACCGATGATGCCTCGATCAAAGGGATGCCGGATCTCCTCGATTTCGAGTTCTGTGACCACGCGCGTCAGCAATTCGCGTTTGTCGTTGTCGGCAAGGAACAGGCTCGCGCGATCGCAACCCACGGCATCGCAGACCCCTTGGGTCGCAATCCGGAGAATCCGGTCGAGATCATGCTCGACACCCAGTTGCACGGCGACATCCAGCAGCCGGGTGAGGCTGCCGAGGCGCGGGCTGTCGGTTGGTAAGAATGACTCATCCACGTTGAACGGCTTACAATCGGAACGGAGCGTGGAAAGCATGCACTGTCTCGTCAGCCGCGGGAAATTGCCATCCCGTCAGCAGGGAAGCCCCCCGGCGGCTTCGGAGCATCCGGGGGTGCTGGCTTCTGGTTCACGAGTCAATCGGACTCGTAAACGCTTCCTTCGCAACCGGCGTGCCGGGAGAGGGCAGCCGGGCGTCGAGCCACGGTGGGTCGACGAAGCGGCGGAGGAGCCAGCGGAACGCGCGTTCGATCTCCGCCCGCTGTGATTCCGTAACGGGTTCCGTCCAGTTGCACAGGCGACCTTCAAACCGGACGGGCCATTTCTGTTGCGATGCAAAGACGTTCAGACGATCTTGCAGACGCAGCCACCAGACGAGGCCATAGAGTTCGCCGAATTCTCGCAGTGTGGCATCGAACCGATCTTCGGGGTCGTTGTAAGCCGCATCGAACATGGAATCGAATTCGGATTCGGCGACTTGGTGGAAGCCAAAGATCAGCAAGACCGCGATCGCCTGGGGGAAGAATCGCTGAAACTCCGGCGGCCAAAAGAAAAGCAGGTGTTCCGACCAGCCGCTGACCTGTCCTGCGAGAAGCAGCGAGAAGATCACGACCGATCGGCCCAATCGACCGAATGCGTAGTTCCCCATCGCCATGATGAGCACGACGACGTACATCACCACGGCGGGGGTTTCTAATTCCAGCGGCCGGGCGAACCGCGTGGCCAGCCCCACCGATAGCGCGGGCCAACAGAGGACGGCGAACATCGGCAGCAGCACGAAGAACGGCCACGTTCGGCACGTGGGACGCCGGGCTCCGAGACTCGCCAGGGGCGGACTCAGCACGGCGACTGCGGTGAAGTAGTCCATGTAGCTGACGAGAGCCGTGCTTCCGGCCATCCGCAACACCCACCCGACCACCGCGGCCGTCCAAGCGACCCAGGCCCACGGCCAGACGGTGGTAAGAGTGGTGTGACGCAGCACGGGTCGCAGACGAAGCAGTCCCACTGCTGCGAGGAGGAGCATGCTGGCTTCAAACAGTTGAAGGAGACGCGGGAACATTGCGGGGAAATCAGTGCAAAGTGATGAATGCAAAATGAAAAGTGCAAGGTGGGGAAGAGTTTACCGCGGCAGACAGACCGGTCACAGGAACAGCCCGGCAGCCCAGAAATTCTGATCCCTCGGTCTCGACACCTCGTAAAAGTGCATCGCATCAACAAGGACCACCCGCGATTCGTCACCATGGAGAGTCAAAGTCGTTACAGGCGTTAATCTCTCACCCAGAGGCAGCAGTCTCTGAAATCATTTCATCTTTCCTAGCCTTTTCAGCCCCCGCTGTCCGAAATCTAGTGGCAGTGAAGCAAAGGTCTTCCGGTCCTAATGCCAACCTTCTGGACGAGGTGTCTGGATGTGTGATGGCGGGGGCCTCACGTTCCCTACCGCTTTGGATATCGAGGAGTTTTGAGATGAAGTTCGCTTGGATTACCGCTGCCCTGGTGTGTTTCGCTAGCCTCAACAGTGCCGATGCCGGCCTGTTCGGCAAGCGAGCGAGCTGCTGTGCCCCGGCCCCGAGCTGCTGCTCGGCCGCCCCGACTTGTGCCGCTCCTGCGGCTTGTGCCCCGACCTGTGCCGCTCCGGCCGCTTGTGCTCCGGCTTGTGCCGCTCCCGCTCCGGTTGCTTGCGCTCCTGCCGCTGCTCCGAGCTGCTGTGCTCCGGCCGCTGCCGCTCCGACCTGCTGTGCTCCTGCTCCGACCTGCTGCAACACCAATCCTTGCTGCGGTAAGCAGAAGAAGTCGCTCCGCGACATGTTCGGTGGTCTCCGTGGCAAGTTCAGCAAGAAGAACCGCTGCTGTGCTCCCGTGAGCTGCTGCAACGCCGCTCCGACGTGTGCCGCTCCGGTTGCTTGTGCTCCGACGTGTGCCGCTCCGGCCGCCAGCTGCTGCCACTAAGCTCGGCTAGGATAAACCCGCCCTCGATCCTCACCGCCGGGCCGCAACCCGACGACGGACGCGAGACGGGAACGTGAGACGGTGTCTGGGGGAGTGCTGAACTCCCCCAGGCAAGTCTCTCACACAACGACAGAGATGGACATCTCAAGAGGTGACGTGTTCCTTCGGGACCGTCGCCTTTTTTCGTTTTGAACGAATCAATCGCTTCTTCGCTTGCGCTTCGCGGACGCCACCGTAGGCGCTCAATCAGAAACGCCCCGCGATTAAAACTCATACCCTGCCCAAGTCACTTGCGAGTTCTGACATTCGCACGGACACGTTGGTGTCGTCAGGACGGGTTTCGCGGGCTTGGCAATGGGCGTGGATTTCACGGGCTTCGGGGCCGTCACCGCGACTTGTCCTTTCGCGTCGGCGCGAATGTTTTCGTCGCTCACCACACGGAACGCCGCCACCGCTGCCCCCGCTTTTTCACCGACAACGCGCAGCACCGAGTGATGCACCTGACCGGGATCAAGTTTCCCCACCGGGTATTCCAGTTTCGTGCCGTGACGATGGCGCAGTGACTGGGGCACATCGGCCCAGATCCGCACATTGTGCAGCGGTGTTTCCCCGGTGTTCTGCACCTCGACCTTGAGTTCGACGACTTCATTAAGCTTGACCGTCGACGTAGGTTTCACGCGACAGGCAACGGCTGGGATCGGGTCTCTTCGTCGTGGGGGAATCGTCACGGTCGTCGGGGGCGGGGCGACCATCGGAGCCGGATCGGATTCCTCGGCGGGAGCGGGTTCGGCAGGGACTGGCCTCGGTGGACGGACCCGAACAGGTTCGGGCCGAGGTTCCGGAGCCCGTCGCGGTTCCGGAGTGATGAGCACTTCCACCGGCTCTTCGGCGATCGGATCGGGTTCGACGGTCCTCGGCTGCGCACCGGCTTCCACCAGCACGGTCGCCGAGACCACGGTTTCGGCAAGCACCTGGGCTTCGTGGTGATAGTCGCCGTTCTCGCGTGCGAACCACGCCAAACTCAGATTCCGCTCGCGGTTCGGACGCAAACGGCGGAATTCGCGATCAATCAGATTGTCGCGCAGGCGCGCTTCCGGCGTTGCGCCGGTGACCAGTGGCAACAGCGGTAGCGATTCTCTTAACTCGATGCGGTGAATCGTGTCCTCGCCATCGTTGCGAATCAGCACGTGCGAGCGACCCGCTTGTCCGACCGCAGCCTGTTCCGGGGCGTGCAATTCGATCCGCATACCGATTTCAGCCCGGTTCGGCCAGGCTGTCAGATCGGACCACACATCTTCGTCTTCGGGAATAGCGACATTCAAATCGGGATCACCGGCATACGCTGGCGGGGCTTTCTTGGCGACAAGCGGATGATTCCGCCCTTCATCCCAGCCATCGGGCTGACGGGTGACATCGCGCAGATTCAGTTCTTCCAGTTCGCTGCGGGCGGTGAGGATTTCCGGGCGAATGACCGGCTCCTGCGGCTGCCGCAACATTTCGACGTATGGTTCCAGTCGCGGCGGAGCGAGACGCGGTGGCTCTGCCGGTAGCGAGGGCGCAATGGCAACGGATTCACGGACCGGCGGCGGTTCGACGGGCCGCGAAACACGCAATGGCGGTAAGGAACGTCCGAATGCGAACTCGGCATCATACGGCACCGCGGCGAGGGAGCCGTTCTCCAGACACAACCGCGTGTCCCATCGGGGCGGCAAAGTTGGGTCGAGGTCGGCGACTTCAATACGTTGCAGGGCAGTGCGACCTTCTGCCCGGGCCATCAGTTCCTTCGACAAACTCATGAAGAGCAGGATCGTCAGAACGATGCCCACGGATCCGGAGATTGCGACGAACAACCAGGCCGGGGAGTAATAGAGATTCCGCCAGAAGTAAATCACGGCGCGTTCAAAGTCGTCGAGTGCGCGGACGGACCCAAGGATGGCTCGCCGTGCGGAAAACGGCAGCTCGCGCCACACGACGGTTCGCAATCGATTTCTCACACCGGCGCCTCCTTGTGCCGGGTATCAACGAAAAACTGCACGATTTCCGGGGAGAAATGCCTTCACCCCATTCTCGTCAGCCCCCGCCAACGCCCCCCGTGAACTCGTTGTGCGTGCTCGGAATCCGTTCACGATCCGCACAGTCGACGAGTTTTCCCTCTTCCGTGTAACAAATCCGGCGAACTGGGGAAAGAGCGGTTTTCGGGTTGGCTGCGCTTACGCTTTGCAGAATCCCAAGTCGACGTTGATCACTTTGTCGTCTGCAAAGCACAAGCGCGGAATTGTCTCTACCGAATCCACTTCCAGTTCTTCACTCTCGCGAGGTTGCGGACGCGCTCCGCGGGCCAGTTCCCGCTGTGGAGTTGAATAATCGTGTCCGCGGCCATCACCAGGGTGTCGTGCTGCGATTCGTTATCCAACCCCGCGACATGCCCGCTGGTGAGGACATTGTCCAACTTCAGCAACGGGCTATTGAGAGGCAGCGGTTCAATCTGGAACACATCCAACCCCGCCCCGCGCAGATGACCACTCCTCAGTGCCGCTTCCAGGGCGATTTCATCCACGAGCGCACCGCGGGCTGTGTTGATGAGAATCGATCCCGGCTTCATTAATCCCAGTGTCCTGGCATTAATGATGTTCTTTGTTTCGGGCGACACCGGCAAATGCAGCGTGACGTAGTCCGACCGTGCCAGCAGTTCATCCAGTGAGCAGAACGTCACGTTCCATTGGTCGGCGAATTCCAGCGGGGGATACGGATCGTACGCCAGCAATTTCATCCCCACCCCGGCTGCCCGGGTGGCCACAGCGCGACCGATCCGGCCGAGCCCGACAATCCCCAGCGTTTGTCCCATAATTCGCGGTGTCGAGAACCGTTCCCAAGTCCCCGTTCGCACCACCGCATCGCGCTTCGGGAAGCCGCGGCCACAACCGAAGAGCAGCGCCATTGTGTGCTCGGCGACCGCGTGATGATTTACTCCCGGCGTGGTGGCGACAACGACGCCGTGATCGTCGCAAGCCGCCATGTCGATGGCATCAAACCCGACGCCCGTCCGGGACAGCACACGGACTTCGGGCACAGCGGCAATCACCGACCGCGGCCACGGTTCCGATCCGGCGATGATCGCGTCAAAGCCTTTCACCCACTTGAGCAATGCCGCGGGGTCGTAAACACTCTCTTCGAGAGGGACCGCGGCGACTTCAAACCCGGCGGCTTCGAGGAGCGGAAAATGGGGGCCGGTTTGCGTGTTCAGAGCCGTACAAAGCACCCGAGGCATGCCAAACTTCCTTGGAGAATTGATACTGGAAGGAAGCGATGAGCCTACTCACCCGCGCGATTCCGGTCAAATTGGTGGTGAGGCCGGGCTTCCGTTGTTTCGTGAAGGAATATAAAATCGCCCTGTTCGTCTGAATTACCCAAAAGCCCCCGCGGCCGCAGTCCGCAGGGATTGCGAAAGGAGTTTGCAGTGCCTGCTCGGTTGTCATTTGCGGTGTTGTTGTCGGTCGCGCTGCTGTCGCCGACGCTTGTTTCCGCTCAAGCTCCCACAGCCGCCACCCGCATCACTATTGTCGGTGCCAGCGATCAGCGTTTGCGGGATGACTTTGAATATCTGGTCAAACTGGGACCAGCCAATCTGCATAAACACTGGAAGACGCTCGACGAAACCCTGCAAGCCTTTGAAGACGGCGTCGACAAGACCCGTCCGATTGGCGTCGAGTTCATCTTCGGTGGCGAAGAACTGGGGTACAAACCCATCGTTCCGTTCACTACGTTTGAAGGCAAAGGGGTGAGCTTCGTCAACAACGTGAACGGCTTCGGCTTCAAGGCCGTGAAAGGTGCGGATGGACTCTGGACAGTGAATCCCGTGGTGGGCAAAGGGAAAAAGGCCGCCGCTGGTCCGCCGCCCCGCGTGATGTATATGCGGGAAGCGGCTGGCAAATATGCGGTGATCTCGACCGAGAAAGCGGATGTCGCCGCCAAACTGGCCGACCCGAGTTTGAATTGGGCCAAAATCCTCATCGGCAATCGCGATGTCGTGGGCCATCTGACCGGCGATCCCGCCACGATGGATGCCCGGCGGAAATCGTTCCAGGAGCTCCGCAAACAACTCGAAGCCGCGATCAAGTTCAAACGAGGCGAGTCTGAGGCCGATTTCGCGCTCCGCAAGTTGTCCGCCGAGCAAAGTTTCGATGAAAGCGAACGCTTTCTCATCGACACAAAAGAGCTGCTGATTGCGTGGACCACCGATGCCGCCAAGAATGCGGGTCTCGGCGAATTCTTCCTGACCGCCAACCCGGGAACCTCGCTGGCAGAGAGCATTGCGCTCCTGACACAACAGCCGAGCTACTTTGCGAATGTTCCTTTCCAACCAAAGGGGGCGTTCCAGGTCCGGATTAACTTCGCGATCGATCCCATGCGGTCCAAGCACTCGAAAGATTTCTATGCGGCCATGCTGCCCGTGGTGAAAGCCGGTGTCGATGCCCGGCCGGCTCTCGATGACAAAGGCAAGACGGCAGGGAAAGCGGCCGTGGATGTCCTGTTCGAGATGTTGAACGAGTCGATTCCGCTGAAGAACCTCGACATGTTCATCGACGCACATGCCTCCGCTGACGGCAAGAATACGTTGATCGGTGGCCTTCGCTGTATTGACGGCTCGAAAGCCATCAATGCCTTCAAGCAGTTCCCGAACATTCGCCCCGGTTGGAAATGGGAAGAAAACGTCGGCGAGCATCAGGGCGTGGCCCTCCACTCGCTCACCGTGGCCCCGCACCGGGCCGCGGTTGTGCAAGCCCTCTGTGGTGGCGAGGCAATCATTCACATCGGCACCTCGAAGGACGCCGTGTGGTTCGCCGCGGGGCAGGACGCCGTGAAGGAGCTCAAGGCGGCGATTGATGCTGTTCAGCAGCCGGCCCCAGAGAAAATCGATCCGACATTCCTGCACGTGGATCTCCATCTGCAGGTGCTCGTCGATGTCCTCGATGCCTATCGCGGCAGCTTCCCGCCTGGCACCAGCAAGCAGGATAAAGACGACGAGAAACAACGAGCCAAGTGGCGCCAGTACGGCAAAACTGCCTTCGCGGACGGCGATGACCAACTGATCGGCAAGCTGGTCCATGAAGGGGCCGACGTGAAAGGCGACTTTAACGTCAGCCTCGGCGCCCTGAAGTTCGTCGGGACGATGATCGCCGACATCGTCGCCGAGAATTTCTAATCGATACGATTGAGACCCACGAAGCCCAAGGATGGCTATCTCTGGGCTGTTTTACGCGCGGACCGCACCGACAAACGCCCGCACCCGCGCGACATCCACGGGTGCGGATACAATCCCATCGCGCTTGAAACTCGTCCCGACAATGAACCCGTGACAATGCGGTTTCAGCGCCGCGACGGTTTCAATGGTCGCCCCGCTGCCAATGAAGACGGGCGTGTTGCCGGCTGCGGACTGAATCGTCCGCGAATCGGTTAGCGAAGTCGGTTGCCCGGTCGCGGAACCGGAGACGATCACTGCATCCGCACCGCTCCGTTCGACGAGATCGTGAGTTTCGTCAACCAGAGACCGTGGCCCCAGCGGGGCGGAATGCTTCACGTCGACATCGGCCAGAATGCGAATCGCGTCGGCTCCGAGTTGCCGCCGTTCCCGCAACAGCTCGTGCGCGATGCCGGTGACGATGCCTTGATCGGTGACCCGCGCCCCGCACAGTACGTTCACGCGGATGAACTGAGCACCCACGGCCACAGCGGCCGCTAATGCGGATTGCCCGTCGTTCCGCAGCATGTTGATGCCGAGCGGCAACGTTGTCACCCGTCGGACTTCGGATGCCATGCATGTGAGCGCAGCCACCGTGATTGCGGGCACACGGTGCGGATAGAACGGCGTGTCACCAAAGTTCTCGATCATCACGCCATCGCAACCGCCTTCGGTGAGGGCCACGGCGTCGGCCACGGCCCGGTCGATCACGCGATTCCAGTTACCGTCATAGAGTGGCGAACCGGGCAGCGGCGCAGCGTGGACCATGCCAATGATGGGGTGAGTCCGATGATTCCACTCAGAGAGCAGGTTCGATGTGGTCATCAATTGATCCCAAGGATCGAATCACGCGGTGAATCAGCACGAGGCGCGAAACCGCAAGCGAGTCACTGTGCCGCGTGTAGTTGCTTTACCACACCATCCAGAAAATTCGCGAGGTGTTCGCTCGCGCTGATGGCTTGTTCACGCAGCTTCCACATGTCCTGCGCGCTGCTTGGCCGGTTCCACAATGCCCCCAGCACGGCCCCCATCCGTACCGCGCCGGTCGGGCCCATCAGCGACAAAACTTCTTTCGGCAAATCGGCGGACATATCGTCGCTGAAGACCCGCACGGCGAAGAACCGTTTGTGCTGCGACTTGCAGTACTCGGCGATGGTATACGATTCCATATCGACGCCGACCGATTGAAACTGTTCGCCGAGCGTTTTCTTCTCGGCGACGGTGTGAACGATGTGTTCCACGGTCAGCAGGCTGCCGACGTGCAATCCGCGGTTGGGTTGATGGGGCATCGAGACTTCGACGTGAATCTCCGGTTGTTCGGGCGTTACGAACCGGTTGGGAACGAGAATCTGCCCAACCTTCACACCCGCCTGCAACGCCCCGGCGAATCCACACGAGAGAATCCACTTGGGGTGATGTGCGTCATCCAAGGCCTGCACTGCCCGTCGCGCGCGGGCTTGTCCGGTCCCCGATTCCACCAACACGATGCGGATGCCATCGTATCGGCCGCCTTTGAACACGAAGTCGCCGCCGGTGTAACTACGGACCCGCTCGCAGCGTTTCATGAACTCCTGCGCTTCGAGCGGCAGCGCACAGACAATCCCAATATCCGCCCGCGCGGTATCGTCGTCATCGGCGGCGGTCACGGTAGAACTCCTCATCGCTTGCGATTAGCGGAAGACAAAGCGCTCCGCGTCGGTCATTCCGCTAAGCGGCAAGCGAAGACCACAAACGTCGTCTATTTTTTCGCTTCAAACTCGCGCAGGAAGTCGATCAGGGCATCGACCCCCGCTTCCGGAAACGCGTTGTAAATACTCGCCCGCATGCCACCGACGCTGCGGTGACCCTTGAGGCCATCGAACCCGGCTTTCGTCGCGGCGGAACAGAACTCGGTATCGAGGTCGACGTTGCCGGTGACAAAGGTGACGTTCATCTGCGACCGGCTGTCGACGGCGGCGGTCGGTTTGAACATCCGGCTCTGTTCGAGGAACGCATACAGCTTCCCAGCCTTGCGGGCATTCCGTTCGCCCATCGCCGTCAATCCGCCGTGCTGCTTGATCCACTTGAGGACCAGGCCCATCAGATAGATCGCGAACGTCGGCGGCGTGTTGTACATCGACTCGTTCTTAGCGTGCGTCCGGTACTGCAACATCGTTGGCAGGTTCTTCGCCCCGCGCTCAACGAGATCATCGCGAATGATAACCAACGTCGCCCCCGATGGCCCGAGGTTCTTTTGTGCCCCGGCATACACGATGCCGTGCTTCGCGATGTCGATCGGTCGCGAATAGATATCGCTGCTGGCATCGCAGATGAGATCGACCCCCGCCGGCGGCGTCGGCATGTGATGAAACTGCGTGCCGAAGATCGTGTTATTTGAGGTGTAATGGGCATACATCGGCGACGGGGAATACACCGCGGTCTTCGGAACGTACGAGTAGTTCTGGTCCGCGCTGCTGCAGGCGACATGCACGGTGCCGAAGCGTTCGGCTTCTTCCTTCGCCTTCTCCGCCCATGACCCGGTAACGAGATAGTCCGCCGTCGCGCCGGGGGCGAGGAAGTTCATCGGGATCATGAAGAACTGTGACGACGCCCCCCCTTGCAGGAAGAGGACTTTGTAGTTGGTAGGGATGCCGCCGACTTCGCGGCAGAGGGCTTCGGTTTCCTCGTAGACTTTGAGAAACGCTTTGCCGCGGTGCGAGTGCTCGAGGATGCCGATACCGGTGGACCCGAGCGACAGCAGGTTGTCGCGGGCTTCTTCGAGCACACTTTCGGGCAGCACCGCCGGGCCGGCGGAGAAATTCCAGATCCGTTTCGTCATCCCACTGTCCTTGCGTTCAATGTCTTCGAGGGCAAACAGGTAGTATCACCGGTGAAGGTCGACGCCGTCAAACGACGCGCTTCAATCCATCAAGGTTCACCGACATCGCTCGCGCTTTGCAGGATTCCAGAACTCTCGCTGGTTTCCGAACCTCAAACCGGAACCGGCGAATCTTCCGCCGCGGTGATCGCATCAATCAACGCTTGTGTCGCGGTGGGGACATCGTCCGGCAATGAGAGAAACAGCGGCTTGATGCCCGCTGCATCACCGATGACGGCAAGAAGTTCGGGACGCGGATGTCCAGGAGACCATGCCGTGATGTTGCGAAGGGGGAAGCGTTCCGCGACGGCGCGGATGATGTCGTTCTGCGAAGCGCGAGCGGTGGCGGAATAAATTCCAACACGCCAGTCGGTTCGCCACAACGCCATGAAATCATTCACGGGGTGACCATACGGAACAATCACCTCATCCCCCGCGATGTTGTTGAGCGGTTCCAGCACGAACCGGCGGTACCACAGATGCGGATGGGGCAGCGTCAACCGTGGTGTCGACTGGATCACGGCAGGAATGGAGAACAGCAGATCGATATCCAGCGTCCGCGGCCCCCAGTGCACAGTCCGCACCCGGCCGAAGCCTTTTTCGACTGCCTGTACGTAATCCAGCAGGTCCAGCGGTTCCAGATCGGTCTCAATCTCCACCGCGGAATTGAGAAATGGGGTTCCAGCATCCGCCCCCACTGGCGAAGTACGATAACGCCGACTGCACTTTACCAACCGAATCTGCGGATGAGCCGCCAATTGGGCTTCCGCACCAAGCAATGTCGTGGCGACATCGCCCAGATTCCCGCCCATCGCCAGCCACCAGTGTCGTTTCATGCGCCAATTATCGCGGAACGAAACGCATTAAACGAGCCCGAAGCGCGATCGCCGGGTGCCTTTATCTTTCTGCGAATCTCAAGAAAAGAACCCGGTGCTCGCGCTTCGGGCTCGTTCATTCACTCCCCACAATCGCAGCACAGGAACCAGCGCGAGAGTTGTCGACAGCAGCCGGAACAACACTGGGCGGTCTGTCGCCAATAACGTTCGCAGCGGGTTTCCTCGGTCGGAACTGGCGGCTTGGCCTCGCGGAAATCGTACTCCGCACAGAGTCGATACAAGTTTCCGTCGACCACACCCGTATGCAAACTCCCCGGTGACACGCGCGATGGTTCCTTCGCGTTCAGCACATGGGCCGCCATCAACGCATCGGTGATGTACTCCGCACAGTGGACGCCATCGCAGCGGTTACCTGTCGCATGGTGATGAATGCGGTACGGTCGACCGAGTTGGCTGTCGAGATGCCGGATCATGGCGGCACGTTCAGCCTCGGGAAATGCGCTGACCGGTTGGAGCACCTGCACCGTGCTTGGGACGAGAAACGTCAGATAGTCTTTGAGGTGCGATTTGCGAACGCCGTAGCCGTTCATGGCATCGTAAACGACGGGGTAACCGTCTTCGACCACGACCAGTCCAACGTGGGTGAACGAACTGGCGGTAAACACTTTCACGGCGAGGCAATCGCCCTGACTGAACAACAACGTCCCCGTTTGCACCTGCGACCGAATCGTCGGGAACGCGGACGCGGTCGGCACATCAGGAGCCGCGGCCAATATTATCACCAACAGCGATGTCCACATCGGTTGTGATCCAGAAGGGAGAGGAAAGGCGGGTTAGCCGCGAAAAAGCACAAAGGGACGCAAAAAAAGGACGCAAAAAAGGCAGAGAAGGAGAATCGAGGTTTCAAGTTGTAACCATTTTGTCCTTCGTTGCCTCATTCAATTCCTTGTCTTCATTTTTGTGTCTTTTGTGCTTTTTCGCGGCTAACTCTCTTTGCATTTCAACGTACCGCAATCCCCTTCGGATCACGAGCAAACCGGCGTTGCTGGCTTGGCGTTCAGCGGGCCGGTACGATCACCCGACATTCCTAAACGACTGCGAAAGGGGGCGAATGAGCGATATCGATGCGGTTTCCGAGCGATTCGACCGGGTGCTGGCGGAAATTGGCAAAGTCCTCATCGGGCAGGAAGAACTCGTCGAAGCCACCGTCGTGGCGCTCTTTTGCGAAGGGCACGTCCTCATCGAAGGCGTTCCCGGTCTCGGCAAGACACTGCTGGTGACGACGCTCAGCCGGGTGCTCACCTGCCCTTTTCGTCGCATCCAGTTCACGCCCGACCTGATGCCGTCGGATATCACCGGGCATTCGATCTACGACATGCAGGAGAAGCGGTTCACGTTCAATCCCGGGCCGATTTTCACGTCACTGCTCCTTGCCGACGAGATCAATCGCGCCCCGGCGAAGACACAATCGGCACTTCTGGAAGCGATGCAGGAACGCCAGGTGACCATCGACGGCGTGGCTCATCCCCTTGCGCAGCCATTTATCACCATCGCGACGCAGAATCCGCTCGAACAGGAAGGCACATATCCCCTACCCGAAGCGCAGCTCGACCGCTTCATGTTCAAGCTGCTGGTGACGTACCCGACTCCCGAACAGGAAGCGTTGATTCTGGAGAACTACGCCAAGGGGCACGATCACCGCAAACTCGACACTTATGAATTACAACCGGTGTTGACCGCGGCCGATATCGTGGCGGTACAACAGGCGATGAAGAGCGTGGTGATCGAACCCGCGGTGATCAATTACATCACACAGCTTGTGGCGAAAACCCGCTCGTGGCCGGCGGTGGAAGTCGGTGCCAGTCCGCGGGCGAGTGTGAATCTGCTGCTGGCCGGTCGCGCTCTCGCCGTGTGTCGGCGACGGAATTTCGTCACGCCGGATGACATCAAGTCTCTTGCCCCGTGGGTGCTGCGGCACCGGTTGCGTTTGAACCCCGAAGCGGAGATCGAAGGGACCACGGTCGAAGCGGTCATTCAGGCGATTCTCGACGCCGTTGAGGCCCCGCAGCCATGATGCCCCGCGGCACGCTGATCCGCTGGGTCGCCCTGGCCGGCATGCCGCTGCTGGTGGGGCCGCTCATCCCCGCCTTTGCCGCGTTGGGGATCGCGCTGACGTTCGTGGTCGCGCTGGTGGCGCTGATCGATCTCTTGGTGACGCCGCCATTGCGGTTGATCGAAGCGTACCGTGAATCCCGCGGTGTTCTCAGTGTCGGCGTGCGCAATCCGGTCACCGTCACCTTGCGAAATCGCGGGACGCAATCCGTCACGGTGATGGTGCATGATGAACCGCCGCAGCCTTCACGGTGGTTCGATCTGCCGTTGAAACTTGAGTTGCCGCCGCAACGGACAGTCACAGCGATTTACGGTGTCGAGCCCCATCATCGCGGCCGCAATGCCTTCGGCACAATGTCGCTGCGAATGGTATCGCGGTTCGGATTATGGATGTTGCAGGTTGATCGGCCACTTCAACAGGCGGTGAAAATCTATCCCGATATTCAATCGGTGCGGCAAGTGGAACTTCTCGCGCGGCAGAACCGCTTGGCCGAAGCCGGTGTGCGGTTGTCACGGTTACGCGGCCGTGGTTCGGAATTTGACCGTCTGCGCGAATACCGTCGGGAAGACGAGTACCGCAACATCGACTGGAAATCCACTGCCCGGCATCAAAACCTCATCAGCCGTGAGTATGTGGTCGAGCGCAATCAGAATGTGCTGTTGCTGCTCGACACCGGCCGGTCGATGTGCAACGACTTTGAGGGTGTCAGTCATTTCGATCGGTCGCTCAATGCCGCAATGCTGTTGGCGTACGTCGCATTGCGGCAGGGTGACACCGTTGGCTTGCTCGCCGGCAGTGCCACGGTGGATCGCTGGGTGAAGCCGGTCCGTGGCCGCGGCGGCGTGGAGAAGCTCATCGGCCAAGTGTATGACCTTGCTCCGAACTACGATGCGACCGATTATGACCGCTTGTTTCAGGAACTGCGGCAACGATACCGCAAGCGGTCGCTGGTGATCCTGGTCACGCATGCGCTCGATGATGTCCATCTGCGGGCGATCGCCGATTCGTTGAAGAAATGGCGAGCACCGCATCTGGTACTGGCGGCGTTTCTGAAGAATGTGGCTCTTGAAGACCGAGCCGCGGCGGTGCCGGAGTCAGATCTCGATGCCTTTCAGATCGCCGCCGCTGCCGAGATGTCCGCCGCCCAGCGCGACGCTCTCGCCGGTGTGCAACAGGCGGGGCTGCTGCTGATCGATTGTTTGCCGGAGGAATTGTCGAGTCGATTGATCAGTCGGTATCTCGACATCAAAGCGCGACATCTGTTGTGAGGGGGGAGAAACCTCCTTCGCTTGCGCTTTGCATGATCCCAAGGATTGTGGTTGTTGTGATTCTGCAAAGCGCAAGCGAAATCTTTTGACTCTCAACTCAATGCGCTGATGACGGCAAATCGAGCAAATACACTTTCGTATCATTCCCCATCACCGCGAGTTGCTGGCCCGATGGCGCGTATGTCATCGAGTACGCGACGTTACCGGGAAACTGTTGCTGGAAGACCGGCTGGCCGGAGGCGATGTCCCACACATTAACATTGCGGGCATATCCCACCGACGCGAGCTTTGTACCGGCCGGATTGAACTCCACGCGGTAGATGTCGTCCTTATGACCGGTCAGCGTTTTGATCGGTCCGGCGGAGTTGAAGTCCCACAGATAAATCTTGCGGTCGAGTCCCACCGCGGCGACCACTTGGCCATTCGGGCTGAGGGCGACCGAGTACACCGCGTCTTCCGGCCCGCTGAACTTGCGGACTTCGCTGCCGTCGTCGGTCTTGTAGAGCCGGACGGTTTTGTCACCCCCGGCCGTCAAAATGAATTGCCCGTCGGCGGTGAAAACGAGGCTGTAAATCGCTCCCCCCTGCGCCGTGAAGGTGCGGATGTTCTGGTTGTTCGTCGTGTCCCAGATTTTGACTGTCTTGTCGTTCGATGCTGACGCGATCAGTTTTCCTTCGGGATGAAACGCCACCGAATAGACCTGCGATTGATGCCCGTTCAACACGGCGGTCGCGGCAGCGGAGGCGATGGTCCACCCGCGAAGTGAGCCATCCGACGCGGCACTGTAGGCGGTACGGTTGTCGTTGCTGAACGTGAGGGATGTGATCGCGGCGGGATGGCCGTCGGTGGTTTGGGCGGCGTCTTGCGAGGGCGGTTGAGCGGGGTTCGGATTCGGCGGCGTTGGGTCATATCCCCGAATCAGGTTGTCGCTTCCCGCGGCGATAAGCTTCTTGTTGTCCGGACTGTAGGCGATTTGCACCACCTCCGCGGGGGTGGTGATGTTGTACTGCGGTCGGCTCGCGTCGTTGATGTTCCAGAGGATGAGTCGCTTGTCGCTGCCACCGGAGGCGATCTGCTGTTGATCGGGACGAATTGCGACCGACCGCAGCGGTCCCTGATGGCCGACGAACTCGCGGACGAGGTTGCCGCTGCCTGAGTCCCACAATTTCAGTTTGCCGTCCTCCCCCGCGGTGGCGTGCCAAGCACTGTTAGGATGGACGACGAGAGCATTCACTCGTTTCTCATCCGCGATGTGATTGATCTGCTGATGGATCGTGTCGACATAGGTGATCTTGTCCGCCCCGCCGTAGACGAGGCTTTGATTATCCGGCGACCAACTGACGCCGCGGATCGCCCCACCCCCATTCGCAACATAATGCTGCCAGCCCCGTTTCTGTTGGAGATGCCAGACGCGGGCAGTGCCGTCTTGTGACGCCGATGCGAGCCGTTGGTTATCGCGATGGAACTCGACGGCATGAATCTTGTCGGTGTGACCGGCGAATGTGTTCTGTAGCGCACCGTCACCTACCGCGTATTGTCGGACGAGTTTGTCATCGCAGCCGACAGCGACCTGGTTGCCATCCCACGAGACGGCGACCGCGCGGACGACTTCGGGGTGATCCCACTTGCGAGCCTCAGCCCCGTCGCCGTTGTTCCAGATCCGGACGGCTTTATCCTGTCCGCCAGTGATGAGGTGTTGTTGGTTCGGCGAGTACGTCAGCGACCACGTCCCGCCGGGGTGACCGGCGAGCGTGCGGATTTCGGTTCCTTCGTTCACGCGGTACGTTTTGACAACACCCGTGGCATCCGCGACCGCGATTTCCTGGCCATTGGGATGAATGCCGACGGCGGTGATGGGGCCAGGGGCTTCGGGGAATTCTTTCACGAGTTGGCCATTGCCGGCGTCATAGAGTCGGGCTTTTTTGTCTTCGCCACCGGTGAGAATACGACCACTGTCAGCGCTGACTCCAACCGCGGCGATCGGACCGGTATGCCCTTCCAGTTTGCGTTGTTCTTTCGCATCGCCCCAGCCGAACAGCCGCACGGTTTTGTCCGTCGCTGCGACCACAAACCACGCATTGTTCGGAGCGACTTTCAGCGCGACAATTTCGCCTTCGATGCCCGTCCCCTGCCGCGTTGGTGGCAGTTGCACCGGCCAGCGCCTCACGATGCCGTCCGCGCCACTGGTCATGATGAACGAGTTGTTGGCCGGGTAGCTCAGCCCGGTGATTTCAACAGCGTGGGCCCCCATCATTCCCTGCAACGCACCATCGTTCGGATTGAAAAACCGCACGAAACCCGCAACATCGGCGACCGCTACCTGCGCTTTGTCGTTCCGCAATGCGAGTTTCGTGATGGGATGCGGCAGCCCGCCAATTTCTTTGATCAACGCCCGATCCGCTGCATTCCAGATTTTGATCGTCTTGTCCTGCCCCGCGGTGACGACCCAAGTTCCATCGGGACTGACAGCGACCAATGCCGCTCCTTGATGCACCGCCTGGTTATGAATCGGCGTGCGGATGGGCATGTCCCAGATGCGGACCGAGTTGTCGAGCGATCCCGACACCAGCCGTGCCCCATCTTTCGACAAAGCCGCCGACAACACCAGCCCGGTGTGGCCGGTCATCGTCCGGATCGATGTGAGCGAATTCAAATCCCACAGCCGCAGCGTTTTATCGAAGCCCGCCGTGACGAGTTGCTTGCCGTCGGTCGTATAGACCGCGAAGTACGCCGGATCGGTATGCCCGACGAGCGCTTTCGGCTCGGCGGCTTGCAGTCCGGTTCCGGTGACAAATGCGACAACAACCATCGTCATCCAGGACGTGTGCTTTAATCCTCGTTGCATTCGCTGCTCCTCCCGATCCGTCACCGACGCGTGATGTTGATACCCCACGCATCAACATCGACCTTCCAGTGTGCCGTGTCGGAGGGCACAGCGAAAGTGAAGGTGTGATGTCCGCTGGAATGAAAGCAGACGCCTCGGTAGTGTGGCGGGTTGCTTCTCCCTTCTCGGTCCCAATTCGTCGTGTTTTCCGTTCCGCGAATCTCCGTTGAAAGGCGTTCCTCGTGAAACTCAAGCCGATTGACCACCCGGTGCTTGGTCGTCTGGTTCCCGATCAATGGGGTGATTCACTGATGAATTTCCAGGCGATTCCGGGACTCAAGCTGTTCGCGCCGGAAGGTGCTGACGACGCACTGAAGAGGCTGGATGCGGATGACCGCCAACTCGTCGATGCCTGGCAGAATCCCACGCCGAAACTGATTAAAAACTGCCGCAATTTCGACATCTTCGATAGTCTGCGAGGGCTCGGCGTGTTTGAGATCTCATTTGTGAAAACCGCTACGGGCGAACCTTCTGCCGAACAAGTTGCCGGGTATCAGTACTTTCAGGAGCATCAGACCCGCATCTGTCAGAACATTGCGAATGCGATGCTGCGATATTACGCAGTGGCCCGCTCGATCGACGAAGATTGGTTCGACAACAACGACTGCCCGGAAGTGAGCACCATCGAAGAACTCGGCCCGCTCGCGACCTTGGACGGGATCACGTACACCAACACGGTCTGCGAAGGGCTTCCAGTGTTGACGCTCGGTTGGAAAATCAACTGGGACGAGGAGCACGGCCTGTCGATGGCGGTGTGGAAGGACCAGGTCATCGGCATTGGCTTTGAAGACCTCTACGACCTGCCCGATTCCGATGCGTCGGATTATCTCATCTGGACCCGGACCAACATGACCCCCGCCGAGCGCGAGGCACTGGATCGCGTCATCCCCTGCCTGGGTGAATACGAAGACGACTACGAGGATGATGAGGACGATGATTTCGATGATGACGAATGATATCGGCTGTCATTTGCTCGTCGTCACCGGCCGATGACGTTCGATCATCGACCGGAAATCGCCGAGATTCCAGGGGCCGATGTAGGGTCGCGTGAGTTCGACTTCCGCGATGGCCACCGTGTCCCACGCTTCGGCTTGAGCGATCGGCTTGCCGGTTTGATCGAAGACGGCGGAGATCATCCAGCGATTTTTGGGATCGGTATAGGTGCTGCTGACGACGAAGACGTGGTTCTCCGCGGCTCGGGCTTTGGCGAGGAGCGGGTTACAGCCCCAGACTGGCCACGCAATCACTTCTGCCCCACGGTTGGAGAGTTCGCGGGCCACCTCGGGGAAGAAGCCGTCGTAACAGATCATCATGCCGATCTTGCCGATCTTCGTGTCGAACACCGGGTAGTCGTGACCGGGGGCCACGCCGTTTTCGACCTCTCCGTGCGGTAGGCAAACCTTGCGATATTTGCCGATCAGTTGGCCGTCCGGTCCGATCAGTGCGGCGACGTTGTAAACCAGATGCTGATCCCGTTCGTAGAGACTGACGACGATGTGCAGGTGGTGCTGTTTCGCGAGGCCGCCGAAGTAATCAGTGGTCGGCCCCGGCACCGGCTCGGCGGTTTCATGCGGTTTCTTCCCAACATTCGCATACGGCACGGTTTCGCCGAGGACGACGAGGTCGGCTTTCTTCGCGGCGGCTTCGGCGATCAACGGTGCATATTCTTCACAGTTCTGACGTGGTGATTTGCCGCCGGGACGATGATGAATCGTCGCCAGCCGGACCTTTCGGCTCGGGGGCGGTGATGTCTTGGCAAAATCGATGTCGCTCCATTCCACGCGGCCGTTGGGAGCCCATTGCAGATGGAGTTCGACAATGGCCCGTGTCGCCGCAGCGGGAGCACGATACCAGCCGTGGACCGTCGTCCAACCGGATTCGTCCGTTGGTCCATCAACGGGATGCTCGGGTTCTGCCGTGGGTGTATGCCCCATCTCGGCGACTTGCTCCGGAGGGACGGTGGCCGAAACCATTTTTCCGGCATCGTCCTGCCATAACACACGGACCAGCGCACTGCGTCGCGGCAACGCGACATCGGTCAGTTTCCGGGCCGCGGTGAACCGATACCATTCCGTCCCCTTCACGGGGAATGACTTTTGAATCCAGCCATCCAAGCCTTCGCGCTGATCGTGCGTGATGACGAAACTGCCAGTTTGCTTTGGACCGCCCGACGATTCAAAGGTGAACGCGGGACGAATCTCGTCACGCGGGGACATCGCCTGCCAGCCATTCGGCAAGACAAGTTTCGCAGCCGATGCTGTAGAGACAACGAAAAGGATTTGTCCGATGACGACGAATAACTTTAAGATCGATCGCATACAGTTCTCCGGAACGAGGCGTCACCGGTTAGCGGAACGCTTTCTGTAATATCTGTGCCACGTCTTGCAGCGCTTCCCGTGCGGCGTCGAAGGTTGTGACGCGGCGGAGGAAGGCGTGGATCATCCCATCGAATCGTTTGCAGATGACGGGGACACCGGCAGACTTCAATGCCGCGGCGTACGCTTCCCCTTCATCACGCAGTGGGTCAAATTCAGCGGTGAAAATGAATGCCGGGGGCAAGTCTTGAAGCGAAGCCGCATAGATCGGTGAGGCGTAGGGTTCTTTGCGTCGTGCGAGTTCGGGGCAGTAATGATCCCAGAACCATTTCATCTGGCTCGCGGTGAGAAAATAGCCGTCCGCGTTCTCGTGATAAGACGGCCGGGTGAAATCGCAGTCGGTGATCGGATAGGCGAGAATCTGTTGACGAATCGGCGGACCGTCGCGATCGCGCGCCATCAAACAAACGGCGGCTGCGAGATTGCCGCCGGCGCTGTCACCGGCGACCGCAAGTCGTGAGGGATCAACATCCCACTGCGGTCCGTTCGCGGCTAACCATTGCAGCGCGGCATACGCATCTTCTGCGGCGGCGGGATAGGGATGTTCGGGAGCGAGACGGTACTCGACGGAGATGCACACGCACCCGGCGGCATCGGTCAACCGGCGCACAAAGTCGTCGTGTGTCTGCACGCTGTTGAGCACCCAGCCACCGCCGTGAAAGTAGAGGCATGCGCCGCGATTCACGGTCTGTTTGGGGTGATAGATTCGTAACAACAACGGCCCGCCGGAACCGGGAATGAACACATCGTCGACGGAAGCCAGTTCGGGACAATTCGGAAAGATGCCGGTCCCGCTGGCCAGCAATTGCCGCGATTCCTCGACCGGCGTGGTTTCCAGCGGCGGCTGCTCGAGTCGCGCGTAAATCTCCAGAAACTTCACAGCTTGCGGATGCAACGGCATCGAGTCGACTCCAGTCAACGAACAAACACAGCGGTCAGACTAACCGGAGGCGTGCAGACGTGTCTACGACCGAGATGCCGCCCGCCTGTCAGTGGCGCGACCGTCAGGGAGCGTGTTCGTCTGGAGAGAGGGGACGTAGTTCATCGGAACACGCTCCCTGACGGTCGCGGTTCTGACGATAAGACATCAACTCAGCCAGCCGTCGCCGCGCAGCAGAACGATCGCCTGATCGAATGCGGCGATGGTGGTGTCGAGATCGCTCACCGTATGCGCGGACGAGGTCATCCCGCCCCAGGCGAACCAGTCGACGCCGCCGAGTAACAGTGCGGCCCGGTAGGCGTACAGAAACTTCGGATCGCCCTTGGCATCGAGCTTTGTGTAGTCGCCACTGTGGGGGATGAAATCGTCGCTGGTGGGGCGCGGTCCATCGTAGCCGGTGAGGATGTGGATCATCGAAAAATCGCCGTACGCGCACCAGTTCGTTTTCTTCTCGGTGAAGAGTTGATTCAAGCGGCGACGGAGTTCCGCTGCGGACGCATTCGCGGCTTCACACGGTTGATTGTTGGCGATGAGATCGAGCGCGGCACACCCCGCAGCGGCGGAGAGTGGATTGCCGTTGAACGTGCCAGGATGCCGCATTTTCCGGCCGTATTGGTTGTTGAAGGCGATGGCTTCCATCAAGTCGGCACGGCCCGCGAGTGCACCGCCGGGTAAGCCCCCCGCGAGAATCTTGGCGAGCGTCGTCATGTCGGGAGTGACACCGAAAGCCGCTTGTGCTCCGCCGGCATGCGCGCGGAAGCCGGTGATGACTTCATCGAAGATCAGGATCACGTCATGCTGTTTCGTAAGGTCGCGCAAGCCTTGGAGAAACTCGCCGCGCATCGGCACGGTACCCCAATGCCCGCCGGTGGCTTCAACGATGAGACACGCCGGCTGATGGACACGAATCGCTTCCGCGACGGCTTCGAGATTGCCCGGAGCGATGACGACGAGGTCTTCCAGCGAACCGGGGGTGACACCGGGCATCGTCCAGTCGTTGGGGTCATACGGGGCATACGCCGCGGGCACCAGAAAATCGTGCCAGCCGTGGAAGTGGCCGATGAATTTCAACACTTTGCGTTTGCCGGTGACGAGCCGGGCCACGCGTAACGCCATCAGCGTGGCTTCGGTGCCACTGTTGGTGAAGCGGACGCGCTCGGCCGAGGGGACCATCTGGCAGATACGGTCCGCCCATTCGATCTCCAGGACATGCCCTGCGGAGAAGTGCGTCCCCTTGTTCATCTGCTCCTGCACGGCCCGCACCACCGCCGGGTGGCTGTGTCCGAGCAGTAAGGCTGCATGACCGACCCAGTAGTCAATAATCGGATGCCCTTCGACGGACACCTTGGTCGAGCCCACGGCGTGATCGACGAACACCGGAAATGGTTCGAGATACCGCCCGTCGTGGGTCACCCCGCTGGGAAACCGCTGCTGCGCGCGCGTCGCCAGTTCACGCGATTTGCCGAAACGTTGTTCAAACCGGGTCGTGATCGTGTTGGGCATACTGGTGATCTTTTCCGTGTGCCACTGGCTCTGCCAG
This sequence comes from Planctomycetaceae bacterium, assembly GCA_021732975.1. Classification (GTDB taxonomy): domain Bacteria; phylum Planctomycetota; class Planctomycetia; order Planctomycetales; family Planctomycetaceae; genus DSVQ01. The sequence goes on along the minus strand of JAKFWC010000024.1, from coordinate 10,014 downwards.
TGCGATTTTTATGTGTGCCGTATTTCGCGGAAGAAGACACTGGAAGAGCCAGTGGCACACCGCACGATACTCAATTTATGAAAGCATCCCGGCTACTCCGAAGCAGCCGGGATGCGCGTCATCTTCTCTGTTCCCTTAGCTCTTAGCCATCAGCCCTTAGCCACCATTTTTCACCGGAATCGCGAAGTCGCCTTCGAGGTTCCGCCACATCGAGTGGACGTGGTTGGCATCGTTCTGGGTATTGTTGTATTCAATGACAAACGTCGGCCCCTGCACACGGTAATGATGTCGGAGGTTCCGATCTGCTTCACCCCACCACGCGAACTTGATCTTGTCCATTCCCGCGCTGTTGATCGCCTGCCGGCGTCCTTCAGAGACATCGGTCGGGACATTCTGTAAGTACTCGGACAACAAATCCTGCAACAACGCCTTCTGCTTGTCGGACATCTGGCTGACCGGCAATCCGACCGCTGGACCGACGACCGCCTGAACCACGTTCGGACCGGGGACTTCATCCGGCGCGTCCTTGCTGATCCATGCGATCTTCTGTTGATTGGCATCGCACAGCTTCAGAATCTCGCGGGCAATGTCTTCTTCCTTGCCAAGCACACGGATGGCCCGTTTCGGACCGGCGTCAATCAAGCCAGGATTCGCTCCGTAAAACTCCGGCGTGCTGGAGACGAGCTTGCCATCCTTGAGCGTGAAGTTCAGCGAAAGGTGATGGCCTTCGACACGCCAGCCCCAGGAGCCGGAGTTGCCCGGTTCGCCGAAGACGCTGAGGTAATACTTGCCCGGATTGCGGCGTTCCCGGCGGTATTCCCGTTCGCCCCCTTCGAGCAGATAGAGCACTTCTTCGAGGCTCATCACGTTCAGCGTCTGGTTATAGCCAGCTTCCGAAAGCCCGCTGCGAATCATGTTGTGGGCGGACTTCAGGGCGGCGCCTTCGAGGTCCCGCAATGGCAGCCCCTTGCGTTCGCGGGGAATGAAGTGCCAGTTCAACCGTTCCGCGTCATCGAACGCAAACCACGCCTGCTTCCACTGGTCCGGCGTCAGCGCCTTCTTAAACTCCGTCACCGCGGTGAGCATGTTTTGCCCGCTTTGCGGGGCCTGCGGCGCTTGAGCAATCAGCAATGCCGCGAAGGCGGCGATCACGCTGCCAGACAGGAACAGGGGTTTGAGTTTCATCAGGGAATCCTTTACCAGCCCGCCGCGCGAGCAAGGGAGTGTATTCGTTTTGAATGAGGAAGCCCTTGCTGGCGCATCGGGCTGGTTTGCGTGGAAACAAAACTAACCGGGTGGCCAGGCGAGAGCCCTGCCACCGAGCAGATGCACGTGCAAGTGATCGACCGACTGCCCGCCATCGCGACCGCAGTTGATCACCGTGCGGTAGCCATTTTCGAGACCTAACTCGACGGCGATCTTCTTCGCCGTGAGGAGCAGATGTCCGAGGAGTGCGGCATCACCCTCGTCGGCATCGGCCAGCGACGGAATTTCTTTCTTGGGGATCACAAGCACATGTGTTGGTGCCTGTGGATTGACATCCCGAAAGGCGAGACACAGCTCATCCTCATGCAGAAGAGTCGCGGGAATCTCGCGATCAATAATCCGTTTGAAAATCGTTTTGCCGCCGGCCATTAGTCCGTTCTCCCTGTGACGGGACGATACCGCAAGTGCGACGGGAAGACAAATCCGCAACATTGATTAGCCGCGACCCGGATGGGGACTGCTTGCGATGAATTGCAGGATCGCCACCGCGCTCCCCTCCGCAGACTGCGGGTTGCGGCTAAACTGATGGGGAACGGTATTCGAGTTATTTTAGAGCCATCAGGAATTGGATCGACATGACCGACCCTCTCCGCATCCTCGTCATCGGGGCCCATCCCGATGATTGCGAAATAAAAGCCGGTGGCGTCACGGCGATGTACCGGGCGCTCGGGCATCAGGTGAAGTATGTCTCCGTCACCAATGGCGAAGCGGGACATCAGTCCATCCCGCCGGCGGAATTGGCGAAACTCCGGCGCGAAGAAGCCGATGCCGTTGCGAAGCTGATGGGGATTGAATACGACGTTCTCGGTAACCGCGACGGGCGATTGCTACCGACACTGGAGCCGCGGTTTGAAATGATCGGGCTGATTCGTCGTTTCAAACCCGATTTGATTCTCACGCATCGGCCGAACGACTATCACCCCGATCACCGCGCGACATCGACGCTAGTGTGTGATGCCGCGTACATGGTGATCGTGCCGCATATCGTTCCTGAAGTCCCGGCGCTTCGCGTCAATCCGGTGATTGCGTATCTGTCGGATCATTTCCAGCGGCCGGTGCCGTTCGCACCGACGGTCGTGGTCGATGTCGAGCCGGTGCTGGAGTCGATTATCGATCAGATGGAATGCCACCGGTGCCAGTTCTACGAGTGGTTGCCCTGGACGATGTGCCAGGAAAACGAGATTCCGAACGACGCGGCGGGCCGACGGGAATACGCGAAAAAGTTCTACTGTGGCTTCAACGGCCCACTGGCGGACCGTTACCGCGATCTCGTCATCCGAACCTACGGTCCCGACCGTGGCAGCAAGATTCGCTTCATCGAAGCCTTCGAGCCGTGTGAGTATGGTTCTCCGTTAACGGACGTAAACAAAAAGCGGTTGTTCCCGATGTTGCCGTGAGGACATTTCCCCGGTCATTGACCGGGGGCTAAGACAGGCCTTTTCTGACCATAAGCCATCAACCATTCACTTCCCCCGGATTTCCCGTGACTGCCATTCCGTTTGATCGCCTCGTTGATTCCGCTGATCCTTCGTTGTGGGAGATCGCCACCAAAGGAGATGGACCATCCGGCAAATTACCGCTGACCGACGAGATGCTGCTCGATCTTCCGAGCGGCGATCTGTTCGGTCTCACGCAGAACGCGGGAATGGGGTGGAATCCGGATTACCTGTTGCGGCCGCAGTATCTCATTCTCAGCACGCAAGGGGGCATCCGCGGGGAAGATGGGCGGCCGATTGCGCTCGGGTATCACACCGGGCACTTTGAAGTCGGTCTGTTGATGCAGGCCGCTGCGAAGGAATTCGACCGGCTCGAAGCGGTGCCGTTTGCCGGATTTGTCAGCGATCCGTGCGACGGCCGCACGCAGGGGACCGTTGGCATGATGGACAGCCTGCCCTATCGCAACGATGCGGCGGTCGTGCTGAAGCGGCTGATCCGTTCGTTGCCGACCCGGCGGGGTGTCCTCGGTGTCGCGACGTGCGACAAAGGCCTGCCCGCGATGATGATGGCCCTCGCGGCCCAGCAGGAGCTACCGTGCGTCATCGTCCCCGGTGGTGTGACGTTGCCGCCGAAGCAGGGCGAAGATGCGGGCAAAGTGCAGACCATCGGAGCCCGGTTTGCGCATCACGAAATCACGCTGGAAGAAGCTTCCGAAGCCGGTTGTCGTGCGTGTGGTTCCCCCGGCGGTGGTTGTCAATTCCTGGGGACCGCGGCGACGGCGCAGGTCATCGCGGAAGCGCTGGGAATGTCGTTGCCGCACTCGGCATTGGCCCCGTCCGGCCAACCCGTATGGTTGGATGCAGCGGTGCGATCGGCTCGCGCGGTGATGGCCCTTGATCAGTCCAGGAAGACGATGCGCGATATGTTGAATGATGACGCTTTACACAATGCGATGGTGGTTCACGCAGCGTGTGGCGGGTCGACGAATTTGCTGCTGCACATCCCCGCAGTCATGTTTGAAGCCAAACGCCGGCGACCCACCGTCGATGACTGGAACACGCTCAATCGGCAGGTGCCACGCTTGGTTGATTGTCTGCCAAACGGTCCCGTCGGACATCCCACCGTGCGATTTTTCCTTGCGGGTGGCGTGCCGGAACTGATGCTGCATCTGCGGTCACTGGGGCTGCTGAAGCTCGATGCGTTTACCGTCACCAATCAGCGTCTCGGCGATGTTCTTGAATGGTGGGAACGCTCGGACCGTCGCCTGCGACTGAAGGAAGTGCTGAAAGAACGGGACGGTGTCGATTCGGATACCGTCATCATGGCTCCCGAAGTTGCACGAAAGAATGGTCTCACGAGCACGGTCACGTTCCCCGTCGGCAACATCGCCCCGGAAGGCTCCGTCGTGAAAAGCACGGCGATTGACAAATCGGTGGTCGATTCTGATGGCGTCTACCGCAAGACTGGTCCGGCCCGCGTGTTCACCACCGAACGGGAAGCCATTGCCGCGGTAAAAGGCCGTAGCGATCGGCCGATTCAAGCGGGGGACATCATCGTGCTGATGTGTCGCGGCCCTCTCGGCTGTGGCATGGAAGAGACGTACCAGATCACGTCCGCACTGCGGTATCTCCCGTTCGGTAAGCAGGTCGCTCTCATTACTGATGCGCGGTTCTCGGGCGTCTCAACCGGCGCATGCATCGGTCACGTTGGACCGGAAGCCCTTGCCGATGGACCGATTGGCAAACTGCGTGACGGCGATGTGATTCACATCGAGGTGGACACACGCAACTTGACAGGGCGGCTAGACTTCATTGGGGAGAACGGGCGCACCTTCACGCCAGACGAGGGGGCGAAAATTCTCGCGGCACGGAAGCCATCGGTGCCCTTGTGTGCCGATGCCCGCATTCCCGATGAAACGCGATTGTGGGCGATGCTGCAGCGTGTCGGCGGCGGCACGTGGGGGGGATGTGTGTATGACACGGATGCGATCATTCAAACTCTAAAGGCGGGACTCGATGTTCAACACGCCGCGGAGGTCGCTGCAAATGGGTAACCAATCCACGCTTGCGCTTCGCAGAATCACAGAACTCACGATGTGGCAATTCCTTCAATTTGCGATGATGTGTTTCATCGTCGCGAGTGCTGGGACCACGCTAATCGCAAGCGAGGATGGTTATCGCATCCTGCGCACACACCAATATCTCCCGCCCGATTTCGACGACGAAACATTCGCCGCATTGTGGACCGTCTGGCCGGAACCGGACCGCTCGCAAGCCGCCGCGCTTTCGCCAATCCAACGTCGTCGGCTGATGTTCTCGTACTATGGTCTGATGCGCGATCCGGCCGATCTCGAGGACACGCGGCCGGCCCTCGGTTACGTCTCCGATGGCAAGACCGGATGGGTGATGAGTTGTCTGGCGTGCCACGGCGGCAAGGTCGCCGGACAGGTGATTCCCGGGCTGCCGAACTCGCATTTTGCGTTGCAGACGCTGACCGAAGATGTGCGACTGGTGAAACTGAAGCAGTTCAAAAAACTGTCGCACATGGACCTCGCGATCAGCAATGTGCCACTGAATGTGACCAACGGGACCACGAATTCGGTGATTTTCGGCGTCTTGCTGGGACGGTACCGCAATCCCGATATGTCCGTCGATCTGAAACGCTTGCCGCCGCCGCTGGTGCATCACGACATGGATGCCCCGCCGTTCTGGAATGTCCGAAAGAAGTCGAGTCTCTACATCGATGGGTTTTCGCCGAAAACGCATCGCCCGCTAATGCAGTTCATGCTGATTCCGAAGAACTCCAAAGAGACGGTGTACGGCTGGGAAAATGATTTCAAGGCGATTCTCCAATGGATTGAGTCGGTACCGGTGCCGAAGTATCCCGGGCCGATTGATGCGTCACTCGCCGAACGCGGCCGGACAATCTTTGAGGCGAACTGTGCGTCGTGTCACGGGACATATGGACCGAACGGCAAGTACGAACAACAGACCGTTGCCATTGCTGATCTGCAAACTGATCCCACACGGCTACAGGCCCTCACCCCGGAACATCGCCGATGGATGAAGACAGGCTGGATGAGCCGTTACGGTGAAGACCCGGTGATTGAAAACCCGCAGGGATATGTGGCCCCACCGCTGGATGGCATCTGGGCGTCGGCTCCGTACTTCCACAACGGCAGCGTGCCGACATTGTGGCACGTGCTCCGTCCAGACCAGCGACCGAAAGTGTGGAAGCGCACGGAAGACGGTTACGATCACCCCCGCGTGGGTCTCGAAGTCGAAGAGTTTTCGGTTGTCCCTGCCAGCGTGAAAGTTGTTGCTCACAGACGCCGGTACTTCGACACATCACTGCCCGGAAAATCCGCCGCGGGTCATACGTTCCCGGAGAAGCTCACCGAAGACGAAAAACACGCCGTCCTCGAATATCTCAAGTCGCTCTAACCTCCGTTTACGGTTTCACGCCCCGCGCTGATTCCTCTCAGTGTCCATCGGGCACACCTCACTTTTCACCCGATGTCAAATCCGCAGGGATTCGATCTCGAAGTATTTTCCTCTTCTGCAATTCCCGCCACCCCACGCCCGGCAAACCAATTGCAATCGCGGGCAACACAATCACGCACCACAGCAGACCGAATAGATTCTCCCTCAGCGCAGCGGTTCCTTCACACACCGCCATCCCGATGATTACAGCCAGCATCACGGTCACCAACAGCGGCGGCATAATGAGAAACGCCCACACAATCTCCGCATTGGAGCGTTCGCTCATCAATTTACTGCGGAAGGAAATGTGCGGCATCAGCGCACCTTGTAGTCGATCCATTAGAAAATGGATGAGCATCGAAACGGCGCGTTCACCGCGGAAGATCGACCGCGCGGTCTATCATCGCCCAGCGCCCACTCTTGGAAGAAAACATCCAATGTCTAGTGCCGTTCGCAATCTCGATGTGGTGTTGATTGATTGCACAACGTTTTTCGGCACCTGCAAAGCCGAGATCAACATCGGCCCACCGGCCCGTATGAGCGCTGAAAGCGTAGGCTTTCTTCCCGACGATCGCGCAGGCAATTTCTGAGGTCAGCGTGGGGTAGACGCCTTCGGCTTCTTTCGGATCGATGGCAATCGCGTCCCATTGTCCCCGGTCGGAAAGATTCGAGTATCCATACAACGTCCGTTTGGATTCGGAAACGCTGATGATGAAATGAACGCTCTCCCACACATCTCGTCGGAGTTGTCCGGGACGATCATTCGGACCCGGAACACCGGTCCCAAAAAAGCCGCCTGTAAACTGGCCTGCTACCGCAGTTGTTTCATTCACCGATTCCGGAGGCTTGGCTGCGGGGGCCGTCTGTCCAAAGACGCTCAACAAACTTCCCGTCAGGAAGACGCCCAGGCACGCCGCACACCACATCGAAGTCCGAGTCCGGATCATCATCGCTGGTCCTTGTTTCAAGACGCACATCGATCGAAACACTCGGCCCGACTGGATGCAGCATAACGACGTTCTGCAGCGTCGTCTCCAGAAAAATTGGACGTTGTTACACCGGCAACGCTTCAATCACATCGACGCCGCCGGTAGTGGGAACCACGCGAGTGAGCTGGAAACCTGCATCCGCGAGCAGGGTGGTGTACTGATCTTGTGTTCGTTCCAGGCCGCCGGGGATGACGAGCATGGTGAGATCGAGGAGTTTGGCAAAGCACGGATCGTTGCCGGGCGGGATGACGGTTTCGATGACGAGTAATTTGCCGTGAGCGGGGATCGCTTTGCGGATGGTCTTCAGAATCGCGGCCGACGCGGCATCGTCCCAGTCGTGAATGATGTGTCGCAGCAGGTAGGCATCGCCTCCGGCGGGAACTTCCTCGAAGAAGCTGCCGCCGCGGGTATCGCAACGGTTGGCGAGATTGGCCCGTTGTAAGGCGTCGCGGGCGCGCTCGACCACGTGCGGCAGATCGAACACCATGCCCGAGAGATTCCGGTGCTTTTGCAGGATCTCGACCATCTGACTGGCATTGCCGCCGCCGATGTCCACGATCCGTTTGAAGGATCGGAAGTCGTAAGCGTCGAGAATCGCTGCCGTTTCGCGACCGTGGATGGACACCATGGCTCGATCAAACATCGCGGCCTGTTCGGGGTGATCGCCGAGGTAATCGAACAGCGGGCGGCCGAAACGATGCTCGAATCCCGTCTGGCCGGTTTGCACGCTGTGCAGCAGGTCGGCCCACGCTTCAAACTGGGTTTCTCCGGCCATGATGGTCAACGGTCGGACCGATTGCGGATGATCGTCGCGCAGGTACTCGGCCGCCGGATTCAACGCGAAGACTTGCGGTTCGCCTTCGACAAACACGCCGACACTCGCCAGCCCTCGCATCAATCGATGCAGCGGTCCCGATTGTGCCCCGACGGAAGACGCCAATGCGGACACGGAAAGTGGTCCGCTGGCAAGTCGATCTGCCAAACCGAGTTTTGCGGCGACATACACCATCTTGGAGAGCCAATACCCGGTGGCCATCTGACTGAGGCGTTCACGCTCGTTCGACATGGTTTCTCACCTTTAAGAACTCGCGGTAGGATTCACTTCAGCCCGCGATTGCTCTCGATCTCATTCCCTAACTCTAGCAGAATAGGCGAATCGATGTCGTTCGTCGCTTCCGCTCTTCCGAAAGGTTCACTTGATGCCCAACACACGGATTGGTTTCGGCGTGGTTTTGTCGACGGCCCTGATCGCAGGGCTGTGGTTCGTCACGCCTGGGTTGACGCAGGAGAAAAAGGACAAACCCGCGCTGACGAAAAAGGAAGAAGAGCTGCGGACATTCATGAGGAAGAAGCTCGAAGCGTGCAACCAGGTTCTCGAAGGGTTGGTGACGGAAGACGGGGCGATGGTCGTCGCCGGCGCGAAGGCGCTCAATGAGCTAAGTTCGGCGGAGAAGTGGCGGGTCTCGAACGATGTGGTGTACCGGCAGTTCAGCGAAGAATTCACGCGGACCACGAAGAAGCTGCAGACGGCCGCGGAGAAGGAAAACTTCGACGATGTCGCGTTGAAGTGGATCGATGCCACGATGAGCTGCGTGGAGTGCCACAAATGGGTGCGCGGCATGCGCATCGCGAAGCCATGACGGGCTCCGAACCTGAAGGTGGGCTGAATTCCGCGTGGTTTGCGGATTTTGTGCGAGACTTTCTCGAGCGGCTTTCGTTCAATAAAACATGCCACGGCATGTCTGGCCGTCGCGCTCTTCCATTGGGAATCTCAACCATGCCGAAATCGCTTTTGATTCCGAATCGCCGCGTATTTCTGGGGGCGTTCGGAGCCGCATTGTTCACAACCCGCGGGTTGTTCGCGGAACAACTCCTGCTGCCGACGCCAGCGATGACGGAAGGGCCGTTCTATCCCGATAAATTGCCGCTCGATCGCGACAACGATCTGATCATCATCAGCGACAGCACCACGCCTGCTGTCGGCGAGATCACGCATCTCACCGGCCGGGTGCTGAATGCGAACGGTACGCCGGTGAAAGACGCGACCGTCGAGATCTGGCAGTGCGATGCCAACGCCGTCTATCTGCATACCCGCGACAGCGGCCCCAAAGCCGACCAGCAGGACAAGCACTTTCAGGGCTTCGGTCACTTCACCACGGGGGCAGCGGGTGAATACCGCTTCCGGACGATCAAGCCAGTCCCCTACCCCGGTCGCCCGGCCCCGCACATTCACTTCAAAGTGAAGAAGGGTGGCCGCGATCTGCTGACCTCGCAATTCATGGTCCGCGGGCATGAGGGCAACCTGCGCGATGGCGTCTTCAGTGGTGTCCGCGATCTGATCGACCGCGAATTGGTCGTTGCCGACTTCATCCCCGTGAAGGATTCCAAAATCGGTGAGTATCGTTGCCACTTCGACATCATCTTGGGCCGCACGCCGAATGAAGGTTAGCAGCGTATTTCGCGACTGATGGAATAACATCCCTTCGAGCTCCCTTCACTTCACGGATTTTCAACATGCTTCGACAAACTCTGATCGCGGGCGGTTTGTTCGCACTTTGCGGACCGGGAATCGTGTTTGCTCAACCGCCGGGACCGCGGCGTGGTGAGCGAGGTGGTCCCGGTGGAGGCGGAGTGGAGGCCGCCGTCACCAAACTCATGGTTTTCGATGCGGACAAGGATGGCAAGCTGTCCAATGCAGAAGTGACCGATACCCGTCTAACCCCGCTGTGGGAACGCTGCGATGCCGACAAAGACGGCGTGGTCACGAAGGACGAATTGACAGCACAACTCACCAAGGAAGCGGCGACTCTGGGTAGCGGACGGGGTGGCCCGGGTGGGGG
>JAKFWC010000023.1 GCA_021732975.1 Planctomycetaceae bacterium | reverse complement strand
ACAAGCCGGTCCCGTCCCCATCCCCATGCTCCTTCGTCAACCACTCCGGAAAATTCCGCGACCCTTGACGAAGGCCATCCCCACGCAATCATTGGACCAATTCGCAATCACGACATGCGATTGCCCTGTCAAATAGGTGAAGAATATGGGAGTGGCGTCTCTGACCAAAGTTCTCATCACTGTCATGACGTATCCGCATCCCTCTCGCGGATATATGGAACTAGTCTGTACGGCGGGAATTACGGAAGCCGGAGAGTGGGTGCGACTCTATCCGGTCGACTATCGTTATCGTGAACGAAACCAGCAGTTCAAGAAATACCAGTGGATCGAGGTCGAGTTGGAACAATCGGGCGCCGGGAATGACAATCGCAAAGAAAGTCGCCGCCCAAATCTCGATACGATCCGCCTTTTAGGCAAACGGCTGGACACTAAGCATGAATGGCGGGAACGGCGGGCAATCATTGATCGGCTGCCCCATTTCACCCGAAACCAATTAGTGGCCTTGCATGAGCAGGATAAGACATCATTGGGTGTCGTGCGTCCGTCACGCGTGTTGGATCTCGAAGTCCGCCCAGCGTCAGAGGAGTGGAAGCCAGAATGGCAGACATTATTCTCGCAGCTCAAGCTCTTCGGGCCACCGCAGAAACCGCTGAGGAAAATACCTTATACGTTTCACTACGTCTTCGAGTGTGAAGACAGCAATGGTAAATCGCATACCGCCATGTGCGAAGACTGGGAACTTGGGATGTTGTTCCTGAAGGAAGCCGAGCGACTTGGAAACGATATCGCGGCGGCGGAGAGTGTTCGCGAGCGATTCTTGGGAGAACTTTGTCGACATGACAAAGATACACGGTTCTTTATGGGGACGCATTTTCCTTACAACACTTGGCTGGTGCTCGGAGTGTTCTGGCCACCGAAACAAATACAACCATTTTTATTTTGAATAGTAAGACGCCACTGGCGAGTCAAAGCTATCGCCAGTGGCATCCCGCGACGCTGATTATCGTTTGCTCGCAATCGTTTTCAACAGCGCATTAAACGGATCCGCGAATTTGGCGAGGCCTTCGTCCATCAAGAAGGTTTCGAGTTTCGTGAAGTCGACTTTGGCGTCGATGTCGGCGAGGACGTTGACGGGCGGGAGTTGGTCCACTTTGCGGGTGAAGACTTTGCCGGGCAACTTCTGGATCGCGGCGTTGGTGCCGGGAGGGTTGGTCTGGATGTCGGCCCCGGCGAGGGCGGCGACGTATTTATCCGGGGAATCGGCTGGGTCTTTGGTGCCGGTGCTGGCGAAGATGAACTCCTGCTTCAGCGGCAGCTTTTTGTCCGCCCAGAATTGGTTGTTTTCCTGCCAGAGTCGCTGGGCATTGACGATGCCGACTTGTCCCTGGGCTTCCGGGATGAGGTTTGGCACATCCTTCTTCGTGTAGACATCGATGCGGCTGACGAAGATGCTGTAGACCGACTTGAACCCGGTGAGCGACGGCCGCCGCTGGGCTCCGCGCCAGACGTTGTCGCGAGCGATTTCGTACTGCCGCTTGGTGAAGAGAAGCGTGACATTGAGAGTGATCCCCGCGGCGGCGAGTTCTTCGAGGGCCGCGAGTCCGCCGGGCGTCGCCGGGACTTTGATCATGCGGTTGGTGTGCCCGGCCGCGTATTTCTTGCCGAGGGCGACGTACTGCTTGGCCTTGTCGGCGACCGAGAGCGTACACGACTTGTCTTCGAGCAGCGGGTCGAGCTCAAAGCTGACGTAGCCGTCATCGCCCTTGGTTGCCGTGTGGACTTCGGCGAAGACTTCCTGGGCCTGCTTGACGAGGGTGTCGGTCATCTCCCAGGCGATCTCGGTATCGCTGAGGCCCTTCTGGACCAACGCGCGGATCTGGTCATCGAAACGGCCGGTTTTGAGCAGGTCAGAAATGATGATCGGGTTCGATGTCGCCCCAGTCGCGCCGAATTTGCGGTTTTCGAGCACGAGATCGGGATCAATGCTGTCGAGCCAGAGTTTGGTTCCGCAGGCGACGAGTGATTCCAGAGGTGTGGGCATCGAACAATCCTTGCGCATCGGCGGTGGAGGTGACAATTGGGTCAGATCGGCCCATGATAATGGTTTGGTTGAGCGGACGAAATGATGTTGCGACCGCCAGATTGGTCGCGTGCAAAGCGCAAGCGAAAGAGTTGAAGTGTCTCACGATGTTTATGACAACCCGCTGATTGGCCGGTACGCCTCGCGGGAGATGTGTGGGTTGTGGTCGCCGCAGACGAAGCATTCCACGTGGCGAAAGCTATGGGTGGCACTGGCCGAAGCCGAGCAGGAACTCGGACTGCCGATTTCCAATGAACAGTTGGCTGAACTGCGAGCACACACGGACGACATCGATTTCGCCGCCGCCGCACGACATGAAAAACAACTGCGGCATGATGTGATGGCCCACGTCCACACTTACGGCGAAGTCGCGCCACTGGCCCGGCCGATCATTCACCTCGGGGCGACGAGTTGTTATGTCACCGACAACACCGACCTCATCCTGATGCGACGCGGGCTGGAAATGTTGCGGCGGCAACTCGTCGGTGTGATTGACCGGCTGGCCAAGTTTGCGACGGAATATCGGGCGCTGCCCTGCCTCGGCTTCACGCACATGCAGCCCGCGCAGCCGGTGACCGTCGGCAAGCGGGCGACGTTGTGGTGTTACGATCTGGTGCTCGATCTGGAAGAACTCGAACAACGGATCGCCCGGTTGAAACTCCGAGGCGTGAAGGGCACGACCGGCACGCAGGCAACATTCCTCGCGCTGTTTGAAGGGGATCATGCGAAGGTCGAGGAACTCGATCGCCGCGTGACGACGAAACTCGGCTTCGATGAGCATTATGCCGTCACCGGGCAGACGTATTCGCGGAAGGTCGATGCCCAGGTGCTCGATGTCCTCGGCGGCTTGTCGCAATCAGCACACAAGCTGGCCACCGATCTGCGGTTACTGCAGAGTCGCAAGGAAGTCGAAGAACCGTTCGAGAAGCATCAGATCGGTTCGTCGGCGATGGCGTACAAGCGGAACCCGATGCGGTCCGAACGCGTGTGCGGTCTCGCGCGGTTCGTGATGAGCCTGCAATCGTCCGCGGCTCAAACGATGGCGACGCAATGGATGGAACGAACGCTCGACGACAGTGCCAACCGCCGGTTGACGATCCCGCAGGCGTTCCTTGCGACCGATGCGATTCTCATATTGCTGCGAAACGTGGTCGATGGTCTTGTCGTCTATCCGAAGGTCATTGAGAAACATCTGCAGGAAGAACTGCCGTTCATGGCCACGGAAGAAATCCTCATGGCTGGAGTGCGGGCCGGCGGCGACCGACAGGACTTGCACGAACGCATCCGCGTCCACAGCCAGGACGCCGGGCGCGTCGTGAAAGAAGAAGGCGGGTCGAACGATCTCCTCGATCGCCTGCGGAAAGACCCGGCGTTTGCGACAATCGACCTGTCGAACACACTCGATGCGACTCGGTTCATCGGCCGCGCGCCGGAGCAGGTGGATCGCTTTGTGGCGGACATCATTGAGCCGATTCGGCGACGGTATGCGGATGATGTGAACGCCGCCGCGGAGGACGTGCGGGTGTAGCAGCGTGTGGATTTATTGTGTGCCACTGCCGTGTCGGCCGTGCGAATCTGCGGTGCGCTTTGCCACTTTGCACGGCCGACACGGCCGTGGCACACGAGTCGAGATAAATCCACGGACAGGTAGAGAAGGGCAGGATTGGCAATTAGAAATTAGGAATTGAAAATTGCAAATTGTCGGAACGAAACGTGCGATCGTGATGGTGGTTTGAACCCCTCTTTCATTTTGCAATTTTCATTTACTAATTCCTAATTGCCAATTTCCTCTCCATCATGCGTCTTCTCACCTATAACATCCACAAAGGCATCGGCGGACGCGATCGGCGATATCGGCTCGAACGCATTCTGACGGTGCTGGATCACGAAAAACCGGACATCGTGTGTTTGCAGGAAGTCGACCGCGATGTGCGCCGAACCAAGCACGATAATCAACCGGAATTGATTGCCGAACACTTTCGCGCCGTCGGCAAGCTGTTTCAGTTCACGCATCCGGTTCGACAGGGGGGGTACGGCAACCTCTTGCTGTCCCGCTGGCCGTTTCTGGAGCAGCATCAGATCTCCCTGACACTGCGGGGATGCAAAATCCGCGGGGCGCAGTGGGCGGTGATCGCGACGCCGCTCGGCGACCTGCGTGTGGTCAACTGGCACCTCGGTTTGCGCGAACAGGAACGGCACTGGCAGGTGCGACGACTACTGGAACATCACAGTTTCCGCGGTCACGATCATCTGCCGACGGTGATCATCGGCGACACCAACGACTGGCGGAACACACTCGCCGCCGGACCGTTTGCAATCCACGGTTATCATCACGTCACAGCACCGCCGTCTCGCTATCGATCGTTCCCGGCGTACTGGCCAATGGGATCGCTCGACAAAGCCTTCCTCAAGGGACCGCTGCGGGTGGTGCAAGCCCACGTGTCACGACGCCAACCCGTGGTCGATGCGTCCGACCATCTGCCACTGATTCTCGATCTCGACATGGAACCTCATGTCCCACATCACTCCGTGACCCAATAATCTCTTCCAGATTGCCCCACTCCGCGTCCTCGAAGACAGACTCCATCCCCCCGCATCATCGCCGGACCACCCCGAACTCGGTAACCTGACACTTGGATTCTGCCCCACAAGCCAAGAGGCCCCGTTACATGTTGCGCTGGCTCATTCTGTTCTGTCTCGTGTCGATCACGACGACCGCCGCCGAACCGTTACGCGTCGGGCTTGCCGAAGTCGACATCACGCCGCCACTCGGCTTTCCGATGGCGGGGTACTACCACGAACGGCTGGCGACCGGGACGAAAAACCCGCTCAAAGCGAAGGCCGTGGTCTTTCTCGGCGAGCAGTCGCAAGCCGCGTGGGTAGTGTGCGATCTCACCGGCATCGCCACCGATTTGTCGCAGGCGGTGCGACAGAAGGCCGCGAAAGAGTCCGGCATTCCCGCCGAGCACATTGTCCTCTCGGCGACGCATTCGCACACGGCCCCGGATTACACGAAGGCGCTGTACGAACACCTCGGTAAGGCCGCCACCACGCCACGAACAGAATATACGGGGCAATTGATCGACGGCATCGCACAAGCGGTCGTCAAAGCAAAGGAAGCCGCAGCGCCGGTCGTGTTGCATGCCGGTTCGGCCGAGCAGCAAACGCCGGTGTCGTTCTGTCGCCGCTCGGTGATGCGCGACGGCAGCGTAAAGACGTGGGTCGGATTGAAACATCCGCAAGCCGTGCGTTTGGCGGCACCAATCGATCCTGAATTGGGATTGATCCGCATCGACTCCGCGGACGGCAAACCGCTCGGCGTCCTCAGCAATTTCGCACTGCATCTCGATACTGTGGGCGGTCTCGAATGGGCGGGCGATTATCCCTATTACATCGAACAGACGCTGCGACAAGCGCTGAAATCCGATGTCATCTCGTTGTTCGGTACTGGTTGCTGCGGTGACATCAACCATGTCGACCCCACCGGACAACCGCGTTTGAAGACCGACTTCATCGGCAACTCGCTCGGCGAAACCGCTGTCCAATCGCTGGGGAAATTGACCGCCATTAAACAACCGACGCTGCAAATCCGCCGTGCGGTGGTGCCGTTGCCGTTGCACGATGTCTCTCCCGCAGAAGTCCAGCGAGCGATTCAGTTGATCACTGCCGTGCAGAAAGGAGAGAAGATCGAGTTCTTCGATCACGTCACCGCGTACAAACAACTGGTACTTGATCAATTCCGCCATGCTGAACCAAACCCCGCAGCGGCGGCATTTTTGTCGCTGGGATTGTCGCACGCCTTGAAGAACATTGGCGAAACGCTACCAGTCGAAGTGCATGTGATCACGTTGGGCACGGATGTTGCCATCGTCACACTTCCGGGGGAAGTCTTCGTGGAACTGGGGATGGCGATCAAGCGGGCCTCGCCGTTCCGTACGACGTTTGTGGTGGAACTCTCCCAAGTCGTGGAAACGATTTACATTCCCACCCGCTCCGCCAGCGTCGGTGGCGGTTACGAGGTGACCAATTCCCTGGTGCAACCCGGCAGCGGCGAACTTCTTGTGGAGGCCGCGATCGGCCTGCTCCGCGAGTCCGCCACCGCGCTGGAAGCCACTAAGCCATAAATTCGCTGGTTGTCTGCGGAACGGTGGGGTGCTACAAATCCGCAGAAGTCCCAGAGGATTTTTCCCACAGAGGACACAGAATTCACAGAAAAAAGGCAACGAAAGTAAGAAGAAAGAGCGGAGAAAATCAGGACACGCTGACCGAGGTGTCGTCATCCGTATCTTTTTCCCCCTCGCTTCCTTTCTGTACCTTCTGTGTTCTCTGTGGACAAATCTTCTTCCTCTTACGTATTGCGACTGTGAAAGCCTGTGATGCCGACTGAATTTGGATTGCTGGAACGTCTCCGCCGGTTGAATGATCCCGAGATTGGGCGCTCGTTCGGCGAACTCAACATGCTGAAAGGAGCGACGGTTTCTCCCACGGGAACAACCGTGCGCGTCGAATTACCGACCCCGGCGTATCCCGGCCGTGAACGAATTACCACGGCGATTCAGCAGCAACTCGCCGAAGTTCCCGATGTCGGCCCGGTGACAGTGGAATTCACCGCCGTCACCAAAGGTAAAAACACCGGCGGGTCAATCGGGCTGAAGGTGAAGAACGTCATCGCCGTCGGCAGCGGCAAAGGGGGCGTCGGCAAGAGCACCGTTGCGGCGACGCTCGCTTATGGACTGAAAACACTTGGCGCTTCAGTCGGGTTGATGGACGCCGATGTGTACGGCCCCAGCATCCCGCACATGGTGGGCGGTGGCGGGCTACCCGCGGCCGTGAAGCACACGCTGCCAAGCGGCGAAACGATGGACCGCATCGTGCCGGTGGAAGTCGACGGCGTCAAAGTCATCTCAATGGGCTATTTCCTCAAGCCCGATCAGGCGGTGATCTGGCGCGGGCCGCTGCTGCATCGCGCGATCACGCAGTTCCTCAAAGACACCGAGTGGGGCGAGCTCGATTACCTCATCATCGACCTCCCCCCCGGCACCGGCGATGTCTCGCTCACGATCTCGCAACTCCTCGGCCTCGCCGGAGCGATTGTCGTCTGCACACCGCAACAGGTCGCGCTGCTCGATGCGCTGAAGGCGATCAGCATGTACCGTCAGGTGAAGATCCCGCTGCTGGGAATTGTGGAAAATATGACCGGCGAAATCTTCGGCCGCGGCGGCGCGCAACAGACCGCGATCACGCAGGGGATTCCCTTCCTCGGCGAGATTCCGATCGAAGCCCAAATCCGTGTCCGCGGTGATGAAGGCCGGATCGCGAGCCTGTTCAACGACGACAGCCCGGCGCGGCCGCATCTGCTGCATATGTGTCAGCGCGCGGCAATCGAGATTGCGAAGAGTTTGTTGTCGACGCCTTCGTTACCGACGCTGGAAATTCTGTAGCGGCAAAAGAAGATCCACAGATTACATAGAAAGACACAGATTTGAAGAGAAGAGAGTGGAAGAGAGAATGCATTTCTGCTTCTTCTAAATTTTTTCTCTTCCTCTGTGTCAATCTGTGAAATCTGTGGACCGTATTTGCTCGGGCTCTTATCGATCCAGCACCTCGAACATCGTTTCGAGGTATGTCGGCAAACTATCCCACGGGTTGTCCTTCTTCACGTCGACAAAGACATCATCCGTGACATAGACCCAGCGGACATACTTTTTGATCCGCGCGAATTCCGCAGCGTCGAACTTCGGCCGCGTATGGACTAGCACGCAACGCGTCCACGGCGGGTAGTCCGCGTAGCCGCCGAAGTAGTCCCCCTTGATCGCCGCTTCCGTCGGATACTCGGCTCCTTCGTGAACGATGATCACGTCGGCGACATCGCCCGCAAAAAAACGTCCCAGCGTCGCGGTGCCGGGGTTGGCAACGGTGGGCCACATTCCTCTCTTTGTGGCGAATTGGCGATAGGACTTTTGTCGCTCCACCGCTTCCGGCGTGTCTTGGTACAGCATCTCGTCGAAGAACGCGCCTTGAATCTTGGGATAGAACTTTTGCCACGTGCCCAGGTCATCCTGCACGGCTTGTTTCTCGCGCTGGCCGTACTCCGTTGAGACGTATCCGAGTGTGACAATCCCCGCGCCGCGCAGGCGGTCAATCGCTTTCACATAATTCGCATCGACCGCTGTCCCCGGTCCGGACGCGGGGTTCATAATCGCCCACACTGGCACCCGTGGATGCGATTTCTTGAGATCGATCAGTTGGTTGTACGCAGCGTTGGTGTGGATGTCCGCGGGGTAGATGTACATCGGGACGAGGAGGCCCGTCGGCTGGTTGGCGAGGTCGGCGAAGCGCTGGGCATCGCGCAAGCGATTCGTCGCGTTGAGAGTTTCGCGCGGGTTGGATTCCTGCGCGGTTGTGGAGGCGATCAGGAACAGACCGATGACGAACTGGCGAATGAAGGGCATCGCGGTGTTTCTTTCGGATTCGTTGGGCGTCGGTGATTCTGCGAAGCGCAAGCGGGGTAGAGAATTCTTTCTGACTCTCAACGATCGACCCTCAACCCTCAACCTCTTTCAACCATCCATCGATCCCAACGGTCCGCCCGATTGCATCGCGTCGTAGTTCTTCTGGAACGACTCCGCCAGTTTCTTCGCCGTGGTGTCGTATGCGTCGGCATCGGCCCAAGCATTGCGAGGGATGAGCATTTCGTCGGGCACGTTCGGGCAACGTGTCACAATACTGAAGCCGAAAATCGGATCGGGTTGCGTCGGGGCATCTTTGAGTGAGCCGTTGTGGATCGCGTCGACGATAGCCCGCGTGTAAGGGAGCTTCATCCGCTGTCCGACACCATACGCACCGCCGGACCACCCCGTATTGACGAGCCACACATTCGCATGATGCCGCTTCACCTTCTCGGCGAGCAACTCGGCATACTTGTTGGGATGCCACACGAGGAACGGCCCGCCGAAGCAGGGTGAGAACGTCGCTTGCGGTTCGTTAACGCCCATCTCCGTCCCGGCGACTTTTGCCGTGTACCCGTTCACGAAGTGGAACATCGCCTGCTCGGGAGTCAGCCGTGCCACCGGCGGCAACACGCCAAAGGCATCGCACGTCAGAAAAATCACGTCGGACGGATGCCCCGCCATGCACGGCAACTGGGCGTTGGGCATGTGCTCGATGGGATAAGCCCCGCGCGTGTTCTGGGTAATCGTCGCATCGTTGAAATCGACATGATGATGCGCATCATCGTAGACGACGTTCTCGAGCACCGCTCCGAACTTCAACGCCGCGAAGATCTCCGGCTCGCGTTCCCGGGACAAATAGATCGCCTTGGCATAACAGCCCCCTTCCACATTGAAGATGCCGTTGTCGCTCCAGCAATGTTCATCGTCGCCGATGAGTTTCCGCTTGGGATCGGCGGACAGCGTGGTCTTTCCCGTCCCCGACAAGCCGAACAGCACGCTGCTTTTCCCGGTCGCGGGGTCCGCCGTCGCGGAACAGTGCATCGACAGCACCCCCATCTCCGGCATCAGGTAATTCATAATCGTGAAGACGCCCTTCTTCATCTCCCCAGCGTATTCCGTCCCGAGAATCACGAGTTCGCCGAGTTCAAACGAGACATCGACCGACGTGCTGGAGGTCATTCCCGTGGTGAACCGGTTCGCCGGAAACTGTCCGGCGTTATAGATCACAAAGTCGGGGTTGCCGAACGTGGCGAGTTCCTCATCCGTCGGGCGAATGAGCATGTTGTGCATGAACAGCGCGTGATAGGGACGCGAACAGATCACGCGCACCTTCAGCCGGGACTTTGGATCCCATCCGGCGAAAGCATCGATGACGTACAGCCGGTCGCGGGTATTGAGGTAGTCCTTGGCCCGTTCGCGGTTGATCATGAACGTCAACTCGTCGAGCGGGAAATTGACCGGTCCCCACCAGACGTTGTTCTCACTCGAGGGATGTCGGACGACGCGCTTGTCCTTCGGCGACCGGCCGGTCTTTTCGCCGGAGTACGCAATCAGCGCACCACTATCGGCGATGGTGGTGCCGGGTTCGTGGCGGATGGCCTCTTCATACAACCGCGACGGAGCGGGGTTACGAAGGACATTCTTGACGCTGATCCCATGCAGGGAAAGATCCATTGCAGCTGCCATAACAAGACTCGATACGGACTTATCCATGATTGAACCAACCGGAGCGCGGCGGTCACGTCGTCATGGTGACAGAATGGAAATACCTCGTCTATGTCGGTTAGGAGGCTTCTCAGATTGAGTCGGGTCCGCGAGGCGAGTTATGGATTCGACACAAGCAACCACGGGCAAACGCAGAGGCTAAATTCGGGACCGCCAAGTCTCAGGATCGCGCGATGAATGGATCACCGCGAGAATTACGATGCGGTCTCGGCGAACTCGAAAGTAGATGCAGTAGGGAAATCGATGTACCAGTGCTTCCCGAACTCCACCTTCAACTTCCGCATAGCGATCAGGCTGTTCGGCAATCAGTTGGAGAACGCGGCGGACTTCAAACACGAATTCCGTTCGGAGACCCGACTGTTTGCAATCGTACCAATCGGCCGCTTCGTCATATTCCCTGGCTGCAATACGACGAAAGGCGATTGGACGTTTTATGCTTGTTTTACTCGCGCGAGGATCTCGCGTTCCACTTGCTCCCAAGGGATCGTGTCATCTGGAAAGGCATCGTCTTCGGCGACTCGGCGAGCGAGTTCTTGCCGTCGTGATTCACTGATTGGTCTCGTCGCAGTCTCTTGGGAAATGCTATCCCAGATTGCGTGTACCAATTCCAGCCGGTCTTCAATCGACAGTCGATCAATCCCAAGCGATTCCATAGTCACGGGCATTTTTTGCTCCAAGTAGAAACCACATGTCACCAAGAATATCAGAAGTCGTGTTCGATGTGCATCAATTTTGGCGTCTGCTGAAATCTCAGCTCAATGGCTTCTGGTCTTGAAATGGGGACTGTGTACCGTTTCCTCAAAGATTACCGATTCTTCCGATTGCAGCGGGGAAGAATTGTCGTCCGCGTGATTCCGTGCTTGACCGGCGTTTCTCCGTGGGCCTATCATCTTATTGCAGGATCACACTTTACGCTGCGGTTCACGACCGCTCGCGTGGGATGCCGCGAGGACGACACAATCCTTGGCGGCCCTACGATCGGCCGGAACTCTCGACTGTTTCCTCGTTTGCTGCGACGACCGTCAGGTTGTCGTGCCTTGCAACCGATATCAGCCGACAGCGCACATGGTGAGGAGCGAGCAAGATGAATGTCTGGGGTAAAGTTCTCGCAGTGATGGTTGTTATCGCCGGTCTGGCGAGCATGGTCCTCACGGCCAAGCTGATCGCCGTGCGGAACAGCTGGACGGCGAAGTCGCAGACGTTCGCCAAGAATTACGAGGCCGCGGCAAAGCAAGCACGCGAAGCCGCTGAGCAGCGTCAACTGGTGCTGCACGAACTCGAACGCATGAACCGCGAATGGGGCACCGATTTCCGTGCCGCGGGTGGGGTGCAGACGCAGCCGCTCAATCCCGCACAGGGAACGCTCGAAGTCGCCCTTGGTGCCGGTGCCGGGCTGGTGGAAAAACAACTGGTTCACGGCTTTGAAATCAAAGCCGATGGGACATCCGTGTACCGCGGTCCGTTTTATGTCTTCGGTCCGCCGCAGGCTGAACGTTCTGCGATGCAGCCGGCGTGGCGGATTCGTCCGGGCGAACCCGGTACGTGGCAAGCCGGCCGGTGGCGTTGGCGCGGCAGCATGCCCGCGGGCTATACGCAGAACTTCGATGAATTGATGGCCAACTTCACCAAGAGTGATGAAACTCTGGCCGACCGGAACGCCAGCACGGCGATTCAGGACAAGCTGATTGCCGACGCGACACTGGCGCTGCAGCGCCGCCAGGCAGAGCTCGTGGGCGGCGAAGAACTCCCGAAGGACGAAGTCGTTCCACCGGAATACCGGCTCGGGCTGGTCTCGACACTGGAAGCGACGGAAGAAGAACGTAATAGTGTCCTGCTGGAAATCGACGCTCTGCGTCGACAGGTCCGCGCCACCCGCAACGCCGTCGTACAATTGCAGCAAGAGAACGTTGCCCTGACGCAAAAACTGCCCGGCGGCAACACCTACGACAAGTAATCAAATCGGAAGCCCAGGGATTGCCATCCCCGGGCAGTTTGATGACGAACATCGCAACGCCCCACGGAGGAGGCCACCCGACATGGGGCTTGCCAATCGCGATTACTTCCGCGACGAGGAACGCCGTTACGGAGGCGGCGGGGGCGATTTCCTCGCGGACACGCCAACCGTCCGCGCAATGATCGTGATCACGATCATTGCCTTCTTTCTGCAACTGCTCATCACACGACCAGCTTCGGAGTACGGCTTCGGAGTGCGTGAACGTGAATCCGTCATCGACGAATGGTTCGCACTCAAGGTCGATGCCGTTTTGAGCGGACAAGTCTGGCGGCTGGTAACTTTCGCCTTCCTGCATGAACGCTACGGCATCTGGCATCTGGTCTTCAACATGCTCGGCGTCTGGTGGTTCGGCACCACACTCGAGCGAATGTACGGCAGCCGGGAGTTCCTGTGGTTCTACCTCACTGCGGCCGTCTTTGGCGGGATCGCACACGTGCTGTGGGGACTGGCGTTTCCCGGCGGCATGGTGATTGGGGCGTCTGGAGTCGTCATGGCGATCGTGATGTTGTACGCCATCCATTACCCCCGCCAGCAAATCTGGATCATGGGTCTGATTCCCATTGAGATGCGTTTTCTGGTGGCGCTTTACGTCCTTGTCGACCTGCACCCGGTCCTACTGGCATTGGGTGGCGAGGACGCGATGACTGGCATTGCTCACATCGTACATCTTGCGGGACTGCTCTACGGTTGGTTGTACTATCACTACAACATCCGCTGGGAAAACCTGGCCGATTCGTTCTCAGGTCGTTGGAAAAACATGCGGGCGCGACGGCGGTTCAAGGTTTACGCGCCGGATCCCGAACCGAGCAACATGGAAGCGGAAGTCGACCGGATTCTCGCCAAGATCAGCGAACAAGGGAGCGGAAGCCTTACGTCGCGTGAGCAGGCGACGCTTGCCAAAGCGAGCGAAGCGTACAAGAAGAAATTGTAGAGAACTCTTCCGCTTGCGCTTTGCAGGATGCCAGGACTCACTTAATTAACGCGAGTTCTGGCATCCTGCAAAGCGCCAGCGAGGTTCAACTTCCCGTCGCCAGTTTGCGGACGAGCGCGTCGTCGAGCATCATCCCCTTGGGCAATTGCTTGATCCGCTCCAGCAATGTTCCCACATGGGTGTCATCGCTGGGTAATCCCAACTCCGCCAACCGATTGGCTACCGCCCGGCGACCGCTGTGACGCCCCAGCACCAGTTCAATCTTTTCCGCTCCCACGCGCTCGGGACGAAACGGCAGGTACGTATCCGGGTTCTTCAGCAACCCGTCCTGATGAATCCCCGCTTCGGTGGCGAAGATCGTTTGCCCGCAGACCGGCTTATTCGGTGCGGGTTTGATGCCCGTGAGTCGCTGTACCAAATGACACAGTGGCACAAGTTGTTTGGTGTCAATCTTTGCCTTGCGGCCGTACTGGTCGAAGTTGAGATCGAGGGCCATCGCCACTTCTTCGAGGGATGCATTGCCCGCCCGTTCGCCGATACCGTTCACCGTGCACTGGACGACGTGTGCCCCCTCGGCGATGCACGCCAGCGTGTTCGCGACGGCGAGTCCGAGGTCGTTATGAAAATGGACGGCCACCAGCACACGGTCGATGTTGGGCACACCATCCTGAATGCGTCGCAAAAAGTCGCGGGCCTTCTCCGGCGTCAGCACGCCCACAGTGTCGGGAAAGCCGATAGTTGTCGCCCCGGCAGCAATCGCCGTGCGATACGCTTCACAAAGATACGGCACTTCCGTCCGGCTGGCGTCTTCCGGACTGAAAGCGACGATCTCAAATTTCGACGCCGCATAACCGACGTTGTCTTCAATGATCCGCAGGATTTCCGCTTCGGTCTTTTGCAGTTTGAACTGCCGATGCAGCGGGCTGGTCCCAACAAAAAGTGATACGCCGCGCTTATGAGCCGGTTGGCCAGCCAAAGCGCGATCGGCGGCGTCGACATCCGCTTTGACCGTACGGCACAGCGCGGTGAGGACCGGCCGCTTCACCTTGCCGATCATCAGGCGGATCGCTTCAATGTCCTGCTCGCTGGACGCCGGAAAACCCGCATCGAGAGAATGCACGCCCGCCTTTTCCAAAGCGAGCGCGATCTCCAATTTGTCCGCCGGTTCGAGCGTCGCCCCCGGCATTTGCTCGCCATCCCGGAGCGTGGTATCGCTGAACAACACCGCCCCGGAGCGTTGGTGATGCTGAACGATCGCGCGCTTGATCGCCCCCTTCGCACTCTTCGCCAACTTCTCCAGAAACGACATGGGGGGAACCTCGAACTCTCTCGTGATCGGCACGGCGCTAGCCGCCGGTGTATTGAGAGCGAAGAACCGGCGGCTAGCGCCGTGCCGCTCACTTAATTCTACTTCTTATCCAACAACTGCGGCAGCACCGTTTTCAATTCGGTCACCGACGAGTTGCGGCTGAGGACTTCTCCCCGTTCGCTGACGAGAATCATCGTCGGCAGCGAGAAGACGCCGTATTGTACGGCGGCGGGGCTGTCCAATCCCGCTGTTTCGATGATTTCCGGCCACGTCATTTTGTAGGTCGTCATGAAATCCTGAATCTGCTTCCCATGCGCGGCCGGCGGACCGAGGGGCACATCGAGACAGACCCCAATGATCTCGAATCCACGATTCTGGTACTGCTGATGCAGCGCCCGCAGTTGGGGCAAGTCGGCTTTGAACGGATCGCACCAGGTGGCCCAGAAGACAACCAGCAGCGGTCCGCGGCCTCGATACGCCGCCGAACTGACCGGATTCCCCTTCAGATCTTTCCCGGCGATTGCGAATGGTTTTCCTTTGAGCTCCAACCGGCGCAACGCCCCGGCACCTTTCGCCACCGCCGGTGAACCCGAGGTGTTCCGCGCGAGCTTTTGATACCACTCGGTGGCTTCTTTCATGCGGTTCGAGAATTCCTCCGCGGTGGCGATCGTCCACATGGCGTCCGGCGTGTCTTCCGCCTGCGGGTACTTCTCGGTGAACTCCGCGAGCGAGGCCATGAAATCCTTTTGAATCTTATCGCGTTTGCCTTCCTCGGCGGTGTTCATGTCGACACTGTATTTCGCCTGCATTCGCCGGTACGTGATGTAGGGCACTGCGGACACCGGTCCGGTCTTGCGAACATCGACTTCCAGCTTCAACAGTCGATCCAATCCCTGCGGAAACGAAGCGGTCTGCACGGCGGACGCGATGCCATCGGCACACTGTTTCAGGAACTGCTCCTTCTCTTCCTTGCCTTCCGCAAGGCTGGAAAGTTCCAGCAGCATGTCCGCGCGGCGGTTGTTGTACGCCGTCAATTCTGCCGGAGTGGCGGCCCCAAGCTGCGGTTGCTTCTGATCGAGTTCCTGCAACGCTTTGACAAGCTTTTCCACTTGTGGCGATGCGGGGAGCGAGGCTTCCGTCGTGCCGGCCAATAACGGTTGCATCAACACGCCGCCGGCGACGGTGATCTTGTCCCCTTCAACCGGCAGAGGCACCTGCGTGAGCTTCCAGACTTCCCCCACGCGGATCATTTCGCCGATCTGCACGAGCGCCGGCCCCGGTTCGACCACGACCATCGCGTTTTCGTAGACTTGCAGGTCGGTCTTGGCTTTGCCGTCGTCGGCGGGAATCGATCCCGGCATCTGCGCATCGAAGCGAATCCAGTTCGACTTCGCCGTCAAGACTTTAGACTTCGTCATGACGGACTTCATCGCCAACGGGATGTTGGACGAACCATCGAGAATTTTCGCGGCGACAGACGGTGTCACGCCGAGTTCGCGCAGGTCTTCCTGAGTGATCATGAGGGTCTGCATTGCCGCCACATCGCCCGTGGTGATGGCCTGAATGGCTTCCCGGGAGGCTTCCGCTGCCGATAGCGTTTTCCATTCGTCGATGCGGTAGTCGTTGTTCCTATCGATTCCCCACCGCGAGCCCCCCATGTTGAGCCAGCGGAATTGATCGGCTTTGTCGTCCTGATTGGTGTCGATATCGCGATAAACTTCGAGACCGTGCTGGAAGTAGCGCCATTGGTCGACACGATTGTCGCCATCGGTGTCATAGAAGCGGCGGAGAACCTGGCCTTCGGGACCGATCACCACCCAGCCGACATTTTTGCCGACCCGTTCGACTTCCACCTTACACTTGGCGAGTTGCTCGGGCTTGGGGATTTCGTAATCGACATCCTTTTGCTTCGACGTAAACTTCAGCATGGTTGCCAAATCATTGGCGGCAACACGGCCGGTCATACTGGCCAAAAGCAGCAGCGTTGCCCCCATCGCGAACCGTGGCAGTCCCATCCCCCGACTCCTTCCGTGAACAGGCCGGTTGTCTTCGGACGGCACGCCCGGTGACCGGCTTCCCTGAAATTAACGGGCGGATTCTAGGTCAACCTGGCATTCAGGTTGAGGCCAATTTGCCCATTTTTCGTCTGGAACCAACGGAAGCCCAGGGATTGCCCTCGCTAGGAAGTCTTTCCCCACAGAAAAACCGACAGGAACGGGTTTGGCAAACTTCGCCCATGCGTTATACTTTGCCCACCGATTCGAGGCCTCTCGCATCGAGCACGGTCCCTGCCTGGTAGTGTAACGGTAGCACGAGTGACTCTGACTCACTTAGTCATGGTTCGAATCCATGCCGGGCAATTTCACTGAACATGCAACCCAGTAACGAGTTGCGCCGTTACGCTGTCATTCTTCAATCGGTCGCCAATCTTCCTGGTGCCATCCTCGTTCACCTTTGAGAGCCCTTTTAGCCTCGGTGGGAGGCGTTGGCCGATGTCGACGCGAGGTGCTACGGCTGTCTGATTCTTGGCTCGATCTGTCGTCTGTTTCTAGGCCACCAAGATTGGACGCATGAACGATGGCAAAGAAAATGACCGCCGCGAAGACGACCAAGGGCATCGCCGCGAAAGCCAAGACGGTGCCCGTTCAAGCGAAGGGCGCGACCATAACTCTTGAGGAAACCCTCAGAGAACTTGAGTCGCTGGGTCACGCGGGGGTGCGTGCTCAAAATGCCAAGAGCGGGGCGGGTGACAATCAGTTCGGCGTCAAACGGGGCGACCTGCGGATCCTCGCCAACAAGATTAAGACCAATCATGAATTGGCCTTGGCGCTGTGGAAAACCGGCAACATTGACGCCCAGTTCCTGGCGACGCTCGTGATCAACGTCAAACTTCTGTCGGCCGGCGAGTTAGGGCGAATGGTGAAGTCGGTCACCTTTACCTGGGTGGCTGACTGGCTCCACTCTTACGTTGTGAAGGAGCATGCCGACAAAGAGGCCCTTCGCCAAAAATGGATGGCGTCGGACGACCGCTGGGCGGCTCGCGCCGGATGGCAACTGACGGCCGGTCGCGTCGCGAAGAGCCCCGAAGGACTCGACCTGGCAGCGTTGCTCGATCGCATCGAGACAGAGATGGGGACCGCCGCTCCCGAGGTACAATGGACGATGAACGCCTGCCTTGCAGAAATCGGCATCCACTTCCCCAAACATCGAAAGCGGGCGTTGGCAATCGGTGAAAAGCTGGGGATCTATCGCGACTATCCTTGTTCCAAAGGATGCACGTCGCCTTTCGCTCCGATCTGGATCACCGAAATGGTGAAGCGGCAAAGTTGAATCGACGCTCCGCTGCTCCCCCGCACAATAATCCGCATTGCTCAACCGATGATCGGCTGAACAATGCGGATTGATCGAAACGCGGCGAAGGCCAGTTTAGCCGACCACCTCGACCAGTTTCTCGGTGGCCTGCTTTTGTAGCCGTTGCCGTTCTTCCATTTCCTCGGCGGTCCACCTCAGGATTTTCTCGCGGGTCTCAGGAACTCCGTGCAGCAACACGGCATGTGCGGCGAGACCCAGACCCCGGCGAGCCACGATGCGGAACGTCCTCCAAAGTGGGCCAGTCCCGTGATGCCGATGGCATACAGCCCGGCGTGGTACATCAAACACTGTTCCGCCTGTTCCTCCGCGGCATGACGAGCAATCATTTCCGGACTCCTTAGCGAGTTTTCTGGAGGGCCGTTGACCAACCGGCGTGCATTCTCGTCGTGCGGAATTCGCATCGGAGCATGCTCCTGATGCCGCCTGTTGAGCAGTAATGCAAGCCGCATGCCTGGCGCAGGAAAACGCGACTCTCCACAAACTATGGTGCGGATAGCGTGAGAAAGGGCCGAAGGGACAAAACTAGAGCGAATCAGAATTCGCCGATTGGTTGGCCATCGCGTGGATCGGCAAGTTTGTCACAAATGTCCGGAAGCAGCGTGACGGCAACGCGGCGAACGGCACCATCACACATCAGGATCAAGGCAAACCGCTTGTTCGGGGCTCCAAAAGCGTCCGGACCACCGGAAAATCCAAGAGCGGGATCGCGATGATTCGTCGGATCTCCCCAAGCCTTGAATCCATCGTTGAGTGAACCGACAAGCACGGTATTGCTTGTGCCATCCGTGATATCCCGGATGCGATTGGTCATCGAATCGTTCATGACTTTGCCGTTCGTAGCATAATGGGTGAGAGCATATCCCTGTCCGTTAAGAGGGGAACTGGACACCGCCGGATGGATATACGTCGGGATCACCGTGGCGAGCGGCCCCTTATTGGTCGGGTCTGACCACGGCTGACTGTATCGAATTTGGGCATGCACCCCGGCCTGATCGATGAAGGGAAGAATATCCGTAAAAAAGGCCTGGGGAACCACATTGGGGTCGATGTTGTCCGCGGCCAGATTCCCAATGCGACTGACACCACGGGGCGGGAACTGGTTGTAACTATCGTGAAAGTTGTGGGCTCCCAGACCAATCTGCTTCATGTGATTCATGGCCTGAGCAGTACGCGCGGCATCACGGGCCTGTTGCACGGCGGGAAGCAGCAACGCCAGGAGCACCGGTATGCAGAAACAGATCGAGATCCCCCCGACGCAAGCCAGGATGATGAGAATCGCTGACGTGTTCGATTTACTCTTGTCTGCCTTCCGTCCGCGGCTCGGCTGCTTGGATCGTGTCGGCGAATCGCCGCCGTCTTCCTCGAAGTCCTCGAGTTCTTCGGGAACATCGTTCGACGATAGTTTTTGGCGGAACTTCGCACCGCAAGCGGGACACGCCAAGGCGTTCTTTTCAACGATTGTGTCACACTTGGGGCACTTGGCCATGCAGCAGTCCTTCCGAGAATGACGTGAGGATGACGTTCGATGGGGCAGACGATAAGTCTGAGCAATCGTATCCGTGCTGGACGGCAAGGTGCAATCAAACATCCTTGATGCACGATTTGGTATTCTCCGGCGATTCCCTCTCCCCGAACCCTCTATTCCCTCTCCCTACAATTGGCCGTTTCTCCCTGTTTTCGTTAAACTGCGACGGCGGAAACCGGTCTGAACCCATCCTTTTTTGAGCATTGAATTCCGTCATATGAAAGCCATTGCCGTTATTCCCGGTCGTCCCAATAGCGTTCACCTGACCGAAGCCCCGATGCCCAAGGTGACGGATATTCCCGGCGGCCGCGGCGTGCTGGTGAAAGTGCTGCAGGTGGGTGTCGACGCCACCGACCGCGAAATCAACGACGCCCTGTATGGCAACGCTCCCACCGGCTGCGATTACCTGATCATCGGTCACGAGAGTTTCGGCCAGGTCGTCGAAGTCGGTCCGAACGTGAAGGACATTCACCCCGGTGATCTCGTCTCCTGCACCGTGCGCCGTCCCGGCGGTTCGATCTATGACCAGATCGGCCGCAACGACATCACCAGCGAAGAAACGTACTACGAGCGGGGTATCAATCTGCGACACGGATACCTCACCGAATTCTTCGTCGATGACTGCGAGTACATCGTCAAGGTGCCGACGAAGCTGAAACATCTCGGCGTCCTCTCCGAACCCGCAAGCGTGTGTGCCAAGGCCATCGAACAGGCGTATCTTGCGCAGCAGCGGTTGCAGGTCTGGAGTCCGAAACGGGCGTTTGTGCTCGGCGCCGGGCAGATCGGTTTGCTCGCCACGATGATGCTGCGGCTGCGGGGGCTCGAAGTGTATACGCTGGCGCGTGGCAAGGCCCCGAACCGCAAGGCCAACATCACCGAAGCCTATGACGCGACGTACGTCAGCACGCAGGAAACGTCGATGCACGACCTCGCCGCGAAGGTCGGCAAGCCGGACATCATTTTTGAATGTACCGGTTCGGCCAAACTCGCGTTCCAGGCGATGGAAGTCCTCGGCCTCAACGGGGCGCTCATCTGGACGAGCATCACCGGCGGTAATCACGAAATCACGATCCCTGCCGATAAAATCAACCTGCAATGGGTGCTCGGCAACAAGCTGCTCGTCAGTTCGGTGAACGGCAACCGCCGCCACTTTGAACTCGGCATTCAGGCCCTCGCCCACGGCGAACTCGCCTACCCCGGTGTGACCGAGCAGATCCTGACGCATCCGCTCGCGGGACTCGATCAATACAAAGAGATGATGCGTTTACTCGTCGAGGATAAAGACGCGTTGAAGGTTTTCGTCAACGTTGCGAGTTGATTCACCGCCCCCGCTCGCGCTTCGCGGATCAACACGTCCGTGTCGTTAACTTCACACCGCGAAAGTGGAACTCGAGGACTCGTACTATTCCGCGCTGGATTCGCCATTCACGACATCCACAGTGAGTACGTGCAATCCAAAGGCCTGCCACAGGACATCGATCGCATCACTGGAAAGTGTTCCCGTTCCCATCATGAATTCCCGCAGCACGTCCCCACGGATGCCAGACTTACGCATCAACAAGGGGGCTTGGGGATGGCTGTGAATCGCCCGCCGGAGTTCGCCTGAAAAACTGTCGTCTTCCGCGGCCTCTTTTGCCAAACGAAAGTATTCGTCCGATGCTGCACGGGCTTCCGGCGACTCAGCTTCGGCAACCAAGGTCATCCACCGCTCGCGCTGCTCTGGAGTGAAAGCTCCACGAATCCGTTTTCCCATGGTTTGCCTTTTACTCTTCGCTCGGTTCGTACGCAGTGATCGGAAAGACGGTGATATCGTCGAGCATGTCGAATACGATCCGCAGCGGTCGTCCCGTCGACGTTACTCCTTTCAGGGTGAAATAGTCGCTGCTGATGCTGGTTTCAATCATACGTCGATTGGCCGCAAGGAGAACTTCCTCAAATTCTCGAATCGTAACGCCATGTCCGGCCAGATGTTCTTCGGCATCGGGCGTCCAGAAGATATCGAACCACGGCATCGATCTGGTTTCCACGGAGGATTCATCTAAGATACCGTCTCTGGAACATGTCGCAACGGAATATCACATTAAATGGCTCAGCCTCGAGGTGAGACATGGGCGGGGGCGGTCGTTATCCGACAAAGCCGAGACGCTTGATCACGTTTTCCCGAGACAAACTTGGTTTGTCCAATGGAGGTGGAATCGTAGGTCTGTTTTTCGGATCGCTGTTTTCCTTAAGCGGCTTGTTGGTTATTGGTCTAACCCTCGCGACCGTTCTCGACTTGCAGGTTCCGTATGTGATTAGTGTTCCCAACGATGCGAATCGGGGGTCTGTGTTCGTACTCTTAATCGGACTCTTGCTGGGTGGCGGTCATCTGACAGGGGGAAGTCTGATGCTCTCGACGCTGCGATGCACGATTGATCGACGGCGGCAAACTGTCACGGTGCGTTCCGGCTGGCTTGGCCTCTGGAAAAAAACGGCCGTGCTCACCGACTTTGATCGCGTCATGGTTTTCCCCTCAGCACGATACAAATCCCAATCAATTCAGGCTTTCGACATCGTGCTCGCCGGAAAACGCGATCGCTGTGACAACTATCTGACGGTGGGCTTTGCAACAGTGAAATCGGAAGGGGCCGAAGAAATGACGCTTGAGATCAGCAAGTTCTCTGGTTTGCCCGTAGGATAATTCCACGGCGAAGATCCCACTAGGGGGTTCTCGAATGACCAACGTTCTCTTCATTTGCTCACGAAATCGATGGCGAAGTGATCAGGTAAAATTCGTTACCATCGCCAAACGGACCGCTTGACCGTTAGACTTGAAGATGGTCGCGATCCCCGTTTTGTTGCGAAGGTCTTGCCGTGTTTGCACCGCAGATGCCGCTGGCGTCGCTGAGCATGTTTTGCCGCTCCTTAGGAACGATGCTCGATTCCGGCGTGCCGTTGCTCAAGGCGTTGTCGGTCATCGGCAAGCAGCAGCGAACCGATAAAGCGCGGCAAATTCTCGAAAACGTTCACGACGATCTACGGAAAGGTTCCGATCTCGCCACGGCTCTGCGGGAACACGGAACGTACTTCCCCGAACTGCTGGTCGACATGGTCAGCGTCGCTGAGCAGACGGGATCGTTGCCGGAAGTCCTCGCTGGTCTCGCCGCGCACTACGAGAATCTGGAACGCGTCAAACGGATGTTTCTCGGGGCGATTGCATGGCCGGTGATTCAACTCATCGCCGCCGTGTTCATCATCGCCGGGATGATTCTGGTACTCGGCTGGGTTTCGCAATCGCAACCGGGGCAAACGTCGTTCGATCCGCTGGGCTTTGGTTTGAAGGGGGAACTTGGGGCTCTCATCTGGTTGACCTATTGTTTTGGGACCGCCATCGCCGTTGGCGTGACTTACTTTTTGCTGGTGCGCGGATTTCGGCAGGCGTCCTTCGTGCATGGAGCGATGTTGAAAATCCCCGTCGTCGGCCATTGCATGCGGTCCTTTGCCATCGCCCGGTTTGCGTGGGCGTATGCACTGACACAACAGGCGGGAATGGAGATCAAACCGAGTCTGGAAGCGGCTTTCAAAGCAACTGGTAACGGAGCCTTCGCCGCCGCCTCGCCCATGGTGGTCGCGATGGTGATGGAAGGCGAAGAGTTCGTGGACGCGGTTGCCGCCACGGGGTTGTTCCCGCGCGAGTTCCTCGAAATGGTCCGCGTGGGGGAAAGCTCCGGCACGGTCCCCGAAACGCTGCAACGCCTCAGTCCGCAATTCGAAGATCAAGCCCGCCGGAGTCTGGCCGCACTCACCATGATGCTCGGCGGCGCGGTATGGACGATGGTCGCCGCGATGATCATCTTCCTGATCTTCCGCCTGGCGATGTTCTATGTCAACATGATCAACAACGCGGCGAACGGGCAGTTTTAGTCTGAAAAGCGGTTAGCCGCGAAAAGGCGCAAGAGGAAGAGAAGGAAAGAAGCAAGAGACCGGTCGAAGGGATGAATTGAACTGGCATTCCTCGCTTGTGACCTTTGTGCCACTTGTGGCCAAACTCTTCTTCTTCCATTTTGCGTCTTTTCGCGGCCGAACCGTATTTCTTCTTACTTGGATTGTCGTGACGATGTCGGTTCCGGCGTTGTTTCCACTCATCATGCTCACGGCACTCATCACGGGGATCGCGCTTTCACAGCGACGGCAGGCCAAACTGCCACTCACGGTGATGCAGCGAAGTGCCATCGCCATTGGGGCCTTTTGTGGCGGAATGCTCGGCAGCAAGTTGCCGTTTGCACTCGCCGATCCGCGTGGCGCGTTCTGCGCACAGGCCTGGATCGGTGATGGCAAGACGATTCTCTTCGGCCTCGCGGGAGGTTACGTCGGCGTCGAGATTGCCAAGGCAATTGTCGGTGTGCGGACAAAAACCGGCGATTCCTTTGCCATCCCCGTCGCCGTATCGATTGGCATTGGGCGACTCGGCTGTTTCGTGGGCCGGTGCTGTTATGGCCAGCCGACAACGTTGCCATGGGGTGTTGATTTCGGCGATGGCGTCCTGCGGCATCCGACACAGGTCTATGAAACCGCGTTCCACCTGTTGATGGCCGCCACGCTCTATGGATTTGAACGCCGGGGGTGGTTCCCCCGGCAACGTCTCAAATTGTATCTGTTAGCGTATTGCGGATACCGCTTCATTACTGAATTCATCCGCCCGGAAGTTCAACTCACCGGCGGCTTGACCGGCTACCAATGGGCGTCACTCGCGTTCGTGCCAATCATTGTCGCACTGTGGTGGCAGGATCGTGAAGCTACGAGAACGATTTCCACCGACGCCAATACCGTGGCCGCCGACTGATGTGCGCCACGGCCACGATCAAAATGCGATTGGGATGAGTGTGCTCAAAGATTGAACGATACGGAAACCGACGAACACGAACCCACAAGAAACGTTTGACCTCAACGGGGTGCTGATCAAGCACGGCAAGCAACCCGGCTGCCCAGAAGCAGTCGGGTTGCGGCTGCTGGCAAAACTTTCACTTTTCGCGAGGAAGCCGCTACGGATTCGTTGTCGGCTTTTCCTCGTCAGCTTTCTTCTCGACAGGCGCGTCACCCTTGGACGGCTCCGGCTTGGCGGCTTCGTCCGGCTTCGATTCTTCCTTCGGCGTTTCCGTCTTGGCTGGTTCTGGAGTCGCGCCCCCGCTCGTTGGTCTGGGCGGCAGGCTCACATCCGGGGTCTCACCCGGTAGCGACAGTCCCGGCGGCAACTTAATCCCACCGGCAGCACCGTCATTCGGCCGACGGAAATCGGGCGGCTTCGGCTTCTGTGAGTGGAACCAGGCGTAGAACGCTTTGGCGTCACCGCTTTCCAATTCCTTGATCTTCTGCTTGACGAGCGTCTCGTAAATCGACTCCGGATAATCTTCTTGCAATTTGCGGTAAGTCGCGAGCGCGGCGGACGTATCACCGTCACTGGCGGCTTCCTGAGCCCGCGCCAACCCCAACAGGGCCCGCTGTTTCAACGAATCAGGGAGAGCGATGGAACTCTTCAGGACAGCTTCAAAGTCTTCCTGAGCTTTTTTGATATCTTTCAGTCCGAGTTCGCGATCGGTGAAGAGCGCGAGAATCCCGTCTTCCAGATTGAGCTCCGCCATCCGCAACCGCGCCCATGTACCGGCGAGGCTGTCGGCGTATTTATCCGCCACGGCCCCGTATTCATCCACGGTCTGGGCCGAAGTCAGCCGTCCCCAACCAGGGGCGTCGGCCTTGGGAAGATTCGCCCAATAGACGCCGACGGCAATGGCCACCAGGGCGACCACCAATCCGACCAAGGCTTGCATGCCGTGCTTTTCAAACCACGGCTTCGTTTGCAGGGCAATATGACCTAAGTCGTTACGCTGTAATTCGTGACGGTGTTCGCTCTTCATGTCGCCCTGGCTCCGGACAAGAACCGGCACGCACGGGGCGGCCGGGGGAAGTTCGTGAGTATAGGACCACCTGCGCAAAAGCGTCAAGCCGCAACGAGTTTGCGGCGTTTGCTGCCAAGACGTAGGATAAAGATGATTGACCGCGAAAAGACGCCAGGGAACGCAAAAGGAAATGTGGAGAGGTTTGCACAACGGTCACAAAAAAGGAGGCAGGAAGCCGCCATTCAATCCGTTCCCTTTTGTGTCCTATGTGCCTCTTGTGGCTAAACAGCCTTTACCCTCGCCGTCTCTTCCTTTTGCGCTCCTTGGCGTCTTTTCGCGGCAAAACGTCTTCCTCCGGTTCGATGAAGGACGCGCCATCAGATGGCTAAGTTTGCGGTAATTTTGCCAGCGGCGGGACGAAGCAGTCGGTTTGCCGGGAAGGCTCGCAAAAAAGTTTTCGCCGATCTGCAAGGGCGACCTGTGTGGTTGCGGTCCGCGGAAATGTTCGTGAATCGCGACGATGTCATTCAGACGCTGATCGTGGTCGCCGCGGACGACGAAGAATGGTTCCGCGAAAAATTCCGGCCGAATCTCGCGTTTCTGGACGTGGAGATCGTCATCGGCGGTGGAGAGCGGGCCGACTCGGTGCAGAACGCGTTAGCCCGGGTTAAACCCGAAGCGGACTTCGTCGCCGTCCACGATGCCGCCCGGCCGCTGATCGCCAAGGAATGGATCACGAACGTGTTTCAGGCGGCGGAAACACACGGTGCGGCGATTCTTGCGACGCCGATCACCAGCACGGTGAAGCGTGTGGTAGAACAGAACCGCATTCAGGAAACCGTCCCGCGCGCTGATTTATGGGCTGCGCAGACGCCGCAAGTGTCGCGCACCGACTGGCTACGGGACGCATTCGCGAAACGCGGGACGTTTCAACCGACGGACGAAGCTCAACTGCTGGAACGGGCGGGGCATCCGGTGCATGTCGTGGCCGGTTCGCCGTTGAACTTCAAAATCACGGCGGCGGATGATCTCAAAATGGCGGAAGCGTGCCTGGGCCTGCTACCGAAAGAACGTCTCCCCGGATTGTTGCACCCGTTCGCCGATGAAGATCCCCGTTGGCCGTGACAAACGGCTCTACGCTTTCGTGTGCCACGGCTCTGTGAGCCGTGCGATGAAAGCCAGCGCTCTGCCACTTCGCACGGCCGTGGCACACAAGACCACGTGCGGCTATGGTCGCGTGACCTTGGCCTTCGCGCGTTCGGCCGCAACAGTTTCCGTCCATCGTTTTTGCGAGATGCGTTCGAGAATCTGCGGGCGGGCATCCTCCACGCTGAGCTGCCCCGGTTCGCGGTCGATCACCTGAATCAGATGCACCCCAAACGGCGTTTTTAACGGCCCGGCCAGTTCCCCCGGCTGAAGTTTCCAGGCCGCTTCGGTCAATTCATCGGCCAGTTGACCACGGCGGCTGATCCAACCCACATCGCCGTTCTCCTTCGCGCTGGGAGCTTGCGAATACGCCCGCACGGCACCCTCGAAAGTCATCGCGTTCGATTCGACTTCTTTCTTCACACGGGTCAGTAACGCATCCGCATCGACACGGGCGGTATCGTTGGGAGCTTTGCGAAAGACCTGCCGGACGCGGACGCGGGTGCCATCGTATTCGGGGCGATGATCCATAAAAAACTGTCGGATTTCCTCTGGCTTCGTGGTCTGCTCGATGTAGCCGTTCCAGGCGAGTGACAGACCGACTTCCGCTTTGATCCGCTCCGGCGTCAATCCCAACTTTTTGAGCAACACCGCCGGGTCACCCCCACGGCGAACGATGAGTTGGTTCATTTCAAAGATCCGCAACTTCAGGATGTCATCGTTGGGGACGACTTTTTTCGCCGCGAGAAACTCGCGGACCAGTTGGCGATCAATCAACTGCTCCACGAGTTGTCCGTGCTGGTCGGTCACTTCGGCCGGACTGAGTCCGCGAGATTGCCCGAAGAATTCCACATCCCCGGCGGTAATCGCCTGCCCGTTCACTTTCGCGATCACGGTGCCGGATTCCGCCGCGGCAACGGCACTCGTGGTGACGAGGGCGACGCTGAGATAGACCCCCGCGATCCGTGCGGCTACTGTCATAATAGGTTCCTGTGCGCTCAGGCTGTAAGACAAGATGCGGTAGTATAACGTCGCGGGCAGCGGGTTCATCCCTTATTTGAAATCGAGACGGCTTTCATGAAACTGGCTTTGGCCCAACTCAATCCGACGGTGGGCGATGTCGCAGGCAACAGCACGCTGGTGACCGCGGCGATCATCCAGGCTCACGCCGCCGGGGCGGATTTAGTCGTCCTCAGCGAACTCGTCATCAGCGGATATCCGCCCAAGGATTTGTTGTTACGAGAAGGTTTTGCGGCGGCCTGCGATCGGGCCGTGGATCGCATTGCCGCAGCCATCCCTGCCGGGATCGGCGTGCTGATCGGCCATCCGTCGGCTCGAAATGTTCCCGAAGGCCGCACCGCGAACACTTGCAGTCTGCTTTATAAAGGCCGCGTGCAGCAGACCATCCATAAACTGCTGTTGCCGAATTACGATGTCTTCGATGAGCGCCGCTACTTCCGTCCGGCCGATTCCGTCGCGCCAATCGTCTTCCGTGGCAAACGGCTCGGTGTCCACATCTGCGAAGACGCGTGGTGGGGTGAGCCGGATACGTTTTATCACGTCGATCCGCCGTCATTGATGGACCCCGTGGCCACTCTCGCCGCGTCCGGTGTGGACGTGTTCATCAACCTGTCAGCAAGTCCCTTCGAAGCCCGCAAGCCACTCCGACGGGAAGGGCTGCTGCGGCGGCATGTGCAACGGCATCAACGGCCGTTCGTCTTCGTCAATCAAGTCGGCGGCAACGATGATCTCGTCTTCGACGGCAACAGCTTTGTGCTCGATGCCAACGGGCAGAAGGTCGTCCAACTCGCGGGGTTTGAATCGCAGTTGCACCTGATCGAATTGGATCAGTTACCGCCCCCCTTGGTGAACGTCGACAACCCGGTGGAAGCACAATTGCTGGACGCGCTGGTGCTCGGGCTGCGGGATTACATGGGGAAATCCGGGTTCACCGATTGCGTACTGGGATTGTCCGGGGGGATCGACAGTGCCCTGGCCGCGTACATCGCGGCTCAGGCCGTGGGACCGGACCACGTTCACGGCTTGATGATGCCCAGCCGATTCAGCAGCGAACACAGTGTCGCCGATGCGGTCAAACTGGCGGACAACATCGGCATGGATAAGCAGTTGATCGCGATCGATGCCGTCCATAAAGCCTACGAAACGCTGGATGTCGTCGGTCCCGAATTGCTCGGAGCGCCGGCGGGGATCGCCGATCAGAACCTGCAGGCCCGCATCCGCGGCGCGACGGTGATGATCCGCAGCAATCATCACGGTTGGCTGCCCCTCGCGACCGGCAACAAGAGCGAACTGGCGATGGGTTACTGCACCCTCTACGGCGATATGGCCGGCGGGTTCGCGGTCCTCGCCGATATGCTCAAGCGCGATGTCTATGCCGTCAGCCGGTACATCAACGCCGTCCGCGAAGGGCGAGAAATCATCCCACAGAATGTGATCGACAAGCCGCCGAGCGCGGAACTCGCGCCGAACCAGTTCGACCAGGACACGCTGCCGCCGTATCCGCTGCTCGATGCGATTTTGTCCGGCCTCGTGGAGGACGAAGTCTCGGTGGAAACGCTCTGCCGCCAATACCCCGCGGAGACAGTGAAGTGGGTCGCCCGGCGGCTGGACCGGAATGAATACAAACGCCGCCAGATCCCCCCCGGCATCAAACTCTCCACCCGCGCCTTCGGCAGCGGCCGCCGCATGCCCATGGCCGCGAAGTATGAGTTGGAGTGACTCGGACGGAGTGATGATTTAGCTCAAATGCCGTGTTTCAAATTGCCAGGAACACCTGTGGAAACTCCAGACTTTCGTCAAGAAGCTGCGCAAGAAATTGTTGATTATTTAAAGTCTGGACAACTATTCCATTCTTTTCCTCACCAGTATGCGATTGAACGTATTCCGGCTTTAGTGATTAAGAGTCTTAAGGGGATAGACAAGTATCGCGATCCCGACGCTCCCGGTGCTCGTATTAAATTTCCAATGCACTGGAACGACATCATCGGCGATACGATTATTGAACACCTACGAGTCACCAAGAGTTGGACTCGCGAGCAGACAAGTGAACATTCTAATTTGGCTCGTTCAATATTTGAGTTTTGTTGGATATCGAATCCCGACGGTGAAGCGCGCGCTCTAGCAATCATGCCAGAAGGCTTGGAAGCTTCTGATCTTGGCTGTCTGATTGATGGCATTATACGCCATCGGATGGTCTGCGGCATTCTGCCGGGCCATATGAATGAAACGTTCTGGCAAATCATTCAATGGGGTGGATTCCCCTGCGGCTGGTGTGGCGGACGCGATGGAATGCTTGTCGTCTACATCCCGCCTAGCGTTGATCGGATCAAATGATTGACAGGCGTGGCCCCGATTGACCGTCTGCGGTCTATCGAGCTCGCGCAACGATAAGAGGTTTCTTGAGTCAAACCGGGTACTACCGGTTGTCTCAACCGGTGCCGCGCAGCGGTCGGAAGCCTCAAGATACGCGTCCGTGATTAGCCGCGATTGACTGGCGCCTTCTATTGGGTTCGGGTAACGACAAGAGGCTTGGTGAAGCGGCCTCGAGATTTTCTTGATGCTTCTTGTGACTGCGTCACCCCGGTAGGCGAGGACGCCAACCGGGGCTACCCACTGGCACGGGAGTGTGAATGTCCCATGGACGAAACCTTTGCGGTCGTGCAGACGGATGACTCGCCCATCGACTTCACGCGGGTGGCGCGAGTGATCGCCGAACCGTTGGACCTTGTGGTCGCGGAGTTGGTCCCGATTCTCTCGCAGCAAGCGGGGATCTTTGCGGAGAATCTTCCGAAAGGTTTGGCGAACGTCTGCGCTGCCGGGCTGTTGCATGCCGGAATCCAGGCTCGGGCGGTTCCCCAGTCGGCCATCGTCGAACTTCCGGAACTGGTGACGCTCCGCAGCGCACGGCCCGACGAAGCGGTGTTCTTCTGGCTGGCTCCCGAACGAAAGGGAGTGGTGAAATGGGCCGATGTCGTCTGGGTGGATCTGGTATCGGTGCAGGAAGCGTCGACGGAAGAATTTGAGGATTGGAAAATCATCAATAAGGGCGGCCCCACCATTGAGCGTTTCAAGGATCGCCGGTTCGCGACGAAAACATCGTTGTTCGTGGATGTGGTGATTTACGAACCGTGGCTCTGGCTGCGGATTCCGCAGAACGGTTTCGAGTTCACCGCGACGGGGCTGCCCGTCTTTCCGACGCGGCGTGACAATCTCATCGCCCTTGCGGCCACGATAGCGGCCAGGGCAAACGAAGCTCGATTCGGCCCCGGTTTGGCATGGATCGAATCCCGGTCGACGCCGCGTGAGCATCGCGCATCCAGTTCAGCCGTGTACCGCGGCTTTCTTCGCTGGCAACTGACGCGGGCGTTTCTCGACTGACCACGACCGTCTTCTCGCTCCCTCGCGGTAGGGTGTCTCCGCGGGTAAACTGACGTATTCGGCGGTTCCGATGGGCGGTTCCCGGACGAATCGCTGCGGCGGACAACACAAACGGTCAGTCAACACGAGCGGCAACGATGGCACAGCGGAAAGTGGGCGTGTGGTTGGTGGGAGCGTGGGGCGGCGTGGCCACCACGGTCGTCGTCGGGATCATGGCACTCCGTCACAAATTGACGGAGCCGACGGCACTGGTCTCCGCACTGCCGCCGCTGGCGGGACTCGATCTCGCCGGTTGGGATGAGCTCGTCATCGGCGGGCACGAAATCCGTGAGACGAATTACCGGGCCGAAGCCGACGTGCTCCACAAGAAGTCGCGGGTCTTTGCTCCCGAATGGTGGCCGCACATTGAGGCCGATCTTGCCGCCGCGGATGCCGAAGTGCGACCGGGGACGCTGCACAACGTCGGGGCGACGATTGATTCGCTCGCCGGGCCGAAAACCGCCGCATTCCGCGGGGAATCGGCCGGGCAAGCGGTGACACGCCTTACCGCGGATATCAAATCGTTCCGTGATCGCAACGGTCTGGACCGCGTGATTGTGGTCAACGTTTCATCGACGGAACCGCCCGTCGAACCCGCGACCAAAGAGTTGACGTGGGCCGCCATCGATAAGCAACTCACGACGAACGCCGCGTGCCCATTGCCGGCGAGCACGCTCTACGCCATCGCTGCCTTCCGGGAACGCGCGGCGTATGTGAACTTCACGCCGTCGATCGGCACTGACATGCCCGCGCTCGATGAATTCGCGAAAAAGCAGGGTGCGGTCCACGTCGGTCGTGACGGCAAAACCGGCGAGACGCTGATGAAGTCGGTCCTCGCCCCGATGTTCGCCGCCCGTAATCTGAAAGTGATGAGCTGGGTCGGTCACAACATCTTCGGGAACCTCGACGGCAAGGTGCTCGACGACCCGGTCAACAAAGCGAACAAGGTCCGCTCGAAGGATCACCTGCTGACGGAAATCCTCGGTTACAAGCCGCAGACGCTGGTTTCCATCGAATACATCGAGTCGATGGGCGACTGGAAAACCGCGTGGGATCACATTCATTTCCAGGGATTTCTCGGCACGCCGATGGTGCTGCAATTCATCTGGGAAGGCTGCGATTCACTCCTCGCCGCGCCGCTGGTAATTGATCTCGTGCGCCTCACCGAGCGTGAAGCCCGCCGCGGCAAGGCCGGGTTAATGACGCACCTCGGTTCGTTCTTCAAGAGTCCGATGGGGTGCGATGAACCGCAGTTCGCGCTGCAGTTTCAGCAATTGCTGGAATGGGCGGAGGTTGTGCGTGCTGAGAAGTAATCGAGGAGACCCACGGTTCAGAAACCGTGGGCGTCTGTGGTCTTTCCTACCAACAGCCAACGATTGACCGCATGTTTCCCTACCTGCAACTGCTGCGACTGCCGACTGTCTTCACCGCGATGGCGGACATCGTGCTGGGGCGGATGTTGCTGAACGATCGCACGCTGGAGCCGTATCCTGAGTTTCTGATCGTTCTGGCCGCGTCGTGTGCGCTGTACCTCAGCGGGATGGTGTTCAACGATGTCTTTGACGTGGCGCAAGACAGCTTGGAGCGGCCATCGCGGCCGATTCCTTCAGGACGCGTGACACGGCGCAACGCGGCGATGCTGGGAAGTGCGTTGATGTTCGCCGGTGTTGGAACAGCGGCCACGTTCAATGGACCAACCATGATCGTGGCGATGGCACTTGGCGCGATGATCCTGGCATATGACGGCTATCTGAAGCGGACGCCGCTGGGTCCAATCGCCATGGGGTCGTGCCGGTTTCTGAACGTGATGCTTGGCGGCGCGGTGTCCGCGGAGAGTCTGCCGCAACTGTTCGCGATGCCGCAATTGATCGTCGCGATTGGTCTTGGTGTCTACATCGTGGGGGTGACGTGGTTCGCCCGCACGGAAGCGAAAGCCAGCGAGCGCAACCAGTTGATCGGTGCGCTGGTCGTGGTGAATCTGGGACTCGTAACATTGCTCGGGCTGATGCTGACGTGGCCTAATCAGGGGGATGTGCAGCGGACGTTGTTTCTGCTCGGTATTGTCGCCCTGTCGCTCAACATGCGGGCGGTGAGTGCCATCCGCGTGGCGACGCCGGTGGCCGTCCAGTACATGATCAAGATCTTCCTGCTGAATTATGTGATGACCTGCGCTGTGATGGTTTATTGGCACACTGGCAACGGCGTCGCCGCAATGCTGACCGCGTGCCTCGTGATCCCGCCGCTGATCATCAGCCGCGTGATTGCGATGACGTGAATGCGGTTGGTTGTTGGTCGGTGATCGTTGGTCGGCCAGAACCAGTGCCTCTTGTCGATCTTCCGACCAACAACCAACAACCAACAACCAACAACCAACAACCAACAACCAACAACCAACAACCAACAACCAACAACCAACAACCAACAACCAACAACCAACAACCCACGATCAACCCATCCGGACTTCCGCCATGCCCCCCACATTCCACATCGCGGTTCTCGAAGGTGACGGCATTGGTCCCGAAGTGACGCGTGAGGCGATTCGTGCGACCGATGCAGCGATGTCGCGCGAGCAGGCCAAGATCGAATGGACGCATTTCCCGTGGGGAACGGACTATTTCTTCGAGCATGGTCGCATGGCCCCGGTGGATTATCTCGACCAGCTTGCGCCGTTCGACGCGATTCTGCTCGGGGCCGTCGGACATCCCGCGGTGCAGGATCACGTCACGCTGAACGGGCTATTGCTGCCGATCCGTCGGCGATTCGAGCAATACGTCTGCTTGCGACCGGCATACTTGTATCCCGGCGTGGAAAGTCCGCTGCGGAACAAGGCTCCCGGCTCGATCGATCTGCTCGTTTTCCGCGAGAATACCGAGGGAGAATACGTCAATGTCGGCGGCCGGGTGTATGCCCAGAGCGACGACGACATCGCGATTCAAACGGCCGTCTTCACGCGTCGCGGTTGCGAACGGATCATCCGGGCCGCGTTTGAAGCCGCCTCCACCCGTTCGCGAAAGCGAGTTGCATCCATCACGAAGAGTAACGCCCAGGGCTTCGGCATGGTGCTGTGGGACGAAGTGTTTTCCGCCGTTGCGAAGGAGTATCCGGAGGTCACGACGGAATCGTTGCTCGTCGATCGCAGTGTCATGGAATTCGTCCGCCGTCCAGAGAGCTTTGATGTCGTCGTCGCCAGCAATCTCTTTGGCGACATTCTGACCGATCTCGCGGCGATCATCGTCGGCAGCATGGGTCTTGCCGCGAGTGGCAACATTGACCCGACTCGCAAACATCCCAGCATGTTTGAACCGGTGCATGGCTCGGCTCCGGATATCACTGGCCAGGGTCTTGCCAATCCCTTGGCAGCGGTTCTTTCCGCGGCGATGATGCTCGAACATCTGCATCTGCGACACGCGGCAGAGGCGTTGCATGTCGCTGTGAAATCGTTATTGGCGAACAATGGGCCACGCACGCCCGATCTTGGTGGCGCTGCTCACACCACCCAGGTGGGGGATGCGATTGTGGCATTGTTGAAATGAAAGAAGACTTCAGAGCCGCGACCGTCAGGGAGCGAGTTCTTCTGAGGTGAGCATCATCAAGAACTCGCTCCCTGACGGTCGCGGCTCTGAAAATGTCATCACTTGCCGGTGACGAACTGTACCTGTGCGGATGACGCCGCGACTGCAGCGAGTTCCAGCCGGAGTGGTTGCGAGCGTTTCT
This sequence comes from Planctomycetaceae bacterium, assembly GCA_021732975.1. GTDB lineage: Bacteria > Planctomycetota > Planctomycetia > Planctomycetales > Planctomycetaceae > DSVQ01. Next base: position 745,619 of record JAKFWC010000023.1, on the reverse strand, counting down.
TAAGGTCGACGGAGACCGATAGTTTGTGCTCGCCGACGGGTAACGTCATGGTGGCGAGTGCTGCGGGTTCAATCGATTTCCCGTCGAGCCAGAATTCGAGACCGTCCGCAGTATCGACGACCTTCAGACCGATTGCACCAGCGGACGTAACGTTCAGTGTCGCCCGCACGAAGGCTACCTTGCGGAAGGATTCCACAATCGCCACGTCCTTCTGAAAGGACGGTAATTCACCTACCGGCAGATGACCACTGACTGTGGTATATGCAGGCACCCATTGCAGGTCTGTGTCATCCGCCATCAGTTGCGCGTCGCTGGTGCGCGACAATCGCGTGTACGATTCTTTGGTCGGCTGCAGCACTTCCCAGCGGCGAGCCACCGGCGTGGGGGAGACCGCAAACGGTCCTGGTTTCCCGAGTTCCGAAAGGAATCGCACAAGGTCCACGAGCTCCGGGCGCGTCAATTTTTCTGTCAGTCCCGCGGGCATCAATGACGAACCATTCGATTGTTCTTCAATCGTGTTCAGCGGAATTTCGACTTCCTTATCGTCGGCGTCACGGATGATCAGGGCTTTGTCGCTCTGTCGTAGCTTGATGCCGGACAGCACCTTACCCGAATCGGTCTGGACGACAACGGTCTGGAAGCCTTCTTTCATATTCTTGCTGGGGAGCAGCAGCGAATCGACGAGATAATCGACCTGCGCACTCGCCCCGAGGCTGAGCAAGTCTGGACCGACACGCCCGCCTGCACCTCCGATGGCGTGGCACTTCTGGCAATTCAATTCGGTCCGACGAAAAATCGCCTCGCCACGAACCGCATCACCGTGTTCCTTAATATCTTTCATCAGGGCGGCGAACTCGGCTTCCGTGAGCATCTTTGGGGCGGCAGAGATGTTGCCCGCTTTGGTGAGGGCTTCGGTCAGCTTCGGTTCCTGTCGGCCGGAACCGGTGATGGTCCGCAAGCCGATTTTCGCCACGTCTTCCGGCAGCTTTGCAGAAGCGAGCGCCAGTACCAACGCTTCGGTCGCCCCCTTCTGTTGCAGGAACGCCTGATACACCTGCTCCTGCGCAGCGAGTTCCCGCGGCTTGGCGCGGCTGAGAAACTTCACGGCACTTTCCGCCGCTTTCTTCGTATCCACCGTGACCAGCGCAGCAATGGCTGCGGCGCGGGTCGCATCCCGCGTGAAGTCGGAGATCGCCAGGACTTCCAGCGGTGTGAGTCGATCCGGTTGTTTCAATTGGGCGAGCGAGCGGATGGCGACTAGCCGGAGTGCGTCCGGCCGATCTTCATCGAGAATGAGTTTGCCGAGTGGCTCGTACAATTCCTGTTGTTGCCATATCCCGGCAATCTCGGCAGCGGCTGTAGCGAGATTCACATCCTTCGCGGTCAGCAGCCGGCCGATGCCGTTCAGATCGCCCGCCGGTCGTACTTTCCGCTGAGACTGCGCTTTTGCCAGTGCTTGCAGCAACTCCGTCGCCTGCATGGGAGATGTTTTTTCATTAACCGCCAGATCAAACGCGAGTCGCAGATGGTCGGTACCACCGAGCGTCGCGATCAAATCAAGCGCCGTGCGTTGCTCATTCGCGGGAATCTGTCCACTTTGCAAGCGGGTCACCAGCACGGGAATCGCTTCCACACCATCGCCTGCGCGAATCGCGTAGAGCAACCGACCAAGGCTGCCACCATCATCAAATCGACTAGCGACGACCGCGGGCATCCAATGGTGTCGTAATTCCCGCATGGTTTGCCATAGAGCGTAGTCCAGAAACTCGTCTATGGACTGATGCAGCACCATCAGCGCGAGTTCCGCTGCCCGTTGGCTCGGCAATGCGGCGAGTGATCGCACCGCTTCCAGCCTTACCCGCGGGCTTTCATCTTTCACGGCGGCGGATAACCATTCGACTGGGTTCTCGATGCGGTCGGACCAGTGCGGTAACAACCGCACGGCAGCGGCACGGGCTTGCAGGACCGGCGATGCAAGAACCGCTTTCAGCAAAGGTGCATTCACAACATCGAACGCCTGATACATCCACAGCGCTTCGAGCCGATGGTGCTCGAACTGCGGGTCGGTCTTGTCGAGCGCTGCCGTCCACTTGTCGAGTTCCGGTTTGACGGCATCGACGCCGCGTTCTTTCAACACACGCTTCGCATGGTGCCGGGCGTACGATTCGGGTGATTTCAATTGTTCGAGCAAGTCGGGAATGCTCGCGGAGATGAGTTGCGGACGTTTCACTAGCGGGCGGTTCTTCGCCGTGACGCGCCAGATGCGGCCGTGGGTGTGATCGCGGCGGGGGTCGCGGAAATCGACTTCGCCGTGCTGAATGATCGGGTTGTACCAGTCGGCGATGTAGATCGCCCCGTCCGGTCCCTGCTTCACGTCAATCGGTCGAAACGCCACGTGTTTGGAACTGATCAAGTCGGGTTGCTGCTTCGAGGCGAACCCGGAACCGTCATCCGTCACCACGAACCGGCAGACCCGATGGCCGCGGAAGTCGTGAGTGATGAGGTTCCCTTGCCAGTCATCCGGCAGATGGCGGCCGTCGACCATTTCCAGCCCGCAATATTTTGGACTGCCGGGGTTCAATCCGTGCAGGATGCGGGCCGCGCCGTAGGCTGTGGGATACGCCGCACCGGGGACGACGTAGTTGATGCCTTCGCCGCCGGCACCGTCGGTCGCGAACGATTGTCCCCAGCGATCAAACGCATGGCCCCACGTGTTGACCCATCCACGTGCAAAAACTTCCAGCCGCATTGTTTCGGGACGGAACTGCCAGATGCCGCCGGCATTCAATCGCCGCACTCCGTACGGCGTTTCCACGTGGCTGTGGATGTAAATCGACTGGTTGAAATAAAACAGCCCTTCCGGGCCCCAGCGGAACGTGTGAATGATGTGGTGTGTGTCTTCGGTACCGAAGCCGGAGAGGACGATCCGCGATTGATCGGCCTTGCCGTCACCGTTGGTGTCCCGCATGTGCAGCAGTTCGGTACTGTTCGCGACATACGCTCCGCCGTCACCCGGCTCGACACCGGTCGGGATCAACAAGCCGTCCGCGAAGACGGTGGTTTTGTCCGCGGTTCCGTCTCCATCTGCGTCTTCGAGAATGAGAATCTTGTCGTTGGCAGTCTGCCCCGGAGCGATCTGCGGATAGACCTCGGAGGCCGCGACCCACAATCGTCCCTGCGGATCGAAGTTCATCTGGATCGGCTTGTGAATCAACGGATCGGCCGCGAAGAGATTCACCTGAAAACCATCCGCGACGACGAACGTCTGGCGTTCTTCCTCCGCGTCCGGAACCGGGATGTCTTTGAGTTCGCGCTGAGCGAATACGGATGCATTGGTGAAGAAAAATGCCACTCCGAACACGAAGAAACAGTGCCGCATCTTGATCTCAAGTTCCACAGTCAACAGATGGCAACGAAACCTTAAAAATCGCGCCTCGACAGCAGGCCTGTGCTGTCGAGGCGGGTCGATCACTACAAACTATGCGACCACCACGGACCGGTACTTCGCATCGCTAAAACCCAGCAGCGGATAGAAAATGAATGGCAACAGCGCCAGCCCGACACCGTAGGCTTCGCTCTTGCCGAAGTTCTTGGCAACGCCCATCGATACCAGAATCGCGATGATCAAATTCACGCACGGAATCAAGAACAGAATGATCCACCAGATCGGTTTCCCGGCAATTTCCAGCAGCACAATGGCGTTGTAGATCGGGATGATGGCGGCCCAACCGGGTTTGCCGGCTTTCGTGAAGACTTTCCACATCCCCACGATCATGAGGATGACCAGAACGAGTTCCACCAGCAGAATGACCATCGCCATCGCAGCTGCGGCCGCGGCGGCGGCATCGTCTCCACCACCGCCTTGTTGCGCCAGCACAAACGTCGGGAGCCAGTTCATGGGGTCATCTTTCAGCATAAGGATTGAACCGCGGACACGGAACATCCGTGCCACACGCAAACCACACCGGAAATCGAACGATCTCCGTCAGTCACTCATCCAAACGGAACCGATGATATTTCGGTTCATGAAAATCTCTCCAGGATCGCAACACTGACGGTTACCGCCGATCCTGTTTCAATCGCTGAATCTCTTTTTCATCCGCCTCAATCAGCGGATCAAACTGCGGAATCTCTACCGCATTGTTGCCTTGCTCATGCTTGCGGAAGAGGAACAGGTACGTCACATTCTGCGGCCGCCAGCGGTGAAAGAACCATGTGTTCTTCGAGACGATCTTCGCCCGCAGCGCGGCTTCCTGTTGCGATGTCAGCCCGGCCGGCGATCGTCCCATGTCGCGGACTATCGCTTCACCGGCAGCGCGGTAACCGAGCGACGAAAGATGGACGCCGTTCTCGGTCCGACCACCGACGTTCTCCAGCGCCTTCGTCAAATCGATTACCGCCCCGTCTCGGCGATCGGCCAGCTTTCGGATGGCATCGGCGTACAACCGCAGGTTATCGTTGTTCCGGCTCGCATCCGGTAACGGTGGCGTGGCTTTCTCGAAAAGATGCGGCGTCATGAACGCCAGCCGCGCCCCCGTCGGCTGCACATCGTCGCACAGCCTTTCAAACTGCTGCACGAACGCCGCCCGTCCGGCTTCCCCGGCGAAGGATTCGTTCTGACCGTAAGCGAACACAATCACTGTCGGCTTCTGTTCTTTCACCATTTCGATCATCCGCTGATACCCAGCCGCGGGTTGATCGAAGATGCCGCGGGATTCCGCCCAGACGGTGTCGCCGCTCCAGCCAAGGTTGCGGAAAATAATCTTCCGGTCGGGATACGCCGCTGTCACCGCAGTTTCGATGTAGCCGAATTGCCCTTCACGCTCGATGAACGTCCCGCCGAGCAACAGCACGCGGTCGCCGTCGCGTAATTCGTAGGGTTGAGCAAGCCCGGTGAGCGGAAGTGTGCTGACGCACAGCATCACAGCGGTGAACCAGGGAACCACAGACGACATGGTACTTCTTTCTCCGGGCGAGTTTGGCAGCAGGAGCGGCACCAGTAAAGGCGTTTTCTGTGCCGGTTGTCAATCGGCAGCGAAACGGAATCGACGTTGGCGTCAGCGGTTGGGACAAATCAAAACAGTCCGTGGAAGTCTTCGGTTCTGTGTGCCACGGCCGTGTCGGCCGTGCGAAGTGGCAAAACGCTCTACAACATTGCACGGCCGACACGGCCGTGGCACACAATCAATCGAATTCAACCGTACGCTGTGTCCCAACCGAGTGAACTTGTTTTCGCGGTTTCCGCTTCACCGAGTCACGGGCAATCCACTGAATTCAAAGATTGCGAGAGATCAGGGCGGCTTTTCTTGCTAATGCATGTCCAAAATTCAACAAATTCTGACAATACCGTGTACTTCCAGAGTAATCGCGGGCATTTTCCAACCAAGCGATTTCTCGTCGTAACCGATTTTCCCAACAGGCTTTTCGCACTTTAACCCGCACCTCTTATGTTCGACTCCCGGCATCAACCGCTGGCGAATCGGAGTTTTGTTCGTCTTTGGACGACAGGATCGCGGAGAGTGTACGCTTACATCCTGACACTCGTCACAAACCGCAATGATGCCGAAGACATTCTGCAGGATGTCGGTGTGACGGCTTGGCAGAAGTTCTCCGAGTATGATCCCCAGCGGGATTTCGTCGCCTGGGCGTGCGGCATCGCCCATTTCAAAGTGCTGGAATCGCTGCGTGCTTCACGAAAGCATGCGACGTTGAGTGATGCCCTGCTTGATGAATTGCACGCCGAGATGGTGGCCATGGGCGATTTGCTGGACCGCCAGCATCAGGCGCTTGAAGATTGTCTGACCGCGCTTCCCGAGCAGGACCGGGCCCTCATCGCGCAGCGATATCACCCTGGCGTGACGATCAAACAGATCGCGCGAGAAACCGGCCGCACGGTCGCTGCACTCTACAAAGCATTGCAACGGATTCACGAGCGGCTGTTCGATTGTGCGAGCCGTAAACTGACGGGAGAGGCGCTGTCATGAGCGATGCTCGCCCTCCTGATCGCCGTACACAGATCGAGCAATATCTCAGCCTCCTGCGGGCGGATTTAGCCACTCCAGAAGTCCTCGCGGGATTGCACGAACTGCTCACCAAAGATCGTTCTGCCCTGCGGGACTATATCCGCGCCATGCACTTTCAGGCGAGTTTGCACTGGCTCCTGGAAGGTGAAGTCCCTGGTGATGAAATCATTCGTAGCGAAGTCCGGCGACAGATGGCGGCTCGCCGTCGGCGACGCTTTTGGCAGATTTCCGTCGCCGTCATGGCCATGGGAATCCTGATCGCGGTCGGAACCATCGCCACACTGAAGTTCACGACGAACGACTGGCCGGTAGCGCGGATTATCGGTCAATTGGAATCCTCGCATGCGGCGACGTGGCATGGAGCCGGGCTGCCCCGTGCGGGAATGACTTTGAGGGAACGAACGCCATACCGGCTGACGAAAGGTATGGCGGAGTTGCGTCTCTTTTCGGGTGCCGTTGTCATTCTGGAAGCGCCGGCCCAATGGGAATTCGCCGGCTCCAACCGTCTGGTTCTGCGGGAAGGCCGCTTATCCGCCGACGTTCCGAAGTCCGCCATTGGCTTCACTGTCACGGCGGCAGGCGCGGACGCCGTCGATCTGGGAACGCGCTTTGGGGCGGCAATTGATGCCCAGGGTCAGCCGGAGTTCCATGTATTCGAGGGGCAGGTCGCAACGAGTACGACGCATCTCTCGCCGATCGTCCTTGCGGCCGATCACGCCACGCGCTTCTTGCAGGGTGGCAAAACTCAGCAGCCATTGGCAGCCCGCCCGGAGGCCTTCCAGGCGTGCCTGCAATATGAAGCAGGGGTTCGGGAACTCATCGGCAATGCGCGTTTCAGTGCGGAACCACTCGTCCATCTGCGTGATGTCGGCAGCATGGAACCGGGCATCCTGCATCTGTTTCACGAACGGAAAGCCTTCACGCTGCCGCAAGACCTCTCCATCATCAGCACGGAATTGCCGGTGCTGGATACCGCCACGCTGGCTCCGCGCGCAACGCTCTCCGCCGGGACCACCATCGATACCTTCTTCGGGCATTTTTATGCGCGGGGCGAGGGCGTCATTCGCTGCACGATCACCTTCGATCGGCCCATTCTCGGGTTCATTCTCGAGCCTGCCGCGCTGGATGCCGCCGACCCGCTCTTTGGCCAGCCGGGCATCCGTTATGTGCCGCCGATTTCCGAGAAGACTCACCGCGGGGCGGTGCTGCTGCCGCAGCAGGACCGACTCAACGATGAAGCGCGGGCCGCGCGCGATGATCGACTGGAATTGTCTCCCGACCATCGCACACTGTCGATTTTCCTCCATGTGAATGCGTCCGATCTGGATCAGATCCGGATCCTGGTCGCGCCGCAACGTCCAGCGGGCCTTTCGACGAGGAGTTGATTTCGCATCGCCGCGATTGTGGTTCACTAAGATCAATGATTTCGAGACGGGGCCGCTGAGGGTTTCTACCGGCGACGGTGTCCCAGCGAATGACCGTGCGCTGACGTTCCGTAAACAATTGCGGGTAAATGTGTTGCGCCACAATTTATTGTGAATTCTGATTGTTTGCGCCGGAGAATTCCATTAAGCTGAGGGGCTCTTTCCCACTCCCATTCGATGTTTTGCAGTTCGCTTTTCGGGTCGAATTTGTCCCGTTGTTTACTATTCGGAGAATGTTCCCATGCGCCGCTCACGTCATTCGGGGTTCACGCTGATTGAACTCCTGGTGGTGATTGCCATCATCGCCATTCTGATCGCCCTGCTCCTTCCCGCAGTGCAACAAGCACGCGAAGCCGCCCGCCGGACCCAGTGCCGGAACAACATGAAGCAGTTGGGACTCGCCTTCCACAACTATCACGACAACTTCAAACGGTTCCCACCTTCAGCAACAGCGGGTGGTGTGGGAGCCGCTCAGGGTGTTGTCGACAACTGGAACTACGGCATCCGCATCCTGCCCTACATGGACCAGTCGCCGCTTTACAATCAGATCAACATCGGTTCGACCAATGTCATTCCGCGTACGGCGCTGACGAACAATAAAGATTTCACCACGGCCGCGGCGGGGTCGCTGGAACGGTTGCTGATCACGAAGATTCCCGGATATCTCTGTCCTTCAGCAAGCGGGGGCGATGTCAACCAGTTCCAGAACAATCTCGGAACGATGATGTATGCGTTGAACAATCAGATTGGACCGTCGAACGCAGTCCACACTGCCACCTCGATCACCGACATTGTGGACGGCACCTCAAACACACTCCTCATGGGGGAAAAGGCGTTGATGGCGTCGCCGTTCCTGGCGATCGGCACGAACTGGGCCGAGGGAATGGCCTGTGGAGCGCGGATTACCATCGTCGCGGCCCAGTGCCCGATGAACACACCGTTTGATGGAACGTGGGACCAGCCCAATCTCTGTTTCATCGAGAATACGCCCACCACACTCGTCAGCCGCGCTGCCTTGGTGAGTGCTCACGAAGGCGGGGCGCACATGTTGATGTGCGACGGTGCCGTGCGGTTCGTCAGCGAAAACATCCAGGCCAATCCTGTCACCGGCGGTTCGGGTGCCGGCGGAAACTATACCTATCAGAATCTGTTCAATCTGAACGACAAGAACGCGATCGGCGAATACTGATTTCGTTCCGCCGATGGCTGGTGTCGCTGACATTCCTTCCTCTGCTGCACTTCTGAGGTCGCCGTGAATCGCATTGGTGTGTTTGTCGTTGTGTGTCTGGCGTTCGTGATGATGGGCTGCGGGGGGAGCGGTCGTCCGCGGTTGGCCAAGGCCACCGGCACCGTCCATCTCGATGGCAAGCCGCTGGAAGGAGCACAGGTCGCCTTCGTGATGGTCACCGAGGCGAAGTCGAAGTATCAACGGCCGTCCTCCGCGATCACCGATGCCCAGGGGAAGTTTACCCCTCAAACCTATGGAAAAGACGACGGTTTACCAGTCGGAAAATATAAGGTCGGGGTTCAAAAACGGGAACTGATGGGCCAATTGCCGAAGAACTTCGACGCAGAAGACCCCAGTAAATTCAACCTGAAGTACAAATGGATCACGCCGATGTCCGCCGCCCAGCCCGATTCGTCGGGCATCGTGGTGGAAGTGACGTCCTCCGGCATGAAACCGGACGTGATCGATTTGAAATCGGCTCTGCAGCCGGAAATCGAGCTGACCGGGCCGCAGAAACGGGCCAATGATCCGTAGGCGGAAGCGCTCCGCCGCTGATGAGTTTTATTTTCGCCGGATTGATTGTCGACCGGCTTTGTTCTGACCGCGAAAGGGAAAACAATGTTCCAACGTCCTCGGCGTGGTTTCACGCTCATCGAATTGTTGGTGGTGATTGCGATCATCGCCATTCTGATCGCCCTGCTCCTCCCCGCCGTGCAACAGGCGCGCGAAGCCGCCCGGCGAACCGAGTGCCGCAACGTCCTCAAACAATGGGGGCTGGCGCTGCATAATTATCATGACAATTTCAATCTGCTACCCAGCGGTGGCATGGGCGTCGCACCCGTCGGGGCATCGCCGAACCGGTCCAACAACTGCTTTGGTCTGCATGTGCGGCTGCTGCCTTATGTTGATCAGGCGCCTCTGTACAATCAGTTCGACATGAACAGGTTCTATGATGACGGCCCAAACTTGGCATTCAAACGGCAGTCATTTCCGCTCTTGCACTGTGCCAGTTCCCGGCTGACGGATAAGCAGTCTGACTCGGCGGCTGACCGGTGGACGCCGAACTATTACGGCGTTGCAGGACCCAAAGGCCCCAAACCGGCTCCATTGACCGGGAACTATGCTCACGTTGGCAACACTACAACCAATCATGGTGGATACGCACAAGGCGGGTTGTTGCCGATTCAGATTTGCCTCAATTTTCGTGATTGCACGGATGGCCTCTCAAACACGCTGCTGATGGGTGAGATCTCGGGGGAACAAGCACCTGGTTGGAGCAAGAGTTATCGGGATTGGACGCAGGGTGCTAATGGGACGGCCTCCGGTGCAAATGCTAGCTATGCCAGTAAGAACGTCACCCACCCGATTTCACGGTACTCGGGTTGGACCTCAGACAATGCCACGCGGCTGTTCAACGACGTCCGGTTCTCCAGTCAGCATGTTGGCGGCGCCCATTTTTTGATGGGTGACGGCACGGTGCGGTTCATCAGCGAGAACATCGATTTCGCCACTTACCAGGCCGCCGCGAGTCGCGGTGAAGGAGAATCGCTGCAACTTGCTCAGTAACAGCACTGTCTGCGGTGTGTTGGACGTATCAACCGAATTGCGATCCCGGCGATTTTGAATCGCCGGGATTGTCATTCCTGCATGAATGTTTCCTCCATCCGCCGGAAATCTAATCGCAATGTCAGGGAGTGATTGTCGATGCGATGTTTGGTGATGTTCCTGCTCGGCGCGTCCGTCTGCATGGTCTCCGGTTGCGGCGGTAGCGGTCTGAAGCTCCAGCCTGTGTCCGGCAAGGTGACATTTGCCGGAAAGCCCGTTGCCTATGGCACGATTGATTTCGTGCCCGATACTGCCCGCGGCACCAAGGGACCGGCGGGGACGGCGGAAATTATCAATGGTGTGTTCGACACCCGCAAACAGAACGGCCGGGGGGTGATCGCCGGACCGCACATCGTCCGGATTACGGGCTACGAAGAAAAACCCGTAGGATCGACGGACGAGACGGTCGCTTCCACCTCGAAACCGCCGCTGTTTATCGGCTATACCGTGAACGTCGATGGCTTTCTCGCGGAACACAACTTCGATGTCCCGGAATCCGCTAAAGGCACCGACATCTACAAAACCAAGCTGAATCAACCGAAAGCGAATGACCCCTGATTGTTACGTCGGTAATGCGGATTGCTTCGAACTTTGCCGGACTGAATTTTCTCACAATTGACAGGCGCAAGTTTTCGCCGATATGATGAGCGGTTGATATAACGCCTCAACACCGTTCGCAAGCATCGTCTGGAACACTTTCCCAGGAGCGGTTTTATGCTGGTCATTCCCGGTCAATCTGGTCGAGACCTCTGCGATGGCGTCGGCCGTCGCGACCTGCTCCGTATCGGTGGGGCTTCGCTCCTCGGACTTTCCCTTCCCGCGCTGCTGCGGAACGAAAAACTGCACGCCGCGGAAGATGCCCGGTATGGCGGCCCGGGATTCGGCAAGGCGAAGCACGTCATTCTGGTCTACCTGCAAGGGGGGCCGAGTCATCTCGACCTGTGGGATCCCAAGGTCGATGTGCCGGACAATGTAAAAAGTGTGTTCAAGCCCATCGACACGGTTCTGCCCGGCACGCAGTTCACGGAACTGATGCCGAAACTGGCGAAGGTGATCGACCGCACCACACTGTTGCGAGCCGTCAGTTACACGCCGAACGGGCTGTTCAACCACACCGCCGCCATCTATCAGATGATGACGGGTTACACCGCCGACAAGGTGAGTGCGTCTGGCCAGTTGGAACCGCCGAGCCCGAAGGATTTTCCGAACTACGGCTGCCACATCATCAAGGCAAAGCCGCCCGAAGTGCCGATGCTGCCCTACGTGATGATGCCCCGCCCGCTGCAGGAAAGCGGCGTCATCGGCAAAGGGGGCACCGCCGGCTTCATGGGCAAAGCGTTCGATCCGTACACGCTCTATCCCACGGGCGATGACATGGATCTGACGAAGATGGACCGCATCCGGGTTGACGATCTCCAACTCCGCCCGGAAGTCTCGCAGGAACGGCTCGCCCGTCGCGCCGAACTGCGCGAGACGGTGAACGCCAGCCTCGACGATCTCGAAAAGGCCGTCAGCAAGTACGCGCTCGATGAATACTATGGCAAGGCGTTGTCGCTGGTCCTCTCCGGCAAAGCGCGCGAAGCCTTCAACCTGAATGCCGAGTCGAAGGAACTCCGCGAACAGTACGGTAACAACACGTTCGGTCAAAGCTGCCTGCTGGCCCGTCGGCTCATCGAAGCCGGAACGCGGGTCGTGCAGGTCAACTGGCCGAAGGTCGCCAACAGCGATAACCACTCGTGGGACGTGCATACCGGATTGTCGGCCCGCATGAAGAACCAATCGGCCCCGATGCTCGACGCAGGTCTGTCCGCATTGATCGCCGACCTCGACGACCGCGGGCTGCTAAAAGATACGTTGGTTCTCGCGATCGGCGAGTTCGGCCGCAGCCCGAAGCGCGGCGTCAGCACGTCCGGCAACGGGAACAGCGACGACGGCCGCGATCACTGGCCGTACTGTTACACGGGTCTCATCGCCGGAGCGGGTGTGAAGCGCGGCTTCGTCTACGGCAAGTCCGACCAGACGGGTTCGGCCCCAGTCGAAAACCCGGTCCATCCGATCGAGCTTCTCGCGACGATCTACCACAGCGTGGGGATGAATCCGCGGAAGACGATCTACAACCACCTCAACCAGCCCCGCGAGATGGTGAACGCCGACGCCGTGCAGGGGATTCTCAGCTAACATCGATTGTTCAAACAGAACGTACCGAAACCCAGGGGAGGCTTTCCCTGGGTTTCTTTTTTGGTCTTACGCGCACATCATAACTTCACAGCCGCTCGGACAATGCACGTGTAATCCCACAATCCCAGCCCGGAGCGTGAGCGACGGAGTCCAATGATCGAGCCTCCGTCGCTCACGCTCCGGGCTGTGCGACACAATGCCAACGGACACATGCGAAAGGCCGAACGATGCGCACGCTGGTCTTGCTCTCGGCGTTTTTTCTGCCCGTCACTCTCTTGGCTGACGAGGGCACCGTCCGCATCGCCACATTCAATGTGCAGGAACTCAGTTGGAAGAAACTGCAGGATGTAGACGCCGACGGCAAGGGCAACAATCCCCAATTGAAAGCTGCGGCAGCCATCATCCGCACGGTTCGCCCGGACGTGTTGCTGCTGAACGAAATTGATTACACCGGCCCCGTGGATGCCGACGGACCCATTGAACGGAATGCGGCTCGGTCATTTGTGGAACGCTATCTGAAAGGGGATGACTCCAACGGTGCCGGATTGGACTACCCGCATCTGTTTTACCGTGCGACGAACACGGGCATGCCGACGGGGATCGATCTCAACAACGACGGCAAATCCGATGGTCCGAACGACGCCTATGGATTCGGCCGCTATCCCGGCGAATACGGAATGGCGTTGCTCAGCAAGTTCCCGATCGACGAAGCGAACGCCCGTACGTTCCGCAAACTGCTCTGGAAGGATGTCCCCGGCAATCTGATTCCCGATGGTATGGGCGACCGGCCAAAGTTCTACACTGCCGAGCAATTGAAAGTCTTTCGCCTGTCGAGCAAGAGCCATTGGGACGTACCGATTCAGCTCGACGGGAAGACGGTGCATTTCCTGTGCTCGCATCCCACGCCGCCGGTGTTTGACGGTCCGGAAGACGCACACGGCCGCCGCAACCATGATGAGTTGCGCTTCTGGTGCGATTACCTCAACGGGGGCGATACGGCAAAATGGATTCGCGATGACGCTGGTCGCACCGCGCCGTTCGCTGCCGAGGCGGCGTTCATCGTGCTGGGCGATCTCAATGCGGACATGCAGCGCGGCGACACCGTGGCCGGAATCCGTCCGATTGAATGTCTGCTCAAGCACCCGCGGCTAATCGATCCCAAGCCACAGAGTGCGGGAGCCATCGCCGATGCCAGTGCGCGCGAGCGTTTTCCCGATTCCGTCATGCTGAAGACATCCCACTTCGGTCGTCTCGATTATGTGCTGCCCTCGAAGAATCTGCCGCTGAAAGCAACGGGCGTCTTCTGGCCCGATCTCAAGGACAGCGGCGCGGACCTCGCGAACATCGCAAGCGATCATCGCCTGGTGTGGATCGATATTCGCGTCACGGACAAACGGTAAGTAATTGTGTGTGCCACGGCCGTGTCGGCCGTGCGATTTCGCAGAGCGTTTTGCCACTTCGCACGGCCAACACGGCCGTGGCACACCGGATGTGATGTCGCCGGGAAGGAAATCCCCGCGGAATCGAACTTTGACTCAAGGCTCACAGTGAATCGACCGATGCGCCACGGAACGGGCTTTCTGTGGAGTTCCAACTATGCCACCGCGTCGGCGTCCGGCCACGGTCGATTCATCCGCCCCGCGGCGATCAATGGATCCCGGCCAATTCGTAACGCTCTTCGGCCAATATCTGCGGGCCGAATGCGGGCTTGCGGAAAACACGGTCGCTGCGTATTCCCGCGACCTGACCCGCTTTTGCGAATGGTACAGCGAACACGGTCCGTCCACGTTTCGTGAACTCACGGTCACACTGTTCACTGACTACCTGCAAACATTGCACGACCGCGGTCTGGCCACGACATCGATTGCTCGTAATCTCGTCTCGGTCAAGATGTTCTTCCGCTATCTGATGCTCGAAGGGATCATCGAAGCCAGTATTGTCGATCTCGTCAACTCGCCGAAGCTGTGGCAGTACCTTCCGAAAGTGCTCAGCCCGGACAAGGTCGACGAACTCCTGGCGGCGCCGAGCAATCACGATGCGTGGCCGCGGCGCGATCGAGCACTGCTCGCGCTCTTGTATGCCACGGGCTGCCGCGCTTCGGAAGTTTGCTCGTTGACACTGCGGGACGTGTTTATCGCCGAGGGGTATTGCCGGTGCGTAGGGAAGGGAAACAAGGAGCGGATGGTGTCGCTCAACCCGGTTGCGCGTGCGGCGCTTGAAGCGTACCTGCAACACGAGCGATTGCTCGTGGGGATGAATGATCCGTCGGCACCGCTGCTGGTCTCGCGACGGGGCCTACCGCTCTCGCGCATCACGGTGTGGAAACTGGTGAAACGGTACGCTGCGCGAATTGGGGCCAGTCGCGAAGTAAGTCCGCACACGCTGCGTCACAGCTTTGCCACGCACATGCTCGCCGGCGGGGCGGAAATCCGAGCGCTGCAGGAACTGCTGGGACACGCCAGCATTCGCACCACGCAAATCTACACGCAGGTGGACCACAGTCGCATCAAGGCGATCCACGAGCGGTGCCATCCCCGCGGATAGCTGAACGACATCGGCTCGAAATCCGGCAGAATTTCAAACTTTTCCACACCCTCATGCCGTGGCTTTGGCAAGGTCTAACCCAGCATGTTGCAGAATCGCAACGAGTGCAAAGCATCCGAATGATTGCCAGAATTCGTCGCCCTTGCCCCTTCTTCGGCAGGATGCCACCAATTTCTCCATGACACCGGTGGGTCGTCAATGGTGAAATAAGGAGATCGCTTCACCCCGCGCGGGACTGCATCTCCGCGCGGTTGTCGGAAGCCCGACTCTGGAAAGTGGCATGATCAATTCCCAATTCGCGTCCCGTATGGGAAACCGATTCGCTGCATTCCCGACGACGCCCCCGACACATTCGCAGTCTCCCGGCAAGAACCCGTTTCGGTTTTGGGCAATCTACGGGGGATTCTTCTGTCTGCTACTGTTGAGCGGCTGCGGATCAATTGTTTCTGTGAATCAGAGTTCGTCGACGGCCACCATCAAGGTGGCGTCGCTCTCCGGTGAAGAAGGAGCACCGACGACATTGTGGTACCGTGCGGGCGAGATTGGACTGGAGCCGGGAAAAACCGGTGCCGACACCTTCACGCTGCTGCCATACTCGGTGTTAAGACCGGGAAATCAATACACGCTGCTGCGGCTCGAAGCGGGGAACGGACGGGTCGAACGGGCCTTCGTCCCGTACGAATCGATCTGCACTGTGACGATTGCTCCCGACAGCTCGTTAGATCTGAACATCGCACCGGTTCCCGACGATCGCCAGCTTCGTGAGGAACTAACAGCCCGGGTTCCCGGATTGCAGCAGGCCCTCTTCTTGAACGACACCCGCACCGTGGCCAATCTGCTGTTGCACTGGATTGCCAACAACGTGGACGACGCGCTGGTTCAACAGGATTCCAACCATACGCTGCCGATCATCGTCAAGAGCGATGTGTCGTTCGCGTATCACGAATTCTTTCGCCGTGATCGTGGTGGCGTCGTCTGCGGCGGATTCGCGGTGATGCTGCAGAAACTGCTGCTCTCATTCGATATCGACGCGCTGATCATCGACTTTGGCGACCCGGCTTCGGGGCTTACCCACATGTCGGTCGTTATCCCCGAGCAAGCCGTCGACGGAACGTGGGATTTCTACATTCACGACCCGAAACTCAACTTTCGCTGTGCCGACGCAACCACCGGCCAGCCGATCGGTCTGTTCGAGATTATGGATCGAGAACTGACGAACCGGTTCAGTACCGTCAACATCCTGCAGGCATCCAACGCCGATCGCGATTTCGTGGGCACGGCCGGGCAGAAGAACGATGCCCGGTATATTTTCAACCGTGTTAAAGGCACGCGCTACTTCTATCGCCGCCCGGGTTACACGCTTCAGGACCACATGAAGGACTACAACACACAGTTTGTCAACGCGGGCTTCACGTCGGGGAATGCGGGATTCTTTGAACTGATGCAAAAACAGTTTTACACGGTTCGCCAGGGCAACAATCCGGTCAGCCGCCAAGCTTTCGTGCAGGAACTTGCGAAGCGGAAGATTCCGTTGGTCTATCCGAGTTACAAGTGGCCGCAGTGATCTCTGGCCCTGCAAGTCGCACATTGACATGAACCTTGGGCCGTGATGATCATTGTCTCATCACGATCATTTTGTTTAGGTTCGATCAATGTCAAAACGAAACGACCTCGATCACGGTTGATCGAGGTCGTGATGCAGTAGTCGAATGCGGTCACTTACTTTGCCAAATCGAAGTTGGCTTCGAGATTGTCATTGGTCTCGACAGTGAGTTTCAACGTGGTCTTCGCATTGTACTTCGCGGGGATATACTGCTCGCGGACGGGCACCTTCTCGCCGGGGTTGTCCTCACGGAATTTGCCGGGGACATCGCGGAGTGCGGTCACTTCCACGATCTTCGCCCCTTCCGTCGCTTTCAGCTCGTACTTGCCGTTCGTGATCACCGACGCGGCGGCATGCTTTCCGTCCTGACTCCGAATGATAATCTCGCCGACTTCCACCGGAGCGGAATTGAATTGCACCGTTCCCGCGATTTTGTAGGTCACGGGGCCGCTGGGCTTCCCGCCACATCCGGCACCGACCACGAGCGAAGCCAACATCAGCACCGATAGCGAACCGACACGAACGAACATCGTTTCCACCTTGAACGAGAAGACCCTGAACCGAACCATCGCCTGAAACCAACCGTCGCGCCGCATTATCCCGAGAGGCGACAATCGGTACGAAAGGGCCTTCGCAGATGCACGGCCGTTGTGTTTCGACCGTGCATGGCGAAGGCCACGAGTGAAGCGAGACCGTCTTAGAACTCACCCAGCGTTTCGTTCCCCATCCGGGAACCGAGATTCTGGAAGGTCACACGGTCCACATTGCTGGAGATGAACCGCACGGCACCATCGGCCATCACCGCATGCACGCCGCCCACGTGGTAGCTGCGAGCGAAGATGCGCTGGGTGGCATAAGTCGTCATCGACTGGCACGGCGCGTTCGGCCAAGTGGTGTTTTTGCAGGCGTAAACCTGGTCGGTAATCGCTGTGTTGGGTGGTTCGAGCGTGGTGAAGCCGTAGCCGCCCCCTTCGCCGCCACCCCAATAGCCGCCACCTTCACCCCAGCCACCGGTGTTGGCTTTACCACGAATCATGACTTCGCTGCCGAGGATGGTATTGCTCGTCCCGTCGATGACATCGCGCAGCCGCGACGAGGAATTGTTCCAGAACAGACCGCCGTTATCGACGTTGTAGTTCTGCGTCTTGCCGATGCACATCACGTAATTGCCCTGGAAGCCGTCACCGCCCGAGCGTGTTGGCCCCGAGGCACCGCGCGCCGGCCCCGAAGGATCAGAGGGGCACATCAACGTGGGAAGCACGGCATCGCGAATGGCCGTCGGGATGTCCATGACCCATTGCAGCGTGGAGGCCTGATACTGGTTGTACAAGGGGGCCTGGTCGAGGTTCGGTAGAATCTGTTGCATCCACGTATCGCGAACATGGAACGTTCCGGCATTCATCACGCCGTAAGGCAGCACATTGAACTGGTCATGGTAATTGTGCATCGCCAGGCCGAGCTGCTTCATATGATTGCGACACTGCGTTCGCCTGGCAGATTCGCGGGCTTGCTGCACGGCGGGCAACAGCAGCGCAATCAGGATGGCAATGATCGCAATTACCACCAGGAGTTCAATGAGCGTGAAGCCGCTCCGACGCTTCGACAACGAGACCATTTACGAACGTTCCTTAAATCAGGAGAAGAATAAGCGCGGACCGACACCTCATGTGGTGCGCCGCATGTTCCGTCATCGCGAAATTGATGCCGAAGGACAAAAATACGGCCGCCGGCGCTCAAAGCCGCTATTTCTACAGCGATTTGATTGTTCTATGTAATTCGATATGTCAAAGCCTAGTGAACATCAATGTGTCGCGATTCATTTCGCAGGCGATGATGCTAAAGGGATCAGCAAAGCGCACAAAAACCACTAGAGCACAAACGGCCATAATGAACGCAAATGAACAACTGATTTGACAACGCATTCTCAGCCGTAAACCAGCAGCAGGACCGCTCACTCGATAGCGATGGCTGCAAGAAAGGTAAATGATGCTCGCCCGCAGTCAACGATTTCTGAGCCGTCTCCGCGGCACACAACGCATCATTTTCTTCCTGGTCCTTGGGTACGACCTTTACATCTATTCCAAACTGGTACAGTTGGGAATGGGATGGTTTCCGGTCATGGTGATCTCGGTCGGCGTGCTGTCCGGAAGCCTCACCGCGTGGCTGCTGACACATTCGCAGACAACGCTGAGCGGTTGATGACTCTCGCGGGTTATTTCTCGATGAGCATCTTCCTGCTTTCGCAAGGTGCGAACGTGCCATTCCCGTTCGCGGTCTACATCCTCAGCCATATCCTGCTGTGGTTCTGGTTTACCACGTTCTTCTGGTTCGCCAGCCGTCCGTATGAATTCGCATTTTCCACGGAGGAAAAGGGCAACGATTGAGCGTCTCGGGGGCGCTAACGTTCGCGCTGTGGGATGGCTATGGAACCACCGGCAGAGGTTCGGAGTACCGGAGTTTCTGCGCACCGCGACGCCATGCGGCCGCTTTTTCCTTGTCGCCGAGTTTATCGTTGAGATCAGCCAGTCGCAGCTTCAGGTCGCGGTTGTACAAATCGTTGCGGAGTTGGCTTTCCAGCGTGAGAATCTGGGCGCCGATGTCGCTCAGTTCGCGACTGCGATCGAAGTGAGCGTCCGCGCGTGCCGTCTCTTTGAGTTGTCGGTAGGCCTGTGCCAGAACGTAGTGCGTCTGTTGATCGAACTCATTTTGACGGACCGCAGTCGAGAGATCGCTTACTGCGCCAGCGTAATCTTGCAGTTCAAAGCGACAGCGGCCGCGCAGCGCGCGAGCCTTCGTCCATTCCGGTGTCTCCGCCAGCAGCTTGTCCAGCAACGCTAATGCTTCGGCAGGCTGGCCTTCACGCTGCAGCAACTCGGCATGCATGGCGGTGACCATCTTCAAGGCGGCGGGATCGCGGGTTTCCTGCAACAACGCATTGCAATGTTCGCGGGCCTGCTTCAGTTCACCGAGGAGCAGTTCGAGTTGAACAAGCTGCATCCGTACCCGGTGCACTTCTTCCACAGGCAACGCGCGCTGGAGCGTTTCCCGATACGCTCGGACGGCCAGGTTTGGAACCCCTCGTTCATGATAGAGACTGGAGCTGATCAGCCATGGAAAAGCATCATCGGGAACGAGTCGGGCATACTCCTCGCAGAGCTGCAGAATTCGTCCTTCGGGTTCGTCGGAGTCTTGTTGCGAGTAAAGAACGTAGATAAGAAGCTTCAACCGCTTCGGATTCCGCTGGACGTAGTCACCCGTCGCGAACAGCGCGCGTGCGGCCAGGGCGTTTTCTCCATGGGCCTGAGCCAATTCCGCCAGCAGTGCCAGTGACTCGGGACCGCACGCTTCCGGGTGACGAATCGCGGCGAACCGAGACTTGGCTTCGTTCGTTTTCTTCATCCGCAGCAGCAACTGACACTCAAAGACCTCGGCTTCCGGAAAATCTCCTTGGGCGGATTGAATGAGTGCGCGAACCACCGCCAAGGTTTGGGCAGGATGTTCGGTTCGTTGGCGTGCTCGGGCGAGTTGTGCTTCGGGCGTGTCGGTCGCAGATCGATACAGTCCGACTGCGACGAGCACCGACAGCGCGATGCCGGCCAGCATGATGAAGCGGATGCTGCGGCGTGACGAGGGTAAGGAATTAGCGGGCATCGTCGATCATCGGGGGCGAAAAACCTGATTGTAGCGTTGCGTGCGGATCAAATCCGTTCTCCGCGACTTTCAATCAAATGGTGCGTCCGTCCCGGTTGCAGGTTCGTAAAGCGTTCCCGCTTTCCATTCAACCAGCGGACGGTGCAATCGCCGGATTGATCTTCGTCGACTGGCAGCAGGATCCGGCGGTCGAAGTGCGACAGATAGCCCGCTCCGCCGCGAACGTGGCGAACCAACTCCCGCCGAGCGAACTTCGCGGTTACCACCGCGCCCACGGCGAAGGGATCAGTGCTGGTTCCATGCAGGCAGACACTCACCCACCGTGCCGGGGTAAGTTGATTCTTCAAAATGGCGACGGGCGAGTTCTGATGCACGACTACCAGGTCGGGAGCACCATCGTCGTTCAAATCTCCGATGGCCCCGCCGCGGGCCACGTGCCGCACACTGAAGTAAGGACCGCCTTGATCCGAATGATTCTCGAAGCGCTGTCCGTCGATGTTCCGGAATAAAAACTGCGGCTGTTCGTAAGGACTCTGGCCAGTGTGATACATGACGTGTCCGTTCAACACGAACAGATCCAGCCAGCCATCGCTATCGAAGTCGACCCAGCCCGTTCCGAAACCGACGTAGGGGCGGCAGACATCTTCTAACCCCACGTGGGCCGCAACCGAAAACAAGTCCTCGCCTTGATTGCGGTAAAGCGTGTTGTCCTCCAACTGATAGTTCGTGACGAACAAATCTCCGCGGCCGTCGCCGTTGAAGTCACCGAAGTCGACCCCCATGCTTCCTTGAGGAACTCCGCTGGCATCGAAGGCGATTCCCGACTGCAGCCCGCGCTCCTGGAACGCACCCCGGCCATCACCCACGTAGAAGAAATTGGGCGTGAAGTCGTTGGCGACATACAAGTCCAGCGCACCATCGTCGTTCATGTCGGCGGCGACGGCCCCCAATCCCTTACCATCGGCGCGAAGACGGGCTGTTGTTGTGATTTCGAGAAACGTGCTATCCCCTTGATTCCGATAGATGCGGTCCGGAGCCGGGGGATACTGCCAGATACCGCAGAGATCTCGAATGCCGCGCAGGTCTTCCCCGCAGTTGCGATCTTCGCGAAGATCAAATGTCACATATCCGGTGACATAGAGATCGGGCAGGCCATCGCCATCAAAGTCGCCCCAGGTACTGGCCGCATGCAGTCCAGCATCGGCCACAGTGGTGGAGTCGGGTAACTCCTTGAATGTTCCGTCGCCCTGATTGCAGTAGAGCCGGCAATGCGGGTAACCCGTGACGAAGAGGTCGGGCAGTCCATCGCTGTTGAAATCGCCAACACTGCATCCGATCGAATAATTCGGAGACACGGCCACGCCCGATGACGTGCCGATCTCGGTAAAGCGGAATTCGCCCTCGTTGCGATAGAAGGTGTTCGGCAAGCCATCAACGGTAATGGGACTGCCTTGGATTGAGCCACCGCCGGTGAGAAAGATGTCCGGATCACCGTCGCCATCAAAATCGAAGAGCGCGACGCCTCCGCCGATGGATTCCATGAGCGTGAACTTGTTCCCTTCACGACCATTGCGATAGATGAAGTTGATGCCCGTTTCCGGTTGCGAGAACCAGTCACCGGGTTGAGGTTCGCGAGGTGTCTGAAGCACGGGCTCGGCCGCAGAATACGTAGTCAATCCCCAAGAGTTGGCCTTGGTTGCCACCGCAGGCGCAGGAATCTTGCGAGTCGAAGAAGCGGGATTAGTGGGAACATCCCTTGATTCACAACCGATGGCACAACCGATGATGCAGACGGTGGCAAATCGGGAAAGAGCCCCTATTCGGAACGGGTTTCTAAATAAACCGTGCAGAAGAAGCAGCGAATCGACCACCATACAACGAATCTGAAAATCACCGGGCGGCAAAGCATGTGGCTGATGTTGAAAGCGCCACCGATTCTCGACCCCGGAATCAGGGGGTAAGATCGAAATCCGCCTTGTTCGGGCCCTTCTTCACGGTAAATTCGAGTCCGCTGGTGAGCGCCGACGAGTAAGAAGCGGCGAATGGCAGCTTCGGTTTCACCTTTGACTTGATCGATTTGGTCATGTCCGCAGCGCTGGTCGTCATTTGCTCGGTCGACATTGTTCCCGATGAGTTCGCCAATGGCGGAATCACGGTCGCCGTATAAGTGATCGCCGGAAGACTGGCTTTGCCATTGTAAAGCAGCGAATACTCACCATTTGCATTCACGGTTCCCAAGGCTGAATAATTCGGCCCTTCCTTGCTCTGGAAGATAATACTGCAACCTTCCGGAGCGGGCTGCCCTTTGATGGTCACTTTTCCGGATACTTCCCCACGATCTCCCGTGAATCCATCTCCGGAACGTCCACAACCTAATAAAACGACAGCACAAAGAACGATCATCAGTTGTCGAAGCATAGCCAATGCATCTCCCATCGAATTTGACTCGTTTGAACGAGGCGGCCGACTTGTGCCGGCCGGTGAGTCAATCCATCACCAAGGTCTGTTAATGGCCGCCGTTGCGATGTGCCACGGTCATTGATGTCAAAAACTCTTGGGGGTCTGTCTGACAGACCCCCAAGAGCCAAACGCTATCTCACAGATTTCTTAGAAGTCACCAACGGCTTGAAGATCCGCAGCGACGCACAGGTAAGTCAACGTCGTCATGTTGATATTGTCGGAGATGAACCGCACAGTTCCATCTCCCATCAGGACATGCACGCCACCGGTATGAGCCGAGTTCAACGGCGTATTGCTGCGCTGATGTTCCGTGGTATGGATCACACCTTCCAGACCCAAACTGCGGGAATTCGGAGCATAACGAATGGTTGTAACACCACCGCCACCAACCCACGGCCCCCAAGAGGAGTGACATCCCATCGCCCAACCCCACGTCGCACCGGGGCGAGCGTCGGCCTTGGTTGTCCCGGCAGCATTCTGGGTCCAGTTACTTTCTTCTCCAACCACAACCGTGTTCGACAAGCCGTCCGTACAATCCCGCATACGGGCACAACTGTTGTTCAGAATCAAACCTGCACGTGAAGTCAGGCCCCAGTCGCCTACACCGCGTTCCCAATCCGTCCCTTGCGCGGGTTGATAGTTCCCCAAGGGAGCCGCACCTTGAACACCGAAATACGATGGCGCCGGCAGACAAGGATTCGCAAAGCGGTTCATGAATGAGGGGATGGGATTGGATGGGCAAATCATCCACTCGATCTGGACGTTCTCGTAGTTGGCCGCGTTCGCAGCACCGTAACCGTCGTGCCAGCCGGAATCCGGACCGCTGAACTGCCAGCGGTTGTACAGCGGAGCCTGATCGGCATACGGCAGAATTGAGACGATCCAGTTATGCCCCCAACCGGTCTGCATCCCGTTCCCGGGAAAGCGGTTGAACGTGTCGTGGTAATTGTGGACGGCGAGCCCGATTTGCTTCAGGTTGTTCTTACACTGCGTACGCCGGGCGGCTTCGCGGGCTTGCTGCACCGCGGGCAGCAGCAGCGCGATCAGAATGGCGATGATCGCGATGACCACCAACAATTCAATCAGCGTGAAGCCTCGTAACTTGAATCGACGCATACGGTTCCCCTCGAAAAAAGATGTGAAGACACGGAACAAGAAGCGTTACCCACACGAAATTGAGGGCACGTGACAGACGAAAAAACACACCCCCGCAGGTTCCCTGATATGAACCCACGGATGTGGCGTTGGTGACGGAAAAAACGAATGGGGCTAACGAAATCGGTGATCGATTTTATGAGTTTTTCTTCCGGGATCCGGAAAGCGGATGTTGATGCTACGGTCATTCTCGGTGAGGTGTCAATCAAGACTCCGGGGTATTGAATTCAGAATTTGAAAAAAAGTGAAAGGTTGTGACCGTATCACGACATCGTCCAGTCACCGATTCGGTCGTCAGACTTTCTAAACGGATTTTCCAAACGAAGTCCAACCGTAGTGCGGCAGAACCTGAGCGCGCCGTGAGAGTATCGTCTAACGACAGGAACTCGAAGCCAAATCGCCATCTGCGGCGATCGAAACGGGAATTGCGGGACGCTGCTCGACCAAGATCCATTCCCGATCGACATCGAGTCTCTCGAACTGCTGCCGGACACCGGAGGGCCACTCAACATCCACGAGGTCGGCCACCCGGTTGGCCCCCAGACCCTCATTTAAGCGGCGTTCGTTAGAGGCATGAAAGCCATCTCCCGCCGTGAGTTGCCGCACGGTGACCTGATTGCCCGCTGTGATGCGCACTCGCGCACCAATGGCGTCTCGGGCGGAATTGACCGCAATCAACCGCAGCGAGAGAGAATTGCCCGCCATCTCCGTGCGATTAGTGAGCAACGCGGCCCGTTCGTTGAGGTGTGAGATGCACACATCGTCCAAGCCGTCACGATTCCAGTCGAGGCGGGCCAACGCCCGTCCCATTCGCGGCCGATCAAAGAACGGGCCGAGCTGAGGCCGTGAAACTTCCACGAACTGGCCATTCCCACGATTTCGGAAGCATTGAGCGGGCATGGCGTAGGGAATCTTCGCATCGACGGGATCGTGAACGTGACCGTTGGTCACCACGAGATCGGAGAAGCCGTCCAGGTCGGCGTCCAGAAATTGCGTTCCCCATCCCAACATCAGAAAGCCGGGTTCAGCCAGGCCGGTTCGGACCGAGACATCCTGGAATGTGCCGCCCTCTTCCTGTGCGTAGAGGTCGTTCGTCTGACGATAGAAATTGGTGACGAACAGGTCGAGCCGTCCGTTCTTGTCGTAGTCACCCGCCGCGATTCCCAT
This sequence comes from Planctomycetaceae bacterium, assembly GCA_021732975.1. Lineage (GTDB taxonomy): Bacteria > Planctomycetota > Planctomycetia > Planctomycetales > Planctomycetaceae > DSVQ01. The sequence goes on along the minus strand of JAKFWC010000023.1, from coordinate 720,581 downwards.
GCAGGCCTTGGCCTGCCCGGCATGATCGAATGCCAACCCGGAAGGGATCGCCCGTTCTTCAAACAGCAGAGCATCGGGAACGGTCGTCTGGTTCTGAAAAAAGAAATTGGCGGTCATATCGTTGCCGACAAACAGGCTCAGTCGTCGCGAACCGTCAAAATCGGCGGCAACCACGCCCAGCCCCCGGCCTTCCGCCGCCGCCAAGCCATGCGATCCGGATAATTCACGGAATCGTCCATCCCCCAGATTCAGATAAAACCGATCCGGTTCGGCTGGATAGAGAAGCGGACTACAGCGCGGACGGACGCGCTTGTTACAAAGCTGGTAAATCTCTTCGCCACCGAGGTACGTCACCACGTACAAATCTGGCAGCCCATCCTGATTGAAGTCGGCGAACACGGAACTCGATGTCCAACCACCGGCCAGAGTTCCCGACGTGACGGTGATATCGCTAAATGTCCCGTCGCCATTGTTGTGCAGTAGTTGGTTCTGACCGACGTTTCCCACGTACAGATCGGGGAAGCCGTCGTTGTCGAAGTCGCCCACGGTCACACCTTGTCCGTAGCCCACATCGCTCAACCCCGCGGCTTCGGTAACATTGTCGAAGCCTGGCGTAACCCGATCTCCCGCGTTGCGGAAAAGCAGATCGGTCAGTCTGCCATCGAATGCAGCCGGGGGAAAATTGCCGCCCTGCGTGAAAAATATGTCGGGCCAATGGTCGCCATCGTAGTCAAGAACCGCCACACCGCCGCCATTCATTTCGATCATCGATTCCAGATCGCCGGGCGGGGCACCGTTTTGATAGGTGAAATGCAGGCCGGATGCATCTGCATCATCCTGAAAAGCGATCCTCGCGATTGTCGTCGGCACAGCAGACGGAATGGCTGATGGCACAGCGTTTCTGAAGACCGGCAGCGGGACATGCGACAGGTCGATTTTCGTGGTCGGATCGAACTCAGGCACCGTCAATGGTTGTCGAGCATCGAGATGACTCGTCAGCCGTGCGAGCGTGCCCCGTGCCCAATCGGATTGCCGGGGGCTCTGTTGAAGGGCCGCGTGACACCATCCGGCCGCTTCCCAAAGTCGCCCCAAATCTTCCAGTTGCCCGATGATCACCGGAAGCCTCCCCGGATCGAGCTTGCTCCGGAGTGATGCCATGTCGAGCGCAAGTTTTCCCAGTTGCTGCGCGCGTTCGGCAAACGGGCGAGCCTCTGCCGGTTTTTTCAGTTTCACCAGCGCTTGCGACAGCCGATGATTCGCACTGACCGAATTCGGATGGCATCGCAACGCTTCCCAATAACATCTGGCGGCCTGATCGGTCAGGCCGCGGTTGTCGCACGCCATCCCGCGTCCCAGCCAAACATCGGGATGGCTCATCGCCGACGACGGTATCCGTGCGGAAACCTGATTGAACTCATCCGTCGTACCCGTTTCCGCAGTGATGAGGCACAGTAGCGCATGAGCTTCGAGCAGATCGGGGTGCTTCTTGAGCACCGGATCAAGTTGGTCTTTCGCCAATTCCGCCCGATTGTCGCGCCAGGCCTGTCGCGCAAGTGCCAGCCGTGGAAGGGGCTCATCGGGAACCACCGCCAGGCATCGCTCAGCAAAGATTTTGGTCTGCTCCAGCCCCAGTTCGGGTTGCCCGACGATCATTAAATAGTTGGCGGTAATCATCCCTGCGCGGAGGCGATCAACGGCCAACGTGAACGCTTCCCAGTTGCGACCTTCCAGCGAGAGCAAATAAATCAATTGGTCGAGCGCGGCCGAATCGTAGGGATCGACTTCCAACGATTTCCGCAGGTGCTCTTCAGCCCGAACCGCGTGGCCGGAACCTATCGCGATCTGCCCCAGTTCCCGCTGTGCCTGTCCGAAATCGGGACCGTTGCCGGCCGATACACGCTCGAAATAGGACTTTGCCGCCACCGCGTCGCGTATCGCCAGACTCGCTGAACCGACAATCACGAGTGCCCGATCGGACGTGGCGTCCGCTCGCAAGATACGGGTGGCGAGTTCCCGGGCTTCCCGATGATCGCCGCGACGGAACGCGAATTCTGCCTGGACCAGCGGGCTGGAAGACACAAAGTAGACCCAAGCCGCCCCGGCAGCCACGGCCACCATCACGCCGCACCATGCCCGTCGGCGGACCGCGAATATGGTCCGATCCGTTGAAAATGCGCTCGGCGCTGGGACTCGCCACCGACGCGGCTTCATGATGGTTTCCGGTCCGTAAAGAACCCCATCACGAGGAAACCCATTCCCAGAACGGCAGCGGTTCCTGATACCGGCAGCAGGATCGACTGCACGAACGATTGATGCGGGAACCCGACCAGAAAAGCATGCGCGAACGCCTGCTCCGCCGTCAGGATCAAAATCGCGCCCGCTAATGCTCGCATGCATGTCACCCTTGTGGACAGACCGAGTATGACCACATCACCGTCGAAGCGAACGACGACGGGCCGTATCACATGTCCGGAAAGCCGGGTGATAGTGTAGTTCAGGCGGAGACGGTTTCCGAGAGTGACAGGGCGGCGGCCAGTTCCGTCCGTTCGCGGTCGGTGATCAATCCCTGCAATCGCGGTAGGGTTTCCGGTCGGGCGCGCCATTGCGACAGCACATTGAAGAATTGAGTCAGTTGAGTTTCGGTAACGCCGAGTTTCTGCTTCCACTCGACGGCCTCATCGGGCGGCATATCCAGAAACTGTCCCACGAGCAGAAAATCTCCCTCGGTAGGAAGTTGCAAATAGAGTTGTCGTAAATCACCCGCCAAGGCCAGATCCACGGGGATCATCAGATCCATCGGCCCGCCCAGCAAGGCGCGGTGAACGTGTTGCGGTTCGTGTTCGGCACAATGGGCCGTGGCTTCGCATGCGGCATACAACACGGCTTCGTCGAGCAAATCCGCACGAATGATTTCGGGTTGCATATGCCGACGCCAGGTCCTGGCCAGCACATCGAGTTGTACAGCCAGCGAGGTTTCCCTCAGAAACGGCACTTCCGCGAGATACCCGGTTCGTTCCGGTTCGGCAGAGAAGATCGCTGTGCGTGGAGCTGCGGACATCGCATCCCAGGTCCGGCGCAGGGCAACCCGGAAGGCAACGTAACTGAGTAACGACTGCGGCAGTTGTTCGTGGGCAAGTTGAAGCATCTCGGCATCCTGACGGGTTACCGGACCGCGCACAATGTGTCGCCCGAGATTTTTCCTTGGCGGCGGCGTGGCGAATCGGCAACGCGCTGGCAGATTCCCACTCCCGCGACGAGAGGGCCGTCGTTGAATATACTGGGACGGCAATCTTGCGCGATAACCTCGGCAACTCTTCCATCGGAAAGGGACGATAGTGCGACTCGGAATGCTTGCTACGAACGCGGGGATGAAGTTTGTGGGCGGCACATTGGATGGTCGCTTCGTCGATCTCTGTGCGGTCGATCCGAAACTCCCCACGACATTGAAACAGACGCTGGCCGATCCCGACGGACTCGCCGCTGCTGCCGCGGCACTCGCGCAGGGCATGAACAAGGGACCGTTCGTCACCGGAGACTTGGCCGCCCCGATTCCCGATCCCGGTAAACTGTTCTGCATCGGCTTGAACTACCGCGATCATGCGATTGAAACCGGTTCGCCGATTCCGTCCGAACCGGTCGTCTTCAGCAAGTTCGCGTCGGCGATCATCGGCCCAGAAGCAACGATCGTACTGCCGAAGGTGTCGGTCGAAGTCGATTATGAAGCCGAGTTAGTCGTCGTCATCGGGAAGGCGGGCAAGCATATTCCCGTTGAGAAGGCGTTTCAGCATGTCGCGGGATACATGCCGGGGAATGATGTTTCCGCGCGGGATTGGCAGAAAGGGCGTCCCGGCGGACAGTGGCTGCTTGGCAAGACGCCGGACACCTTCGCCCCGACCGGCCCGTGGATGACAACGGCGGATGAAATCGGCGACCCGCACAGCATCCGCGTGCAGTTGAGATTGAATGGGCAGACGATGCAGGATTCGACCACCAAAGAATTAATCTTCGGGATCGGTCAACTCATCGCGCACTTATCGAAGATCGTGACGCTACAGCCTGGCGATTTGATTTTCACCGGCACGCCGCCCGGTGTCGGCGCGGCGCGGAAACCACCGGTCTTCATGAAAGGCGGGGATGTGGTCGAAGTCGAAATCGAAGGTCTCGGCGTGCTGCGGAACAAAGTCGCTGCCGAGTAAATGATGTTCGCCGTAAGCCCAGGGTTTCTGCACCCTGGGGCTCTTTCTGTAATAAAACCCGGCGCTTGCGCTTCGGGCTTGTAGAAGATTTATCCCACAACTTGAAACGGTCCGATCACGGTCCCGTTGGGAATGTTCGCAGATCCCTGAATGACCGCGTGCGGACCAATCCGACAATCGCTGCCGATCGTGACCGCGCCGCGAATCACGGTGAACGGTTCGATGACCGTATCCGCCCCAATCATGGCTCGTGGGTCGATGATGGTTTGCGCCGGCACGACGATTGTCACGCCGTTGATCATCAGCCGGGTTTGCGTTTCCTGCTGGATGGTCTGCGTCACCTCGGCCAACTGCACGCGGGTGTTGACGCCGAGAGCTTCCGTGATTTCAAAGGCCTGCATCGCCGCGACGGGATTGCCCGCCTGCAATAACACTTTCGGACAATCGGTGAGGTAATATTCGGCCTGAGCATTATCCGGGCGAATTTGATCCAGCGCGGCGAGTAACTTCTGCGAATCGAACGCATAGCAGCCCGTGTTGATTTCCTGGATCGCCTTCTCGGTCGGATTGGCGTCTTTCTCTTCAACGATCTTCACAAAGTTCCCGGCGACATCGCGAACGATCCGACCGAGCCCCTGATTCGCGGGTGTCACCGCGGTCCCAATGACCGCGGCCGCGTGTTGTTCCGATTGAGCGGTCAACAAGCTTGCGAGTGACTCCCGCTTCAACAACGGCGTATCACCGGCGAGAATGAGAACGGGACCGTGATGCGCGGCTAAAGCGGACCGGCACATCATCACGGCGTGGCCGGTTCCCTTTTGCTCGGACTGCAACGCGAACTCGACATCCGCAAACTGCGAGAGATGGGCCTGTACCAAGTCCGCCCGGTGTCCGACGACCGCCACGATGCGTGAGGCCCCGGCAGCACGGGCCGCATCTAATACATAGTCCACCATCGGCCGGCCGCACACTTCGTGCAGAACCTTTGGCAGTGCCGACTTCATCCGCGTGCTTTTACCCGCCGCGAGAACAATTGCCAATGCGCTCACTGAATTCTCACATCATCAGGAAGAAACGCGAACCAGCCCGCAGCGCCAGCAAGGGTTTCTTCCTTTGAAGAAACCCTTGCTGGCGCTGCGGGCTGGTGGAAGATGCAAATCAGAACCGGATCCCGCCGCGAACCATGAACTGGTCGTCGACATCGACATCCGGCGGAAATCCCGATTGATTCTCGAAGCTTCGCCCGGTGATCCATGCGACTTCGATGTACTTGTCGAACCAGCCGTGATCGCTGCGCAAGCCGAGGGCGAATCGCCAATCTTCATATTGCACGCGATCCCGCGGCGTGAAGACGTTGTTGAACTGATACGCCTCGACATGATACTCCGACGAGACGTACAGCCAATGCGACCCCTGCCAGAAGTTGCCGAGGAAATAGCTGATGCGTCCTTTGGGAAACAACAACCTGAGCTCCCAGCGATCATCCGGAGTAATAATCACACCGCCAGTGGGCAGAACGATGTCGTCCACACGGTCCCAATACTGCACGCCGAGGACGAACGTCCAGACGGGATCGTACTGCAACCGTGCCGCGATGTTGCCGTCGAAATTCCACGCGTCCGACGTGAGTTGATGCTCCATGTCGGTGTTGATCGACGGATTGAAGCCGAACTGCAACGTCCATCCATTCACATCCGGCGTAAACATCTGCATGTCGAGACCGAAACGGTAGAGATTCAACCGACCGTAGGCCCCGGCGGCCAATCCGGAGAAACTCCACGCGCGGTAATTGAACTGCGCAGCGCTGGAGAACACCCACCCCAAACCGAACGGCGAATTCCGGCGGAGTTCCGCGTCGAATTCAAACATCTCGACGCCGGAATTGACGTTCTGAATATCGGATTCCGGAATGTAACCGATGTCAAACCGCGGAATGAGCCCAAAGCGATGGGGTTGCGGACCATTGACGCCGGAGAACAGTGGCGGCGGCATCGGGGCTGGGTTCATCAGCGCCGGGTCGCCGTAGTTGTAGAACGGATCCTGCATCGCCGGGTTTTGCGGCTGAAACGGATCATAAGTGTTGGGCGCTATCGGCATCGGATCGCCGAGCACGGGCCCGGACGACGGCGGATACGGTCCGCTGGGACTCTGGCCGCGAATGGACGCCGCCAGTTTCGGGGAAAATTCATACCAGCTACTTCCCGATTCCGAGATCGGTTCCGCAGCGAAGGCCAGCAACAGGCATAAGGTGGTCGAAGTCACGGCACGCCCTACGAGATGGGAAAGGAGAGGGGTGGCCCAGGAATCACTTGAGGCAATTTCCGAAGCGGCGGGATTTTTCTGTAAGACGGCCAATGCGTCAACACCAAGTCCGGCGAGAATGACCTCATCCGCAGGAGAACAAGAGAAAAATGTGACTCGACCCGCAACTCCACAAATTACGCTTCCTACCTCGTTTGCGGTTTCGCGCCCTGTGATGATTGGTTTTCAGTGTCGCTCGACAGTGGCAAGCGACCATCACGGGGCGCGAAACCGCAAGCGGAGGATCCTGACTCAGTCGCATCGACCATTCCCGATGTTTATGATGTCGCCTCGGTCTTCCCGTTCCTCATCCGGAGTTCGCAACATGTCCCTCGGTCCGGTTTCGCGCCGCACGGCGCTGCAATGGAGTTCGGCGGCACTCGTTAGCGCGACGATTTCAATTGGTCCACGGATCGCGCGGGGGGCCATTCCGCGCGTCCTCGCTAACGGACAGAAGCCCGCGGACAAACGGCTGGGAGCACTCAAGGATCTCAACGGATACTTTCCGTTTACGCCGAGCAAGACGCCGGAAGAATGGGCGAAGCGTGCTGAGTATGTCCGACGGCAAATCCTCGTCGCATGCGGACTCTGGCCGATGCCCGCACGACCGGCGATTGAAGCCACGATTCATGGCAAAGTCGACCGCGGCGACTACACCATCGAGAAGGTTTACTTTGAAAGTCATCCCGGCTTGTATGTCACCGGCAGCCTGTATCGACCGAAGAATGTGACCGGCAAACGTCCTGTCGTGATCTGTCCGCACGGTCACTGGGCCAACGGGCGGTTCCACGATCATGGTGAAGCCAAGATCAAAACCGAACTGGAAAGCGGCGCTGAAACCGATCCCGTGAGCGGCCGTCATCCTCTGCAGGCGCGCTGTGTGCACCTCGCGCGGATGGGTTGTGTCGTGTTTCTTTACGACATGCTCGGCAACGCAGACAACACGATTCTGTCGGCTGGACTGGTTCACGGTTTCGCTAAGCAACGCCCGGAGTTAAGCACGCCCGAACGGTGGGGACTGTTCAGCGCGCAATCGGAATTGCGTTGTTTGAACATCCTCGGCTTGCAGACGTGGAATTCGATCCGCGTGCTCGATTGGATCACCACGCTGCCCGATGTTGATCCGGACAAAATCGGCGTGACCGGGGCCAGCGGCGGCGGCACGCAGACGTTCATGGTGGGTGCGGTCGACCCGCGGCCGAAGGCCTTGTTCCCTGCGGTGATGGTCTCCACGGCGATGCAGGGCGGCTGCACCTGCGAAAACGCCACCTACTTGCGCGTCAACACGGGCAACATCGAGTTTGCGGCATTGATCGCTCCCAAGCATCTCGGCATGACGGCGGCGAACGATTGGACGCGAGAACTCGAAACAAAGGGGTTGCCCGAGCTGAAACAGCACTTCGCGATGCTGCAGATTTCCGACCGCGTCCGCGGTAAGTATCTTCCGTTCGAGCACAACTACAACAAACCCAGCCGACGGATGATGTACGAGTTCTTCAAGGAGACGCTCGAGCTTGGTGATGTCTCGGTGGAAGAACGGGAATTCAAACCACTCTCCCACGAAGAAGCCTCGGTCTGGGTCGGTGCTCCGACCCAACCGAAAACGGGCGACGATGCCGAAATCGCACTGTTGCAAGCGTTCGATGCCGAGTTCAAGCAGCAGTTGAAAAGTCTCTCGCCCGACAACGGCGGGACGCGTGACGAGTATAAAGCCGTCGTCGGCGGGGGCTGGGATATTTTGATTGGTCGCAATCTGGCCACCGCAGGGACAGCAAAACTCGAAGCCACCGGTTCAGTGGAGCGCGACGGTTTCCACGAATACAGCGGTTGGGTGAAGAATGAAACATACGGCGAAGCATTGCCCGCGGTCATGTTGCTGCCAGGCGGCTGGAACGGACAACTCACAATCTGGTTAACAGAAACCGGCAAAGCGGGACTCTTCACCGCGGAAGGAGCACCGAAACCGGCCGTGCAGAAATTGATCTCCGCCGGGGTCGCGGTCTTTGGTGTGGACTTGCTCTACCAAGGCGAGTTCAATGCCGATGGCAAAGCCCTGACAGAAACGCCGCGGGTCAACAATCCGCGCGAGTTCCTTGGGTACACGCTCGGTTACAACCACCCGGTGTTTTCGCAGCGCGTACATGATGTGCTGTCGACGATTGCGGGGCTCCGCAGTCACGACAGTCCGCCCCAGGTGATTCATCTCGCCGGGGAAAACAAAGCCGGCGTGATCGCGCTCGCGGCGGCGGTCCAGGCCGGCGACGCGGTGAAGAAAGTCGGTGCGCTGCTCATCGGCCCGGTCTTCCGCTTCGGACAGATCACCGACATCCGCGATCCATGGTTGCTGCCGGGAGCCGTGCGTTACGGCGATGTGCCCGCGCTGCAGACCTTGCGTGAGGAAGTCGTAACCCGCGATCGCAGCGCCGGAATCATGATGAGCTATCAGGAAGCTGTGAACGACACGACGACCACAGCAATCGCCACGTGGCTGATCAACGGCTGATCGATCGCGAATTCACACGAGGCGCGAATCATCGCTTCGCGGTTTCGCGCCTCGTGATGATTTCACGCGGTGATCGCCGACACTGGGAAGCAATTGGCTCGAGGCGCGAAACCGCAAGCGTTCGATTTACGCCGCTTGTTCGCGATGCTGCGCGGGTGGCGGCAACACCAGGGATTTGGCGTTCTGGTCGTCCGTAGCCTTCACTTTCTGATCGGGACGGCAACACAGCAACGCGGGCAGAATCACCAATTCACCGAGAAGCGAGGCCACCATTTGTGCCGCCATCAACGCTCCGAATCGGGCCGTAGGCACAAAGCTGCTCAGACAGAGGGCGAGCAGTCCGGTGCTGCAGATGATCGTTGATTCGAGGACCGGTTCGCCAGAGTGCTCCAGCGCTCGCCGTGTCGCTTGAGCCGAGGTCAGCCCGCGGTCGTAACCTTCGCGGTAATAGACCAGGAAGTGGAACGTACAGTCGACCGAGATGCCCAGCGCAATACTGCCGGTCATCATCATGCCGATGTCGACCGGCGTGCCGAGGAAACCGAGTCCGCCGAAGACCAGCCAGATGGGAATGATGTTCGGGATCATCGCTACGATTCCGGCGAGGATCGATCGCAGCGACAGAATCATCACGATAGAAATCGTCAGGCACGCTGCGGCGAAGCTCTGCCAGAAGCCGTCAAAAATCTCGGTCTGGGCATTCTTCAACAGCGGCGTGAGCCCCGTGAAGCGGATCGGCTCCCCGGCAAGCTCTTTTTCCAGATCGGCGAGCACGTGAATCGGCGACATTTCCCGGCTGCGTCGCACGCGGGCCGAAATTCGCCACGATTGCTGATCGTCAATCACCCATCCCGAATCCTGACTCATCGCTTTGGCACGCGACAACATTTGTGCCGCGCCGATTGAACTTTCCGGCATTTCCGTGGGGAAGAACGTCGCTGCGGACAGCACATGCCGCACGCCGGGATGAGCCGCAATCCGTTCCTGAACGTCGCGAACTTTGAGCATACGATCGATGAACGGCAGTTCCGAAGTCGCCCCGAAATCTACGACGGCTTCGATGGAATCGATGTTGGTCAGCTCATGTTCGATGCGTTGCAGATCGTTGAAAACGATGCTCTTTCGCGGCAGAAATTCGACCGGATCGACATCGGATTTCAATCGCAGCAAACCGAGACCGGTCACCGCAACCAACAGACTAACCGCGCCCAGAATCCGCAGCTTGCGCGCCGCGACCCAATCGCTCCACTTGCCGAAATCGAGATGAAAACAGAGCGAGCGAACTTCGATATTCGGCCACACGGTGAGCAGCGCGGGCATGATGCCCAAGCCGACGACGAGCGCTACAATCGAACCCGTCGCGGCGGCATAACCGAACTGGGCGACCGGCAGAATGCTGCTCACATTCAGCGAAATCAGTCCCAGCAGCGTCGTCAACGTGGAGAGAAAACAGGGCGTCGCCGATTCCTTCAACGCCGATCCCAACGGATCGGCAGCCCCCGCGGCTTTGGCGTCGACGAAGTAACTCACAAAGTGAACCGCAATCGAGAGGGTGAAGATCATCACCATCACCGTCAGCGATCCCATGATGAAGTTCATCTCGCCCCCGCACCACGCCAGAACAGTTTGCGTGACGTAGATGCCCCACAGTGTGACGCCGAGCGTCGAAAGGGCCATTCCCCAATGCGCGAAGGAGAAGTAGAGCAACCCGAGACACAGGGCAACGGTGATCGCAAAGTATTTCTTGTTCGCGGTCTGACTCCCCATCGTATCGAGCGCACTGACAATGACCGGCGGACCAGTGAGGGCCACCGACTTTTCGTCGAGCTGGCAATACGACAGTTCCGATTGCACCTTCGCTACGACTTCCGCGCGGTTTTTGGCCCCGGTCTCGTCGAGCAGTGCGATTAATCCCACAAGTTTCCCCGAGGGTTCACCCAGCAAACCTTCCATCCGCGTCTGGGCTTCTTCGGGGGTCACACCAAGCGATTCCATCTGCGACGCCATGCGGTCCGGGGTCCAGACGGTGCGAATGCCCGCCAGGCGATCGAGCCGACCGGCAACCGCTTCCACAAATTCCGGCGTGGCGACGGACTTATCCAACCCGGCGACGATGACTTCTTCGACGCCGAAGTCGCGTTTGAACCGTTCGTATTCCTGGCGGACGCCCGTCGCGCGGGGCAGCCACGTTTCAATGTCGTTGTTCGACTTGATCGAGTTCGCTTGCCAGTAGAAGAACGGGAACGAGAGAGCGACGATCCACAGGAGTAACTTGCCATGGCGCTGATAGAAGGACGAAATCATCGCGCGGCGTACCCTGAGAGCGAATCACGGTGACGGGAAATCGCGTGAATGTCTGCCATGACCGGGCGACGAATCGAGCATCCATACCGATTCGGCGAGTTTTTGCCAACGTCAGTCGGGAAAGCTCAGCAGAACTACCAGCTTTTGCACCGGCAGAAACTGCCGATCACCCGGCAACGAACGCACCCCGCACTTGTTTTGTCGACTCGGCCGCAGGCGGATATCACCGTTTTGTGACTCAGCCGCAACAACGCGAATGAGTCACCGCGGTTCCGCCTTGGAGTCGTTACGTCCCGCGCAGTTTCGCATCAATGACAATCGCTGTTTCGCCGTGACTCGACAGGAGAGCGCTGTACGAAGCACATCGCGCGGGCGGCGCGATGCATCCCACGCTCCCCTTAGCGGACGCGACCGACGCCGAACTGGTCGCCGGTTCGCGTGACGCGGCCGTCAGACCAATGGACTTCGACCATCTTCTCGCTGTGAACTTCACCGCCGTGTTCGTCTGTGAGTCGGGTCACCATTTTCCGCGTAGTAACATCATAAACATCACCCGTTGAGGGATAGGCGAACCGTCCATCCAGACTGAACGTGATCCACCCCGGTTGCTCGCGCACGGGCAAACTGGCGACTTGCTTCGGCGGCATCACCGTCACATCGAAGACGTGCAGCCGGCTGTTTGCCGCGTCACAAATCCAGAGTTCTTTTTCATCCGGCGTGAGACCGACGCCGTGGCTGGGGCAACCGTGGCGTTTCGTTGGCCCCTTCGCGAAACCGGTGACTTCGACGCGGTGCAGCATCTTGCCGGTGGTGAGATCGCCGACTTCAAAGCCTAGCAATTCGTTCACGTTGACGAAGCACAATGTCTGCTTGCCGTTCACGGTGAAGGGGCGAATAGGTTGAGTGAATGGGCCACATTCACGCGTCACGGCATGTCCGTCAGTTTCGGCAATCTTCAACATTTTCGACCGCAACCCGGCCAGATAGACGTGTTTGCCGTCGAGACCGCAGACCGTGTTGTGCGCCCCCGGCTGCGGTGCAATTCGTTTGATTACGTCCCCGGTTTGCCCGTCGACGACATGCCAGTGATCTTTCTCCAGCGAGGGAACGTACAACCATCTCCCCTCCGGCGAAATCGCCATCCGGTCGCAGCCGCCCTCGTAAGATCGCTCCCACAACAGTCTTTCCGTTGTGAGATCGAGACACTGCAGGGAGGTCAGCGTACTGATGTAGATTCTGTTCGTGAACGCCGATGCGCAGAGGCCTTTGACGTTGATCGGCTCACCCGCCGCATTTTTTCCGCCCGTCAGGATGCGTTTGACGAATCGATGATCGTGATCGATGTCGAACACCAGCAGTCCGTGTCCGCCGAATTCGAGATAATTCCGAATCCCCGGACAGGCGACATACAGATAACGTCCGTTCGGCAGCGGCTCTGCGGAGAGCGCGGTGTTGCCGACGAGTGCTGCGAGTACGACCAGCAGTCGAGACATCGTCAATCTCCGGAATGGGTGCCTTGCCACGATCACATCGTCGGATGAAGCGCATTCCGGGCCGTGCGCACGATCCGTTCGGCGTCGGCGGGAGTCTCGGCGAGGGCGGTGAGATGCCCCATCTTGCGGCCAGGGCGGGCGGCGCGTTTGCCGTACAGGTGGAGTTTCACCTCGGGGTAACCGCATGGTGCGGCCCAATTCGGCGATCCTGGTTCCCACAAGTCTCCGAGCAGGTTCGCCATCGCCGCGGGACGGTGTTGTCGCGATGAACCTAGCGGCAGTCCACAGACCGAACGGACTTGCTGCTCAAATTGACACGTTGCATGGGCGTCAATGGTGAGGTGACCGGAATTGTGCGGCCGTGGGGCGGTCTCGTTGATCAGTAGATCGCCGGACTTGGTCAGGAAGAACTCGACGCACAACACCCCGACAACGTCCATCTTCTCCAGTACGGAGCGAGCGATTTCCACCGCGTTCTTCTGGACTGTCGACGAAAATGGGCCGGGGCAAACCGAGACATCGAGAATGTGATGGCTGTGCGTGTTCCAGATCGGACCGTAAGTGACGATGGAACCATCTAATCCACGCACACCGACAACGGACAATTCCGCTTCATAGTCGATGAATTGCTCAAGAATCGCGGCATCCGAGTTCAACGCCTGCCAAGCCGATGCGGCGTCTTCAGGACCGCGAATAATGACCTGGCCTTTGCCGTCGTAACCCCAGTTTGCGGTCTTCAACACCGCCGGCATTCCGGATTTCCCGAACGTCGTCTTCAACGCCACGAGATTCTCGACACGCTCAAAAGGCGTCACCGGCAAACCGGCATCGCGCAAATAGGTTTTCTCACGGAAACGATTTTGTGACGTGTAAAGCACGCTCCCCGCCGGTCGCACCGGGGCATGTTTCTCGCACGCCGTCGTCGCTTCCGCGGGAACGTTCTCGAACTCGAACGTCACCACGCTGACTTGTCTGGCGAACTGCTCGACCTGATCGACATCGAGATAATCGGCGTGAACTTCCAGATCGGCGACTTGTCCGGCGGGCGTGTCATCATCCGGCGAGAACACATGCACACGATAGCCCAACCGTCGGGCCGCAATGGCAAACATCCGTCCGAGTTGACCGCTGCCGAGGACGCCCAGCGTCGCACCAGGTTGAATCACCGTGTGACCGCTCATGACGGCTTCCCGCCGGGGACGTTGTCGGCGAGGACGCTGTCGGCGAGGACGTTGTCGCGCTGCTGATCGTGGAAGGCGTGCAGTTTCTTCCGCAGTTCCGGCCGTGACCCGGCGAGAATCCGCACGGCGAGCAGTCCGGCGTTTTTCGCCCCGGCCTCACCAATCGCCAATGTCGCGACGGGGACACCGCCCGGCATCTGGACGATCGACAGCAGCGAATCGAGACCTTGCAGCGCCCGACTTTGCACCGGCACGCCCAGCACCGGCAGCACTGTGTGAGCGGCGACCATGCCTGGCAGATGAGCCGCCCCGCCCGCGCCGGCGATGATCACTTCCAACCCGCGACTTTCGGCGGTCTTGGCGTACTCGGCCATCCAATCCGGCGTACGGTGAGCCGACACCACGCGGCACTCATGCGGAACGCCGAATTCGGTCAGTACCGCCGCCGCTTTGGACATCGTGTCCCAGTCGGACTGGCTCCCCATGATGACGCCGACGAGCACCGGCGCGGTCGCATTCGACACGGTCTTTCCTTCCCCTGCGTGATCATTCTTCACGGAAAATGTGAAAATCGATCATACCGCAGTGAGAGGGAAATGATGAGCGAGTCGCGAAACGAGCCCGAAGCGCGAGCGCCGGGTTCCCTACGCGGAAGAACCCGGCGCTCGCGCTTCGGGCTCGTTCACGTCTCATTGACATCACGCGAAGAGTTTATCGACGACTTTGCCGCCATCGACGATTTTCATGGGGCGGCCGAGCGGACTCATGTTTTCTTTCGCCGGATTGACGCCGAGCGAGTGGCAGATCGAACAGAACAGATCTGGGACTTCCACGGGGTCATGATCGACTGCCGAACCGTCCTTCGTGGAGGCTCCGATCACTTGCCCGCCCTTCACACCACCGCCGGCGAGCACGGCGTTAAAGACGCGCGGGTAATGGTCACGACCGCCGCGCGGGTTGACCTTCGGTGTGCGGCCGAACTCGCCCATCCAGGCCACGAGCGTCGTGTCGAGCAGTCCGCGGGCTTTCAGATCGCGAATCAATGCGGCGAACGCCGGGTCAACCTGACCGGACAGCCGCGTGGTGTTTTCAAAATTGTCCTGATGGGTGTCCCAGTTGCCGTGGCGCACTTCGACGAAGGTGACGCCGGATTCGATGAGTCGCCGGGCGAGCAAACAGCCGCGACCGAATTCGGTGTCGCCGTACTCCCCGCGGGTGGAGGCCGATTCCTGACTGAGGTCGAACGCCTTCGTCTTCGGACTCAGCACAAGTTTCGACGCTTTGTCGTACAGCCGGCGGTGATTCTCGACGACGGTTTCACCGCCGCGCTGGGCGAACTCGGTTTCGAGCTTTCCGAGTAATCCGAGTCGACGATTGAATCGGGCTTCATTGGTGCCGGTAACAACGTTATCCGGCATGCGGTTGGGGTCGTTAACCTGGAACGGTTCATAGTCGACGCCGAGAAAACCGGCACCGACGGTTCCCTGACGGTTCTGGCCGATACCGACGACCGCAGGAATCTCCTGCGGCCCGGCCGAGATTTCCCGGGCGATGTTGGAACCCAGCCCCGGATGTCGTACCGAGCCTGCGGGGATGTAACCCGTGTGGAGTTGATACGTCGCACGATCGTGCTGGCCTTCCTTGTTCGTCATCGACCGAATGATCGCGAGGTCGTTCATCACCTTGGCGGTTTCGGTCCACGCGTGGGCAATCTGAATCCCCGGCACCGCGGTGTCGATGGCCTTGGTCTCGCCACCGTTTTCGGTGCCCGGCTTGGGATCGAACGTTTCGAGCTGGCTCGGACCGCCCTGCATCCAGAGCAGAATCATCGCCCGACCCTGCTTCTTCAGATCATCGGCCCGAACGGTGACGACATCGCGGAAACTCAGCGTCCCCGAGGCAAATGCCGCCGCGGAAACCGTGTGCAGGAATGCCCGCCGTGAAACGGCATTGCGGGTCATCCGAACGTCTTGTTGCCAAGAAGAGAACATGGGGTGGTCCTTTGGGACTTTGAGAATTCGATGGAATCAAGACACCCGGCGCTTACGCTTCGGGCTGTAATCACCTTTTCGCCAGAAACTCGCTGCTGTTGAGCAGGCTCCAGAGGATATCTTCGTAGGCTTCCGTGCGGTTGCCGGTGTCTTTGAGATACGTCTGGCAGACCTTGATTTCCTGATCGGAAGGCTCGCGGGACAAAGCCAGCAGATAGACTTCCGCGATGGCATCCTGATCGTCGTTGTACTTCCGCACGATCTGACCGAGGCGGTTGTTCCCGGTGGCCGACACCGCTCCGCGGAACTGCGGCGTATTCATCATGAACAACGCCTGCTGCACGTTGCCGATAATGTCTTCCTGCGGTGTCGACGGATCGTGACTGAAGATGTTGTGGAACTGGTTGCGGGGTGATCGGGCGGCGGCAAACGGCCCGGCCATCATCCCGCCTCCCATGCCCGGACCGCGGTCATCAAGGCCGAGAATCGTCACGAGTGCATTGAAAAGCTGATCAGCCCGCAGGTGGGTCGGTGTTTGTGACGCAAACGGCAATTCGGGGGCGGAGACCGATTTCGACCGCACGGCCCGTTGATACGTGTCGGTGAGAGCGATCGTCTTCACCAGCCACTTCACGTCGTACTTGTTCGCGATGAACCCCTTCGAGAGTTCGTCCAGCACCTCCGGGAAGCGGGCGGTGCGGGTGGGCCCCAGGTCATCCACCGGCATATAAAAACCTTCGCCGAGCATTTCATGCCAGAGGCGGTTGATGATCGCACGGGCAAACCACGGATTCTCGGGATTCGTGAATGCCTTTGCCGCCGCGGCCCGGCGTTCGAGATCGGGGAGTTCCGTCGCCGGTTTCGATTCATCGACGAAGAACTTCGGGTTGACCTGTGTCCCGCGGGAGGACGGATCCTTCAGATCGGGCATGAAGTACTCGGACGAACCGCGGCGCTGCATCGGCGGGTCGGGGAGCTTCTTCATCTCGGCGACCGAGAGCATGCCGTCCTTGTCGCTATCGCCATTTTGCAGCAGCAATTCAAAGATCCGCGCGAACTGACCACCGGGCGAATTTTGTGCTTCTTCTTTGGATAATTTCCCGTCGCGATTCTTGTCCATGAATGCCATTAAACGTTCAGGGTTTTCCCGAATCTGTTCCGGTCCGCCCCCGCCGCGGCGATTGTCGAAGTTGACCGACACGACTTCAAAGCTGCGCTGCATACCGTCTTCAAGGACCGGTCGTAAGGCCGTGCGCGGGAAGTACGCCGCGAGTTCGTGGAACTGCTGCCGCTTCCAGACATCGGACGGATGATCGTGGCAGTTGGCACATTGAATCTGAATGCCGAGGAAAATCCGGCACGCTTCCGCGGCGACTTCCGCCGGTTGCGATTGGTGGGCAAGGAACAACGCCGTGGCCCCGTTTTCGCGAATGTCCCCGGTCGCAGTCAGCAAAGTGGTGACGATTTCATCCCACGGCTTGTTGGCGTTGAGTTGTTCGGCAATCCATTCTTCAAAGACACTTTGGCCGCCACGCAGTTGCTGATTGGTGGCGTTCATGAAAATCACATCGCGGTAGTAGTTCCCCCAATTACGGCCAAATTCGGAGGACGCCAGCAATTGATCGATCACCGCCGCCCGCTTGTTCCCGTCCGGGTTCAATCCGAACAACGTCACCTGTTGCGGCAACGGCGGTCGGCCGGTGATGTCGAACGAGACGCGACGCAGGAAATCCTCGTCGGAGCACCGCGGGGCGATGTCGATTTTCGACGCTTCCAGTTCGCTGCGCAACAGACGGTCGACCTCCCCCGCCACACTCGCCGCCGACGGCTTGTCGACAGTGGCCTGCTTATTGGTCGTGGTCTTCTTGCCGGCCGCCTCCAGCGCCACCGTCGTGTTTACCCCGACGATCACCCCGATCAACGCCAAAGACCAGAAGCGACGTTGCATGAGACACCTCAATTCAAGCGATGGGATCACGAGACAACGAGCGATGGATTCGTCACCACGACCATTCTGACACGAAATTGAACCCGCGGCATCGTCAACAGTTTCGATGAACGATGCGATTCTGCCTGCAAAGAGGGAACCCACTCGACGAGACGAGGAACAATCCGTAGGGACTGCACCATACGGAACAAAAGAACACACGCGAATCGGGACATCGTTTTCCCGCATGGCGAATGAGTGCAAAGACTCGACCGGCCCCGTACGATACTGGTTCGCTCCCGTTCGAATTCGGCAAATTCGTCTTCGCATTCCTTAATTTCGATCGGCATTCCGACAACTCGCGAGGTGGCTCGTCAGTGGTCCCTGTGCCGATGAAGGTCAGGTTTCGTATGGCCGTCAAAGTCCGTTGCCCCGGCTGTGAAAAGGTTCTTACCGTTCCCGATACGGCCCGCGGCAAGGTGGTGAAATGTCCCAGTTGCCAGGAGCGCATCTCCGTTCCCGCAGCCAAGGAAACGCCGGCCGCCAAACCGGCGAAAACGAAAAAGGCCGCCGATTCCGAAGAGGGCTTACTCGCCTTTGACCTCAGCAAGGCTGAGGATGCCGATGCCCGCGTCTGTTTCAAATGCGGGTACGACATGTCGTTTCTGGATGAAGAAACGACCGAATGCCCGAAGTGCGGCATGGACATGGCCACCGGCGGCCTGGGCGAAAAAGCCCGCAAACGAGCGATGAAGGGGCCTGATCCCGACAAGTTCTATGCCGGCATCTGGGGCGAACAATGGAAGTTCGTCATGCGCCACCAGATTCTCGCGTGGCGGACGGTGGCTTACGTGTTGATCGCCTCGATCTTCATGTTCAGCATGGCATTCTGCTACCTCTATGTGCCGTTGTGGCCGCCGCGGATCTTCTTTGCGCTGATGACCACCGTCTCGGCAATGATGATTCCCGGTTGG
The DNA here is from genome assembly GCA_021732975.1 of Planctomycetaceae bacterium. Classification (GTDB taxonomy): domain Bacteria; phylum Planctomycetota; class Planctomycetia; order Planctomycetales; family Planctomycetaceae; genus DSVQ01. Next base: position 701,711 of record JAKFWC010000023.1, on the reverse strand, counting down.
CTGTGGTTCCTCGACCAGGAAATCATCAAGGGAACGCTCGAGCGCAAAGATAAACTCAAGCGGATCAACATGGACTTCTTCCTCTGCAGTGCGCTAGGGGTGAAGTGGGTGCTGTGGCACCTCTGCGTCGCGCTGCCGATCATGGCCATCCCGCTCCTGATTGTCTGGCTGCTGAAACTGCCACCGCTCGTCGGGGGAATCGTGGCGGCGATCACCTATCTGCCCGCACTGCCCATGATGTCCATCGCGATGGGGCACATGGTGATGCCACATCAGGAAAACGGCTTCATGATCTGGAAGCTGGCCCCGGCGTGGTTCAAGACGTTCGCGCCGACGTTTCTGTGGACGGCGTTGCTGTTCGCCGTTCATATCCCCGTGCTGGCCTGCGTGGGAACCGCTGCCGCGCTGTATGGTCCGTCGCTGAACGTCATGGCCACACAGATGGACGAAAACGCGGCGATCTATCGCGCCAAACGGCAGACCGATATCGGCGACAAAAAGGAGCGTGAAAAGGCCGCCCAGAATCCGCTGGTCACCCGCGAATACCACAAAGTCGACTACTCCCCGATCATCGTCCCGAGCCTCTTGTGGACCCTGGGCTGCCTGCTGCTGGGTTACCCCGCCGTCTACATCATGCGGGTGAACGGTCAGCTCATCTATTTCTTCCGCGAGCGGTTCGACCTGCAAATGCTCGAGCGGCAGTATCAATACAAGGCTACCCTGCCGCGGCCGGGAGAAGAGGAGGAAGAGAAGCCCAAGGCGATGAAGATCGTGGTGCTCGAAGCGGTGGTTGGACTCGTGGTTTTTGTCATCATCGGGCTGGTGGGGGGATATGTACTCGCGACCCTCAATAATACACCGATCGGGGAAGGGCTTCTCAACGGTCTCGACTGGGCCATGCGCGTCGCCATCTTCAGCGGTTTAAGCATGATTGCCAAGGAAGCATGGGAATTCGACACCGTATGGGGGCTGCTCTGCTCGAGTCCTTCCACGCTGGTGATTCTGTCCGTCATCATGTTCGTCATCGCAGCCTTCACCGGGAATCTGATCTTTGCGTTCATCGGTCTGGGTTTGCTGGGTCTCGCCTTCCTGGGGGTGATCGCCACCATCGTCTTTACGATCAAAAACTGGCAGGAAGCCCGCGGCGGCTGCTTGCTGGCATTGATGGGCTTCTTCGGATGGTGGTTGATCGTCGCGATCGCCATCGCCGTGATCGGGCATTCGATTCTCAACGATATGAAGATCCCAGAGGAAGGGGCCGCGCCGCCCGCCGGACAACAGGCACCACCGGTTGGTATGGATCCAGCTCAGATGAACCCCGGCATGCCGGCACCCGGGGCGCAACCGATCGAACAGGAACTGACCCCCGCCGCTCCGATTCCGTGATTCGCAACTCAGTGATTGACCGTTCCCTCTCGGAGACTCTCAGCATGTCGGTGAACCGTCGCTCGTTCCTCACCGCCGCGTCCACGACCGCGGGGTTGGCCGCCCTGCAACCGTCCCTGTTCGCCGCGGAAGACTCGGCGGCTGAGTTGAAGAAGATCGGCAAGACACCGCATACGAAGTTCGCGGTAAACTGCGAAATGTGGTGGACGAAACTGCCGTTTCTGGATCGGGTGAAGCAAACCGCTGCGCTCGGGTTCCCCGCGTTGGAATTCTGGCCGCTGGCCGGGAAAGATCTCGATGCCCTCGCGAAACTGACGCAAGACCTCGGCGTCGAGATCGCGCAATTCACCGCGTGGGGTTTCAAACCCGGCATGAACGATCCGAAGAACCACGACGATGTGGTGAAGACGATCAAAGAAGCCTGCGTCGCCGCGAAGAAACTGAAATGCAAGAAAGCATGTGTCGTGGCAGGAGACGATATCCCCGGCATGTCGCAACCCGAGATGCACGCCAACGTCATCAAGGCCTTGAAGAGCGTAGCGAAGATCGTCGAAGACAATGATCTGACACTGATCCTCGAACCGATGAACATCCGCGTCGATCACAAAGGCCATTGCCTCTATGGCAGCGCCCCGGCGATCCACATCTGCCAGGAAGTCAATTCATCCCACGTGAAGATCAACTGGGATCTCTACCATATGCATATCACCGAGGGCGATCTCTGCGGTCACCTGCGCGAAGGCATGAAAACGAAAACCATCGGTTACCTGCAACTCGCCGATCATCCCGGCCGTAACGAACCCGGTACCGGCGAGATTCATTACAACCGCGTACTGAAAGAAGCCTTTGATCTCGGCTACCGCGATTACGTCGGTCTGGAGTGCCGTCCCACCGAAGAACTCGCGGCGGCCAAACGTGTTGCTGCAGCGGATGTGTGGTAAGCGTATTTTTCCCCATTCGTAATGTTCGGCGTGACGAAGTGTTGCCCGCGTGACAAACTCGGCCGCGAAAACTGCGCAACGTCGGGAACTGGACTTCCCGTTCGAGTTGCTTTCGTGCGGAATCCGACAGGACGGCCGACGGTTGTTTCTGCCGTTGATGTGCCTGCTCTCGCTGCTGCTCACCATCCTGGTGCTGTGGGGCGCGGCGGAGGGAACACGGGCATTTCGTCGCGCGGGAACGGGAGCCGCGTTGTTGCCGTTCGTCGCGGGAACGGTCTTCACCGGCATGTTTGTCGTGCTCGGCTTGAATATCCCCTTCGCGCTGCGGGCCGCGACTGCCGATGACGACCTGCCGCTGATCATGCTCACGGGTGTGAGTCCGCTCGCACTCTGGCGCGCACGGGTCTGCACGGCGGCGATTGCGGCGTGGGCCATCCCGTTGGTTCACCTGCCGATTCTGATGTTTCTGTTCACGATGGGCGGCATCAAACTCAGCGATTTCGGCTGTGTGGCGGTCTTCTGGTTTGCGGGATGGTTGTTCTCCATCGGTTGGGCATCGCTGGCCGGATGTGTCTGGACCGGGGCCGCCCGCGATCGCATGCAAGGCATGGCCCTCACGCTCACGTTCGGCTTCCTGCACGGCATGGCGTTGGCGCTGATCGTCCGCGTTTTGTTCTGGATGAATTCGCCGTGGTCGTGGTGGGTGATGCAATCGTTTCAACCCCCGTGGCGATGGACCAACGGAGAGCTGGCCCGACTCGCGGCGCATGTTCTCGTGAGCGGCCTCGCTGCCTGGACCAGCGTGATTGTGCTCCGCGGGCGCTGGCGGTCGGCGGTCGAAGCCGGATCCCACGACCGTGAGCGCAGTGAAGCACAAGTCGATGCTCCCTCACCGGCTTCCTTGCCCCTCGGCGATGTTACGAGCCGTTCCAGAGCGTGGGCCCCACCCCGGCCACGGTGTGGCAACGACCCGTGGTTCTGGAAAGATTTCCACGTCAGCGGCGGAAGCTGGAAATACTGGTGGGTCTCGATGGCAATGGCCGTCGGTTTCACCATGCTCGCCGCCTTCTTCTGCGCGAAATCCGTGACCGGCCGGTATGTCGAACCGGTAATTGCGTTCACGATGATCGGCTGGTTCATCTGGATGATGTTTGAAGTCGGCCGCGTACTCACCATCGAGTTTCAGGACCGCATGTGGTCCCTCGTCCGCATCACACCCAACTCCGTAAGCCACATCTTGTGGAGTAAGCTGCTGGCCTGTGCGCTGAAGCTGACTCCATCCTTCTTACCGTTGGGATTGGTGTGCCTGTTCGGTCTCACCACTTATGCCTACCTGGCGGTGACCATCGGCCTGCCGGTCTTGATGCTGTTGTCGTTACCGATTGGTGCGCTCATTCTCTACGGCTCGGCGATCCCGCAGACACTCATCGGCGCCGGCTGGCCGATGGTCAAAACGCTGGTTCCATTGGGAATTGCCATTGTCGTTGCGGGGATCATCACGGCTTACACCAACGAATATCCGCGAGGAATCCAGCAGATTCTCATCCCCCTGTTGTGGGCGTGCATGAGTCTCGCCGCAACCGTGTGGCTGATGTACTGCACGATCGCCGAACTGAACAACCCCGCGCGCGAACGGTTGTCGTCCGATGGCGGATGAACACGCTCTTACCAGCCCGAAGCGTCAGCGCCGAGTGAATTATCGCGAGCACTGGGATCCGCGAAGCGGCGAGCGTTATGCGAGAATCTCGTTCACGATCCGACCGTGGACATCGGTGAGACGGTAATATCGCCCCTGAAACTTGTATGTCAGTTTCTCGTGATCGATGCCGAGTTGGTGCAGTAACGTCGCTTGCAGGTCATGCACATGCACCGGGTTTTCGGCGAGGTTGTAGCCGAATTCGTCGGTCGAACCGAATGTCATGCCGGGCTTGATACCGCCGCCGGTCAGCCACATGGTGAAGCAGCGGGGATGATGATCGCGGCCATAATCGATCGCCGTCAGCTTCCCTTGTGAATAATTCGTACGGCCGAACTCACCGCCCCAGACGACGAGCGTGTCGTCGAGCAAGCCCCGCTGTTTCAAATCGGTGACGAGCGCGTAAGCCGCGCGGTCGACATCCTGACATTGGCGTCGAATCGCATTCGGCAGGTTGCCGTGCTGGTCCCAACCGGGGTGATAAAGTTGAATGAACCGCACGTCACGTTCGGCGAGCCGTCGGGCCAGCAGACAATTCGCGGCGAACGTACCCGGGTCTTTTGCTTCGGGACCGTAGAGATCGAACGTGCTCTCCGATTCGCCGGAAAGGTCCATGACTTCCGGAACACTCGTCTGCATGCGGAACGCCATTTCGTACTGGGCCATCCGCGATGCGATCTCCGGATCACCCGTCGTTTCCGCGGAAATTTCCTGCAATTGACCGAGACGGTCCAACAAATTGCGACGGCTTTCGATCGACACGCCCGGCGGATTCCCGAGGTACAGTACGGGGTCTTTTCCGCTGCGAAACTGCACGCCCTGATGCACGCTTGGCAGAAATCCGTTCCCCCACAATCGGGCATACAGCGGCTGATCGATGCGATCCTTCGACAACAGCACGACGAACCCTGGCAGATTGTCGTTGAGGCTGCCGAGGCCGTAACTCAACCACGCTCCCATCGACGGCCGCCCCGCCAGTTGCGCTCCGGTTTGAAAGAACGTGATCGCCGGGTCGTGGTTGATCGCTTCCGTATGCAGCGACTTGATGAAGCAGAGATCGTCCGCCATTTTCGCGGTCCACGGCAGCAACTCGCTGATGGTCGCCCCGCTGTCGCCATGTTTTGCGAACTTGAAGACGGACCCCGCCAGCGGCAGCGTCGCCTGATTGCCCGTCATTCCTGTGAGACGCTGCCCCTTACGGACGCTCTCCGGCAGGTCTTCCCCTTGTCGCGCATTGAGCAACGGCTTGTGATCAAACAAATCGAGTTGCGACGGCCCGCCACTCATGAACAAATAGATGACGCGTTTGGCTTTCGCGCCCAGATGCGGTGCGGGCATGATTCCCTGAAACGGATTTGCCGTCTCTTGCGCACAAGCTTCACGTTGTTGCAGAGTCGCCAATGCACAGGCGCCGAGACCCAAGCCCGTCGTCTGCAACCAGTTTCGCCGTGTGATCGTGTCCGCGGACATCATGAACAACCCGTGAAATTGCGATCGAGGCGAACCTTGATCGTCCGTTTGTTGTCAGGATCGACTATCGTCTCAAGGTATTCATGCTACCCGATTCGGCGAGTGAGGCGTAGATGGAGAGCTTCCCAGTCCGGAGCGCAAGCGATGGGAGTCCTGGAACGCGGAGTGCACCCGTCACTTGCGCTTCGGGCTGGTGAGTTGTACCTGTTCCACCCGCCGACGATAGTATCCACCAGAGAACCCTCGACCGATTTCGACAAAGAGACGCACCGTTGCTGAAGACTTCCACGCATCGCCCCGGCGGTTATGCCGAATTACTGGCGATTGCTCTCCCCATGATGATGAGTTCCGGCACGCAGTCGATCATGCACGTGATCGACCGCATGTTCGTCACATGGCTGTCGGAAGATGCGCTCGCGGCTGCGTTGCCGGCGGGCATTCTCTACTGGTCGTGTCTGAGTTTCCCGTTCGGCGTCGGATCGTATGTCAACACGTTCGTCGCACAATATGATGGGGCAGGCAAGCCCGAACGCGTCGCGACCGCCGTCTGGCAGGGATTGTACTTCGCCGTCGTCGCGGGGTTGTTGCTGACGTTGTTGTCCCCCTGGTCGGAAGCGATCTTCGACTTCATCGGGCACGCGCCGGAAGTAGCCAAGCAGGAAGCGATCTATTTCCGATGGCTGTGCTGGGGTGGTATCCCCGCGATCATGCAGACGGTGTTGTCCGCATTCTTCACCGGGCGGGGGGAAACGCGCACCGTACTCGCCGTGAATATCGTCTGTGTGGCGATCAACGCCGTGCTCGACTATGCCTTCATCTTCGGTTGGGGACCGATTCCCCGCATGGAAATGGCCGGGGCCGCGCTGACCGACGTGATTGGGAGCATCCTCGCCGTCTGTATTTTCCTCGGACTCTTATTCCGCCCCGCGCTGCGGCGCGTCTATCCGATCACCACGGCCTGGCGGTTCGACCGGGGCTTGTTCCGCGATCTGATGTGGTTCGGCGGCGCGAGCGGGTTGCAGTTCTTCATTGATGTCGCCGGTTTCACGGCGTTCATGATGATCGTCGGCTGGAGCGATCCCAGAGACCTTGCAGCGACCAACCTCGCGTTCAATTTGAACACGCTGGCTTTCATCCCGGTCGTGGGATTGGGGATCGCGGTCTCAACACTGGTAGGGCAACGGATCGGAGAGAAACGTCCCGATCTTGCTGAGGCGTCCACATGGAAAGGCGTAATCGTTGGTTGCGGCTACATGCTCGCCGCGGCGGTGATTTACGTTGCTTTGCCGCATGTGTTGATCCTGCCGTATTCCGCCTTTGCCGATCCGGTCGAGTTCGCGGACACGCAGCAGACGGTGACCGTGCTGTTGCGATTCGTCGCAGTCTATTCGTTCTTCGATGCCATGGCGATCATCTTCGGCTCGGCAATTCGCGGGGCCGGCGATACGCGGTTTGCCATGGTGTTCGGCTTCGTCACCGTCTGGCTGATGCTGGTGCTGCCGACGTTTCTGACGTGGTATTTCTGGGGGCCGCAGCTTTACTGGAGCTGGACGTACTGTGCGATCTACGTCGTGATTCTCGGCTTCGGCTACTGCGCCCGCTTCATGAATGGAAGCTGGCGCTCGATGAACGTCATGCACCGCGAAGAAGGGACCGCCCCGGAGGCGATGGTCACGGAGTCGCCCACGGTTGCAGAAGTGAGTGCGTGACACCCGTCTTAGCCCCCGGTCAATGACCGGGGGCTAAGACGAATTTTTGGTCGTCATTCGATTGGAATTCCTGCAATACCAAGCAACATGAGAATCCCGATCACGACCGCGACCAAGACCATGATGACGAGACAACCAATCCCGTGCCCAACCCAAACGGAACGGTACGGACCGCGTTGTTGTTGCTGTTGAGCAAAGGGTTCCTTCAAAACCGACTTTGCATAGTTGGTCACTATCACAACCGAGACGAGCGCCACAATCAATCCACTGAGATTTGCGTCCGGCAACACAAACAGGAGGGCAATGTAGCCCGCGGTCATGGCGATCCCCAGAAGCAGCGTTTTCAGGGCCGCATCGTGCAGTGCCAACCGCCGGCAGTTCAGCCACACCAGCAGCATACCGGTGATGTGAGTCCAGAAGAATGTACAGACGCCAATGGCCGTTGGTGAGAAGAGCGGAACTGTCAGGGACTCTGGGGAAGTCTGCATTTCTTCCCCACATTGCGTGCATCGGAAGGCATCAGCATCCATCATCGCGCCGCACATAGGACAACGCGTTTTTGCCAGATCAAAGTTGAAGGAAGAAGCAGGCGCAGCTTCTGATTCTGCGTCCATCAGCACAACTCACTCTTGGATTGACGATCGAATCGGAACGAAGTGCGAGACCCATCCGTCAGAATGGCTGGACTTCTGCCACAATGCTATTTCCCACGGATCGCCCACAGGTTCTCGAAGGTCCGCACGTATACCGTGCCGTTCGCAATCGCCAGCGACGACGACATATCCTCTTTGAGTTCGTTCTCGGCGACGATCTCGAACTTCGGGCCGGCTTTGACCACGGTCACCTTACCGTCGCGGGCCGACAGATAAATGTGTCCGTTGGCATAGACCGGAGAGGCCCGGTGGCGTTGCCGATTCGTCCGTTCCATGTAGAGCTTTTCGCCGGTGTCGCGCCGGATTGCCTGCAGATCGCCGTTCTCCATGCAGAGGTACACCAGATCATCCACAATCAACGGTGAGGGCACATCGGGGGTGCGGTCCAAGGTCCACAAATGCGAGTCCTTGTTATTGGTGATGTCCCCCTTGCCATCGGGACGGAGCGCCATGATCGGCCCCCGTTTGGCGGAGGGCACGACGATGATCCCCTTCGCCGCAGCGGGTGAAGCCACAAACCGCAGCGTGGGGTCGTAGTTCGATTTGCGATTCAGTTCGCCGCAGCGCCAGAGTTCAGTGCCATCACTCAACCGATGGGCGACGATGTAATCCGCACCGTGTGTGAGCAGGAATTTCTTCTCACCGTCATCGTAGATCATCGGCGAGGCATAGGAATGTTCGTTTTCGGCATATCCATCGCTGGGCCGGTCGACCCGCCAGATTTGTTTACCGGTCGCCTTTTCCAAGGCGGCCACACAGGCTTCCCGGGTCTCGGATTTTCCCTCGCCGTGAATGAGTTGTAAGTAAAGCACATCGCCATCAAGTACCGGCGTCGAGGTCAATCCGAACTGGATGACGAGCTTGCCATAACGATCCTGAACGTTGAACTTCCAGACCGGCTTCCCGGCGGCGGTGAAGCAGGCGAACGTGCCATCTCCCATGAGCGTCCAGACGTGCTGGCCATCGGTGACCGGCGACGGGGACGCAAAGTTGCCTTCGTCACCGCGGGCATTCTTATTCCCCGTAGTAACCACCTGCCGCCATTGCTCCTTGCCATCGGTCCCGATCGAAAGTAACAGGAGTTGCCCGTCGGCATCCACCGAGGTGACGAACACCTGGTCGCCCCACACGACAGGCGTCGACCCCGCCGGTCCGGGCATCGGCAGCTTCCACGCGACATTCTCGATGGTGTTCCATTTCACGGGGACGTTGGTTTCGTGCGAAATCCCGTCGTTCTTCGGTCCACGCCAATTCGGCCAGTTTTCGGCGTGAGAGCAGATCCCGGAACTCAACACGAGACCACAGACCATCGCAAGCCCAAGACGATTCATGAACGCACCACGTTGAAAAACAGACGGATCAACAACCACCACGCCAACGGCACCAGTGTGGCACCACCCCGAACGACCGTCAACCGCGTGCATGACGGGTTGGGTCAGCGTGAAAAACGATCCACAGATTTCACAGATTCACGCAGATTCAGAGAGGAAATCAAGAGAAGGCCAGAAGAGAGGGGACCACGGAAGACACGGAAGACACGAAAAAAATACGGGCAAGAAATTCAGGGAGTTTAGACCGTTGTGTTGAATGACCGTCACTTTGAACAAATGGCGGTTCTTTTCACTTCCGTGTCCTTCGTGTATTCAGTGGCTCCCTCTCTTCTCTGAATCTGCGTGAATCTGTGAAATCTGTGGACCGCCTTTCTCTGCCTTCATGCCCTCGTCGACGGGCATCGAACTGTCTAATCTGTACGCTTTCCGAACATCGCGACTCCGTGGAAAGTTTCCGGCATGATCTCCGTCGATCTCACAGGACGCGTAGCTCTCATCACTGGCGGCGGGCAGGGTCTCGGGCAAGCCACCGCGCGACGATTGCATGAAGCTGGTGCCGCGGTGGCTATCAATTTTTTCCCGGATGCGGCTGGTGCCAACGAGCTGCGGGCTGCCGACACCGTCGGGCCGATGGGCGAACGCGGTTTCACCTTTGCCGCCGATGTCCGTTCGCGTGAGCAGATGGAAGCCTGCGTTACGGCCGTGAAAGAACGTTTCAGCCGGCTCGACATCGTCGTCAACAACGCGGCGATTATTCGCGACAAGACGCTCAAGAACATGGAAGACACCGACTGGCAGGCGGTGATCGACACGAATCTCACCGGCGTGTTCAATGTCTGCAAAGCCGCTCAGCCAGTCCTCGCTGAAGGCGGCCGTATCGTCAATATGGCGTCGATTTCCGGTGTGGTCGGTTTCTTCGGGCAGGCGAATTATTCGTCGGCGAAAGCCGGCGTGATTGCGCTGACGAAGGTCCTCAGCAAAGAACTCGCGCGGCGGAAGATTACCGTCAACGCGGTCGCTCCGGGCGTCGTGATGACCGACATGGCGGCGACGATTCCCGATGAAGTCCAACAGGAAATGTTGAAACAGATTCCTCTCGGCATTTTCGGCGAACCGAACGACATCGCCAATGCGATCCTGTTTCTCTGCAGCGATCTCGCGAAGTACATCACCGGACAGACGATTCACGTGAACGGAGGCTGGTGGGCGTGACCCGTTCCTGTCAGCCGCGTGTGATGTCGGCCGCCGAGGCCGTTGCCCTCATTCCGAATGGCGCGACGGTGTTCTGCGGCGGCTTCGTCGGTGCAGCCCATCCCGAAGCGTTGACCAGTGAACTGGAGCAACGGTTCCTCACGACGGGGCAACCGCGCGATCTCACGCTGGTCTACGCCGCGGGTCAAGGCGATAGTGGCACGCGCGGATTGAACCATCTCGGACACGCGGGACTGGTGAAGCGCGTCATCGGCGGGCATTGGGGGCTGGTCCCAAAACTGGGACAACTCGCACTGTCCGGACAAATCGAGGCGTACAACTTCCCGCAGGGAGTGATCTGCCACCTGTTGCGCGAAATCGCCGGGGGACGACCGGGCGTCTTTACCAAAATCGGCATGGGGACGTTCATCGATCCCATCCACGACGGCGGCCGATTGAATGCTCAAACGACTGTGCCGCTGGTCAGCCGCATCGATCTCGATGGCGAGCCGTGGCTGTGGTACCGGGCCTTTCCCATTCATGTCGGTTTGATCCGCGCGACGGCGGCCGATCCGTTCGGCAATCTCGTGATGGACGAGGAAGCGATCATTGGCGAGGTATTGCCCATCGCTCAGGCCGCGCGGAATGCGGGGGGCATCGTCCTTGCGCAAGTCAAGCGCGTGATCGATCAACCTTTTCCGCCACAGTTGGTCCGCGTGCCGGGTGTGCTGGTCGATGCCATCGTGATTGCGGATGAAGAGCATCATTGGCAGACGTTCGGCGAACGGCACAATCGCCAATACTACGAACCACAGACCGTTCCATTGTATGCCACTGGCTCCGCCAGTGCTCTTCCGGTCAACAATGGGCCATTGCTCGCAGAGAAGCCACAGGCCGAGCCAGTGGCACACGGAGCGGGGACGGCCCCCATTGTGACACCAATGCCGTGGGACGAGCGGCGCATCATCGCGGCACGAGCGTGTGATGAATTGCGCGGTGGCGAAATCGTGAATCTCGGAATCGGCATGCCCGAAGGGATTGCCCGGATCGCGGCAGAACGGGGCCTGCTGCAGGATGTGGTGCTGACGGTCGAGAGCGGTCCGATTGGCGGCATGCCGGCCGGGGGCCTGAGTTTTGGCGCGTCGGTACATCCGCGGGCGATCATCGATCAACCCGCACAGTTCGATTTTTACGATGGCGGGGGGCTCGACTTTGCCGCGCTGGGAGCCGCACAAATCGATGCCGCGGGAAACATCAATGTGTCCAAGTTCGGCACGCGTTTGGCAGGCGTCGGTGGCTTCGTAAACATCTCGCAAAGTGCCCGGCGGGTGGTGTTCTGCGGCACCTTTACGTCGAGCGGACTCGAAGTCGCTCAAGACCATGGTTCGCTGCGAATCGTGCGCGAAGGTGCAATTCGCAAGTGTGTTGCGCGGGTCGAGCAAGTCTCCTTCAGCGGCGACTATGCTCGACAACACCAGCACGATGTCCTGTTCGTCACCGAGCGCGCCGTGTTCCGCCTGGTGAGTGACGGCTGGGAACTGATCGAGATCGCCCCCGGTATGAATCTGGACCGCGACATTCTGGGACAGATGGATTTTCACCCGATCGTGCGCACTGTCCGGCCGATGGCGAAACGGTTGTTTGAAACCCCGGAATGAATTCATCTCCCGTCGTGGACAACGGGGGTTAAGTGAGGATGAATGAATCATGAGCGACATCGTCATCATCGCGGCGAAACGAACGCCCATCGGACGGTTTCTCGGCGGGCTCGCCGATGTCTCCGCGGTCGAGCTGGGATGCGCGGCGGGGGAAGCGGCACTGGTCGGTATTGATCGAGAAGAGGTCGATCAAGTCATCGTGGGCAACGTGCTCTCCGCCGGATTGGGGATGAACATCGCGCGGCAGATCGGCGTGGGGCTGAAGCTACCAATCACCACGCCGGCGTTCACCGTCAACATGATGTGTGCCTCGGGATTACAAGCCGTGCTGCTCGCGGCCCAGGCGATTCAAAGCGGTGCGGCAAAGTGCGTACTGTGCGGCGGTGTCGAATCGATGTCGCAGGCACCCCATCTGCTGCAACGATCGCGGGCCGGTTACAAGCTCGGCGACGGTACGCTGATCGATTCAATCCTGCGTGACGGTCTCGTCGATGCGTTCGATCACCGCCATATGTCCTTCACGGCGGAAGCCCTCGCGATTGAATACAGTATCGCGCGATCCGAACAGGATGCGTTCGCACTGCTGAGTCAGCAACGATACGCTGCAGCCAATGCGGCAAAGAGTTTTGATGCCGAGATTGTTCCGGTGAAGAAACTCGTCGCGGATGAACATCCCCGAGCGGACACGACAATGGAACGGTTAGCGGGTTTGAAGCCCGCCTTTGATTCCAACGGCACCGTGACGGCGGGGAATGCGTCCGGCATTAACGACGGCGCGGCAATGTTGGTATTGGCCGAGGCACGCTTCGCCGTTGAGCGTGGTTATCAACCTCTCGCGCGGTTTGCCGGTGGAACAACCGTTGGTTGCGATCCCGCAAAGATGGGACTCGGCCCTGTACAAGCTCTCGCTCGCTTGAATCACGTACTGCAAGATGAACTGCACAACGACGATCTGCTGGAGATCAACGAAGCCTTCGCCGCCCAGGTGCTGGCATGCACGCGGCAGCTCAAGATCGATCCCGGCCGCATCAATCCGCAGGGCGGGGCGATTGCGATGGGGCATCCCATCGGCATGTCCGGAGCGAGGCTCGCGGTGCACCTGGCCCATCAACTTGCCGCACGAAAAGCACCGCGCGGATATGCGGCCTTGTGTGTCGGAGGCGGGATGGGGATTGCAGCACGGTTTGACGCTGTCGAGTAAATGAAGAGACCCAGCCTTAAGAAAGGCTGGGTCTCAGGGTTGATTTGTGAATGATGTCGGCGCGATCAATTTGCCGCGGCGAAGCGGTGACTGCCGCTGGCGGAGATGACCGACAACACGTGATCGGTCCGTTCATTGTCCGTGACGATGCGAAGAGCGTCGATCACCGCACTCGGCACGCCCAGTACGTCGTCCGATTCCAGTTCGGCGAAGACATCGATGGAACCGCCGTCATGTGTGGGGAGCGGGCGGTGCAGTAATTGCAAGTACGCCCGCACAGCACGAATCACTTCGGCACTCAGCGGGCGCGATTGATCCATTTGGCGTCCGCTGAAATCATCCGCCTGGGCCACACTCTGGGCGATCGGAAACGCACCGGTGAGCACGCGACCGAGCGATTGGACTAATTCGCTGCCGGGCAATGTCCGCAGACCCGGGCCGTCTTCAATTTCATCGACCGCTTTGCGAATCACGCGGGAGGTGATTTCCAGCGATTCCATATCGAGCATGAGTGCCGCCACGCGAATGTTGTCGACTTCCTGATCCGGCAGCCGCAGCTTACGCCCGACTTTTTCGGAGAGTTCGGCCACACGTCGGGTCCGTGTCTGTAACCGTGGATTGACCGATTGCAGGTACGCACTGAGCACTTCCACCACACCGAGGTACGCTTCTCGGGCTTCCGCGTTCTTAGCCGTGCGGTCGTCGCTCAGCGTTCCCACAAAGACGGCCGTCAGCCCGAGGACCGAGCCCCAGATACACAGCGTGAGCAGCACTACCACCGGTTCTGCGGAAAGCGCAAAGGCTTTGACATCCGACATCACCACCACCGATGCGGCAATCACCGAGAGGAATGCCAGCGCCCCGGCTCGATAGCGACCCAGGAAGAAGCCGGCACACACCACCGGCAGGTAGAACAGATTGAGCACGACCGCTTTGCTGGCGATCGTCATCCCCAGCAGGCAGACGAGCCCCAGCGTGACGACCACGAGCATCCATTCGACACGGCGGCGGTCCTTCACTCGTTCGTCAGGCTCTCTCGACAACATGTTTCGTCTTTTCTTGGCAAGGAATAGGAGTCTTCGTCGCAGCGAGCACCGCCGGAAAGTGGAATGCGGGAATCAACCTGTCGTTACTAACGGCAGGTTGTCGATCTTGGTGTCGGCGAACATGTCGATGTATGTCGCGCCGGCTCCGATCGGTTCGTCGATTTGGTGCGAGACTTCGCGTTGTCGCCCGGCGGGCCAGGTTCCCTGCGTGATGTGGGCCTTCTCCGCATAGGTCGCGCGGATGCGTTCGAACTCGGACTGCACCTGCAGGAAAACATCGACGATGGCCGGGTCGAAGTGCTTGCCCGATTCGGTGCGAATAATCTCGACGCACTTTTCGTGCGGAATCGGTTGCTTATAGCAGCGCTCGACGGACAGCGCGTCATACACGTCGGCAAGCGCCACGATGCGGGCCGACAAGGGAATCGTGTATCCTGAAAGGCCTTCGGGATAGCCCGTGCCGTCCCATTTCTCATGATGCAGTAAGGCGATTTCGCGAGCGGTTTCCAGGAAGTTTGCCTGACCCAGACGGCGCTCAATTTGCGAAATGCATTCCGCGCCGATGCGGGCATGTTCCTGCATCCGGCGACGTTCCGTGGGACTTAATGAACCGGGCTTGAGCAGGATGGCGTCTTCGACCCCCACCTTGCCAATATCGTGCAACGCCGAGCAAACGCCGATGTCGCGAATGAATTGAGCGGAAATCTCGTTGCGGAATCGCGGATCGCGCCGCATGGCCTGAGCCAGTCGCGTGGAGTACGCCGAAATACGTTCCAGGTGAAAGCCGGTGTCGGTATCGCGCGATTCGGCGAGCTTCGCCAAACCGAAAATGACGGCGTCGCGCGTGCGGACCAGTTCACCGTTGAGTTGCGATTGCTGATGCCGGAAGTCGTGCTCGAGGTCCGATTGCTTCTTGCCGTCGCTGAGGACGTAAAGAATCAACGAAAACATCTGCAAGGAAGCAATCCACACGAACAGAATGCCGGTCGACAGATAGGGAGACATTTCCGTTCCGGAAGCGGTCCCCTGAAACCTGGAGGTGGCGTCGACGCTCAACATCTGACATGCCATCCACAAGCCAATGCCCAGCGCTAGACATTGGCAGCCTATCAGCGAGGCCAACGAGCGCTTCCGCGGCAATTGAGACAACCAGTGTTGCATACGATGGTCCCACGAAATTGTGCTTGGCCAGGCACGCAAACAAAACGAAACTCTCCGGTCAGCATTGAACCGTAGCTCACGATTCCGACACCATCCGCAGTCAAAAGCCCCCGTTCGTCACCAAATAGGTGGTTTTCCCATAATGAAAGCCACTCCGGGCGGACTTGTGGCCAAAAACGATCGTTCCGATTTTGCCGATAGCGACCGCGCGACTCGACGGAATCCAGATTCACGACGGTTGATTGACAACCCGTCCGAGCATCGCAGAATGATGTTGAACGATTTCCACCCGGATACGTGTTCGCCGCATGGAAAAGGACTTCTGGTCGCATGGAATATATCCCACACCCGATTGATACTGCCGCGGTCAAGTTGCCGCGACTGCTGGTTCGACTGCAGGAAAAACTGGCGGAACATGCCCACGAAGTCTGGTCGGCCGGACGCCTGGCCGATGGTTGGACATTCGGCGACAAACGGGATGATGCGAGGAAACAAAACCCGTGTCTGGTACCGTACGATCGGCTTCCGGAGAAGGAAAAGGATTACGATCGCCGGGCAGCGATGGAGACACTGAAGGCGATTCTCTCGCTCGGCTACCAAATCCTTCCGCCCGCGAAGACGGTGAAAAAGAAGACCGTGAAAAGAGCGACGAAATCGAAAGGAAAGTGACGTGACGGACTCGGATGATCGCGCTTCTGCGCGGGCCCAGGAGCACGATCCTCATCGTCAACCGGAATCCCGCCATGAATTCCGTAGTCATTGGGTCAGCGTCCTCTTGCTGGGTCTGACGGTTCTGACCATCGGCTTCGGCTTCACCGGGTTTGTGACGCAGACCATCGAGTTCAACAAACTTAACAACCGCGTGGAGTTCGATTGGACCATTCCTGCCTACCGCACGGTGCAATTGCTCATCCTCAATTCGGGAACGGAAGAACCGGATAACGTCGCGCTTGCCATCGCGCGGGTTCTTGCAGCCATCACCTTCGTCGTGCTGACGGCCGCCGTTGCGACGAAGGTCTTCCACGAAAGCACTCAACTCCCCGTCCGCATGACGCGCACAGGGCACACCGTGATTTGCGGTCTCGGACAAATCGGCGTGCAGCTTCTGGAAGACTTGCACGCGGCCGGCCTGTCCCGACGCGTTGTGGTCATCGAGCGCGACGAGCAGAATGTCGGGCTCGATCAAGCGCGACGCATGGGCGCCGATATTGTTCTCCGCGATGCTTCTCGGAGCGAAGCGTTACGAGAAGCCAGAGCGCACTGTGCGAAGACCGTCTTTATCGTCACCGGCGATGACGGCACGAATCTGGAAATCGCCGCGGAACTGGCCGAGATTTTGCAGCCTCAGCCGCGCGTGCGGCATCGGCAGGGACGAGTGGTTCCCTTGCGGATCGGTCTGCACTTGCAAGATGTGAAACTCGCCGAAGCCTTTCGCGCACTGTCCCGCACGTTTCCCGCTAAATCCCTGCTGGACTTGTCCATTTTCAGCGTGGCCCGCACCTCGGCAACACATGTCGCGACAAAACAGTTATGGCCGTATGCACCGAAGTCGTCCGATGAAGTCGCCCACTTTGTGATTCTCGGCTTTGGCACGATGGGCCGGGCACTCGCTGTCACTCTGGCACGACTGGGGCACTTTCCGAATCTCAAGCGGAACCGGTTCACCATCGCCGACCAGGACTACGCACGGCTGGCGCGAGAATTTCTCTCGCGGTTCGGTCGTTTCACGGCTTGGGATGAGAACTCGGTGGGGGTCACGCAATTCGATCACGCGCGCGATCTCTGGTCCTGCCGCGAGGAAAGCGTTCCGGCAAGTATGGCAAGCGAACAACAGGAAGCCATTGATTATGTAGCCAATGCCCAGTTTCGCGCGCTGCCCCCCGACATGGGCGATGAGTCCTTCTCGAAGGAGTTGCTCGCCAGTGTTCGCGATCCGAACGTCACGGTGAAGCCAGTGATTTTCGTTTGTGGACAGCACGACCGCGCGAACTTTCACGACGCGGTGCGATTGCGTGACACGCTCGATCGCCTGGGTGGCAACCTCATTCCGATCTTTGTCTGGTTGCCGCGACAACCGGCGCTGGCAAAGGCGCTGGCCGGACAAGCGATGATCATTCCCTTCGGCGCCTGCCGCGATACGGCGGGTTTGGAAGAAGTGCTTAATCCGCAACGTGAACAACTGGCGCGGGTTGTCCATCAATATTATCAACAACGGGCGGTCGCGGCCGGAACAAAGTCATCACCCGAGGCTTGGGATGAGGTTCGCGAAGAATACCGGGAATCCAATCGTCAGTTCGCCGATCATTTCGACCTGAAGCTCGCTCATCTCGGTTACCGACTGGTGAACCCGCTCGCCAGAACTGCGACTGCGAGCACAACGAAATTACCGCCGATCGATCCCGCCACAGCGAATGTTCTCGCGCAGATGGAGCATTCCCGCTGGGTTGCGGAACGGCTCATGGGTGGATGGCGGTATGCACCGCGACCGTCGTCGGAGACGGACATCGAGAACAACAAGCAACGCAAATGGCATCACGATCTGGTGTCGTGGGAAAGCCTCGGGGCGGATCAGGATATCGATCTCGCTCTATTGCAGGCGATTCTCGATGAAGCGCGAAAGTCAAAATATCGGTTGGAACCGATCGGCAATCGATAACATTGGCAATTAACAACACGCAGCGTGAAACGGCAAGCCGCTAGAGCAAGCGGTTGTAACCATTGAGAGCGGCAACGCGGTACGCTTCGGCCATCGTGGGATAATTGAACGTCGTATTCACAAAGTACAGCAGGGAATTGTGCGGCAGCGGCATCGCCATCACCGCCTGACCGATGTGAATGATTTCCGACGCATTCGCTCCGAAGCAGTGAATGCCGAGGATCTCCAATGTTTCTCGATGAAACAGGATCTTTAGCATGCCCACCGTGCGGCCGGTAATCTGCGCCCGCGCGAGGCTGCGGAAGTTCGTGTGGCCGACTTCGTACGGGATCTTCGCCTCGGTCAATTCGCGCTCGGTCTTGCCCAGCGAACTGATTTCCGGGCTGGTGTAAATCCCCGTGGGAATCTCCAACGTCGGCCGTGGGACATCCTTACCAATGATGTGGCTCGATGCATATCGCCCCTGTGAATATGCCGCACTGGCGAGCGCGGGCGGTCCAATCACATCCCCCACGGCATAGATGTGCGGCTGCGTGGTTTGGAAATGTTCGTTGACCGGAATGTTGCCGCGCGAATCGGGGTTGATGCCGACGGCTTCGATGTTCATTCCATCGGAATTCCCCGTCCGGCCCGCAGCCCACAAGAGAATATCGGTCTTGATCTGTTTACCCGATTTGAGATGCATCACCACGCCGTCATCGCGCGGCTCCACCTTGTCGCATTCCTCGCGGTGACGAATCACCACACCCCGTTCGCGCAAGTGATAGCTCAGCGCGTCGACAATTTCCTCGTCGAGAAAATCGAGCAGCCGATCGCGGTTGTTGATCAGGTTCACCTTCATTTCGAGATTGCGGAACATCGAGGCATATTCGCAGCCGATAACCCCCGCACCGTAGATCGTGACCGATTTGAGATCGAGGTTGCATTGCAGAATCGTGTCGCTGTCGAAAATCCGTGGGTGATTGAAATCCACATGGGCAGGACGGTACGGCCGTGCCCCGGTCGCAATCACAATATTTTCGCCGCGGAGTTGATGCTTGCCACCGTCTTCCTGGACGATTTCGATGGTATGCTCATCTACGAACCGCGCCGATCCCGTATGAATCGGCACGTCGTTGCGGTCATAAAACGTCGTCCGAACACGGACTTGTTGATCGATCACCGACTTCGCCCGCCGACGCAGTTCGGGCAGCATGAAGTCGACCGTGATCCCTTTTTCCCGGAACAGCGGGTTCGAGTTGACCTCGGTAAGCTGAAAGATCGCGTACCGCAGGGCTTTACTGGGGATGGTGCCGCGGTGCGTGCAGCTTCCGCCGATCTGGATGTCGCGCTCGATCACTGCCACCGTGCGGCCATGTTTGACGGCTTGCATCGCCGCCCCTTCGCCGCCGGGGCCGGTTCCAATCACGAGCACATCGTATTCGCCGTCCATCTCTTCCGCTCCGCAAGTTTCTCATTCGTGCTGCACACGAGTTGTAATCGCCCGACGGGCGGCTGACCACTCCGCAGATTGCCAACCTCACGGCCTGCACAGAATTGTCGCAACCCTGCGCGTAAATCTCGCATGGTATAAACAACCCTCGTTTAACCGCGACCCCGATGGGGGGGCACTGGGCGAAGTTCAGACTCGCCTGTTTCCCCATACAGCGTGTTCCCCTCCGTGGACTGCGGGTCGCGACTAAACTGCGATGATCACAAAATGAGCGGAAATGGTACGCCATCGGCTACGATGTCCGGCGGCCAGACCGTCCCTGAAACAAGAACGTCTCCATGAATTCCCCCGCGGTGCTCCGTCAAGATGTGGAAACACTCAACTCGCTGCTGGAACACGTCCTCGTCGAACAGACGGGGTCCGCGTTTGCCCAGATGTTGAAACAGATCCGGCAGCTCGCACAGGAACGACGCGTCGGGTTGCCTAGTTCCGGGGAACGGCTGGCTCAAAAAATCCGCGACATGGACGAAGCCGAGATCGCCATCGCCGTGCGGGCGCTCAGCGTTTCGTTCGATCTCGCCAATCTCGCGGAAGACCTGCAACGGGTCCGCGTGCTGCGAGAACGGGAACGAACCGCCGGCGACCGGGCTCGTCCGGAATCGATTGGTGACGCGATCCGGTTGCTGCATGTCGCCGGCATGTCCGCCGAGACCATGCAACAGGCCCTCGATAAGCTGCGGATTGATCTGGTTTTCACCGCCCATCCCACCGAAGCGAAACGTCGCACCACGCGTCGCATCCTGCGGCAACTTCGGCAATCTTTGCAGAATGACCAACGCCCCGATCTGCTGCCGAGCGAACATACCGAGTTCGTCGACCGACTGCTGAGTGACCTGACGTTGCTCTGGCAGGTTGATTCCATCCGCCCCCAACGTCCCACCGTGATGAACGAGGTCGAACGGGGGCTGTTCTTCTTCGACGGTTTGTGGGAAGTGCTGCCGGCACTGCGTCGCGACATGCGGCGAGCACTAGCCGCGGCGTATCCGGGCACCACCTTTCGCATCCCCCCGTTTATCGTCTTCGGTTCGTGGATCGGTGGGGACCGCGACGGCAATCCCTTCGTTACCCACGAAGTCACCGGTCAGGCCCTTGAGCTTCTGCGCCGCAGTGCGGTTGAACGGCACCTCGGTGTCTGTCGGAAACTGGCCCAACTGCTGGTGATGTCCGAACGACAAATCGAAGTCGATCCGGTGTTCCATCAGGCGTTGGACTTCGTACTGCAAAAATCGTCCGGCATGCGGGCCGCGGTGTCTCCGATTGCCGAGGTCGAAGTCTATCGCCGCTGGTTGAAGATTATCGAAGTGAAGCTCGAGGCCACCCTTGCGGCAGCGGCAGGGACCGCGACCGAAGGTGTGGGCTATCGCACCGGGACCGAGTTGGCCGCCGATGTGGAAAAGCTCGCCGTCAGTCTGCGAACTCATCGCGGCGAGCGGATTGTCGCCACCCACATTGAGGCGTGGATGGACCAGATCGCCACGTTCGGTTTGCAGTTCGCGGCCCTCGATGTTCGGCAGGATTCCCGCGTGCATGTCGACGTGCTGACGGAAGTGCTCCGTCGAACGGGTCAATGTCCCGATTTCACCGCCACCGATGAAGCCGCGCGGCAAGGGATTCTGTCGACCCCACCGACAGCCGGCAACGAGTTGATGCAGCCCGGTTTATCCGATCAAGCCAAGGAAACATTGTCGCTGTTCAAGTTGCTGGTGCGGATTGTTCGCTCCCACGGCACCGGTCGATTGGGCGGTCACGTCATCAGCATGACTCATAAACCGAGCGATGTTCTCGCCGTGTTATGGATGTGGCAGTGGGCCTGGAAAGCCACCCCCAGCGATGGCAGCCGTCCAGTCGCTTATCTGCCAATTATCCCGCTGTTTGAGACCATCGACGATCTGCGCAACGGTCCCGAGATTCTCGATGCGATGTTGAGCATTCCCGCATATCAAAGCTATCTGGCCACCAGCGGCTTGGCTCAGCCCGAACAAGTCGTGATGGTTGGCTACTCCGACAGCACCAAAGACGGCGGTTACCTCGCCGCCCAATGGGGACTGTTCCGTGTGCAGGATCGCCTGGCGGAAGTCGCAGCGAAGCACAACGTCCGACTGGTCGTCTTTCACGGTCGCGGCGGAGCGTTAGGTCGCGGCGGCGGACCGGCCGCCCGAGCGATCATGTCGCTGCCACCGCAATCGGTCGGCGGCGCCCTCCGTATGACCGAGCAAGGGGAAGTCCTCGCCGAACGTTACGACGACCCGCGCATCGCGGCCCGGCATCTCGAACAAGTGACGTGGGCCACGCTACTCGTCTCCAACCGACCGGAAGAACCAACGCCGACAGAATGGCGCGAGCTGATGGACCACCTCGCCGAACAGTCCTACCGGTACTACCGCAAACTGGTCGAACACCCCGGCTTTCTGAACTACTTCGATCAGGCCACGCCGATTTCAGAAATCGAACGGTTGCCGATTGGTTCGCGGCCTTCCCGGCGGCGCGAACGCAAATCGCTATCCGATCTGCGAGCGATTCCGTGGACATTCGCATGGACCCAAAGTCGCCAATTTATCCCCGCGTGGTACGGTTTAGGCACGGCGCTCTGGGATCACGTGCAGGTCAATAACAACGATTGGGGACCGTTGCAGGAGATGTACGACCGCTGGCCGTTATTCCAGGCAGTCATTGATAATGCCATCCTCGCACTGGCAAAAGCGGACCTCGGCATTGCCCAGCGATATGCCGAACTCGCCGCCGACCGGGAGGACGGGCAGCAGGTCTGGCAACTGATTCAGGAAGAATTTCACCGCAGCCAGGCCGTGGTGCTGATGGTCACCCGTCAACCGGCGTTGCTCGCGGGAACACCGTGGTTGCAGCAATCCATCCTCGAACGGAACCCATCGGTCGATCCGCTGAACCTGATTCAAATCGAACTCATCCGCCGCATGCGCACCGCGATGGAAGAGGGCAAAGAAGATGTCGCCGACCGTTTGGGGCAACTCGTGCGGTTAACGATTCAAGGCGTGGCGTCGGGACTGCGGACCACGGGTTGAAAGCTGTGCCCACCAACGTTCGTGAGCATTATTGACGGTTCGTTTTGGGAACGATCATGCTCCGATACAGCCCTATGTCTCGGTCAATGTCTTCGACCCAGAATCGAGATTGGTCGAAGCGCGCTCGCATGAAATCGAGCAATGAGGCCGTTCCGGATATTTCATTCGCCAGCAGGTTTTCAATGGTGTTTCGATCGGTATCGCACGCGATGGCTAGATAATCCGTGAACGTAGGAGCGAGAAGTGAATAAGGCTCTCCATCCATCGGCGAGACGTGAATCACGGGGGACTCGTTACGGATGGCACCTTCGATTTTCAGAATCGCGTAGTGGACTCCGTCGACTCCCATCCAACCGAAGACCACCGCGTTTTCTGGAGTGTCCTCGTAATCCACATTCTCTTGAGGCGGATATTCCAGACACTCCTCGCCGAGAACGCCATCCCGATTCGTTGCCTGACCGAGCGCTTGCAGGAATATTTCAAAGCTGGTCATAGTGATCTCGCTGTAGGAGGAGGCTACGGACCGGTTTGACAATCACTAAAGGCACTGTTCGTCAGGCTTTGGCGGCGGTGAGGGCAGCGGTCACAATTTCTCTCGCTTCACTCACAATGCGATCAAGGTGCGCCGCATCACGAGTGCTTTCGGCGTAAATTTTGCAGATGTTCTCTGTCCCCGACGGCCGCGCGGCGAACCATCCCGCATCGGTGACGACTTTCAGTCCGCCGATGGCCGCATTATTGCCGGGGGCGGCGGTCAGTTTTGCGGTGATGGGTTCACCGGCGAGGGTCTCCGCTTTCACGGCGACGGGAGACAACTTTTTCAACACATCCTTCTCGGCCGGCGACGCGGGTTGGTCGATCCGCGTGTAGTGCGGCGCGCCGTACTTCGCCGCAAGTTCCAAGTAGTGTTGACCGGGGTCATTGCCCGTCACCGCAGTGATTTCTGCGGCGAGCAGGCAGAGAATCAGCCCATCCTTATCGGTGGACCAGACGGTACCGTTGTGACGCAGGAAACTCGCTCCGGCGCTTTCTTCGCCACCAAAACCGAGCGTACCGTTGTAGAGACCGTCGACGAACCATTTGAAACCGACAGGGACTTCATACACCTTGCGACCCAAGTCCGCGCCGACGCGATCGATCAGCGCGCTGCTGACAAGCGTCTTACCGATGGATAACGACGTGGGCCACTTCGGGCGGTGCGTGTAGAGATACCGAATCGCCACCGCGAGGTAATGGTTCGGGTTCAGTAGCCCCAGCGACGGCGTGACGATGCCATGCCGGTCGGCGTCGGGGTCCGTGCCGAAGGCCAACGAGTATTGATCCTTGAGCTTCACCAGTCCGGCCATCGCGCAGGGACTCGAACAATCCATACGAATCTTGCCGTCGTGATCGACCGTCATGAACCCGAACTGCGGATCGACCTTGTTATTGACGATAGTGATGTCGAGGCCGTACCGCTCGGCAATCGGCTGCCAATACAACCGGCTCGCACCGCCCAACGGATCAACACCGAGTTTCAACTTGGCCCCACGGAGCGCGGACATGTCGATGACCTGGTCCAGCTCATTCACGTAACCGGAAACGAAATCTTTCTGCTGCGTTGTGGAAGTGTTGACGGCACGTTCATACGGTATCCGCTTCACGGCGGAGTTGCCGCTCTTCAGCAGTTCGTTCGCCCGCTTCTGAATGACGCCGGTGGCGTCGGTGTCCGCCGGACCACCGTTGGGCGGGTTGTACTTGAAGCCGCCGTCTTCCGGGGGATTGTGCGATGGCGTGATGATGATGCCGTCCGCGAGTTCCGTCTTGCGGCCGCGATTGTGATTGAGAATCGCATGCGAAATCACCGGCGTTGGCGTGACTTCATCATCGCGCTGAATCAACGTCGCCACACCGTTCGCCGCGAGAACCTCAATCGCCGTTCGCTGCGCCGCGGACGAGAGCGCGTGCGTGTCTTTACCAAGATACACTGGCCCGGTGTAACCCTGCGCGGCACGGTACTCGCAAATCGCCTGCGTGATCGCCGCGATGTGCGCTTCGGTGAAAGTGCCATCGCGCGATGTCCCCCGATGCCCGCTCGTGCCGAAACTCACGGCCTGCGCGGGGTTCGATGCATCCGGGCGACCGTCGTAATACGCCCGTTCGAGCTGTGCCACATCAATCAACATGGAAGCCGGCGCAGGTTGACCGGCGAGAGGATGAAGGGACATGGAACGCTCCGGAGGGTCAAGTGCTAAGGGCCAAGTGTCAAGTGCCGGACTAGAGAGCAATGCATGTCGGACCACAGCGCCCGGCCTAATTCGGCACTTGACACCTGACCCTCAGCACTTGACCTCCCATCATTCCGCCCGTAACGGGCGTAGCATCAACGAATGCGTGGCCGCCGCGGGGGACTTTTTCTCGAACAGGACGCGGTAAACTTCCGACGTGATCGGCATCTCGATCCCTTCCTGCTCGGAAACCTCGAAAACGCTCTTTGCCGTGGCAACGCCCTCGGCCACCGCGGCCATCGTCGTCAGAATCTGATCCAGCGTTTCCCCTTTGCCGAGTCGTTCCCCCACACTGCGATTGCGTCCGTACGGACTCACGCAGGTGGTGATCAAGTCGCCCATCCCGGCCAGACCGGTGAACGTCGATGCTTCCGCGCCAAAGCGCGTCCCGAAACGGGTCATCTCCACTAACCCGCGCGTCATCAGAGCCGACTTGGCGTTGTCGCCAAAACCGAGGCCATCGGAAATCCCCGCGGCGATGGCAATCACGTTTTTCAACGCAGCGGCCATTTCGACGCCGATGAGATCCAGGTTCGTGTAGACGCGGAAGCGTTCCGTGTTGAACATCTTCTGAACCTGCCGTGCGAGCCCTAAATCACCACTGGCAGCAACCACGGTGGCAGGAAGTCGCCGGGCAATTTCTTCCGCGTGACTCGGACCGCTCAGCGCGACCACGGCCCGGCTGCCGAGCGATTCGGCAATGATTTCACTCGGTCGCAGGAAGGTTTCGTTTTCCAGCCCTTTGATCACGCTGATCACGGGCCGATTCGATTTCAGATATCCACGGATTTCATTCAACGACGACCGCAGGAACTGCGTGGGAATCGCCGCGACGAGATATTCCGAGCCGTCGAGTGCCTGTTCCAGATCGGCCGTGACGGTCACCTTATCGGGGAGTCGCACCCCGGGCAGCAACCGCTTGTTTTCGCGAGCGGACTGGATTTGTTCGGCGTGGGCCGGGTTGCGTGCCCAGATGGCAACTTCCTGATCATCGTGCTCGGCCAGCAAAATCGAGCAAGCCGTTGCCATCGCTCCACTGCCGAGAATCGTTATTTTCGTACTCATGAGAGTTGGAATTCTCCCGGAACCGGACCGCCGAAGAGTCGTAGAGAATCCCGCCGGTCGGTCATGACATAGGCTTCGTGTGAGTCAAACCGCCAGGGAGTATCGTAATGGAAACCGTTCTCGAACAGAACACTCGCCCGTTCGTGGATCGTCGCGGCAGCAATGACCACAGTCACGGCGGGCCGGAACGCCGTCAGTTCCGCGCGACGCCTAATGCCGACCGTCCGGAAATTGCCGAATTAGGCAACGCGATCGACCAGTACAAACTCGAACACCGCCGCCGGTTCATCACGTTCGAGGAACTACACTCGGTGATCACGCGGCTCGGGTACCACAAGTAAGAAATCCGAAGCTCGAAGCACGAAATCCGAAGGAAATCTCAATTTCCAAATGGGCAAATCGCGCCGTCATCGGCACGTTTTGTCATTGGTCAATTGGTGCTTCCTTCGGATTTCGTGTTTCCGCCAAGCCCGTTTTTTCGACATCGCATGACCATCCGCTTTGCGGTTTCGCGGCCCACGCCGATTCACCCAGTGCTATAATCTCCGAACAAACCACCGGGGATAGCGAACATGGCCGACGCCACCATCTGGGACGAATTCCGCGGGCAGGAAGTGGTACTGGATGTTGTCAGCCAGTACGTGATCATCGGCACTCTCGAACGGGTCGACACGCACTTCGCCACGTTGACCGACGCCGATTGCCACGATCTCCGTGACAGCAAAACCACGCGAGATCTGTATGTGCTGCAGGCCCGCCGCCATGGAATCCGCGCGAATCGTCAGCGGCTGTCCGTCCGCCAAAACGAAATCGTCAGTCTGTCGCGTCTGGTGGACGTGATCGAGTAATCTCGGTGGCGAACCGGGGGATGTTCCTCGGGTGATTCTCTCCCTCGACGATTTGAAGTCGAGAAGCCTGCATTCCCCCGGTCATTAACCGGGGGCGAAGACCGGATTGAGATGGCACGGGAATCGAAATCGACTCGCGGCACGAACCACAATCGAGCGTGGCTATGGGGCCGGCACGCAGTGATGGAAACCTTGCGGGCGGGTCGTTGGATTCCGTTCGAAGTTGCGGTGTCCCCGCGTTGTCCGCCGGAGATCACCCAAGAGGTCTACCAGTACACACAGCAACATTCGGTGGCGTTGATCAAGGAATGTGACGCGGACCTGGCGAAGCGCTGCCGCTCAGAAGAACACCAAGGCATCGCCGTGCGGTTGCCGGAATATCCGTATGCGTCTTTCGACGAGTTGTGCGGAACCGTCAACGTGTGGCTGGTGCTGGACCGGATTCACGATTCGCACAACTTCGGGGCGATGGTCCGCTCGGCGGTGGGCCTGGGTGTGGAAGCCGTTCTCGTCGGCGAGACGAAACAATCGGCGATCAATCGCCAGGTGGTGCAGAGTTCCGCGGGAGCCGTGAATCTGCTGCCGATCGCGCGCGTGGCGAATCTGGTGAAAGCGATGGATTCTCTGCGTGATCGGGGCATGAAGATCGTTGCGGCCTCCGAGAAAGCCGAGCACACAATCTTCGCCGCGGATTTACGTCCGCCGATTGCGATTATCATCGGCAATGAAGGCCATGGTGTCGACGCCGCATTATTGGAACGTTGCACGTTGCCGGTGCGAATCCCGATGGCCAATCACCTCGGTTCCCTCAACGCCGCCGTCGCCGCGGGAATTGTGTGTTATGAAGTGCTGAGACAAAAATCCGAAGGACGAAAGCAGAATGACGAATGAGGAATGTCGAATGAAGAGGAAAGACCTACCTCGTTCCCAGGCTCTGCATGGGAACAAGTAAAAGGCAGAATGACGAATAAAGACGTAAGATTTGTGCTTTCGACATTCCGCCTTCGACATTCGACATTCCTCACAACAAGAATCAACTTCATGTCCCTCACGCTCAAAAACCCCCACAGTGTTCTCGCTGCGTTGGCCTGCCGACCGCATGATGTGCTGGAGGTTCGGCTACCCCCGCATCGGCCTTCGGAGGCGTGGACGCAAGTGGGTGACCTGGCTCGAACCGCGGGCATCCCCGTCCGCACCGATCTCGCTGAGTCGACCGGCAGCCGTTTCAACAAGCTGGAAAAACACGAACGGACCAGCGCCGCGTCGGCGACCATTCGCGAGCATGCCGAGTCGCCGGTCGAGATGCAGTGGTCGAATCTGGAGCAACCGTTCGGCGTATGGCTCGCGCTCGATTGCCTGCAAGACCCGCACAACGTCGGCGCGATTTTTCGATCAGCCGCTTTCTTCGGTATCCGCGGTGTGATCCTTACCAAAGACCGCTCGGCTCCGCTCACCGGCACGGCGTACGATGTTGCATCCGGCGGGATGGAGCATGTTCCTTTCGCACAGGTCTCCAACCTCGCGTCTGCGTTGAAGGCCGCCAAGACGGCCGGTTTATGGATTCTCGGCAGCTCCGAACACGCCCCGCGCGATGTTCAAGAAATCCCCCATGATCGGCACTGGATGCTGGTCATCGGCAACGAAGAACAGGGTTTGCGACGCTTAACTCTCGACCTGTGCGACGATGTCTGCCGGATCGCGCCGCAAGGGGCAGTGGGGTCGCTCAATGCATCCGTCGCCGCGGGAGTGATGATGGCGGCGATGACACGAAAATGACGAATGTCGAAAGAGGAACCGCCGACGCTGCATCATTCTTCATTCGACATTCGTCATTCTGCCTTCGACATTCATGGCAACGCGAATCCATCCGGCACCGGGGCATTGTTTGGTCCCGGGCCGCGGTATTGACGCCAGTATTGTTCGTGGAAGGGATTCCACTTCGGCCCCGTTTGCTGCTCGTTGACGAGATACGGCGGCAGACTGTCCCACCATTCGTCATACACCTCGGAGAGTTTCTTCACGATCTCCGGCTGAGATTTCGCGATGTCCAGTTTCTGCCCCGGATCGGTGGCGAGATCGAACAGTTGCCATTCGCCCTGCGTTTCCTTCGGCGTGGCAACCAGCGTGTAACTCCGCCACCGCACGGCGGCGTTTTCGCGTTTGGCCTGCCGACCATCAGTCTTGGGATCCCATCGGCCCGTCTGTGTGAAGAGAAACCGCTCACCCCAGTACGCCTGTGGATTCTTCAACAGCGGCATCAAGCTGCGACCTTCAACCTGCTTTTGAACCGCATCCGATAACTTCGCTCCGGCAATTTCGGCTAAGGTCGGGAAGACATCAATGTGCGCCGTTAACGCCGTCACATTCCCCGGCGTCAGCGTGTTCTTCCATCGCCAGAAGGACGCCCCGCGGGTGCCACCTTCCCACGGTGTCGCTTTCGCCCCACGCATCCCGGCATTGAATGTCGGCACGCCCGCGGTTCCCCCGTTGTCGTTCATGAAGATGACGAGAGTGTTGTCATCAAGCTGCTTCTCGGCCAGAAACGCCTGCAGCTTGCCGATGTTGTCGTCGATGTTTGCGATCATGCCGAAGAACTTCGCGACATTCGCCGGGACTTGATCCTTGTAGATCGCTGCGTACTCGGGCGTGATATCGAGCGGCCCGTGCGGGGCATTGGTCGCGATCCACGTGAAGAACGGTTTCTTGTCGGTCCGGGCTTTGTCCATCCACGCGATGGCGTGCTGGAAGAATTCGTCGGTGCAATACCCTTCCGTTTTGACGAACTGGCCGTTGTGCTTGATGACGGGCCCGAAGTAACTGTTTTTGGGAGCGTCACCGCAACTGCCGGGGTAGGTTTGACCGATGCCGCCCGCGCCATGAATGAAAACTTCGTCAAAGCCTCGTTTATCGGGTTGATACGGATTCTCGTCACCGAGATGCCACTTGCCGAAAATGCCCGTTTGATACCCCGCGGATTGCAGCACCTGCGCGAGCGTTGTGGCCTTCAGCGTGAGCCGTTCGCGTTCAAAGATGGTATGCGTGACGCCATTCTTGAACTCGTGCCGACCGGTCATCAGGGCCGATCGCGTCGGGGCACACGTCGGGCTGACATGAAAGTCGGTAAACCGCACGCTTTCCGCATGCATCTTGTCGAGGTGCGGCGTTTTCAGAATCGGATTGCCGTGACACGACAGATCGCCGTAGCCCTGGTCATCAGTCAGCACGACGATGATGTTCGGCGGCGCGGCCGTGGCGATGTTACTAACGAGACAGATGCAGACAAGCAGCAATCCGGGTAAACCGCGCGACATCGATGTGTCCCCACAATGACAGTCCTCTTTGTTGCATGGGGGACACGATACCCGATCCGCGCGCGGGCAGAAATGAAAACGGCCCAGGGAAGGCATTCCCTGGGCTTCTGGACATCAACAATGGATTCGACCAGTCGCTATGGGCCGATGCCGTGGTCGTTCATTTCGCCGTTGATGCGGCCCCAATAGCTATCCTGCGAGTTGCCGAACGCGGAGACGCCCACGATGCACACCAACAGAATCAGCGCCAGCATCACCGCATATTCCACAGCGGTGGTTCCGTCGTCATTGCTGAGAAAGCGGCGGAGGGGCTGCATGGTCGGCCTCGCAATACGACGTGTAGATACCAATAAAAATGCCATCCTCTGGCAATTCCCCTCCGTTACGGAAAGGATGCATTCGTGAAGCCTAGGTCACGTTCTTGAGTCGGTCAAATCGGGGTTTCGGAAATTTTCTTTGACACTCCGGCAAGGCTCGCGCCATCGGGTTCGGATTTGTCGTTGGGGTGGCTCAAGCCGCGCGATAGTCTCGCTATTGGTCCGCGATTTCGTAAGATGACGAAAAAGTCGGGCCGGTTTCCGTGAGATTCGACCGATGAGCGATCCTTTTGATCAGTCGATCACCTTCTGGATTCACCGTCTGAAAGCAGGCGACACCGCCGCAGCACAGCCGCTGTGGGACCACTTTTTCCAGCAACTGGTCGGGGTCGCGCGACGGCGTCTCGGCGGCAGTTCCCGCCGGGTTGCCGACGAGGAAGATGTCGCCGCCACGGCTTTCAAGAGCTTGTGCATGGGGGTGGCCGACGGACGGTTTGAACGGCTCGATAGCCGCGACGACTTGTGGCAAATCCTCGTCGCCCTGGCCAGCCGCAAGGCGGTCGATCAGATCCGCAAACAGATGACGCACAAACGGGGAGGTGGACAGGTCCGCGGCGATTCGGTCTTGTTCAGCGACGGCGATGTTCCCGGAAACTTCGATCAGTTCCTGTCGCAGTCACCGACTCCCGACCTCATTGCCGCGATGGACGAAGAATGCACGAACCTGCTCGCACGCTTGCCGGATGACACACTCCGCCGGATCGCCACCCTGCGACTGGAAGGCTACATCAACGAGGAAATCGCCGAAACGATGGTCATGTCGCCGCGGACCATTGAACGAAAGCTGGCCGCAATTCGGGATTGCTGGTCGCAAACGTTGCCCGCGACGGCGTGAATCATCCCCAGGGATAGCAATCACTGGGCTTCACGGGGCCACTATCGCGTTGACTCGATGGCAGCGGTGACGACGCGACGGGCAACAAAATCGTACGTCTGACCAGCGGGAATCTTCTGATCCGCCTGCTCGACTTCACCCGACCGGGCGTTGTTGTAGACCGACACCGGTTCGCTGCCAACAACATGCATGGTGTGGCCGCGGACCACCACGGCTGCCGATTCTTTCAGCCCCAGACCGATACAGTTCGGAAAACGATCCCGCAATGCGGTTGCCATGGTATCGGTGGCTTCGTCTTCTACACATTGATCGATGACGAGGCCCGTGAGCAGGCCCAAACCGGATTCGTGGGAATTGGCCGGGACAGTGTTCGCAGAGGCCGCGGATTTACGCCGCACCATGCCGTCGCCATGAATGGTTGCCCCGGCGGAGGAACCACCAATGGCGCCACCTCGGGCCAGCACTTCACCCACGACTTTCCGCAACGAAGAACGGACCACCAGATCGAGCAACCGTTCTTCTTCTGCACCGACAAACCACACACCCTGAGCCCGCGCGAACGTTTCCGCGGTCTTCGGATCGCTCATGGTGTCGGAATCGGTCGCCGAGCAGACCATCAGGTTTTCGGCTCCCATTTCCGCGAAGTATTCCCGCAGCCGGTTCTCGCTTTCCGCGGTCTCTTTCGTTTCGGAGACGAGCACCAGGTTCGCATCCTTCCCCCCGGCGGCGGTCAGGAATTCCTGCACGGCTTCCTTCGGAGGCCGTGGACCGGCAATCACAACCGCCCCCTTCAGCAGGTTGGGCACCGGTCGCGTACCGGCAATCGAATACGCACCATGACGGGCCCGACCCGATGCGGCAATCGCCCACGGACGAAGATCAAACTTCTGTCCGGTAGCAATCGTTTCCGTAATCTCGGCACGATTGGACGTAGCTCCGAGACAGAGCAAAACACTCGAATTGCCAATCACTTCGAGTCCATCCGGGTGACAAACCACCGCCGTGTCTTCGTCGATGCCGACGCCCACGAGATGGGGATGCAGTTTCAACGCCGCATGTAACCGGTCTTTCCGATTCCGCTTGATGAAGTGCTGATCGACAATGGTCTCGGGAAGAAACCCCAGGCCGGTTGCCAGCAGGGGAGTGGTGCGACCGCCGGCAATCATGACCCGGGACATGATTGCCGCACCCGCCGAAGTGCCGCCAATCACGCCGCCTCGTTCGAGAACCCGATGTAATGCCGGTTCGACGGGAGTGCCAAGATACCGTTCGGCGATCAGATTCTGATCACCGCCGATAAACCACACGGCGGTGGCTGTTTCGAGGGGACGGCAAAAAGCCTCTTCGCATGATTGTTCACGCGTCTCGGCGTGCAACACCGTGATTTGGCCGGGATGGAGTTCTCGCCAGATCGGCAAGCGCGAGAGAATATCGGGAGCGTCAGCGATCATGCTCGCTGTCGGCACAATCACGAGGTTTCCTTCCAGACCGCCGCCGAGTTCCAGGAACTTTTCGTAGATCACCTTGGGAAGCGCACCCCCACCAGCGATCACCAGCGAACCCCGATTCTGAGTGACAACCGGCGTGAGTTGAACGTGCTGCTGATCGATCGCGACCGCCGACACCACGGCCGGTTCTTCACCAAACGCTCGGCAATCAGCGAAAGGGCGGGCCAGCCAACCGGCCAGACCGGCGGCGATCAGCAACGTTGCTATCGGCAGCAGCGTGGAATTTCCCATCGTAGTTCAGCCTCCTTGTGACCGATGATGGTGCCTCGCAAATCGCGGGGCGGACAACATGGACACATCAAAATAGGTGACTGTATCGTGTCGCTGCAATAGGAATCGTATTCGGGACACCACCTGTCCGGTGTCAAAATCGAATCTGCTGATGTGTTTTTGGCGAGAAATCTCGATGTGATCGTCCTCTTCCGCGCTTTCCCCCGGAGAATTGTCATTTTTGCAATTCCGCAGAGTCACGAAATTCACGGCATGCCAGATGCCCAATCGACAGGCACTGCTCGCCGAATTGACAGGCAGCCGATTCGCACTGCGGCCAATTCGGCTGCTTCTCACTGCCTTCCACGGATGCTGCCGCTGTAAAAATCAACGGTCGAGCACATTCACTCCGGCGGGCGCAGAGAATCGACTTGAAGGAATCGAGCGACAAGAACCGATCATGACGACGATCCCCTCGTGTCAGAGTGGGGTATCTGTGTGCTTTGCGGGCCGTGAGAACCGTCATGAAACATCTGTCGAGTTGGTTACTCTGCGTCGCCACGGTTGGCGTAGTCGCCCCCGCATCCCTGCTGGCTCAGGTCTTCCCCCTGCACCGACCGGGGTGTTGTGAGACCTGCACGCAGCCGATGGCCGCTTGCCAATGTGCCCGCACGCGTGCTGTCGTCCAAACCCACGTGCGGGCCGAGCAGTTCACCGCCACGAAGCTGGTGACCGAAACCCATGTCCGCAATGAGACTTATCTGGAACGCGTTCCCGTCACGACGACGAAGACCGTCACCGTCGATGAAGGCGGCTACCAGATGGTCTGGGTGCCGAAACCGGTCACCAAGCAAATTGCCGAAACAACGTGCGTCACGCAGGCCAAGACCCGGGCCGTCCCGTATCAGGTGACCCGGGCCGTGCCACAAACGGTGACCCGGATGGTGCCGTATCAAACCGTGCATCATGTGACGGAAATCATCCCAACCGCCGTGGTGGCGGTTCCGGCTCCGGTGATCGGCTGCAGCACCTGCGCGACGGGAACCGCGTTCGTCCCCCACGCTCACCCACACGCAACAGCGATGTCGCCGTCACTACCGCTCACGTCCACCGCATTGACGCCGATTCCGCAGACGGCTCAGGGACCGACAACCGGATCGCACGGCGACTGGCAATCAGTGCCCGGACGATCCGCCGCTCCGACACCGCGCCCGGCCAGCGCTCCGGTTCCCATGCCAACCGATGAGCCGCCACAACTCCCGACGCCGAAGACATCCGGCCGATTCAAAGCGGCGCCGTCAGCCGCAGTGGTGTGGTCGTCGGTAGGAAGTGGACCGCGACGGTCGGCGATGCCGGCACAGAATCTTGCCGTGAAATAGGCAATGTTATGCCAAATGGACGCGATCCTGCTCCACAAGCTGGAGTAAGGCGCGGGTATTCGGCTCAAAGCATTCGGGACGAGAACCACGCTCCGACGTGGAAATCACTCTGCCACTTTTGATCCAAGCCGTTTCACCGTATCCACCGATGTAGCCCCAAAATGACTTAAGGACTTCCTTGAGTCCCTCAGCGCCGTCGACATCAATCACAACAAACTCGAGTTGGCCATCGGGATCGAGATTCCCAATTACATGGGAAAGAGTGCGAAAGTTTTCCACCGCCGGTCCGCTCCACCACGCGATGAGAAAGAGGACGCCCGTCCCCATATGATCGACAATGGACGAATCGGCTTCGGCGAAATATCGAATTCGCTCGACCGGAATCGCCGACAAACGCGCCAAGTCGGGCAGATGATCCGGCGACTCGCTCACCGCTACTTCCCCTGATTCATACCGACACAATCGTCACGGACCGCCCGGCGGAATGATTGCGGGGAGTTCCCGACGCAACGGGTGTTCGAGCACCTCGTATCCGGTGGCGCGCATCCCGAGTTTGGTGTATGTCTCTTGCGCTTTCTGATTGTGCGCTTCGACGTAAAGCCTTAGCCCGACGGAATCCTCGCGGGATTCCACCCGCGCAACGGCGGCTTGATACAAGCGGGAAAACACGCCTTGGCGGCGGTATTCTGGGGCCACGAACACGCTCTGGATCCAATAAAACCAGCCGTTTCGCCAGTCACTCCACTCGCGGGTGAGCATCAGTTGGGCAATCACCACGCCCTCGTTCTCCACAAGCAGATATTCC
Source organism: Planctomycetaceae bacterium (assembly GCA_021732975.1). Classification (GTDB taxonomy): domain Bacteria; phylum Planctomycetota; class Planctomycetia; order Planctomycetales; family Planctomycetaceae; genus DSVQ01. The sequence goes on along the minus strand of JAKFWC010000023.1, from coordinate 666,477 downwards.
GCCTCGCCGCCCCCTTCCAGCACGACGCGCACCCCTGCCGCGATGACCGCCGGTTCGAGCGCGCGGCCTTCCGACTCCATCGCCAGCCGGCAGTTGAACTCGGCGATGATTTCGGCATCGGCCAACACCGCCGCCCGGATTTTCAGTACGAGTGATGTCATATGATTTAAGGGTCCAAACTGAATCGTCGTGGGACAGATTCGGCTGTAATCCTGCTCTGTGTTCCACGGGCTCTGCCAGTGTCTTTTCCTGAAATCCCAGCGAATATCCACCAATCAGGAAGACACTGGCAGAGCCCATGGAACACCATCTTGCCTCGAGGACTTCATCACGCGAAGCCGGGAACTCGATGAAAAATCGCCCACTTCGGTGAAATCCGCGTGGGTTCTGCAGAGCGCGTCTATTACCCCACCGCTTCCTTTTATGAATTGTGCAGGGTCGCCCTCAAACGGCACAAATTGCCGAATGCAAAATGGCGATACTGAGTAGAGAAAACAACCTGGGTCAACTTTACAGACCCGAACGTCGGGCGAATGGCAGAGCGCTACTGTCCTTCGCGGGGCCCTCTTCTTTCACCGAGCTTGTCCAGCATCGGAGCTACAGCAGTGTATACGTCTGAAGGTCTCAAAATTCGTGCAATGGAATCCCAAATGGCCGAGCAGCAAAAGCTCACATGGGGTCTCCTGGTGTTGGGGGTGACGATTGGCTTTGTGGGGATGCACTTCGTCATCGCCCAGCCATTAACGCGCGAAATGGCGCAGATGAAACGTGATGTGGGGAAACTGGAAGCCCGCATCCAGGAGTTAACAGGCACGGGCGAACAGGTCTGGGAAGCCAATAGCCTTCTGTCCAGCTTGAAAGCCCAACGCAATCAGTTGGAAGACGCGCGGCTCGCTCTCACTTCCGTCCGCCAGCTTCGTACAGAGATCGTCGCGGAAGCGCAAGTGACCGAAGCCGCCACGATGTCGCTGAAACAGATGGCCGAACTGCACGATCACATCATCGCGCAACAAACCATCGCGGAAACGGCAGTCGAATCGTTCGAGCAGATGTTGACGCTCGAAAATCGCCTCGTGAATCAACAACCCACGCACGAACAAGCGTCCGGCGCGTTGGCCGAGCTGATCGCGATCAAGGACACCGCCAAATCGCAAGCGGTGGATCTGCCGATCGCCAAGAAGGCCCTGGATGATCTGATCGTCCTGAGCAACGATCTCCGCGGGCAAATCGCGGAAATTGCACCCGCTCAAGACAGCCTGAAAGGTTTGATTGCGCTGAATACGTCGGTACAAGCCGGGGCACAGTTTGTTGAAATTGCCCAGGCTGTTGCCGATCAGTGGAGCGGAGTCCAATCGAAGCTGGCCGCACAAGCCAGCCTCAGCGATGCCGCCTCATCGCAAGCCGACAAGATGATCGTGATCAGCGGCAAGTTGGCCGGCGAATTCCTCGATCTTGAAATGGCTCAAAACAACCTGATGAGCCTGATCGAGGTCGAAAAGAAGCTGAACGGCCAAACGCACTCGGTGGCCGATGCGATTCAATCCCTCGAAGTGCTGACCGCGTTTCAAGATGAATTCGCCACCCAGATTCAAGTGCTCGGCGAAATGCGGAAGAGCCTGATCGAAATCGGCCTCATGGAAACATCGGTGGTCAAAGCGGTGCGGATGCTCGAACCGCTGCTCGAACTGGGCAACGTCCGCCGCCTGAGCGACACCGAACTGCGGAACGCCGCCAAAGTGATCCTCGACGGTCGGACTCCCCGCGTCAGCACGACCTCGGTCGAAGGCCGTGGTCACAGTGCCGACCGTGTGGACGCCACGCTGCCAGACAACGGCCGCAACGTCGAAGTCCCACAACCTCGCGACTAATACTGTGATGCCGTAAAAGAGGAGAAGCCCAGGGAACACCTTTCCTGGGCTTCTTGCATTTTAAAGGTTTGATTCCGGGTCGCCGGTGCATGATTCGCGACATTGCAATTCCGTAAACCATATCTCTGAAACCAGATACGTCGTATCAACCAAGTTCACACAGCGGATTCACCTTTCGATCCGGAAGAGCCGTCATGTTCGGTTGAGTCGCTACGCTCCAACCTTTAGAATGGCTGGATTCTCTCCCGCCGTTCGCTGTCCGTCAGCCGTTCGGTGCTGGGGTGCCGACTTACCACGCTGAGCGTCGCGATGCGGTTTGTGTTGATCGATCGAATTACCGAACTCACGCCGCATCAATCGATCACGGCGGTGAAGAATGTTTCGCTGGCGGAAGAGTATCTCGCCGACCATTTTCCTGGTTTCCCCGTCCTGCCGGGCGTGTTGATGCTGGAAGCCTTGGTGCAGGCGGGAGCGTGGCTCATCCGCGAGAGCGAGCAATTCGCATCGAGCACGATTCTGCTGAAAGAAGCCAAAGCCTTGAAGTTCAACAGTTTTGTGTCCCCGGGGAAAGCTCTGGTGGTGCAGTTGAACGTGAAAAAACACGAAGGCGGCCTGTGGGATCTGATTGGAACCGGTACGATTGACGGAGCATCCGCGGTCTCGGCGCGAATCACGCTCGATGCCTTCAATCTGGTCGAACGCAACAATAACCCGGCTCTGCAGTCCTCGGATGAACTCCGCCGACAATCGGCTCGCGAACTGTTCGCACAGGTTTGGACACCGCCGGCATAACACATCAAAGCAGGACGGGCTGAGCGCACCCTGCTTCGAGATTCACGCCGACATAGCGATCGAAGGGAACGGATTTTGACGACGTTAGCAGGACGAGTGGCGTTGGTGACCGGCGGTAGCCGAGGCATCGGTCGCGGTATTGTCGAGCAACTCGCCGCCGTTGGCGCGAAAGTGGCATTCGTTTATCAATCGAGCAAGGAAGCGGCCGAGAAACTTGCCGCTGACCTCTCCATCAACGGCGGCGAAGTCTGGGCGATTCAGGGCAACGTTGCCCTGAAAGCCGATGCCGATCGCATCATTCAGGATGTCACCACGAAGTGGGGCAAGCTCGATATTCTTGTGAATAACGCGGGAATTGTCCGCGATACGTTATTGGCACGAATGACCGAAGAACAATGGAAAGAGGTGATCGACACCAACCTCACCAGCGTCTTCAACTTCTGCCAGGCGGCGACGATGCCGATGATGTCCGCGCGTTATGGCCGCATCATCAACATGTCGAGCGTTTCGGCCGATTTCTCTAATCCCGGTCAGGCCAACTATGCGGCCAGCAAAGCAGGGATCGAAGGCTTCTCGCGGTGCATGGCGGTCGAATTGGCGAAGCGCAATATCACCGTGAATTGCGTTGCCCCGGGGTTCATTGAAACGGATATGACCGCGGCGGTAATGAATGCCGCCGGCGATAAAATCAAGCAGGCCATTCCCGTGAAGCGGCTGGGCAAGCCCGAAGATATTGCCCATGCCGTGCTGTTTCTGGCGGCGGACGAATCAAGTTACATTACGGGACAGGTCTTGAAAGTGGACGGCGGATTGACGCTGGGAGGCATGGCCTGATCCGTAACTAGGATCGGATGGAGAACATCACAGCTACGTGGCGACCGTCGCCACGTGTGACGGCGCCCTGAATGAGTGCAGTGTGTCTTTCGCCCGGATACACTGAGAGGGCTTGGATCATGACCGGGGCGTAATAAAGATGATGCTGCCCGTCGGTACCCGATACGGGTGCGGGCAGCCGGAGATTGACGAATGCCGACGCGCGATGAGATTTTCAGCAAAGTACAATCCACCCTGATCGACGCTCTCGGAGTCGATGACGAGGACGTGACGGAATCGGCCCGGTTGTCCGCCGACCTGGGCGCCGAATCGATCGACTTCCTCGACATCGTGTTCCGCCTCGAAAAGAACTTCGGGACGAAAATTCCTCGGGGCGAACTCTTCCCGGAAAACTTCGCCGCTGCCGGAACGTCCTACGTCTCCAACGGCACGGTGACGGCAGAGGGGTTAAAGGAGTTGAAGATTCGCATGCCGCATGCTGACATCGATGGCTTCGCGAAGAATCCCAAGGTCGAGAATCTGCAGGAACTGTTCACGGTCGGCATGATCGTGAACTTCCTCGAACGCAAACTCGGCTAATTGTTCGTGGTCATCTTGTGCGCCACGGCTCTGTGAGCCGTGCGATTGAGTACACCGCGTTGATTTTCGCACGGCCGATACGGCCGCGGCACACAGGACAAGTGGCTCGACGGGCAAGGATTTCGCGCGATGCGTTGGATCTGGATTGACCGGTTTGTGGAGTTTGAAAAGGGCTCGCACGCCAAGGCCATTAAAAATGTGAGCCTGGCGGAAGAGCACCTGCACGACCACTTCCCGGGCTTTCCGGTGATGCCTGCTTCGCTGATGCTGGAGGGGATGGCCCAAACCGGCGGAATTCTGCTGGGGGATGTCAACAACTTCGAGCGGGCCGTGATTCTTGCAAAGGTGCCAAAGGTCTCGTATCACGGCTGGGTGGTACCGGGCGATACGTTGACCTACTCGGCACAACTGGCGAATGTGAGCGACGAAGGCGGCATGGTCTCCTGCACCGCACACGTCGGCGAACGTCTGGTGGCGGAGGCGGAAATTGTCTTCGCCCATGTCACAGCAGAGTCCGGCAACGGGGCGATCGACCAGAAGAGTTTTGTCTTCTCGATGCGATTACTCGGCGTGATGGATGTTGGGAAAGCCGGCACGGGATCAAAATGATTTCGCGCGCGAAGGGACTGCTTTCCCCGAGGCATCCATGATAGAATACTCAACTGGGTGGGTGAGGCTTCGGGGTTTGGGGAAGTGGGTATGAGACGCCGCGTGGTCGTGACGGGTGTGGGCTGTGTCACTCCGGTCGGCAATACCGTCGCCGAGATGTGGAAATCGCTGCAGGAATCGAAGAGCGGCATCGGCCCTATTACGCACTTCGATGCGTCCGGCTTCCCGACAACGTTTGCCGCTGAAGTTCGCGGCTTCGACCTGAGCAATTACGTTCCCGATGTCGAGCGGTTTCACTACGCCGGCTCGAACATACGCTTTGCCATCGGTGCCGCCAAACAGGCGATTGATGATTCTGGTGTGATCACGCCCGATCTCGATCCCGGACGGTTCGGTGTTTATCTCGGTGCCGGAGAGGGTCAGCAAGACTTTCTGCTTGTGATGAACATGATCGCCACGTCGCAGAAGAACGGCGAAGTCGATCTCGAAGCCTTCACCAAAGCCGGGCTGGCCAAACTCAATGCCCAGCGGGAAATGGAGCAGGAACCGAACATGCCGGCAGGACATCTCGCCAGCCTGTTCGATGCGCAAGGCCCAAATCTCAACTGTCTCACTGCTTGTGCGGCGTCCAGTCAGGCTATCGGCGAAGCGACGGAAATCATTCGCCGCGGTGACGCCGACGTGATGCTCTCCGGCGGCGCTCATAGCATGATTCATCCCTTCGGCGTCACGGGGTTCAACCTGCTGACCGCCCTCTCCACCCACAACCAGAGCCCGCAGCAGGCCTCGCGGCCCTTCGATAATGACCGCGACGGCTTCGTGCTCGGCGAAGGGGCGGGGATGGTCATCCTCGAAGAACTCGAGCATGCGAAACGCCGCGGTGCCCAGATCTACGGCGAAGTCGCGGGATACGGTTCGACCGCAGACGCCTTCCGTGTGACGGACGTGCATCCGGAAGGTCGTGGTGCCGTCGCGTGCATCAACATGGCGCTCAAGGACGCCGGGATCAATCCGCAAGATATCGACTACGTTAACGCTCACGGCACCAGCACCGAAGTCAATGACCGCGTCGAAACGCTGGCCATTAAGCTGGCCTTGGGTGAGGGGGCGTACAAGATTCCCGTGTCGAGCATCAAGAGCATGATGGGCCACCTGATTGCCGCTGCGGGGAGCGTGGAAGCCATCACGTGCCTGTTATGCATTCGCGACGGAGTGATTCCGCCGACGATTAACTATCAGACGCCCGATCCGAATTGCGACCTGGATTACGTGCCCAACACCGCCCGGAAGAAACTGGTGCGGCGTGCACTGTCGAACAGTTTCGGTTTTGGCGGTCAAAACGTTTCGCTGGTGTTTTCCGAATTTCAGGGTTGATGTTCCGGTCTGATCCGTCCAAATTGATACCATCTTTCCTTCATTGTTCTCTTCCCACCAAGTCCATACGCTGCAGACGCCGATTTCCATACGCACTTCCTGACATTACATCAGGAACAACACGGATGGCGGCTTTGCCCCGGTTGTACATGAGTGGTCTTTGAGGAATCAGCGTGAACTGGGTGCTATTGGCAATCGCCGCGATCGTGATTGCCGACCTCGCGGTTCGCATCTTCTATGTCCGGCTGATTCTGCCGCAATTTGATGCCAAGCCTCCCTTCAACGTTCAGCGGCACCCCGTCGATTCGTTGGCGGAACCGGCCGCCCTTATCACTCGCGATGGCGTACTGCTGCGCGGCGCTGTCCATCGTGCGGTCGACCAACCGGCCCGTGGAGTGGTTCTGTTCTTTCCGGAATTGGACGGCGACCATTGGTCGGCCGCGAATTACTGTGAGGGATTGCTCGCCGCGGGTTTTGATGTGGCCTCGTTCGATTTCCGCGGTCAGGGGGAAAGCGACACGCCGATCGGGTACACACCGAATCATTGGCCCACGCAACACGAACTCGTGGATGCCGCATCGGCCTTACAGTGGGTGTCGGAACAACCAGAGTGGCGCGATCTGCCGCTCGGTGTGTTCGGAATCAGCCGGGGATCGGTGGTGGGGTTAGTGGCCTCCGCCGATTGCCCGCAGGTTCAAGCGTACTGCGGCGAAGGGACATACACGGTCGACCGGTTGCTCGAACACTTCGCGCTACGTTGGGCACAACTCTATCTGCCGCTCTGGGCCTTCCCTTATTTGCCGCTGTGGCACCTGCGAGTGACGTTGCGGCTGGCCCGGTGGACGAGTGAGTGGCGGCGTCATGTCCGCTATGCCATCGTCGAGAAGCGTTTTGCCGCGCTGCGGAGGTTGCCCGTCCTGCTGATTGCCGGCGAACGCGACACCTACGTCAATCCCACGGTGACCAAGAGCATAGTGGATGCCATCGGTGGTCGACAGAGTACGCTCTGGGAAGTCCCGGGTGCCAAGCACAATCAGGCGCGGGAAGCGGTGGGAGCCCAGTACGATGCGCGGCTGGTCGAGTTTTTCAGCCGCATGTGCCCGGCGTCGGTCGGCACGGAAGAAGCCGTGCTCGTCGCCGTGAAGTAATGACGAGAGCGGAGCATCTCGGCACTCCCCTTGACCCCGGTTCGCCAATGTGTTAGCGAAGAAGGATCAAACACCAAACGGGGGGAGTCCGTTGAAATGAAACTTGTATCGCCCGCGCGCACAGGGCCGTATCGGGTGCTCGTCGCGGATGACGACGATGCCTTCCGCGAAACGGTCTGCGATGTCTGTCGTCCATTTCTGGAAGTAGTGGAAGCCTCGTCGGGGGAAGAGGCCCTCCATGTCGCTCATCGCGAGCCGTTAGATCTTGCGCTGTGCGATCTCCACATGCCGGGGCGGACCGGACTCGATGTGCTATCGGAATTCCACCGTCTTCATTCGGGACGGCCAGGGATCCTGATGTCAGCTCACGTTTCGGCGGGGGAACGGTGCGAAGCCGAACGTCTCTCCATTTACCGCGTGCTGGAAAAGCCCTTCACCCGCAAGCAACTGCTGGCGACTTTCGCCGAGGCCATCCTTTCCGCGTTTCACGATGCAGGATTTATCACTCTGGTCCGACAGCGAATGGCGGGGCTTTGACGGGAAGGTTCTTCGGCAATGGCGTTGGTCACGCTGTCCATTCTTGAAGGTTTAGAGCGCGGCCGCATCTACTCGGCGGTGCCGACACCGGTCAGCATTGGCCGGGAAGCCGACAATACAATTCAACTCAATGACGACCGCGTCAGCCGCTTTCATGCGAAAGTACAGGACGACGGCGGCCAGGTGATTCTGACCGATCTCGACAGCACGAACGGAACGCGAGTCAACGGGCATCCTGTGCAGATTCGCGTCCTTCAATCGGGCGACCTTGTTTCTATCGGGCGTTGTGTGCTGGTCTTTGGCGACCGCCCCACCACCAAGGAAACGTTGGCAATCGACGACGAGATTCCCCCGACGGCCTTTCACGAATCGTTGTCGCCCCCATCGTCGAGCGATGTGGATTTCCTTTCACCGCCGCCCGCGCTCATCCTCGAGAGCGAACGCCTCTTCCCGCACGGTGCTCCCGTGTTACCAGAGGGCCTCCGCCCGCTGCATCGGGCGCGCGTCTCGGATGTCCTGGCGTATCTTCACAGCCAACTTGGCGACGTGCTCAACCGCGCCGTGGAAAACGTCTCCGCAGACGGTACGCTTCGCGAAGCCCGTTGCCCGTGGGATGCCTGGCTCGATCTCATTGCCGCGCAGTCCGCACTCACGGCCTATCTGCAGCAACTCGCGGAACCCGACGAATCCAATCGGTCTGCCTGATTTTCCTGTCAGGGCAACATCAGCCCTTCGCGAATGGCAAAGCGGGCTAATTCCACGCGATCGTGAATTCCCAGTTTGTTCATGATGCGGTACTTGTGACTGTCGACCGACTTCTGCGACAGGTGCATCTGTTTTGCGATCTCTTTCACGCTATCACCCCGCGCGAGGTGTCGCAGTACTTCCAGTTGCCGATTAGTGAGCAGCGCCAAATCGCTTTCAATTCGTGCGACGTACCGCGATTCGTGCTCGTCGAAGTAGACCCGTTCTTTCACCGTCGGGGAGAAGTACGATTCTCCCGCGACCGCCAATTCAATCGCTTTCCCTAAACGGTCAAACGTTTCGTCCTTCATGAGATAGCCCGCCACGCCAAGCCGCAGGGCATAGCCGACGAAGATGTCGGCGAGGTGCCCGGTGAGCAGCACGATCTTGGTTTGTGGCCGTTCAGACAGGATGGCTTCGACGGCATCAAACGTGCCTCGTCCCGGCAGGCTGACATCGGTGACGACCACCTGCGGTCGCTCCCGCCGGCAAATCTGTACGAGTTGATCGGAGTCTGTCGTAGTTCCGACGATTTCGATTTTTGCGTGTGCTTGAAATCGGGCCGCTAGGGCATCACGAAATAACTCGTGAGGATCGGCGAGGACAACGCGAATGCGTTCGGAGACCATAGTTAAGATTCCTTCACGGGGAGCGATCCCGCCGGGATTTCCTGAACACGCGCATGATGTAAGCCTGACGAGTTATTCGCCAATTTGAAGCTGTCCAGTCGTTCGATGATGAGGCAACAACTGCTGCATCATCGCGTATTTGGCCGCAGTTTCGGAGCAATACGGGAAGCCGAAACGCGATGTCGAGGGAGACACCTCCAATCCTCGGCAAGAACTCTCTAAATCCTGTCGTGGCTTCAGGAAAGCGATTGAGATCCCGGCAACTGACTCCGGTACCACACGGCCGCATCAGCTTCGACGGCAGCGAGCCATTTTCCCTGCAAAACCGTGATTTCCACACGGAAAAGCCGTTTTCACCAATGCGACGAAAATCCCTCCATGTCGCCCTTTGACAACGAGATTTGAGGCTTACCGACAGCACGTCTCCATTTTTGAACTATCGTTCCAACAGACCAACAACACGACGACCGATGAGGGAAGGCCAGCATCGGACCGTGCAAAATTGTGCTCAATCCCATCCCCAGACTACGTAAGGGCTTTTCAGCATGAGCGTTTGTGCGCCGCCCACTCATCAATCCGCGATAACTGCGGAGTACGTCAATCCGTTGATTACGGCCACGCGGAGCGTCTTTGAGATGATGCTCGGTTGCGTGCCGACGCGAACGGGCTTGCGGCTCAAGGAACCGGGCGAAACCAGCCAGGATGTCAGTGCCGTGATCGGCGTCTCCGGTCGCGCCCAGGGAACCATCGTTGTCAGCCTGACGCGCGAATCGGCCTGTGCCGTGCTCGAGCGGATGATCGGCGACGTTGAGAACCGAGTCACACCTGCGGTCTGCGATGCTGTCGGCGAACTCACGAACATGATCGCCGGTGCTGCCAAGGCACAACTAGCAAAGTACGAATTATCGATCAGCCTCCCGAAGGTTATTGCGGGGCATGAGTATGTCATGCACTCTCCATCGGAAGTGACGCCGCTGATTCTGTCTTTCAATTCCGATATCGGCCCCTTCTGGATCGAAGTGGCGTTTACGGGAATTTAGTCCGTCGCGTGGCCGGCACGCCGGGAAGCATTTCTTGTTTCTTAACAGTTCGTTCGATTGACCGTCCTTGTGGAACCAAACGGAAGCACTCTCATGCGAGTCTTGTTAGTGGACGATTCGGGCACCATGCGCACCATCCAGAAGCGTTGTCTGGCCAAGCTCGGCATCGAGAACGTTGTCGAAGCGGAAGACGGAGTGCAAGCGCTGCAGTTCTTCGGGCAAGGTCAGTACGACATCGTGCTGACCGATTGGAACATGCCCAAAATGGACGGGCTGACGCTGCTTAAGGAATTGCGGCAATTGAATCGGGAAATTCCCATCATCATGATCACGACGGAAGCCGAGCGGGCCCGCGTGGTCCTGGCGATCCAATGCGGGGTTTCCGACTATCTCGTAAAACCATTCACGCCGGACGGGTTGAAAGAAAAGCTCGAGAAGTGGGTCGCCACGACGACCTGAGAGCGCAATCCACTCTCGCGGTCGCCACATTTTATGTTTGCCATCGAGATCCTTTCATGCTCAACACCAAGCGACTATTTGCCTCCACCCAACTTCCGACATTGCCCTCGGTTGCGGTGAAGTTGCTCGAACTGGCGAAGAACCCGGAAACCGAAATTCGGCAGGTCATCGACGCCATTAAGGCCGACCCCGCCATCTCGGCGAAGATTCTGAAGTCGGCCAATTCGACGTACTTCGGTTTCAAGTCGGAAATCCGCGCGATTGAACGCGCAGTCCCATTACTGGGAACCACGGTCTCGACAACGTTGGCGTTGAGCTTTTCGCTGAACGACGACACCATGAGCAACGGCCCTCTCGCCGATCATTATCGAGCCTACTGGATGCAATCGGTCGTTCAGGCCTCTGCCGCCGAACGACTCGGACAACGCCTCAACCCCGCCGCTGCGCCCGAGTTCTTTCTCGCCGGCCTGCTGATGGATATCGGCCGATTGGCGCTGCTCAAAGCCGCGAGCCGCGAATACGTTCCCGTATTGGAAAGTTGTCAAACCGATTCGTTGCCGCTCCCCGAAACCGAAGACGCCAGGCTGGGCGTCAATCACGCGGCCGTTGGTGCTCAATTGATGGAAAACTGGAAGTTGCCGGACGCCATCGTTCAATCGGTCCGTTGCCATCATTCCACACCGGCGGAAATGACCGCCCTGAACAACGACAACGACTATAAACTCTATGCAGCGATCGCCGCGGCTTCCGCCGTGGGAGATTACTTCTGCACCGATCACAAAGGCCGCGCCCTCGAACGGATTCGTACTTTTTACACAGATCATCTCGGTTTCCCCGCGGACACGCTCGAGCAATATCTGCAGGACTGCGCCCTGCGTATTGAACAGGCCGCAGGACTCTTTTCCGTCGATATGTCTGATCTGGGGGATCCGGCGGAACTGATGGTTCAAGCCAACGAGCAACTCGTTCAACTCACGCTTCGCGAACATGTCGCCAGCACACAGGCCACCTACCGACATCAGGAGGCGGAGCGAGAAAAAACGGCCCTCGAAACGCAGAATCGCGAACTGCAGAAGCAAGCGCTGTACGACCCGCTGACAGGAATGTTCAATCGCAATTTCTTCGATGAATCACTCGATCGAGAAATCGGCCGGGGACAACGCCTGGCTGCGCCCGTCGCCGTGATTTATGCCGATATCGACAATTTCAAGAAGATCAACGACACCTACGGTCACCAGTTTGGCGACCACGTTCTGCAACGCGTGGCGAAGGTGCTGCAGAGCGCCAGTCGAAATTCCGATGTGCTCGCCCGATATGGCGGTGAAGAATTCGTGGTGCTGGTCAGTCAGCCCACGGAAAAAGGAATCGAGCGTCTGGCGGAGCGAATTCGCGAGAAGATTGCCGCCGAATCGCTGGAATTTGAAGGCACAAAGGTTCAAGTCACATGCAGTCTGGGGACGGCAATCATCATTCCCGGACGCAAGGAACAAGGAATTGCCAAGCGACTCCTGGCGGCCGCGGACGAATGCCTGTACGACGCCAAACGAGGTGGACGAAACCAGGTCCGTTCCCAATCGCTGATCAGCGAACTCGATCGCCAGGTTCTGCACATGGTGACCAACCAGCGGTTCAGTCGTTGGCTGGTTTCGCAGGGATTGCTGGACGTGCCGAGCGTATCGCGCGCCTTGCTCGAAACACCGGTGCAACCGGCGCGGATTGGCGAATTGGCGGAAATGTACGGTTACTTAACAACCGCACAGATCGCCAAAATTGAGGACGAGCAGCAGACGTGTGGAGAGCGGTTTGGGGCGATCGCCGTGCGCCTCGGATATCTCACACTGGTGCAACTCGTGCATCTGCTCACCTTGCAGCAGGAAAACCCCAGGCACCTTGCCGCGAGAGTGATGCGGATGGGATTGCTCGCCCCGGACCAAGCCGCACAAGCTCTCGAACAATACATTGCGACCCAAGTCCCGGAAGTGCGGCACGTCCCCTCGCTGCGGGCAGACAGCAAAGCCCTCGCCTTCGTATAGTCATCATTCAGAGTCCCAGGGATCCCCATCCCTGAGCCTCTTCCTTCATCGGCCGCCCACCGATTGAAACATCGCGTGCTGTCGATCACCGCGCGAGAGCGCGTATGCGACGAGATCGAGAATCTCGTCTTCGTTGAACGTGTTCAACAACCCGTTCGGCATCATCGAGGTCTTCGCGGGAATCACTTCGTCGATCTTGTTCACGTCAATCGTGGTCTGATCGTCCGGGTTCAACATGTTTGTGTTGACCTTCCACGTATCGCCATTCAAATTCACGATCCGCCCCGTCACCGACTTTCCGTCCGTAGTGATGATCGTGACCGCGGCGTATTGATCGCTGATCACTTTGCTCGGATCGACAATCGATTCCAGCAAATCGCGCGGGCTGAAGCGACCGGCAACCGCGGTTAAATCCGGTCCGAGCGCGCCCCCCTGGCTATCGTACCGGTGACACGAAAAGCAATTCGCGGCCCCGAACAGCGCTTTGCCGCGATCAAAATTGCGACCCGAAATTCCGGCAGCCGTTTTCTCCACAAGTTCGTCGAGCTTCCAATCCTTCACGAACGGTCGCGGTGGCGCGGCTGGTTGGGTGACTTCCTGTTTCGGCGCGGCCTCTAGAATCGGTTTCAAAGCGGCGAGTTCATCGGGCTTCAGGTTCACCAGCGCATCGTTTTTGATGTTCGCGACGAACAGACTGAAACTCGCCCCGCCGCGGTAACCGGCCGCTTTGTTGAACCAGGCGAAATACGTGCTCCGCAATTCCGGCGTCCAACCTGCCTGCAATTTTCGCAACGACCGCGCGTATTCGATTTGTTCTTCCTGCGATGGAGCAGTCTCCAACAGCTTGACCAGTTTATCGGCCACCGGAGCTTGCAGATAAACGACGAGTTGCCCCAACTCGGCATTGAGTTCCGGTCCTTCTGCCGGAAAGAGCGCACTGAACTTGGCGATGAGCTTCCGTTGCGTCTCCACATCGGGCAAACCGAGACGATTAAACGTCACATGGTACACCCGCACGAGATCCAGCCGTTGTTCCGGGGTGAGCTGAGCCCAATCGAGACGACCCAGTGCTGTCAGCACCGGCCCCAGTTTCTGCAGATCGAGCGGCGGATCGCTCGGCTTGCGATGCAGCGGGCACGGTGCGGAAGCGCGAACATACGCCAGCAATGCCTGGATCACAGCCGTCGGGTTGGTTTCTGCGAGCGCGCGGGGCCCCCATGTCGCCACCGGTTGATGTTCAATCGCTACCCGCGCGGCTTGACGCAGAAAACGGTCTTCATGTGATAACACCGGCCAAGCGGCATCCACAGCCTCCGGGGCGACAACACCGTGAAAGGCCTCCAGCGACTTCCGCAATTTCCGCAATTCGGCGGCTGTAGCATCCACTGGCATCTCCGCAGGGGCGGTCGATTCTTCGCCAACATAGGTCACACGATAGAGCCCGGAGGTCGTCTTGCGGCCGCCGATCGTGAAGTACATCGACCCGTCCGGATGAACGACGATGTCGGTCAACGGCAGCGGCGAACCGGTGATGAATTCCTCAAATGTCCCGCCATACGATGAACCGTGTGGCGTGAGATGGACGGCGTATAACTTGCCGTAGCTCCAGTCGTTGATGAACAACGCTTCCTGATACTTTGCCGGGAATTTCGCACCGTAGCCGAAGGTGATACCTGTCGGCGATCCCGGACCGATGTTGACTGCGGCGGGCGTGCTGTCGACGTAATACGCTGGCCATTTTCCGGCTCCGTTCCGCCAACCGAATTCCGAACCACTCACGACATGGCACACCCGTGTCGGCCGATACCACGGCGTGTTGATGTCCCATTCCATGTCGGCATCGAACGTGAAGAGTTCACCATCACGATTGACCGCGGCGTCAAACTGATTGCGGAAGCCGACCGAGACGATCTCCCAATTCTGACCGGTCGGATCAATGCGATAGATCACGCCGCCCGGTCCCAGCACACCTTTCATAAAACCGCGACCATCGGGCATGCGGGGTAGCAAATGGTCTTCACCCCACAGCGGTGGCACGCGAGTCTGGTTGAACGCCGTCATCTTCGTCTGATTGCCACAGACGATGTACAGCCCTTGCTTGTCCGGTGTGAGCAACACGGCGTGTGGACCATGCTCGCCGGTTTTGCCTTCAAACAACCGCAGCGTTTCCACGGTATCCAGCACGTCGTCGTTGTTGGTGTCTTTCACGCGATAGACACCCTCGGCGAATTTACCCGCTGAGTTCACCACGACATACAACGAATCAAACGCCCAGACCAGGCCCTGCGCTTCACCGAGGGGAACGGGAATCGGTTCGATCTTCGGTTCGCCGCCTTGACCAACAGCCGGCGGCGTCACGCGGAACAGGCCGCCATTCTGGTCGCAAACGATCAGTCGGCCTTTCGGATCAACGCACATGTTGACCCACGAGCCTTGCTGTTCGCGCGGGACGGTATAAAGCCGTTCGACCTTGAACCCCTTCATGACCTTGAGCGATTCCGCCGATGTCGCGACCGGTTCTTTCGCGGCCTGCACCACCAATGGACACCATCCCCAAAGCACGGCGACGCTTAACACCCAACGATTCATGGAAGTCCCTCAGAGGCGGCCAACACGAAGATGCGCTGGCGGTGTTTTATCCGAAAGTGTCCGTTTCGACCACCCACCAGCGGCGATGTCGTTTTGTCCGCATGCGCAACCGCGTATTCCTCGCACACTCGGCGAGGCGCGAGATTTCGGGTAAACTTGGGGCCTGTCCCGCCGTCTGCCTTGCTGAGCGTCCTTATGAATCCTGCCGTTTCCGATTATCTCCGAACGCATCAGGAGCAGTTCCTGGAAGAACTGAAGACGCTATTACGGATCCCGTCGGTGAGTGCCGATCCGGCATTTCAACCGGCCATGACGCAAGCCGCGGAGTTTCTGCGCGATCAGTTTCTCGGCCTCGGCTTCACGACAGAAATCGTGAAAACGGCTGGGCATCCGATTGTATACGCGGAGTGGTTGAAGGCCCCCGGCAAGCCGACGGTGTTGATCTACGGTCATTACGATGTGCAACCGCCGGACCCGCTGGATCTGTGGACAACCCCGCCGTTTGAACCAACGATTCGTGACGGGAAAATTTACGCTCGGGGGGCTACCGACGATAAGGGCCAGTTCTTCACGCACATCAAAGCCGCCGAGGCATGGTTGAAGGCAACCGGCTCGATGCCGGTGAATTTGAAGTTCGTCATTGAAGGCGAAGAGGAAGTCGGCAGCAACAACCTCGACCACTTCCTCGAAACCAACAAGCAGAAGCTCAACGCCGATGTCGCGGTCATCAGCGATACGAGCCAATACGCCCCCGGCATCCCCGCGATCACCTACGGTCTGCGCGGGATCATCGCGTGTGAAGTCACGCTCACCGGCCCGAAGAAAGACCTCCACAGCGGCATCTACGGCGGTGCGGTTGCCAATCCGGCGAACATGCTCGCCCGACTGATTGCTCAATTGCATGACGATGAAGGCCGCGTACAGATTCCCGGCTTCTATGATGATGTGTTGGCACTCACCACCGCCGAACGGGACCAGTTCGCCGCGTTGCCATTCGATGAAAAGTCGTTTCTCAATGAAGTCGGCTCCCCCGCTCCGTGGGGTGAAGCCGGTTTCACTTCGATCGAACGCCGCTGGGCGCGACCGACGTGTGATGTGAACGGCATCACCGGCGGATATCAGGGTGTCGGACCGAAGACGATCATTCCGTCTAAAGCATCCGCGAAAATTACGTGTCGGCTGGTGCCGCATCAGGAACCGGAGAAGCTGGTGACCGGGTTGCAGAAGTTTCTGGAAGCCCGTTGTCCGGCCGGGGTGACGTTGTCCTTTCAGTCGTACCACGGTTGTCCCCCGTTTGTGTTTGATCCGACGAACAAATACATCGACGCGGCCCGAACAGCGATTACCACCGCCTTTGGAAAGCCTCCCGTGCTGATGCGCGAGGGCGGCTCGATCCCAGTCGTAGCCACGTTCCAACAAATTCTTGGCCTGAGTACGCTGCTGCTGGGTTGGGGCCAAAACACCGACAACCTGCACAGCCCGAACGAACATTTCACCATCGCCGATTTTCACCGCGGTATCCACGCCAACGCCGCCTTGTGGCCCGAACTTCCCACCGCCTAGCGGTCTCTTCCACGGATTGGAACAGTAGGAACGTCATGCTCGATTTGCAGTTTTTGTGCGACAACCTCGACGCCGTGCGGACGAATTGTGCAAACCGCGGGGTGGCGGTCGATCTGGAAAATGTGCTGCCCTTGCGCGATCGACGGAATGCGTTAATCGTCGAAGCCGACAAGACACGGCAGGAACAGAAGACCGTCGCCGCACAGATTCCCAAAGCCGATGCGGCAGCGAAACCCGCGTTGGTGGAACGTGGTCGGCAACTGCGGGAAGCCGTCGCGGCATTTGAAGTCGAGCAGAAAGAAATTGAAGCTCAACTGCGGGCAGTGCAATGCAGCGTTCCCAATATGACACATGCCGACGCACCTGTAGGAGCGCTCGAATCCGATAACAAAGTCGTCCGCTCATGGGGAACGCCGCCGAAGTTTGATTTCAAGCCGCTCGATCATGTCGAGCTGTGCGAGAAACACCAGCTCGTCGATCTCGAAGCCGGGGCTCGCGTCACCGGCCACGGGTTCTACTTTCTCAAGAACGAAGCCGCGCTGCTCGAACTGGCGCTGGTGCAATACGCCGTACAGAAGTTGATCGCCCACGGTTTCACGCTGCATATCACGCCCGACTTGGCCCGCATCGATGTCCTTGAAGGGACCGGTTACCAACCTCGCGGCAATGAAACGCAGATCTACAGCATCGCCAACACCGACCTGTGTCTCGTCGCCACGGCGGAGATCACACTCGGCGGTTCACTCAAAGATCAGATTCTCGACATTGCCGATCTGCCGTTGAAGTACGCCGGTATCTCGCACTGTTTCCGCACGGAAGCCGGTGCCCACGGCAAGGCATCGCGGGGCATTTACCGCGTGCATCAATTCACGAAAGTGGAGATGTTCGGTTTCACGGCTCCCGATCTTGCGGCGTCCGATGCGCTCCATGCCGAGATCGTCGCCATCGAAGAAGAAATCTTCCAAGGGTTGAAGATTCCGTACCGCGTGCTCGACATCTGCACGGGCGACCTCGGCGGTCCGGCTTACCGCAAGTTTGATCTTGAGGCCTGGATGCCCGGCCGCAACGAATACGGCGAAGTCACCTCGGCGTCGAACTGCACCGATTTCCAGGCCCGCCGGTTAGGCACACGCTGCAAGTCGGCCGAAAAGAAGGGCACACAGTTCGTTCACACATTGAACGGGACAGCAGTCGCCGTCACCCGGGCGATGATCGCAATCCTCGAGAACTATCAGCAAGCCGACGGCAGCATCGTCATCCCCGAAGTGCTGCGGCTGTGGGTGGGCAAAGACAAGATCGGTTAACGAATCATTCCAACCGATCACCGATCTTCACGGCGCGACCACGCAGAAATTCGGCCGTGGGCATGGGGCGTTTCGCTTCCGGATGGACTCGATCAATCCGTAAAGCGTTATCACCACATTGCACGGTGAAGGTGTTCGCGTCGACGGCAACGATGGTTGCTGCGGCCGCCGTGTTCGGAGAATCCATGACCGTTCCCCCCAGCACCTGAAGACGCAGCGGCGGCTTGCCTTCAAGGACTAATGTCGTGAAGGGGCCGGGCCACGGTTGCATACCCCGGAGGTGGCGTTCGACTTGCACGGCGGGTTTTGTCCAGTCAATGCGGCCGTCGGCTTTGGTCAACTTGCCGACATGCGTGGCCGCCGCGTGATCTTGTTCCACGGATTCTGCCGTCCCCGCTGCCAGTTGGGCGATGACATCCAGCGTGAGGGGAGCGGAGAGCGCGGCCAATCGCGTTTCGAGTTCTCCGGTTGTTTCCCGCTCACCGATGGGTGTGCGGACCATGCCGAGCATCGGCCCGGCATCGAGTTGCGGCACCAGTTGAATGATCGTTACGCCGGCTTCGGCATCTCCATTTAACACCGCGGCATGAA
This sequence comes from Planctomycetaceae bacterium, assembly GCA_021732975.1. GTDB lineage: Bacteria > Planctomycetota > Planctomycetia > Planctomycetales > Planctomycetaceae > DSVQ01. The sequence continues at coordinate 647,784 of JAKFWC010000023.1, read as the reverse complement.
TCGGCGTTGCCCCCCGGTACTTCGGCAACAGCGAGGCATGGACATTGATCGTCCCCAGCCGGGGCATGTCGAGAATCGCTTTCGACAGAATCTGCCCGTACGCCGCAACAACGAATAAGTCTGCCTTCAGTGCCTGCAATTCGGCGACGGGTTCCGGATTGCGAATGCGTTCTGGCTGAAGCACCGGCATCCCGCGGGCCAGAGCGGCCTCTTTCAACGGATTGAGATGCTTCTTGCTCCCCGGGCCTGTACGATCCGGTTGGGTGACCAATCCGCAAACCGTGTGATGCGATTGACAGAGCGCTTCAAAGACGGGCTCTGCCAGTTTGCCGGTACCGAGGAAGACGATACGTAGCGATGTCATGACAATCAGTTCTGAATCGAGACTTCGATGGAATGCTTGTGAGCGGCAAGGCGCTAGCCGCCGGTTCCGCAGAAATCGAAGAACCGGCGGCTAGCGCCTTGCCGCTCACGAAAATGTCACATCATCCTGCGGCCAGACGCGCCAACTCTTGCTTCAGCACTTCATCGGATGGCAATTTGCCTTCCGCTTGCTTGCGCCGGCACTGTGTCTCAAAGTCTTCCAGTACGGGTTGGCATTCGCGTTTGAGCGTTTCGGTGAGCCGATCGATGAACAGAATCCCTTCAATGTGGTCGTACTCATGTTGCACGGCCCGCGCGGCGAGTTCATCGAGCGAGTATTCAAACCCGTTACCGGAAAGATCGAACGCTTCGACGGTCACCTCGGCGGCACGCTTCACGTCTTTGTAGAGACCCGGGAAGCTCAGGCAGCCCTCTTCCCCTTCAGTCGTCCCTTTGCGTTTCAGAATCTCCGGGTTGAGGAAGACGACTTCTTCATCCTTCTCCGCGGCGTCCCCGGTGAGGTTCAGCACGAACAAGCGATACGGCAGTGCCACCTGGTTCGCCGCGAGACCGATGCCCTTGGCGGCATACATCAGCTCGAACATCTCGGCAACGGTTTTCCGCAGGTTCGCGTCGATTTCCGTAATCGGCCGGGATTTCCAGCGGAGTGCCGGATGCGGGTAGAGCACAATTTCCATCGCCGATGCGGAGCCTTTGTCTGTGGAACTGCGAGTTCCACAAAAGTATAGGCAATGGCGGGTGTGCGGGGAATGGAGCGGATGTCGTCAGGAATCGGATCGCGGTGTGGGGATCCTGCAAAGCGCAAGCAGCGCGCGGCGTCAGCCGGGTTCCCCGCAGAACCCGGCTGACTTCTATCTCGTCGTGACCGAGCCGACATCGGCCCGGTCCCTGGGCCCGTCTCGGACGATTCTCGGAAAAGGCTTAGTACACCGGCACCGATTGAATCGGGAACGATGCAGTCGTGGGATACGTGGCACCGGGGATGATCGGCGATGCCGTCATCATCGTCTGGTCACCCACGAACGCGGCCGAAGCGCCCTGGTAGAATGATTGTGAGCCGTAACCCGGCTGGCAACCACCGGGACCGCACGGCGAGACCGATGCGGGGGCATAGCCGGCACCGGAGTAACCGGCACCGCACGGCGGGCAGGCGCCGCGGTAGCCGCAACCACCGGTGAGACAGCAACCAACGCTGGACGACACCAGCGCCGCGCTGGCGATCAGCAACGCAAAACGCTTGACCATGAGACTTGTCCTTCGAGTCGAATGGAATCCGAGAGGGGAGCGAGGACGGGAGCCGCGACCGGAGGGAGATGCCGGTCGATGTGCGACGTGGATGTCCTGTCTGAAGCGGCGGTCTTTTAGCGGATGACAGGAGTCGCCGCAAAGATCAATTTCGGAAAAAACTGCCGAATTCGCGAAATCATCGCGATTTTTCTGGAATTCCCTGAAGCGGACCGCAATTCCTACTTAAGTTCCGCACGCTACGCCATCGACGCATGCAGTCGCCCTAATCATCCCAACCGTTCAAATCGTTAAAACCCTCAAGATGCATCGCGACTCCCTCCGATGAACGAGGACGAGGTCCGTTGCGGCCGCGCTGCACACATTGTTAGGAGCAGGCATGGGTTCGCCGTCCTCATCCCGATCACATCGAAACAAATCAGCCGCTACGAATCCGCTTCGTCAACGCCTGGCAGCGGCGTTCGCTCTGTGTAGCAGTTACCGCTATACCTCGCTGGGAATTGTGTCGGCAGCTGGTGCGTTGCTTGTTATGGCCTGTTGGAGTTCCTTCAATTCACCGGCCGCCCTGGTGAACGATGATGAAGATGAACTCGCGGCATTCGATCACCTCGATGGCCTGGAAGCCGATCTCGGCGAGGAAGTCTCGTCTCATCCGATCCGTGTGCCCGTTCCGCGTCTGGAACAACACGCCGGGTTCGATGATCTCGTGCCGATGTTCGCTGGCAACTCGGCCCCCGAACCGGGCATCGTCTCGGCCATGTTCCAGGGCCCGCCGCGATCGGTTGACGCGGGACCGGTCTGGCTTGCCGGGACAATTGAAACCGATGATATCGCCCCGGAAGGCAGCTTCCTGCCCGCGATCCCGGCGCCCGTCTTCCCCACCACGGGGCCACTGCTGACACCTCCGTAGAGAATCGACAACATGTACGAAGACTATTGGCAGTTGTCGCGGCCGGCCTTTCGTGCAGCCAAACCGGGCGAAGGCTACTTCCCGGCTCACAGTCATCGTGCCGCCAAATTGAAGCTGCGATATCTCGTCGAGCAACAACAGTCGGCGGCACTCCTCATTGGTGACGCCGGCGTGGGCAAGTCGTTTCTGCTCGATTCGTATTTGAGCGAACTCGTCTTGCCCGCGGGTCCAGTCGTTTCCGTCGTGGTACCCCAGTTTGGTCCTGCCGAGCTGATCGGTTACCTGACACGGAAACTCGGCGATGATCACCCCAGCCAGCCACGATCCTTCGACGATGTCCTCGACCGTTGGGAACAACGCCTCGCCGCGCTGCATGCCGAGGGCCGACACCCCGTCATCGTGATCGATGATGCACAGACGATTGAAGATCGACATGTGCTGAAGACACTGCATCTGCTGCTAAATTACCGCCACGGCGATTGTGCGGCGTTCACCCTCATCCTGTGTGGCCAACCGGAACTCACGGGGCAGATTGCACGGTGCCCTGCGCTGCAGGATCGCATGGCTTTCACCTGTGCTTTGCAGCCGTTCAGCCTCGAAGAAACCGCGGGCTACGTGCGGCATCGGTTACAACAAGCCGGGGCTCAGGCACCAATTTTCGAGGACGACGCCATCGAGCGGATTCATCACTGCACCGGCGGCTTGCCTCGACGAATCAACCGGCTGTGCGACTTCGCGCTCCTCGTCGGTTTCGCAGATCAGCTCGACCAGATCGCCGTCACGCAGGTGGATGCCGTTGCCGAAGAGTTGCAACTCGCGGCGTGATATCCTTGCTCGCGCTGCAGGCTGGTTGGGCAGCCCGCCTGGCTAGACATAACGCGTCTTAGCCCCCCGTCAATGACGGGGGAAATTGTGTCTACACTTCTCGCAACCACATCGTTACGTTACATCGTCCCCTCCGGTCATTGACCGGGGGTTAAGACCGGATCCCGAGGGCATTGCGTTTCTCGTGGATGAACTTCACGTGATGCTCAACGTGGTTGATGACCCGTTCGAGCAGTTTGTCGAGTGTGAGTGGGCCCGCTTCGGTGTGGATGCCCCGGCGCGACACATCGGCATCGGTGAGCGTGCGGAGAATGCGTGTGGTGTGCCGTCGGCAGAGTGTGATCAATTGCAGTTGCTCGTCGGCGTCGCGCAGCGAGTACGCCAGCCGCTGGATGTATTTTTGTTCGTCGCGAGCCGGTAACGTCGGTTCGTCTTCGGCAATGACCGCGGTGAGCCGATCGACACCAATGACCTCAAAGTCAGCCAGGTGGGAGAGCACTTCCAATGTGCTCCATTTGCCCGGAACCGGTCGTGCCTGAAGTTGCTCATCCGTCATTCCCGCGACGGCTTGTTGAACGAGGTCCGCCCCCGCGGCATAACGATCGATCAGCGATTCCAACGACATCGTCAATGACCTTTCTCATCGTTTCATGGACACATCACACACTTTCGCTTTGTCATGTCACAACGAGGGATGTGACACCAACGGCCATCCAGAGTACCGTGGAGTGACACCCGGTCGGACCGAAAACGGTTGTTTCGCGGGTAGACGCAGTGCGCGGCGCTGAGGTTCGCGATTCGTATCACCAACGCCGGGGGAAACTGAGACCACGATGGGACGCGCCGAATTCGATTTCATCGCCGACATTCGCCGCCGGGCTGCAATCAAGCCGCCCGTGATCGTCGGCATTGGTGATGACGCGGCGGTGATCCAATCGACTTGCGCCGCCGGGGAAGTCATCACCACCGACATGCTGATGGAAGGAACTGACTTTCTGTATCCGCAAACGTCGGCGTGGGAGATGGGCCGCAAGGCGCTGGCGGTGAATCTCAGCGACATCGCCGCGATGGGAGCGAAACCGACCGCTGCTTTTGTGTCAGTGGCATTTCCGCAATCGCGTGGTGAAGCGTTTGCTCGCGATGTCTACGCCGGATTGGAAGCCCTCGCCCATGAATATGACGTGACCATCGCGGGCGGCGACACCAACAGTTGGGACGGCCCGTTTGTCATTAACGTCACGCTCATCGGCGAACCGCTCGGCTCCGCGGCGATCCTGCGGTCCGGGGCTAAACCGGGCGATGTCCTCTTCGTGACCGGTGCGTTCGGCGGCAGTATCCGGGGACGACATATCCATTTCACACCGCGCTTGCAAGAAGCCCGGCGGTTGCTCGAACTCATCACCCCGCACGCTATGATCGATGTCAGCGATGGGCTCGCCGCCGATCTGCATCATCTGCTGGAAGAAAGCGGCGTCGGCGCGATCATCGATGCCACATCCATTCCGATTCACTCCGATGCCGAAGCGATGGCCGACAACGTCCCGCCATTGCGCCACGCGCTGGGTGATGGGGAAGATTTTGAGTTGATCATCGCCGTACGGCCGGAAGATGTCGCGCGATTGACCAACGGCTGGGATTTGTCGACAGCGTTAACGCCAATCGGTTACATCACTGCAGAGCGGGACGTGCTTCTGCAGGAATCGGACGGTCGGCAGACCAACCTACCGCCGTGGGGTTGGACTCATGAGTGGGCACCGCCTACGGAATGATGCCCAAGTCGGAAAGAAGTTCGCGAACTGCGGGGCCTTCCAGCGTTTCCTGGGCGAGCAGTTCATCCGCCAGCGCGGCGACGGCCGACCATTGCGGTTCGGCATTGAGCCAGTGGTATAGCCGCCGCGTGACCATTTCGAGGTACTCGATCCGTTTCGACAAATCCGGAAAGAGGGGCATTGCCAGTTCGTGAGCGGTCTGCCAATCATCGGCCCAGGCGGCGATGAACTCCGGGTGGTACGGGTCGCCGGTGTAGAGCATTTCCGCAACGGGACCGCTGAGCGCGACTTGAATCGCCTTTTCTTGAAATTCGCGTTCCGTCCAACGACTGCGCTTCCATGCAACGGTCGTCTCACCATGCCGCGGTCGTTCGTCGTCAGCTTCGGGTTCAATGGTCACCAACCGCACGCGTGCGCCGACGGCTTCCGCCATCAATGCATGCCCGGCTTCATGATACGCGGTGACTTCCATGGATGAATTCGAGTCCTATGGCGAGCGGGGGGAGGTCACTCCCCTCCGGTGATTCCGATTGAAGAAACCAATTCAATCACCGGGGGGCCTCACGTCCCCCCGCTCGCCTGCGTCATGGTGAGACGACAATCGGGGTTTGCTCGCCGCCGATTCGTGAGACGGAGTCGGCACTGGCCGCCTTGAGATACTCGCCCAATTCCTGCGGCGTGATGTGCAGATCGCGATCAGCGTCCGCGGTTCCCTGAAAAGCCTGAGTGAGCAATGTGCCGAAGTATCCCGTCTGCGTTTCCGGCACGACACGATTCTGCTGATGGCGGTCGCCACTGAAAATGACCGTTGTCGCGGCGAACTTCGTGGCGAGCTTGTCGAGCATCGCCGGGCCGAGCACCATCCGTTTCGGGTCAATCACCGACCCCGCGGGGGGACACTCGATCAACAGCAGCTTGTCCGCCGACGGACAGGCATTGAAGGCAGTAGCGATCTCATCCAGCGAGATCCCCATTGTGGACGGATCGCCAGAGCGAGCTTCCGGTGGCAATAGATACACGCGGCCGTCCACCGCCGTCATGGCGTGGGCGAAGATTGTCACGATGACTTGCGTCTGCCGAGTCGCATCGCGGAGCAATCCTTCCAGCCGTTGTCGCAGGGCATCCCGTGTCGGGTCGAGCAACAGGAACCCGCGTGAATCCGGGACGGCATACCGTTGTCGTAACACCGCATGAAAACGCTGTGCATCGGGAATCGCCGTGGTCACGCGAGGGATGGCGGCGTCCGTGTAATTCTGAATGCCGATGGTCAACGTCCAGCGATCCGTCTGCGGCGGGCGGCGGGCATCGATCTGTGTCGCCTCCCAGTTGCCATCGGAACGAACAACATACGACACCTGGGCATCGTCGAAGCGCCGCAAGTCAGCAAGCGTGATTCGTTCGAGCGCCAGGGTGATTTCGCAGTCGGGGTGAATAACCATGCCATGCCGGCCACCGGTGTTCTCCGTGAGAACCAGTTGCAGCTTGTCGTGATACAGTTCGGCCAGCAGGCCGCTGACTTTCTCACTGCGCGTGGCGGCGATTTCCCGAATTTCGGTGTCGTGCTGAATGCTCAATCGATCGCCGGGTCGCAGATCGTCGAGCGACAATTTCAGGCCGGACAACGTTGGGTTGCCATTCATTGTCATCGGACAATTGGCAAGGACCGGCAACGTGAGCACGCCGCCCCCTTCCCCGCGCGTGGCTTCCATCGTGAGACGGCGCTCATCGGCATCGACCTCTTTCAGAAAACCGACCCACGTGATCAATCGCTTGGCATGGACGCTATCGGCGACGCGCCCCTTGCGGTTCGTCGGATCGGCGAGGTGTGTCAGTTCCAGTCGGTCTTGCGGTTGCAATTGAGCCAGCGACGCCGGTTGCCCGTTCAACCGAATTTTGACGCTTTTCGGGATCCGTACCAGAAGTTCATCGTGCAGCGTTTTGTCGGCGAGGGTCACGGAAACAATCGGTTGCGTGGGATCAATGGCCCGGATAAAGCCCTCACTGGCCACGGGGCGATCGACCGTGATGCCGACGATGTGTGTGACATCAGCGGGGTCGTGTTCGAGTTCCACGCGGTCGCCCGAGCGGAGATCGCGTAGCAGGATATTGCGTTCCTCGTTCGTGAGGAAGATGCGTTGTTTGCGATCGAGTTCAAATTCTTCGAGAGCACCCGTATCTGGATCCTGCACGGTTAACCGGCGGGCGTCGGGTTCGATGGAATGGACCGTGGTATAGGAAATCGATGGAGGTTTGAAAGAAGCGTTGCCATTCGGCCAGAAGAGCATCGCCGCGCTCATCAGCAGTGAGACAGCCAGTGCGCCGCCAGCCAGCCAGACCCGCTTGGAATTGGTCGCTGGCGCATCATCGGCGATTTCCGACGAACCACCACCGATGAGTTTCAGATCAACCTTGAGATCGGATAACGCTTCATCGGCGGTCTTATAACGGAGGGCTTGGTCTTTCTCCGTGAGCCGTTGAATGACGAGGGCCAAGTCGGGCGGAACCCCGTCGAGAACGCGGGAGATTTCGGGCAACCGCCGATCTGGTGCGGCATGCCACATCATCCAGGCGACCTGTTTATTGCGGCCGGTCGCATTGAGGCCGGGAAACAAATCCTCGAAATGCGGACCACACATCAGTTCGTACGCGGAGAAACCGAGCGAGTACAAATCGCTGGCCGGACCGACATCGCCGAAGTCCTCGGAGACGCTTTCCGGGGCCATGTACCGTGTGGTCCCTTTGAGCAGACTCCCTTTGTCATCCGCCACGCGGCGGGCAAGGCCGAAGTCACCGAGCTTCACCCGGCGGCGGGCATCGATCATCAGATTGCCCGGCTTGATGTCGCCGTGAATGATGCCCTGGCTATGCAGATATTTCAGGGCACGCAGCGCATGCGCGAGCGTGGCCCGCAAGGCCCGCAGATCGATCTGCCGACCTTGCAGACGGTCGCCGAGATTCCCCTGCATCAGCTCCATCACCAGCCAGCCGCGCTCGCGGACCAGGTCGAAGATCGTGATGATATTGGGATGCTGCAGCGCCGCGAGAAGCTGGGCTTCGTGCCAGTACCGTGTGAGCTTTTCCGGGTCGGCGAGGTATTGATCGTGCAGTTGCTTGACCGCGACTTCCCGGCCGAGTTCAAGATCGCGGGCCCGGTAAACCGTCGCAAAACTGCCGCTGCCGATTTTTTCCAGCAGTTGATACCGCTCAGCGGGCTTCACAGCGGTAGTCCTTGGCAATTCCGGATGATGGGCAAACGAGGCATCTTCGATTAGAAACGAAGAATGGACGACGATATCAACGTGATCGTATCGCCCGAGGAAGCGGCTCGCAAATCGGCTATCGCCCCAGTAGGACGCCCAGATGATGCCGCAGGCGTTCGTCGTCGTCGAGAGAACCGGTCACCCCCGAGAACGGGCTGCGGTCTTCGGAATTGAGCATTCGCAACACACGGCGGTAAAGATCGCGTTCGCTGGTGCCGTCGCCGCGCGAGTAAGCCAGATTCGCTTCACGGAGTAAGCGTTGATACGGTTGCGGCGCCTGTCGCTCGTCGCCGACGAATTCCTCGACGACCACACGCCGTGAAGCGGCTTTTCCTTCGGCGGAGAATGCCCCCTCGAAGTCGAGAAAGAGCATCGCTACGGACGAAAGCAAACTGAACGCCAGCACGGCATACAGCACCGTGGGATTGGACTCCCGTCGTTTGTGCTGAACGACTTTTGCCGAACCGGCCAACTCGTTGAGCTGGAGCTCCGGCAACTGCCCATCTTCACCCAACCGAACGAGTGTGCCCCCCGCCCGGTCGGTAACAAACTTGGCGACTTTACGGCTGCCCGTACGCTCGGATTTGTCTTTCTTGCCCGCTGCTGGCCGACGGTTCGGTTTTGCACTGACGGCAGATTTGGGGTCAACATCGGCCGTCTCCGTGCCGTTGACAAACTTTAATATCGTCGTCGAGGAAAACCGCAGCATCGCCGTCGTCGGTAACCAGACCCATTGTTCATTCGGCGCGGGTTGTCCGTCGATGGAAACGGATCGTCCTTCAGGAACGAATAACGCATACCGACTATTGCGGCGAGCAATGGTTGCATGGTGCGGGGCGAGTTCCGCATCCGCGAGGACAACCTGATTCTCGGCGGCCTGACCGATGCCCGTCAATTCGCCGGTCAGCGCGTACGTTCCCCCGCGGTTCGCGCCCTGAGCGACGATCAACTTCGCAACCGGAACTTCGAGGGCAGTTGACATAACTTCTTGTAGGGCAGGCTCCCGCCTGCCGTCAAACGGGGAGACATCAATTCCACATGTCCAGCCATACGGCAGGCGGGAGCCTGCCCTACGCGTGTCAAAACAAATCGGTATACAGGAAATTGATGAGGAACGGACCGAGAATCACGATCACGGTCGAGGCCATCACCATAATGCCCGGCAACAGCATTTGCACAGCGGCTTCCCCCGCGATGCGTTCGGCCCGTTGACTCCGTTTGAGTCGCAGCACGTCCGCCTGCGTCCGGAAAATCCGCGACAACGGTGTGCCGAGATTTTCGCCCTGCACAATCGAACCGATGATCGCGGTGAGTTCATCGTCCTGCAAACGATCGCGCAAGGCTTCCAACGAACCTGTGCGGCCTTTGCCCATATTCATTTCACCGAGCACACGGCCGAACTCAACGCCGACCGGATGTTCGCGAAATTCTTCCACACCTTGCCGCAGCGCTTGAATGAAGGTCGCCCCGGCTTCCATCAGCAAAGTGATCAAGTCCAGCAAATATGGCAGTCGCCGCTTGATGAGCACCAATCGATACGCGGCCTGACCGGCCAAGCGGCGTCGCAGCAGATAGCCCGACATCACCGTCAGCAAGACCGCAATCACGATGCCCGGCGGTCCGATGATGTTCACACAGCCGTAAACGTACAGCGGCAAGAGAAACAACGCCTGCAGTTCGATCTTCGCGAGGTACTCTTCCGCCGTCCACACCCGCGGAAACCCGCCGGCCTGCAACTCACGGGCAATGTTCGGGAGATCTTTCGCAAAGGCCCCGCGGTTGAACTTCGCCAGCGGCTGAATCACGGTTTGAAAGAGACGGTAGAAAGGGCTGACCTTTCGCAATTCGTTGATGCGACTGACATCGTAGCGCCACTGTTCGCCTTGCACCAGTTCATCGCTGGCCAGTGTGTTGGCAATCGAACGGGCCAGGACGAAGCCCGCCACATAAAACACCAGACATGCAAAAATCGCCGGGCCATAGGACTCAACAATTTGTGCGAACACGAATGTTACCGAGAGATCGACCATGACGGTCACGATTCACGATGGGATGGGATCTGTCCACCATCGTTGTACCCGACCAGCCGCCCCATCGCCAAGGGCGGCATCGTCTTAGCCTCCGGTCATCGACCGGGGGCTAAGACAGGAATCACGCCGCGGGTTCGAGCGCCGGTTGCACCGTCAGCGGTTGTTTCAGAAAGCGCTCCCCGGTGGCGTCATAGAAGTACAGCAGACTGTGTTCGCACGCCCACACAGCCCCCAACCGCACGCTCCGCGGGCCACGGAGCAGGAACTGCAACCCGCAGCGGTTTCCCAAGCGGGTAAGCGGCGTTTCCTGCAGTTGGAATTGGTCGGGAACGAGATTTTCGTGCCGACACAGCGTCTCGTGGACGTATTGCCGCAATTCTGTCAACGAGGGAAGTCGAACCGCGGCTTTCGCCATGGATACAACGCTCCAAATTCACTCACCGGGGTCAATCGCTGCCGTTACATCATTGTGTCGCAAAGGGGGACATCGGCCGTCCGCCGGAGCGCGATTGCATTGTCTCGGCGAGCCGCGATCAGTCCGCATGACAGGTCAAAACCGTCCATTTGGCTTAACCGGAATGTCGCGACCCCGGCTCAAGCCTCCCATCGGAGAAAGTTGCTCGATGAGACGTTATGATGTGCCGAACTCGGCACGGCATACCGGGTTTTCTGTTCATCATTTGAGGAGATCGCACGGTGCCTGTCGTGACCGCGGAATCGTTGACATCGTTCGCCTTGGCGCTCTTTCGGAAAGCCGGTTGCGACGACACGGGGGCGAGAATCGTGGCGGAGAGTCTCGTGCAGGCGAATCTGCGCGGCCACGATTCCCACGGCGTGATGCGAATCCCGTTTTATATCGGGAAGCTCAAAGACGGCTCGATGAACCCCGCCGCACGGCTGACCATTGAGAAGGAAACGCCAGCGTCCCTTGTTGGCGACGGCGGTTGGGGACTCGGACAAGTGCTGGCCCGCGATCTCACGCAACGCCTCATCGCCAAGTGCGCGGTAACGGCGATTGCCTGCGGAACATTGAAGCGATCGACACACATCGGCCGCTTGGGTGAATATGCGGAAATGGCCGCGGAACACGGCTTTTTCTCGATGATCGTCGCCAACACCCACGGTGCCGCCCAACGAGTCGCGCCAGTCGGCGGCAAACGGCCGCGACTCGGTACGAACCCCATCTGCATGGGGATGCCCGGTGGTGCCGAAGGACCGTTTGTGTTCGACATCGGTACCAGTGCAACAGCCGAAGGCAAAGTCCGCGTGAAGAAGATCGCCGGTCAGCCCGTCCCGCTCGGCTGGGTGCTTGATCCCGAAGGCAAGCCGACCACCGATCCGAACCAACTCTACGGTGATCCACCGGGAACAATTCTCCCGCTCGGCGGCGATCAGGCCTACAAAGGCTTTGGACTGGCGTTCATGATCGAAATGATGTGCGGCGGCCTTTCCGGCGGACAATGTGCGTATCCGAATCCGCCGCCACCACTCGGCAACTGTGCGATGTTCATGGTCTTGAACCCCGATTTCTTCGGCGGTAAAGACCATCTGCTCAACGAAGTCCGCAATCTGGAAGCCTACGTCCGCGGCGTCCCGCGCATCGATGGTTGCAACGAAGTCTTCCTGCCCGGCGACCCGGAACGGAAAACCATGTCCGTCCGCTTGGCGTCCGGCATTCCGCTCGATGATGGAAACTGGAAAGCCCTGGTCGACCTTGCCGGTCAGCTCGGCGTTGCCGTTCCTGCGGTGTAAATTGTGCGCACGACTCTGTCACAGCCCGGAGCGCGAGCGACGGACGACAAGGAGTTAATTCGCACGGGAGCTATGGAAGACGAATCGCTCAACCACGATTTCGGCCGTCGCTTGCGCTCCGGACTGTGACGGAATGATCACTCGCTCACAATCCGCATGCTGCCCCAGTAGGCGAATTCGTAGGACCAGTCGTTCGCCTGGTTCCACATGCGAAGTTGCACTTCCTGCCCGGCATAACGGGAGATGTCGACGGCGAAAGTGGCCCAGCCGTCTTTGCAGGCGGCTTTATTGACCATTTCATCAAGTAGCCGGCCATTCGGACCGCCGACGACCAGTCGCCAGTCGCCGCGAGGGTCGTGGGAGACATCGATCAGCAATGTTGTCTTCTTGTCGGCGGGAACGGCGAACTTGCCGGACATCTCCGCCGGCTTGTCGCGATTGATCGGATGTGTGCGGACGACACCGGGTCGCCCCAGATGCTCTTTGAGGAGAGCGACGCCCCCTTCGCCGGATGTCACCTGCGTGAAACCAGGGGCGACTTCCTGGAAAATCGCCGCGAAGTCGGTGGCGTTCTCGCTTGATCGTGGCACCACGTCATACACACCGGGCAGGCGCTTCGCTGTGGGATCGCGCGGCGGCTTATCGAGCGTGATGTACGCGAACAGGTCGACAATTTCCTGCTGCGAAAGCTGCTTCTCCAGTTGCTCCGGCATCAGCGAGATTTCACTGACCTTGAATTCGTCGATATCGTCGCGCGGGATGATTTCCTGCTTGCCCCCCTGCACCTTCAGCACAATCCGCTGCGGGCTTTCTTCGACCAGCAGACCGTTGATGACGCGGCCGCCCTGAGTGAGGACCGTAAATGACCGATAACCCGCGCCGATCACGAGGCTCGGATCAAACACGTTCGACAGCAGTTGCGTGTAATCATTGCGGCCGTTGAGCGTGATATCCGGGCCGACTTCTGCCCCGTCGCCGTACAACTTGTGGCACTGGGCACACACCTTTTTGAACGCCGCTTCGCCCTTCATCGCATCGCCGGGGGACTTACGGATCAGCCCGCGCATCTCAGTGATGATCTTATCGCGGTCCGGACTGCGGCCTTCGCGCACCACACCCCAGTGCTTGGCAAGAAGTTCCCGCACTTCGATGTCCTTCGTGTCATACAACCGCCGGGCCTGATTGACGTTGATCGCCGCCGCCGCGATTTTTTTGTCCCCGACCGCGTTGAGTAGCGTCTTTGCCCACGCCGGCCGCTGAGTCAACAGTTCAATCGCCCGCGGCTGCAATTCGGCAGGAAAACCTGGCAAATATTTGACCACGGCAGTCCCGATCTCTGCCCGTTCCGATCGCCCCAGTGCACCGAGGATGTCCCCGACAAACTGCGGCGGTTCCTGATCACCGCGGGCAAAAATCTCTTTGGCAACTTGTTCTACACAGCCGTCCTGACATGAGACTAGCGCGTTGTACGCGGCTAATCGGCGTGCCGGTTGTTCCGTGCGATTCATCGCCGTCGACCGTGCCACACCGACGCCCGCCTGATCACGCCAACTGAGGACGAGTAGTGATGCATCCAATCGCAACGGGTGCGTGGAATCAATCCGGAGCAGCGGCTTGAGCGGTTCTGTCAACGCGGCCTTGAGCTGTTCCAGCGATTCGCCTTTGATCTCCCCCGTCTGCACCTTCACAGCGAGTTGCGACAGGATCTGTCCCGCCGTGGCGGATTGGTTCTCGTTCAGCAATTTTTTCAGCGTCTCGATCAACACCCCCTGTTGACTGGCGGGCCGCGCGAGGAGCCAATCCACAAGACGCGGCGTCAGTTCACGGCCCATCGGAGACGTCTGCAATTCTGCATCGGACAGCAACTTGGGGACGATCTGCTGATAGCGACTCGCATAGGCCTTGATGGCTTGCCAGGCGATGCGTTGCAGAAGCGGATCGCTGCCGCATTGCCGACAAGCCGCGATCAATTGATCATCGTAATTGATGTAAACCTGCCCCGGAGGTTCGGTGGTGACGCGGCGAGCCAGGTAGGTCAGCGCCTGCAGGCGAACGGCCGGTGACGGATCCTCCAGCGCGGCCACGACGACTTCTTCCACCATCGTCTGAACGGCGGGATCCCATTGCCCTTCGCGGCGCATGGATCGGGGAACCGCTTGCTCCACGAACGTGCGAATCAGCCAGGCCGCGATGGTGCGGTCCTTCGCTTCCAGCAGCTTCCAGAGTTCCTTGCCGCCCCAATCGGGACGATCAAAAAAGACAGGCGTTACGGCAAAGAAAGCTTGCCGTCGCAGGCGTGTCGGCGTCGATTCGTTAAAGAAGGCTTGCCGTTGCAGGTCGATCGGGGTCGATTCGTTGCGCACCAACTCGATCAGCTTCGACATCGTTTCTGGATGACGTCGTTCTTGCAGCAGTCGCACAGCGGTCTCACGAGCCCAGACGTTGGGATGGCCCAGTAATTCGATGAGAACATCGTCGGATTCAGCACCAAGATCCTTCGGTGCGATTTTGGAGGCCAATCCGTAGAAGGACTTGGGAGACTGACGCGGGGCCAGTTTTTCCGTGTAGCTCACCCGGTACAACCGTCCTTTCAACCGGTCGATGCCTTTCGGGTCGCGATTGGCGTCCTGATAGCAGTGGTAGCGGTCGTACCAGTCGAGGATGTAGAGGCAGCCGTCCGGGCCGGTTTTCTGGACGACGGGCATGAACCACGCATCGTTCGCAGTGAGAAAATCGTCTTCCCCAAACCCGGCGTACGTGCTGCCGTTCCGTTCGATGCGGTCCACGTTGATGCAGCCGCCGTGGATGTTCCCCATGTAGAGTTTTTTGCGGTATTTCTCGGGGTACGCATCGCTGTCGAACCACGTGATCCCGCAGTACGCCGCCTTCTGATGCTTGTGCTTGACGATGCTGTCGATCTTCCATGTGTGCGGCGGATACGGCCCGCCCTGCCGGTGGTAATAACCGGTTTCGACGAGATGCCAGAGGTGATCGATCACGCACGCCGAGACGAAGGCGTCGCCTTCATCGTTGAAGGCGATCCCCCACGGATTGCTGGTTCCTTCGCAGAAGACCTGGAACTCGCGCGTGCGGGGATGAATGCGGAACATCGCACACGTCAGCGGCCAGCCGGGGTGTTTTTCGTCATAGTTCGGGTTCTCTTTCGCATACTTCACATGGCTGAAGTTGAAGACGCCGTTGAGGCCGTACAGCCAGCCATCCGGCCCCCAGGTGAGCGAGTTCGGCAACTCATGCGTATCGGTTCGACCAAAGCCAGTGACAACGACTTGCGCGGGACCATCCGGCTTACCATCGCGGTTAGCATCCGGCACGAACAGAATGTCCGGCGAGTTCGCGATCCACACGCCGCCGTGACCAACCTGCACGCCGCTGGGGATGTTCAAGCCGTCGAGAAAGATCGTGAATTTGTCGACCTTGCCGTCGCCGTTGGTGTCTTCGAGGATCTTCACGCGGTCCTTGCCGACGCCCGGTTCACGCCGGGGATATTCCAGCGATTCGGTAATCCAGAACCGCCCGCGTTCATCGATCGCCATCGCGACCGGATTGACGATGTCCGGTTCCGCCGCGACGACTTCGACGACGAACCCCTCGGGCACCGTCATCATCTTCGCCGCGGTCTGCGGATCGCGCGGCTCATTCGGCGGTTTGTCCTGCGCATGCGGGATGGCCTCAGCGGCCATCAGGGACGATTGCACCAAAATGACGAACAAACCAATCTGCAACCACGACATGGACGAACTCCCGCGATGTGTCTCGAAGAGGCCGTATCGTACCATCGGAAGGGCTTCAGGAAAAACACGAACCGTCGCCCTGCGATCGCGCGTCGGTCGGAATTTCCGGCGGCATCGGCTACGATGAAGTTGTCATCGAACTGAGGAGAACACTCGGTTGTGCGCGGGTCTCCTGACCCCGCACAGGGCTCGACCGTCAGGTCTCCCGCCTGGGCCGTTCGCTCATAGGGGAGACCCGCGCACAACGGGTCGAGATAAGGAAAACGCCATGTCCGACACAACTCCCAATCCAGAACTTGATCGGATTCATCACATTGCCATTTCGGTGAATGACATCGCCGAATCGGTCGACTGGTACCGCAAGACATTTTGCTGCGAGATTGCGTATCAGGATGCGACCTGGGCATTACTGCGTTTCGGCAATCTCGGTTTGGCACTGGTGTTGCCGAATCAGCATCCCCCGCACATCGGATTTGTGACGCCGACGGCCAGCAGCTATGGACCGTTGAAACGTCATCGCGATGGCACGGAATCGATCTATATCAGCGACCCAACCGGCAACGCGGTGGAATTGCTGTCGCCGGAATCGACGCCGGAAAACGTCTGAGGTGAGCGGGGGAGGTGCCCCCCAGTGATTCGCTTTTTGAAGTTCCAACCACATCAAATCAATCACCGAGGGGACGAACGTCACCCCGCTCGCCAAGGAATGCTCATGCTCGACCGCCGCGAATTTCTCACCACGGCCACGGTGTTGACGGCGGCATCGCGATTCGCTCTCGCGTCCGAAAAGCCGCGGATCAAAATCGGGCAGATCGGCGTTGGGCACGCCCATGCGAACAAGATCGCGGCGTATCGTGCATCGCCAGATTACGAAGTCGTCGGTGTCGTCGAACCTGATGCGGCACTGCGGAAGCAGGCGGAAGCATCCGAACTGTACCGCGGTCTAAAATTCATGACGCAGGATGAACTGCTCGCCACGCCGGGGTTGCAGGCGGTGCTGGTTGAAACCCGTGTGCGTGATTCTCTCGATGCCGCGGAAGCCTGCGTCAACGCAGGCAAGCACATTCACCTGGACAAACCCGCCGGGGCATCGCTGCCGCAGTTCAAACGGATTCTCGATGCTGCCGCGAAACAAAAACTCATCGTGCAGTTGGGGTATATGTTCCGCTACAACCCCGCGGTCGTGTTGCTGCGGCAATTTCTGGCCGACGGTTGGCTCGGCGATGTGTATGAAGTCCACGCGACAATGAGCAAAGTGGTCGACCCCGCCTCACGCCGTCAACTTGCCGAATTCCGCGGCGGGATCATGTTTGAACTCGGCTGCCATGTGATGGATCTCGTCACGGCAATTCTCGGCGAACCGGATCAGGTGACACCGGTGATTCGGCACTCGTCCAAGCTGGATGACGGTCTCGCCGATAACATGCTGGCGGTGCTGCACTATCCGAAGGCTATCGCGACGGTGAAGGCGAGTGCGCAGGAAATCGACGGCGGCGACCGGCGGCATCTCGTCGTCGTCGGCACCGAGGGGACGTTCCACATCCAGCCGCTCGACAATCCGTCGGCTCGCGTCACCTTGTCCAAACCCCGCGGCGAGTACAAGAAAGGCTACCAGGACATCAAGTTCCCGAAGTATACTCGCTACATCGACGACGCTGCGGACATGGCCCGTGTGATCCGGGGCGAAAAGCCGTTTGGATTCAGTTACGATCACGACCGCATCACGCAGGAAGTGCTGCTCAAAGCTTGCGAGATGCCATTAACTTAAAAGATGAAGTGAATTTGACCGAAAAGCAAAGACCGCTGATTCATGGTTCAATCATGATTTCTTCCCGAATGGTCGCTTGTCTGCTGATGGCCGTCGCTCCGTGTCTGGCGGAGGAACCAGCACCGTCGGAGTTCGAGGCCGCAAAGGCGAAATACCAGACAGAAACCGAGAAGATCTACGAAGCCATTTCCGCGTCGATCAGCAAACGACTCGAAGCGGCTCAGGAAGCAGGGCAGGCTCAAGCCACGACAATCGTTCTGGCCGAACAGAAGGCCTTTGGCGATTACCGGGATATTCCCCACTACATTCCGGGAATGCAACAACTCAAGCTCATCGAACTGGCCAAGGGCATGGATGCGGCCTACTCCAGCGAAATCAAGAACCTCACCAAAGCGAAAAAGAACGAGGAAGCGGAATCGCTTCGGAAAGAGCAGCGCGACCTTCGCCAACGGGTTGCCATCCAAAACACGCGGAAGACGCTGTTGGGGAAATGGAAACTGCAAATGGGTAACTATTCCTCGGACTTTACCTTCTACCCCGATGGAACCATGTTTCACTCCGCGGAAAACTTCCGTGGCACATGGCAGGTCGATCCAGTCACACAACGCATCATTGTGAGTCCACCCGGTGGCGGAAACGGCGACAAGATCAACTTACCGTTGGATCCCAAAGGGACTTCAGGACAAAGTTCCAACGGTGGAATGTTCAAACTCACAAAGAAAAAATAGACGGGCGAAGCTTGGGAATTCGTTGTCTTTACACCGGAGTGACCGATGCAGACATGGCAACATCCCGCGTTGTCTCGACGGACGGTGGTGCAGGCCGGGGCGATTGGCTTGCTCGGGTTGGGATCGAATCATCTCCGCAACCTGCACGCAGCGTCGACCGATGGAGCCATCAAGCCGACGGCGAAGGCATGCATCTACATCTTTCTGTCTGGTGGGTTATCGCAGCATGAAAGTTTCGACCTGAAACCCGAAGCTCCCGCCGAAATCCGCGGCGAGTTCTCGCCCATTGATACCCGCACGCCGGGCATACAGATCAGCGAGCATTTGCCCGGCTTGGCGCAGCGCAGTGGTGATTGGTCCGTCGTCCGTTCGTTGACACATCCCACAAATGACCACACGCTCGGACATTACTACATGCTCACCGGCCGAAGCTCAGTGCCGCTGGGATTCAAGGGGGATCGCCAACCGCGGCCGTCCGATTGGCCGTCGATTGCGTCCGTGGTAGGAGATGCCGTTCCCGCGCGGTCGAACAATCTTCCACCGGCAATCGTGCTCCCCGAGCGATTGGTGCATTGGTCGGGCGGTGTGATCCCCGGGGCGTATGGCGGCCAGATGGGCAGCCGTCGCGATCCGTTTTTCATCGAGGCGTCGCCGTACGGCAATCCGTTCTGGCGGGGAGCGTATCCGCAATACACGTTCGCCAACGAAACGAAGAAAGCGCCGCAATCACCCGACGACCGTGTGTTTCAAGCTCCCAACATTTCGCTCTCGCCGGGAATGAGTGCGAGCCGGTTGAATGGCCGCACATCGTTGCTGCATTCCCTGGATGAACAACGTCGTCAACTGGACCGTTCCGCAACGACCCGGCAGTATGACGATCATCGGCAATCGGCGATTTCACTGCTCACCTCGCCAGATGTCCGTCGTGCCTTCGATGTCACCACGACGGATGACGCCACACAGCAGCGCTACGGTCGCAACAGTTTCGGCTGGTCGCTGCTGATGGCTTACCGCCTCGTTGAATCCGGCGTGAACCTCGTGCAGGTGAACCTCGGCAATAACGAAACGTGGGACAACCACGGCGACATTTTTTATCGCCTCAAGGAAAAACTTTTCCCGCCGACGGATCGGGCGTTGTGTGCGCTGCTGGACGACTTACGCACGAGCGGACTCCTCGACAGCACGCTCATCGTGATGGCCAGTGAATTCGGCCGCACGCCGAAATTATCGACGCTCGCGGAATCCTATCCCAGCCCTGGTCGCGATCACTGGGGGGCGGTGCAATCGGTGTTCTTCGCCGGCGGTGGCGTCCACGGCGGCACAGTGATCGGGGCCTCCGATTCCCTCGGTGCCTATCCCGCAAGCCAACCCCAACACCCGGAAAACATGGCGGCCACGATCTACAGTGCCCTCGGCATTCCCGAGATCGCCACCTGGCACGATGATCTGGGGCGCCCCCATCCCATCTACCATGGCACACCCATTCCCGGGCTGATTTAGTAAGTTTCTTGTGAGTGGCATGCCGCTCACGAAGATGTCATTACCATGACCGACATCAAAAGCCCGACGCTGCTGTATCTGAAAGGCGGGTTGATGCTCGCGGTCGGACTGCTGGCCGCAGGATTGCTGATCGCCGAGCATCCCGACCTGAAAACCGCGGTGTTGCTGGCAGTCGCAGTTTGGGGATTCTGTCGGGCGTACTACTTTGTGTTTTATGTGATCGAACACTACATCGACCCCGGTTACAGATATGCCGGTCTGATGTCGTTCGTCCGCGTTTCGCTCCGGCGGAAATGAGATTCAACAGGTGCCTGCGCGATGAAGACCGCATACCGCGTGATCATGCTGACGGGGCTCGTGGCCTGCGTCGGCTGCGGGGCATCATCGGTCACGCCATCGCGTTCGCCGACACAACCGGCGATGGAAGAAACCGCTGCGGATCGAACATCGAACGCTACGACATGGCCGCCCCTCCCCGTGGCAGACACGCCGTATCTCAACACCACTGCCGACGTGCAATATGTGGGGAGTGCGGCGTGCATACGATGCCATGCGGAAGCGAACGAGACCTACCATCACACGGCGATGAGCGTGTCGATGCTGCCGGTGGATCTCGACACCGAGCCGCCGGACGGGACGTTCGATCATCCTCTGTCGGGGCGGCGGTATGCGGTGGTTCGCCGCGACGGAGCCTTGTGGCACATCGAATCGAAACTCGCAGACGGGGAACCACTCGTCATCGCTGAGTATCCCGTCAAATATGTTGTCGGTTCGGGACGACATTCGCGGACCTACCTCGTGGAAACCGAGGGGTTTCTCGTCGAATCCCCGATCACGTGGTATTCCGAACGCAAGCGCTGGGACATGTCGCCCGGATACGACCGCGCGAATCATCTGGGATTTGAACGTGCCGCCGGACAGGGCTGCCTCGAATGTCATGCGGGGCGGTCAGCGGCGCTCGGCCGAAGCCTGCATCGCATGGAGGTGCATGAGTCGGCGATCGGCTGTGAGCGTTGCCACGGTCCCGGTTCGTTGCATTTGAACAAACACCGCAATACGGACATCACCGCGATCGTACGGTCGAAGACGGAAATCGACGAAACCATCGTCAACCCGGCGAAATTGTCGCGGGAGTTATCGGAAGCGATCTGTCAGCAATGCCATCTCCGCAGCCATGCCAGCATTGTCGCGCGGGGGCGTGATCTCTCGGACTTTCGCCCCGGCCTGCCGCTCTCGCAATTCCGGAACGATTACCGTCTGGAAGCTCCCGACACGCCCCTCACCGTGGTCAGTCACGTCGAGCAACTGCATCTCAGTCGGTGCTATGCAAATTCCCAAACCATAACGTGCCTGACATGCCACGATCCGCATGCCGCAAAAGATGTGGAACGGGGACCGCCCCATTACAACGCAGTGTGTGCCACCTGTCATGCTGTGGATGCCTGCGGTGCTCCGCAATCAGACCGCGAACGGACAACACTGGCGAATAACTGCGTCCATTGTCACATGCCCCAGGGCGAGACCGAGATTCCGCATCTGGCATTTACACATCATCGCATTGGCCAACATGCGTTGACCGAACCGCGAACGAAGGACGCGGAAATGTTGCCCCGCGGGCTGGGTGAACTCCGCCCCTTTCATGATCTGTCTGCATTCAGCTCAGAGGAGCGGCAGCGCTCGCTCGCATTGGCATATGCCGAATTCGCCTATCGCGACGAGGAAGCGGATCACGCCGAGGTGTATCAGCGCCGGGCCTGGGTATTGCTCATCGAACTGCACAATGCGGGTTTACGCGATGCAACGATGGAAGCGGTCCTGGCACGACTGGCGTTTCAACTGGACCCTTCGCGGGCGGAGGAATTCGCCACCGCGGCGCTCGCTGACGAAACCCTGTCTGGACAGGACCGGTGCAATGCGCTGTTCTTGCTGGGTGATGCCGCGATAGAACGCCGGAAGGAACCGGCCGCCCTGCCCTTTGTTATCGAACTGACGAAGTTGCGTCGACATCCGCTCGATTGGCTGGTGCGGGCTCAAGCCGAACGGGCAGCCGGCCGGGACCCCATCCCGTCGTTGGAAGCGGCGGTTCGCATCGGTTCCAACTTGCCTCGAATTCACCAACGATTGGCTGAGCACTATATGCAATCCGGTGACCAAGCCAGAGCAGCCCGCCACGCTCGTTTATCACAACCCTGACCCCTGCAATTCTTTGCGTCCTCTCACCGAGCCGGACGAGAATGCTCGTTCGCCTGCATTTCAAAGTTACTCGTGTCGCGTGGTATGGTACGGAATGTCGAACGGAGTTTCGTAGTCCTTCCAAGCGACCGACCGATGCCGAATTGTTGTCCGCGCTGTGGCTGCTTGAACGAATGTGGGCTGGCGGTGGGAAAGTCCACCTGCTGGTGCTTTACACGACCGTCGTCGGGTTTGCCCGTGGAGAGTGGTGTCGAATGCCTGTGCGCGGCATGTCTCGATACCTTGATCGCGTCGAGACACACCATTGCTGGCTGCGCTGGAACAAGCCGTGACCCAGCGGGAACTGCGCCCTCCCGGGAACGAGTTGAGGAAACTCTATGACTGTACGTGTGATTGCGGTGGACCAACCGGCTGCTCCGCCTTGTTCGATGCCCGACCGGTTTCGTCGCGATGTGACGTATTTCGCCACCCCCCCCGGCGTGCAGGATGCCCCGGCGCATTTGCCCGATTGCGAATACTGGATTCGCCGCGAGGATGCCGTGCGGATTCTCGACGATGGCGTCATCATGATTGTCTCGCCGCTGGATAGTGCGTCCCGCACGGAAATCGAGATCACCGAAGAGCAGGAGCGTTGGCTGGAGTGGGTCATCGCCCACGGCACCCAACATGTCCGCATTGCTTAATGGAAAGAAGGATTGCGACCTGCGGGAAAGATCGCTAGCGTGACGGAGGATGCGCGTGTTTCTGTTGCGGCCAGAATACACGCATCTCCGATCGAAAGGGCGTCCCGTGCGACGGCTCCTATTTCTACAGATGTTCCCAGTCCTTGTGCTGGGATTAGGTCAGGGTACGGGTTGGACTGCGGATCCCGTCGCCGACAAAACCGTACAGCAGGCTCTGCACACGCTGCTGCTGACCGCCGATAACCGCGGTCCGCAATCCGTCGGCTTGGCGTTGCGTCGTTATCAGACGGCCAAGGCTCTGCGAGACGATAGCGACACCAGCTACACCTACGCAATTGTGCTGCTGCGTCTCACCAAGACGAAAGAGGCACTCGCCCAACTTGCGCAAGCCACCGAAAAACAGCATGTCTCGGCGGCGCAGGCACAGGTCGCTCTGCTCATGAGTCAGAAGCAATGGACGGTCGCCACCGAACACATTGAGAAATACTCAGATTGGCTGCGCGACGATAACCCCCGCTGGAAAGACGACGAAGCGCGGGACCAGTTCGCTGAGTGGATCGGCCGGGCGATTTCCGTCGGCCAGATCGTCGGAGCGAATGCGTCGGAGGTCGAACGATTCAATCGTCTCGACCAGCGCGTTCGCGGTCTCATGCCCCTGACTCGTCGAGAGGCCTACATCCGCGGTTTCGACGCCGTACTTCAGGAAGAGGAAGGTCTCGCCAACACCACCGAGGTCGTACAAACCGAAGAAGAAAAGAAGCGTGATGAGGCCATCGCCGCCGAAAAGAATCGCCTGAAAAACGAACAGGACAAAACCAAAGGCGACCGCGAAAACCTGATACAGACCGCCGAGGAATGGAAGAAAACGCTCGACAACAAGCTGACCGAATTCGGCAAACAACTGGGTCTTATGGAAAAAGAATGGAACACGCTCGATCAGCGCCGCCAGACGCTGGAACGGTCCATTCTCCTCGCCCAGCAGGAACAGCAGTTGCTCTTCAACCGGTACGAAGCCCTGTCATCAAATAACGGCAACACGAATCGCAACATTCCCAATCCGCGACAACAAACACAGCTGCAACAGATCGATCGCGAACTGGGAACGCGTCAGCAGCAGATCCTGCAGTACCAGCAGGACCGCAATCGAACGATGACCTCTATGAACCAGCAATATCAGCAGGCGCAAGTGGTGATTGCCCAACGGCAGAATCTTGTTGCCGACTATGAACGCGCCACGGGACAACTCGTGCAGAAAGACGAGTCCCTCAAGAAGTGGAACGATCGCCTGCAGAAAAAAGAAAAAGACGTGGTCGATGGGGCCAAAGGAAAAGTCGTCGCCGTGCAAACTCTCGACCAACGACGGAAGTCCGTCGGCACCTATCTGATAATGGATTGGGAAGCCGAACGACAACGACTGCTGCTGGCAACCCAGCCCGATTGAATCGGAACGGGCACTCCTTCGGGCGGAAATTCTCTGTTGATGCGGAAAGCGGGTTCCCGTTTTCACTAGAGAGAGTGTTCCCCGCCCTCCCACTCGAGGCGCACCCCATGTCATCTCCAGACCATTCACGTAACCGTCGATTCGAGTTGATGTTGTGCGTCGTCGTGAATGTTGTACTCCACGGTAGTGGGGCATTTGCCGCGAGCGAACATCCCGGTGCGGTCGCCGTCGTGAACCGCATCGCTTCCGGAAAGGAACCCATCCGTCGGGCGGCGATTCCCTTGGTCGAGTGGAACCAGGGCCACGACGAAGAATACCGCACGGCACTCCACGAATTGATCGCGGCGACGGTCCGCCGACCCGTCCTCGACAGCACTTTCACCGCCGTGCAGAAACTCGCGGATTGTCCCCTGCCCGCGGCATCCGCTTCGGTGGCCCAGGCACTGCAGGCCAGCGACTGGCGACTGGCCATGGTTGCGGTCGAGGTTCTCGGTCACCGTCGGGCGGATGACACCGCCGCCGCCATCCGTAAAGTCTGGGATCGTCCCGAAGCCAAACGGTTCTATGCCCTGCGTCACACCGTGGTCTGCAGTCTGGGGGACATCGGTGGCCCGACTGCCGTCGAGGGACTGGTCGGCTTACTTCCGGACCTTGATGGCCAATTGAAATACGAAGCCGTCGCCCGACTCACGTTACGAACCGGAGAAAATCACGGCAGCGATGTCACCGCCTGGAAGGAATGGTGGACGGCTCAGGACGGCGTCGTGCCGGATGTCCCCGTCGCGGCCAATGAAGAGTTGCCCGTCGATCTCCCTTGGCAACGCGCGCTCCCACGGTTCTTCAATCTCCCGATCTACTCCCAGCGTGTGGTGTTCGTTCTCGATCATTCCAAGAGCATGCTTTCCACGCTGGAAGGGAAGCCGCGTCTCGAAGCAATGCAGGATGAATTCACCAAAGTGATGCAACGTCTACCGGAAGCCGCGGCCTTCGGAATGGTCGTCTTCAACGAACGGGTCGATGTGTGGAAGAGCGCCCTCACCCCCGCGAATTCGTCCAGCAAATCCGCCGCGATCCAGTCGATCTACAGCCTTCAAGCCACCGGCAAGACGGCCGTCTACGATGCGTTGGAAGCCGCCATCCAACTGGACCAGAACATCGAGCAAATCGTCTTTCTCACCGACGGTCGCCCGACGGCGGGGAAGATCACAAACGATGCGGAAATCGTCAATGCGATCACACTCTTGAACCGGTATCACCACATCCGTATCGATTGTCTGGGGATCGACACCGAAGGGCCGCCGGAAGAATTATTGAAGCAGATTTCTCAGCGTAATTCCGGAACGTACACCCGCATCCGATAATGTCCCTTCGCTCCGCGGAAATGGAGATCAGTCATGAACCGGATCACTCTGTCCCTGATCACAGCGACGTTTGTCTGGACCGGTGGACTTGCCGCGGCGGCGAATAAGCTGGACAAAGCCGACCGCGTAGTGGACGCCGTGTTGCAACTCGAATCGCGTGGAACCGTGACCCACCGCGCGGACGATCTCGGCGGGGCATTGGATCATTCCGACCGCGCCCGTTGGGCCGCGGGGTACGTTCGTACCAGCGATGGCTGGCAGTTTTACGATGCTTCCACGGTCATTGATGATCGCCTCCGTGAGTATGAGTCTCGTCGTGGAAATGAATCCCTTGCAGCCGAGCAACACCTTGTCCTCGCCAACTGGAGTCGCGACCAGAAGCTGCGCGAACAAGAACGAGCCCATTTATGGGCGGCACTCGACATCAATTCCAATCAGCCCGTTCTTTGGCAACGTTTGGGATTTACCGCGGTTGATGGCAAATGGCTAAGCCAAGATGAGCGGCAGGAAATCGAACGACATCGGAAAGCCACCGAGTCAGCATATAAGGTATGGCTTCCGCGCGCGACGAGGTTGCATAAACGTCTTAACGACACAAATCCGACGGTTCGAGCAATCGCACAAACCGAACTGAACGAGATCGACGACCCCACTGCGATTCCCGCCATGGAAGGGCAACTGACTTCCGAATCGTCCGAGTTGACAGCGAGTTTTGTCGGTTGGTGCAAGCGAATGCGTTCGATCGATTCCACGCTGGCCTTGGCACGGCAGTCGATCATCGCGCCGACCGAGCCGTTGCGAAATCTGGCGGCCGATGCGTTACGAGATCGTCGCCGGGAACACTATGTGCCTGTGGTCTTATCACTTCTGGCAACTCCCATTGAGTCCACCGCCCACGTGGCTCCGCCTTCTCGCAGATCGTTGCAACGGGGGGCAGTGGTTTTAAGCGTGCAGTTTCAAACGGAGACATGGGACGCTGTAAAACGCATCAATCATTCCGTTGTCTCAGTTGGTCAGAATGCTCCACGGACGCAAGCCTTCCAAGCGGGCGGAGAAACGATCCCATTCGCACGGATCGGTCGCGAAACGCTCCGCATGGCCAGCGTCAATCAACGCAGCCGGATCATCGGCGACCTGGAGAGGCAGATTCAGGAAGAAATCCAAATTCAACAAGATCGAGTTGCCCAGGAAAATCGCCAGCAAACGGAGTTAAACAAGCGAGTCGCGCAGGCAATCAGCACCGCAACCGGAATGGAACTGGTAGATCGCCCGGAGAGTCTCTGGCATTGGTGGCACCAGGAAACCGGCACGGATGCTCAATCCCCAGAGCAGAAAAGCCTCGTGGAGATTTCCGAGACTGAGATCTACGTTCCCGAAACCCCCATCGCCCTCTCTGAACGTTCCTCGTCCTGCCTTCCTGCGGGAACACCCATCAAAACCTCGACGGGAATGCGTTCCATCGAGTCTCTGCGCATCGGCGATCTGGTCTTGGCGAAGGAGATCCAAACTGGCGAATTGTCCTACAAACCGGTGATTCGCACGACGGTCCGTTCCCCGCAGCCGTTAACGACGTTGCACACAAAAGGCGACAGCATTCAAGCGACGCTGGGGCATTACTTCTGGGTGTCTGGCCAAGGTTGGCGGATGGCGAAGGAGATTCAACCCGGCGATCGTTTGCACGGCGTGCAGGGAACCGTGGTCGTGACTGATGTCAGCCCCGGCGGTCGCGAGCCAGTGTATAACCTCGTCGTTGAAGGGGCGAACAGTTACTTCGTCGGCGAATCGCAGATTCTCAGCCACGATGTCACCTCGCCGCTCCCCACGGATATTGTGGTGCCGGGATTGGCGGCGCGGTGAGGTCCGAATCACGGCGCGAACGTGGGGATTCTGCGAAGCGGCAAGCGGCAAGAGAGATTATTTCTCGCCAAAGACGCCTAGAGGAACATACCGTTTGCGGTAGGGTACCGGGCTGCCGGGGTTGTCTTCACCGAGGTCGAAGATCGCGTCTTTCGGGTGATACACGCCCCACAGGTACGGAAGCATCAACACGCGGCCGTAAAAGTTGGCGGCGGAGACAATCGGTTGCAGCACATTCAGTTGTGGCTGGTTGTAGTCGAGTTCTGCTTCCTTCTGGAAGTACCGCTGCTTCAACCAGAATTCGTCGGTTTCCGCGGCCATCACGGTCGTCAACGGCCGTGTGATGATCCGTCGCAACGTGCCATCCTGAGGCTTACCGTAGTAGTACCCCATCCGCTCGAGTTCCGGCTCTTCAAAATAGAGGGGCAGGCTTTTGGAATTCGGAGCGTCCCATTCATAGGGTGAGAGACACCACGGGCGGCCGCAGTCGAGATACGCCGTCTCGACGGCTTTTGCCTGGAGATGTTCGCCGGCCACATTCGCAGGCTGAACTGGTGTCGGTGCGGCGAGCGAGGCCCTCAAACTGCCGATCGGTCGGTCGTCCAGCAACGATTTCGTGGTCACCGACGTGGCGGACTGTACCGGTGACGGTGGCAGCGGAGTTTGTGCCGAGACGGTCGCGGTGGTCCCCAGCAGCATGGCGAACAGACACCAAGTCGATTGCCACGACGGCGTGGTGGCCTCGCCAGCAGTCGGGTTCATCAACGGCGTCATGCTTCGAGATTCCACAGGACGGCCGCGCGACTCGATGGAACCGTGCGATCCTCATAATCCTTCGTCGCGGCATCGCGGGCTTCCACAGAGTCGTTGAACTTTCACGCATCCCCGGCACAATCGGCAGGTTTTGACAGTGCGATCACGAGGACTTTGTCGTTCGAGCGGT
Source organism: Planctomycetaceae bacterium (assembly GCA_021732975.1). Lineage (GTDB taxonomy): Bacteria > Planctomycetota > Planctomycetia > Planctomycetales > Planctomycetaceae > DSVQ01. The sequence continues at coordinate 619,383 of JAKFWC010000023.1, read as the reverse complement.
GACCTGTAACTCGACAATGCCGCGAGACTTGACGTTTCCAGAATTCACATTTGCTTGTGGACATCAATGGAACTCTGCTTTAGCCTGAAAGGGCCGCAAAAGTACGGATTCAGCGAACTTGCGCCGGTGGTGAGGGCGTGCGGGAAGTGCGGGCCGCCTCCTCAATGTCCTTCACCACCGGTGTTTGCTGAGTTTTCGCGGCAGGATCGCTCCCCGCGCGCGTTCGCCATTCCGGCAGCATGGATTCGCGACCGGGGTGTGACCAATTCCCTGGTCCGACGCCATCGTGACCCTTCACGACGGCGTTTGAAAGTCGCGCAATGCCGATATCGACGTGGTTATGGCAATGGCTCGAACAGCGCCGAGAGCGCCCCGCGCCCGCTGATCCCCTCGCTAGTTTTGCCCGCCTCACCGTGGAGCGGCTGGAAGAGCGCCGCGTTCTCTCCGCAACGCTGGCCTCCGGCGTTGATCCCAATGTCATCATCGATATCACGGGGAACGAAACCGTCACGGTCAGCGTCGACAACGCCAACAATCTCGTCATCTCCGACACGGACGGTGGCACGGCTGACATCGTGCTGGCGCTGGGAGATATCGATAGCCTCACGTTTGTGGGGGATGGTGCCAACCAGGCCATTCTCTTTGGCGGGGCGAACCCGATCGATGTCGCGGCGCTGAATATTACGTCCGGCATCGAAGATGTCTCGTTCCAACAGGATGTGATTGCGGACGAAGGGAGCGTGCTGATTCAAGCGCTGAACGACATCACCTTTAGTGCGGGAGCCGACCTGCATTGCACCGCGGGCGATGTGAGCCTGAGCGCAGCGAACGATTTGTTGATGGACGCCAGCAGTTCGATCACAGCGTCCGACCCTGGTGGTTCGTGGAGCGTCTCGCTGACCGCGGGCGATGACCTGACAACGGGATCGATTCAGGCCGGGTTGGGGGTGACGCTCGATGCCGGAGCATCGTCGCTGGACGGCTCGCTGTTGCAGGTTGACGGAGCTATCACCGCGAATACCGGCAACGTGTCGATTACCGGCGCGAACGACATCACATTTTCCGCGGATGGCGACGTGTCCGTGTTGGACGGGGCTCTGACCGTGACCGCGGGAGCGAATGCCGGTGATGATCTCACGATGACCAGTGGGTCGGTGTTCTCGGTCAACCATTCCGCGACCTCGAGCGTCGCGCTCTCCGCTGGTGGCGACATCACCGTGGGGGGCATCGGTGGAGCGAACCTCGACCTGGTCTCCATCGTCTCCTCCAACGGCTTGCTTTCGATTCACGGGGCGGTTACCGCGCAGGGGCTGGTGCAACTCAGCAGCTTCACGGGCATCGACGACGGGGTGATGGGATTGATCATGGCCGCGGAACTCGAAATCCTCGGCAGTGGAGATGCGGTTCTCGACAATGGTCATGCGGTGAACACCATCGCCGCAAATCTGGCCGGGGCGTTGACCTATCACAGTGCGAACGGTTTCCTTGTCGGCACGGCAGGCGGAACCAGCGGCATCGCTTTGACGAACTCCGGCTCGGCACTCGAATTGATGACTGCGAGCGGTGCGATTGGTCTGGCCCAGAATGTCTCGACCGACGGCCTGCAAAACTACGCCTCGGCGGTGGAACTGCTGGCGGATGTGTCGCTGAATTCTGGAGCGGGCAACATTCAGTTTGCGTCGACCGTGGATGGTACGTTCACCCTGGCAGTCACCGGCGGGAATAACGTCACCTTCACCGGCGCGGTCGGGAACACGTCGGAACTCGCCGCGGTCGATATCAACGTCAGCGGCACGGTGACCGTCTCCAGTTCGATGCAACTCGGACAAGATGAAACACATCCCGGCTCGCTCTCGGTCTTCGCCAACGAGTTCATTCTCAACGGCGATATCGACACGCAGGACGCCGATCCGTTCAACGGCAGCGTCACAATTTTCGCGAATCGCATCGCACTCAACGGCACCATCACGACCGACGAAGGAGGCGTCACCTTCATCGGCGATGTTTTCCTGGCGGGCAACACCACGATCAACACCGAGAGTGGCTCCGTTCAGTTCTTGAACGCGATTGATGGCGTTGTCGGCGGTGAATCGCTGGCGGTGACGAGTTCCGCGGGCGGCGTGATTCTCGTCAGTGGAGCCATCGGTGCAAATGTCGCGATTGGGACGCTGACGTTTTCATCGACTGCTTCGGCCGGGTTGATCACCACGCAGAATGCGATCATTTCCATCGGCGATGTCACGCTCTCCGCGGAGTCGGTGTTAATTGATGGAGCCATCGACACAACCGGAGCCGCAATGGGGCGAGGTCATGTCGTCATCACTAGCACTTTCCTCACCGCACTGACGAAGAACATCACCACCAGTGATGGCGATATTACACTCAACGGCTTCACGCGGCTCGACCAGTCGCTCACGCTGCAATCCACCAGCGGCGACATCTCCATCAATGGAACGCTCGATTCCAACGATCTCGGGGGCGCACCCGATGACGGATTGACGATCATCACGGCCACCGGAAACATCCGCATTCAGGCTGATCTCGGCACAGGGGCGACGCCGGGCAGCGATACTGACGGGCTCGCGTTTCTCAATCTGTCCGCCGGGGGAGTGCTTTCCGTCTGCGAAACATGGGTCATCGCCTCGACAATTACGTTCACGCCCGCCGTCGAGGTGTGTGGCGACTGGTCCCTCACCGCGGGGCGGATCACCTTCGGCAGCACGCTGAACGAAGCCACCGGTGCCGCCGGGTCCAATGTGACGCTCACCATCACGAATCCGTCGCTCACTACCGGCGATATCACATTCACCGGCGCGGTCGGTGGCACCACCGCCCTCGACAGCCTCATGGTCACCGCGGCGAACGATGTCACATTCAGGAACACCGTGCGGCTCGTGGGTGATCTCACACAGCAGAACGGCACCGGCACGACGACGTTCAATGGCACCAGCGGGACCGGTATCGGCGGACAACTGATCGTCAACACGCGAACAATCATCTTCAATACAGCCGATGTCGTCACCGTCGGTGCGATTCAACTCACGTCACAAGACACACTGACACTAAATGCCAATGCCGGGCTCAATGCCGGAGCGTCGACAATTTCCCTGCTCGTGAATCAGGACGGTGCCGGGAATCACGATTTCACCCAGGCCGGGTCGGCGGTCATTCAGACAACCAACAACACCGCGAACGCCGTGAGAATTGTGGTCGGGGTCACCGGCAGCGCGTCCATCGGTGATATCCGCGCGGGAATAATCGGCGGCGTGGTTTCCATCACCGCGGACCGCCAGATTCGCGATAACCTCGGCGGAGAAGCGGCCAACATCACGGCACATGCTGCGGCGTTGCGCGCCGGAACCGGCATTGGAGTTGGTCCCGGGGCTGATGTCGATATCGACACTGCGGTCAACCAACTGGCGTTCTCCTGCACCGGCGCGGGGGCCAACATCTCGAACCTGGGCAATCTCACGCTCACCGCCGTCGATGGTTTGACCACGTCCCTCGGTTTCGGCGGGGGGACGTTGTTCGCCTCGGGTTCCCTAACGATTGCGATGAACACACAGGTCGGCGGGACATTTAACTTCATTGCCGGTGATGATGTCGGTTCGATCAACGATCTCACGATTGCGGCGAGTATCATCCATCTCACCGGACTGGGCGAGATCACGTTCCAGGCGGGCGACGACATTATCCAGACTGCCGGGACGATCCAGTGTTTCGGTGCACCGGTGGGCGGATTGAGCCGGATCAACTTCACTGCCGATCACGAAGCCAGCGGTGCGGACGGCGACCGCGGGGGGATCGTTCAAACCGGCGGGAATGTGATCGCCTCGGAATTGCAGATTCGCTCTTTCGACGCCGTGATGATGAACCAGGCGACGAACGATGCCGCGATTCTGGCTGCGGTCGTGACTGGAGCGGGGCAGAGTTTCACATTCCGTGATGCGAACAATCTCACGATCTACCGCATCCCCAACGTCGGCGGCGTGGTGGGGCTCACGACCAGCGGCGGCAATGTCACGCTGACCACCGGCGGACAACTCATTCTCGGCGGTTCCGGTGAAGACATCCTTGCCGCCGGAGCGATCGTCTCCATCACGGCGGGGAACGGCTTCCATGAAGGGGCCAGTTCCACCATCACCGCGAATCAACTCGTGCTGCTGGGAACGGGGACGTTTACCGTCGATCAACAAAACACGGTGGAAATTCTCGCGGCGGAGATTGAAGGATCGCTGACCTTCCGCGCGGCCGGAGACCTCGATGTTGGAACCGTGAATGGAGTGAGCGGGGTCAGCACCGGTTCCCCCGGAAATGGGGGCGATGTCACGCTCGTCATCGATGGCGAAGTCCGCATTCTCGAAGCAATCAACACGCAAGGCGGGACGGGCGGGGTGATCATGGTGAGCGGCGGTGTGCTGAATGCCGCGCTCATCGCCGGTGCGGGAAACATCACGATCCTGAGCAACAGCCCCGATCTGGTGATCAACGTCGCGCAAACGTCGGCGACAACGCTGAATCTGTCGGCCACGCGCGATGTGATCATCAACGCTGTCGTGACCACCACCGGTGTCGGAGCCGATGTGCTGATCACGGCCGATTCCAATAACGACGGCATCGGAGGCGTGCAGGTGACCGCTGCCGGGCAGATCGTGTCCGCCGATGAAATCGTGCTATCCGGTTCGGATTTGTTCGTGACCGCGGGCAGCAGTGACAGCATCCGTATCGATGCCGACGGAGCGAACGATCAACTCGTCGCGACGGGAAACATCACACTGCGTCCTCAAACCGGGGCTCCGACGACAGCGGACATCGTCATCGACGGCCGCATCCATTCGACCGGCGGAGCGATTGTGGTGGATGCGCGGGATGCGATTCTCGCGAAATCGGCCATTATCGCGAACAACGGTTCGGTGACGTTCCGCGATGCCGTGGTGCTGACGGGCGCTCTGCAAGTCACCGCCGGTGGGACAGTTCTCTTCGAGCAAACCGTCAATGACGACGGTGTCGGCGGCACATCGTCGGCCCTCAACGTCACCGCTGTGGGAACCACCACCTTTACGGGGGCGGTGGGAAATCTCGTGGCGCTGTCGAGTGTCGTCACCAACGGGGGCGGCACCACCGAAATCCGTGGCGGCAGCGTCACCACCACCGGCGTGCAGGTCTACGCCGACGACGTGATCCTCGCCGCAAACACAATTCTCACCAGCGTGTCCGGTGGCAACATCGTGTTCCAGGGCACCGTCAACGGGAACCACGACCTCACAGTCAACACCGCCGGATTGACTGACTTTCAGGGTGCGGTGGGCAACAGACAGGCTGTCCGCAGCGTGACCACCAATGCCGGTGGCTCGACACGTATCGGCGGGGGACTGGTGCGCACGACCGGACCGCAAACCTACGGCGATGCGGTGATCGTCGCGGCACAGACTCTGTTCACATCCACAGCCGCCGCCGCGAGCGGTGCCAGTATCACCTTCCAAGCGACCGTCAACACCGGCGGGCATAATGTCACAATTAACGCCGGCACCCAGGGCAATCTCACGGTGACCGGTGCGCTCGCCGGTGGAGGAACGCTCCTCGTCCAGCAAGCGAACGTCGTTGAATTGGCGGCCGTCAACATCGACACGCTGACGATTCAAGCCGCCACCACATCGATCACCTTCCACGGTCCCGTACAGGTGACCAACACGGCGACAATTCACAGCGATGGCTCGATTCTGCAGGAGAGCACGTTCGTGGCCGGTCAGAATGTGACCTACACCGCCACGGGCACAATCACCGTACAGGCAGCACTCGTCGCCGGAGAGAATGTCACGTTGACATCATCCGGGGCTTCCATTCTGCTGAATGCGCCGGTGACGGCCACAAACGGTGACCTGCAAGCCCAGACGGGAACGACGCTGACCGCAATGCAGGCACTCACGGCGGGGAATCAAGTCTCGCTCATCGCCGGATCTGTGCTCACACTTGCCGAAGCCGCGGACATCACCGCGGGGGTGGGTGGTGTATTTCTGACCGGTCCGCAAATCATCACTGCCGCGGAAATCACCACGAACAGCGGCAACGTTTCCCTCACCGGGGCCGTAACACTCACTGGCGATGTGACGATCGAGACCGGGGCGGCTGGTTCGCTCCTGGTAACCGGAACGATCGACTCGCTGACTCCGTTTGCTCCGTCGCTGTTCCTTTCGACAGACACCGGGGACATCACCGTCACCGGCAATATCGGAAGCGTTGGCCCATTGAACGCGGTCGAGATTGTGGACGCCCGCAACGTGACTTTCGGCAGCGCGATCACCGCCAATCATCTGCTGCAACAGTCGGGACTGGGAACGACCACGATCGTGGGAGCGGTAAATACGTTTGATGCCGCAGGCATTCAGCTGACGACACAGTCGATTCAGTTCGCGATGGGAACATCGTCGATGGACAGTCACGGGCAAATCATCACGCTGACCGCGGATGCCATCACCTTGCCCACGACATTCACCAGAGCAATGGGTTCGACGGTCACGCTGCAAACATTGCATGCCACAACCTCCATCGGCCTGGAAGATGCCACGCAGGACCTGAACTTCACCGATGAGCAACTCGACACGATCGAGACTCAAAACCTCGTCATCGGCTCGGCAACACACACTGCGGGCATCAAGGTGGGAACCGACGGTACGGTCTCGCTCGATGAACATGTCACCCTGTTGACGGCGGGAAGCATCGGCGTCTTTGGACCGTTGTCACTCAACGGAGCGAACAACTTGTTGCTTCAGGCCGGTGACGACATCCGCATCGATGGCTCGGTCGCCACCGCTGCGGGACAAATGCAGGTGCTGGCCGATGACAACATCACGATGGGAGCGAATGGACTCATCACGTCGGCTTCGGGCAATGTGGTGGTCCGCGCTGATGCCGATGCCGACAGCAACGGTAATGGTGGCGGGATCATAATGATGGACGGGGCCCAGATCATCGTCGGCACGGGCACACTCCAACTGCTCGCCGATGAGTCGATCATTCTCGGCCAACTCGTGTCGAGCAACACCACGGCCAATGCGATCAAAGTTACATCGCAGCACGGCGGCATCGTCGATGGTGGCGACAGCAGCGGCCCCAATATTGTCGTGATGTCGCCCACTGCGGTCGTCATGCTCACCGCCGCCAACGGCATCGGCAGCCAGGCCGGACTCGCGGCCGATGCCGCCCTCGAAACACAGGTGAATCAACTCGTCCTCACCAACAGCGCCACGGAGAGTATCGCGATCGACGAACTCGATGCGATCACGATTCTTGGCGCGGAACAGAACGGTCTCGGAGCCATCATTCTGACGGCCGGTGGCACCATGACCGTGGCCGTTGGTGGTCCCGGCGTGCAATCACAAGGAGGCGCGATCGCACTGGTGACGACCGGACGCACATCTGATCTCGTGCTGAATGCCGCCGTCAACTCGCGTGGTGGTGATGTGTCGCTGCTGGTCGGCGGAAATCTCACTCAAGCTGTCACAGCCCCCATCACCACAAACGGTGGCACGTTGACCGAAACCATCGCCGGAAACGCGGTTCATCAAGGGGCGATCTCCACCACCGGCGGGAACGTGCGGTTTGATATCGATGGCAACTTTACGCAGACGACGACGGCCCCCATTAGCACCGGCGGTGGAATGCTTTCGGCCACCGTTGATGGAAATCTGAGCCTCGCCGCGGCCGTGAGTACCAGTGGCGGAGCCGTGTCGCTGACTGTCGGGAACAACTTCACTCAGGCCGCTTCTGCGCCGATCACCACGGGCAATGGCAATCTCTCGGCCACGGTCGGCGGAGCGCTGTTCATGCAGGACGGAGCGCTGACCGATGTCGGCAGCGGCACGATCGCAATGCAAGCCGTCGGCAATGTGACGCTCGGGCAAGTTCGGACCACGAACGCGTCCGGCAATGCCGTGCTCATCCGCAGCACGACGGGCGGCATCATCGACGGTGGCGACGTGCTGGGAGCCAACATCGTTGCCAATAGCGCCGGAGCAATCGTCACACTCAGCGCAGCAAACGGGATCGGTTCAACAATCGGTGCCGGTGCCAATGCCGCGCTCGAAACGCAGATCAATGCCCTCGCAGCCAGCAACTCCACCACCGGCAACATCTCTATTGAAGAAGCCGACGCCTTGTTCGTTCGCTCGGTGATCCAATCCGCTGCGGGAAATGTGACGGTGCAATCAATCGGCGATCTGACGGTCGTTGCCGGTCAACCGGGCGTGTCGGCCACGAACGGCAACATCCTCCTCGCGGCGACCGATGCGACATCGAATGTCCTCGTCGCCTCAACAGTGCAAACGAGTTCCGGCGCGATTCTGATCAACGCGGCAAACAACTTCTCGATGACCGCAGTGGCACAGATTCTCTCGCAGACCGGCAATGTGACCGTGAACGCCGATGCTGACCACACGCTGGGAGGGAGTGGTGGGGCCTTGACGATGGCGGATGGGGCCACGATCAATGCCGGCAGCGGCCAGATCGCGATGAATGCCGGCGGCAATATCACCATCGGCCAGGTGATCACGACCGCGACCGTTTCGCTCGCGTCCACATCCGGTGGCATCATCGATGGTGGCGATATTGGTGGCGCAGACATTATCGCCGAGAATCTCGTGATTCGGTCGGTGACCGGCATCGGCAACGGCAACGCGCTCGATACGGCCGTCGCTCAACTGGCGCTGACCAATGCGCTCTCTGGCGGGATCCGCATCGACAACAACACCGGCGGCTTGCTGACAATCGGTACCGTCGATGGCATCACCGGCATCACCAACAACGGAGCGACGGCCGCCGTGATCAGTGTCATCAACAACGGGGCCGTCAACGTTAATGGCGCTGTCCGCAATGCGACCGGCGGCGATGTCTTCCTGCGAGCGACGAACAACGGCGGCACCGACGACGACCTCGTGATCAACGCGGTAATCGCGGCCACTAACGGCAATGGCAATATTGAACTGCAGGCGGGGCATCACCTGCTGATCAACGACACCGGCAGCGCTGTCGACATCTCTGTCGTCAACGGCGGCAAGATCCTCGGCAATGCCGTGGGCGAGGTCATCATCGATAACGATGTCGTCATTCAGTCAGCGACCGGCGCGATTACGGCGATCCCCCCTGAACTGATCAACGTCAGCACGCCGCAAATCACGAACCTCGGCGTAGGGACGATCTTCATGACGGTGCAGCGACCGTTGGAAATCGGCACCGTGATTGTCATCGACTGGGGCGATGGCACAATCGAAACGTTCGTCGTCACCGAGGCGAATCAGCAGGATCTCGTCTTCGAGCACAAATATCTCGGGCCGCCGAATCCGCTCAACCCGGCGGAAGATATTCCGTTGAAAATCACGGTCCTGGCCCCTGGCTTCACATCGGGAGCGAATCCATCCCCCATAGCCGGAACACAGTTAGTCGCGAATGGAAGTTACGATCCGAACATTCAATTCTTTGCGGACGGACAAACGGTGACGCCCGCGTCGTTTGGTGTGCTCAACGAGACGGTATTGACGACCGTCTTCAAAACGCCAGGCGATGGTTTGGCGAGTTTCGCGTTCGATCTGACGCCCCCCGTTGTCTATCTGACGTTCCCCGAACAGCCGAAGGTGGATGCATCGCTGCTCGCCGCGCCGCAAGCGCCGGCCCAGGTGAATGTGGTGGACGACACGATCACGCGGACGGAAGAATTGCTCTTCGATGAACGGGTGGTGCTGCTGGAAGTCTTCACTGCGGACGGCAAACTGCAGGATCGCGTGGTCCTCTCGGAAGATGTGCTCGACGATCTCGACGGCGTGGTCCGCGGCTTGCCGGACGGTCATTACCGGTTCGTCCTGCGGGAAGCGGGCGAAACGCGGACGCGGTTGCTGCAAGAGTTCGATGTCCGCCAGGGACGCATCGCCGGAGGGAACGACAATATCGGCGACCGACCGCCGTCGCTGATGAAACCGAAGTTGCTGACACCACCTGTCGATGTTCCGGAAACCGGACCAGCCGACGCCCTTCGACCAGACAATGCCGTAGCCCCTGCTGCGGCTGGTATAACGAATGAAGAGGAATCATCGATCGCTTGGACCGGGTGGCGCGCACACCGGGCATGGCGTGACGCATGCTCTCCCAAAGATGGACTAATCGAAATCGACGACTGTGACTCCGCGCTGGTTGTGGCGGTGGAAGCGGAGGGCACACCCGAAGCCGCGTTCGGACGTGGTGCCCGGTTATTGCGAAAGTACGGGATGTTCTAATTCGAAGGGTTTCGCGAACGCCGCGAATTCATCCGACCAGAACCGTCAGGGAAGACGAACACTCGGGATGTGGAGTGCGATCATCACACTCCCGACGACCAGCGTCACTCGAGCTTGAATCCATGTTCTGACGGTAAGACATCATGTTGAAATGTCCACACTGTGGCCAACGCGTTCAGGGGGCGGACCTCGTTTCCGGCCTGTGTTCGGCGTGTCACAAGCGGCTGACCTCCAGCCTCGATTCCTCGGACGATGGCGGCGCGACGCTGATGAGCGAAGTGCTCTCTTCGCCCGCCGACGATGCATCATCGGGACCAAATCGTTCCGGTGAATCCTCGCTCTCTAACGAGGCCGCGAACGCCACCGATCAGACGTTTGTTTCTGACGAGTTCGTTTCGCAGGAATCTTCTCCTGCGGCATCGAAAGCCGAGGACGCCGATCCCAACAAAACTTTCGCTTCCGACGAATTCCCACCGGAAGACCAATCCGGCCTGAAGACCATCGGCATCGAAGTTCCCCCGGCGGATCACGAGGCCGATCGCACCATCGTGGGAGATTTTTCCTCCGCGCGCGATGCGACCGGAGCTGATCGAACGCTCGTCGTCGATGAGAACGATGGCGGCAAAACGTTTGTGACGGAATCGTTTGCCGATCACGCTTCGCTGGCGAACGACAAGACCTTTGTCTCCAACGATGTCCCCGAGTCGCTGATCAGAACGATTCAATCCGAATGGGGCGACGACGACGGGGCGAACACGCGCCCCGGCGCCACGATGAAGGCCCGCGAAAAGCCCACCAAAGTGGCGAAGAATACGCTGGTTATCAAGACCAAATCGTTACGCGATGTGAAGGTCACGCCGGATGCAAATGATGCCGAGTACGAGTTGTTGAAAATCCTCGGCGAAGGGGGCATGGGCGTGGTCTACGACGCCCGGCAGACTTCGATTGACCGCAGTGTCGCCCTTAAGATGATCAAAGGGCCCGCCGCCGAGAACGACAAACAGAAGGCGAAGTTCCTCGCCGAAGCCGTGGTCACCGGCGATCTCGATCACCCCAACATCGTGCCGATTTACGATGTCGGTAAGAACAGCACCGGTGCGCTGTTCTACTCGATGAAAAAAGTGCAGGGTACGCCTTGGGATGAGGTGATTTCGCAGAAGTCGCTGACGGAAAACCTCGACATCCTGATGCGGGTCGCCGATGCAATTGCCTTCGCGCACGCCCGTGGCGTGGTGCATCGCGATTTGAAGCCCGAGAACACCATGCTCGGTGAATATGGTGAAGTCCTGGTGATGGATTGGGGCCTCGCACAACCGTCGAAGCACTTCCGCAAGTCGGCGAGCATCACCGAAACGCAGTCGATGGGGGGCACGCCGGCGTACATGGCGCCCGAAATGGCGACCGGGCCGATCGAAAAGATTTCTGCGCAAAGCGATGTCTATCTGCTCGGCGCAATGCTTTACGAAATCGTGACCGGGGAACCGCCGCACAAAGGCAAGAACGCCATGAAATGCCTCATGGCGGCGGCACGAAATGAGATCACGCCGACCGACAAGACAGGCGAACTCGTCGACATCGCCATGAAGGCGATGGCGACCGAACCTGCCGATCGGTATGCCGATGCCCGTTCATTTCAGTCGGCCATCCGTGATTATCAATCGCATAGCGAGAGCATTTTGCTGTCCAGCCGCGCCGAAGACGACCTCGTGGAAGCGCAGCGGTCGGACGAGTACCAAGCCTATGCGAAGGCGCTCTTCGGCTTTCAGGAAGCGTACGAACTGTGGTCCGGTAACAAGCGGGCCGCAGCCGGAATTGCCAAGGCGCAGCAAGCTTATGCTGAGAGCGCACGTCGTCGCGGAGATTTCGATCTCGGGCTATCACTGCTCGATGAGCAAGTGGCCGAACACACCACGCTGCGACAGCAATTGCTCGGCGACAAACAGGAGCGCGAAGCCCGCAAGGGTCGACTGGCTGCGTTGAGGAAAATGGCGGTGGGACTCGCCGCAGTCGTCTTCGCCACAGTGACGGTAGCGTTCTTCTGGATCAAGTACGAAGCCGAAAAGGCCCGCACGGCAGAGGGGATCGCTCGCAAAGCCGAAGGCGAAGCTAAAGAAGAAAAGCGTTTGGCCGACATCGCGCGGGATGATGAAAGGATCGCGAAACAACAGGCGTTGGCCGCGAAGGCTGATGCCGATCGCAAACGCCTCGAAGCGGAACAGGCGCGCGAACAGGAAGAACTGGCTAAGAAGGACGCCGTCAAATCGCGCGACCGCGCCGAACAGCAACAACGGGTTGCCGAAGAGGCCCGCGCGAAAGAAGAACTCGCCAAGCGCGCCGAAGAGTACGAAGCCTACATCGCGCGGATTGGTCTCGCCGCCGCCAAGATCAATGAGAATGCCTTCGACACCGCAAGACAATTGCTCGACGGTTGCAAGCCGGAACTTCGCAACTGGGAATGGGGGCGGCTGATGCATCTCTGCAGCCAAAGCACCCGCACGTTCCCGGCCGGCGCGCCACTCGATGCCCTCGCCGTTTCCCCCGATGGCAACATGTTCGCCACCGGCGGATGGGATGGTGCCGCCAAGATCTGGAACCGCTCCACCGGGAAATTGCTACACACGTTGAAACACGGCGGTGTCTATGTACACAGCGTGGCGTTCTCCCCGGATGGCACACAGCTCGCCACGGCCAGCGATGATCCCAGCGGCTTCGTGCAACTCTGGAATGCCGCAGACGGTCAACACGTGAAGATGTTTTCCGGTCACGACGACGCGGCACTCAGCGTCGCATTTTCCAAAGATGGACAACGGCTGCTCACGGCCTCGTACGATCAGACGGCCCGCTTGTGGAATGTCGCCGAGGGCAAGGAACTGCGAGCGTTCCGCGGTCATACCTGGTGGGTCTGGCAGGCCACATTTTCTCCGGATGAACAGCGTATCGTCACAGTCAGTCAGGATGGGACCGCGATTGTGTGGAGTGTCGATGGCGTCAGTCGCAGCCCCGCGTTCACGGGACATCGCGGGCCGGTCTACTGTGCCACGTTCGCCGCCGATGGGCAATCGGTCGCCACCGGCGGGTTCGATCACCGCGTGCTGGTCTGGAAGCCGGAAGAACTCCAGGCGTACAACTTCCGCAATCTGGAAAAAAGGGACCGTGTCACCCCGCCCGCAAGGTTCCGCGAATGGGACGGGCACGCCACTGCCGTTCGTTCGCTCGCCGTGATCGATGACGGCAAGCTGCTTCTCAGCGGCGGCGAAGACAACACCGTGCGATTGTGGGATATGGGAAGCGGAGCGCTGATCAAAACATTCCGCGGGCATGATAGCGCGGTCCGCGCCGCTGCGGCATCACCTAATGGCCGTACGCTGCTGTCCGCCAGTCACGATGCCACGGTGCGTGAGTGGAGCATCGCCAGGTATGAAGAACTCCGGTCATTGCAGGGCCGCAAGTTCGAGGGACACGCCGATGCCGTACTGGCGGCATCGTTCTCGCCGAATCAGGAATGGGTGGTGACCGCCAGTTGTGATCGGACCGCCCGGACCTGGAACAGTACGACGGGTGAGTTAAAGCACACGTTCGAGGAAGGCCATCAGTTCCTGGCTTCGACGGCCCAGTTCTTTGATCGTGGTCGGGGGTTGCTCACCGCGGCCGTCGACAACACGGCCCGCATCTGGGATGTCACCACCGGGACACAAGTGCGACGGTTCGACCGCACCGGCCGGGCCGCAGCCGCCGTTTTGAGTCGCGACGGTTCACGACTCTTCACGGGCGGGAACACCAAGCAGGCCCAACTCTGGGATGTGAAAACGGGCGAACTCTTGCGTTCGTACCCCGACCATCGCGCTGAAGTGACGGCCATCGCGCTCTCTCCGGATGAGCACTCGCTTCTCACCGGCGATGCCAAAGGTTACGCCGCGCTATGGGATGTCACTTCCGGCGAGAAAAGGTTCGAACTAAAAGCCCACACTCGCCGGATCGCGAAAGCCGCATTTCTTCCGGAAGGAAACCGTGCGCTCACCGCCAGCGGCGACAACACCGTCAGTCAATGGGATGTGGCAACTGGCAAGGAAATTGTCGACGCGATCCTGAAACATCCCGATAGCGTGTTGACAATAGCCGTCGTTCCCGGCGGGCAGCGCGTGGTTACGGCGTGTGCCGACAAATTGATCCGCGTGTGGGACATCACCACCGCAAAAGTGCTGAACACCTTCGGACCATTTGAAGAATTGATCCATGCGATCGACATCTCCGACGATGGTGCGAAATTGCTCGTCTCTCAGGCCGAAAGCCGCGTCGTCCGGATGTGGGAACTGGAAACGGGCCGCGAGATCCAATCCCCGGCAGTCGGCGGCTCGTTGTCGCCCCTCATCGATCTGAAACGGACCGGCGGGTTATTGTGGGCTGCGAACTTTGCTCCAGGTGATGCGGTCCTCACCATCGGCGGCAATGATGCCCGCTTGTGGGATCTGAAGACCGGTCGCGAACGGATGACCTTCAGCCCACACGGTGCGGTGGCCTCGGCCCGGTTCTCGCCCGACAACACGCTCATTGTCACCGGCAGTTGGGACAATTCCGCCCGCATCTGGAACGCCGAAACCGGGCAAGCCGTCCGCAAGCTGGAAGGCGAACACACCGCGTTCGTCAACTCCGCGGCCTTTTCCCCCGACGGTCAATTCGTGCTGACGGCGAGCGACGACGGCACGGCCAAATTATGGACCGTTGCCGAGGGCAAAGTCGTGCGAACATTCTCCGGGCATACCGACCGGGTGCGGTCGGCTTTGTTCTCCTCTGATGGGAAAATGGCCGTCACCACATCCAGCGACAAGACCGCCTGGTTGTGGAATACCGCGACGGGCGCGGTCATCCGGAAGTTTTCCGGACACCAATGGGCCGTGCTGACGGCGGACCTGTCGCGCGACGGGACACGGTTGATCACCGGCAGCGAAGACAACGTCGCCAAAGTGTGGGATGTCGCCACAGGGAACTGCCTGTTGACGCTCGCCGGCCACACGGCTCCGGTGGCATCGGTCGCGTTCTCTCCCGATGCCACCCGCGCACTGACGGGCAGCCTCGATCAAGCTGCAAAGTTATGGGACGCCCGCACCGGCAAAGAAGTCCTCACACTCAGCCGCCACTCCCAAGATGTGACCAGCGTCAGCTTCTCCCCCGACGGCAAGCAAGTCCTCACCGGCAGCCGCGACGGCACCGCCATCCTGTGGCTCACCGTCGACTGGAAGCCAACACCCCCACTCGCCGCATTGCGGATCACCACGACGATGAGAACGGCGATGGAAGGAAAATAGAAGGTCTACAGAAATCACAGAAGACAGAGAGAGGGAGAGAGGAATCATGTCAGAGAGCCGCGTCTTTCTCATTTCTTCACGAACGGACCCATTTCTGTGGATCATCCCGGCTGTTTCGCGTTCCATTTCCATACGACGCAATCGTCGCCACGGGATCCCCGTTTTATTCCGCCTTGTCCGGGAGCGACTTCATGAGTCATCGACTTCGTAGCGTGTTGACGGCGATGATCTTCACCTTCGGTGTTGGACTGCACCCGGCATGGGCGCAGTTCGCCGGTGGTGATGGGGTACCGAAGCCCGTCACGACGCCGCGTCGCGCTGCCAAAGAGGCAACGACGGAAGTGGACCGTTCCAAGATTGTGATACTGGATGAACCACAGACCGTCGATCCGGCGACATTGGTTCCCGAGATGCTCGCCAAACCCGCCACCGTCACGTTCAAAGAAGCGTCTCTGAAGGATGTCGCCACATGGCTGCAAACGGAACTGAGAACAGGCGTGCTGCTGGATCGCCAGCAACTCAGTGATGAAGGCCATCTGGTGAGCGATCCGGTGAACGATCAACTCCACGATGAACCGGTCTACCTGCTGCTGGATCGGCTGCATGCCCTCAAGCTCGATTGGTATATGTCGGCCGGACTGATTCACATCACGACGAAAGCCCATGCGGACGAGTTCCTCGTCACGGTGTCCTACAATCTCGGCGATTTGCTCGATGCGGGATACGAAGCGTCGAACATTCTCCAAGCCATCTCGGAGTGTACCAGCGGTCAATGGGAACAGGTCGATGGCGTTGGCGGTGAACTGGTGCTGTTGGGGGATGTCCTCTTCGCCAAAACCACGCACCCGGTTCATCGGGAATTAGCCGGCCTGCTCGCAGCCCTGCGAAAACATGGACGACGAACATTTACGAACGATCCTCCACAGCATGAACCGCTCCGGGCAAAGCTGGAACAAACCATCTCCGTCGATTTTCAGGAAACGGCCCTCTCGGCCGTCATCGCCGAACTCGAACATCTGTCGGGGATGGTGATTCGGCTCGATCACAAAGGCTTGCAGGAGGAAGGGGTGCGACATCGCACTCCGCTCACTCTCAAACTCACAGACCAGAAATTGAAAACCGTCTTCCAGGTATTGTTGTCGCAATTACACATCAACTGACACTCGAAGACGGAGCACTCTGGATTTCGACGGTCGCCCGCATCGATGAAAGTATGAAAACGGCGGTCTTCGATGTCCGTGACCTGTGTCAGGATGCGACCGAATCGAACTCGCTGCAACGTGCGATTGAAAGTCAAACCAGTTCACACTGGAGCGCCACCGATGGCGTGGGGGGCAAGATTGTGTTCGCTCTTCCCGGCGTGATGGTGGTTCGTCAATCGGAAAAAGTGCTCGATGATGTGTTGCGATTGCTCGAAAACTATCGTCTCGCGTTGAAGTCATCGAAGCCAAGGCCACTGCGGAGCATCGATCCCCGTGAAGTGCTGACGCGATACTATCGGCTGCCGACGACGATGGCGACCGAAGTCACACGCCTGCTACCGGAACTGGTGCAGCCCGATTCCTGGAAGTCTGCGGATCATCCCGATGCGCCGGGCACGATCCGTCAGATGGCATCCAAACCGGGACTGTTGAATCCCACCGCGCCGATTTCCAAAGACATCGCCGCATCAGCCAACCCCATTATCGATCATTCGGTCGTGATCATTGTCCAGACGCGAGCCACCCACAAAGAAATCGGCGAACTCATCCAGAGGCTCGAACAGGGTGACGCGCTCTTTGAACACGACCCATCGAATCCGGGATTTTTCGGCGGTGGCGGCGGTTTCGGCGGCCAACAGGGTGGTTTTGGAGGTGGTTTCCCTTCGATTGCCCCGTCTCTCGATCAGCGTTGAGAGAGACAGCGCGATACAATCGTCGGGATGAGCAGCCGGCACTTCGACATCATCATTCTCGGACAAGGCCTCGCGGGGACGACGCTGGCATGGTGGTGTCATTGGGCCGGTCTGCGGGTGATGGTGATCGATCGCGCGGAAGCGGTCACGTCTTCCAAAGTGGCGGCGGGGTTGATGACGCCCATCACCGGGCAGCGGCTGGTTCCCACTTGGCGGTGGAGCGAGTTCTGGCCGGTTGCCGTCGAGTTCTATCGCCGCGTGGAGCAGTCGACCGGCACGGCCTTTTTTCATTCCGGTCCGATGGTGCGATGCTTCACCGGTCCGGATGATTTGCGGTATTTTGAACGCCGCCTCGCGTCGGGAGAATTCGTCACGCCTCCGGCTTCGATGTGTGCCACTGGCTCTGCCAGTGCTCCGGAAGGAGTGGGCATCGGGGGTTCCATCGAAGAGAAACCACTGGCAGAGCCAGTGGCACACCGGAACGAAGCCGATATCCGTGGAAACGTTGTCCGACAACCGCCTGCTCCCGACATCGACCGGCACCGGTTCCTCGCGCCGCAGGGTTGTTTTGAGATGCTGGCCGGGGGCCGGTTGGATGTCGCGCCCTTTCTGGAGGTTTCACGACACTTTCTGGAACAACACGATTCCTGCCTTACCGCCGATGTTCAACTTCCCAACGATGTCGTGTTGACGACGGATGGTGTGGAATTACCGCGATGGCAATTGCATGCCCATCGGTTGATTTGCTGTCAGGGATACGGCGGCGCCAACAATCCGTGGTTCGCGAACATCGAATTCCAACCTGCGAAAGGGGAGATTCTGACCGTGCGGATTCCCGGCTGGACGGAACGCCGTGTGATCCACGGTGACGTATGGTTGGCTCCCATCGGCGGTGACGTGGTGCGCGTCGGTTCAACTTACGACTGGTCCCGGTTCGATAACATCCCCACCGCAGAAGGCCGCCGGGAGTTGGAAGCGCGATTGCAGACGGTCGTGAGCGGATCGTATGAAGTGTTCGATCATGTCGCCGCAGTGCGACCGATTCTGCGCGATCCGCGGCCGGCACTGGGGTTTCGCCCACAATCGCCACAATTGGGATTTCTGAACGGCCTGGCGTCGAAGGGTTCGCTGATGGCTCCCTACTTCGCCCGGCATCTGACGCGGGTCATCTCTGGTGCCGAGCGACTCGATCCGTCGGTCGATCTATCCCGCCGAGCTAAGGGGCCCTGATGCTCTCGCTCACAGAACAAGCTCACCAACTCTGTGGGGCAGCCAGCGGGGACATCGTAATCGATGCCACGGCGGGCAACGGACACGACACGCTGTTCCTCGCTCAACGAGTGGGACCGTTGGGCCAGGTCTATGCCTTCGATATTCAGGAATCTGCGTTGAAAAGCACGGCCACGCGATTGACGGCCGCGGGCATGACCAATGTCCGGCTGATTCACGACGATCACGCTCACATGCGAAAATGGATCGAACCGCAGCATCGCGGCTGCGTTTCCACGGTGATGTTCAATCTGGGGTATCTACCTCGCGGCGACAAATCGATCGTCACGAAATCGTCCTCGACCCTTGCGGCGATCGACGACGCAATTTCTCTGCTGCACGTCGGCGGCCGGTTGACGATTCTCGCCTATCCCGGACATTCCGGCGGTTTCGAGGAAACGACTGCTGTGGAACGAACCGTGGCTGCCTTCCCCCCCTCTCTGCTGGTGAAGTGGTACTCGGGACATGTGGGAGAACGATTTTCGCCGAAACTGCTGTTGGTCGAGAAGACGCAGTCGGATGAAACTCCAACGCCTGTGGCTGGGTAAGCCTCGTCGGTCTGGCCGAAAAGTCGGGAAATCTGTTACACTCACGGCATGAGACCAGCCCGCTTCCGCGCGGAAGACGGGGTGGGTTTGCACCTTGACGAAAGTTGTGGGTTGATGCCAGTCCCGCCGTCCGATGATCGCCGCCGTCCGTGGGAGGAAAAGAACGTCCTCATCGCCGGAGTCTTGGCCTATCTCGTCCCCGGTCTCGGACATTTCTACCAGGGCCGCATGTTCAAGGGGCTGATTTACTTCGTCTGCATCCTCGGAGCTTACTTCGGCGGCATGCGACTGGGTGAAGGAGCCGTGGTTTATCAAGCACCCATCCGTCGCGATCTGAAAAAAGTCTCGCTGACGTTTCTGGGACAGTCCGGGGTCGGCTTGCCATCGCTGGTGGCGCTCTATCAATCGCGGCGTTCGGACACCCCGGAGAATCACGATGAATTCGACCTGACGGAACCAATTTCGGCTCCGTTCACCGGCCGGTTGCTGACAACCGGACCGACGCGCGACGATGTCTCTGGCGAACTCGTGGGCCACATTGAATTAAAGACCTCTCGGGAAGGCTCGCTGCCGGAGACGCGCGGCGTGTTTCACGGGACGAAAGACGGGCAGCCGATTGAATTGGAACTTTCCGGCGGATTAAAGCTCGATCGTCCGATCAGCGGCGGATTTCAGCGCGGGTTGGAAATGCATGTCGCTCACTCGCCCGATCAGCATCCGAATGAGGCGATGGTGATTCGCGGCTCGATTCCGCGTCCATTTTTTGACGCCTTCAATGCCCCGCCCGATCCCGCGCTGGTGCAGGATCTGCACGGCCGACTCGGCAAGTATTACGATCTGGCCATCGCGTTCACACTCATTGCAGGTTTTCTGAACGTGCTCGCGATCTGGGACGCCATCGAAGGTCCGGCGTATGGATTTGGGGATGAGCAACCACCACCACCGAACCCCGGTCCCGACCGGACCGATGTTCCCGCCAATGCTGCGACCGTCGCGGCCAAGTAATTCGCCTCGCGACACACAAGGTCTTTCCGCATGAACTGGACCGTATTCGCCATCGCCGATTTGACGGTCACGTGGTACCTGATGCCGCTCGCCGCGATCATCAGTCTCGTCTATAGCGCCAGCCGTTACGAACTGCCCGAGCGGATTCTGAAGCGGGCCGCGCGGTTATTCGCGACAATCGTCGGTGCGATGGCCGGCGTGTTTGCCGTGCTATGGTTCTTCTCGCTGGGACTGTGATCCGACTCGTAGGCAGGCTCCTGCCTGCCATCCAAACGAGCAGCGCCGATCATCGTGGATGGATCGTCCTCCGCGTGTGCCACTGGCACACCATGCCACACGTGGTGCTTTGATGGCAGGCAGGAGCCTGCCCTACGAAGCAACGACTGCGTTCTGCCACCAGTCATCCAAGTCCGCGGGCCACGGTGAGGTGAACTCCATCCGCTGCTGCGTGGCGGGGTGAATGAACGCGAGAAACGCCGCATGTAATGCCAACCGCGGTGGCTGGTTCGCATTGCGTCGGTCAGGCTGTACCTGACCGACGGGATTTCCGTATTCCCGGTCGCCGCACACGGAGAAGCCGAGTTCCGACAGATGGATGCGAATCTGGTGCGTCCGACCGGTTTCCAGGCGGCACTCCACTTTCGTGAAGCCGCCGCGTGTTTCCAGCGGTCGCACATGCGTCACGGCAGGGACACCGTGTTTGCCGTCGGGACTCGAACCGCGATGGCCATCACCGCGATCGCGCACCAGGTGCGAACGAATCGTGGTGACGGGGGGACAACCGGGGACGACCGCGTAATACACGCGCTCAGCTCGATGCTCCGCGAACTGATCGATCAGGACGGCTGCGGCCGGAGTCGTGCGGGCAAAGACGATGATTCCGGTGGTCTCGCGGTCCAACCGCTGTACGCGAAGCAACGGCGGCAGGGCAATCGGCTTACGAGGCTTCACCGCGACGACGGGAATCGCTCGCAGCCGCGCCGCGACCAATTCATCCAGCGTCGGGGCTAATCGCTTCTTTTCCGCGGGCCAATGTTGTTCTTCGGGTCGCCGCGTACTGACCACGCCGATCGGCTTGTCAACCACCACGATGTGTTCGTCCACGTAATGGATGACGAGTTGCGCTGGTTTGAGCGCCGAAGTGGCCGGATCGGCGAGCAACCGAACTTCGTCGCCACGTTGTAACCGCCGGGCTTCATGGATGCACAGCACGCCGTTGACGAGCACCCGCCGGGCCGATAACTGGCGGCGGCAATCGTTCCACGATGCCCCGGGCAACAGTGAACGCAGGACCGCCAACACGGTCTGGCCTTCGTGATTCGCGTCGATCAATTGGAGTGCATCGGGATTCATGCCCCAAGTCTAACGTCAGCCGGAATGAGGCGAAATGGCCACGAAACGATGGGGTTTCTGCAAAATGGTAATAAACGGAGCGCCGCAAATTTGACCACGGTCGGGCATGACCTATGTTTCGTGTGTTGCCGCCAAACGGTGACGCGACGAACCGACCGACTGCCTCGACCGTGGCTTGCTACGGAAGAGTGTAGAACGCGGCAAGGAGGAGCTGGGAGCTTCGAGGGGACCTTGCCGCGTTCTCATATTTTACCCCGCGGTACGGCTTGGGAGACAGGCCGACCGCCCGATGCGGACGCAGACGACCTCGATGGCTCACGCCATCGAGGTCGTTGTCTTCTCCGGTCGACACTTCGCATCCCGGAGCGCAAGCAACAGCCGTTTCCGAAGTGCTTCCGTCGCTTGCGCTCCGGGCTGCGAAATGTCTCTCCCGATCTTCGGCCATTTCTGCCGATCACGCGAAATCCATCAACGGCCCGCGCGAAGTTTTGCCGATGGTAACGATTGCAGAAGTTGTACGGACTGGATTGCCATCATTGCGGCTGGGGACACAAACCAATGATCGCGTTGTTTGCCCCGAATTCCCCCCATCGAAAATCGCCGTTGGTGCTGGGATTGTTGCTGATAGGTTCCGTCACGTGGTTGTCACCGATGGTGGCCGCAGCGCGACGGCCGCGGCCACCGGAACAGTCCAGTGCTCCCCGCGAAATCGTGTTGCCGTTGGCATCCACCATGGGAGATGTCTGCGTGCAGGGAACATCGATTGCCGGTGAGCACCGCTACACCGTGATTGACGGCCGCGTCGTGAGGCAGGGGGAACAGATTCTCCGCGATGGGACCAGCTTCCGAGTCGTCAAAATTGAAGCCGAGAGCGTCCGGTTGCACGCCGTTCCCAAGGCAGAATTGGTCGCCACACCGGTGGAACAAAAACGGCGCTGAACGCCTCGCGGCGAGGGGGTATGGAAATGTCGGGGGGACCAGCCAGTCTGCGAACGGCCGCAATGACACTCGGGCTCGCGCTCGGCATCCTTGGCGTAGCCGCGGCCCTGCGCGGGATGCTTGCTTCGCAGGGAAAGCCCGGCGAAGCAATGTCGCTGATGGCGTACGCTTCCATGATCCGCCCAACGAAACCGACGGCATCACCGGTCGCGCTGGAGACGGTCGAAACCGATCCTCCGCAACAGACAACACCGGTTCGCCGGGTTTCGTCATCACCCGCAACACTGCTGGCTCAGATCGATCCCGAAGACTTCCCGCCACCGCCGGCGAAGGCAACGGAACGGGACGACTTCGATCCCGCGGATGCGTTGTTTCCGCGCCGGGCACCGACCGCCGAGTTGATAGATGCTGAGCCGATGCCGGAACCGTTCGCCCCGCCGACTCCAGCGATTGCCCCGGCTCCCGCAGCCGTTGTTGCGGACTGTTGCAAAAGCCAGGAACAACAGTTGGCCCGCATCGCCTTTGGGATTGAACTCCTCGCGCGGCAAGCGACGCAAACCATGATTGAACGGGCCACCGCAGAACCTGCACCCGTCCGACCGGAAGTCTTCTCGCCCCTCAACGATCGAGAGTCGACGGCGATGATCAAGATCGAGCGGACCGCCGCAGACCGCGACCGCTTTTCACTCGAAGTGAAATCGGCCCCCGTGCGGGATGTATTCGGAATGCTCTGCGATCTGGCTGGTTTGAAGCTGGAATTTTCTCCCGAGGTGACCGAACGGACAACGATCACCCTGCGGGATATCACGCTCGGGGAAGCCATCAATGCGGTGCTGCAACACACGAAACTGGGTGTGGAACGGGAAGAGCACTTGCTGCGCGTGATGCCCCGGGGAATGGCCGAAGACCGGGCGATGCGCCGGCAGCCGCAGATCACAAAAATTTACCGCCCGCAGGTCATCCGCATGGCCGATTTGCTGCCCCTGATTCGTCCCGTGATGACGCCGCGAACAGGACGGTTGGCGGTGATGCCTGATCCCGCGGGCCGGTTATGTCCAGACCTTGCCAACACATTCCCGAGCCTGCCGTCGGAAATTCTGGTGATCGTCGACCGCGCGGAAGTTCACACGGAAGTGGCGGAGTTGTTGAAAGAGCTCGACGTGAAAATGACCACACCGTAATCAGGTGACACAACTCCGTCTCAGTCCGGAGCGCGAGCAACGGATGTCCTGGTTCAGACAAAGCCTGGTTTGCTGTGTGTGCCACTGACTCTGCCAGTGTCTTGCTCCGAATTCCGATATCAAAGCTTTTGCGATTCCAGACTGCCGTCGCTCGCGCTCCGGACTGTGATGGAGCGACGCGTTCACCGTGAACCGTAATCAGAGACGCAGCACAGGTGCTCGGTCTGCGCAGGATCAGTCGCCGGGAAGTCTGATCTCGTATGCACGCCGCGGGTTTCTTTGCGGGCCATCGCCGAGGCGATCATCAAGCGGGCAACGAGGAGCATGTTCTGCAGTTCCCAGCCTTTCGTCGAATTGAATTCGCGTGGGCCGACGTAACGATCCCAGAATTCCACTCGCTGCAACGCCGCTTCCAATCCCTCCGCATTGCGTTCAATGCCGACGTTCCGCCACATCTCGCTGTTGAGCGAGTTCAGCAGGTCGTCGAGATTCAAGCCGTCATCCGGCAGCGACGGCAGCGGATCGTCATCCAGCGGCAGCGCGGTGAACCGGTCTTCCTCGCCCAGCGCCGCTTGAGACGCATTCCGCCCAGCCCGCAGTCCGAAGACCAGGCCCTCCAGCAGGCTGTTGCTGGCGAGGCGATTCGCGCCGTGGAGTCCGCTGGAGGTCACTTCCCCTGCCGCCCACAACCGCGGCAGCGTGGTGCGGGATTCCGTGTCGAGTGTGACCCCACCAATCATGTAATGGGCACCCGGACGAACCGGAATCAGATCTTTCGTGAGATCGAGACCGAAACTCGCGCAGACCTTACCAATGTGCGGAAACCGCTCGGCGATCAGCGCTTTGTCGAGATGCGTGACATCGAGATACACGCAGTGATGTCGCGTCTTCTCCATCTGGCGGGTGATGGCCCGGCTGACTTCATCGCGCGGGGCGAGTTCCAATTGCGGGCTGTAATCACTCATGAAGCGATCGCCGTGACAATCGCGGAGGATACCCCCTTCGCCGCGCACGGCTTCGGAAATGAGGTGCCGCGAACTACCGGCGATGTACAGCACCGTAGGATGAAACTGCATGAATTCCATGTCGCGCAGCTCGGCGCCGGCGCGAAACGCCATCGCTTGACCATCCGCGGTCGCAATCTCGGGGTTCGTGGTTTCGCGGAATAATCGCCCCGCGCCGCCGGTGGCGAGAATCGTCTGCTTCGCCCAGACGAACGTCTTGCCGTGCTGCGGATTCCACATCAACGCCCCGCGACATTCGCCGCCGTGGGTGAGCAGATCGATCGTGAACGTGTCATCCCACACCGAGATCGATGGTTCACTTTTCAACCGGGCGATGAGTGCCCGCATGATTTCTTTACCGGTGGCATCACCGAGGGCATGCACCACCCGGCGGTGACTGTGACCCCCTTCCTGCGTGAGGGCCATTTCGCCGTCGGATTGATCGAACGCCGCGCCGTAGGAGACGAGTTCGCGAATCCGCTGCGGGGCTTCCTTCACCACCATGTCGACGATATCGGCATGGCACATTCCCTTCCCGGCGGCAATGGTATCGGCAAAGTGATTGGTGATGTCATCCAGCGGATCGAACACCCCCGCGATGCCCCCCTGAGCATACGCACTGTTGGAATGATCAATCCGGCCCTTGGTCGCCACAACAACGTTCAACTTCGGATCAATCGACAACGCCGCCCGGATGCCGGCAATCCCCGCCCCAATGATGAGCACATCCGTAAACAGATGCGGAATCCGCTTCGGTGCGAAGCGGACGAGGTAACGGCGTTTGGGGGTGATCTTCAGCAAGGCGAAGAGCCAGTGGGTAGTGGATCAGAAGGACAGATCACATCCCGGCTGCTTCCTCGCAGCCGGGATGCTTTGTTGATGGCAAACAACGTAAGTCGGTTAACTGTCCACGCAATCAAGATACCACACGGTAGGAACACCTCGCTCTGTTTCAGCAGCGATTTCGTGTGAAATGTGGTCAATGGCAGGTTCTGGTGGTCCCCAACAACGATGAAGTTCTTCCACACAGTTGTCGAAGGCCCCCCCAGCAACGAGAGTGTCTACAACCGAGTCGGTATCGAGAAACCAGGCAAGCCGCGATGCTCCGAAACTTCTCGCGATTGCACGGATCGCTCGGAGGTGAGCATCTCGCAATTCCGGAATGCTGAGAAAGCCACGCCATCTCCCGCCCGCACGGACATGGACCGTAACGGGGCTGATTGTGAGAAACAACGGGCCCGTTATGCGCAGGTTTCCGTCGTCATACTTAGGAGGCCAATGGTGGATTTGCCAGCGAAGCTCTTCGGGTTGCCCAACGGAATCCCAATATGCTACGAGAATGCGAATCGCCTCTTCGGCTTGTTTCAGGCGCGTCATCACACCGTCAACGTTTGTGTGATCCACGATCGCATGCGAGAATACCGCGTTGATTCGTGTTCCCACGGTAAGCGTCCACGCAAGTAATCTAAGAGATGAATTCCAGCTTCACGGGATGCGGGATGATCTTTTCATCATACGCCCGTTTGAGGAGCGTCGACACGGCTTCGCGGCCGCGGGGGCCGAAATCGATCGTCCAATCGTTGACGTACATGCCCACGAATTTGTCCGCCTGGCTGCGATCCAAATCGCGGCCGTACTGCAATGCATGCTGCAACGCTTCCGCCCGGTGATCGAGGGCGTACTGGATACTTTGCTTCAATAGCACAGTGACATCGTGCATGGCTTTTTCGCCGAGATCACGGCGGATTGCATTGCCCCCGAGAGGTAACGGCAGCCCGGTGTCCTTCAACCACCATTGGCCGAGATCGGTGATCAGGTGCAGGCCTTGATTCTGATACGTCAACTGGCCTTCGTGAATGATCAACCCGGCGTCAACTTCACCGGCTTGCGTCACGTTCAGGATTTCATCGAAGGGATAGACGACCGGTTCAAATTCCGGCAGCGCGAGCCGCAGGGCGAGGTAGGCGGTGGTCATGGTGCCGGGGATGGCGATCCGTTTCTTGCGGAAATCGCCGAGTGCGCCGGGCTGCTTGGCGACGACCATCGGGCCGTAATTATCGCCCATGCTGCACCCGCAGGCACACAGCGCGTATTTGTCGGTGAGGTACGCATAGCCGTGCAGGCTGACCGCGGTCAGCTCCAGTTCGCCCTTGAGCGCCCGGCGGTTGAGGGTTTCGATGTCCTGCAATTCGTGCGTGAACTGATAATCGCCCGTGGGAATCTTGTCGTTCGCCAGGGCGTGGAACATGAACGCATCATCGGGATCGGGACTGTGTCCCACACGGATCAACATGGGCTTTTCTCAGCGGTTTTCAAATGTCTCTGCTCGACCGGGGAGACCCACGGTTCAGAAACCGTGGGCTTCGGGTGCGGTTGCCGCATCATAGTCGAGTCCTCTACCATTGCCTATCCGCCGGACGTGTTGAGATGTTAACCACTTTGTTTGCGACCCATGCTGCTGCTCTCCGCGACTGATGTCGTTCGCCAGTTTGATCGGGCTCCGATCCTCGATGGAATCACGTTCGATCTGAACAAGGGGGAACGCATTGGGCTGGTCGGGCCGAATGGGGCCGGAAAAACCACGCTGCTGCGAATTCTCGCGGGACTGGATCACCCCGATTCCGGCGAGGTGTCACTGGGAAGTGGTTGCCGGGCGGGAGTGCTCGAACAGCAGCCCGATTTCGCAGCGGGAAAGACGCTGATCGAAGAAGCCCGCGAAGGTCTGGGCGAGATTTTCCGGCTGCAAACGGAAGCCGCGGAACTGGCCGAAGCCCTGGCGAAACCGTGTGATGCGGCCGAACAAGCCCGGTTGACGAAACGTCTCGATGTCGTGCAGCACGAATTGAGTCACCGTGATGGCTTTGTGGTGGATCATCGCATCGACGAGGTGCTGTTTGGTCTCGGATTCCAGCCCAGCCAGTACAATCAGACGCTCTCCTCACTCAGCGGCGGTCAACAGAACCGTGTGCTGCTCGCACAGTTGCTACTCAGCGCGCCGGAAGTCTTGCTGCTCGACGAACCGACGAACCATCTGGATATCGAAGCGTCGGAGTGGCTCGAAAAGTACCTCGTCGATGGCAACCAGTCGCTGATCGTTGTCAGCCACGACCGTTACTTTCTCGACCGGGTCTGCACGCGGATTCTGG
The DNA here is from genome assembly GCA_021732975.1 of Planctomycetaceae bacterium. Classification (GTDB taxonomy): domain Bacteria; phylum Planctomycetota; class Planctomycetia; order Planctomycetales; family Planctomycetaceae; genus DSVQ01. The sequence continues at coordinate 591,479 of JAKFWC010000023.1, read as the reverse complement.
AACTGCACCGCGGCGGCATCGGCGATTACCCCGGCAATTTCTCCCATTACTGGCAGCAGCGCGAGGAACGTCAGCAGGCCGCGGAAAAAGCCTACGAAAAACAGCAGGAGTACATCGCCCGCGCGGAAGAGTTCATCAAGAAGAATAACTACGGTGTCGGGGCCACACGGGCCAAAGATCGCGAGGGGAAACTCGCGCGGCTCGAAAAAGTCGAGCGGATCAGCGATATCCGCGGCCCGCAGATGGGCTTTCCCGAGCCGACCCGCACCGGCGATTGGGTGGTCGATGCCGTCGGGTTGTCGAAACGTTTCGGGGACAATCCGCCGTTGTTCGACAAGCTCGACCTGCGCATCAGTCGCGGCGAACGCTGGGGCTGGCTCGGTCCCAACGGTTCCGGCAAGACGACACTGCTACGGACATTGCTCGGCGAATTGAAACCCGATCGCGGGACCGTGCGACTGGGAGCGAATGTCAAAATCGCCTATTTTGACCAGCAATTGAGCAGTGTTGACCCCAACGCGACGGCGATGGAAGCGATTCGCCCGCCGCAGATCGCCCGCTATAACGACGGCCAACTGCGCGACATACTCGCGCGGTTCGGCGTCATCGGCGAACTGGCATTACAGCGAGTCGGTGCCATGAGCGGCGGCGAAAAAAGCAAAGTCGCGCTCGCCCGGTTGTTTTCACTCGAACCGAATGTGCTGGTGCTCGACGAGCCGACCAACCACCTCGATTTGTGGTCCCGCGATGCCCTCGAGCGCTCATTGAAAGAATTCGCCGGAACGGTGTTGTTCGTCAGTCACGACCGCTATTTTCTCGACCGCGTGGCGACGAACCTCCTCGTTCACGAACCGACGCGCTGGTTCGAGTTTGCCGGAAACTACACCGATTACATCGCCTTCTCCCGCTTGCGCTCTGCGGAAGAAAAATCAACCGTTTCTTCAACAAAACCCACCGAAACCATTCGCTCCACAGTAAAAGACACCAAGCGCAAACGCCAGTTCCCCTTCCGCAAAGTGAGCGACATCGAAGCCGACATCGCCGAGAAGGAAGGAATGCTCGAACAATGTCAGGCCGACCTGGCGAATGTCGAAATCCATCGTGATGCCGCCCGGATGCAGGCCACGATGGACCGCTTTGAAAAGACGAAAACGGCTCTCGAAGGGTTGTATGCCCATTGGGAAGAGGCGATGGAACTCAACTAAACGCTGCATCCCGGCTGCTCCCTCGCAGCGGGGATGCTCGAATTGGCAACCCGCTCCGACAAAAGCACCCAGGCTGCCCGGAAGCAGCCGGGGTGCGACCCTTGTACTTTCTGGCGACCCCACCACAATCCTGCACTCGAACCGATATCACCCTCACACCGAAATGAAAGTTCTCCGATGGAAGATGTCATCAATGTTCTCTCCCGCTGGGTTCACGTCGGCACCGCGATTGTGCTGATTGGCGGGATGGCGTTTCAGCGGTTTGTGCTCTTGCCGTCCGCCGCGGAATTGCCGGACGCTGAACACGATAAACTCCGCACGGCGGTAATGGGGCGGTGGAAAAAGTTTATCCACATCGGAATCGGTCTCTTCCTGCTGACCGGGTTCTACAACTATCTCGGCGTACCGACGCCGGCCGCCGAACCGATCCGCTGGAAGCTGTATCATCCCCTGGTGGGAACCAAGATTCTGCTGGCGCTGGCGCTCTTCGCAATGAGTTCCGGAATGGTCGGCCGTTCAAATGCCTTTGCCGGGTTGCGGGCGAACCCGAAGCGCACGCTGACGATCATGTTAACCCTGGCGGCGATCATTATAGGAATTTCCGGATTTCTTAAAGTCGGTGGAGCCAAAGCGATGCGCGCGAAAATCAGCGTGTCGAATCCAGAATTGTGAAAGGTCTTTGGAACTCGACGGTATAGATCGACGAGCGGTGAAACCAACTGCGCCTTCCAGCGTCGAAGAACTGACTCAGAATCGCACAAGCGTTTCAAAAGAGGACAGTTGGTTCGCAATCCGCAGGCGTGTCCGTAAGGTTGCAGAGCCATTTCCGGTTGCAGACATGATATCTTGTGTTGTAACTTCTTTTGAAAAAAGTGCTTACAACTGTATCGCCAGCGTCCCGACCCAAAACTGGCTGGGTCTCGATTATTCCCACGATCCGCTGCGAATTAACGTAAGTTCATCCGGGTAGACACCAATTTCGACTCATTCTCGGAATCGTAAAGAAGAATCTGATCCATGAGAGACTGAAATTCGTTCTTTACTATGAGAATCCGGCGAACCTGGTGACCGCTGGGGCTTGTCTGACACTTTGATGACGGTAAGTCGATCGACGGCATTGCGTTTGCAATGGACCGCATCGCGACGAAAAAGGACAGCTTCAGACCTGTTTTTGTCTGTCATCCTGGCAGTTGGAACGGGGAGTTAAAAACATGTCAACGTATCAAAATCCCGCACTCCGGCAGTTGCGCGACCAGCAAATGCGGTATGCCCCCCGCGACGTGCGGATGAAACAAATGGAACGCGCGGAAAAGTTCCTCAGCGAACTCGATCCGCGAAAGTCATATCGCTATCCCGAACTATGCGAGCAGATTACTTCGTATCGCTCGGAGATGTATCCGGACCTGATTGTCACGGCGTCCGAAGCGGCGCACGACCTGCGCTGTTTCGTGGAAGATCTCTCCGATAGCGTCGACCTCTCCGTCGATGCCGCCGGAGAAGATGTCTGGACCGTCGACGATGTCAGCCAACGCTACAACGTTTCCAAGAAAACCGTCTCACGATGGCGTGATCGGGGATTGGTGAGCCGACGATTTCGCTTCGGAAGTAAACGACGGCTGGCGTTCCTGCGCTCAAGCGTAGAGCGTTTTGTCTCTCGGCACGCGAATGAAGTGGCCCGTGGTTCCAATTTCAGCCAGCTCAGCGATGTCGAACGCACACAGATGATCGCCCGTGCTCGCCGGCTGGCGCGGGCCGGAGCGAACCCGACCGAAGTGGGCCGTCGATTGGCCCGCAAGTTCGATCGGTCGCCGGAAACCATTCGCTACACCTTGAAGAACTTCGACCGCGAGCACCCGGAGGTCGCCGTGTTCCCCGATTCGACCGAACCGCTGACACCCGAACAACGCCGTGAAATCGTGCGCGAATGCCGCAATGGCATCGCCATCGAATCGCTCGCGGAAAAGTATCATCGCACGAAAACCAGCATTTACCGCATCGTGATGGAGGTTCGCGCAGAACAGCTTCTCGAACAACCGATTGACTTCATGGACTGCCCGGACTTTCACCAGCCGGACGCCGAAGAAGTCATTTTGCCCCCACCGCCGCAATCGGAACGCAAGTCGGCCGCGATCAAGCCGCCCCCCGGGCTGCCGCCGTATCTGGCCAGCTTGTATGCGATTCCGCTGCTGACGAAAGACGAGGAAGTCCATTACTTCCGCAAGATGAATTACCTACGGTTCAAAGCCGCAGAACTGCGAAAATCACTCGATCGTTCACATCCGCGGGCGAAAGAGATGGAGCAGATCGAAGACTTTCTGGAACAGGCGACAGAAATCAAGAACTTCCTGATCCGCAGCAATCTGCGGCTGGTGGTCTCGATCGCCAAGCGCCATATGAAGCCCAATACAAGCTTCTTCGAGATGGTCAGCGATGGGAATATGTCCCTGATTCGCGCGATCGAAAAGTACGATTTCAGCCGTGGCTTCAAGTTCTCCACGTACGCCAGTTGGGCGATCATGAAGAACTATGCCCGGTCAATTCCGGCGGAATCGGTCCAACTGGATCGCTTCCGGACGGGCAACGAAGAAGTTTTTCAATCATCGTCAGACACCCGCAGCGATGCCTTTAAGGATGAACGCGTCAACCAGAAGCAGCGAGAATTGATTTTGTCGATTCTCGACCATCTCGATCCGCGTGAACGGGAGATCATTGTCCATCGGTACGGATTGAGCGAAGGCGGGGCACCGCTAACGCTGGAGCAGGTCGGCAGCCGCTTCGGCGTGACCAAGGAGCGTATCCGCCAGCTCGAATCGCGGGCGCTGCGGAAAATGCGCAAACTGGCGCAGGAAGAGCACCTGGAAATCCCCGGCCTTGAATAACGCCCAGAAGCCCACCCGGATCTTGTGGGTGGGCTTCTTCCCGACTGTGGCCCCGCCGCCCGCATGAACCCGCTTCATGTGGGCGGTGTCCATTTTCCTTACCCAATCCGCCGGAATAGCACGTTTCGGCTCAACGAGTCGCTACTCATCGGAAGGAAAATGATTCGCGCTTGCACGAAGGCTGTTGCTCGCTATATTGTTACGTCCCGGCTTGGCGGGGACGCGCTGGCTAGCGTAGCTCAATTGGTAGAGCTCCGGTTTTGTAAACCGGGGGTTATGGGTTCGAGTCCCTTCGCTAGCTCCTGGTGTGCAACCCGTTGAAAGTCCAGGGCGGCAAGCGAGTTCAGTCTCGGTGTCGCTCGCCGAAAATAATGACGGTGGAATTCCCGAGCGGCCAAAGGGGCCAGACTGTAAATCTGGTGGCTCTGCCTTCGCAGGTTCGAATCCTGCTTCCACCATTCGGACTTTCAACCGCGAAGAGTCCTGCAACAAACCAATCCGAAACTCTGTAAACAAAAACGTTTGCAGCGAAATCACAGGAGACATATCGCTTTCGCAAGACCGGCCTTTCCGCAAGCGCACTTGCGGGTGTAGCTCAATGGTAGAGCTCCAGCCTTCCAAGCTGGTGGTGAGGGTTCGATTCCCTTCACCCGCTTCTTTTCGGGCTCCACGAAGTCCTCGTGGACAAGGAAACTGTTGTTTCCTTCCCGGCAGAGTTGACAAGTCGCTTGCAATCGGCCATCTTCTGCGGGCTGTCGAGTCACTCGGCGCCCGTGGTGTCGCTGCTGTAGCTCAGCCGGTAGAGTGCGTCCTTGGTAAGGACGAGGTCAAGGGTTCGAATCCCTTCAGCAGCTCTCGTGGCGAGCGGCCGTAACCGCGGGCGGTGGCCGCAGCCTTGAACCCGCAGCCCACAGAACAAGCTTCTCCTCACCGAGAAGCCGCGTTCAGGTGGACGGGGTTGGTTTTTACCTGACAGTGCTAGTTGAATCACAAAGGCTCGGTTCCGGCGTCCGGATCCCGAGGGCTCCAGAAAGGCGTAAGGGCAGCATCAATGGCAAAGGAAGTCTTTCAGCGCACGAAGCCGCACGTCAACGTTGGCACCATCGGTCACATCGACCATGGCAAGACCACGACGACGGCAGCCATCCTCGCGGTGCAAACCGCCAAGGGTCTGGCGAAGTTCAAGAGCTACGCAGATATCGCCAAAGGCGGTACGGTTCGCGATGAAACCAAAACCGTAACCATCGCCGTTTCGCACGTCGAGTACGAATCCGAAAAGCGTCACTACGCTCACATCGACTGCCCCGGCCACGCCGACTATATCAAGAACATGATCACCGGTGCCGCCCAGATGGACGGCGCGATCCTCGTCGTGTCGGCCGCCGACGGCCCGATGCCACAAACCCGCGAACACATCCTGCTCGCCAAGCAGGTGAACGTCCCCGCGCTGGTCGTCTTCCTCAACAAATGCGACCTCGTTGACGACGAAGAACTCCTCGAACTCGTCGAAATGGAAATTCGCGACTTGCTCAACAAGTACGAATTCCCCGGCGACGACGTGCCGATCATTCGCGGCAACGCGAAGGGCGCGCTCGATAACCCGGCCGACCCGAAGTTCAATAAGTGCATCGGCGACCTGATGGAAGCGCTGGACGCTAACATCCCCGAGCCGACCCGCGAACGCGACAAGCCGTTCCTGATGGCCATCGAAGACGTGTTCTCGATCGCCGGCCGTGGCACCGTGGTCACCGGCCGTATCGAATCCGGTGTGATCAAGATCAACGAAAAGGTCCAGATCATCGGCCTCGCGCCGATTCAGGATACGGTCGTTACCGGCATCGAAATGTTCAACAAGCTGTTGGACGAAGGCCAGGCGGGCGACAACGTCGGCCTGCTCCTCCGCGGTATCGCGAAGGAAAACGTCGAACGCGGTCAGGTGCTGGCCCGTGCGAACACGATCACCCCGCACACCAAGTTCGAGTGCAAGGTCTACGTGCTGAGCAAGGAAGAAGGCGGCCGTCACACGCCGTTCTTCAGCGGGTACAAGCCTCAGTTCTACTTCCGTACGACCGATGTGACCGGCTCGGGCAAGCTCCTCGACGGGGCTGAAATGTGCATGCCTGGCGACAACGTTCGCCTGGAAGTCACCCTCGGCAAGCCGGTGGCCATGCAGGAAAACGTCCGCTTCGCCATCCGCGAAGGCGGCAAGACCGTCGGCTCGGGTGTCGTGACCAAGATTCTTGAGTAAGTTATCGACAACGGCGGCATTGGCCCGCTGATGCCGGTATGATGTTTTCCCCGCCCCTCGTTTGTTCGGGGGGCGGGGTTGTTTCCACTCTGCGACGGGATTCATCGCGATGGCTCGCGAATATGTCTGGCTCGAATGCACTGAAAGCGGCGTGCGGGGCTACCGTACCAACAAAGAAACCCGCGGCACCGAACGGCTGGAACTGAAGAAATACAACAAGAAGCTTCGTCGGCACACGGTCCACAAGGAATCGCGGAAAAAATAGTGGTTAGTGGGCAGTGGATAGTGGTTAGCCAGACGCAAGGAGTTCTCTGGCTAACCACTATCCACTAGCCCCTATCCACTCCCCTACGAGCGTAGCTCAATTGGCAGAGCAGCGGATTCCAAATCCGCAGGTTGAAGGTTCGAGTCCTTCCGCTCGTGTTGCTGCGAAATCAGTAGAGCTGAATGACTCGGCGTAGTAGAGATGCGAGCCCGCGGGCTCCGTGGCAGGGATCGGTCATGGCGAAGGTGGAAAAAAGCGGTGGATTCTGGCACTCGATGCTGGCTGTCGACTTCTATAAGCGCAATCAAGGCCGTCTCGTTCGCTCCTTGACGGCGGCGGCTATCCTGTGTGCAATTCTGGTTGGTGCCTGGGCATTCATGATCACCTTCCTCGGTGAAGCCGAACCCGCAGTCCAGTATGGCATTCCGGCAGCTATCGGGCTGCTCGGGGCTTGGTTTTCATTTCGAATCGTCAACTTCCCGATCTTTGCCGACTTTCTGGCGGACGTGGAAGCGGAAATGGTGAAGGTGTCTTGGCCGGCAACGGATGAAGTGCGCCGGGCCACGATCGTCGTCCTGGTGACAATGTTCCTCTTCAGTTTCGTGTTGTTTATGTACGACGTGATCTGGCAGTATCTGCTGCGGATGATCGGCGTCTTGCGATTCTGAAGTCGTTGGCTGGCTTGCAGGTCGTCTCACTTGCAATTGAGCAGCATTCTCGCCATTATGTCGGATTCCCCGCCGACGCCTCGCTTGCGGGGAGTCGTCAAAGGCGCCCGTGAAAGGGCACAATTAGCATGGATCAGGCACCCCCTGTCGCAGTCACCGAAGAGCCGTCGAACGGCGGTCGTCAGTGGTATGTGCTGAAAGTGCAGAGTAACCGCGAACGAACCATTCGCGATTCGCTGGTCCGTCGGATTCGGCAGGAAGGCCTCGAAGAGTTTTTCGGTGAGATCGTGATCCCTACCGAAAAGATCGTCGAGACCAAAAGCGGTAAGAAGCGAGTCACCGAACAGAAACTCTATCCGGGCTACCTGATGGTCCAGATGGAGTTAAACGACGATACGTGGTACTTGGTACGAAGTACCAGTGGGGTTGGCGACTTCACCGGCTCGGCCGGGAAGCCGATTCCGATGCAGGACGCCGAGATCCAGAAGATGCTGGGTCGCGAACAGAGCAAGAAGGAAGAAGCTCCGCTCAAGGTGAAGATGGAGTTCCAGTCCGGCGATCACGTGAAAATCAAAGAAGGCGCGTTCGAGAGTTTCGAGGGAACAATCGAGACCATCGACGACGCCAGCGGCAAGATTACAGTGTTGATTCAGATTTTCGGACGGCCGACCCCGGTCGACTTGGAATACTGGCAGGTTGAGCGCATGTAGTTCGCCAGCTGGTAAGGCATGGCGTCAGGTCTCGGGTAGCGGTAGCGATCACGCAAGCGGCGGTTGAAGGTCATGGCGAAAAAAGCAGCGAAAATCAAGGCCCAGGTGAAGGTGCAGATTGCGGGCGGCAAGGCCACTCCGGCCCCACCTGTTGGTACAGCACTCGGCCCCCACGGGATCAACCTCGGCCAGTTCGTCTCGCAGTTCAATGAGCGGACACGCGATTTCAACGGGATGATCGTTCCGGCGGTTGTCACGGTCTACGAAGACCGCAGCTTCTCGTTCGTGCTGAAAAGCCCGCCCGCTTCGGTGCTGTTGAAGCAGGCCGCAAAGCTCGCCAAGGGCGCGCAAAACGCCAAGACCGAAAAGGTCGGCCGCGTGACAAAGGCCCAAGTGCTGGAGATCGCCAAGACCAAGTTCGAGGACATGAATTGTCCGGACCTGGAAGCGGCTTGCCGCGTGATCGCCGGGACGGCTCGCAGCATGGGCGTTGAGGTGCTGGACTAGTTTCATCTCTCGTAGCGAGCAGGCACTCCTGGCTCCGCGGGTTTATCGGTTGGGAACACGGGATCATGGCTAAGCAATCCAAACGCGTGCGACATCTTCTCGAGCAGACGAAGTCTGTCGGCACGGTTTCTGTTGATGGCGCGGTGAAGCTGCTGAAGTCGCTGGAGCCATCGCTTCCAGCCACTATCAAGAAGTGCAAGTTCGACCAGACGGTGACGCTCGCAATTCGCTTGGGAGTCGATCCCAAGCAGGCCGACCAGCGCGTCCGTGGTTCGGTTGTTCTCCCTCATGGTATCGGCAAGGACAAACGCGTCCTCGTCTTCTGCCAGGGTGATAACGTCGCGGTGGCCACGGCTGCCGGTGCCGATTACGTCGGTGGCAAGGAACTCGCCGACAAGATCAAGGCGGGCTGGACCGATTTCGACGTAGCGATCGCGACTCCCGATATGATGGGTGTTGTCGGCCCGCTCGGTCGTGTTCTCGGTCCGCGCGGTTTGATGCCTTCTCCGCGTGCCGGAACCGTCACGCAAGATGTGGCCAATGCCGTCAAGGAATACAAGGCCGGTAAGGTGGAGTTCCGTTGCGATGACGGAGCCAATGTCCATTGCGTTGTTGGCCGAATCTCTTTCGACGAACAGAAGTTGACGGAAAACATCGAAGCGCTGTTGAAGTATCTGCGGGGCTTGAAGCCGAATACGTCCAAAGGTCAGTACATCCGCAACGTCTGCCTGACGGCGACGATGTCTCCGGGCATTGCCGTTGCCGTCTAGTTCGTGCCGGTCCCGTGACTGGCTGTCCTGTTCAAGATTTTCGCAGCGATTCACGACTGGGTGAGTGATGAGCAAAGTTGTTAAGCAAATGATGATCGCCGACCTGCAAGCCGCCTTGGGCGATTGCCGGGAAGTGCTGGTTGTCGATGTCTCGAAGCTGAACGCGGTCGCCACCAACAAATGGCGGCTCGATCTCCACAAGAAGCAAATCCGTGTGATGGGCGTTAAGAACGCCGTCGCCGGGAAGGCCTTGTCGGATATCGGCCTCAGCGGTGTCCGCGATGTGCTGGCCGGCCCGTCGGCAATCGTCTGGGGTGGCGAAGACATCGTCGCTCTGGCGAAAGAAATCGCGCAGTCCGTCGATGCCATCAAAGAACTCGCCCTCAAGGGCGGGGCAATCGGCGAAACATCGCTGAGTACAGACCAGGTTGTCAGCCTCAGCAAAAGCCCCGGGCGCAAGGAATTGCTGTCGCAGGTGGCTGGCTGCCTGCTCGGACCTGGCTCGCAAATCGCCGGCGCCGTCAAGGGTGTGGGTGGTAAGCTCGCTGGAGCGATCAAGTCCATTGCCGACAAGACCGAAGCCCCAGCGGCTGTTTGATCCAATTGGGAATGCCCTCGGGCAGTTCCGTGGGAAAAGTGTGCGACGGGTCGCGAGGCGCGAACTGTCTGGTAGTTTCAAAGCTCTAGAGATTGATGTCGGTTACGAAAGGATCGGGAACAAATGGCGGATTTCGACGCCTCGATTAAAGAACTCGGCGACAAGATTGCGAACCTCACGCTGCTCCAGGCTAAGTCGCTCGTCGACTACCTGAAGGAAGCCCACGGCATTGAACCGGCCGCTGGGGCGGCTGTTGTCATGGGCGGTGGTGGCGGCGGTGCCGCCGCGGCTCCGGCTGCGGAAGAGAAGACCGAATTCGATGTCGTTCTCACCGGCTTCGGCGACAACAAGATCGCCGTCATCAAGGTGGTCCGCGGCGTGACCGGCCTCGGTCTGAAGGAAGCCAAGGACTTGGTCGAAGGGGTGCCGAAGCCCCTCAAGACCGGCCTGTCCAAGGAAGACGCGGCAAAGCTCAAGGCCGAAGTCGAAGCAGCCGGTGGTCAAGCCGAGGTCAAGTAGTCAAGCCCAATTTGGTCGAGTCGCGGCCAAATTTCTTGACAGTGATTTGACGGCGTGGTTCGAGCGGTTTAGTCTAGCTGAAATTCCAACAACGCCTGGCCCGGAGGGAGCCCTTCCCTTCGGGCTTGCGTTCGTTGCCCTTCACGCTCTGGAGATTTGCGGTGAAGCTTCGGCACCGCCTTTCGGGAATGCGGCAGGATGTCGCGCCCAACGCTCGTTCTGTCAGACACTCTCGCGATGTTTGTCGGCTTTGTGCCAGGGATGCGCACGTGGCTGGCTTTGCACCACTCTCGACCAGGCCGAGTGGGCCCCGTCGAGAATGTTTCACCGCGGTGAAACGGGTTGCGTATCAGTGGGATCGAACTTGACAGAACTCGCTCCGTGACCGGCTCACCTGCCCCGGTCCGGTTTCGTCTTCGCTGCGTGACGATCGGGGTTGCGCAGCCGCCCGACATCACAGAATTTCGAGGGACCGCCTCGCATGCCAATTCCCGCCATTCGCACGATTCCTGCCGACGAAGAACGTAACTTTGGCTCATTATCTGCCGATTTCCCCGTCACTGATCTGACCGTAATCCAAACTGAAGCGTATTATCGCTTCCTGCAATTGGAGCGGGACGCCCGCGAGCGGAAGGACGAAGGCCTGGAAGCCATCCTTCGCGAAATTTTTCCGATCGAAAGCTACGATCAGCGCTACCGCCTCGAGTACGTCAAGTACGAACTCGGCAAGCCGCGCTACACCCCGCTGGAATGCCGCCAACTGCGGCTGACCTACGGGCGTCCGTTCCGCGTCTGGCTGCGACTCATCAAAGAGCAGCCGAGCGAGGAAGAAGTCTACCTCGGCGACATGCCAATCATGCTCGGTGGCGGTGAGTTCATCATCAACGGGGCCGAACGCGTTGTCGTCAGCCAACTACACCGTTCTCCTGGGGTAGACTTCGTCGAAGCAGCCGAGCCTGGCGAGCGCAAGAGCTTTTCCTGCCGCGTGATTCCGGAACGCGGGAGTTGGATCGAAGTCAACATCACCAAGCGCGAAACGCTGGGGGTGCGCATCGACCAGAGCGGTAAGTTCTCCGCGATGACGTTCCTCCGCGCCATGGCCCCCGAGTACGGTTCGACCGCGGGATTGATTCGCCTCTTCTATAAGACCGTTGCGGCGAAAGCCAATAAGGACGAAGCGGTTGAGGCCCTGATCGGCAAGACCTCTGTGGAAGACGTGATCTTCCCCGTCGGTCACGAGAAGTGCGGCGAGATTATCGTCGAGGCCGGCCACGGCATTACCAAGGCTGCTGCCGATGAAATCCGCGAATCGACCCTGAAGACGATCGAAATCATCGAGAAGGTGGACGATCGCCTGTGTCTCGACAGCATCCTCGAAGACCCGACGGCGAGCTACGAAGACGCGCTGCTGCGAATCTACCAACGGTTGCGTCCCGGTAATCCGCCGCAGTTGGAAAAGGCGCTCGATCTCTTCAAGGAAAAGTTTTTCGATGTCAACCGATACCGGCTCGGTCGCGTCGGTCGCTTCCGTATCAATCGGAAGTTCGACCAGGACGTGCCCGATTCGGAGATGACCCTCCGTCCAGAAGATATCGTCAATTCGATCCGCTATCTGATGAAGTTGCGGACGGGCGAAGCGACCGCGAACATCGACGACATCGACAACCTCGGCAACCGTCGTTTGCGAACGATCGACGAGCTCGCTGCGGAAGAAATCCGCAAGGGTTTCCTCAAGCTCCGCCGAACTGTCCAGGAGCGGATGAGCCTGAAGGACGTGGAAGAAATGTCCCCGCGGACGCTCATCAATCCGAAGAGCGTGTCGGCCGCAATCGAATACTTCTTCGGTCGTGGTGAACTGTCGCAGGTCGTTGACCAGACGAACCCGCTGGCGACGCTCACTCACGAACGGCGGCTCAGTGCACTCGGACCTGGGGGTTTGAACCGGAAGCGGGCGGGCTTTGAAGTCCGCGACGTGCACATCTCGCACTATGGCCGCATCTGTCCGATTGAAACGCCCGAAGGCACGAACATCGGTTTGATTTCGAGCCTCAGCATTTTTTCAAAGGTCGACGACTACGGTTTCCTTACCACGCCGTATCGCGTTGTGTCGAACCGGAACGTGACCGCGGAAATCGCCTGGCTGCGGGCCGATGAAGAATCCCGCGTCTATATCTCTCCGGCCGATACGCCGGTGACGAATGGCAAGGTTGCCGAAGACCGCGTGATGGCCCGATACTCCAACGATGTGGTGTGGGTTTCCGGTGCCGAGATTCAATACCTCGACGTGGCTCCGTGCCAGATGGTCGGGGTGTCGGCCGGTTTGATTCCGTTCCTGGAACACGACGATGCTAACCGGGCCCTGATGGGTTCAAACATGCAACGCCAAGGTGTGCCGCTGCTGATTACGGAAGCTCCGCTAGTCGGAACCGGTTTGGAACGCGCGGTGGCCGAAAGCTCAGGGATGGTCTTCCGCGCCGAGAAGGCCGGCAAGATCACCTCCGTCGATGCGAATCATATCGAGATCGATGGCAAGCGGACCGAACTCCGCAAGTACATGGGTTTGAATGAACGGACCTGCCTCAACCAGAAGCCGCTCGTCAAGGTCGGCCAGAAGGTGAAGAAGGGTGAGATCCTCGTCAACACCGCCGCGACCTCGAATGGCGAACTGGCCCTCGGCCGGAACGTCCTCGTCGCCTTCATGTCGTTTGAAGGGTTCAACTTCGAAGACGCGATCATTCTCTCCGAACGGCTTGTGAAGGAAGACGTTTACACGTCGATCCACATCGACGAGTTCGATGTCGAAGTTCGCGAAACCAAGCTCGGCCGCGAAGAGTTCACCCGCGATATTCCGAACGTCAGCGAGAAGGCCCTGCGGCATCTCGATGAAGACGGCATCGTCCAGATCGGGACGCGCGTGGAACCTGGCGACATCCTCGTCGGCAAGGTTTCGCCCAAAGCGAAGACCGAGTTGACGCCGGAAGAAAAGCTGCTGCACGCGATCTTCGGCCGGGCCGGTGAAGACGTGAAGAACGAATCACTGGAAGTCCCCAGCGGCGTCGAAGGGATCGTCATCCATACCGAGAAATTCTCGCGACGGATGAGCCTCTCCGAAACCGATCGCAAGAAGTTCGAGGCCGAACTCAAGAAGGTCGAAGACAGCGGTGCGGAAGCCATCGCTAAAGCCTTCAAAGAGTTCCTGAAAGAGTACGAAGCCGCGGCTGGCGGTAAGCTCAAAGACGATGACGGTCGGGATCTGAAGAACACCGACGACAAATTCCTCGCGGCCTTTGCCGAGAAGTTCCTGAGCTACTTCGAAGGGCTCGACCTGAAGAGCCCGCAGAAGAAAGCGGACTGTAAGAAGGTCATCAAGGAACACTGGCCGGCGGTGGAAGATGCCATCGATGCCCGGGATCGTCTGGTCAACACCATGAAGCGCGGGGACGAACTTCCCAGCGGCGTGCTGCAGATGGTTAAGGTCTACGTTGCCCAGAAGCGGCAGATCTCGGTCGGTGACAAGATGGCCGGTCGCCACGGTAACAAGGGGGTGATCTCGAAGGTTCTGCCTGAGGAAGACATGCCATTCCTCGCCGACGGAACCCCGGTGGACATCATCCTCAATCCGCTGGGTGTGCCGAGCCGTATGAACGTCGGTCAGATTCTTGAGACCCACCTCGGTTGGGCCTGCTCGAAGCTGGGCATCCGTGCCAAGTGCCCGGTATTCGATGGTCCGGCCGAAGAATTGATCCGTGATCTGCTCGTGCAAGCCGGTCTTCCTGAAGACGGCAAAGCACAACTGTTCGACGGCCGCACCGGCGATGCCTTCGAGCAGAAGACGACCGTCGGTTACATCTACATGCTCAAGCTGCACCACCTCGTCGAAGACAAGGTGCATGCTCGGGCAACCGGACCGTACTCGCTCATCACGCAACAGCCGCTGGGTGGTAAAGCCCGGTTCGGTGGTCAGCGGTTCGGGGAAATGGAAGTGTGGGCACTCGAAGCGTACGGTGCCGCTTACATTCTCCAGGAACTGCTCACCGTGAAGAGCGACGACGTGGAAGGTCGCACGAAGATTTACGAGTCCATGGTCAAGGGTGAGAACACACTCGAAGCCGGTACCCCGGCCAGCTTCGAAGTGCTCTGCAACGAAATCCGTGGCCTGTGTCTCAACATCCAGTTGGAGAAAGCAGCCGTGTAATCCGGGCCGGCAACCGCGGAGTCGGTTGCCGTGCGGTTTGCGTTCTGCTGTGTTTTCTCCGTCTCGATACCATTAATCAGGAGCGTCCGCCGTGAGTACTGCTGGCGAAACCGCTTACGATCGCGTCAACGAATATTCGGCCATCAAGATCGGCCTGGCCAGTCCCGCGGAAATCCGCAGCTGGTCGTTCGGCGAAGTCAAAAAGCCGGAAACGATCAACTACCGCACCTACCGCCCCGAGCGCGACGGTCTGTTCTGCGAACGGATCTTCGGGCCGGAAAAGGACTGGGAATGCGCCTGCGGCAAGTACCGTGGGATGAAGTACAAGGGGATGATCTGCGATCGCTGCGGCGTCAAGGTCACCCACAGCCGTGTCCGCCGCAAACGCATGGGCCACATCGAGCTCGCCGCGCCCGTCGTCCACATCTGGTTCTTCAAGACGATGCCCAGCCGCCTGGGTGCGCTCCTGAACATCAAGACGACACAACTCGAAAAGGTCGTCTACTTCCAGGACTACGTCGTCATCGACCCCGGTGACACGCCGTTGCGGAAGGGGCAACTCCTCACCGAAGAAGAATGCCGGCAAGCCAAAGCCAAGTACGGCGAAGGCACCTTCGACGCCGACATGGGTGCCGAAGCCGTCAAGAAGTTGCTGACCGGTCTGAACCTGATTGAGCTCTCGGTCCAACTTCGCGCTGAACTGAAGAAGACGACCAGCCAGCAGAAGAAGAAGGAACTGATCAAGCGGCTGAAGATCTCGGAAGCGCTCCGCGACAGTGATAACCAGCCCGAGTGGATGGTCCTCGACTGTGTGCCGGTGATTCCGCCGGACCTCCGTCCGCTGGTGCTGCTCGACTCGGGCAACTTCGCGACGAGCGATCTGAACGATCTGTATCGCCGGATCATCAACCGGAACAACCGGCTGAAAAAGCTGGTGGATCTCAACGCACCGGAGGTTATCGTCCGCAACGAAAAGCGGATGTTGCAGCAATCGGTCGATGCCCTGTTCGACAACAACCGCTGCAAGCGCCCTGTGCTCGGTTCATCCAACCGGCCGCTGAAGTCTCTGACCGACATGATCAAGGGGAAGCAAGGCCGCTTCCGTGAAAACCTGCTCGGCAAGCGGGTCGACTATTCCGCCCGATCCGTCATCGTCGTTGGTCCGAATCTGCAACTGCATCAATGCGGGTTGCCGAAAAAGATCGCACTGGAGCTCTTCCAGCCGTTCATCATTCGCCGCTTGAAGGAACTCGGTCACGCCGACACCATTAAGTCTGCGAAGCGCATGCTCGAGCGGCGCGATGAAGAGGTGTGGGACATCCTCGAAGAAGTCATCACCAATCATCCGGTGATGCTGAACCGGGCCCCCACTCTGCACCGCATGGGGATCCAGGCGTTTGAACCAACCCTCGTGGAAGGGAACGCGATCCGGATTCACCCGCTGGTGTGCAAGGGCTTCAACGCCGACTTCGACGGCGATCAGATGGCCGTCCACCTGCCGCTGTCGATCGAAGCGCAGGTGGAAGCCACCACGTTGATGATGTCGACGAACAACGTCTTCAGCCCAGCGAACGGGGCACCCATTATCAGTCCGTCGCAGGACATCGTGATGGGTTGCTACTACGCCACAATGAAGAAAGACGATCGTCCCGGCCACGGGATGAAATTCGCCTCGCTGCAGGAAGTGCATACGGCCCTGCTGCATAAGAAGGTGACGCTGCACACCACCGTTCGTGTCCGCTTGCCGAAAGACAAGCGAGTGAAGGGCGAAGGGGCCGATTCCTTCAAGCTCGGCGGCTTGGTTGAAACCAGTGTCGGCCGCGTGATGTTTAACGACATGCTGCCCACCAAAATGTCGTTCTACAACATCACGATGAAGAGCAAGGATCTGGCGAACGTCATTTCCGATTGCTATCTCGAACTCGGTCGTCGCCAGACCATCGGTCTGCTCGACAAGATGAAAGAGTTCGGCTTCATCCAGTCGACGCGCAGCGGTCTGTCCTTCGCGACCAGCGATCTGAAGACCCCGGCAAACAAGGAGAAGGTAATCACCGACTCCGAGAAGAAGGTGCTGCAGGTTCAGAAGCTCTACGAAAAGGGCCTCATCACTCCGAAAGAACGGTACGAAAAGGTGCTCGACACCTGGACGCACGCCAGCGAAGAAATCCGCGGCGCGATGATGGAGTCGTTCAAGACCGACGTGCGCGACAGCGGCCATTACGTTAACCCGATTTATCTGATGGCCGACTCGGGTGCCCGCGGTGGTCAGGAGCAGATTCGTCAGCTCGCCGGGATGCGCGGTTTGATGGCCAAACCGAGCGGCGAAATCATCGAAACGCCCATTAAGGCGAACTTCCGTGAAGGCCTGACGGTGCTCGAGTACTTCAGCTCGACGCACGGTGCGCGTAAGGGTCTGGCCGATACCGCCCTCAAGACGGCGGACTCGGGATACCTCACCCGTAAGCTCGCCGACATCTGCCAGAACCTCGTCATCACCACGCACGATTGCGGCACCACCAAGGGGATCACCCGTGGCGTTGTCTATCGTGGTGAAAAGGTCGAAGTCGGTCTCGCCGAAGCCATCCGTGGTCGTGTCAGCCGCACCAACGTCGTGAATCTCATCACGGCGGAACCGATCGTTCGCGAAAACGAACTGATCACGGTCGATATCGCCCGCAAGATCGAAGCCTTGGGCCTAGAAAAAATTCAGGTCCGCAGCCCGATGACCTGCGAAGCCGATCTCGGCTTGTGCCGGTTGTGCTACGGGATGGATTTGTCGACCGGGGCGATGGTGGAAGAAGGCCTTGCCGCCGGGATCATCGCCGCACAGTCGATTGGGGAACCCGGTACGCAGCTTACCATGCGTACGTTCCATATCGGCGGCGTCGCCATCAAAGAAGTCCAGGAGAACGAACTCAAGACCCGGCGTGCCGGTCGTGTGAAGCTGGTCCGCGTCCGCAGCGTGGTGAACGCTGAAGGGAAGAGCGTGGTACTCGGCCGGAATGGCGAAGTCACCATCGTCGACATGAAGGATCGTGAACTCGAAAAGTATACGATCCCGAACGGTGCGGTCCTGCAGGTCAACGAAGACGATGTGATTGAAGCGGGGCAAACGATCTGCATCTGGGATCCGCACGCCGTGCCGATTCTGTGCGATGTCGGCGGCCGCGTTCGCTTTGAAGACCTGGTCGATGGCCAATCGGTGCGAACCGACGTGGATGCCACGGGCAACGCTCGTCGAACGGTCATCGAACACAAGGGCGACCTCAACCCGCAGGTCATCCTCGAAGACCAATCGGGCAAGATCCTCGGGTTCTATTACCTGCCGGAACGGGCCGGTATCGATGTGACCGAAGGCCAGCAGGTTTCGGCCGGTACGGTGCTCGCCAAGGTGCCCCGCGAATCGCAAGGGACGCAGGACATCACCGGCGGTTTGCCCCGCGTCACCGAACTGTTTGAAGCCCGCAAGCCGAAAGACCCGGCGATCATCGCCGTTATCGACGGAGAAGTTGAACTCGTCGCCGAGAAGAAGCGCGGCAAGCGAATCATCATCGTGCGTGGTCCGGACGGTACCGAAAAGGAACACGTCATTCCGCACGGCAAGCAATTGCTCGTGCATAATGCCGACCCGGTTCGTGCCGGGGACGCGCTCGTCCGTGGTCCGCTGGTTCCGCAGGACATCCTCGCCGTGAGCGGTGAAGAAGCCGTGCAGCAGTATCTGCTGCACGAAATTCAAACCGTGTACCGTGCCCAGCGCGTGGCGATCGACGACAAGCACATCGAACTCGTCGTGTCGCAAATGCTTCGCAAGGTGAAGGTGGAAGATGTGGGCGACACCACATTGTTGCCTGGCGTCCTCATCGACCGGTTTGAATTCCGCAAGGTCAACCGGGCGCTGCAAGGCTGCGTGCGGGTAACTGATCCGGGTGAATCGGAGTTCCATGAAGGTGACGTTGTGCCGTCCGAGACGGTCAACCAAGTCAATCTGGAACTCGAAGCCGGCGGG
Source organism: Planctomycetaceae bacterium (assembly GCA_021732975.1). GTDB lineage: Bacteria > Planctomycetota > Planctomycetia > Planctomycetales > Planctomycetaceae > DSVQ01. The sequence continues at coordinate 572,909 of JAKFWC010000023.1, read as the reverse complement.
GCGAAGACCGTCAAGACCGCGAAGCCCAAACCGGCGACCGCGACCACGCAGTTGCTGGGGATCACCAAGGCGAGCGTCCAAAGCGAAAGCTTTATTTCGGCCGCGAGCTTCCAGGAAACCACGAAAGTGCTCACCGAAGCGGCGATTGCCGGCAAGGTGGACGGTCTCGTTGGTCTGAAGGAAAACGTGATCCTCGGCCACCTGATTCCCGCGGGAACCGGCTTCAAACTGCACCAGCAGTCGGAAGTCCGCATCAAGCCGGAAGCGTTGGCGGAAATCTACGCCGAGCGCGACCGCATCCTTGCCCAACGGGCGAATTTGCTCAACGAGCCGGATTTAACGGGCAGCGGTGCCGCTGCCGATGGGAAGAAGTAATGGGAGAACATCCTTGCCGAAATCCTTATGATTCTCGGCAGGGAGTTACCCTTGAAGTTATCACAGGCCTGCCGTAAACTGCTCGATTCCCGTTCACGGCAGAAGGCTCGATGACGAACCTGTCCGTGACGGCGGTTTTGATACCACCGAATTTATTGCCGCAGTGAACATCCGCTTGAAATGAACTCCACTCGAGTCTCATTTTCTCGCCATTCGATCTGGGTTTTGACGTATGCCGACGATCAACCAACTGATTCGCAAGCCTCGCGTGGTTCAGCCCTCGCGGACGAAATCGCCCGTGCTGGAAGGCTGCCCACAAAAGCGGGGTGTGTGCCTATTGGTGAAGACCGTGACCCCGAAGAAGCCGAACTCGGCCCTCCGCAAGGTGGCCCGCGTGCGGTTGTCAAACGGCAAGGAAGTCACCGCGTACATTCCCGGTGAAGGCCATAATTTGCAAGAGCACTCGATTGTGCTCATCCGTGGCGGCCGTGTTCGCGACTTGCCAGGCGTGCGTTACAAGATCATCCGCGGCGTGCTCGACTGCCTCGGCGTTGCCAAGCGGAAGCAAGCCCGCAGTCGTTACGGCGCCAAGCGCCCGAAATAACGGTCATTGTACTTCGTTTTTCAGCAGACAATTTCGCAATCAATCATTGCCGGCAGGAATGCCGCGTTTCGCAGGATCGATGGTATGGCCGAACGCATGACGGCGAGTAAAGAGCAACTCAAACCGGACCCGCGCTACAACTCGCGTCTGGTTTCGAAGTTCGTGAACTGTTTGATGCATGACGGCAAGAAAGCCACCGCGCAGATGGTGTTCTACCGCGCGATGGAAATGATCCAGGAAAAAATTCCCGAGCGCAACGCTTTGGAAATCTTCGATGCCGCGGTCGAAAACTGCAAGCCATCGGTGGAAGTCAAGTCCCGCCGTGTCGGTGGTGCCAACTACCAGGTGCCGGTGCCGGTGCGTGAAAAGCGACAGCTCACGCTGTCCATCCGCTGGCTGCTCGCCGCCTGCCGGGGCAAGAAGGGTCGCCCGATGGACCGCAAGCTCGCCGACGAATTCATGGCCGCCTTCCGCCGGGAAGGAACCGCCATCACCACGCGCGAAAACGTCCACCGCATGGCCGACGCCAACAAGGCGTTCGCCCACTTCGCATGGTAATCAGCAGTCGCATCGGGATCGCCCGGCGGCTTACGTGAATCATTGCAACGGCGTGAGTCCTTGGGCTCACGCCGTTTTTGTTTGAGGAGGTCGGTTGTCAGTGGTCCGTTGTCAGTTGTGAAAGACAAGCGCGGATCGCGTACCGAATATTCTTCCGCTACTAACAACTGACCACGGACAACTGACAATGCTCCGCTCTATCGATCACATCCGCAACATCGGCATCGTCGCGCACATCGATGCGGGCAAGACGACAACCACCGAGCGGATCCTGTTCTACACCGGTGAGACGCATCGCATGGGTGATGTCGACTCCGGCACCACGGTGACGGACTTCGACCCCGAAGAAGCCAAACGCGGCATCACGATCTACTCGGCGGCGGTCAGTTGCCAGTGGAAAGAGTACGCGATCAACATCATCGACACCCCCGGCCACGTCGACTTCACCGCCGAGGTGGAACGCAGCCTGCGGGTGCTCGACGGTGCGGTGGTGATCTTCAGCGCGGTCGAAGGCGTGGAGGCCCAGAGTGAAACCGTGTGGCGGCAAGCCGACCGGTATCACGTCCCGCGGATGTGCTTCATCAACAAGATGGACCGTATCGGCGCGAGCTTTGAACGAACCTTCGGCCAGATCGAACAGCGCTTGCGAGCCCACCCCCTCGCGCTGCAGTTGCCCATCGGCGCCGGACCTGCCGATCGCCCCGGCGGTTTCCAGGGGATTATCGACCTTATCGAAAAGAAGGCCCTGTACTTCAGCAAGGAGCGTCAGGGACAGGACATTGACGTTCGCGATATCCCCGCTGAGGAAGCAGATCGCGTCGAAGAATGGCGCGGCAAGCTCATCGAAGCGGTCGCCATGTTCGACGAAAAAGCGTTCGGATTCTACGACGAAACCGGCGACATCCCGCCCGAGGAAATCCGCCGCGTGATTCGACAGGCCACGATCCAATCGCAGATCCAGCCGTTGTTTTGCGGAGCGTCGCTCAGTTACGTCGGCGTGCAACCGGTGCTCGATGGCGTGGTGAGTTATCTTCCATCGCCGGTCGAAGTCCCCGCCGTCACCGGCAAGAATCCGAACCCGAAGAAAGAGGCCGTCGAGACCCGCAAGCCATCGTCGGACGAACCGGTCTGCGGCCTGGTCTTCAAAGTGCAGGCCAGCCAGCACGCCGAGTTATGCTTCGTCCGCATTTACTCCGGTGTGCTGAAAAGCCGCTCCCGATTGCTCAACCCGCGGACCGGCGAAAAGGAACTGATCAGCCAGCTCTGGAAAATTCAGGCCAGCAGCAAAGCCCAACTTGAGCAAGCGGAAGCGGGGGACATTGTCGGCATCGTCGGGCCGAAAGATTCCGTCACCGGCGACACCCTGTGCGACCAGCACCATCCGATTCTGCTCGAAGCGATCCGGTTCCCCGAAACGGTGATCTCGATGGCCGTCGAACCCGATTCGAGCGCCGAACGCAAGAAACTGGAAGAAACACTCCGGTTGATGGCTAAGCAGGATCCGACGTTCCTTGCAAAGATCAGCGAAGAGACCGGGCAGACGATCATCAGCGGCATGGGCGAACTGCACCTCGAAATCATCCGTAACCGGATGGAACGTGATTTCGGACTGAAAGTCCGGGTCCACAAGCCACGCGTGACCTATCGCGAGACGATTCAAAGCTCCGTTGACCAGGAAAGCGTCTTCGAGCGTCAGGCCGGGACCGCGTCGCTGTATGCCGGGCTCAAAATTCGGCTCGAACCGTTCGAGGCCGAAGTTCCGTACCTGGTGACCAGCAAGCTCAAGCCAGGAACCATTCCGCCGGAGTGGGAGAAGGTGATTCTGCAGACACTGACGGATCAGGCTCGTGGCAGCGGGATGGTGGGGCATCCTTTGATGCACCTGAAAGTCACCCTGCTCGATGTCCGTTCACGCGAAGGCGAAACCAACGATGTGGCGTTGGCGGCGGCGGCCTCAAAAGTCTTTAACGACGCGCTGCAGTCCGCGGGGACGGTTTTGCTGGAACCGATCATGAAACTGGAGGTCGTCACCCCGGACAATTTCCTCGGGAACGTCACCGCCGATCTGAATTCCCGTCGGGCCATCATTGTGAACAATGAGCGACGAAACGACCTGGTGGTCCTCGAAGCCCACGCCCCGCTGGCGGAAATGTTCGGCTACTCCACCCAGATTCGCAGTTTATCGCAAGGCCGCGCGTCATATTCAATGGAACCACTGCGGTATGACGCCGCTCCGCCATCGGTCTTGAAAGCCATGATGGAGTAGTTTTTACATCTGCGGCGTGCATTGAGACATCGGTCCGAGGTGCATTCCCTTAAAAAGGCCGCCCTACAGGCCTGTCTCGCAAAGAATTCTACGAAACGAATCGTGAATGATTGACAAACAAGCCCTCGGATAATTACCATCTTCGATTCCCCGCGGCTTAGTCCGTTTGGGGTGGTACGCGAGATCGACGTAACCTTTTGTCTGAAGGACAGTTCGAGTGGCAGGGAATCGTCAGGAACGAATCCGCATCCGGATGGAGGCCTATGACCACTCCGTCTTGGACACCTCCGCGACGGAAATCGTCGACACGGCGAAGCGGACCGGTGCGGTTGTTCACGGCCCGATTCCGCTCCCAACGCGGATTGAGCGGTACACAGTGCTGCGGAGCCCGCATATCGACAAGTCCTCGCGAGAGCAGTTCGAGATCCGCACGCACAAGCGAGTGATTGATATTATTCAGCCTACCGGCAAAACGATCGATGCGCTCAACAAGTTGAGCCTGCCGGCGGGCGTGGATGTGAAGATTCGAGCGTCGGCAGGCTGATCGGCCTGTCTCGAAGCTCGTGGATCGTCGGCAATCATTGCTGACGCACAGGACAGGCCTGCCTGCACGGAGTGTGCGCAAGCCCGGTCTGATCGCAGCATTGCTGCGAAAAATGGTGTTTCCGGTTTTGGGTCGCGTTGTCGGTTGGGTGTAGTTATGGCCAAGGGCATTCTCGGTCGCAAAGTGGGGATGACCCAGGTGTACGACGAAAATGGGTCGTGCGTCTCGGTGACCGTCATTGAAGCAGGCCCCTGCGTGGTGCTGCAGGTGCGGACCCCCGAGCGCGACGGCTATTCCGCCGTGCAACTCGGGTTTGCAGATAAGCCGCGCCGCTTGGCCTCCCGTGCGGAGCGTGGCCATGTCACGGCGCTCGGCAGTCGTCGCCAGAAGGCCCAGCAGGCTGCGGGTGCGACTGCGGTCGCAAAGGCCGAATGCGAGCCGAAGCGGTTCGTTCGTGAATTCCGTACCGATGGCGAACAGGCCAATTACGAAGTTGGCCAGGTACTGACGGTCGCATCGCTTTCGTCCTGGAAGAAAAAGGCCGACGACAAGCCTTTGTTCGTCGACGTGATCGGGACAGTCAAAGGCCGCGGCTTCACAGGCGTCATGAAGAAATACAACTTTCACGGCTTGTGCGCCTCGCACGGCGTGAAGAAGGCGCACCGTTCGCTCGGCTCGACCGGACAACGCCAAGACCCCGGTCGCGTGTTTCTCGGCCAGAAAATGCCGGGCCGCTGGGGTAACGAACGATCGACTGTTCGTGGCCTGAAAGTGGTCCGCTGCGACGAGCAGAACAATCTCCTGCTGGTTTACGGTTCGGTTCCGGGACATAACGGAGCCTTTGTCATGGTTCGCGAAACGACCTGCGTGTAACTGTTCGGCTTGTCGGTAGTCTCGGACGACGCGTTGCCCATTGAGTTCAAGTGTCGAGCAGGTTCAGGTGTCGAAATGATTTCTCTGCCAATTCACGATCAGACGGGAAAGCCGACCGGACGGACTTACGAGTTCGACCCCGCCGAGCTTGCTCCCGGCATCAATAAGCAGTTGCTGCACGACGCGGTGGTGATGTACGAGGCGAACCTTCGCCAAGGTACTTTTAAAACCAAAACCCGTTCCGAAGTTGCGGGCAGCAAGAAGAAGCTGTTCAAGCAAAAGGGGACGGGTAACGCCCGTATGGGTACGAAGCGATCGGGCATCCGCCGGGGTGGTGGCCACATTTTTGCCAAGCTCCCGACCGAGTTCCGTCAATCCATGCCGAAGAAGGCCATGCGGCTCGCAACGCGGATGGCGCTCCTCAGCAAGTTCATGGATGGCGAAGCCGTCGTTGTTGACGCCTTTGTCGTTGCCCAGCCGAAGACCAAGGCGGTCGTCGGCCTGATGAAGAATCTCGGTATCGCCGGTCAATCATGTTTATTCACGGTCGAGCGACACGATCCGGTCATGTGGAAGTCGGCTCGCAACATTCCGTCGGTTGGCGTTTCGCCGGCGGCTGACTTGAATGCCTACAAGCTGCTCAAGGTCAAGCGGTTGGTCGTGACCGAGGCGGCACTCAAGCAGTTGCGTGAGCAGACGGCGTCCAACTAGTTTTTTGTCGGTGCGACTTCGGTCGGTGAAGGGTTTGCAGTCATGGCCATCGTCATGAAATCCGGTGTGAAGTTGGAGCCGCATCAGGTCGTTTTTCGACCGGTGGTCACGGAAAAGGGAACGCACCTTTCCGAGCGCTACAATTGCTACACATTTGAAGTGAATCCGCTGGCAACGAAACACGACATCCGTGATGCCGTGCAGTTGCTGTTCAAGGTGCGTGTGGTGCGGGTGCGAACGCAGAACCGCGTTGGCAAGCCGCGTCGGCACAAAATGATTGAAAGTTATACTCAGGCCTGGAAGAAGGCGATCGTTGAATTGCACGAAGAAGACCGCATCGCGTTCTTCTAATGGATGGTGTTGGTTCCGGTCATCTCTCTGTGCCTGATTTGCTTTGAAGGTTCGTGAATCATGGGTGTTCGATTTTACAAGCCGACCAGTCCCGCCCGCCGCGGCGCGATGGTTAGCGACTTCGCGGAAATCACGGACAAGAAGAAGAAGCCCGAGAAGGCCCTGCTGGTTCACCTCAAGAAGCATGGCGGCCGCAACTTCCAGGGCAAAATCACCACACGGCATCGCGGTGGTGGTCACAAGCGGATGTACCGCATCATCGACTTCCGCCGGAACGACAAAGACGGCGTCATCGGTACCGTCACCCATATTGAATACGATCCGAACCGCACCTGCCGCATCGCCTTGGTGCAGTATGCGGACGGTGAAAAGCGATACATCCTCGCTCCCGAAGGCATTGCCGCCGGAGCGCAAATCACGAACGGTTCCGATTGCGAGCCGAACGTCGGCAACTGCATGCCGCTCGAAAAGATCCCACCCGGAACCGCGATTCACAACATTGAAATGCAACCCGGCAAAGGGGGCCAGATGGTCCGTAGTGCCGGGACTTCCGCGGTGATGAACGCTGTCCATGGTGATTGGGCGCAGGTCACCCTGCCTTCGGGTGAAGCCCGTCGCGTCCCCGCCAAATGCCGAGCGACGATTGGTGTCCTCGGCAATGCGGATCATTCCAGCATCGTGATCGGCAAGGCCGGTCGGACCCGCTGGAAAGGCCGTCGTCCTTACGTCCGCGGCTCGGCGATGAATCCGATCGCCCACCCGATGGGTGGTGGTGAAGGCCGTCGTGCCGGGGGCCGCCATCCGGTCAGCCCGACGGGCAAGCTCGCCAAGGGAGGCCGCACTCGGAATCCTCGCAAGCCGTCGCGGAATGCGATCATTCGCCGCCGCAAATCGGTTCGTTATGGCCAGTTGAAGGTCTGATATCGCTTGCGATTAGCGTGATACACAGATTGAATCAGAATCGGGTCGGTTAGAGGCAAATCATGGGTCGTTCAACGAAAAAAGGTCCGTACGTCGACGCGAAGTTACTCAAGAAAGTTGAGCGACTCGATAGCGCACGGCGGAAAGAGCCGATCAAGACCTGGGCCCGCCGGTCGACAATCTCGCCCGACTTTGTGGGACATACCTTCCAGGTTCACAACGGCCGCAAGCACATCGACGTGTATGTGACCGAAGAAATGGTGGGGCATAAGCTCGGCGAATTTGCACTCACGCGGACTTTCCGCGGTCACACGGCTCGCGGCAAGTAATGCAGATCGCGGCTACGGCCGTGGGTGGGAATGGGAATTATGGCATATCGTTCCGTTTTTAAGTTCGCCCGGATCGCTCCGACCAAGGTGCGGCACGTGGTCGATTTGATTCGCGGCATGTCGGCCTCCGACGGCTTGGACGCGCTCCGCTTTCTTCCTCACCGCGGTGCACGGATGGTGGAAAAGGTGCTGCGAAGCGCCATCGCCAATGCGGAAGACCGCGGTGCTCGCAACGTGGATTCGCTCCGCGTCGTGGAAGCCAAGGTCGACGGCGGTCCGATGTTCAAGCGGATTCAACCGCACGCCCGCGGCATTGGCTTCATGATCAAGAAACGCTTTTCGCACATCACCGTCGCCGTGGGCGACCCGGTGGCCGATGCGATTGGCGAACAAGAATAGTCTCGCAGCATTCAGATCGTAGATTCGGCTGGCGGTTAATCCAGCAAAAGGTTCAGTGAACATGGGTCAGAAAGTTCGCCCGACAGGTTTTCGCGTGGGGATCGTGGAAGACTGGCGCAGCCGGTGGTACGCCACCAAGCGCGAGTTCGGCGACCTGCTCGTCGAAGACTTCAAGATTCGCAACTTCGTAAAGACGAAATACGAATTCGCCGGCATCGCCCGGACGGAAATCGAGCGGACCCGCGATCAAGTTATCGTCCACTTGCACACGGCTCGCCCGGGAATCATCATCGGCCGTAAAGGCCAGGAAATTGACCGTCTGAAGGCCGAACTGGAAGACCTCACCGGTCGCCGGATGGATCTGAAGATCGTTGAAATCAATCAACCTCAACGCAGCGCTTTGCTCGTGGCGGAAGATATCGCCCAGCAGATTGTCAAGCGGGGAAGTTTCCGTCGAATCATCAAGCGGTCGCTCGACCAGGTGATGGAAGCGGGCGTCGATGGCGTGAAGATCGAACTGTCGGGTCGCTTGGGCGGGGCGGAAATGTCCCGGACTGAAAAGGCGATGCGGGGTTCGATTCCACTGTCGACGTTGCGGAAGCACATTAACTATGGATTCGCCGTCGCCCGGACCACGATGGGGGTGATTGGCGTTAAAGTCTGGGTCAACCTGGGCGAATACAGAGACGAGGAGTCCGGCGATGGCGCTCATGCCCAAACGGGTCAAGCACCGCAAAGAACAAAGAGGCCGCGTAAAAGGTAATGCCACGCGAGGCAACACCGTTGCGTTCGGGGAATGGGGCCTGCAGACAATCGATGCAGGTCATGTCCGCGGAACGACGATTGAAGCCTGTCGCGTCGCAGCAACCCAATACGTGCGTGGTGAAGGCAAGCTTTACATCCGCATCTTCCCGAACAAGCCGATGACCGCGCGTCCGCTGGAAACCCGCATGGGTACCGGCAAAGGCGAACCGGATCATTGGGTTGCCGTGGTTCGTCCCGGCAAGGTCTTGTTCGAGTTGGGCGGTGTGAGCGAAGAAGCCGCACGGGAATGTTTTGCCCGCGTGGCCTACAAGCTGCCGGTGAAAGTCCGTTTGGTCGGTCGTCGCCCGAGCGTGTAGTCACCTGGAAAATTTGGTCGGATACAAGATCGGAAAACTGCGGCGCTGTTGACGGTTAGTTTCAACGGTTCCGAGGTGGATAGTCATGACAAAGCCTGCTGAATTGCGCGAGAAGAGCACCGACCAGTTGGAATTCAGTCTGCGCGAAACGCAGGAGCAACTGTTTCGCTTGCGGTTTCAAGCGGCGACCGAGAAACTCGACGCCCCGAGCAACCTGCGGAAGTTCCGACGGGAGATCGCTCGGTTGAAGACGATTTTGCGGCAACGGGATACGGGCACTCCTCAGTAATTTTGGCAGCCTTGGCGGCTGGCGTGGGAAAGAAGCAGTTATGCGGAAGCGGTTGATTGGTACCGTCACGGGCGACAAGATGAACAAGTCGCGGCGCGTCGAGGTGCAGCGCGTTTATCGTCATCCCAAGTACGGCAAAACCATGCGTGAGCGGATGGTCTGCCATGCACACGATGAAGAAAACGTTTCGCACGCCGGCGATATCGTCGAGATCGTCGAAAGCCGTCCGCTCTCGAAATTGAAGCGCTGGGCGCTCGTGAAGGTTGTTCAGAAAGCCGTGACCACGACCACGGCTGCGGACGCTTCGGTCTGATCTTCCCCGAACCGATGAGCCGCTCCCGAAATTGATTTCAGACCGATATCGCGACCGGCGGTGTTGACACCGCACCGAAAGCAAGCATCATGATTCAAATGCAAACGATGGTTGATGTCACCGACAACACCGGTGCTAAGACCGCGCGCTGTATCAAGGTTCTGGGCAGCTCCCGCAAGCGGTACGCCACGCTGGGCGATGTGATCGTGGTCGCAGTGCAGAAATCGCTGCCGAACGGAGCGGTCAAGCATGGCCAGGTCGTGAAGGGTGTCATCGTCCGCGTTCGCAAACCATCCCGACGGGAAGACGGCAGCTACGTCCGCTTCGACAGCAATGCGATTGTACTCGTGGATAACGATGGCAACCCGAAGGGCACCCGTATCTTTGGTGCGGTCGCCCGTGAACTCCGTGAAAAGAAATACATGAAGATCATCAGCCTGGCTGCAGAAGTGGTCTAAGGCGAATTCCCGGACTTTGGTTTGGGCAACAACAAGACATCGAATCGAACAAGTGCGGGCCGAGTCAACGGACGCCGAGGGTAAGACAATGCGGATCCGACAGGGCGACATGGTGGTGGTGATTACCGGCGATGACGCCAGTGATGCACCGCGGAAGGTGATCGAAGTCCTCGACGGTGGCGAAAAGCTGCTCGTCGAAGGGGTCAATCGCGTTTACCGTCACGTGAAACGCGGCCATCCCAAGAGCCCGCAGGGCGGCCGACTCTCCATGGAAAAGCCGATCAACGGCTCGAACGCACTCTTCTTCTGCAGCGCCTGCAGCAAGGGTGTACGGATTGGCTATCGCTACACGCCGGAAGGCCGCAAGGAGCGGTATTGCAAGAAGTGCCAGGCTTCCGCCGGAGTGATTTCGCCGCCGCGTCCTCGTTACGCTACCAAATCGACCTGATTCCGGTATACTGCTCCGTCCGATGCGACCGCACGTCGTCGCCCAAGAGGCGTGCTCTCAAGGTTTAGGGTATCATGGTTCGTCTCCAAGAACGTTATAAGTCAGAGATCGTCCCGGCACTCGCCAAGGAACTTGGTCGCACGAATCCACACGCCCTGCCGCAATTGAAAAAGATTGTGGTGAGCATGGGTTTAGGCAAGGCGATTGGCGAACGGAAACGGCTCGAAGAAGCGGTCGGCCATCTCGGCCAAATCACCGGTCAACGCCCGCAGATCACCAAAGCCCGTAACGCCGTGTCCGGTTTCCGGCTCCGCGAGGGTATGGAAATCGGCTGCGTGGTAACACTCCGCGGCAAGCGGATGTACGAGTTTCTCGACCGTCTGATCAATCTGGCACTCCCCCGCGTTCGCGACTTCCGCGGTCTGAACCCGAAAGGTTTCGACGGCCGTGGAAACTACAACATGGGCCTCGCCGATCAAATGTCCTTTCCGGAAATTAATCCGGACAAGGTGAATTTTACGCAGGGCATGAACATCACCATGGTCACCACGGCGGCGACCGATGACGAAGGCCGTTTGTTGCTGCGGGAAATGGGACTTCCGTTCCAGAAGCCCGACCAGCAACAGTAGTGGTTTGATTCCCGGGTGATCCGTTTTTCTTGAAGGCGTTCTGGCGATGATGACCGATCCTGTGGCCGACATGCTGACCCGTCTGCGCAATGCGCTGCAGAACGAGAGTCCGTTCGTCGACATGCCCACGTCGCGGTTGAAGGTGGGCGTAGCGGAAGTGCTGCAGCGGGAAGGCTACATCTGGGACTTCGCGATTATCGAAGCCCAGCCGCAAAGCGTTCTCCGCGTCAACCTGAAATACGGTCCCAACGGGGAACGCGTGATTCAGAACATCAAGCGGATCAGCTCACCGGGCTGCCGCGTGTATTCCGCTGCCAAAGACTTTCCGGTGGTCCTCCAGGGCTTGGGGATCTGCGTGATCTCCACGAACAAAGGCGTGCTGAGCAGCCGGGAAGCCAAGCAGCAGCAAGTAGGCGGCGAGATCCTCTGCACCGTCTGGTAACCCAGACGAGGGTATCGATCGCCCCGTGGCAAATTCAGCGACAGAAAATTGATTCGACGTAGGTAAGCAAACATGTCCCGGATTGGGAAAAAACCCGTAGTCGTCCCCGCCGGCGTGACCGTTCAGGTTGCCGACGGTAAGGTGTCGGTGAAGGGTAAACACGGCGAATTGTCCATGGCGTGGCATCCGAAGATGTCGGTCACTTTCGATTCCGCAGCCAAGGAGTTGCGTGTCGAACGACCTGATGATGTTCGGGAAAGTCGTGCTTTGCATGGTCTCACGCGGGCCTTGTTGAATAATATGGTCCAGGGCGTCAGCACTCCCTGGGAAAAGAAGCTCGAAATCGTGGGTGTCGGTTACCAGGCTTCGCTCAGTGGCAAAACGCTGACGTTGCAGGTTGGCTTCGCCAACGCCATTAAGTTGCCCGTACCTGCCGGCGTGGTTGTGGAAGTCCCCGATAATACGCACATTAATCTGAAGGGGGCGGATCGCCAGGCGGTTGGTCAGTTCGCTGCCGAAATCCGCCGCGTTCGTCCACCGGAACCGTACAAAGGCAAGGGCATCAAGTATTCAACCGAACGCGTCCGCCGCAAGGCCGGCAAAGCCTTCGGTAGCTAACCACGACAATCACATTCTGATTCTGGTCACGCGAACGCAGCGTACCGATCAATCAAGACAAATCGCGGCGGGATGGACGGTCTGAATCATGAAACTGCAAAAGCAAATCGGTCTCCAGCAACAACGTCGCGCATACCGCGTTCGCAACCGCGTGCGGGCCAGCGGCCGTTTGCGGCTGACTGTATTCAAGAGCGGCAAGCATATTTACGCTCAGATCATTGACGATGAAGCGGGCAAGACGCTGGTTTCCGCCTCCACCGGCGAGGCAACCTTCCGCTCCACCGATAAGTCGGGCAGCACGGTGGAAGCCGCGACGACCGTCGGTAAATTGCTGGCAGAACGGGCTGTGGGACAAGGGATTTCCGAAGTCGCCTTCGATCGCGGTTCATACCGTTATCACGGCCGAATCGAAGCCTTGGCCGACGCCGCCCGCGAGGCCGGGCTCGATTTTTAGTATCCAACCAAACAGAACGGTTTCCTAAACCACATTTTGAATTTCAACAACTCGCTTGATACAAAGCCTGTTGAGCAGCAGAAGTAATAGAGGAGTCAGGCGTGGCGGAACGATCGGGAAATTCCGACTCACCCGAGAAGGTGGTCCAGATTCGGCGCTGTGCCTGCGTTGTCAAGGGCGGTCGCCGCTTCAGCTTCACCGCTCTGGTGGTGGTCGGCGATGGCCAGGGCCGTGTCGGCTATGGCTACGGTAAAGGAGGCGAAGTTCCTCAGGCCGTGGAAAAAGCCGTCAAAGCCGCCAACCGGAACATGATCAAAGTGACTTCGGCGGGCAGCTCGATTCCACATCAGGTCATCGGCCAGTTCGGTACGTCGCGCGTGATGTTCATGCCCGCCAACCCTGGAACCGGGATCATCGCTGGCGACTGCCTCCGAGCGATCGCCGAGTCGATCGGCATGAAGGACGTTCTCACAAAATGCCGCGGGTCGAGCAACCCGCTGAACGTGGTCAAAGCCGCGTTCGTGGCTTTGAAAGCATTGCGCAGCCGCGAAGAAGTCGCGCGCCTGCGGGGAGTGAAGCTTTAATTATGATGATCGATGACGTCCATCAGGGCATTCACACTCAGAAACCACGCAAGCGTGTTGGTCGAGGCATTGGCTCCGGTCACGGCAAGACCTCTGGCCGCGGACACAAGGGGGCGAAGAGCCGTGCTGGTTACGCGCGTCACTTCGGCCACGAAGGGGGCCAGATGCCTCTCTTCCGCCGGGTGGCCAAACGCGGATTCAACAACAACGAATTCGCCATCCGCGTTTCCGAAGTTAATGTTGGCGCCATCAATGACGCCTTCGATGCCGGCACCGCCGTCACCGTCGAGATGCTGGTAGCAAAGGGCTTGGCCAAGGGCCGCTTCGACGTGGTCAAGATTCTCGGCGACGGCGAAGTGACCAAGAAGTTCACGGTCACCGCCCATCGCTTCTCCGCCAGCGCCGAGCAGAAGTTGGCTGCCGCAGGCGGTACTGCCGACCGGCTTGATCGGGCTTAAACCACCCGGCGGGTTTGTGATAGCATGGTACGCTCGCAGAATTCATTAATGATTGTCGGTTTCGGTTCGAGTGTGTTGTTGCGACGTTCGACGGATACGGCAAAGGGATTGGATCAGCCATGCTGTCGAAAATCATGATGATCTTCCGCATTCCGGAACTACGGCAGAAGTTTCTGCTGACGTTTATCCTCCTGGCTGTCTACCGGCTCGGTTTCTCCATTCCGTTGCCGTTTATCAATCAGGAACTGCTGAAGGAAACCATCGACCGGATGAGCAACTCGTCCGGTGGGATGGATCGCGTGATGACGATGCTGTCGCTGTTCTCGGCGTCCAGTATCGGCATGAGCACCATTTTCGGCCTCGGGATCATGCCGTATATCTCGGCGTCGATCATCTTTCAACTTCTCGGCACGGTTTACCCTCCGCTCGAAAAGCTACAGAAGGAAGGTGAAGCCGGCCGCAAGAAAATCAACGAATACACGCGTTATGCCACGGTTTTCATCTGTTTCGGCCAGAGCTTCTTCTGGATTCGGTCGCTCGGAAGCCAGCAGAACATGATGGGCTCGGGTAGCCTGATCCTTGCCGAATACAACACACTGTTCTTCCACCTTGCCTGTACCGTTACTATGACCGCCGGAACGATCCTGCTGATGTGGATCGGCGAGCAAATTGACGAATACGGTATTGGTAACGGTGTCAGCCTGCTGATCATGGCGGGGATTCTCGCCCGTATGCCGGAAGCCGGGAAGACGCTGCTCGCCCCCGCCTTCCAGAATGGTGTAAAACTCGGCAGCCAGACGGGAATTGAACGCTTCCTGATACTCGGATTATTGTTCGTTGCCGTGGTGGTGTGTGTCGTACTGATTACACAAGCCCAGCGACGCATTCCCGTGCAAAGCGCAAAGCACGTCCGCGGCAGTCGCGTGTTTGGTGGTCAACGCCAGTTCCTGCCGTTGCGGCTGAATCAGTCGGGAGTGATGCCAATCATTTTCGCGTCCAGCCTGCTGATGTTCCCGTTGTTCCTGCTCAAGATGATTGTGCCGCTATTGGAAAATGTCCCTGTCCTTGGTCCGGTCCTCACCGCTGCCGAAGCGACATTCCAGAATCACGGTTACGTCTACGAAATGTGTTACATCGCGTTGATTTACTTCTTCTGCTACTTCTGGACGGCGATCACCTTCAACCCGCAGGATATGGCGAACAATCTGAAGGATTACGGCAGTTTCATTCCGGGTTATCGTCCCGGTGCACGGACGGCAGAGTATCTCGAACGTGTAATGGTACGCATTACTTATGTCGGGGCGGCCTTCCTGTCGCTGGTAGCGATCATCCCCACGATGATCACCTCCGCATTGAATATTGACCTGTTGGTCGCGAGTTTTTACGGCGGAACCGGCTTGCTGATTTGCGTGTCAGTGGCCTTGGACCTGGTACAAAAAATTGACAGCCATCTCGTGATGCGGAACTATCCCGGATTGCTGGAAGGCGATGCAAAATAGGCTGGAATCTGTCTCTGTGACAGGTCCGCTTCGGAAACCGTCGCGGTGACGCTTGAACGAGCGGGCCGCGCACTCTATACTCCTCGATTCCCCCGAGTTGCGGGGTTCGGCGATGTCGATTGAAGGTTGTTGGCGATGAAAGTGCGATCAAGCGTCCGCCGGATCTGCGAAGGCTGCAAGATGGTGCGGCGTAAGGGAAAACTCTACGTAATTTGTTCGGTGAACCCGCGGCACAAGCAGCGGCAGGGTTAATCGTCCGATTTGCCCGTCTCATTTTTCAGTGTGATCCGCAGGAAAGTTGCTGGCCATGCCGCGTATTCAGGGTGTTGATATTCCGGCGGAGAAGCCGACGTTCATTTCGCTGCAATACCTGTACGGTGTCGGCGATCATCGAGCGTTCGAGATCTGCTTTGCATTGGGGCTCGATCCCCGTCGCCGGGCGCGCGATTTGACAGACGACGAAGTCGCCCGCATTTCGACGATGCTCGACAAAGAGTTTCTCGTCGAAGGGCAACTGCGGCGTTTCGTGCAGTCGAACATTGCCCGCCTGAAAGACATTCAGTGCTACCGCGGATTCCGCCATCGTCGGAACCTGCCTTGCCGTGGTCAACGAACGCGAACCAATTCGCGGACCCGCAAGGGGATTAAGAAGACCGTAGCCGGCAAGAAGGGCGTGAAGGACATGAAGCACTAATCGCTTGCGATTAGTGCAATCACCCGGTCCTCAGTTTATTCGTGATTCTCTCAGCAGATTGATGTCGGCGGCGACGTATAAGGGTAGGCGACGTGTCCAAGGCCAAACGTAAAAAAGTTCGACGTAACGTCAGTCGCGGCATCGCGCACATTAAAGCGACGTTCAACAACACCCAGGTAACGATCACCGACACCAATGGTGATGTTCTGTGCTGGGCCACGGCCGGAACTGTCGGCTTCAAAGGCAGCCGCAAGAGCACCCCATTCGCGGCCCAGAAGGCGGCGGAAACGTGTGCCGAACGGGCGTCGAAGTTCGGTCTCAAGGAAATTGAAGTTCGCGTGAAGGGCCCCGGCTCGGGTCGCGAAAGTGCGATTACTGGCCTGCAGACGGGCGGCCTGTCGGTGCGGTCCATCGAAGATGTGACACCGCTGCCGCACAACGGCTGCCGTCCGCGGAAAAAACGACGCGTCTGATCGGCGGTCACGGTCGTCATTCATGCGGACACGTCAGAGCAATTGAGGGGGAGTGAGTTATGCGGATTCGTTGGCGCGGGTTGGAATTGCCGAGTCGGGTGGCGTTGGAGCGGGAAACCGCGACCAGCACGTACGGAAAATTTACCGTTGAGCCGTTCGAGCGCGGCTTCGGTTCAACCATTGGTAACAGCCTGCGACGCATCCTGCTGTCGAGCTTGGAAGGCAGCAGCATCACCCGCGCAAAGATCCAGGGTGTGCAGCACGAATTCACGACGATCCCCGGTGTGGTGGAAGATGTCACTGACATTTGCCTGAACATCAAGTCGGTCGTCGTCAAGAATCACAGCCCCGGCCCCAAGACACTCCGCATCGAGCGTCATGAGCGCGGCGTGGTCACTGGTGCCGATATTATTTGCGACGATCAGGTCGAGATCATCAACAAGGATCTGGTCATCGCCACGATGACCGACGACGTGCCGCTCCACATCGAGCTCTACGTCGAGAATGGCCGCAGCTATATCCCCGCACTCGAACACTACAACCAGGAGCAGGAAGTCGGCGTCATTCCGCTCGACGCGATTTTCTCGCCGGTTGTTCGCGTCCGATATAAAGTGGAAGAAACTCGCGTTGGTCAGCGGACCAACTACGACCGTCTGATTCTGGAAGTCTGGACCAATGGTACGGTTCATCCGGAAGCGGCGGTTGTGGAATCGGCCAAGATTCTGCGGAAGCATCTCAATCCGTTCATCACCTACCGCGAGCCGGGGCCGGAAACGTCGCCGGACGGCGGTTTGCGGAATATGATGGAAGTCACGGGCTATGCTCCCGTGGATCTGGAACTGGAAGAAAAGCTCAGCCAGAGCCTGGCCGAGTTGAACCTCTCCGTCCGGGCCACCAATTGCCTGGAATCGGAAGGGATCAATTCAGTTCGCGATCTGGTGCTGAAGACGGAAGATCAACTGCTGCAAGTGCGGAACTTCGGCGAGACGACCTTGCAGGAAGTCCGCGACCGCCTGCAGTTGATCAACCTGCGATTGGGTATGCGGCTTCCGCCGTCCATGTTGCATCGCGATCGTTAATTCGGATGCCGAGTGCATCTAAAAGTTGATACAAATCGTGCCGGGTGATAGCCGTTCGGCAATGGAAGTTCGAGATAGTGTCGCCCAATATGCGGCGAGCTTGGTTAAGGTCGGTCAATCATGCGGCACGGTGTACGTGGTCGAACATTGGGACGGAATGCATCGCATCGGCACGCGATGTTTCGCAACATGTCCGTCAGCCTCATCCGCTCGCTGCGGAGTGCAGAAGATGCGCCCAACAAGCCGAAGGTTGCCGGCCGGATCGTGACGACGATCACGAAGGCGAAGGAACTTCGTCCGCACATCGAAAAACTGATCACCATGGCCAAGAAGGCCTTGGTTCACGACGATGCCGCGGAGCAATTCGCCACATCCGCCGAACGCAACTCCACCGAGTGGAAGGAATGGCGGAAGTCGGATCGTTGGCGTCAATGGGCCAAAGCCAAGTCACCCGCGGTGGCATTGCGTCGCCGTGCATTCGCGGCTTTACGCGATAAAGAAGCCTTGGATATTCTCTTCTCTGAAATCGGCCCGCGGTTTCGTGACCGTCAAGGTGGTTACACCCGTATCGCACGATTGGCTGAATTCCGCATCGGCGACGCCGGTCGGAAGGCGATCATCGAGTTCGTGGGTGACCGCGACCGTGTTAAGTCGCGCAAGCGGCAAGCCCCGGTCGTTCGCAATGACGAACCGGCACCAGCTGCTCCGACAGCTTGATCGACTCCCGTTTCGTGTTGCCACTGAAGCCTGCAAGCGTTATCGTTCGCCGCAGTGGTTCCTGGGAGTCCGGTAGGAGAAGGGATTCTCTCGCCGATGTTGCGACGCGGATTCGACTTCACTGGGGCGATGCAGACGTTATGCGATGATGTCGTCGCGCGCACATCCGATCTGGCCCATGTCCGCATGCCGCACGTGGCGGTGGCATTCGCCCAGGCACGGCACCGCGAACTGCATGGCCTGCAGGCCAAGTTGACGCCGATGCGATTCGAGCAAGGTTCTCTAACTTGCCGCCGGGCCGGATCGCAATGGACGGTTCGCCGGATGTTCGATGGCGAGCACGAGATTCTCTACATCCTCACGTTCTACCTGCCACGGTTTCTCGACCAGCCGCTGAGTGAGAAGCTGATTACGGTCTTTCACGAACTGTTCCATATCAGCCCGCGCTTTGATGGCGACATCCGCCGGATGGAAGGCCGGTATCACGTCCATACGCACAGTCAGAAAGAGTACGACCGGCAAATGGCGGTCTACTCCGAACAGTATCTCGCCACGCGACCGCAGGAAACAACGTGGGGGTTTCTGCGATCCAACTTCAACGAACTTGCCCACCACCACGGCGGCGTGATCGGTCGCAAAGTGCCGATTCCGCGATTGGTCCGTTTGCCCGGCCAGCGCAGTGCGTGAACCCGCCCGAAGCGCGAGCAAGGGCGTCATGCTCAAGGAAGACGCCCTTGCTCGCGCTTCGGGCGGGTTAGTTTCCGCCGGCGATTTCAATCAGTGATCGCGCAAGATGAGCCATGTCTTCGGTTGTGATCATCGGGCCGAGACTCATCCGATAAGTCCCGCCGGTCTCGATCGTGTTCAGCCAGCGATGAACCCCCGGAGCACAATGCAATCCGGCCCGTCCCTCGATGCCATAGTGTTCGTCGAGAATCGAGGCCAGTTCGTGCGGCGCGAAGCCGGCGATATTCAGGCTGATCACGCCGATGCGGTCGGCTTCCTGTGGTGATGGACCATAGAGCGTAATCGCAGAACAGTGGGCGAGTTGGTCCCAAAGTTCGGCGACCAGCGCTCGTTCGTGCTGCTGGCGCTGCGTCAGGATTTCGTCGGTCAGTTCGGAAAGCGCCGCACCGAGACCCGCCAGACCGGGAACGTTCAGGTTACCCGATTCATAGCGGTCGGGAAGTTCCGTCGGCTGGCGGTCGTCTTCGCTGTACGTCCCGGTGCCCCCCCACCGGCGGGGTTCGATGTGCTCCTCGGCACGGGAGCCAATGTAGAACAGTCCCGTCCCCAACGGGCCACCGAGCCCCTTATGCCCGGATGTGATCCACAAATCGATCGGCGCGTCACCGACCGTGATACTCCGATGCCCGGCCGTTTGGGCGGCGTCGACGGCAAAGAGTGCACCGTGACTGCGGACAGCCTCGCCGATCTCCATCAAGGGTTGCACGACGCCGAGCACATTCGAGGCGTGCTGCACGATGACCAGCCGCGTCTTCGATGTGAGCGCAGCTTTGATCGCATCCGGCGTAACTTGGCCGTTGCGATCCGGAACTAACCGCGTGACGCTGACCTCGACACGATCTTCGAGGTACCGCAGCGGTCGCAAGACGGAATTGTGTTCCCACGTCGTGGTGACGACATGATCGCCCGGGCGACAGACGCCGAGGATCGCCTGATTGAGCCCATCGGTCCCGTTGAACGTGAAGATCAACCGCGAGGCATCGCAGTGCAGAACCCGCCCGGCAATCGTGCGGCAATCGTCGACGATTTTCCCGGCGGCAATCGCCGAACGGTAACCGCCGCGTCCGGCAGCGGCCCCACATTCACGCTGATACACTTCCATCGCCGCAAGGACCGCGGGCGATTTGGGAAAGCTGGTGGCGGCGTTGTCGAAGTAATACCGCATCCCGCTAGCCGCCGATGGAATACATGGGGCGGAGCGGTTGGACGAAGCGGGCCGTGTTGATTTCGTGGCCTTCCTTCTTCGCAGTAACGCTATCCCGGACGGCGGTCCAAATCTGTTCGTCTGGGGAACCACCCCGCAGCAACGCCCGCAGGTCGGTCTCTTCCATACTGAAGAGACAGTTGCGGAGTTTCCCGTCGGCGGTGATCCGCAGGCGGTTGCAGCTCATGCAGAACGGCTGACTGATCGACGAAATGAAACCAATACGGCCGACACCATCGGCGAAAACGAAATCGGACGCCGGGGCATTGGGATCCTGATCGGAAACCGGGACCAACGGCATCAATTCCGTCGACAGATGCTCGACAATTTCCTGAGCATAGAGCACCTTCTCGCGTTCCCAGGCATTGTCGGCATCGAGCGGCATGTATTCGATGAAGCGGACTTCAATACCCGTTTCCCGCGCGAATTGACCGAATGGCACGATTTCATCTTCGGTCATGCCCCGGACGGAGACCGCGTTGATCTTGATCGGATCGAACCCCACCCGTTGTGCGGCGGCGATCCCGGCACGGACTTGTTCGTATCCGTCGCGCCGCGTGAATTGCTTGAACTTGACGGGGTCGAGGGCATCGAGGCTGATGTTGATCCGTCGCAAGCCGGCGGCATACAAGGCTTCGGCTTGATCGGCGAGCAGAATGCCGTTGGTCGTCAAGCCAATATCGGTAATGCCGGGGACCGCGTTCAGCATCCGCACGAGTTGATCGAGATCGCGGCGGACGAGCGGTTCACCCCCAGTGAGCCGCAGTTCCGTGATTCCCAGCGGAACGACCAGGCGAACGAACCGTTCGATTTCCTCGAACGTCAACAAATCCTGACGATTCATGAAGACCACGTCTTCGGCTGGCATGCAGTAGAAACAACGGATGTTGCAGCGGTCGGTGACGCTGATGCGGAGGTTGTTGTGCAGGCGGCCGAAGGTGTCGATGAGCGGGAGGGAGGTCATGATGGGCTCTCCGATAACGTCCCAGGGATCGCAATCCCTGGGCTTCCGCTTCCGGGGTGGACCCATTCGGTGGTGCCGTCGGCCCAGTTCTCTTTTTTCCAGATGGGAACGACAATTTTCAGTTGGTCGATGAGAAAGCGCCCGGCGTCGAACGCTTGATGGCGATGAGGCGTACTCACGGCAACGGCGACGCTGATGTCCCCCAGTTCCATGCGACCGAGACGGTGAATGATGGCCGCGTGCTCGATCGGCCATTGAGCGCGAGCTTGTTCGATCAGCTCTTCCATTTTGCGTACGGCCATGGCGGAGTAGGCTTCGTAATCGAGCGCGACCGTTTGCCTGCCGTCGGTGAATTCGCGAACGGTGCCAAGAAACAGCACGACAGCACCAGCTTGCGGCGAGCGGACGGACTCCGTCAGCGCGTGATAATCAATCGGCTCGTGCGTGAGATGAATCATCGCCATCATCCTCCACTGACGGGAGGAAAGAACGCGACTTCATCTCCATTCGCAAGCTCCATTTCATCCGCGGCATAGTCACCATCGATGGCGACGAATAAATGCGCGGCGATGGTGTTCAAAGCCGGATGGGTTTCGGAAAGCCGAAGTCGCAACTGGGCAACAGTGGAGCCGTGTGGAATCGCCCACATGGCCTCTACACAACCGGCGAGATCGCGGGCGCGGGCGAAGAACTTTACGTTGATGGTGATGTCGCCGGCGTCAGTCCGTAAGCCTCCGCCAGCAACAGCAAGGGGTGCTGTGCCCGACGGTGCGTCAGATGTTCCAACTGTTGACGGCAACTGCTGCACTCCGAAAGGGCGACCGTAGCGGCGACGGATTCCCAAGCGCGGGCAACCGGTTGGCCTAAGGCCACCGACTGTTCGTAGGTTTCTTTCGCCCAACCGAAGGGGCCCGCCATTCCCGAGCACCCTGCTTCAATTTTAGGAGTCACGACCCCCGGAATCAAACTGCATAATTCCTGCAGCGGAGCCGATTGTCCCAGTGCGCGAAGATGGCACGGTTGATGATACGCCGCACGGACCGCGCGCGGCTGAAAATCGGTGCGAAATCGCTTCTGTCCGTGTAATCGTTGCAGAAAATGGCCGATGTCGTCTGCGGCGCGAGCCACCAGCGCGGCATCGGGATGATCGAGCAGTCGTGGGTATTCCACTTTCAGACACAGCGCCGCCGAGGGTTCGGTACAAACAATCGGACAGCCGGCCCGTGCAAATTCCCCCAATACGGCGATGTTCTTTTCGGCGAGGGCTTTGGCCCGCTCTAGATCGCCACACGTAATGATATCCATCCCCGCCCGCAACTGATCGGTCGGAACATGCACCTGGAAACCGTGATGTTCCAGCACGCGCCCCGCAGCCACAGCAATTTCGGGTTCGTGCCAATTCGCCACGTGATCGATGAAGAGGACGACGACATTGTCATTGAGTATCGACGGAGCCAAGCGCCACGACCGCGGTGCCGTTTGCAGGAATGGCTTGGTCCGCCAGACGGGGAACCGGCGATGACGCGTGATGGAAGTCACGCGTTCGACCAGCCAGCGAAACCAGGCCCGTCGCAAGAACGGCCGCAGCGCGATGGCTCCGTATCGCAGCCACGGCATCCAATCGGGAATGCGTGTGAGATACCACTGCGCCCGCGATAACCCATGCGTCGCAACCCGCTGGGCCTTCGCTTCGATCATCACGCGCGGAATATCGACGCCGGACGGACACTCCGTCTCACACTGCTTGCAGTTGAAACACGTTTCCAGCAACCGTTTCCCGGACGGTGTTTCCCACGCATCGACATCCGCGGGCATCGCCCCGAGTTGCCGGATGGCGTTGGCCTTGGCGCGCGGGCTGGCGAGTTCGTCGTGGGTCTCGCGAAAGAACGGGCACATTCGCTCGGCCGGTGCCGTCGTGCGACATTGACCGCAGCCGTTACAGCGATCGAGGAGTTGGGGCGAGCCCTGGGAATCGATCCAGTTCAATAACAGCGGCTGCACGGTCACCGAAGTCGGTTGTCGAAACTGATCGACCGGAAACCCAGCGGCGGGAGTGGTTCGCTTGCCGGGATGGAAGACACCACGGGGATCGAAAATGTCATGAATTGCTTCGTCGACGGCCCGTTGACCACCGGATTGTGACCACGCCATGCCTGCCCCGCGACTGCCGCCGCAACGACCGCCGAGCGCGATTACCACCGCAGAGATATCCCGGGTCACGGCCTCCCACATAGCGAGAGATTCGGGATGGGGAATCGGCGCGAGAGGCCGGAAGTGGAGGGATCCGATGGCCGCATGGGCGTGTAGTACTGCCGTCAGGCCGTGGTGTTGTAGCACGCGTTGAATCTGAACGACTGCCGTTTCCAGATGCTCAACGGGCACGGTGAGATCCGCGAGGATCATCAACGGCCGCGTAGTTCCAGGCAAGCGCGACAACATCGCCAGCAAGCTTCCCGGCATCGTCCACAACGTTTCCACTTCGGCGTCATCCAGCGCGACCCGGCAGACTTGCGCCGCGGTCCCCGAGCGCGCCGCGACACCGAGCACTTGATTCAAGGTGTCCGATCGTTGCGATTCGGAATCGGCAAACCACTCGATCAGCAGGGCCGCTTCGGCATCGGGCGAAAACAAATCCGCCCATGGGCTGTGCGTTTCCCGCGCGAGCGAGATCAACCGCCGGTCGAACAAATCACAGGCTGTGATGGGCAGTGCAGCCAAATCGGCGACGGCCGCGATTGCGACTTCCAATGATCGGAATGCCAGCAGCACCGCCCCACGGCAGACCGGTAAGCGCTGCAATCGCAACGTCGCCGCCGTAAAAATGCCAAACGATCCTTCGGAGCCGACCAGCAATCGCGGCCAATGAATCACGTCGTCAGTGGCGATTCCCGACCAGTGATCGCCACAGCCGTTGTGAGTGCAACGCTGATCATCCAGCAGCCGCAGTGCGGGAACGGTGATCTCCGTCGGAAGCGAAGAGCCTGCGTGGCGCGATCCGTCGGTGATCGTGACGAAGCGGCCGTCAGCTGTAATCATGTCGATCGAAATCACAGCATCACGCATGGATCCCAAGGCGAGGGACCGCGCCCCACGTGCATTCACCGCGAGCATTCCACCGATCGTCGTGGTGGTGGCCAGGGGATGCGGGCCAAACATCCAGCCCTGCCGTCGCAGATGCCGGTTCAATTCGTCCAGCACCACGCCCGTTTCAACCCGGATCGTTCCGTTGACAATCGGCCCAATTTCTCGCAGAAACCGCGATAAATCGACGACGACCCCATGGCCGAGCGCTCCCCCCGCTGTCCCGGTTCCCGCGCCGCGTGGAATCACCGTCAACCCATGTTCAGCGGCATACCGCACCACGGTCGCGACATCAACAACATCGCGCGGGCACGCCACGGCGAACGGACGCTGCTCGAACAGACTGCCGTCGCAGGCATACGCCGCAAGGGCCACCGGATCGATCAACAACTCACCGCGAAACGTGTCGACAAGATCTTCGTAGAGCCGCGACGACGAAAGGTCCACCGGAAAACGGCCTAAAGGAATAGAATGCCGGCGAATGGAAACAACCCAATTGTGCGATCATCTCCTTCGATTCGGCAAGCCCGCCGGTTTCCAATCTCTCACGTCTAGTCGAGAGTCACTTCACCGGATGCATAATCGATGATCAGTCGCCGCCCCGCAAGCAGCGATGTTCCCAGTAATGGCAAGCGACTATCGGAAGCAATAACTTGAATACGGAAGACCGAGCCAAACCATTCCAGTTTGCAGGCAAAAAGTTTCCAACTCAATTGTTGTGCCGTCAGCCAGAATCGCTTCGGTTGTCGATGTCGCCCGCAAACCCAAACGCTCGATTGCATCGCGCGGTACAACCAAACTGCCGTTAAAGGCTGTATCGATCCAGACCGTGAGCGGCACGAATGCCTGCTGTTTCATCGACCGAACCGGCACATCGATCAATGCTCGATGCGCTTCATCAACGGTTCCCTTCACACTCCAATACTCCGAGATGAAGAGCCGCGGGTTGACCAATCTGCAAGGTGAAGGTCAATCGATCAGGATATTCATCGAGGGCCGCATTCACAGCGGCGTCAAACGTATCTCCAAGGAAACTCTTTCCGGAATCGGGTTCAATACAGAGAAACCGGTTCGGAAATTGGCGTTCGTACTCATCACGCAACGAAGATTCGTAGAATGCTTTCGCGCGGCGAATGACGGATTGGGCTTGCTCGGAGACCACGGCTCATCCCTCGTTGCAACTCGTACCGTCAATCATATCAAACCGTTGCACCATCCGAAAACACCGAGATGATCCCTCACCGTGGCGTCGCCTGTCCGGGAATCTTCTGCATGCGGGCGGCTTCCTGGCGGTAGCGTTCGTTGAGTTCGAGATCGAACTTTGGATGGTTCTCCCCAATCACCGCGCCGCGGTAACGGGCGTGACAGCGATAGCAGACCAGGGCATCGCTCATCACGGCGAAGAGCGCCATGTCGGCCAGTGCAAAGACCATCAGAATGCCGAGGGCGACCGTCGGCTGCATGTACGCCACGGCAATCGTGCTGCTGATGATTCCGGCAGCAACAATGGCCAGCCCAAGTTGTGGCGGGAAGTCTTTTTGTCGCCACAGGTCGTCGCAGCCGCAAATCAGGCAGCGATGCGGCGAATCGGCAGAATAGTCGCGTTGCTCGACCGCCTTCGTCCACCCGCAATGTCGGCACGCAATGGTGGAGGTCGTCGATCCGACTTCCACGTCGTCGTTCTTCAGGCATTTGGGGCAGTCGAAGTGGGCATGCACGAGAGTGGTCCGTTGTCAGTGGGAACCAGCCCGTAGCGCGAGCAAGGGAGTCCGGAAGGAATCCCCCCTTGCTCGCGCTGCGGGCTGGTGTCGTATCAAAATGGGCGGTGCAATTCGCTCAGCAGCAATGTTGCCGACATCTCGCCGATGAACGACAGAATCACCGCGGCGAACAGCACCCCTGTCGCCGCTTGAGTATTCCGATAGCGTAAAATGCGCAACGTCATTCCGCAAAGGACCAGCGGCGAAAGGATCCCCGCAATCCACCGCAGGGCAAACCAGCTCCACAACAGCGAACCATGAATCGCGTCGCCTCCGGTCCACCAGCAAAGACCGGAGACGATCAACCGCACGATGACGGCGACCAGCAGCACCCGCGTTAATGTCGAGAGCGGGGCAATCGACATCGTCGGTGCAGTGAGATACCAGTGACCCAGCAACATTCCGGTCACCGTCCCGCCGAGCACCGCCGCGGTCGCCAAAAGTGAAGCGAGAGGCAAGACACCGCCGGAGGTGGCCTCGCTGCCATGCCATCCTGCCTGGACGAGCGCCCCCATCGCGATCCAATTGACGGCGAACCCGCAGATCGCACCGGGCACGCGTCGCTCCAACGTCCAAAGCACCGAGCCGACGAATGCCAGCGTGGCCATAACAATCCCGATCCCAGTCAATGCCGTCTCGCTTAATCCGCTCTGTTGGCCGAATTTCCCTGCAACGAGGGCGACCAGCACGCTCAAACCCAAAACGAGCAACATCTGGATGCGAAAGAACCCGGAGGTCACCTGCCGACGGGGCATCAGTGACCACATCAGGCTGATACCGGCGATCAATTGCATCACAAACAAAGCGAGCATGGTGTCTTACACAGTCCGGAGCGCGAGCGACGGGCGAATCTTAATACGCACGAATCGAGCAGGAGTTATCACCGTCCTGTGGCGGCGGTCAGATCACGCAAACGATGGGCGGCATCCGTGGTCAACATATTCGGCGCATACTTCCATTGCCAGTTGCCGTAGTCGCCGAACGCGGTTCCCGGCGTGTTCATGCGGGCGGTGCGTCCCAATCCGAGTACGTCCTGCAAGGGGGCCACGGCTAGTAGTGAACTCGACCGCCATGCCAGTTCTATGAACTCCCATGCGATGTTCTGCGGGTGACAGGGCGTCAATTTGCGCAGTTGAACCAGCCGCTCAGAGTGAGGGGCAATCTCGGTTTCAAACCATCCGACGGTCGTGTCGTTGTCGTGTGTTCCCGTGTATACCACCGAATTTGCGTCGAACTCATCGAGACGGAACGGTGGTTCGTGCGGAGCACCGGGTAAGCGAAATTGCAGGACATTCATCCCCGGTAGACCGAACCGTTTCCGCAGGGCATGCACTTCCTCGGTGATCATGCCGAGATCTTCTGCGATGATCGGCAATTGGCCTTCCTCATCGGTGAGCGAATCCCGCATTGCCGCGAGAAACGCATCGTTCGGGCCGGGAATCCATTCCCCATTGACGGCGGTTTCTTCACTCGCGGGGACCGACCAATAGGCTTCAAAGCCGCGAAAATGATCGAGCCGGACGAGATCGACCTGTCGCAAGGTGGCCCGCATCCGCGCGATCCACCAGCGATAGCCATCACGCTGCAATGCATCCCAATCGTACAGCGGATTCGACCACAACTGCCCGGTGGCGGCAAAGTAATCGGGCGGCACACCGGCCACATGGGTCGATCGGCCGGTCTCATCCAACTGAAACCACACGCGATTGGCCCATACATCGGCACTGTCGTGGGCAACGTAAATCGGCACGTCGCCAATGATCTTCACGCCCCGCGAATGGGCATACGCGCGCAACTCATCCCATTGCCGGAAGAACAGGAATTGCCACAACCGGTGCACACTCAGTCGTGCGGCATGTTTGTCCCGGCCCGCTGCGGTTAAACGGTGGTCCCCCGTGACATCAACCGTCCACTCCAGCCACCAGCGACCCTCGTTAATTTCGCGCAGCGTCATGAACTCGGCATGCGATTCGAGCCAGTCCCGCTCGGTATGGCAGAACTCGTCGAACTCCGAACGCAACCGATGATTGGACTGGAACCGGCTTACAGCGGCTTCCAGCAATTTCTGCTTGCGATCCTCGGCATCACGGAAATCCACTCGTGCGGCCTGGAGATCGACTCTGCGGGATGCATCGGCGAGTTCGTCGGCCGTCAGCAAGCGATCGTGCTGCAGGCTGTCGGGACTGATCAACCACGGATTTCCGGCGAACGCGGACGGCGATTGGTACGGCGAATCGCCCTTGGCTGTCGGGACGAGTGGTAACACCTGCCAGTATTTCTGGCCAGCAGCCGCCAGCCAATCGATCCAGCGGACCGCTTCCGGACCGAGATCACCGATTCCGTAAGCGGTGGGTAAAGACGTGGGGTGCAACAACACGCCACTAGCGCGATGACTCAGCATAGTTCCAACCGGCTCCATCCGGGATTATCAGCCAGCGCGCTGTCCCGCACGGCCAGATTAGTCGATGCCCGCCCCGCTGAGAAGCCCGCCGGGGCTCGGAACCAGGACTGACGTTTGCAACAAACCGGGGGAGGCCGGGGCTGGACCGAAGGGAAGCCCAGGAACGGACAGCGCTGTCCGTTTTCCGGGGCTTCGCAAAGACGCTCCAGCCCCGGCCATCCAGGCCTTGTTCCCCATCTTCAACAAACCGTTCGCCCTGGGCTCGGAACAACGCCGGTGGGAATGTCACCCATTCGTTCACGCATCGTGCGAGACGGGTTGTCCCAAGGCAATGCGACTGGCATCGGGATCGAGCGATTCCGCCTTGATCCGCATGCCATAGAACGAACGGTGAACAAAGAACATCGCGACGGCCATCAAGCCCCATGCGGCGAGTTGCCGGATCGATTCCTGGCCGCGAGCCGACAACTGCATCGCCACTTCCAACGCCAACAAACCGAACAGCGTCGTAAACTTGATGATCGGATTCATGGCCACCGAGGACGTGTCTTTGAACGGATCGCCAACGGTATCGCCCACCACGGTCGCGGCGTGCAGATCGGTCCCCTTCATGTTGAGTTCAACTTCGACCAACTTCTTGGCGTTGTCCCAGGCCCCGCCGGCATTCGCCATGAAGATCGCCTGGTAGAGTCCAAAGATGGCGATCGAGATCAGATAGCCGATAAACAGATAGTTCTCAAAACAAGCCAGCGAAAGAGTGATGCACAGCACGACCATAAAGATGTTGAGCATCCCTTTCTGTGCGTATTCTGTACAGATCTGGACGACTTTCTGACTTTCCTCGAGTGACGCCTTGCCAATCTCTTCATCGAGGCGGATATGTCGACGGATGTATTCCGCGGCCCGGAACGCTCCTGTGGTCACGGCCTGAATCGACGCCCCAGTGAACCAGAAAATCACGGAGCCACCAAGAATCAGCCCGAGCAGAAAGGGGGCGTGCAGAATCGAGAGTTCGGCCAAACCGGTGGTGAGGCCATTGGTGAGGATCATGATGATCGAGAAGATCAGCGTGGTGGACCCGACGACGGCAGTCCCGATGAGCACGGGTTTCGCGGTCGCTTTGAACGTGTTCCCTGCGCCGTCGTTCTCTTCGAGGAATCGCTTGGCGCGATGGAAATCGGGCTTGAAGCCATAGTCGCGTTCAATTTCCGCGGCCGCATTGGGCTGCGTTTCGAGCATCGATAATTCAAAGACGGATTGTGCGTTGTCGGTCACCGGGCCGTAGGAATCGACGGCGATGGTGACTGGTCCCATACCGAGAAACCCGAACGCGATCAGCCCGAAGGCAAAGACCGACGCGGCTTGCGGGTGGATCATCAACGCTTCCGGTCCCCACCCGGCAAAGCCATACCCGATGGCCATCAGGGCGACGATGGCCATGCCGATCCAGAAGCAGGAAAAGTTTCCGGCGACAAGCCCCGACAGTACGTTGAGACTCGCCCCGCCTTCTTTCGAGGCTTCCACAATTTCCCGCACGTGGGACGAACTGGTGGACGTAAACATGCGAACCAGCGCGGGGATAATCGCCCCGGCCGCAGTCCCGCAACTGATGATGGACGCGAGCTTCCACCACAGCGAGCCGTCGCCCGGCAAGTTGCCGAGTAAAAAGTAGGATGCCGCATACGTCACACCGACGGATAAGACCGAAGTCAACCAGACCAAAGTTTCCAGCGGCACTTCAAAGTTCATGCGGTCGACGTTGCCGTACCACATTTTTGCCAGTTGCTGATTGAGCCAGTACGACGCCATCGAGGTGACGATCATCAGTGCGCGCAATGCAAACAGCCACGTCAGCAATTGCCACTGCAACGCACCGGTATCGCCGCCGCCGGGAGCACGAATCGCCAGGCTGATGAACGTAATCAAGGCGACGCCGGTGACCCCGTAGGTTTCAAAGCCGTCCGCGGTCGGACCGACGGAATCACCCGCGTTGTCTCCCGTGCAATCGGCAATCACCCCGGGATTGCGGGCGTCGTCTTCTTTAATCCGGAAGAAGACTTTCATCAGGTCGGCCCCGATGTCCGCAATCTTGGTGAAGATTCCCCCGGCAATCCGCAACGCCGAGGCTCCGAGCGATTCCCCAATCGCGAATCCGATAAAGCACGGCCCCGCCAAATGCCGTGGCACGAGCAACAAGACCGCGAGCATCATCAGCAATTCCACGCTGATGAGCATCATCCCAATCGAAATCCCGGCCTGCAGCGGGATATCGAACACCGGGAACGGCTTCCCTTTCAATGCCGCAAACGCAGCCCGGCCGTTGGCCAGCGTATTGACCCGAATGCCAAACCAGGCGACGCCAAAACTGCCAGCGATGCCGATCATGCTGAAGAGCAGAATCACGCCCACATCCAACCACGGCTTTTCTTCGAGCACGCCGAAGTAGTAGGCCATGATGCTGCCGATGATCAATTCCAGCATCAGAATGAGTTTGCCCTGCGTCCACAGATACGTCTTGCAGGTGCCGTAGATCAGCTCGGAAACATCGCGCAGCGCTGGATGGACGGGAAGCTGACGGAGCGTGCGGTAAATGCGATAGCCGAAAGCCAAGCCGACGACACACACCAGCATGCCGAGAAAAAGCAGATTCCATTCAAACGAAAACCGGGGAAGGGGAGGCAAATCCAGATCGGCCTCACCGGCAGACACCATCAATGGTGTCGCGCCGATCAGTGTGACCGCAGCGCAAACGCCCCTCAGACACGCCCGCTTCATCGCTGTCCCTTCCATGATGTCGTATTAACGAATGCGTCAGGTTCCGTACGGGTTCAAAGTAACCGGCCCCTATCGGGATGTCCAACATGTCAGGCGATTTTGATGTGACCAGCCGAATGCCTGAGAACATCGGCCCAACGACTCGGCATATCGCAAAAAAACCACCCCGAAAAGATCGCGTGTCGATTCGGGCGGTCGCCAAGCGACTATCTCATGTCAGCAGCAAAACCGAGAACGAGCTGACTGCATCTGGTTTTCTCGGACTTTCTTACCAGTCGCCCTGATCCTTCACGGCGACCCTTTCTCAGGAGCTTAGTCATGGTGGCATCCAATCCCGTCGCATCCCGTCCGTTGCAACTCGAAGTCGAACGCATCGTCGAACTACTTGCCAACTGCATCTGCGCGACCGAAGAGCCGCGTGCAGCCTTGATGACCGCCGTCGCTCAACTGCATCGCGAAGTGCAGGCCACCCATCATGTCGCCACGCTGCACCTCCACAACCGGCAAGCGGCCCGGATGATGTGAAGGGGGGACAGGAGCTTCCCATGGCCGTACTCACGTTGACATCCACAAGGGGAAGAGTATTCTCGACGGAAGACACTTCTCCACACCTCGGGTCAGGAGGCACAAAGGATGTTACGTCCCATTCTGCTGGCCAGCGTCGTGATGTTGGCAATGTCTCCACCGATCCAGGCGGCTCCCCCGCCCGAGGAATTGCGGCACAAATTGACGCAAACGATCCGCAAACACCGTCCCGAGGCCCAACTCGAAGTGACGAAAGACGCGTTCACGGCCAAGGCGGGAACGATGATGTACACGGTCCATTCCCGATCGAAGACGGGGGAGGTTTACGAGCGGACGCATCAGGAAGAAGGGCCGAATTTCAAAGGCTTCGTGCTGTCGGTGGCGGTCTATCCGGGACCGTACCAGGGAGCCGCCGCCATCCCGCAGACCCTGCAGGGACCGTACTTTCAGACGTTCCTCGACGCCACGCCGACGGACAAAGGCGACGAGCATTATCTGGTCCACTTCTCCTACGGCAGCCGCCTCGATGCCGACTTGAAACGGGCCATTATGGACGCGATCCCCAGGACGCAGTTTTCACGGCCCGTCATTGTTCCCGAGCCCGGAAAGTAGCAGGCTGTCCTACCCCAACAAGGTCATCCCGTGTCCGCACCGCCTCCCGAACATTCGCTGGCGATCATCCGCACGGTGAACGCCTCCGCCGCGGACATCTACGCGGCTTGGATCGATCTTCCGCGCATGGCGCGATGGTTGGGCAAAGTGACGGCCGATGTCCGCGTGGGCGGCCGGTATCACTTTGAAAGCCCGGCGGAAGGTGGCAAGACGTACGTTTACACCGGTGAGTATCTGGCAATCGAAGATGGGCGTCGTGTGAAGCAATCCTTTCTCGCGGGGGATCCCGACCCCAATACGCCCAATCCTTACACCGATGAATTCATCGAGATCCGCCTGAAACCTATCGATGCGCATCGCACCGAATTCACGTTCACCAATGGCTGGAACGGAGAATCGATGAACGACGAATTCCGCGACGCCATCATCGCCGCGTGGTCCGAATGGTTAGATCGCATGGAAGCATCATTGGTGGCGCAGAAGGAAGCGTAGAGTTCGCTATGTGGACGCGTTCTAAAGATCTTTCGTCCGCCGATCTCGCTGAGAATTACAAGGGCGGCATCAGATGGTCAACACAAACGGCCCCACAAATCAGAAGGCCGTCATGAAGGTCATTCACAATCCAATTGTGATACGGGGAATTGCTTGTCTGCTGCTGTACTACTTGTTCTGCCGACCGATCCTCATCGTGGGATTCCAAATCCCCGGACCGTATGGTCCGCCGGTGAAGACGGTCTTATCCAACGGCGACCTAATTCATCTCCAATGTCGGCGGGTGGGCCGAGAATCGGAAGAAATCCTATTCTACTCTCCGAATCACGGGCCGGAGAAGGAGTTTGTCATCAATGCCATCCATGCTCTGGATATGTGGTACGCCAAGATTCGAGAGCGTCCTGACGGTAACGGGATTTGGGTCGAGTCCGGTGGCGTTGTCGTTTGCAGCCTGGACCTCAAAACGGGGCAGTTTCAAGGCGAGGGGCATACAGTTTTTTGGGCAACCCCAGGTGAAGGGAAACTGATCGCCCAAGGGTGGTGTCGCACCTGGTGGGAAATTATTTCACCGATTTGATTGAGGCGGGGACGGTTAGCGGGCGTGTTTGGCGAGGAGTTCGGCGATCTGGACAGCGTTCGTCGCCGCCCCCTTACGAAGGTTGTCGCTCACGCACCAGAACGCCAGACCGTTGGGGTGCGACAGGTCTTTGCGGATGCGGCCGATGAAGACGAGATCGCTGCCGGTGCAGGTGCTGGGCATCGGGTAGCCGTTGACATCATGATCGTCGACGACCTTGATCCCGGGGAACGCGCTGAACAATTGGCGGGCTTCTTCCACGCTGACGGGGCGTTCGGTTTCGACGAGAATCGTTTCGCTGTGACAGTTCGCCACCGGAATGCGGACACAGGTCGGGCAGACGAGAATGGATTGATCGCCGAGAATCTTGCGCGTCTCGTAGACCATCTTCAATTCTTCGCTGGTGTAGCCGCCGTCTTTGAAGCCGCCGATTTGCGGGATTGCATTGAACGGGATCGGTGCCTTGAATGCCTTCTGCTGATACGGCTGCCCGGCCAGATTCGCCTTGGTCCCTTCGACGAGGTCTTCCGTTCCCTGCACACCGGCACCACTCACGGCCTGATACGTGCTGACCACCACGCGTTTGACCTTGGCGGCGTCATGCAGCGGCTTGAGGGCCATCACCATTTGTGTGGTGCTGCAGTTCGGGCTGGCGATAATCCCCTTGGCATTCAGCGCGTCCTGCGGATTGATCTCCGGGATGACGAGTGCAACATCATCCTTCATGCGGAAGTAGCCCGACTCATCAATCACCTTACACCCAGCGGCGACGGCGGAAGGAAGAAATTCCGCGGCGACCTCATCCGGCGTGCTGGCCAGAACGAGGTCGATGCCTTTGAACGCGTTGTGATCGAGCAGTTCGACCTTGTGGTCGCGGCCTTTGAAGCGGATCGTCGAACCGACCGACCGAGCGGATGCAAGAAAGTGGTACGTCCTGGCGAGGTCGGGCCGTTCCTCCAGCAACTGCAATGCAATCCGGCCAACCGCCCCCGTCGCCCCCACAACCGCCATCGATCCAAACACGCGTGAAGTCCTTAGAAGTTGTCAGTGGTCAGTAGTTCGTTGTCAGTGGGGAAAAAGAAATCAGCGGCGGCGTTCCCCACAACTGACATCAAACCACAGGCAACTGACCCACTATCATACCCGTCGAAAGTCGCGTCTCGCAACGGGGTTACCATCGGCAAGGTCGCCCGAACTGGTGGCCGCCGCGCAACTCAGACACGCAATCGCTACAGACGGTTCACTCGCCGCGATATACTGGAGCGTTCCCGACACCTTTTCGTCGGCATTGTTCTGGCTCATAGTCCGCGAGAGATTGATCGTTTCATGAAGATTCTGCTGATCGGACAAGGTGGTCGCGAACATGCTCTGGCGTGGAAGCTCAAGCAGTCGCCGCTGGTGACACACCTGTTTTGCGCTCCGGGCAATGCCGGGACGGCACTGGACGCCACCAACGTCAATATTTCCGCGATGGATTTCCCCGGGCTGCTGAAGTTCGCGAAGAAAGAAGCCATCGATCTGACGGTCGTCGGCCCGGAAGTCCCGCTGGTTGCGGGGATCGTCGACGAATTTCTGAAAGCCGGGCTGAAAGTTTTTGGCCCGACGAAGAAAGCCGCGGAACTCGAAGGCAGCAAAAAGTTTGCCAAAGAACTCATGCGGAAAGCCGCCGTTCCCACCGCCGACTTCCGCGTGTTCACCAATACCGCGGAAGCCATCAGCTACATTGATGAACGCGAAATTGAACGCTTCGTCGTCAAAGCGGATGGTCTCGCCGCCGGCAAAGGCGTGATTGTTTGCAGCACGAAAGACGAGACCCGCGACGCCATCAAACGGATGCTGATCAACAAAGAATTCGGGGCTTCCGGCGAACGGATCATCATCGAAGAACGTCTGGAGGGGCAAGAAGCGAGTCTGCTGGCGATCGTCGATGGTCACACGATCATTCCCCTGGAAGCGGCCCAGGATCACAAAGCCGCGTTCGACGGCGATACCGGCCCGAACACCGGTGGCATGGGATCGTACTGCCCCACGCCGGTCCTCACGCCGGAACTGCTCGACACCGCCGTTGAGAAAATTCTAATTCCCATCGTGCATGAACTCCGCAAAGACGGCCGCAATTTCCGCGGCTGCTTGTATGCCGGGTTGATGCTCACGAACAATGGTCCGAAGGTGATCGAGTTCAACGTCCGCTTCGGCGACCCGGAAACGCAGGCCGTGTTGATGCGGCTGAAGTCCGACTTGGCAGCGATCTTAATGGCCGCCGCGGACGGAAAACTCGACGAAATCGAAGCGCTGGAATGGGATACGCGGCCATCGGTCTGCGTCGTCATGGCGGCGGAAGGTTACCCCGGCGATTATGCGAAGAACTTACCGATCCGCGGACTCGAAGATGCGGCCCAAGTCCCGGACGCGAAGGTTTTCCACGCGGGCACCAAACTCGTTGACGGCCAAGTCCTCACCGACGGCGGCCGTGTCCTCGGCGTCACCGCGCTGGGAGACACCGTCAGCGAAGCCAAGCTCCACGCGTACCAGGCCGTGAAATGCATCCGCTGGGACGGCGCGTGGTGCCGGAAGGATATTTCCGATAAAGCGGTGATGACGTAGTTCTCTCCCACACAGCCCGGAGCGCAAGCGACGGGAGTCATGAACGAACCCGGACTCCCGTCGCTCGCGCTCCGGACTGTGAATATTCCTCTCGAAAGCTTTGAATCCGTGACCACCGAGCCTGATCCTACACCACCGTCGTTTGAAGACGCGCTCGCCGAGTTGCAGAAAATCGCCGCGAGGTTGGAAGAAGGTTCGACCGGTCTCGAACAGGGTCTGAAAGACTTTGGCCGCGGTGTCGAGTTACTCCAGACGTGTTACCAATTGCTCGATGCCGCCGAGTTGCAGATTGAACAACTGGTCGGCTTCGATGAAAACGGCAATCCGAAGACGGCGCCATTCGATGCCGCCGCGACGGCTGCCCAACCTGGTCAAACCGCGGGGAAACGCCGTGCCGCACCGCGCCGTGCGCCGCCGAAACTCGGTTTTGACGAAGAATGAACGCTTCGGGTTGGTTGAAATCTCAATTCACCGCGAACGTTTCCAACCAGTTATCCCCTACGGACACATCCACCGCGAGTGGCACGTCCAGTTTCATCGCGGTTTCCATTTCCTCGCGCACGAGTTTCACCAGCGATGGCACGGCTTCGGCCGGGGCTTCAAACACGAGTTCGTCGTGAATTTGCAATAACATGCGGCCCGGATGGTTTTGCGACTTCATCCGGTGGAAGACATTGATCATCGCCTGCTTGATCAGATCCGCAGCGGAACCTTGAATCACCGTGTTGATTGCAGTCCGCTCGGCAAGATTGCGGTTGCGGTTATGATCGGGCCGGATGCCGTCAATCTTCCGGCGGCGACCGAGAATCGTCTTCGCATACCCGGTGCGCAGGCATTCATCGAGCGTCTCTTCAAGAAACTGCGTTACCCCGGCATACTTCGCGAAATAATCGTCGATGAACTTGGCTGCGTCATCCTGCGGAATGCCCAGTGCGGCGGCGAGACCGAACGGGCTTTGGCCGTAGATCACGCCGAAGTTCACGGCTTTAGCCACGCGGCGCATGCCGGACGTGACCAGTTCCCGGTCAACAACATAGACCGACGAGGCGACCGCCGTGTGAATGTCGATCCCCTGTGCGAACGCATCCAGCAAAACGGCGTCCTGACTGAAGTGAGCGAGCATCCGCAATTCGATCTGCGAGTAATCCGCACAGACGAGCTTCCAGCCCGGTTCGCCGGGGATAAACGCTTTGCGGACCCGTTGCCCGGCTGGGGTGCGGATCGGAATGTTCTGCAGGTTGGGGTCGTTGGAACTCAATCGCCCGGTCGCCGCAACGACCTGATTGAACGAGCAATGAATGCGGCCGGTCTCGGGATGAATTTGTAATGGGAGTGCGTCGACGTACGTCCCCTTCAGTTTGCTCGCCTGCCGGTGTTCGATGATTTTCGCCGGGAGCGGATGCAACGCCGCGAGTTCTTCCAGCACGTCCTGATCGGTGCTCGGCCCGGTCTTGGTCCGTTTCTTCGGTGGAAGCTTGAGTTCGTCGAACAGCACCGTTCGCAGTTGAATCGGCGAGTCGATATTGAACGGATGCCCCGCGATCTCGTGAATCTCGATCACGAGCCGTTCGAGTTCCGCCGTGAGTTCAATCGATTGTTGAGCGAGTTCTGCGGCATCGACACGGATGCCGTTGTATTCCAGTTCGGCCAGAACCGGAATCAACGGGCGTTCCAGATCCCAGTAGAGATTCCACAGGTCGTGCTGTCGCAGTTGGTCGGCGATGAGATCGGCGATTTGCAGGGCACAATCGGCGTCTTCCGAGGCGTACTCCGCCACCCGGGGCACTTCGATGTCCGCCATCGACTTCTGATTCTTACCGGTCCCGATGAGTTCGCTGATCGAGATACCGGTGCGGAGCAGATACTTTTCGAGCAGCGTTTCCAGATTATGCGACCGCGCGCCGGCATCGAGTAGATAATCGCCGACCATCGGATCAACGCCCAACTTCTGCGGATGGATGCCCACGGTACGGAGGACGATCAGATCGTACTTCACGTTCTGATTGACGAGTTCCAATTCAGGTGCTTCGAGAATCGGCCGCAGCGTATCGACCACGAGTTGCGGATCGAGCAGCGTGCTTCCCGGAGGGCCTTGGACAGCGATGTAGTCACCATGACCCGGTTGCCAGCAGAATGCCCAGCCGACGATTTTCGCCCGACGCGGATCGACGCTGGTGGTTTCAAGATCGAGGCAGATCCGTGATTGAGTGCGCAGCGACTCCACGAACGCGGCCAGTTTTTCCGGCGTGTCGATGATGTCCCACGTGTGCGTTGACCGAGCCACGACCGTGAGCGAACGTGTTCCGTTGTCGTCGCTGCTCTCGACGAACTCGCTCCCTGATGGTCGCGGCTCAGATGGAGTGTCGTCATCATCACCGAATAGCGATTTTGTGCGGGACTTCGTTGCTGCGGGCTTCGTCACGGCGACCGTTACGGATTGCTTGCCATCCAATCCGCGCACGTCTTCGATCAGCTTACGGAAGCCGAATTCACGGAAGAGTTCCTGCAATCGAACGATGTTCACATGCCGCTGGCGTTCATGCTCCCACGGGAATTCCAGCGGCAGATCGGTCCGCAATCGTACCAGTTCGCGCGACATGCGGGCTTGCAGCGCGTACTTCTGCAGATTCTCTTTCAGTTTGGCTCCCGGTGCTTCGGCAGCACGGGCGAGGACATCATCAAGCGTGCCAAATTGGTTCAACAATTGGGCGGCCTTCTTCGGACCGATCAGCGGCACACCGGGCACGTTATCCACGGCGTCGCCCACCAGCGATTGAAAGTCAACGACCTGATCGGGTCGAATCCCCCAATCGGCGAACAACCCCGCTTCGTCCATCTCCGTGTTCTTTCGCAGATTGAAGAGATGGACCTGCGGACCGAGCAACTGCCGGGCGTCCTTGTCGGACGTGATGATCCGCACGTTCGCACCACGGTTGACGGCCTGCGTGGTCAGCGTGGCGATCACATCGTCCGCTTCCCAGCCGACGTGCTCAATAACCGGGATGCCGAAGGCTTCGATGACTTCCCGAATGCGGCCAATCTGCGGCACGAGATCGACCGGCGTCTCGGAGCGGTTCGCTTTGTACTCCGGATAGAACATGGCCCGTTCGCTATGACCACTGGCATCCCAGGCGGAAATCAGCCAGGTCAATTTCGGGTCTTTGAACAACGCAACCAGATCGCGACTGATGCCGAACAGCGCGTTCGTCGGCTGTCCGGACGGCGACGACATAGGCGGGATGGCGTGAAACACCTGGAAGATCAGCGAGAAGGTGTCGATCACGCATACGGTATCGGTCATAGGAGATAAATCATTTGTAGGGAATGCCGCGGAGGCGCGCGGCACTCGTATTCATCGGAAAAAGCCGCGCGGTTGCCTTCGGTACAGGCCGAATCATCGCTAAGGGTGGTGTGTTGGCGACCACGTCGCAGGGAACGTTTCGCCAAGGCGAGAAACGTGGTCGCCCCATGACGGATTCTGCCGACACCAAGACGGTCCGTCACCGCATTGAAGCCGTTTCGCTGCGCCAATGGTAGCGAAGGGGCGGCAACGCAACCGATTGTCAAAAAAGTGCTTGACTCTCCTACGGTGCTTCTTACACTCAAGAGAACGATACCGAAGCCTCGTCCGGTCCCGAAGTGAAGGCCGGTTGTGAGGTTTCGGCGAGATTAAACCCGTCACGATTCCTGTCCCGTCGTGATTGCCTGCCACACCCGTTTTCGGGGAAAGTGACCCATGGCCGCGTCGAATAAGCCGACCGCCGTCCACTACTCGCTGATCTTCTTCGTGATGCTGAGCATCATCCTCGGCGTGACGACGTACATGTTCCAGAAGGAATCTTCCGACGCGAACAAGCGGGAAGCCGCGGCGAAGAAGGATGCCACCGACAAGAACAGCCTGTGGACCAACGCCGTCAACGACATGGACGCCGTCAAAAAGCAACTCGGCAAGCAGGTGGAACAGGTCGTTGACGCCAACGGGGCCAACAGTCCGAACACGCTGATCGGGCAATTGAACGAAGACATACGAAAGTACGGTGGTACCCTCGCCGAAACATCGTACTCCGGCACGATGGCCAAGTTGCGTCAGCAACTCGACACGATCAAC
This sequence comes from Planctomycetaceae bacterium, assembly GCA_021732975.1. Taxonomy (GTDB): domain Bacteria; phylum Planctomycetota; class Planctomycetia; order Planctomycetales; family Planctomycetaceae; genus DSVQ01. Next base: position 532,852 of record JAKFWC010000023.1, on the reverse strand, counting down.
GCCGAACTCGCCAGCAAGATGGCGGCCTTGGATGCCTCGGATAAAGAACTTCGTGCTCTGCAAGCCCGCTATCAGGGTAATGCCGACGGGCATCAGAAAGCCCGCCAGGCCGCAGAAGCCGATCTCCGCAAGACCGTCGATGAACGCGATGAGCTGATCCGCGCCAAGCAAGAAGTCATCACCAAGATGACGAGCGAAATGAACCAACTGAACGTCGAGTTGGAGCAGGAAAAAGACGGCCGCGAAAAAGAACGGAAGCTGCTCAACGACAAGATCAGCAACCTCGTGATTATCAACCAGAAGTTGTACGAAGAACTGCAGACGATCAAGAAGGAAACGTTTGATGTCGCCGACGGTTATATCCGTCGGGTGGACAACGTTTCCCGCGTGGTGTGGTTGAACATTGGTGATGCCGACTTCCTGAAGCCCCGCATGACGTTCAGCGTCTACGGGAAAGAAACCGCCGGCATCGGCCGCACAGTCGCGGACATTAAAGGGAAGATCGAAGTCACACGGATCATCGACGCCCACTTGTCGGAAGCCAAGATCATCGAAGAAGATCTCTTCCGTCCAATGTCCCCCGGCGACGCCGTCTTCACCCCGCTGTGGAGCCCCGGCCGCGCTGAGAAATTCGCGGTGGTGGGCATCATTGACATGGATGGCGACGGCAAAAGCGACCGCGACCTTTTCAAAGCGGAAATGGCCGTGCGTGGTGCGGAAATCGCCACGGAAGTTGACGACAAAGGCAATCGGATTCCCGATGACGTGAAGATTGACGAATCGTTCAAGTTCATGATTCTCGGCAAGATTCCCGATCCCACCGACGCGATTACCGGCGAAGAAAAAGCCACGGCGACTGCGATCATGGGTCACAATAAGGAAATGCGGGAAGAAGCCCGGATCCACGGGATCCGCATCGTGAACATCAGCGAGTTCATGGATTACATCGGCTACAAGCCGAAACAGCGCCTCTTCCGTCCGGGTGAAAACCGCCCGTTCAATCTCAAGTCGGGTGCGGCCAGCACGGGCATCAACGAATCGCTCGGCGATCGAGCTTCCTCGGGTCAGACCGGCGGCAACTACAGTCGCAACAAGGCCCTTCCCGCCGACCAGTCCGGTGGCCAGACCAGCAAACTCTTCGGCCGCGGCAACTGACCGCCACAGACAGCCACGAATGAGAAGAAGCCCGGCATGCTGCATGCCGGGCTTCTTCTTTCTATAAATTGCCGCTATTCGAGGTCGTCCAGCAGCCCTTTCGGAATCCCTTTGCGGGCATCGGGCGGCAGGTCTTTCAGCGCTTTGTTGATCAGGTCTCGGGCTTCCTTCTTGGCGTCACCAGCAGCCTGTGGGGCGGACTTGGTGGGCTTCTGTTCCTCGGCTCCCGTTTTCCAGTCGAGTCCTTCGGTGAAGATGATCGCCTTGCTGCCCGTTTCGGTCGGTTGAATGGTGATGCTGAGCTTGGCGTCCCCGTGCGTCCGTTTCATCATCGCGTTCTTCTTGCCGATGAGGCCGCCGGGAGCTTCTTTCCAGCCCTGTGCCTGCAGCTTGGCTGAGAACGCGGCCACCATCTGGGCGACGTTCAGGTCGCTCTCAAAGTTGATGTGCTCGACGAGTTGCTTATAGATCACATTCTTCGCTTCCGCGGGCAACTCAATCTTGCGGGCGGCGATCATCGGACCCGTCGGCTTCGCTTTTGGTTCGGTTTTCGTCGTCTCCGACTTGGGATCGACTTTGGCGATCTTCGGCTGTGTCATCGCAGAGCGCATCTTTTCCGTCAGCGGGGCAGCGAACTTCAGGTCCACATCCCATTTCTGACCGAACGTATCGTCTTCACCGCCGGTACTCACGCGACCCTTCGCATTGCCGCCGGCGAGATCGAATTCCACCATGTGAATCTTACCGATCGATGAAAAGGCTCCTTGCGAGTGCGCCATGTGGGCCACCTCGCAGCCAAAGATGCTCCCCTGGGTATTCACCCGCAGAATGAGGGCACTCCCGAGCTTCTTGAAACCGGCGTCAAATGAGACGTTCTTCGATTTTGACGGGTCTTTCTCGGTGAAGATAATCGCCAAAGCTTCCTTGTCGTTGAATGGCTCCTGATCCTGCACGGTGACAAATTTCAGGTTGCCGTCCTTGCCATCTCCCGTGAATTTCCCTTCGACGGACGGCTTCACCGCCGGATCGAGTGCCACGGGTTTGTCCCCTTTGTCACCACCGCCAATCGGCACATCGAATGTCAGCATAACTTCCTTGGCAAAGGTGCCGCCTTCTTTGATTTTGACTTCCCCGACGATCCGATCATTCTTGATCGTGGCTTTCCCTTCCAGCGGTTCACCCCGGCTGCCGAACGACATGCTGGCGCCCCGGCCGATCAGACAACGCAGTTCCCCACTTTCGAGGAATACGGCTTTCAGATACGGCTGGCCGAGTTCCACATCGAGGTTGTCCTCGGCACTGACCTTTTGAGCCTTGGCCAGCGCGGCCGCCTCAATCTTCTGCCCTGTGGCCAGCACGATAATCCGCGGTTCGCGATACCATTCCCCGCGCACGGCCACAATGTGCTTGAAGACGTGGTTCCGGCCGCTCGCCGAGAGCGATCCCTGGTTAGCGATGTTCTGCGCGAACGCCGTCGGACCGCATAACGCCGCACAAATCACCAGACAACGGATTCCGAAACGATTGATCTGCATCGCCTTACTTTCGTTTTCTGAACTGACGAGTCGGCCCGCACGGGGTAATGTACACCCGGCTAACGGGATCGACGAGTGAAATCGACCCGGATCAGGAATGACGATCCGTTGATCATGGCTCAACGGATCACAACTCCGTACTCGATAGACATCCGATTTCCCCGACAAACATTTGGCCCACCCGCATGGATATCGCCCTCAGCTTGATCATTGGCATCGGCCTGAGCGCCGCGTGTGGATTCCGAATCTTCGTGCCGTTTCTGGTGATGGGAATCGCCCATCAGGCAGGACAATTGCCGCTCGCCGCCGGGTTTGAGTGGATCGGATCCACACCGGCGATTATCGCGTTCGGCACGGCGACAGTGCTGGAAATTGCGGCGTACTATACTCCGTGGGTCGACAACCTGCTCGACACCATAACCACGCCCTCTGCGGCCATCGCGGGGACCGTGATCGTCGCCTCGCAACTGGGCGAAGCGTCGCCGCTAGTGCAATGGTCGGCGGCGGTCATCGCCGGGGGCGGTATCAGCCTCACCGTCCAAAGCGGTACCGTCGCCACCCGCGCGGTCTCCACCGGCACCACCGGCGGGATCGGGAACTTCGTGGTCTCGACCATCGAGTGGATGATGGCCCTCTTCCTCGGTATCCTTGCGATTATCGTCCCCCTTCTCTGCCTACTGCTGGTCAGCGTCGTGTTGTGGAAGATGATCGCGCTGATGGTGCGATCGCCGTGGTTCAAGAAGCATCCTGCGGATATTGCCGCATAAAGGATCCACGACCTGTGGCAAACCGCATCGTGTCCCTCGATCAATTTCGCGGCTACACGGTGCTCGGCATGTTTCTGGTGAACTTCGTCGGCGTGTTTGCGGCGATCAAAACCGGGCTGCCGCTGCTGGCGCATCACCACACCTATTGCAGCTACGCCGATACGATCATGCCGCAGTTTTTTGTCGCGGCGGGGTTTGCCTATCGGCTGACCTTTCTGCGCCGAAGGGATACGGCCGGGGCAGCGGTCGCCTATCGCACCGCGATTCGACGGAATTTTGCATTGCTGTTGATTGCCGCCCTGGTGTACGGCTTCGATGGCAAGTACGAATCGTGGGCGAAACTGCATGACGCCGGCGTGTGGGGCGTCCTTAGCACGGCGTTTCAGCGGAACTTCTTCCAGACGCTGGCCCACATCGCGGTTACGTCGTTGTGGATTCTGCCAGTGATCGGTACATCGGCACGGGTGCGCATCGGCTATGCGGTCGCGTCCGGCGTCCTGTTTCATCTGATCTCGGTCGCGTGGTATTACGAATGGGTCCTCAAACGCCCCGGCATTGATGGCGGTCCGCTTGGCTTCCTAACGTGGACCATCCCGATGATCGCCGGGACGCTGGCCTATGACATCGTCACCACGCGACCGGCAACTGCGGTGCGGTCACTGCTGGTGATGGGAGCCGGATTGATGCTGCTCGGATACGGACTGTCGAGCATGCCCGGATTGATCGAAAGCCGTGGTGCGCTCTGGACTGCGCATTGGACCGAACCGCCGTTTGTACCACCGACCGGGCCGGTCCATATTTGGACGATGAGTCAGCGCGCCGGCAGCGTGTCGTACCTGACTTTCGGCGCCGGTTTCGGCCTGGCGGTCCTCGGCCTGTTCGTGTTCGCCTGCGACGGCCGGCATTGGCAGTCGAGCCTACTGTGCACCTTGGGCAACAACGCCCTCGCCGCCTACATCCTGCACGATGTCGTCAACAACGGCATCAGGAGGTTCATCCCCGAAGACAGCCCCCTATGGCTGATCTTCAGCGGCTTCACGCTCTCGCTGCTACTCTGCACCGCGATCCTGCGGTGGATGGAACACCGGAAGCTTTTTTTGACATTGTGATCGCAAGCCCACCGAGCCGGACGCGTCACTCATGGCTATGCCCCGCGGTCGGAAACTCGCCCGTGTGGACTTCCTGTGTGTATTGTCGCAGGGCGTTGACGGCGGTGGTGCGGAGGTCGGCGTATTTTTTGAGGAACTTAGGGTGGAAGTCGCCGGTGAGACCGAGGAGGTCGGGGCCGACGAGGACCTGGCCGTCGCAGTCGGGGCCAGCGCCGATGCCGATCGTCGGGATCGATAGCTCTTGGGTGATCCGTGCGGCGATGGAGCGCGGGATCAGTTCCAGCACGATCGAAAACGCGCCGGCGTCTTGCGCGGCGTGGGCGTCGGAGAGGATTTGCTCTTCGTCGCGCTGCACTTTCCCCATGCCGCCGAGTTTGCGGACCGATTGCGGTCGCAGGCCGACGTGCCCCATCACGGGGATCTCGGCATTCGTCAGAGCGCGAATAGTCTCCGCCTGAGTGACGCCCCCTTCGAGCTTCACCGCCGCCGCACCGGTCTGTTTGATGATGCGGCCAGCGTTGCGGATCGCCTGTCGCGGGCTGACGTGATAACTGAGGTACGGCAGATCGACGACGACGAGCGCCCGTTTCACCGCCCGGCAGACCATTTCCGCGTGGTAAATCATCTGTCCGACGGTCACCGGCAGCGTGGTGGGATGGCCCTGAACGACCATGCCAAGCGTGTCACCGACGAGAATCGCATCAACCCCCGCGGCGTCGCTGATCCCTGCCCAGAGATGATCGTAAGCGGTGACCACGGCGAGCTTTTTCGCTTGAGCTTTAGCGGCGAGAAACTGCGGAACAGTGATCGCCCGGATAGATGCGTCGGTCATGCGGAAGCCTTGTGAATCGTGCGGAACTCCGTTTCATCGTAGCGCAGAGGGCAAGGGACGGAAAGCGAAGCCACAGTTGGAGAGAGAAGAAGACGATCACGCAAAGGTTCCCGTACTCCCGGTTGTCAGCATACGGCGACTCAGCAAACCACAAATGGAGCGTGAGAAAGCGGGCTGGTCGATTTTGATGCAGCAGGATTGACCGTTGTCGCAAAGTGCGCGGGGGTGAAAACGCAATTTGCGGCAGAGGCAAACGACTCGAAAACCCGATGATTTCCGACGTTTCTAAAAATATTTGCCAGTCGAACGCCATCGGCACGCTGCTTGCAATAATGCTCTTCCGCCTTGGAGGCAGGCGTTGGCCCGCACTTGCTCTCGGGGCACAACCCGAAGGCGTTCTGGATCGTAGGTTCAGGACGCCTTCGGTATTTTTATGCGCTGGCACTTCCCACGGATGGCATCCGTGGGCTTCCTTGACGTTGTTTCTCCGTGGTCCTACCGTGCGTTGGTGTCGAATCACGCGATATTGATGCAACGCGGGCAGGGCCAACTCCATGGAACAACGGGCGACGCGCGTTCGCTGGGGAATTGTCGGCGTCACCACGCTGGCGTCCCTGCTCCTCTATCTCGACCGCATCTGTGTCTCCTTCGCCAGCGGATCGATCCAACAGGAATTCGACGCCTCACCAGCCGCGATGAGCTGGTTTCTCAGTGCGTTCTTCTGGTCCTACGCCCTTTTTCAGGTGCCGGCGGGATGGATTGGCCAACGATTCGGCATTCGGATCGCGCTCACGTTGTTCATTCTGGCATGGTCGCTCTTCACCGGATTGATCGGTGTCGTGGGGAGTGTGGCCACGATCATCGTATTGCGGTTGCTGTGCGGCCTGGCCCAGGCTGGGGCATATCCGTGTGCCGGGAAGGCCGTGCGGGATTGGTTGCCCATCTCTCAACGCGGCACAGGCAGTTCGTTTGTAGCGTTCGGCGGCCGTGTCGGTGGAGCCATCGCGCCCTTGTTGACGGGGGCCTTGATGCTGTGGTTCGCCATAGCGAAAGCCGGGCCGGAGTTTCAGCCGTACGAGATTCTCGACCCGGCCAAAGTCGTCCAGGCCATCACGGCTCCGGAACAGAAAGCGGCGACGGATTGGTTCCGCAAGACACGGACAAAGTCCGGCCCCGATTCCGACGCCACGCGGTTGGCCATATCGCTTGCCAATGCCAATCAAACCCAGCTGGCGACATTCTTCAACGATCCGCAATCGCTGCCGCCGTTTCTTGTGGACCTCCCGTTCGATGAAGTCCCGCCCGATCTGCGGCGTCGTCTGCAGGCGCTCGACGATTCATCCACAACAATCGCGACCAGCAAGGAAACCGCGCGGCGGTTCTGGGAATCCGCCTTGCCGCAACACCTCAAGAAGTTGGAAGCGCGTGGATGGCGGCCGACCTTGATCCTCTTTGGCGGGTTGGGCATCTTTGTTGCTGCGGGTTTCTGGTGGCTGTTTCGCGAAGATCCGGCCCGGCATCCGTGGTGCAATGCGGCGGAAGTTGCCCTGATTCACCGCGATTCGCCCGAGATAAGCGTCTCAACGGCCCCGCCAGCGGAGTCTTTTCCGTGGATGAGTTTGCTAACCAACATCAGCCTATGGGGGAACTCGATCATGCAGTTTCTCACCAACGTCGGCTGGATTTTCCTGGTCACATGGCTGCCGCGGTATCTCGATGAGGTGCATCACGTGCCGGTGTTCCAACGGAGCGTGATGGCATCGGTTCCGTTGTTCGCTGGAATGTTCGGCATGCTGCTGGGCGGGCCATGGACCGATCGGTGGACGATGTGGTGCGGTCGCAAATGGGGCCGCAGCGGGCCAATTGCGGTGTCGCGATTTCTGGCGGTCAGCGGGTACGTGCTCGCTGTGATGGTGATGTGGGGGTGGTTCGGCCCGCGGGAGTCGATGACGACGGCATGGATCGCCGTTGCAGGGATGGCGATGGTCGCAATCGCCACCGATCTCGGTGTCGCAGCGACATGGGCCTTCGCGCAGGATGTTGGCGGCAAATACACATCAGCAGTCCTCGGCTGGGCGAACATGTGGGGCAACTTGGGCGCAGCCATTGCCCCCGTGGTGAGTGGCATGGTGCTCGGTAAAACGCCTGCCCTTTCGGATTGGACGCTGCTCTTCTTTTTCTGCGGCGGCGCGTTCGCATTGTCGGGGGTGTGCGCGTGTGTAATGGATGCGACACGCCCGTTGACACAATTCAACGCAAAGTAATCCGCTAAGCGGCAAGCGGAAATGGTGCCCGCTTTGCAGGTTCGTTCGGTGACCGGTAGGATTCGCCCTTGCTCCGGTGACGCGCCGGATGTGAATCGAACTCCTTCCGGACCCATGCGATGTCGACCGAAATACCCGTGGAACATGTTCTTTGCGTTCCGACCCTGCTGTTCCATGAGATCGGTTACTTTCAAGGTTTCCAACCGGACGTGGACCGGTACCTGCGAATCCTGCTCGATCCGGCTCACACCAGTTTCCGACCACGCAATGAAGTCGAGACCGATCCGAGTTACAAGCAACTCATTCCGTACTGCTTATTCCAGTGCGGGGGTGAACTGTTTTCGTACCGCCGTGGCAAAGCGGGGGGAGAAGGCAGACTGCACAGCAAACGTTCGCTTGGTGTCGGCGGACATATTTCTTCGACTGACCGACTGCACGGAGACCGACGTTACGCCGAGGCCATGCACCGTGAGATCGAAGAGGAAGTCTTTCTGGAGTCAGGGTTTACCGACCGCTGTGTGGGGCTGATCAACGACGATGCCACGCCGGTCGGACAGGTTCACCTGGGGATCGTTCATCTTTTTGATCTCGACTCGGCCAAAGTTTCCCCACGGGAATCGTCGATTCTAGAGACAGGGTTTGCCCCACCGTCACAACTGCTACAGGAGTCCGACCAGTTTGAAACCTGGTCGCAGATTTGTCTGCAGCATTTGTACGGCGGCTAATCGATGAATCAACGCCGGGCAGGGATTGCCCGGTGCTGGGATGGCGCTGGGTCTGCCGAGTTCATCCCGACCGCCCCGTCCCCGACAAAGGAGTGTCTCGCGATGACGCAATGGAACCGTCGTTCTCTTCTAGGTGCGGCCGTTGCCGCTGTGGCAACCCCGGCCATTCTGTCTGCACAAACGAAACCGGCTGCCGCTCCGGCTGCCGCAGTGACGCCCGCCGCGGCTCCAGCTGTGAAAGGTCGTCTGACCGATGCTTCGCTCGGCTCATTGCTCAAGGCGATGGGGCTCGAAGCCAAACTGGCGGAAAAGCGATACGACTTTGAATTCAAGTCGACTGTCGCTGATCAGGATTGGGTACTGTCGATGTCTGCCGTTCTCAGCCAGGACGCCAGTTCGATTTGGATCATGGCGTGGTTAGATGAACTGCCCAAGTCGGCGGTGGAAACGCCGCGCACGGCATTACTCCGTCTCTTGTCAGAAAACGACAAGATGGGCAGCGGCAAGTTTTTCGCCTACATCGCGTCGAACCGCCGGTTCGTGCTGCAGCGGGTCATTCCGAACGAAAATATGACCACCGCAGCCTTCCGCACGGCTTTGGATGACCTCGGGGCGACCGTTGTGCACACCCATCCCTTCTGGTCAGTGCAGAACTGGAGCGCGACGGCATCGCCCGCTGAAGAGCCGGTGAAAGCCGGTGTCGCCGTGAAAGGCAGCGCTCCGTCTTCGACTCCAGTGATTACGGGACCGAGCAGCGCTCCGAAACCGTTGCCGGGAACTCGTGCACCACAACAGGCGATCAACGATCCGAAGATTCCGAGCACACTCCGCAAGTAACGCGGACAGTGTCCACACAGTCAACGAGTCGGGGGGGTAAACAGCCTCCCGATTTTTTTTGCGCACGATGGAACGTATGAAATCAGCCAGGGAACGAACATCCCCTCGGGCATCGAAAAGAAGGGCCGTCAACTAGCGTGGGCGCACCGGGCGCTCCGGAGATTCCCCGTCTTTGCGGGTCATTTCATCCAACACAATCGGGTGCCAGTTCCCATCACGATCCTCCGCGGGGCTGTAATTCTTCCGCGCCCATGTCCGCAGTCGCATTTCTTCGACCGGGTCGACATCGAACGCGCTTTCGGCTTCAGAAGCCATGAGCATCATCTGCACGATTTGTCCTCCACCGCGCCAATGGCACCGCCTTGCGAAAGAACTCGCGGCGAACCCATTGGCTCACCTACTTCCAGAGCCTATCCACCCACATAATTTTTGCAACACGAATCCGTGGAAAAATCGCAGCAGCGGGGTGAAAAATTGCCGTCCCGCGATTGTGCAAATTCGGCGAGATAGGCGAGCTTTGTGGGCGAATGGTGGCTCCTTGCAAATCGGTCGCCTGCAAAGCGCTAACGGGGGCCATGCGACCGGTTGCGGCTTGGACGGGCAATCCCGCCGCTTGCCATTGTCCCCGATGCGCGCGTATGCTGAGAATGATCGAGCCGATCCATCGCAGTGACACCACCGTGATCGATTGGTGTAGTCCTGTCTTGGCCTCCCGCGCGGAGGAAGGGATTGATCCCGATGAACCATTCGGTCCGTATTTGGGGCTTGGCCGCAAGTCTCTGTTTCTGCGCGGCCTTCGCGGTCGCTGCCGAGCCCTACAACGAGTTTCTCGCCGGCTTGCGTAACAGAGAGTACTACGATTACGCCCTGATTTATCTCGATCAGCTCGCCACGCGGCCCGGACTGCCCGCCGAGATCAAGCAAGTGATCCCCTATGAAAAGGCGGTCACGCTTCTGAGCAGTGCGGCGGCCTCGCGCAGCCCGGAAAAGCAGGTCGAGCAACTCGATCAGGCGCTCGCTTTCCTCGATCAATTCGTGAAGGAGAGTCCCGAACATCCGCAAGCCGCCGATGCGAATACCGAACGCGCCCAGATTCTGCTCGGCAAAGCCCGCGTCGAAATCGTGCAATCCCGCTCTCCAGCCAATCAGGGCAACCGTTCCGAATACCAGAACAAGGCCCGTGGATTGATCGCCAAAGCCCGCGAAGTCTTTAAGACGGCGCTCGATCAGCACGAAGCGGCCATGAAGCGCTATGGCACGTTCATCGACAAAGCCAAAGACCCAGAAAAAGCTGAAGCCCGGGCCAAGTCCGAAGTCAATATGATCAAGGCCCAACTGGACCTGGCGCAGTGCATCTACGAAGAGGCTCAAACCCATCCTGTGGGAGATGCGGAGCAGAAGCGATTACTGAACGATGCGGCGGCGGCGTTCGAGCAGATGCATCAGCGCTACCGCAGTCAGGTCGGCGGGTTATATGCCCGGCTGTGGCAAGGGAAGTGTTTTGAAGAACAGGGCGACTTGCAGAAAGCCCTCGGCATCTACAACGAACTGGTCGACAACCCCGGCAACGACGGCCCGATGGCGAAGTTGAAGGATCAAACGCTGCAATTCAAGTTGATCTGCCTCAACACCAAAGAGCGGGGCGACTACCAACTGGTGATTGATCTGGGAGAAGAGTGGTTGAAGAAGCACGGCGCGGAAGCCCGGTCGCGGGTCGGCCTCGGCATTCGGTGGGAAGTCGCCCGCGCATATGAACAACTCGGCGACAAGCGCGATCTTCCCAAAGCCGACGCCCAACGTTACTGGCGCGAGGCTCGTGAGAATGCTCAGCAAGTCAGCAAATCCAACAGCGAACACCGCGACATCGCTCTGGCCTTCTCACAACGGCTCGACACTAAACTCGGCGGCAAAGAACGGTTGCCCGACAAGTTCGACACAGCGTTCGGTCTCGGCCGGCAACTGATTACGCCCATCAAGGATGGCAAGGACGCTCTCGACGCCGCCATCCGTGCGAAGAAGCCGGCCGAAGACATCAAGAAACTGCAGCAGGATCTCAATGCTCAACTGAAGGAAGCCGCCCAGTATTTTGAAATTGCGCTGCGACTGGCCAATAAGAGCGATGACCAGAAAAGCATTACGCAGTGCCGCTTCAGCTACGCTTACGTGTGCTATCTGATGCGGAAGAATTATGAGGCTGCCATCCTCGGTGAATACGTCGCCAAAGCCGTTGATAAGGATGATTCCTCGGTGGGTCTCGACGCGGCATTCCTGTCGCTGGCGGCGTATGTACAGGCCTTCAATGACGTGAAGGGGAGCAACGAAGACAAAGAGCCGGACATGCGGTTCATCATCAATGCCGCGAATCTCATCACGGTCAAGTGGCCCGAAAGCGACCGCGCGAACGATGCCCGCATGCAGCTGGGCGAAATCTATGGCAAATTGAAAAAGCCTGTTCTGGCCGCGGAGTGGTACAACAAAGTCCCAGCGACCGATCCAAAGTATCCGTACGCACAACTTGCGGCGGGACAGTCCTACTGGGCCGCTTGCCTGGGAGCCGATCGTCTGCCGGACGCCGAAAAACCCACGCCACAACAGTTAGACGAGTGGAAACAACTCGCTCTCAAACTACTGCGCAACGGGAACGAAAAGCTCCTACCAACGATTCCGAAAGAAGGGGCACCGCCGAACGAGTTGATCGCATCGAAGTTCGCGCAGGCTCAGATCGTGATCACGTTAGGTCAGGATGCCGAGGCGATCAAGTTGCTGCTCGATGATCCGCAATCGGTCATCAAGGCGATCACCGTCCCCGATGAAACCAAGCGACCCGACAAAGGCGTGCAAAGCCGACTCTTCGCGACGGAGTGTTACAAACTGCTGCTCCGTGCCTACATCGGCGGCGGCAAGCTGAACGAAGCCCGCGACACGATGAAGACCCTCGAAAAAGTGGCGGGAGCCGACGCGGGCAACGATGTCACCGACCTCTATGTCGGCCTCGGTAAATTGCTGAGCGAAGAACTCGACCGGCTCAAAGATGCCAGGGAAATGGACCGTTTCAACCAGTTGATGACCTCGTTCGAGACGTTCCTCAATGATCTCTATCAACGCAAAGATGGCCAGACGTTCGGTTCGCTGAGCTGGATCGGTGAAACGTATTTCGCGCTGGGAGAAGCCTCGTCCGAAGACCCCGCGCGAATGGCGGCGTACTTTGAAAAAGCGGGCTCTGCGTTTCAGGACTTGCTGAATATGGGCGACAAAACGCCCGGCTTCCTGACACCGGATCAAGTCGCCGCGGTAAAAGTCCGCCTGGTCCGCTGTCATCGATTGAAAAAAGATTTCGAGACGGCTGAACGGGTCATTGTTGAAGTTCTGAATGAACGCGACAAAGAACCCCGCGCTCAAGCCGAAGCCGCGCACGTGTATCAGGATTGGGGGATTCACGGCGGGACTGAAAACGCGCCGAAATTCCTCGCAGCCATCAATGGCGAACCCAAGAAAAAAATCTGGGGATGGCGATTGTTAGGAACAAAACTGCAGAAAGAAATCGAGCGCGGTCGCACCGAGTTAATTCCGCAATTCGTCGAAAGCCGCGTTGAAGGGGTCGAAACCCGGCGTCAACTGGGTTTGAGTCAAACCAGCCCGGAGAAACGCCGCACCGAATTGGATCGCTGTGAAGGGGAACTCATGGCGACGGTGGCCATCATGCGGGAACTGTCCGATGACCAGCTCGCCGATTTGAACGAGGTCTACCATAAAGTCTTAGGCGATCAGGGCAAGCCGGTCGTCGATCTAAAAGTCCGAGCGGAAGTTCCGATCGCGACAAATTCCGATTCACCTGCAGACACGAAGACCGCCGTCACCACGCCCAATGCCACGAAAAAGAAAGGGAAAACCGTGGTAAAACCGGCCCCGGCGAGCGATCTTCCGATGTACATCGCACTCGGTGCGATCTTTCTCGGTGGGGGAGCCGTAGTGGCGTACATGTTCACACGGAAAACAAAGTCGCATAAGAAGCTGATGCCCATTCCGGCCACGGACTCGGTTTTCGCGTCGAATGGACCGGATATCGTCATTGGCACCGCTCCCGCCGCCAAGCCGCGCCCCCGGCCCGCGGCAAGCAGCGCAGCCGCGGCAACCGGAACAGCGGCGACCCGACCACCGGGAACGCGCCCCGCTAACCCGGCTACCGGCACGAATCTCGCCGCGGCTAAACCCAAACCAAAGCCCAAACCGCCGACGACGGAATGACCACCATCGGCTCGGTGTCCTGATCTTGTGAACGTTCATCACGACAACACGCCTTGAACCGTCTCATCGGCGTTGGAGAGAAGCACATGTCCGTCCGATTACCTTCGCTGTTGCTTGCGGGCCTCTGCACCATTACATGGGCGGGAACCACGTTCGCCGCCGACTCGATCACCAAGAAGAGTGGCGGCCGCGTTTCCGGCAAGATTACCGGAGGCTCGAAGACGGAACTGACGATCAAGCCGACAACGGGCGAAGCGGTGAACATCCCCGCAAACGATTTGCAGATCGTCGATTTTGACGACGCCACCGCGGATTTGAAGCTGGGGCAGACGGACGAAAACGCCGGCCGATTCGATGCGGCGATTCAGCGCGTTACCAAGAGCAAGACGGACACCAAATCGGACAATGCCCTGTTAAAATCGGAGTTTGAATTCACGCTCGCCCGTATTCATGCCCGGATTGCCCTCGCCGATCCGAGCAAGCGCGACGAAGCCATTAAGGGATTGCAGGACTTTCAGAAGGCCAACGGCGACCACTTCCGCTATTACGAATCCATGGCCCTCTTGGGACAGGTCCAGTTGGCCAAAGGGGACTACGATGGTGCCCGCAAAGCGTTCGATGCCCTCGCCCAGTCGCCGTGGAATGAGTCCAAACTGGCGGCGAAGATTGCGACCGGCCGGATTCTGATGGGCGAGAACAAGCTCGACGAAGCGGTGCAGTCGTTCGATGAAGCGGTCAGTGCCGCGGGGACATCCGCCGGCGATGTCGCCCGCAAGTACGAAGCCATGCTCGGGAAAGCACGGGCACTGATTCAACAGAGCAAACACGCCGAAGCCCTGACAGTGCTCGACGAAGTCACGCTGAATGCCTCGCCCGAAGACACGGCCCTGCAAGCTGAAGCTTATGTACTGCAGGGGAATGCATTGCAGGCGTTAAGCCGCGCGAAAGAAGCCGTGCTGGCTTATCTGCACGTCGACATTCTGTTCCCGCGGGAGGCCGGTTACCACGCCGAGTCGCTCTACAACATGACGAAGTTGTGGAAGGCCGTCCAATTGCCGGAGCGCGGTCTGGAAGCCGAAGCCAAATTGCAGAGCAATTATCCCAACAGCGAGTGGACGAAGAAGCTGAGTACGGTTCAGAACTGAGCCGTGTTCGGATCGTATCGATCAAAAAGAAGAAGTCGGGGTATCAGGCCCCGACTTTTTTCTTTGGTGATCAGCAATCATCTTCGGCGACCAGCCCGCAGGCTAAGCGAGTTCCCGATTCTGCGGGCTGGTGAAGCATCAAACTACCGGCCGAGCCACAGTGAAAAATTGCGATTGCTGAAGCCCACACCCGACGGGGCGTAGCCGTTATACCCGTAGTTGTAGTCATAGTCGGTGACACACGGGGCTGGACCGTAGCTGCCGTATGGCTGCGGGGCGACAATCACCGGTCGCGAATGGATAGCAACATACCGGGGGCGATATCCCCCATAGCCGAATCCGCCATGATGATGGTGCTGGTGGTGCTGGTGAACATGATGACCGTGATGATGATTGTGCGGGCCACCGGCCGAAGCCGTGCTCCCACTGCCCAACGCCACACAGACAGCCATCGCCACGGTACCGAACAGAGTGCGAGTCATTTGAGTTTCTCCAGTCAGGGGGACTACTGAGCCGGTTGGTTTGTTTCCGACTTCGATATCCCACCATCGCAGGGGGTGTGCCAACCGCTGGAAAATCGCCTGCGCAGGCCAATGGGCCGAAAAACCTAGGGAAAAACGGTCTTGGCGGCGGCGGGAGATGCCGGTTGGCTTCCCGGCGCGCGATCATTGCGACGACACATTGAATCGAAGCGATTTGATTCTTTGAGACGGAGCGGCGGCCGAGATTTGGTCCTATCCACGGGTTATCGTGGTCGTGGGGAATGGCCCATTCGCATCGCCCCCGCAAACTTCCCGAAATAGGTGCATCCGTCGAGTCCGAACCGACACCTCTGGCGAATCTCTGTGGATCGGCAAAACGGCAGATTTCGCCGATCGCCGATATCCGAACACAGGAGTGATCAATCGGTGGGCTCGCGTCGTGATCCTCCCGAAAACTCGCGCCGAATTTCTCCGGATTTTCTTGGAATCGCGTGAAACCGGCCGTTAGAATCGGTCCGGATCAACTCGTCGATTCCCAGCATTTCCCTCCGGCAAGTCACCGTCTCAGCCGACGGCCGCTGCCATCGGTGTGGCTGTGTTTGCAGGCCTGATCCCCCTCTGAAAATGAGAAGACCTTTGTCCGGAAACGGTGTCCGAGTGGCGGCCCGGTTCCTCTGGATCGAGGTTCGTCGTCGACAACTTTGCTAGGGAATTGACTATGCGGCTCGGGAATTGGTCGTTGACGAAGTCGGCCGGTGCTCTGTTATCCCTCTCCGCATTGGCATGGGGAGTGGTGGCCGGGGAAGCCCACGCTCAAAAGTCGTCGTTCCCGAATGTCACGTTACCCGCTCCGACGAAGGCGACCTACACGTACCCGACGTTGTCGAAACCAAAGTCGAAGGGACAGCAGTTCGCAACCTCGCGAATCCGTACGCAGGATGCCGAAACGGACAATTTGATTCGCGTCGTCCCGGCCCGGACGCAATTCTCTGTCGACGGGACCGGTCTGACGGTGGCCGTGCTCGATACCGGCCTGCGAACGACGCATGTCGATTTTGCGGGTAAAGTGGTCGCCCAGGTCAACTTCACGAACGACAACGGCGCGAATCCCAACGACGCCACCGACGGCGATGGCCACGGCACTAATGTTGCCGGGATCATCGTCGGCCGCGGTATTCACACCGGAATTGCCCCCGGTGCCAATGTGATCCCGATCAAAGTGCTTTCCAATAACGGTAGCGGGAGCTCCGCATCGATTGATTCCGGCTTGCAGTGGGTGATCACCAACCGCGTGGCCTTCAACATCACCGCGGTCAATATGTCGCTGGGTGCGGACAGCAACCTCATTACGGACAATTTCGCCGGCGATCCGATCATCCAGAAAATTCAATTGCTGCGGGCGGCCAACGTCGCGGTCGTCGTCTCGGCTGGAAATAGCTTCTTTGACTTCGGCAGCCAGCAGGGCATGTCGTATCCGGCAATTGCCCGGGAAACAATTAGCGTTGGGGCACTGTATGACGCGAACATCGGCCCAATCTTTTACGGCAGCGGGGCGATCGCGATCAGCACCGGTCCCGGGCGATTTACGCCGTTTTCACAACGACTGCATCCCAGTCTGGCCCCGATCACGCGGACGGACATCTTCACGCCCGGTGCCGAGTTGACGGCCGCCGGAATTGCCAACGACACGGCCGAATCGAGCTTCCACGGCACGAGTCAAGCCGCGCCGGTGGCCTGCGGTTTGTGCCTGCTCGCCCAGGAGTACTACCGGCGCCGCACTTCAACCTTCCCCACGCCGACGCAACTGGAAAACTGGCTGCGGACCGTGACACCGCGCACCGTGCGGTTCGATGGCGACGACGAGAACGACAACGTCATCAACACCAATTTGTCCTATGCCTGTGCCGATGCGGTGGACATGCTGACGGCCGCGATGACGGAGATCGACAACACCACTCCGCCGCCTCCCACACCGAGCGTTGTGCTCGTGGCCTGGAACGCAGGCACGAAAACGATCACGCTCACCGGTGACGTGAATGCGAATTCGTTATCGGTTTCCAAATCGGGATCGCAACTGCGGATCGAAGGGGGAGCAGGTACCAAGATCCGATACAACAACGTCACCAGCACCTCGGCGACAATTCCAAACGTCTCCGGCAAAATTACCGTTTCGGGCGATCTGAGCGGCGGCAACGACACGATTTCCGGAGTCTCGCTCGACATCGCCACGATGAATTTGAAGCTGGGAGTAGGCAACGATCGCGTGGTTCTCAACTACTGCAATGTCGACTTGCTCAAACTCGATGGCGGCCCCGGTACCGACACCTTTACCGGGACGACCTCGAAGATTGTGTTAAACAACAGCTTCAATTACCCATAGACTGGGGCACGCGATTTTTTGCAACCTGTAGAACCGGCCCATTTGCAGCGGGCTCCGATGAAAAGAACCGACCTGCCAGAATTCTGGCGACACGGTAATGGATTACCGGGAAAGATTCGGTGGAACGGAACGGTAAGGTTCACCCGAGGGACCGTCTCCAACTTGTTCGCGAACGCCGTCACGGCATACATTGCGATTCCCTGCGATAAGGAACTTCCATGAACTCGGTTGATGGCGATTTGCGGCGACGAACAAACTGGGGCGCACGGTGTGTCTGCGGTTTGGTCAGCCTGGCAATGGGTGGGACAGTGCTTGGCTTGCTGCCCCGCGGTGATGATCTGGAAGGCAGTGTCTCGGCACCAATGCCGTATGCCCCGGCCCTCTCGATGCGGACGATGGAGCGGGCTCCCCTGGTCCAAGTGCGCATGCGGCCTTGCGACGACGGACTGTGCGCCACCGACGATCCGCGGATGTGTACTCTCTATGCTCGCGGGCATCGTCCGAAAGCGGGGGCAACCGATGACATCTCCAAAAGCTCGGGCTTGAACTCGAATTTCGTCGTGCAGAATCCCGCTTGGAAATGGCCGCAGCCGAACGGCACGGGAACCGCACTCACCGTCACATACAGCTACTCGAATCTGCTGGATGGCGGGATGAAAGGGGTCACGGCCGCTCAATTGAGAGCGGGCGTGGTCGAGTCGTTGAAACTCTGGGCGGCCGTGACGCCGTTGAAGTTTGTGGAAGTCTCCGATTCGGGACCGACACCCAGCGACACAACCTATGCCCCCGGCAGTTCCCCGAATTTACGGTTCGGCCACCATGCGATTGACGGAGCATCGGGCGTATTGGCCCATGCGTTTTATCCTTTCGATGTCACCGGGGACGGACTCTCAGGCGATCTTCACTTTGATGAAGGTGAAACCTGGGTCGTCAAGCCGGCAGGCGCTCGCATCGACTTCCTGGAAACCTGCCTGCATGAAGTCGGTCACGCCCTCGGACTTGCGCATTCGGCGACTCAGCAGGCGATCATGTTCCCGTTCTACGCAGGACGATTCTCCGGGCTGGGTAGCGCATTCATCTTCCCGGACGATCGCGACGGGATCCAGGCGATTTATGGTCCGAAACCGACAACGATTCCCGTTCCCGTTCCGCCGGTCCCTGTTCCCACCCCAACGCCGACCTCAACCGTGGTGACGGTGGCCTACAATGCAGCCACGCAAACGTTGACGCTCACCGGGGATGGCAGTGCCAACGCCCTTACGCTGACCCAAAAAGGAATCATGCTGACCGTGACCGCAGGCACGGGCACCACGCTCAGTTATCAAGGCGTCAAAAAGACCACACAAACTTTGGTGGCACCGAACGGCAAGATTGCCATTGCCGGAACGTTAGGCAGCGGCAGCGATTCGCTCACCGGTGTCTCACTCAACGTTTCGACACTGCAATTGGATCTGTCCGGCGGCAACGATGCCGTCGTGCTGAATCTGTGCAATGTTGACACGCTGAACCTCAACGGCGGTTCCGGAACCGACACCTATGCCGGCACGACATCCATAGTGAAACTCAACACCAGCACCGGCTTCCCCTAAACCGCGGGAAGGACCGTTCGGCGACGAATCGAGATTTTCACTCCGCCCGGTTCTCACCTTGAGAACCGGGCGGTTGCATTACCGGCGGACAGCGGATTGCCGTTTGCTGCGAACGATCCTGTTGATATGCTCACCATGAAAGCAGGAAGCATAACGAGAGCAACGGACCATTTTTCTTTATGCCTTCTCTCGCCGTCACTGCTACGCAAGTGTCCGTCGCTCACGCTTCCGGCTCGTGAATAGAACGAACAACGGGTGCAAATCGATTCACCAGGAATTCCCCAGATGCCGCCCCGTTGTTTCGACTGGCCGATGAAACCACGTGTGCCACGGCGCTGTGAGCCGTGCGATGTTTCACAAGGGTCGGTAAGGATTCACAATCGACACGGCCGTGGCACAGGCTGGCGGCTTCAATTCGCGCTCGCGGTCTTCGTTGTCACGACAGCGCAAACGTGGGGCCAGGACCGTCCGCACGGAAATGAGGACGGGACCGCGCGGCCGTGGATGACGTTTTGTGTCGCCCGGCTTGATCATCTCCTCGATCATGTCGATGTTTTGCTGCAAGCGGCGGATCGGCCCGAACTCTCGGAAGTGCTGTCGAACCGATATCGCAGTTGGCAGGATTTCGGTGGCATCGATCGGACGCGACCGCTCGGATTGTTGTGGGCGTGGCGCTCCGATGATCCCGAAACCGAAGACCAGGAATCCCACGAAGAGCTGCTCTTTGTCCCGATCAAGACGGTGGAACCACTGCTAAAGACGGTGACGTTCGACATCGTTCCGTACCGCGAAGTCACGCCGGGCCATTTCGAGATCGAGCGTCCCGGTTCGCCGTATCATGCGATTGTCCGCGATGAAGTCTTATGGTTGGGCGACGACCCAACAACGTTGCGGCGGTTCTCCACGAAGCTCAAATCCCTCACCAACGATCTCGTGCGCGAGTTCGACATGGCCGTCGCCTGGGACCTGCGACAGGTGCCGACGGAACGCCGTCAGAGGTGGGTGGAGGAATGGCGGCTCGGGTTTGAGCCGTTGCTACAACGCCGCGATGACGAACCTGAAGAATCGCACGTGTGGCGCGCGCGGCTGGGTCGCGCGTTCATTGGCTTCGTGACGGAAGCGTTGTCGAAACTGGATCGCGTCGTCGTGGGTGTGAAAATCAATACGCTCCGTCGCCGGGCCGAGGTGCAGATTCGATTGGAGGGGGACGTGAATGCGGCCGGCATGGCGTCGTGGCTGGCATGGCCGGCTCGCAAGACCTCAATGATGCGGCTCGATATTCCCGATGCGTTTGCGTTCGGATCGGTGCAGATCCCGTGGGCCAACGGGATCGCCGCCGAACGACCGGACCGCAACGCCGCCGCGGAGATGGCCTGGCAGGTGTTCGGCGATCCGTACAGCGACCGGGCCACGGTGATCGCGCTCCGCATCCCAGGTCTGCCCGAAGAATGTGAGCGTTGGCCTGCGGCGACTGGGGACACGTTTCGTGCAGGCGAGGTTGTCTTTCGTCGCATTCAGGACTTGCCGATTCCGCAAGCCCTTCGGCGATTCACCGGCTGGGATCCCGAGTGTTGGTGCGGCATCCGGCAAGATGTTGTCTGGTGGGGCTTCGGTCCGCCCGAGCCGGTGTCCGCGGCATTGAAAAAGGCGCTCATTGCCGTGGAGGAACCCGCCGTCGCCCAGTTCAAACCGACAGCGATGCAAGTGCGGATGTCCGCCCGCGACCTGGTTCCCTACCTGCAGATCTTCAGCCACGGCTGGGCCGACGGCGAACTGCAAAAGGGGGAAGACCAAGTGAAGCTGCGGGTGGAACCGCATGCCAAGGGGATCACCGCTCACCTGCAACTCGACGCCGGGCTACTGCGGTTGCTGGGAGCGTCGATGGCGGAGGATCTGGCCGCCGAGTTAGAGCATATGATGGCGAATCCGTGATCCATCGAAAACATCCCAGGGAACGCATTCCCTGGGCTTCGTCTTACTTTTTTTCTTTGCGGATGAGGTCGGGGCCGCTGCCGGTGGTCTTTTCGTAGCCCCCTTTGCCTTTCACATACTTTGTGAAGCCGAGCTTTTCGAGATTTTTATCGGAAAGCTGCTCTTTCTTGTCGTGCTTGCCAAAGCCCTTGGGCCCCGCCCAAGGTGCTGTCACTTTACGGCGCACCGGCACACCGGTTTTCGGATGCACTGTCAGCGGTTCCTCGTGGATGCCTTGCATCAGCTCAAACGTAGGCCCGGCACTGCCGTCGGGTTGAATTTCTTCGTAAACGTACATGGGCATGCGTGGGTCTCCCAAAATCAGTCTGTCTACTCCATTCTACACGCGCCGCGATCATCCGAAAGAATGCAAATCGAGAAATGATCCCCATCCGAAGCGCAAGCGACGGAATCCTGATCGGCTGTCGCTCGCACACCGCGCGATGTACGTCATTTTGCACTTTTCGTTTTCCATTTCTCACTTTGCACTTCTCCATCCCCGGTCCGACGGTTGTCGGATGATGTGGCTGCTCTAGAATAGACGCATGATTCGCGCGGCCCGGAGGTCGCCGAAGACGGTTTTTTCCTGGAGTGAACGACGATGGCCTACAGCCTGCCCCCTCTACCGTATCCGACCAATGCGCTGGAACCGCATATCGATGCCAAGACGATGGAAATCCATCACACGAAGCATCATCAGGCCTACATCAATAACGCGAACAATGCGCTCAAAGATCATCCCGATCTCGCAGCACTCGATGCCGAAACACTGATCCAAGACCTGAGCAAAGTCCCGGAAGCCATCCGCACCGTCGTTCGCAATAACGCCGGCGGGCATGCCAATCACAGCCTCTTCTGGACGGTGCTCGCTCCCAACGCCGGTGGCGAGCCGACCGGTGAACTCGCCGCGGCAATCAACTCCGCGTTCGGCAGCTTCGCGACGTTCAAGGAGAAATTCGCCGCCGCCGCGACCACCCGCTTCGGCAGCGGTTGGGCCTGGCTGGTGAAGTCCGGCGGCAAGCTGGAAGTGGTGAGCACACCGAATCAGGACAGTCCGCTGATGGAAGGTAAGACGCCACTGTTGGGCCTCGACGTGTGGGAACACGCTTACTACCTCAACTACCAGAACCGTCGCCCGGATTACATCACGGCGTTCTGGAATGTCGTGAACTGGCCGGAAGTCGCCCGCCGGTTCTCCGCTGCGAAGTAATTTCGCATTCCGCTATATGAATCATGAAAGAAGCCCGGCATTGCACCCAATGCCGGGCTTCTTCGTTGAACGCGGTTGGTCAGACTGAGATCAATTTTCGTCCGGTGTCGGCTCGCTCCATTCCGCGAGTCCTTTGGCTTCGAGGTGTTCAAAGTCGGGTGCTGTCAGAATAGGGGATTGAATTCCGGTGTTTTCATCGGTCCCCAGTTTGTCCTTCAACTGTCCTGCCAGGGCGGCAACGAGGCCATTCCAGGACGCGAGCTGCTTGCGCAATTGCGATTCATCGCGGTGCTCCCAATATCCGCTATCATCGCTGACCTGCAACGACACGGGTAACTTCGCGATGTGATCCAGCAGCGTCACCAGCGACAAATGCGCTTTGAGAAAGTTGTCGACGCCGCCGTATTGCTGGAGTCCCGCATACTGCGTCTTGCAAGCCTGCGTCCAGGAGTAGATCCCGGCGAGACCCGTCTCAATGAAATGCGTTTCCTCACGATGACTGAACTCGACCACCGATGCATGCGCCGCGAGGCCGAAGACGGCGGTCTCGCTGCCTTCGGCCGGGGTGATGCTGAACGCCATCACATGCTTGGGCGGAATGTCGATCCAGCGGTCTTCGCCATCGGCCATCCGTTTCTGGCCGTATTGCGAACCGAGCATCTTCAGTAAATGCACGGCGGGACGGTCTTCCTCCAACACTTCGTCATCGGTCCGCCATTCCTGGATCGCGCCGACTTCATCAAACGGCAGATCGACCGCGGCAGCGTGCATCTGCTGCACCCATTGCCGGGCCTGCTCAGTGGAAACTGTCGCCCGAATTTCGTAACCGAGACTCAACCCCATCGCCACCGACTCCTGGTTCACGCGCCCTCACCAGCCCGCAGCGCAAGCAAGGGATTTTCAACCACCATTGTGATCCAGAGCAGACCTCTTCGCCAGAGGGAGCAGACCGTTGCCGTCTTGTGTGCCACGGCTCTGTGAGCCGTGCGAAGTGGCAAAGCAGTGGGACCACTCGCACGGGAGACACGGCTGCGGCACATGAACTGGTGGTGACCACAAGTGCTATTCCGCGTCATCGCTGGGCGACCACGACCGTTCTTCGTCGAGATCGAACGGATCAACGGGTTCCACGATCGCGTACTTGCCGTCGCACCAGCGGAAGAAGTCGACTTCCCGGCAGCGGCGACTGCAGAACGGAAGATGTTTGGTCTCGTCACCCTCGGTGGGCACGGGACGCGAACAAACGGGGCAGATCGCCGCGGGAGAAGTCATAGATCACGATCGTGTCGGAGAGTCGCCTGGGTGTGCCACTGGCTCTGCCAGTGTCTTCCATCATGCTGTCGTTGTTGCCAATCAGCACTGGCAGAGCCAGTGGCACACAGTCGAAGAAAACCGGTACGTTACTTGTCTGACTTCGGTTTGCTCTCTGGCTTCGGCTTGGTGTCACTGCTTTTGGTTTCGCTCTTGGATTCGGACTTCGATTCCGATTTCGTTTCCCCGCCGGATGTGGATGTCTTATCCGCGCTGGCGCTCTTCTTGTAGCCTTCGCTGCGGTAGTCGGTGATGTAGAACCCGGTCCCTTTGAAGAGGAACCCGCCACCGGCGCTGATCAGTCGACGGGCTTTCTTCTTACCACAGGTCGGGCATTTTTGTGTCGCGGGGGCTTTGATCGACTGGAACTCTTCCCACTTGTGATCGCAGGCGTCGCAGGCATATTCGTAAGTGGGCATGGCTATCTCCGAAATGTCGAATGTCGAAATCCAAATGTCGAAAAGAAGACATGATTGAATGATTCCTCATTCTGCCTTCGACATTCCTCATTTCTTTATCTATTGCGGTGCCGCGGACACAATCACTTTCGTAGGCCGTACGATGCGTTCGTGCAGCGTGTAACCCCGTTCGATATCATCGATCACCGTCATCGGGGGATGATCGGCGTTCGGCACCTGGGCAATCGCTTCGTGCAGATGCGGGTCAAACGGTTTCCCGACGGCTTCGATGGGCTGAACGCCGAGACCGATCAAGGCGGCATCGAACTGCTTAACCACCATCTCGATGCCGGCAGTCAGTTCATCTATGTTCTTCGACGCCGAGGCGGCTTTGAGGGCGCGTTGCAAACCATCCAGCCCCGGTAGCAGCGCTTTGACGATGGGTGTGGCCGCGTACTTGCGGT
Organism: Planctomycetaceae bacterium; assembly: GCA_021732975.1. Classification (GTDB taxonomy): domain Bacteria; phylum Planctomycetota; class Planctomycetia; order Planctomycetales; family Planctomycetaceae; genus DSVQ01. Next base: position 508,433 of record JAKFWC010000023.1, on the reverse strand, counting down.
CGTCCTCCATCTCCCGCTGAATACGCCGGCGGTAGTTCTCGAGGTCGGCCCGAGCTCGCGCCCACTTATCACGGAGGTCGTCTCGCTCGGCGGTGAGGGCTTGCACGGTGGAATCCATCGGAATGGTATCCGGCGTCTCTGACGCAGGCGGCGGTGTGGGAGCTGGATCGGTCATGGCAGGTTCGTCTTGCATGTTCATACGGATAAGGTTGCATTCGTCGAGTGGAACGAATTCGCAAGTTCCATCCGACAGGTTTCATTCTACTCTGCGGGTCGGGCGATCTCGCAAAGCGCGAGCGACGAGAACTATTCCTCTTCCTCGCCGGTAAAGAATCCTTTCACCGATTCAAAGAAACTCTTGCGGTGAGCGCTGACGTGCTTGTGATCGAGTTCCGCCAGTTGTCGTAGAAGTTCTTCGTGCTTCTTGGTCAGCTTCTTCGGGACTTCGACTTGAATACGGGCCACAAGATCGCCGCGTGGACCGCCATGCGGGTCGGGCATCCCCTGCCCCTTCAGGCGAAACGCTTCGCCCGGTTGTGTTCCCTTGGGAATTGTGAGTTTGTGCTGACCAGTGATCAGCGGAATTTCGAGTTCGGTCCCGAGCGCGGCTTGCGCGAACGTCAGTGGCACCTCGCAGACCAAGTGACGGCCTTCACGCTGAAACAGCGGGTGAGTTTTGACGCGGATGTCGACATACAGGTCACCGCTGGGGCCGCCGTTTTCGCCGGGGTCACCTTCGCCGCCGATGCGGATCTGCATCTCGTTGTCGACGCCCGCGGGAACCTTCACTTCCAGTTGCACGCGAGTGTTGGTGAAGCGGGTGCCGCGACACGTCGTGCATTTTTCCCGGATGACTTTGCCGGCTCCCTGACACGCCGGGCAGACAGTCTGGACGCGGAAAAAGCCCTGCGACTGCACGACCTGGCCGTGACCGCCGCAGTAATCGCACTTCTCCGGCGTGGTGCCGGGTTTCGCGCCGGTCGCCTTACAGGTTTCGCAGGGGACGTGGCGTTGAATCTCGATTTCGCGTTTGCAGCCGAGGGCCGCTTCGACGAGGTCGATGGTGATCTGGGAGCGGAGATGTTCGCCCCGTCGGGCCCGCGGTCCACCGCCGCCGCGACGCTTGCCGCCACCACCGCCGAACAGGTCGCCGAAGACATCACCGAAGGCCTCGAAGATATCCTGTACATCGTGGAAGCCGCCGCCCGCTCCGCCGCCCATCCCTTCGAGGCCCTGATGACCAAAGCGGTCGTACCGGGACTTCTTTTCGGGCGTGCTGAGGACATCGAACGCTTCGGAGGCTTCCTTGAACTTCTCAATCGCCTCCGCATCGCCGGGGTTGCGGTCCGGATGAAACTTCGCCGCCAGCTTGCGATACGACTTCTTAATGTCGTCCACGGTCGCCGACCGTTCGACCATCAGGATTTCGTAGTAATCGCGTTTGGTGGCCATGAGTGGGCTAAGGGTCTATGGCTAAGGGCTAATGGACAGAGAAAAGCAATCAACCTCGCTTGCGCTTTGCGGATGCCAAGGCTCGCGATGATTGATTCTTATCAAACAGAAGCCCGGCTTCTGGGGAGAAACCGGGCTTCGGGTGTTGGATCCTTCCGCTGAAATGACTCCCGTCGCTTGCGCTCCGGGCTGGGATCAGCGAATTACTTCACTGCGCCTTCGACGGTGGGCTTCTTCTTGTCCGAACCGGCTTCGTCGGTGCGGGTGACGAGAACCTGGGTCGTCAGCATCAGACCGGCGATCGACGACGCGTTCAGCAAGGCGTTCTTCACGACCTTCGCGGGATCGATGATCCCGGCTTTGAACATGTCGACGTATTCGCGGCTGTTGGCGTCGAAACCCTTGTTCTTGTCCATCGAGCGGACTTCGTCGGCGATCACCGAACCGTCCAGCCCGCAGTTGTTGACGATCTGACGGATTGGGGCTTCGAGAGCGCGGGCGACAATCGCCACGCCGATCTTTTCGTCGCCCTTGGCCTTCACTTCACTCACGGCGTCAATGCACCGCAGCAGCGCGACGCCACCGCCGGGCAGGATGCCTTCTTCAACGGCCGCACGGGTCGCGTGCAAGGCGTCTTCCATGCGAGCCTTGGTCTGCTTCATTTCGGCTTCGGTCGCGGCACCCACCGAGATGATCGCCACGCCGCCGGTCAGCTTCGCCAGGCGTTCCTGGAACTTCTCGCGATCGTACTCGCTGTCGGTCCCTTCGATCTGCTTGCGGATCTGGTCGACGCGAGCCTTGATCGCCGCCGATTCGCCGCCGCCTTCGATGATCGTGCAATCGTCCTTGCCGACTTCGACGCGCTTGGCACGGCCGAGGTGCGCGAGTTCGACGCTTTCGAGCTTGATGCCGAGGTCTTCGCTGATGAGCGTGCCGCCGGTGAGGGTGGCCATATCGCCCATCATCGCCTTGCGACGGTCACCGAAACCTGGGGCCTTCACCGCACAGATGTTGAGCACGCCGCGGAGCTTGTTGACGACGAGGGCCGTGAGGGCTTCGCCATCGACATCTTCCGCGACGACCAATAGCGGCTTGCCCTTCTGGGCGACCTTTTCGAGGACCGGGACGAATTCCCGCAGGCTCGAAATCTTCTTCTCGAACAGCAGGATGTAGCAATCGGTGAGGATCGCCTTCATCTCGTCCGGGTTGGTAACGAAGTACGGCGACACATAACCCTTGTCGAACTGCATCCCTTCGGCGAGTTCGAGGGTCGTGCTGTTCCCTTTGCCTTCTTCGACGGTAATGACACCATCGCGGCCGACCTTTTCCATCGCGTCGGCGATGAGGTTGCCGATTTCCTTATCGCTGTTGGCGGAGATGGCTCCGACCTGGGCGATTTCGGACTTCGATTCGACCGGCTTGGCCATCTTTTCGAGAACCGCGATCGCGGCTTCCACGGCCTTGTCGATCCCCCGGCGGACGACGGTCGGGTTGGCCCCGAGAGTCAGGCCGCGGAGACCTTCGCTGTAGATCGCCCGGGCGAGCACGGTCGCCGTCGTCGTCCCGTCACCAGCGGTGTCGCTGGTCTTCGAGGCGACTTCGTTCACGAGCTTCGCGCCCATGTTCTCGAACGGATCGTCGAGTTCGACTTCCTTCGACACCGTCACGCCGTCCTTGGTGACGACCGGGTTGCCGAACGACTTGTCGATGATGACATTGCGGCCGGTCGGTCCCATGGTGACGGCGACGGCCTGAGCGAGGATATCCACGCCGCGCTGCAGCTTCAGCCGCGCGCGATCGTCAAAGAGCAGTTGCTTAGCCAATGGAGGGCACTCCAGTTGAGTGAGGATGTTTTCGAGGGAGTAGCGAATAGGGAATAGCGAGTAGCCAGACAAACTGCTTGGAGACTGCGGCCTTTTCTGGCTATTCGCTAGTCCCTACTCGCTATTCGCTTCCTGAACCAACTAGGCCGTCACTTTCGCGAGGATGTCGGCTTCGCGGAGGATCTTGACTTCCTTGCCGTCGATTTCGATTTCGGTCCCGCCGTACTTGGCGAAGAGAACTTCATCGCCGACCGACAACGCGATCGGGTGACGGTCACCGGAGTCGAGCAACCGGCCGGGGCCGACGGCGACGACTTTGCCACGCTGCGGCTTTTCCTTGGCCGTTTCCGGGAGGACGATGCCGCCCGCGGTCTTGGCTTCGGCGGTCAACGGCTCGACAACAACGCGGTCATCCAGAGGCTTCAAGCTCATTCGTGATTCTCCGATGTGAGTGATATTTGTTTTGTTGATTGAAAGTTGTTTGTCACTGGGAAGCGATCAGCGCGGGGCGCGAAACCGCAAAGCGGGGATCGAAAGTCTTCCGGCCCTTAAGCCCTTAGCTCTCAACCCTTAGCCTCTTAGAATCCGCCCATCCCGCCCATGTCCATGCCACCCATTCCGCCCATGCCACCCATTCCCATGCCGCCCATCCCACCCATGCCGCCGCCATCGTGATGATGGTCGTGGTCACCAGCCGCCTCTTTCGGCTTCGGGGCTTCGACGATGATGGATTCGGTGGTGAGCAGCAGGCAGGCGACGCTGGCCGCATTCTGCAGAGCCGAGCGGACGACCTTGGTCGGGTCGACGACGCCGAACTCGAACATATCGCCATAACGCTCATTGAGGGCGTCGTAGCCGTGGTTCTTGTCCTTCGACTTGCTGACGTGGTTCGCGACCACGGCTCCGTCAAGCCCCGCATTCTCGGCGATCGTCTTCAGCGGCATCGACAGGACTTGCTTCACGAGGTCGGCCCCGTGTTGCTCGTCTCCTTCGAGCTTCAGCTTCGAGACGGCCGGGAGGCAACGCAGCAACGCGACACCACCGCCAGGAACGACACCTTCTTCGATGGCGGCCCGCGTTGCCGCAAGAGCATCGTCGATCAGGTCTTTGCGTTCCTTCATTTCGGTTTCGGTGTGAGCACCGACGCTGATCTGGGCAACACCACCAGCGAGCTTGGCAAGCCGCTCTTGCAGCTTTTCCTTATCGTACTCGCTGTCGGTCTTGAGGATTTCCTTGCGGATCATCTCGGCCCGACCTTCGATGTCGGCCTTCTTGCCGCCACCCTGGACGATCGTGGTGTTTTCCGCATCGACCTTCAGCTTCTTGGCTTTGCCGAGATCGCTGATTTCGACGTTTTCGAGCTTGATGCCGAGGTCTTTGAAGATCGCCTTGCCACCGGTGAGGATGGCAATGTCTTCCAGTTGGGCTTTGCGGCGGTCACCGTATCCCGGAGCCTTGACCGCGACAACCTTGATGATGCCGCGCATCTTGTTGACCACGAGAGTGGCCAACGCTTCGCCTTCAACATCTTCAGCGATGATGACGAGCGAGAGATTGTTCTTCGAGACTTTTTCAAGCAGCGGCACGAGAGCCTTCGCCGAGCTGATCTTTTCTTCGTAGATCAGAATGTAGGCGTTTTCCATCTCGCAGATCTGATCGTCCTGATCGGTGACGAAGTGCGGCGAGAGGTAACCTCGCTCGAACTGCATCCCTTCGACGAGGTCGACTTCCGTCGAGACTTGACGGCCTTCTTCGACGGTGATCACGCCGTCTTTGCCGACTTTCAGCAGGGCGTCGGCGAGAATGGCACCGATTTCCTTGTCGTTGTTGCCGGCGATCGTCGCGACGGTTTCGACCGCTTTGCGATCTTTCGCTTCGACCGGCTTGGCGAGCTTCTTCAGTTCGGCGACGACGACATCGACCGCCTTCTGCACACCGCGGCTGAGAGCCATCGGGTCGGCCCCGGCGGCGATGAAGCGGAGACCATCCTTGAAGATCGCTTCAGCGAGCACCGTCGCAGTCGTCGTGCCGTCACCGGCGACATCGCTGGTTTTCGAGGCGGCTTCTTTAACGAGCTGGGCCCCCATGTTCTCGAATTTGCATTCGAGTTCGATGTCCTGGGCGACGGTCACGCCGTCCTTGGTGACCTTGGGCGAGCCCCAACCCTTATCAAGCACGGCGTTCCGGCCACGCGGCCCGAGCGTGCTTTTCACGGCGCGAGCCAGCTTGGAGACTCCCCCCAGCAGGCTCTTGCGAACGTCTTCGTCGAAACTAATCAGCTTGGCCACAGTTTCTCCTCAACCAGCAGGCACGTCTTCAGGACTATTTCGCTACACCGCCACACGCTGCGATTCAGCGAGCGGCGGGTGATTCCCATTCGCGGGGACGAAACCGTCGTAGCAAAACGACAATTTGTGCGCACCGCGGAGTATGCGGCAAGGAAACAGCAATTCGCATACCGGCAACGTCACGAGATTTGTAACTTATTTATGAAACAAGGCTTGCGCAGTTTTCGGCAGGCAGGACGGTCGCGGCAAAGTGCCAAGTTGGCAGATTCAGCGGATATCCCAGAACTCCTGTGTGCCACGGCCGTGGCACACGAAACGGACGACGGTTATGCATCCTCGTCGGCCAGCGCTATCGTTTGCAGCTGCTCCACAAACTCCGGAGACAGCCCCGCGGCAAGGCGGGCGTCCAATTGGAACTGGTCGCCAATCGACTTTGCCGGCCGCAACGGCCAGTGAAGATGCTGGACATAGGCATCCCAGTCGGAAAGCTCAGCGGGCTTCAGTCGGACCAGCCACTGGTAACCGAAGGCGACGTGTTCGATTTCATCGTGATGAATCTGCCGCATGACGGCCGCACTTTTCGGATCGCCCGCACGTCGGAAATGTTCTTCCAGTTCGACGGTGTGGTCGAGATTGCAGCCCTCAAAGGTGAGCGGCAGGCCGGCGAGGTAATCGAGAATGTTCCGAAACTCCAGCGACTTCCGCCAGATGTAACTGTTTACCGCCCGCGATCCGAACGGCACGCCGAGCGATTCGCCGCGTTCGGTATGCATCCGTGTGTGGCGCTGTTCGTCTTCCATCACGCGGGCCATGCCGAGACGGAAATCAGTGGGGGCCTCGGGATAGGCGAGCAACTGCGCGGCCATCACTTCGAGAGCCTGCAATTCATGATTCGCCATGATGTGATGGGCAATGCCACGCCGTTGCGGATCTTCAAACGTGCTCGGACTCGGCATCGGCGGAGCGGTCCGCGGCGCACCGAAGACCAGATTCACCGGCCGCGTTGGGGTCGTCACCCGCAGCGATTCACCGGGATGTGTATCAGTGAAAGGCTCCCGGACGCGCTCGAGTTTCTGATCCAGCCGGTCCGAAAACAGCACCCGCTCCGCAAACGCCCGCAATTCCATGACACGTCCCAAGTTGATCGCACTACATTAGCGTCTGGCATATCATGCGATCATTCATCACCTGAAGGAACCGAGAGCATGCTTGGACTGCGATTGATCGTGATCGGATGTTGTCTGGCGGCGGCCGCATCGGCGCAAGACGCCCCGCCATTTCCCGGCAAGCAGAGCGAATGGCATGGGTTCCGCAAATTTGATTTCGTCGTCGCCGGGAAAGAAGCGCAGGTTGTCGTGCCAGACACTGTTGCCGACGGAAAACCGTGGGTCTGGCATGGGGAGTTCTTCGGTCATAAGCCGGACCCGGACATCGCGCTGCTGAAGCGTGGATTTCACATCGTCTACCTACGCGTGCCGGACATGCTCGGCAGCCCCACCGCGGTGAAGCACTGGAATGATTTCTACGCGGAATTGACCGGAAAATACGGCTTCGCGAAGAAAGCCGCACTGGTGGGACTCAGCCGTGGTGGACTCTACTGCTACAACTGGGCGGCGGCGAATCCGGACAAAGTCGCCAGTATCTATGCCGATGCTCCAGTGTGCGATTTCAAAAGCTGGCCGGGCGGTTTCGGCAAGGGAAAACGGAGTGATCGCGACTGGAAGTTGGTCCTCGAACAATACGGTTTCGCCAACGATGAGGAAGCGAAAGCCTACAAGCTGAACCCGGTCGACAACCTCGCCCCGCTCGCCAAAGCCAAGGTGCCGTTGTTGCATGTTTACGGCGATGCCGACGAAGTGGTGCCGTGGGAAGAAAATACGGGATTAATCATCGATCGTTACCGTTCCCTCGGCGGCGACATCACCGTCATCGCTAAACCCGGCGTTGGCCACCACCCGCACGGATTGATGGATTCGACACCGATCGTCGAGTTCATCGCTAAGCACGCGGTGGCGAAACCTTCCAAGGCGAGCGGGGGGACGTGAGTCCCCCCGGTGACTGGAATTGGTGTCTCGAACACAAATCACCGGGGGGAGTGACCTCCCCCCGCTCGCCATGACGGAGTCGGAACGGATGCCGATGCAGACGCGGGTGGTTTCGCCGGGGCCGGAAGCGGGAACGGTGCGGTTTGCGGATGGCAAAGTGGTGGCATATCCCACGGACTGGGAACTCGTGCCTCCCGGCGATGCGGCGTTGACGCGGCGACTGAAAGCGGGCGGACCGACGTGGACGATTCAGGAAAAGAAGGGGCGCCGAACGTTTTCACAGGGGGTGCTCGCGGCGGCAGACCGGGTTGCGAGTATCCGTACAGAACTGGATGCCGAACGGGCCACTGATGCGTATGCCAAGCGTCGTGTGGCTGGTACCACTCGTCGGGAACGTAAACAAACGGAATACGTCGAAGACTTTCAACAGGCGGTCGTCGATTTCCTGAACTTCGCGCCGCTGCATGCAGAACTCGCCGAGAAAGTCGCAACGGCTGTCACGCTCCACGCGACCCCCGTCGGCAGCGGAACCGTGGCCCGGACGCAACGCATCTTGATCGAACGCCGGGCGGAAGCGGCGGTGATTGCCTGGCTACGGCATCAAACGACAGGCTATGACAACATGAAAATCGCCCGTCGCAAAGGGGAACGACGAGCGGTCCGGCAGCAGTTGGCGGGGCAATCGCGCGGACTGCTCCAGCAATATCGTGCGGGTCAATCCGTTCCCGCAGCGGAATGCCCGTTGCAGATCGCGTTGCAAAGCGCCCCGCCCCTTCCTGATGCCCATCGCTGACCTGCGAGGTGAGACATGGACAATGATCCCTACTGGCAAATTGTCCATCGGCCGGTCAAGCTGGTCTTTCGGACCGTGCATTTCGACAAGGCCGGTGAGACATCGGATCACCGCGTGATCGAGGCGGACATCGCGGACGTTGATGCGGCGGGTACGGTCCTGCTGGCGACTTCGGCGGGAATCCCCGTCTTGCTGCCGGTCGACAAGCTGTACCCGGCTGATGCTGATGCGCCATCGCCGCAGTGGGCCGAGGCGTTCCTCGCCGGTCAGGAACTGACGCGGGACTTTCACCCACAAGTCGGTGCACCGCGGACGGTGTTGCGGTGGCTCGACCGTGCCGAAATCGAGCGGTTGTTATCCAGCGCATGATTGCGACCGCTGCAATCTGGTGTGCCACGGCCGTGTCGGCCGTGCGAAGTGGCAAGTCGCTTTGGAAGAATGCACGGCCGACACGGCCGTGGCACATCGTGGCCCCGATACCGTTCACCGCCGGAATCGTGCTGATGAACGAGAATTGATCTCCCGGCATTTTGACGACGGCCGGGAAATTTCGTTAGAGTGAAGAGCGTGGCCATGGGGGGCACGTCTTTCACCCGAAGGGAGGCCGCATGTCACAGGCCATTGTCGATCCGGAAGATCTCCGCCGGTTTGCTGGAATGCTGCGCGATTTCAACGGCGACCTGCAATCCAAATTGACGGTCCTCGCCGGACAGTTGAACTCGCTCAGCCAGACGTGGCGCGATCAGGAACACCAGAAATTCGCCGAAGAGTTCTCGCAACACCTGCGGATGGCAGCCCGGTTTGTGGAAGCCAATGAAGAACACATTCCGTACCTGTTGCGCAAAGCGGAACGTATCGAGGAATATCTGCAACAACATTGATGAAATCATCCCGTTTGTGCTTTGCAGGATCACAGGACTCGCGTTCACATCTGTTGAATCCCGCCGTCATCCAACGTTTCACGTTCTCTGGACCCGTTGATTCACACCACTGAAAACGAACCGTATGCCGTCCGCCCGTGTGACATCCGTCGATGCAATTGTGGCCTTTCGGGCCGCGGTGGTGTCGTTTCTGGATCGCGGTCCGGCGGCGCTCGGCAGTCTTCGCCAGGAAACGCATCGCACGATGATGTGGCTGGAGCAGGAACAACCCCGCTATTGGCAGGAACAACTCCGTCGGGGTTACGACAAAATTGCCTCGGCCCGCTCCAATCTCGACGCCTGCCGGATGAAGACGATCGCCGGACATCGTTCGGCGTGCATTGAAGAACAGGTGGCGCTGCGAAAAGCCAAAGCCCGCGTCGACTACTGTCTGGAGCAGGTCGATGTCACGCGGCGGTGGGCTCTGCGGGCGCGGGAAGAAGCCGACGAGTTTCTCGGCAAGATCGCTCCGCTCGATCGCGCACTCCAGCAAGATGTCCCCACGATGATCGCGGTGCTGGAACGGATGATTCTGGCCATCGAAGCGTATCAAGACCTCATGCAGGATAATGAATCCACTGCACCGACCGCTCCTTCGGAAGGAGCGACGCCATGATGCGCACCCGATGGCTCGGTGGCTGGTCCCTGTTGTTCATCATCCTGATGGCTGCTCCGCAGTCCGTTTATGCCATTGACGATGCGCTCGCCAAGAGGATTGACGACACGCTGGCGAAAGCGAAGGCCTCGTTACTCAAACCGGTCGTGAGTCTCAACGACAGCGAAGCCTCGATTGTGGCTTACGCGCTCCATAAGAGCGGCTTGCCGGTCACGCATCCGCAGATTGCCGGGGCGGTGGACGCGATTCTTAAGAAAGTCGAACGGGGCACGTTCGGCACAGGCATGGGTCCGGTGCAGCATATTTATGAAGCCTCGAGCGACGCCATGCTGCTGGTGGACCTCGATCCGGTGAAGTATCGAGCTGAACTCGGAGTGATTCGCGATTATATTGTCGGGCGACAGCGATCAAACGGGTCGTGGCATTACCCGGTGACTCCGCCGAACGAAGACATCGGTGACACCAGCATCACGCAGTTCGCAGTGTTGGGATTGTGGGCCATTCAACGGGCCGATGTCACCGTCCCCGTGGAAACCTGGGACAAAGCCGCCCGCTGGCTGGTGGCGACGCAATTCGAGAACGGCGGGTTTGCCTATCACCCGCAGGAAAAAGAGAAGCCGGAGTTCTTTAACCCGACGATGTCGATGACGGCGGCGGGAGCGTCTTCGTTGTTGGTCATTCAGCGCATGATGTACGGCGACCGCGTCATCGCCACGCCGGAACAGGTCAGCACCTCGCGCAAACGCTTCGGTGTATTGGAAGCCTTTCCGACCGAACAGACGGCCGCTTCCAAGCCCGTCGTCGTGGCTAAAAAAGTCAGCTACGAAACCATCGACCGGCACGCCAAAAAAGCGGCCGGTTGGCTCGGCAGCCACTTTGAACCCCGCCCGAAGTTTCACTTCTTCACTTACGAATTGTATGGCTGCGAGCGCGTCGGTTCGTTGATGGAGACCGAGAAATTCGGTACCCACCGGTGGTACGAAGAGGGTGCCGACGCGCTGGCTACGAATCAAAAAGCCGATGGCGAATGGTATGCGGTGTTGTCACCCCGCGCGATCACGGCGTTCGGCATTCTCTTTCTGACGCGGGCCACGCAGTCCATCGTTCAACCCCGTGTGAAAGTGCGGCTGACGGGAGCCGGGTTGCTGGCGGGTGGTCGCGGTCTGCCCGATGACCTGTCGAAGGTCGCCATCGAAGATGGAGCCGTGAAGCAACGTCGGAAACTCGGCCCCATTGACGAAATGCTCGCGGATCTCGAAAAGGCCGCCGTCGACGAAACGCCGGTCAATCCCCAATCGGTCATGATCTCGCTGCAGTTCGATAAACCCGAGGAACTGGTCGGTAAACTCGAACAATTGCCCGGTCTCCTGAAGAGTCCGAAAGCCGAAGTGCGTCAGGTCGCGGCCTGGGCGTTGGGGCGATCCGGCGAACTGCGGATGGTTCCCCGGTTGATCGAAGCGTTGTCCGATCCCGATATCAACGTCGCCGCCGATGCGAGTCTGGCGTTGTGCGTCCTCAGCCGACAACCGCAGGGCGTCATCAAGGGTGAAGGGAGCAACGAACGCGTCCCACCTGAACCGCAGGATGTCTCCGAGTTCGATGCCGACGGCGACAAACTGCCCGCCGAGCAGGTCGATGCCGCCAAAGCCGCGGTGGCCCAATGGCGGCGCACCAGCATTCAGGCCTGGACGCGATGGTACATGCAGAACCGGCCGTATGATGAACGGGACGATCGCCACCAGATTCGCAACAAGTAACCGAAAACACGCCCCCTATGTCGTCCCCATCCAGCACGCCCACGCCGGTCCTTCGCGTCACGCAGTATGACCGCGCCGCAGCGGGTGTGATCGCGGCGTTTTTCGTGCTGCTGGTGATTTGTGTGTGCATCATATTGTTGTGGGCGTCGACGCGGCCCGTCCCCGTAGCAATCGCCGTCCCTGTGGAAATGGTCGATCTGCCCGGGGGATTCCTCGATGGTTCGATCGATGAAACCTTGCGCGTGGATGCTCCCGGGCCAGAAGTCTTCAATGCGTCCCCGGCCGATGAAATCTCCGCCGATCGGTTGGAAATCGCCGAGTCGCTGGAATCCTCGACATCGCTGTCCGACATCGCGGGGGCATCGGCTCCCACCCAACAGCAGTTTGAAACGGGCGGGACAAAAAACGTCGGTCAGAAGGGGAGCGCCAAAGGAACGGGTCGCCGGGCCTACGGCTTTGGGACCGGTAAGGGGGGCCTCCCGCGCGATCAGCGCTGGTATGTCCGGTTTGATAGCCAGACGAGCCTGGACGAATACGCGAAGCAGCTCGACTTCTTCAAAATCGAATTAGGAGCGTTGCTCGCCGATGGCCGTCTGGCAATTCTCTCGCAGATGTCGCAGAACAAACCCGCCGTGCGGTACATCGCCCGGGGATCGGACGAACAGCGGTTGTTCATGACGTGGCAAGGAGGCGAACGCCGGTTCGCCGACGTGCAACTCTTCGGCAAGGCAGGCGTGAATGTTCCTGGCGATGCCCCGTTGTTTCAGTTTTATCCGAAGGAAGTGGAAGGCCAACTGGCGACCCTCGAGCGGGATTATCGCAACCGGGCCGCACGCGAGATTAAACGGACCTATTTCATCGTGATTTCCCAAGGGGCCGGGTACGCTTTCCAGGTGATTCGCCAGGTCTTGCATCAGCAGTAATTCGTCTCCTTTCCCAAGTCATTCCGCCTATGCCGACTCTGCAGGTTCATTTCGCCGACGGTCGCCGCGTCAATCGGACGCTCGAGCGCGCCTCGCCATTGACGCTCGGGGCACAGTCTTTCAACGACGTGTGCATCGACGATCTCGGCGTCCCTGCGCTGGCCTGTCGGATCGGCTGGAACAAGACGGCTTACGAAATCACCGCGGCTACCGCGCAGGGAGTGGAAGTCAACGGCACCATCGTCGCGCATGCGCTGCTGCGCAATGACGACCTGATCCGCGTCGGCAGCGCGGACGCGATTTTCCTCGATGACAGCCCGGCTCCGCCTCCGGCCAAGAAGCCAGTCGAGGAACGGAAGCCGGCGGTTGTGGAAGAACGTAAGCCCGCCCCACCGCCGAAAGCGGAAGAACCCTCGCTCTTCAACGGCCCGGTCTACGTTGAGCCTTCAGAGGAAATCTCCGTTGATGATTCGGAAGATCGGGAGCCGCTCAAACGTGGTCATGCAAGAGAAATCGTCCCGGAAATTGTGGCGATGGCGCCGCGCGATGTCCTCGGTGTGCCGCGGCGTCCCGGTGAAGAGCAGGTCTTCAAGTCGCCACTGATTCTCACGCTATCGACGATCACGATCGTGCTTCTGATGATCGCCGCGACACTCTATTTTCTGATGGGGCGTGAGTCCCAACACCGATTATTCGCCACCGGTGAGAAAGAACTGGCGGCGGGACGATACACGCAAGCCATTGAGGCGTTCGAGCAATTTCGCAAAGAGTACCCTGGCAGCCAACAGCGTCACGCCGCCGATGTCGCTGTTGGCAAGGCCCTCGTGCAGCGGGAACTGTCCGCCGCTCCGCCACGCTGGGAAGCCGCTTGGAAAAATCTGCAGGAACTAGTCAGCAGTCAACGGAAATCATCCGATTACGCCGATGTCCTGCAGCCAATCGTACGCGATCTTGCTGAACAAATCTCAGTGGGTTCGGTGTCCGGCGCGGAGTCGGCGGCGGACGAAAAACTGCTGGCGATTTCCGCGGAAGCGTTGCAACTCATGGAGCGCTCCACGCCGCCGAATTCACCCGAGTCGGCGGCCGTAAAACAGATTCACGAAACCTCGGACCGCGCCCGTGGCGCCATCGTCAAACGTCATGCATTGGAAGCGGCCCTCGACAAGATGACCGCCGCACTGGCCGCCGGTGATGCCATCACCGCGTTGGCAACGCGGCAGACGTTGCTCGGACAGTATCCGCAGTTCGCGAAAGACAAACGGCTCGATCCGCTGGTGAAGCAATCGCTCGACATCGCCCAGAAGGCCGTCGTGGCGAAAGAGATCGACCGTGACGCACAACCGCTCGAACCTGATTCGACACCTGCGGCCGTGCTTCCCGTGGTCCATGCGCGTTCGCGCACGGATGAGGCATCGCTCGGACAAATCGCCTTGGTACTGGCTGCCGATGTATGCTACGCCGTGGATACGGTCACGGGTGATGTTGTGTGGCGACGCCCGATCGGGACTGGGACGCCGTTTTTTCCGATGGCGTTGCGGGAACCGAAACCGTCCGTCCTGATGTTCGACCGCCGTTTGCAACAACTGGTCATGTGCGACGCGCAAAACGGCCGGGCGTTATGGCAACAACGCCTGGAACACGAGCCGCGCGGAGCTCCCGTTATCCACGGCGACATGGCGTATCTGACCACGCGCGGCGGACGACTCGTGCGCTTCGACCTGCAATCGGGACACATCTTCACGGAGATGAACTTCCCGCAGGAACTCGCCGCGGCACCGGTGTTGTCGTCCGATGGAGAGACGTTACTGCTCAGTGGCATGCGCGGGCTGGTTTACTCGCTGTCAACGCACCCGCTGGCCTGCCAGGCGGTGACGTTTACCGATCACGCCGAAGGAAGCGTGCGTGTGCCCATTGTGGCGATGGGCCGGTTGGTCCTCTTGTGCGATCACGATCAGACCGAAAGCACACGGTTGCGAGTCTTTCGCGAAGTCGATCCCGGCAAACCACTCGTGGAAGAAAGTTCCGTGAGGATCCGCGGCGGCGTTTACGACACCCCCGTGTTGCGCGGGGCACAACTCGTGGTCCCCACGCAGGGTGAACGTCTGGCGGCGTTCACCGTCGATGACGAACCGAATCGTACGGCCCTTTCCCCGGCGGGCGAATACCGTGTGCAGGAGGGTTATGGCGGTCCACTGCATGTGACCCTGGGACCGGATCAGCAGTTCTGGATGAGCAGCACCGCGTTTCGTCGTTTTCAGTTCGGCACTGACAGCATCAAGATGGATACCCGTGCGGTGGCCGTCGGGATCACATCACAACCGCTGCAAGCCGCCCTCGAGAACTTCTTTGTCGGTCGTCGCACTGCCGCAGCGAGTGCGGTCACGTTCTCCAACATCGATCGCGAGAAACTCGCCGGGACGTGGCGGACGGTGCTGGGCGGAAAACCGCTGGCAACCATCGTGAGTGAGAACGGCACGCTGATCGAAATCACGGACGCGGGTTCGGTCTTTCGGTTGTCGACGGCTCGTTTGAAGCAACCCGGCGTTGAAGCCCGCGCATTCGAGGAACTGGAACTCCCCCTCAATCTCGATACGCCTCTGCTCGTGGAACGATTGCACGATGGTCGCGTGGTGGTGGTCGCGAATGGTCAGCCGCCGCAATGGTGGGTTGTGGACGCGAATGGAAACGTGGGGAAGCCCCAACGGCTCGCGGAAGCGCTGGCGTTGCCGCCGGTGCTGCTCGATGCCGGTTGGGTCTTCGTGCGGCCGGGACGATTGTCGGTCCAACCTCTCAAAGACGGCACGAAGTTCGATGATTGGCGCGTGCCCGCGCAAGCGGGAAGTCCATCGCCGTGGACAACGATGCTGCGACTTTCGGGAACCGATTTGCTCATCGGCGATGCCTCCGGACGATGGCGGCAGTTGCAGGTTCGCGCGGGCGAAATTCCACATCTAGCCGAGTCAAACGCGATCGACTTACCCCCGTTGCAAGGGCCCTTCCGACAAGCCGGCGAGTGGCTCATCGCCCTCGATGAAAGCGGGGCATTACACCGCCTCAACGCCCAAACTCTCGACGATACCGCCCCACGCGCGCTGCCTTCCGGAGCCTATGGATGCGACGCCATTCCCGATGAACTCGCGCTGGCCTGGTCGCCCGGCATGCTGCACGGCATCCCGCTGAAAGAGTTCGCGGCCGACGGCTGGAACTTGCCGCTCCCCGATCTGCGCATCGTGGGCCGACCGTTGGTCCGCGGTAATCGCGTTTGCCTTGCCACCAGCCACGGTGTCGTCGTGACGGTCGATTGGCGAACGGGAAAAGAATTGCATCGCGAAACGATACCACAAATGCTGTCGGGGATACTCGTCACCATCGACAACGATGACTACGCCGTGGCCATCGACGGCGCGGTCTACCGCCTCTCATCCATGATGGAGGCGTCGCCATGATCCGATGCGCCGCCACAGTCATCCTGCTATTCAGCCTCAGCACGACCTACGGACAAGCCCCGCCACCGGCGACGACAGAAGAAGAACCGCCGCTGCCCAAGCTGATTGATCTACCGTTGCCGTCGGCGGAGTCGCTGCTTCGCGACCGGCCGCGGGATTGGGTTGTACTCCGCAATCAGGACGTATTGATCGTCGAACCGCTCTCTCCGCGACCAAACACGTTGCAGATTCGCAAAGAGCAGTACGACAAGATCGTCAAGTCGAAACCGAGCGAAATCGGCCCGGAAAACCGCACGAAAAAGCTGTATGAGTACGAACGAATCGGGCTCACGCTCATCGACGGCGGCATTGATCCGGACTACCTCATCGAAACCAAACACATCGAAAAGATCGTCTATTTTGAAGATCTCCTTCTGCAGCGCGCGACCAAACTGCTCGATGAACGCAACGTCGCTCTCGCTTACGATCTTCTCACGGTGGTCGAGCGCCGACAGCACGATTGGCCGAACCTCGATGTGTACTACCAGCGTTGCCTGTTCGTGCAGGCCGAATTGCATCATCAAGCGGGACGGAATGAAACCGCGTTGGTGGTGATCGAGCAATTGCAGCCGCTCGCTCCGGAATATCCGAATCTCTCTGCACTGCTGGGAAAAGTTGCCGAGCCGTTGATGGAAACGCCATTTCAGGCAGCAGACTATCGTCGTTCGCGACACTACCTGGCGCGCTTGCTGAAGCTGCAACCGCAGCATCCGGTCGCCGCAAAATGGCGCGATAATCTGATGAATCGTGCTCGCGAAGAACTCGCCGCCGCACGGACTGATGCGCAAAGCGGTCGACAGCGCGACGCACTGACGCACGGCGATCTCGCAGCCCGCGCGTGGCCTGAACTCGCGGGACTCAAAGACGCACACAAACAATTCGTTGAACGTTATCCCCGTTTGCGCGTCGGCTTGTGGGAACCCGTGGATCACCCCGCGTATCCATTTGCCGATCGCAATGCCGAACGTCGCCGCGAACTGGGAACGGTCGCGCTGTTTGAACCCGAGCGGCTGGTGGACGGCGTAGTGCGGTATCGCTCGGCGTACTTTGAGACCTGGGAGCCGCGCGACCTCGGCCGCGAATGGGAGTTCTGGATGCGCCCCCGCCGCGCGGAATGGGAATCGCGACCAGTTCTCTCGGCGGGATTGATCGCCGACGCGTTGCAAGGCCGTTGGGATCCCCAGTCACCCGCTTACGATGACCGTTGGGTGGGACAAGTCGCCTCAGTGCAGGCTCCGTCGCCACAGCAACTTCGCATGCGGCTGCATCGGATCCCCTTGCGATTGGAAGCCTGGCTGCGGACCTCCGTTCCGCTCGGCGATGCGACCCGCTCGTGGAATGCAGGCATGGATCCCGCCGCGTGGGATGATGTCGCCCAGCAGCGCTTTCATCTCGCCAGGAAAACTGATGCGGAAACCGTCTTCGTACGGACGCGACCCGAGCGTCTGGAATCGAAAACACGGCACCTGACCGAGATCGTCGAGCATCAATACCCCGATTGGGACCGGACGCTGCAGGGATTGCTGCGGGGTGAAGTCGATGCCGTCCCGACGGTTGAGTTCCGGGATATTCGTGGATTTCAGAACGATTCGCGGTTCTTCATGTTGCAATCCGCGTTGCCGCGCACGCATCTCATTCTGGTCCATCCCGAATCGATCCTGACGCGCTCGGCACCACTACGACGGGCATTGCAGCAGGCGCTGCCGCGGGAAGCCATCCTCCACGAGCAAGTCCTGGACGGAGCCGACCGCACGCTGGGACGATTGGTCACCGGCCCCTTCGCCACCACATCGTACGGCTACCATCGCGATCTGGCTCAACCGCCGTACGATTCTACGACGGCGGCAGCATTGGTCGCGACCTCTAAAAAAGAACTCGATGGCAAGCTGCCGACGTTGCGGATGGTGGTCCCCTCCGAGACATGCGTGCGTCGCGCTTTGCCTGCAATGCTTGAGGCCTGGAAACGTGCCGGTTTGACGGTCGAGATCGTGACCGAACCATCTTCACCCTGGGATCTGGCATATCGTACGGTGCGGGTGGTGGAACCCTTTGCCGATTTGTGGCCGCTCCTTTCTCCCGTCGGTCGCACAGAACAAGCGGCGATCGCGCCGTTTCCGCATCCCGTGCGCGAGGAGTTGCTGGAACTCGACCGTGCCGTGGATTGGACCGCGGCGATGCGCACGCTGCAGCGGTTGCAGCAGGAGTTTTTGACCGAAGCGCGGTATCTGCCGCTCTGGGAAGTCGACGAGTTCACGATCTTCCGTCGTCGCGTCGGAGCGTTGCCCTTACGACCAATGCACCCATATCAGGATTGTGATCGGTGGACCGTGCAATCGTGGTATCCGACGGAGGTGCCGTGATGCGATCGTCATTGCGAATGGCTTGCTTTCTGATCCTCGCACTGACTGTTGCCGGACGGTGTGCGGCGCAGGACGCGCCGGTGGTGATCCCGATCGAGTACGTGCCGTATTCGGTCGCCATGCAGGTACATGCTCCGGACGATGCCGACCTAAAAGTAGAAGTTTTGCGGTCCGAATTGGAAGCCGCGATTCGCCGGCGTGTCGGCTCTCGATGGAATGTCTCGCTCACTGCCGATCCGGGAGCGGCATGGGCAAGTCCATCGGCGTGGCGAGATTTACGAACCGAGACGGCCAAGCTCCATTTGAAGAACGACACGACGGACTTCATTTACCTCGTGCGGCTGCATTCCGCTGCGGGGGTGAGATCGGCCGAAGTCCGCGTGTGGGAACCGTTGATCTCGGCGCTCAGTCCGTTGCGAAAAGTTGTGGCGATGGACCCACGCGAGTTGCCGGAGCGGATTGCCGATACGGCGTGGGAACTCTTTCGGCCGCGCGGACATTGGCAGAAGATCGACGATGCCACGGTGCGCTTGCAGATCCAGGCTGCCGGATTGGGCGTGGAGAGTGGGTTGCCACCGCTCATCGAACCGGGCGAGGCATTCGCACCGTGGATTGTGCTGCGGAAGCGCGATCAATCGGTCGACAAAATCGTGCCTCAACCGTGGACGTATCTCATTGCCGACAAACTGACCGACGGTCGCGGCGAAGCCCGAATTGCCAGCGGGTTCCGCAGCCCGTTGGCGTTGAAGCCGCGTGGTCGAGTGGAATTCGTTGCCATCGCCGCCCGTCCGCAATGGAGCGCATCGACGATCACGTTCCGACGGCAATCGTCGCCCCCAGAAGTGCTCGCCGCCCACGAAGTTCAATCGCAGGTCGATCAGTTCCCCATCGATGACGAACATCCGCCGACAGTGAGTCGCCAGTTGACCGACCGCTTCGGCAAAATCACCGTGCAGCGCGATCCCACATCGCGGTTGAAGTGGCTCAGCATTTCCAGCGGACGGCAGTTGTTGGCACGGTTGCCCGTGATCCCGGGCGAAGAAGATCACCGCGATGTGATGCTGCCGGATGACCGTTTGCGGTTGCAGGTCGAAGGACAACTGCAGCTCGTGGAAAGCGATCTGGTGTCGTTCGTCGCGACCCGCACGGCCCTCATGGCCATCACCCGTGCGGCGGCGAAAAAGGCGGAATGGGAGAATGTTGATACCCGCTTGAAGCAGTTGAATGCGCTACCGACCCCACAGAGCTTTCTGGACCGCGTGAATGCGATTCGTGTCCTCGCGATTGCCAAAGCCCGCACGCAGAAAGACCGGACATCGGAACAACGGATCGCCCGCATGGCCGACGAAACCGGCGAACTGGTGAATCGTTACCTCAGCGACGATCGTCTGACAGTGCTAAAGGAAGAAGTCGCTGAACTGCGTGCCGCCGCGGCCGATGAGCCCGCCGTTCCGAAGGTCAAACCATGACGACCGCTGGCCGCTTTGCCGAATCAATTCGGACACGAGGACTGCTCTGCGCGGCGTTGTTGCTCGGCACAATCTCTACAGCCATCGCTGCGGGAAAGTTCAATCGGCAGCTCAGCGTCGGCGACGCGGCCCCGGCGTGGAACGGCTTGCGCGGGGTCGACGGCAAACTCTACAGCCTTAAATCGTGGACGGAAGCCAAAGCGATCGTCGTCGTGTTCGCTTCCAACCGCTGCCCTGTGATGGACGGCTATGAACCGCGGTTGAAGCAGTTGACTGCTGACTTTGCAAACCGTGGCGTGAAGTTCCTTACGGTGTCGGTCAGCCAGCACCCAGCGGATTCCTTCGACAAGATGCAACAGCGGGCGCACGATCGACAGTACCCATACCCCTACGTGCAGGATCTCACGCAAGACCTCGGCCGCAAGTACGGAGCCACGACAACCGCACAGGTCTTTGTCTTGAACGCGGATCGTAGAATCGTCTATATGGGCGCGATCGACGATCAGGCGAAGGACGAGAAGAAAGTCGAATCGCACTATCTGCGCGACGCGCTGACCGCTGTGTTATCTGGCGAAAAACCCGACATCACAGAAACCCGTCCGGTCGGATGCGAGATCGAATACGTCTTAGCCCCCGGTCAATGACCGCGGGTTATATCGGGTTCAACCGCGGGCGCGGGCTCCAGCCTGCTCAAAGGCCGGGCGGAGTTTTTCGTAACAGCGTTCGGCCGCAAGCAGCGGATTGTATCCCGGTTTGTTGGAAACCTGCGCGCTGACCTCCACCACGACGGGGCCGCGGTAACCGCTTTCTCGCAGCAACCGTAAATAGGCGGCGTAGTCCGTTTCACCATCGCCGGGAAGGGCGAATTCGGTGCGGTCTTCCACTTTGACATTATCTTTAATGTGGACGAAAACCGATTCGCCAATGAGCGTCTGCACACACTCTTTCAGCGGCAATCCCTGACGTTCGTAATGGCTGTAATCGAAGACGGCCTTGATCGACGGGCTGCGGACCTGATTCAACAGCCACACGCAGTCCTCGGGGCGATGCAAGGCCCCGAACGCATGCGGTTTGATCGCAATCACCACCTTCGCTTCCGCAGCGACTTTCGCCCAATCGGCGAGTGCCTCGGCCATTTGCTGGCGGATATCGGGCCATTGTTCGGGCTTGCCGCCCAGCACGGTCTCAATAATCGGCGGACTGTCGCCTCCCAGGTCGTGAGCCAGATCGGCGAGCCGTTTCAATCGCGACAGATTAGAACCGTGCGGCAACTCCGGGACGACCAGCACCAGGTTGTCCATCAGGCACGGCAGATCGAGCGCGTGATCCGTCAACAGTTTCCGGAGTTGGACTCGATCGCCACGCGGGAGCACGCCCGGATCGCACGGCCAATCTTTCATGCAGGCCAGTTCAACGCCGCTGTAACCGATATCGGCACAGGCCTTCAATGCCTTGGCCAATGGGACCGATTTCATGCCGTACAGGCTGTAACCGAACGCCAGCGGAGCGGCCAAGGTTTCGCTACGACCATTGCGCGGCGTCATCGTTCCCAGGCACGCGGCCAGACCGAGTTGCTTTAACATCGTGCGGCGCGAATAGACCATACGGCGATCCTTTGGCCAGCGAGAAATCCACGGACGGATCGTAACATATTTCGCACGGGTTCGTGTGCCGACACGCTTGCCAGCCTTTAGAAACCGCGTCGCGGATTGGTAACATACGGTTGCTTGATTCGATGGCTAGACGGTGTCCGCTTCCCCTTGGCCTGGATGTACTTCCCGGAGGTCCGCGATGTCTCGTTGTCTGTTTGCGTTGCTGCTGGCGATGTCGGTTACTGCTGCCGAGGCACAGGATCAAAAGGTCGCGAAGAAAAAATCCGCTCCTCAAGAACCGCAAATTCCCGCCACCGCAAAAGAGGTTTCGTACGGACCGCATGCCCGCAATGTCCTCGACTTCTGGAAAGCCGACGGCGATGGACCGCGGCCGTTGCTGGTCTACATTCACGGCGGTGGCTGGGTCGGCGGTGACAAGGGGGGCAGCACCGCCCGCTTTAAACCCTATCTGGACAAGAGTATCTCCTGCGCAGCGATCAATTACCGCCTCACGCCGGACAATCCCCTGCCGGCACCGGTCCACGATGCCGCCCGCGCGATTCAGTTTCTCCGCTCCAAAGCAGCAGAATGGAACATCGACACGAATCACATCGCCCTCACCGGGGGAAGTGCCGGGGCGTGTACATCGATGTGGCTGCTGTATCACGACGATCTGGCCGACGCGAATGCAACCGATCCCGTGCTGAAGCAATCGACGCGAGTCTGTGCCGCGGCGGTAACTGCCGGGCAAACGTCGATCGATCCGAAAGTGATTGAACCGTGGCTCGGTCCGAACGTCCTCAAGCACCGCATGATCAACATGGCCGTCGGGGAACAAACCATCGAAGGGGCGCTCGAAAACTACGAAAAGCATAAGGCTCTGTACCTGGAATTCTCGGCCTACAACCATGTCGACAAGAACGATCCGCCGTTGTATATGACGTATGGCGGGGACATGACGCTGCCGTCCAAAGACGCCGGGCACGGGATTCATCACCCCGTTTATGGCGTCAAGCTGAAGGAGAAAGCCGATGCAGCCGGGGCGGAATGTCACCTCGAAATCCCCAAGACTGCGAAATCGGAAAAGTTTGCGAATGCGCAAGAATTCCTCCTCGCAAAGCTGTTGGCCAAGTGACACTTTGAGGAGGCAACCTCCGCAAAACTGGCCTTTTGATCAGACTTTGCGACGAACCCTTGCGAGAAACCGCGGGTTCTGCACAGAGATACTTCTCAACGGTGTTTCGGCGCGGTATGAATCAGGGCTCACTTTCACCTCGGCCGGGAAGACGATTCCTGTTGATTTCTGCGGACAATCGCGTTCCCAGAACGGTTTCGAGGTGGTGATCGGTAACGTTCGTTCGACACATCCCTGGTCGGAAACGCGTGACCGATTGCAGGGTTGACAGTATCCACGCACAGCGCCGCGGCGGCAGTGCAGGCTCGAAGAATTCACACTTCTCACAAGGACCGGGAGTCAGACATGCCTTTGCTCGAAAAGCGTTCGCGGGCGCCGCTATGGTTGTGGCTGGTACTGATGGTAGCGATGGCCACGACCACGATGCGGCCGCTGTCGGTTTCCGCTCAAGCCGAACCCGAACCCGTTGCGGAAGCCCCCGCAGCCGAGGGGGGCGGTGAACCGGCCGCAGAAGGAGAAGCGGGCGAAGGCGAAAAGCAGAGCACGCTGTGGTGGATCATGCACACGTCCGGCTGGATCGGTGCGGTCCTGCTGATCATTTCCATCTACTTCGTGGCCCTCGTCGTGCAGCTCTTCCTCGAACTCCGCGAGCAGGTCGTCTGCCCGCCCGAGTTGATGGAGCAAGTGGAAGGGATGCTGCAGAAGCGGGACTACAACAGCATCTACAAGACCGCCAAGGAAAACACGAGCGAACTCGGCCAATTGATCGCGGCCGGGATGGCGGCTCTCTCCGGTGGGCTGGCCGAAGCCCGTGAATCGATCGACCGCCTCGGCGAAACGATCACCGTCGAAATGGAAAAGCGGATCAGCAT
The DNA here is from genome assembly GCA_021732975.1 of Planctomycetaceae bacterium. Classification (GTDB taxonomy): domain Bacteria; phylum Planctomycetota; class Planctomycetia; order Planctomycetales; family Planctomycetaceae; genus DSVQ01. The sequence goes on along the minus strand of JAKFWC010000023.1, from coordinate 484,903 downwards.
GCTCGCCGTCATCGGGTCGCTCGGCCCCATGATCGGGTTGCTGGGAACGCTGAAAGGCATGATCGCCAGCTTCGGCACCATCGCCATGTCGGGCACGCAGATGAAGGCCAGCGAAGTCGCCGGGGGGATTTCGGAAGCGCTGCTGATCACGTTTGAAGGGGTCGCGCTGTCGGTCCCGGCGATTTACTTCTTCGCCGTGTTCAAGAACCGCGTCTCAACGTTCAGTCTGATGGCGATGAATAAGGCGGATGACTTCATTCGCCGCGTGCATACCACCGCTCAAACCAAGGCCCCGCCTCCGCCGGCCGCCCCTGCGGCGACAGCTCCAACCGCCTGATGCCCTCGTGCAGCATCGGGCGTCTTTGTCCATGATTCGAGTCCTTGCCATTCCGCTGCGGGGAATTGCTGATGTCGGCGCAGAGTTCTGAAAGCATTGATCCCAATCTCACACCGATGTTGGATCTCGTGTTTCAGTTGATCACCTTCTTCATGCTGGTGACGAACTTCAAAGGGGCCTCGATGGACCTCAGCCTCAAGCTGCCGGTCCTCGGATCCGCGCGCCCGCTCGATTGGCAAGGCAAACTGGAGCCGCTGCTGATCAACCTGAACTCGGAGGGAAAAATCCGCAGCGCGGGAATTAACCACGAGATCGAACCGTTCATCAAGCGGGAAGCCCGGTTCGTGAAGCTGCAGTTGCAGGCGGGGGGCACGGAGTACAAAGAAGGCCAGGAGCTCCCCGTTCCGGTGATTGTGCGGGCGGACAAGGACGTGAAGTTCTCGATGCTCAATCAGGTCATCCGCACCTGCCAGGATGTGGGCTATCGCCAGTTTTCCCTCAGTGCCATGACGCGGGAGCAGTGACCATGAGCCGTCGTCACCGAAAGAAAACCAAGAGTGCCAACGTCGAATTGAATCTGGCGGCCATGTTGGACATGGCGTTCCAGATGCTCGCCTTCTTCGTGCTCACCTTCAAGCCGGCTCCGGTGGAAGGGCAGTTAAGCATGCATCTGCCGCCGCCGGTGGCGATCACCAATCCGGATACGAAGCCGGTTGAGGGTGCCGGCAACGAAGGCCCGGAGATTTCCGACGAAAACACGCTGAACCTGTTCGTCACCGCGAACGAACGCGGCGACGCGGATGTGGTGAAAATGGGTGCCCGCCCAATCTCCAAAGGGGCGCTCAACAAAGTGCTGCTCGGTCGGATTAACGAAGAACTGAAAGTCGTCTTCAACGGGGCGCAACTTCCCTTCGACCGGATTCAGCTTTCCGTCGACCCCCGTCTGCGCTACGATGAATTGATGAAGCTCGTCGATCTCTGCACCAAACAAAAGCTGCCCGACGGCAAACTGCTGCAACGAATCAGCTTCATCGAAATGCCCGAAGGGGCCATGCCGTAGACACGCTCTAACCCGCGGGAGAGACCACAATGCGTCGCCGCACCGTCCGGCCGTATGGTTCGTCGATCCCGCCGTCGCGCGTGATCTCCCTGCTGTTCGGCCTCGCCGTCATGTGGATGCTCTACACCCGCATGGGTGACCCCGCGACGTGGCGCTGGCTCGGCTACGCGGAAGATCCCGAACCGCAAACGGTCGCCACTCAGAAGGTCGAATCAACCACGCCCGCGAAGCCGGAATTGGTCATTCCCGGCCCGAACGATCTCGACCCCGCGGAATTCGCCGACTTCAAATCGAAGCTGGAACTAATCGCCAATAAGACCCCGTTAAAGCCGCGGGAGATGTTGCTCTACTGGCAACTGATGGAGTGGGCGCACACCCAAAAAACCCGCGACCTGGAACAGCGAGCCTTGAAAGATGTGGCGTTCTCACAGATCTGGGAAGAGCCGCAAAAGTATCAGGGCAAACTGATCAAGCTGCGGATGCACGTCCGCCGTGTGCTGCAGTACGACACGCCTCGCAAAGAAGACGGCACCCCCAACAACGATCTCGGGATCAAAGAACTCTACGAGATGTGGGGTTGGACCGAAGACTCGAAGTCGTTTCCCTACGTGTGTGTCTTTCCCGAGAAGCCCGAAGGGTTGAAAATCGGCCCCGATGTCACCGGCGAAGTCGTCTTCGTCGGGTACTTCCTGAAGGTGATGGAATACACGGCTTTTGAAGCCACGCGCGGTGCGCCCTTGCTGGTCGGCCGCGTGCGGATGGTTGGCCCCGCGGTCTCGACCAAGCCGGCCCCATCGAACATGGGGCTCTACATTTCGCTGGCCATCGGTTTGTTGGTCGTGGCCGCCGCGGTTTATGCCTACACCACCTTCCAGGCCAGACGGGCGGGGGTGAAGCCGCTTCCCTCCGAACTGCCGGACCTCGGTGTGTTCAATGGGGGGGTGTTCAACAGTGCCGCAACCCCGTTCGACAACAATGAATCCCCCCGACCGTTCGACTTCGACCCACCGCCGGATGATCCGCAGACATCAGTTAGCGCTGCCGAGACTGCCGACAAGCAGACGCCCATTTCGGCCTCGTAAAAGCGACGATCCCCCTGTTTTGCGGGAAGGACTCTTATGGCATGGTCCGTGTTGCAGTTGATGGTTGCGGCATCGTTGTTGGCCGATCCGCATCAGTACGAGTTCGGCGACATCCGCGTCCCGCAGGCCACCGCCGATGAACCGGTGCGGATGGAGTTCTCGCTGCCTCACGCAGTCGATTATCTCGAACACGGAGCCGCGGCGTGGAACGGGGCCCGCAAATGCATGAGTTGCCACACCAACGGCACCTACATGACCATCCGTCCGGCACTGACCCCGAAGCTGGGCAAACCGTCGGAATCCATGCGAACATTCGCCGTCGACAATCTGAAACAACTCGCGGTGATGGACCGTGCCGACTTGAAGAAGAGCATTCGTCCTGCCCAAGTGATCTACATAGCCGCAGGGCTGGCCGAATGGGATGCCCATGTCACCGGAACGTTGTCGGAAGAAACAAAGCAAGCGCTCGCATTGATGTTCGAGCTTCAACTGGAAACCGGCACCTGGGGCACGCTCGATTGCTGGCCGCCCTACGAATCGGACGCGTTCCACGAAGCCACCGTCGCCGCAATGGCGGTCGCTGCCGCACCGGGATGGCTGACAAGCCTGAATGATGACGCCTTGAAAACCGGCCTGGCCCATCTCAAACGGTACCTGCAGACGGAGACCCCGCCGCAGGACTACGGCCGAGTGCTGTTGCTGTGGGCTTCCACCCGCATGCCCGACCTGCTGACCACGGATAAGAAGCAGGAACTCATCGATCTCGTCTGGAAGAAGCAACAAGCCGACGGGGGCTGGTCGATCCGCACGTTCGGTGCCCCGGAACAATGGGGCAAGGGCAACCGCGCCGCGAAGCTCAAAGCGGAACCCGAGTTCGCTGCACCGCCCAGTGACGGGCATCAAACCGGATTGGCGATCATTGTCCTGCGTGAAGCCGGTATGCCGGCGAACGATCCCCGCATTCAGAAGGGCGTCGCGTGGCTGCTCAAGAATCAGCGCGAATCCGGTCGCTGGTGGACGCGATCGCTCAACACCGACAGTTGGCACTTCATCACCTACAGCGGCACTGCTTTTCCCCTCCGCGCGCTCAGCCTCTGCGACGCGCTCCCAACCGTCGCCGCAAAGTAACCCCCCTCACTTGCGCTTTGCGGAACATCCCGTCAGCCGACTGTATTCGCATGTCCGCGTCATTCCCCGCCGGAACGCCTTGACAACTCGTAGGGCAAATTCACAGAATCCGACCCACGTCGAGTCATGAGGACTCGGGGCGGTTCGAATTCCTTTTGTCGGAGAAAATGACTTATGAGTGGACCGATTGTGCGCACCGGAACCAACCCCAAGTTCTGGTCCAATTGGGATCGTGCTTTCGGTACAGGTGCCGCTGCACCGGCCAAGAAAGCCGCGGCGAAGAAGACCGCTGCCCCAAAAGCCGCTAAAAAGGCGGCGAAGAAAACGGCCAAGAAGGCTGTGAAGAAAGCGAAGTAATTCTCGTTGTGGACTGCGCGTCGGCCCGGCGGCGATGTGATCCTGAAGACCAAGGGAGCCGCCGTGCCCTCAGCACTCCCCCAGGATAACCGTGCGGCAGAGGTCCGCGCGATCTCTCCGCGATCCGGCTGGTTCGATGCTGCGCTGGTGTGGGTGAGTTTTCTCCTTTACTCGGCGTTGTCCACGCCCGTCCCGGCACTGAATGAGCCACACTACCTGTCAAAAGCCAGGCATTACTGGCAGCCGACGTGGTGTGCCGGGGATATGTTTCTCGAATCGGCCGACGCTCACGTTGTCTTCTTCGCCACGCTGGGTTGGTTCACGACGTGGTGTTCGCTGCCGGTGGCTGCTTGGATCGGCCGCGTGGTCTCGCTCGCCGTGCTGGCGGGGGGATGGACAGTCCTCGCTCGCCGCCTGTCCACATTGCCGTGGGCCGGAGTCGTCTCTGCATGGCTCTTTCTCACCCTGCAAACCGCAGGGAACTGGTCCGGCGAATGGGTTGTCGGCGGTGTCGAGAGCAAGGTCATTACCTACGGACTGCTCTTCTTCGCATGGGCGCAGTTGGCGGAGAGTCGTTGGTATGCCAGCGCGGCTGCAATGGGCGTGGCGATCGCGTTCCATCCCGTCGTCGGTTTATGGGGTGTCCTCGCCACGGGTTTCGCCGCCGTGGGCATGTGGCTTAGCCGAGCATCGACGAGGCCATCGTGGCTGATGTTGTTCGTCGCCATCCTGGTGATGGGCGTGTTGTCCGCGCCGGGAATGATTCCGGCGCTGCGGCTGATCCTCGCACCGGTCGATGCTCCGACCCGCTATGCCGGAACGTACCTGCAAGTCTTCTACCGGCTGAATCATCATCTCGACCCGATGATGTTTCCCGCACGGGCCTATCTCGGCTATGGCGTATTAGCCGTTGTGTGGATTATCGGCCTTGTGCGCGGTCCCCGATCGCCGTTGTGGTGGTGGCTGCATGGAGTTGTCGCGGCGGCAATGCTGTTCGCGATGTGCGGATGGGCAATCGGTTGGGGACCACGCCCCGCCGCGCAAATGCCCGGTTTCGAGTGGCGGATGCACCTGTTGAAGTTCTATCCATTTCGTTTGGCGGACGCGCTGTTACCGGCGATAGTTGCGTGGCAGTTCATGGCGAGCGGGGGGACCTTAGTCCCCTCGATGATTCGCGTTTCAAATCAGCCACCGGGGAGATTCACCTCCCCCCGCTCGCCAATTAATTTGACCATCATCGCGGCGATACTCTTCGCTGCGTCCCTGTGGCAAGCACAGCGGGCCACTTCCGCCGAGCGGTACGCCTTCGTCCACGACCCCGACTGGCGCGATGTCTGTGCATGGATGAAGTCACACACCCCACCCGATGTGCTGGTTCACACACCGCATTACAGTTGGACATTCAAGTGGTTCGCGGAACGGCCGGAGTACGTCAATTTCAAGGATTGTCCGCAGGATGCCCGCGGGATTGTGGAGTGGAATCGCCGGTTGTTATTGCTCACGAAACAGACGACGGAGTTCCTCGAAGACGGGTTGTACACCCGTGCGGAATTGCGCTCGCTGCGGCAGCAAACCGGGATCACGCACATCGTCACCGACAAACTCGGCCCGATGGAACTCCCGCCGGTCTACCACAATGCGACCTTTCAGGTATACGATTTGAGGGAACTCGACGCGTCCGACCCGCGGCCGCCTGAGTAATCCTGTTTTCCGTCGGGAGAAGTCCCCGTGAATTTGTTCGTGCGATTGTCCTGTCGTTGTGTGCCTGCGGTACTGATCGTGTGGCTGGCGGGCTGTTCCGCCGCGAAGGCGCAACCGGATGTCGTGCTCGACGCCGGTTCGTCTTCCGGGACATTGACTGTTGCGGAGAAAGATGCCGCGGATGCCCAACCCGCCGGTCGGGCAAAACTTTCCGAGTCTCAGGAAGTCTCGCTCGAATCCACGCGGCCGGGTGAGGACTGGCCGCAGTTCCTCGGTCCGCGAGATACTGGAGTCTCCGGAGAAACGGGACTGCTCGATTTCTGGCCGGAAGCAGGTCCGCCGCTGTTGTGGGAGCGCCGGCTGGGAGAAGGTTACGCGCCCCCTTCGGTAATAGGCGAACGACTGGTGGTCATGCATCGCCTGAAGGATCGCGAGATCGTCGAATGTTTACACGCTCAAAGCGGCGAGTCGTTGTGGAAATACGACTACGACACCGACTTCAAAGACCCCTACGGCTTCAACGGCGGCACGCGCTGTTCGCCCGTCTTGACGAAGACTCATTCTTACACACTCGGCCCGCAAGGAAAGTTGCTGTGCCTGAGTCTCGCCAAGGGTGAGAAAGTGTGGGAACACGATCTCGCCACGGAATGGAATGTCCCCGATCATTTCTTCGGTTTCGGTTGTACGCCGATTCTGCACGAAGACAAATTGATCGTGCTCGTCGGCGGCCAGCCCAATTCCGCCGTAGTCGCCTTCGACTCGAACACCGGAAAAACACTCTGGGAACGGGGTGGCAAAGACACGTGGGACGGCGTTCCCGCCACCAGCGAATCGGGCAAGCGGCCCTACAAGTGGACGGGCGAGGAAATGCTCGTCAGTTACTCCACACCGGTCGTCACCACAATCCACGGCAAACCGCATCTGCTCTGTCTGCTGCGTCAAGGACTGGTGTCGCTGGACCCTCATACCGGAGCCTTCAACTTCAAATACTGGTTCCGGTCGAAGATTCACGAATCCGTCAATGCGGCCCGGCCGATCGTCGTCGATGACCAGATTCTCCTCACTGCTGCGTACGATGTTGGCGCAGCCTTGCTTAAGGTGCATCCCGACGGAAAATCCTTCGATGAAGTGTGGCGGAAGCCGCGCGGGCTGGCGTGTCACTGGTCGACACCGATCGCGCTCGATGGTTATGTCTACGGCTTTTCCGGTCGCCATGAGCAAGAGAGTCTATTGCAGTGCGTGAAAATGGACACCGCAGAGGTGGAATGGGAGTCGAATGGGATGCTTCGCCCCTTGGATGAATTGGAGCAGGATCCCAACACGGGCAAGATCAAGGATAAAGAAACCGGCAAAGAAATCCCCTGGCCGTTTTATGGACGCGGTTCGCTGCTGCTGGCCGATGGAAAGTTCATCGTGTTGGCCGAGCGCGGTACCCTGGCACTCGTCAAACCAAACCCGACCAAGCTCGAAGAAATCAGCCGGACATCGTTCAAGCAGATCGGCCATCCCAGTTGGGCGGCCCCCATCCTGTCCCGCGGTCGGTTGTTTTTGCGATCGGAAACCCACGTGATTTGCCTCGATCTTTTGAAACCTGAAGCGTGATCTACGGAGAGCGATCATGGAAGATGACGACTGGCAGATCGTGCTCGGCCGCGGCATGGGCCCGCTGGAGTTGGACCTCGATCGCGAATCGATCGTGGAACGCCTCGATGCCGCCGAGATTGAATTTGACGGGCCGAAAGAGGATCCGTCGTACCTTGAACTCGAAGACGGCGATCTCGAATTGACGTTTGAGGAGGAGGAACCGCATCGGCTGCTGCAAATCATCGCGTCCGACGACCGCACGCTGGTCAATGGCCAACCGGTGATTGATCGCCGCGTTCAAGAGGTGATTGACGAGTGGGGCATCGCCGCGGACGACACGCTGTGGCGACTCGAACCCGCGTACAACGATGATCCCCGTGGCAGCGTTGAACCTCCACCAACTCCGGTGACCAATCGCGAACTGATCATTAACGGCACGTTGTGGGTGAAGTCGTATGGCGTCGGTCTGAAGGTGTATCGCGGCGAAGTCGAGCAGATAGCGATTCGGATGCCGATTCATGTTCCGGCATATGGATCAGGACCGCTCACCGATGCGCAGCGCGAAATCCTCTGTCAGGCGGAATTACCGAACGCCTTTGATGCGCCGACATCGGCGAAAAAAACGCTCGTCGGGTGGCTGCAAACATTGCTAACCGTCGTCTGTGTCATTGCCATCGGCATCATCGCGTGGCAAGGAGTGCAGTTTCAACAGCGATGGAACAACGCCACAATGGTGGAGGGAACCGTCGTCGCGGTTGATCCACCGCCGCCAGCCACGTGGCCCGATACGCTCACCGTGGAATATGCGGATGGTGACGGCAAGACGCACCAAGTGGTTTGGAAGCCCGCCGATGTCTATACGACACGAGAAATCGGGGAGAAGGTCCAAGTACACTATTTGCCAGAAGAGCCGGATAAACCGATGGGGCCCGCGCGGGTCCGCGATGCGGCGTTTCTCGTCTATGTTCCGTATGGCATCGCGGCGGCCGCGATTTATCTTGCGCTCACGGTCCTGCTGAATGTCGGCTTCATGATCGCTTCCCGACTCGTCCCCGCCGATGCCGCGGTGGCAGAATAGCGAGCCATGATGTCGTTGCTTCATCCTTGGCGTGCCCCCGTGACCACTCTCAGCCAAGTCGTATTGGTCGGGGTGTTCGCCGTGACCTTCGGGATGACCGATACGACGGAACGTCCTTTGTGGGAGTTGCGGCGGCAATGGGGGAGCATCGAAGCGCTGCAATGGGTCACGCACGACGGCGATCATTCCAAGGTGATCGACGCGAACCTGGAAGGACCGTTCGATCTCTGGGATGGCGAATGGTGGCGGATTCCCGCAACGAATTTACACCATGTCAATTTCTTGCATCTCATTTTGAATCTTTCATTCGTCTCCTATTACGGCACACTGTTGGAATCTCGTTGGGGATGGTTCAAGTACCTGCTGCTGCTCCTGGGGTCCATGTTAGTCGTCACCTTGCCGGAATATCTTGCCGGACGCTATGCCATCGGCTACTCCGGCGTGGGCTGTGCCATCTTCGGAGCCTTGTGGGCATTGCGGCGGCGTGACCCAGTGGTGTCCCTGTTTCTCACCACAGAAGTTCTGATCTATACGTTGGCGGCCCTCGGCGCGATGGTCTTTTTGACACTCGTGGAAATCATGCCGATTGCGAACGGGGCCCACGCGGCGGGGTTGGCGTACGGTTATCTTGCGGCCAGTGCGGGGGCTGTGGGGCACTCGTGGCGAGGACTGCAACGGCTGGCGTTCTGGGCGGCCCATCTCTTGTTGATCTATCCCTATTGGCTGGTAACACACCCCACATGGAACGGGCGTTACGATTGGTATCTGGCCGATTTACCGGGCAAGAATGGCCATCGCGGCGAACCCGATTGGACTCGGTTAGAGCGCGCGGTCGCCAAGGATCCCACTTTGACGGAAGTCTGGCGAAAGCTCGCGGATCGAGCGATCGAACGGCATGAATTACTGGAGGCGTGGAAGCTGTTGGTCCGTGGGTTGGCGTTCGCGCCGAGTGACGCCGAACAATGGAAACGGTGTCGGGCGTTGTGGCGACGGTTGTGTATCACGCCGGATGCGACCGCGGCGCGACAGTACGTCGACGAGCAGTTCGGCAGCGAGGCCGCCAGCGTGATGCACGAATTACGGCGAATTATTGCGCCGCCGGTGTTGATCGCTCCCGGGCGGCCTGTCGAGCCCACACCGCAGTTCGTGGAGGCCGCACCGATCGCTGTTGTGCCCCCACAATGGGAACCACCGTATGAACGCGTGTGGCCACCGCGCCGGATCCCGGAACAGACTTTACCGGCACCGCTCAACATCGCCACCGAAGGCGAGTTACTCTGATCACTCGCCGCGTAGCGTGGAAACAATCGGCACCGCAAGCGCCGTCCGCACCGCATACGCCGCCGACAATAAACCCGTCACGGCAATGGCGATGAGCAACCCGGCTCCCGAGATCCATGGCACATCGGCCCCGGTGCTCACCAGGTGCGGCCCCATCGACAGCAGCGCCGCGACGGTTCCAGTGATAAGTCCCCAGCAGAGCAGCAAGGCCGTTTCGCTGAGGATCAACCCCGCAATTTGCCCGGACCGATAACCCACGGCCCGCAACAGCGCGAGCTCCGGCTGTCGTTCGAGGACATTGCGAAGCATCACCGTCGCCAAGCCAAACGTGCCGAGTAACAGCCCCAGTCCACCGAGCGATTGGAACGTCGAAAGATAGGTGTTCTGCACCGCGAGAAACCGGGCCAGGCGTTCGGCGACCGGTTCAGTATCGAAGCCGTACTCCGCGAGTTCGGTTTCCAGCATTTCCGCTGCTGCCGTGGCATGCTCCGGCGGGACTTCCACCAGGAAATATTGAAACCCCTTCCGCTCGGGGAAGAGCTTCAGAAAGTTTTCTTCCGACATGAGGAGCACACCCTGGAACACGGCTCCGTCGAACATACCTTGCACCGTCAGCCATGATTGAAAAGTGGCGTCTTCCGCGGGATAGGCGAGCTTGCTGCCGACGCCTTTCTTCAGGTTGAACATCAGCGTGTTCATGTCGCCAAGCACGGGAACTTCCTTGTCGTCTGCCGATGTTCCTGCGGTGAAGAGATTGCCGCCGTGGAGCTTTTTCCACATTTCGGAACCGCCACCGACAAATTTGAAACCGCCGCGCTCGATCATGGCTTCTGGGACGCCAAGAATCGTTGGAGCGCGGGTTTGAAACAGATTCAGACAACTGGCATCTTCGCCGGGCTTCACACGGAAGGGAAAGACTTTCATCGCTGCCAGAGCCGCCGCTTGTTCCGGCGTGCGGGCTTCGAGATTGACCTTCGAGCGTCCCTCGGCCGTGTTCAAGTCGTACAGAATCGGACTGCTGCTTTCCGCGACGAGCGTGAAACCACCGTTGCCCGACGCTTTGTCCGGAGCTTCTCGCGCCGGGTTCTTGTGACCCGCAGCGACCGCGGCGACAACGAAGGTGGCCGATGCAATGAGTCCGGTCGTCAACACACTGCGTTGTTTTCGTCGTGCGGCATTGCGACCACCCAGCCGTACGATCCCCGCTAAGCCATGCCCGCGCACGCCACTTTGTTTGCCGATCTGCAACCACGCCGAGAACGCCCACAGCCCACTTGCCAGGAATAATATCCCCGCGATGAAAAACGACACCACGGCCCACGAGAACCCGGAAAATGCCTCTTGTGCGGGCATCAATCCCAACCCCGATGCAAGAATCAACATCGCCGCGAATCCACCGCTGATGGCCGCCCGTCGTCCTGCTTTCGATGTGGTCGCATGGGTGACATCAACCTCGGTGACGCCCACCAAACGCTCTCTTAGCGAGATCGTCCGCAGTTGCCGTAGCCCCCAGGCAATCGAACCGAACGACGTGACTGCCGCGGCGAGCACACCGCTCATCACGGCCAGCGGTTGCACATCGACCCGTAGAAACTTCGTCCCGATCGCGCCGATCCACCACGTCGTCAAACCGTAGATCATGCCCTGTGCATACAACACCGCAGCCATACCACCGAGCACACTGCCGATGGCCACCAGCACGGCCCCTTCACTCAGCATGTGCCGTCGAATCTGTTGCGGCGACCACCCGATCGCCCCCAGTAAGCCGAGTTGCCGCACGCGCTGTTCGATAGCCAGGCGGAAAAGTAGTCCGACGAGAATCATCGCCGCGAGAATCAAAAAGAAACTGAAGCCGATGAACAAACCGGTGAAATCGGTGGCTCCATTCGCCGCCTGCAGACCGATGGCTTTGACCGGCTGCACAGCCAATCCGACATCTGCCGGATTGATGTGATCGAGAATGAACTTTGCGACTTCATCCCGTGTCGATTCAAACGTTTGTCCCTCGGGGATCGCAATGCGGACCGAAGTCAGCGAACCATACCGGCTGCGCCACATCGCCTGCGCATCCTGCAGGCGAAAGAACATTTTCGGCGTCGCCCGATAGCTGTCCCAATACTCGTCATCGCGCGGTGTGACTTCGTCGAGCTTCATGGGAAACGGCTGATCCCAGTCGCTCAGAGAATCGACATCCGTCACCCCTTTCACATGCGGCGTCAAATTTTTGTCGACGGCCGGCCCGGTCATCCTGACGATGCCACGAACCACAGTGGAGCGTTCTTCTTCTGGTAATTCTCCTTGTGATCCCACGATGTGGTAACCGTAGCGGATGCTGTCCCCGACTTTAGCTTTGAGGTCTTCCGCGAGGAACTCGTTGATGATGACTTCACCTTCGGCGAGTTGAGCGGGCTCGCCGCCGACGAATTCAAACGGACCGAACGGGGTCTGTAACGCGAGGACATCCAGCCCCGCAACCGTCGAGTACATCGAATACGCATTCGGATCGGTCGGATGCCGCACCCAGTTAGCGAGATAGACCATCACCGGCGACGACGGCACGCCCAGCTTTTCCGCGGCCGCTTTCGCCGCATCGGCAAACCGTGTTTCCAAAATCATCTGCTCGCTTTCGACCACGAGCACATTCAGCGAGGTGTCGTGCACGATTCGCAGATTGAGGTCGGCGAGCGTCGATTGTGACTTGATTCGCTCCGTACGCTGTTCCGCGATGGCTTGTGGCTGTTGCGTTGCCTCCTTGTCTCCCATGAGGAGCGAATTGATCCGCGCCACGGCACCGACGGGATCACGCCGCGTCGGTTTGATCTCCGCAAGGTTGAGCGCGTCCTGCAATGTGTCGAGCGCGACGAATGCATTCATCGGCAGTTGCTGCGTGGGATTCAGTCCGAACCGTGCCGCACCGGGGCCATCGGGCAGGATGTTGCCGACGGTAACAGTCACTTCCTGCGAATCGTTGTCGCGTTTTCCGAGCAACGTATCTCGCGGCACGGCACTGGGGAGTTCAATCCAGATCGTGATTTCCTGACCGACGGCCGCATTCAAGGCATCGGCCAGCGATTGATTGATCACCACTGCCGGTCCTTGCGGCAATTGTTCTCGCTGACCGAGCAGCATCGCCCAGCCGGCGGCTTCGATCCCGTAGACGTTCACCTGACCGGCGCGGCGCGTGACGGTGTCGGTCTTTCGTTGCACTCCGGCGACCATCACGATGGCGGGCGCGGCATCGCTCTTCGCCGCCAATTCCTGACGAAAGAATCGCGGCCCGGTGACGATACCGTCGACGTTGCCGAGTCGATCCAATGTCATCTGCCGCAGGCTCGCGCGGACGGAATCCCCAACGATGAGCGCCCCGCCGATCACTGCGGCGCTGACGGCAACGCCGAGCACGATCGCGAGATTAGTGCGCCACGCAAACAGCAGACTTCGGAAAATCAATCCATTGCGCGTCAATGTGGATATCAAGATCACTACCCGGAAAGAGTTGGGGCAGGGGCCCCAACCTATCGTGTGATTCGACAACAACCACCATAGATCGGGGCCCCCGCCCCGATTCTGTCGGCGGAACAAATAGCCGCTTTACACCTCGTTTAAGTGCCCATCACGAAGTTCAAACTTTCTGGGGAAGCGATTTGCGAGTTCGAGACTGTGCGTGACACAAATCAGGATCGTGTTCTGTTCGCGTTGCAGTTCGAGCAACAGCGTCCCTACGGCCTCGGCACTCGCCCGGTCGAGGTTGCCCGTCGGTTCATCGGCGAGCAGCAATGCCGGCTGATGAATCAACGCCCGACACACGGCGACTCGCTGGCGTTCGCCACCGGAGAGCTTCGCGGGCAGATGATCCAGCCGCGATGACAGGCCGACGCGGTCCAGCAGATGACGAGCGCGGGTTTCCATCTCGGCGGTGACTCCGGCACCCGCCAGCGTCGGAATCAGCACGTTTTCCAAGACCGAACATTGCGGCAGCAAGTGGTGGTCCTGAAACACAAAGCCGACGTGCCAATTGCGAAACGCGGCTTGTTCCGTAGGATTCATCGCATGCGGATTCATCCCCTGCGGATCTTCTCCGAGCAGCGTGATCGTGCCCTGAGTCGGCGTGTCGAGCGCACCCAACATGTACAGCAGCGTGCTCTTGCCCGCCCCGGACGGTCCGATAATAGCGATGGCCGATCCGCGGGGGAGCTCGAGATTCACGCCTTCCAGAATCCGCAGTTCCCCATCCGGGGTGGGATAGGTTTTGGTCAGCCCGCGAATGATCAAAGCGGCGGCGGCAGTCATAGGCGAAGTCTTCTTGAAACGATGTCGATATCGCAGGACTCCCCATCTTCAACCGCGGTCGGGCAGATTTCCAGTGACCCGCATCGTCGTGTGAAGCGTTGAGTCTCACGATATTGACTGCCGTCGCTCGCGCTCCGGGCTGGGACGGAGAAACGAACTCATTTCTTGTTCGCGAAGCAGTACAACCATTCCTGACGACCGGCACCGTTGCCAGTGCCGACACGGAGGAAGATCTGATTGCCGCAGATCGCGGGACTCGGGAACGAGTCGGTGCCAATCTGGTTTTCTTCGACCAACTCGAATTTTTGGGGATTTGGGCGAAACACATACAGTGTGCCGAGTTCATTCGCCCAATAGATATGACCGCCAGCGAGAACCGGCGATGCACTGACGGGGCCCTTCAATCGCTGCTTCCACATTTCTTCGCCGTCGGTCCCACGCCAGCAGAACATGACGCCATTGTCGGTGAGACCGTAGACATAACCGCCGGTGACGATCATCGACTGTTCATAACACTTCTGATTATTCCGCCACAGGACTTGCCCGCTGCCGTCGGCCTTCACGGCCAGCGTTTCCGCCTTGGGATAACCGCCGCTCGCAAAGGCGATGTCGTTTTCCCAGATCATGGTTCCACAGGTCGCGAAGGTCGTGCCGTCGGTCGACCAAAGCGGTTTGCCGTTGGTGGGATCGTAAGCGGCAACTTTCTGCGCTCCGGAGATCAACAACTGATCCTTCCCCGCCACACGTCCCACGACAGGAGATGAAAACGTGATCATCGGCGCCCGATTCGCCCGCCAGACGCGTTTCCCCGTCACCCGATCCAGCGCGGTGATGAAACTCTCGCCGTCATACTCGGCCGCGATAATCACCGTATTCTTGTAGATCAGCGGCGACGGTGCGTATCCGTACTCATACATCTGTGGACGGAACCGACAGACATCTTCCCGCCAGGCGACTTTCCCAGCGAAATCGAGCGCGATCGCTTCGACCTTATCGTGATGATAAAACGTGACGAACAGCCGTTCTCCATCGGACGCGACGGATGGCGTGGCTTCCGTATTCTTGACGTGGTTCTTCGCCGGAAAACCACCGCGACTGACGATTTCGTTCCACAACAACTTGCCACCGGCACGGTCGAACGCCAGAACCGCATGGGTCTTCTTCGCTTCGTCGGCGGTTGTGAGAAAGACTTTGTCGCCCACCACAATGGGCGAGGAATGCCCGCGAGCCGGGACTTTCACCTTCCAGACGAGATTGTCCTTGTCCGAAAGTTTCGTCGGTACGGATTCCGTTCCGGCTTTGCCATCACGAGTCGGTCCGCGCCACCACGGCCAATCGGTCTTCTCGTTCAATTTGGGAAAATCACCAATGCCGTTCTCTTGAGCCGATGCCATCACCATGGAACAGAACATTGCAACAACGAACGAAATCACGGTCCGCGGTATCAGCAGGCGACGGGACATGACAGGAGATTCCTTTGAATTCACAGGGGTGAGGAGTCAAAAACAGCATGAGCCGCGGTAGTGGTGGTGTCAATTCGAGGGGCGGCCCTTGGTTCTCGCCGTGTAAAGCGGTAATCTGGAAGCCCCTTGGGTGCCACTTGTGCACCCGGTTTTGATGAGATTGCTCCCGCCATGCCCCGTCCGCCTGCCGACCGTTCCGCTGCCACTTCCGCCTCGGGCGAACGGCTTCAAAAACTGCTCGCCGCCGCTGGTTACGGTTCCCGTCGCGCCTGCGAGGAGCTCATCACCACCGGCCGTGTGGCGATTAATGGCAAGACCGTGACAGAACTCGGCACGCGCGCCGACATCGAATCCCAAAAGGTGACCGTGGACGGCGATCCATTGAAAGTTCACCGCAAACTGTATTACCTCGTCAACAAGCCCCCCGGTTGTTTGTGTACGAACTCCGATCCCGCCGGACGGACGCGGGTCATTGACCTGTTGCCGCCGTCCGACGCCCGGCTCTTTACCGTCGGACGACTCGATGAAGGGACGGAAGGGTTGCTGCTCGTCACGAATGACGGCGATCTGGCACACCGCCTGGCCCATCCCAAATTTCAAGTCGAACGCGTGTACAAGGCAACGATTGCCGGAGTGCCGACGAAGGAAACGCTGGATGAATTGCGTCGCGGATTTTTCTTCGACGAAGGCAAATTCCGCGTGCGTGATCTGCGAAACATCCGCCCGAAAGGTCAGGCTACGATTCTCGACGTGGTCATGACCGAAGGCCAGAACCGGGAAGTCCGTCGGTTGTTTGCCCGCGTGGGTCATAAAGTGATGACGCTGCGCCGCATCGCCTTCGGTCCCCTAAAACTCGGCGATCTCGAATTGGGAGCGTATCGTCCCTTACGCGGTGACGAACTGCGGGGACTCGTTGACTTCTCGAATGGCAAAGGACCACGGCGGTCCACGATCCGGCGTCCCGCGATGCGACCACCGGACGCGACGACCACTGTGACGCCGACTGAAAGTGTCCCAACCCCGCGGCCCCCGCGTCCGCGTCCCGCTGGGAGCGCTGCTGCGGAACGTCGTCAACCTGGTGCAGCCTTCCGACCAAAAGGGCCGCGCGGGGCCGTCAAGAAAGTGGCGGATAGCGGACGACCACCGCGGAGATCAAAGCGAACACGTTGAATGTGATGATGAGCTAACAATGTTACCAAAGAGTGACTGTCTGCTGGTCGCAACGAAACTGAGGAAAATGGCTCGATGAACTGCGGCGCGACGATTCCTTCGCTGGAACTTCCCGGGCAGGTGTTTGCCGCGGTGCAAGCCAAGGCGGTCATTCGCGATCATCGTCCGCTGGCTACCAACACGTATTGGATGCAGCTCGATTGCCCGGAAATCGCCCGGCAGATCGTGCCCGGCCAGTTCTTCATGCTGCGGTCACCGAAGAGCAGTGACCCGTTACTCGGCCGACCGTTTGCGCTGCTCGATGTCCATCGCGATGACCAAGGTAATCCGCGCGGGATCGAGTTCGGTTACGTCACCGTCGGCAAGTTCACGAATCTGTTGTCGACAATGGCGGTCGGTGAGGAACTCGAAATCTGGGGACCGCTCGGCAACGGATTTCCGGTCGTGAATGGCGGCCACCTCGCAATCGTCGCCGGCGGCATAGGTCAAACCCCCTTCGTCGCAGTCATTCGCGAAGCCCTGTGGAAAGCCCGTTACGGTCAACCACAACGGGAGTGGGGCGAACGTCCGCGAAAACTGTCATTCTGCTACGGCGCGCGATCGCAAGCGTATCTCGCTGGAGTCAACGAATGGTTCGCGCAGTCTGGGGTGGAAACGCATCTCGCGACCGATGACGGCACTATTGGCCATCACGGTTATGTGACGCAATTGCTGCAGAAACTGATTGCGTCCGACGATCCGCCGACCGCCGTGTATTGCTGCGGACCGGAACCGATGATGCACGCCGTGCAAAAGATCACAACGCAGGCGAACATTCCCGCATGGCTGTCTCTGGAAACGCCGATGGCGTGCGGTTTCGGGGCCTGCTTCAGTTGCGTGGCCCCAATTCGCCAGGATGATGGGACTTGGGACTATAAACGGGTCTGTGTGGAAGGGCCTGTATTCGCTGCGGATCGGGTGGTGTTTGATGCGTGAGGGAAATGTCGAATGACGAAGGCAGAATGTTGAAAAGATGCAAAGCTAGCATCCTCTTCTTTCATTCGACATTCCGCCTTCGACATTCGATATGGAATTGAAAAACGGGCCGGGCGCTCCAACCCGTGCGGTGTGATGGGTAAGTGAACGACGTTTTGGAGAGATCGTGATGCGGTTGTGTGCGATGGTTGGTGTGAGCGTCTTCGTCTGTGCGGAGATGATGGCTGCGGCCGCGGAACCGAATCTGGCGGAACTTCTGCCGCGGATTCCCCCCGTCGAGGCGAAGGACACCGCCAAGACCTTCACCATTCAGCACGGGTTCTCGCTGGAACTCGTGGCGTCGGAGCCGAACGTCGCCGATCCCATCGACGCAACCTTCGACGAAGACGGCCGGATGTACGTCGTCGAAATGCGCGACTACCCGTTCCTGCCCGAGCAGCGACCGAAGAAGTATGTCGACAGGCAACCCGAGAACTGGGGCTCGGTCCGATTGCTCGAAGACACCGATGGCGATGGCAAGATGGACAAGAGCACCGTCTTCGCCGACAAACTGCGGTGGCCGCAATCGGTCTGTTGCTACAACGGCGGCGTCTTTGTCCTCACGCCCCCGTCGCTATTCTATCTGAAAGACACCAACGGCGACGGCGTGGCCGATATCCGCGAAGAGTGGTTCACCGGCTTCAACACCGACAACGTTCAGGCGCTCACCAACGGCATGAAGTGGCATCTCGACCACGGCATTTACTTTGCCGGTGGTCGCACGGGCGCGAACTTACGAAAAGGGAACGAGCCGCTGTTCGTGCTCGGCCGTCGCGATCTGCGGCTCGATCCCACACAGAAAGCCTTAACGCCAGTCTCGGGGGGGGAGCAGTTCGGCCACACCATCGATGATTGGGGCAACCGCTTCGTCTGCAACAACAGCAATCACCTCGAACAGATTGTCATCCCAGCACGCTATCTGGACCGTAATCCGCTGGTCAATGGAGGTAACGTCATCCGGACGATTGCCGCGGAAGGCGCCGCCGCTCCGGTTTATCGCAAGAGTCCGCCCGAACCGTGGCGGATCGTCCGCACCGCCCGTCGGGCTGCCGATCCGAAATTCAAGAACCTTCCCGCGACCGAACTCGTGGCGACCGGCTTCTTCACCTCGGCGACCGGCATCACGGTTTACCGCGGCGCTGCTTACCCGCCCGAGTATCACGGGAATGTCTTCATCGGCGACGTGGGCGGGAACCTCGTCCATCGCAAGACGCTGCGACCCAACGGCGTGGCACTCATCGGCGAACGGACCGAGCAGAACGTCGAATTTATTGCCTCGACGGACAACTGGTTCCGCCCCACGAACTTCGTCAACGCCCCGGACGGCACGCTGTACGTTCTCGATATGTACTGGGAAACGATCGAACATCCGGCATCGATTCCAGAGGACATCAAAGAGCACCTCGATCTCGAGAGCGGCAACGACCGCGGCCGCGTCTACCGGTTGGTGTCCCCCAACATGGAACGCATCAAACCACCGAAGTTGGGGAAGGCGAGCACGGTCGAACTGGTCGAGTACCTGAAGTCACCGCATGGGTGGGTACGCGACACCGCTCATCGTCTCCTTTGGGAACGACAAGACGCCGCGGCGGTTAGTCCGCTTCACGCTCTGCTGACGGCTGCCGACACGAAACCCGTGACGGCTGTCCATGCGTTGTGGTCGCTGTCCGGCTTGAAATCTGTCGCGGCCGATGATGTGTTGTTCGGCTTGAATCACACCGATTCACATGTCCGCGAACAGGCGTTGGTCCTCAGCGAAGGAGTGCAGGAACGCCGTGACGAATTGCTCGCGAAGCTCGTCTCCATGGTGAGCGATCCCGATGTGCGCGTGCGGTGGCAACTCGCATTCTCACTGGGTGAATTCCAGGGGCCATCGGTCATCAAAGCCTTGCGGGAACTGGCGATTGCCGGGGAAAAGGATGCCGACTTACGGTTGGCCGTGCTGACATCCATCGGCAAATCGCTCGCCGAGTTCGGTGGCGCGTTGATGGCAAACGATCCCACGCGCAACGGTCCGCTGGTCCGCGAAGTTGCAAAAATGGCCGGGAGTTCGTCCGATGCCGAAGCCACACGGTTTTTGGAAGAACTGACGAAAGCACAGATTTCATCTCAGTACATTCAGGCGCGCGAACTGTTGCAAGCCCTCGGCGACGGTCTGCGGTTACGGGGCACATCGCTCAGCACCGTGATCGAAAAACTCCCCGCGGAGAATCTCGTCCGCCGGCAGATGGACCAGCAAAAAATCGCTGCGCAGAAGGCCGCACTTGCCACTGATGGCGAACTGAAAGGCCGTTTGGCTGCTGTGCAGATTCTGGCGCTGGTCAACCCGGCCGATGCCACATCGACCCTGGGCCAGCTCCTCACACCGCAGACCCCCCCCGAGTTGCAGCAGGCGTCGGTGAAGACGTTATTGCGGCTAGGACACGGCCCCGCGGAAGAACAGGTTCTCACGCAGTGGAAGGGCCTCGGCCCGGCGGCGCGCAAGGAAGCGATTGATGGTTTGACGCAGTCCCGCACCGGAGCGGCCGGTCTCATCGCAGGGTTGGCTGCGGGCACGATCAAGACGGGTGAAATCGATCGCGACAAGCAACAATTCCTGATGAATTATCCGCAGCCGGAGATTCGCGACCAGGCGAAGAAACTGCTCGGCGGGGCAGCGAGCAACCGCAAGGAAGTTGTGGCAAAGTACCAGCCGGCGCTGGAACTCGTCGGTGACGCTGTCCGCGGGCAGGCCGTCCACGCAAAGATCTGCATGCAGTGTCACCGTGCGGGAACCACCGGACATGCGGTCGGTCCCGATCTGGTCTCCGTGCAGAATAAATCCCCTGACGATCTGCTGATCGCCCTCCTCGATCCGAATCGTGAAGCCCAGCCGGTTTTCGTGAGTTACACGGCCGCCACGCAAGACGGTAAGGTCTATACGGGCCTCATCGCCGCCGAGACCGCCGCCAGTGTCACTCTGCGGCGTGCGGAAGCGAAGGAAGATGTCGTGCTGCGGAATCAACTCGAAGAACTCCTCTCCAACGGTGTGTCACTCATGCCCGAAGGGATGGAGAAAGACCTGACTCCGCAACAGGTCGCCGACGTGATCGCGTACATCAAGTCGTTGTCGCCTCCGGCGAAATAGATGTCCATCCCAGCCCGGAGCGCAAGCGACGGAAAGTTGACATGACCTCCGTCGCTTGCGCTCCGGGCTGGGAAAGTTTTTTTAACTATGCGGCTTGGCTACAACACCAACGGTCTCGCGCATCATCGCTGGGAAGACGCTCTCGCGCTCATTGCCGAGGCCGGTTACCGCTCGGTGGCGATTACGGTAGACCATCATTGTCTGCCACCGTGGTCGCCTACGTTACCAGGTGATGTCGAGCAGATGCGCGCAGTGCTACGGCGGTTCGACCTCCACTGCGTGATCGAAACCGGGGCACGGTTCATTCTTGATCCGCGACGAAAGCACGCGCCCACCTTGTTGAGCTCGACTCCGGAAGAGCAGCAACGACGGCACGACTTTCTCCGGTATAGTATCGATCTGGCGGCAGCGCTGGATGCCGACGCGGTGTCGTTCTGGTCGGGAACGGATCGCGATCAAACGCCGACCGAAACACTCTGGTCACGGCTGGTTGAGGGATGTCGCGCGCTTTGTGATCACGCTCAGCGGCAAGCGGTGCGGCTGGCGTTTGAACCCGAGCCGGGGATGTTCATCCAGACTGGCGATGAATTCCAGCGTTTGCTCGACGAGGTGAATCATCCGCTGTTCGGGCTCACGCTCGATGTTGGTCACGTCCACTGCCTTCAGGACGGCACCATCGCCGAACAGATCCATCGCTGGCCCGATCGTCTGTGGAATATTCACATGGAAGACATGCAACCCGGCGTCCATGAACACCTGCCTTTCGGTGAAGGAACGATCGCCTTTGTTCCCGTCTTCACGGCGTTGAAAGACGTGGGTTACACCGGCGGAGTCCATGTCGAACTCGCGCGGCACTCTCACGAAGCCCCAGTGCAATTGCAGAAATCGTTCGCGTTTCTGTCTCCGTTCGTATCGTGAACGAATTCCGATTGTCCTCATGGTGATGGCAGAAGCGGATGTGTCGGTTACGCCGTCCATTCCGCGTAAAGTGAACAAACCGGCGAAGAGCTTCCGATGGGGTGGTGATGGGACACTGTCCACGGTGCCCGCAACATCGTTTCTGAAGACCGCGTCGATGACGAACTTCGCGCCGAATCCCGTCGAGGCCACGATGGCCGTGCTGGCTGCTTCGGGGATGGTCCGCGCGAACGAAGCGTTGATGATGGCCCTCGAAATCCCGCGCGAGATCATCCAGACCGCCGCAGTCGAGGCTATCGTCCACCGCTCGACCATCAACGCGCAGTTGGAGCTGTTGTCCCGTTTTGATCGCCTGCCGCCGGGTGCCCGGGCCGCAATCGGCAAAGCCGGCGATGCCCTGGAACCTGCGCTGCGACAGATGTTGCTGCGCGGCGATGGACTGTCGCGAACGCGGGCGCTGAAGATCATCGAAGAGACTCGTCAGTTCCAACAAATCCCACATTTGCTGGAACTGCTGAAGCAACCGACGTTGGGCGATCTTGCCAAAGTTAATCAGGTGCTGTGGAGCCTGATCGACGCGTTGTACGACAGTTGTCGCAGTACCCGTCCCGCTGAAGACGGCCTTCTCGCGGCCGAAGCACTGCGTCGATGGGCGCTGAAACATCTCGAAGCTGCCGCGACCGACTACGACAAATTGGCGGTTCCCGAAAGTGTCCTTAAGGGGATTCTGATTCTCGCCGAACCGTCGCATCCGGCTGTGAAACGGGTGTTATGGAATGGGCCGCCGCCGTGCCGCGAACGGGCTGGAACCATTCTCCTGGAAAGTCGGCATCCCGGTGTGCTCCGACATCTGGCGGCGGCGTTGTCGCAGGCCTATCCCCACCCTAAAGTGCTGGAAGCGATTCATCTACGGTCCGACCCCGAAATGATCGGCGCCCTGCTGCGGACCTGTGAGGAGCGGCTGTGCGGGCAGCAGCAACAGTATCTGCGGCAGATTCAATCGCTGCCGTGGCTCGATATCGCACCCGATCTGATTGCTTCCATCCCACCGAATCTTCAGCCCGCGCTGGTGCGATTCATCGCGGCAACCAAAGTGGCGAACAACATCAAGCTCGCGATTCACGAATGGCTACTCCGCCACGGCACTCCAGCCGGCCGCCAAGCCGCAGATGACCATTTGCCGATGATTGAAGAGGATGTCGTACAGGCGGTCGTCCGGGAAAGTCTGGAGGATGAGGACGCACAGGTACAGGCCTGGGCCGTACATCAACTCCGGCAGCATGCAATTCCGGAAGCGTTTGCTCTGTTGATCGAGCGGCTCGACAGCCCGAATGAAGACGTACGTTCGGCGGCCCATAGCGAGTTGGCAAGTTTCAACATCGACCGCGTGCTTCAGATGGTCGACGACTTCTCCACCGAAGAAGCCCGCGTCGCCGGGCGGTTGGTTCTCAAAGTCGATGCCGATGCGGTGACGAAGTTACGACGCCTGCTGGCTCAACCCATCCGTCAAAAGCGAATTCGTGTTGCTCGCGAGGTGGCAAAACTGGGACTGCAGGCCACCGTGCCAGAAGCCTTCATCGCCATGACCGACGATGTCGACCCCGTTGTTCGCCGGACGGCCGTGGAAATTCTTGGCACGATTCCCACGAAGGATGCCTTTCTGGCTTTGGAACGTTTGCAGAGCGATCCCCATCCACGTGTGCGGACGGAAGTGGAAACGACATTGCAGCGTTGGATGGCAATTTCATCCACGAACCGTGCGTGATTGATGAAGGATTCCGATCGTGTTTCTGCTTGCCGCCCTTCATGATGCGACAACCCCAACCGCGTCCGTGAACGGTTTGTGGTCAACGATCGGGCCGCGGATTGTCGGTTTGGTGATCGTCACGCTGGTG
This sequence comes from Planctomycetaceae bacterium, assembly GCA_021732975.1. Classification (GTDB taxonomy): domain Bacteria; phylum Planctomycetota; class Planctomycetia; order Planctomycetales; family Planctomycetaceae; genus DSVQ01. Next base: position 461,418 of record JAKFWC010000023.1, on the reverse strand, counting down.
GTCGTCTGGATCAGCGTCTTTATTGTGGAATGGTCGCGGCGGCGGCAACACTTGCATCAAGCCGTGCGACAGAGTTCCCTGCTCGATCAGTTATGCGCCACGCACAAGCTGGACGCGGAAGCTCAGCAGCAGATCGAGTCCGTCGCCACAAAGTTCGCTCACGGCGATGTGATTCTGCCGTTCGTGGATCCACGGATTCTGGAGCAGGCCGCGCGCGAACAGCCCGAACTTGCCGGAATCGGGATGAAGCTGTTTGGCCAAACGTGGCAACCGTGAGTTGAGTAAACGGATTACGTCGACGAAGGAATGACGCGCGGCGCATCAACAGGACGATTCTCCGCGATTACTTCGGGAATCCGCTGGATTTTCCCGTCTTTGTCCACACAGGCGAGGATGCTGTTTGCCGTCGTGAGCAATTGTTCGCTGCGGTAGAGCCGGTAGCTGTGCTCGATCTTTGCGGGGGAAACGCGCTCAACCCGCGTGACCAATCGCAGAAGATCATCGTAACGAGCCGGGGCATGGTACCGGCACTCGAACTTCACCACGACCAGATACAATCCCGATTCTTCCACCGCCCGATAGTTTCCGCCCTGGGCACGAAGCAGTTCGGTGCGGCCCATCTCGAAGTAGGTGAAATGATTGGCGTGATGCAGAAAGCCCATCGCGTCGGTCTCGCAGTACCGCACGCGAATCTCGATCTCGTGCTCCGTCAACATGATCGTGTGGCAAATCCAGCAAATTGAGAACGTGAGCATCACGCTAAGCGGCAAGCGGGAAGATCAACCGCAGCCCGCGGTGGCTAAAGAGGCCACGGGCGTATCGTAAGTCCGGCTGGCCACTTCGGACGTGGTCGCGGCGAGCGCGGCCTTTTCGAGGGCGACCTGGTACAACTCGCGGCCGGCTTCCGTCGGATATTCGCCATTCAAACACGCGCGACACAGCAACGTGTCGGCAAGCCCCACGCTCCGAGCAATCGCGGGCAGACTCAAATACCGCAGACTGTCGGCTCCCAACGTCTTTGCCATGAGAGCTTCGACTTCCGGAGTCAGTTCGCCTCCCTTGAGATGCCGCGGAGCGAAGAGCTCCTTGATCGTCGACATGTCGATGCCGTAGAAACAGGGTGCGATGATTGGCGGACAGGCGACGCGCACATGCACCTCGCGCGCCCCGCCACGTTCCGGGTCTTTCAGCTGGCTGATGAGGGCTTGCATCGTCGTCGAGCGGACAATCGTATCTTCGACAAGCAACACTCGCTTCCCACGCAGGACTTCCGGCAGCGGCGTGTACTTCATCCGCACCTTGACTTCGCGCTTCGCACTGCTTTCGATGAATGTCCGTCCGAGATACCTGTTCCGGATCAACCCTTCCAGACACGGTACTTTCAGGATGTACGCCATCGCATCGGCGGCGGCTTTGGCGGTGTCGGGCACCGGGACGACAATCGTATCGTCGTCCATCGTCAACTCTTCCTGCTCCGCCAGTTCCTCGCCGAGCCGTTTGCGGGAGAGATACACACTCCGTTCATCAAGGGTGCTCGCGACGTTGGCGAAATAAATCCACTCGAAAAAGCAGTGCGCGTGACGCGGACTCTCGGCAAACTGTTCGATCTTCAGTTCGCCGTTTTGAATGGTGATGGCATGCCCGGGCGCGAGGCTGTGAATCTTGGACGGCGCAAATCCCATGTTCGCCAGCGCGACACTTTCGCTGGCCGCCGCGAACATCGGACCATCGATCGCATAACACATCGGGCGAATACCGAGCGGATCGCGTGCGACGAACATGTCTCCCTGAGCATTCAAGTAGACGATGTTATAGGCACCGTCGAAGCGGCTGCTCAGATGTCGTAGCAAATCGATCATCGTCGGACGGCGATCACCCGAAAGCTGCTGCGCGATCAGGTGCATCAGGATTTCAGTATCGGTATCGCGCGAAAGGTGAAAATTCCGCTGGGACAGAATCTCGTCCCGCAGTTCCTGATAGTTGGCGAGTTGGCCGTTGAACGCGAAGCTGAACCACTTCGATTTCTCGATGTGCGGCCGCTCAAACGGCTGGGCGTTGTTGGCATCGTCTTTGCCACAGGTGGCGTAGCGGACGTGGCCGATCGCCGCGACACCGCCGAGCGTTTTCATCAACGCATCGTAATCGTTTTGATGATTGAGGTGGAACACCTCGGTCACCGTGCCCACATCCTTGTAGGTGTGCAACAGTTCCGACCGGGCAGGATCGAGCGCGCTCATTCCGGCCGCGAGTTGACCCCGGTTCTGGATTTCCAGCAGCATCCGCGGCATCAGCCGGGCGGCTTCCGAGGGATTATCTCGCGAAAGGAAGCGGTTGGCACCGTGTCCGGGGAGATGGTAGACCGCCGCAACTCCGCACTCGTGAAATAGATCGGCCATGCCGGTCCTTTGGCAACGAACCCGGTTGCGGTCCCATCCTGGGCAACGCGAAGTCTTCCGTGAAGGTTCCATCATATCGGCGTCGCAACCGCGGACCAACTCACGATTCTGAAATTCGCGATGATCGGCAGTGAAGAGTGAAATCAAGTCGATATTCCACTTGCGCTTGCCACTTTGCGTATGACACTGCGAACAACGCCGAAATGTCCCTGCACTCCGTTTGCCGATAGAATGAGACCACGCGACACTTGGATTTGCAGAATATGCGGATTCGGCGGGATAGGCTGACGGAGCGGAGTTTTTTGATGGAAATGACGGAACGAGATCGACGGCTGCAGATTCTAGCGCACGCGAAATCCGTCGTGGTGAAAGTCGGCACTAACGTCCTGTCCACTTCCGATGACCGGCTCGACGAAGATCGTATCCGCGCTTTGGCGGCGCAGCTGCACGGCATCGTTTCCAGTGGCCGAAAAGTCGTGCTGGTCTCCAGTGGGGCGATCGGTGCCGGGATGGGTTTACTCGGTCTGAAAGAGCGACCGCGCGATTTGGCTCACCTGCAAGCCGCCGCCGCGACGGGACAAGCGCACCTCATTCACCTGTACGACGTGAACTTCCGCAAGTTCGGTTATCACTCCGCCCAGTTGCTGCTCACGGCGAACGACTTCAAAAATCGTGATCGTTACCTGAATGTCCGCAATACGTTGCTGACCTTATCTGAGTACGCCACGATTCCGGTTGTAAACGAAAACGACACGGTGAGCACCGAGGAAATTAAACTCGGCGATAATGATCGGCTCGCGGCGATGGTGGCGAATCTGCTGCCCGCCGATCTGCTGATCGTTCTTTCCGTCGTGGACGGACTTCTCACCGGTGACCCGACTTTGCCGGACAGCCGTCGCATCCCCTTGGTCGAGAAATTCGACGATGAATTGCTGGATTTAGTTGGCGCAAGCAAAAGTTCCCGCGGCACCGGAGGCATGCGATCCAAACTGGACGCCGTGCGGACGGCAACTGCCGTGGGAACGCATGTGTTCATCGCTCACGGACAACGACCGAACGTGCTCGATGACATTTTCCGTGGCGAAGATGTGGGAACACTCTTCGTCGCCGAACAGGACGCGTTACCCGCCTGGAAACGCTGGATCGGATACACGCTGCCTCCCAAAGGCCGGTTAATTCTCGACGACGGTGCGCGGCGGGCGATCATCGACCAAGGCCGTTCACTGCTGATGATCGGCGTGCGGACGGTCGAAGGCGAATTCAATAAAGGGGAGGTGGTATCGCTATACGATCTTGCCGGCAACGAAATTGCCCGTGGACTCACCAATTACGATTCAGCGGCGGCCCGCAGTCTGGTCGGCAAGCGAGCGGAAGACATCGCCCGGACGCTCGGGTCCGTCCCCTACGATGAAATCATCCACCGCGACAATCTCGCCGTTAGAGTGTGATGCCTCCAATTAGCCCACCCGTTATCCGCAACGGGGGGAAATTTTTTGCCGAGGCGAAATTCGTGATCTAGAGTTTGCATACGGGAAAGCGGGCCCCCGTTCAGAACTCAGGGGCAAGGTCCATGTACGAAGCGATTATTTACAACGTCGATTTTTACCGTCGGTACGCCGTCAGTTGGTGGGACCACATGGGTCCGTTCGATTACGCCATGGTCCTGTCGATCATTGGCGTCATCGGCTGGTATTGGATGCGCGGTCACAAAAGCCTGTGAGAAAAGTGGACAGGGGTCAGGGATCAGCCAGAAAATCGCGCGTGTTCGATGCACTTCGTTTCCATTCTGGCTGTCCACTGCCCACTGTTCCCTGCGATCTTCCCTCAGCCCATCTTCTTCACCGCTTCGCGGACATTCTTCAGACAAACTTCGAGATCCGACATCGGATTCTCGGCGTTCTCTTCATATTCGATCGCCAGACAGTATTGGTAATCGAGTTTCTTGAGCGCCTTCAGGCACCCAAGCACGTCGAGATCGCCTTCGCCGAGAATCTTGAACTGCTTGGACTTCTTACCGTCTTTTTCGACGGTCTTCACGTCTTTCAGATGGACGCCAAAGACGCGTTTGCCCAACTTTTCGATCGCTTCGACCGGGCTTTCGTCGCTGCGGAGATAATGGCCGGTGTCGACGCAGCCGCCAATCTTCGGATGCCGGTCTTTCACCATGTCCACGACATCGGAAATCTTGTCGTAGCGATGCCCCGGCCCGTGGTTGTGGATCGCGATCGCGACATCATATTCAGCGACCAGTTTATCCAGCATGTCGAACGTCTTGTTATCCTTCGCAGGATCGGCACTGAGCGAGACAATCCCCATCGCCTTGGCAAAATCAAACGTCCGGCGGGCGGCGTCTTCATTGGCATCAAAGCCAACGACTCCGTACGCCATTACCGTAATGCCGCCTTTGGCAAGGATTTCCTTCTGCGTGGTGATGTGTGCGGGGACGGTACCCATCGGCACATGCTTAGGGAACGATTCCCAATACTTCAGCCCGAGCGTCCGCGTGTGTTCCATCGCCTTTTCGACATCAAAGGCCCGCAGCGAATAGCTCTGCAGACCCATCTTGAAGCCGGCGTACGGATCAGCGGCAGCCATCAATCGCGTGGTGCCGAGCATCGTCGCAGCGGCGGCCATTGCCGATGCCTGTAGAAACTGACGGCGATTCGATCCGGCGAAATGAAAATTGGTCATGGTGTCATCCTGTAGAAAATCATGGCATCACCTGGAACGGAAAAAACACCATACCGCGCCGGTGGAGCAGGTGGGAGTGGACAGTGGGCAGGGGACAGCCAGAGGAAGTTTCAAGGGGCATCTCCGTCTGGCTGTCCCCTGCTCACTGTCCACTCATCCGCTTTGTGAAGAATCATGCAATCTTCGGCCATCGAGTTGCCGATGAACTGTTCGCGACGAGCGACAACGGACGTGAAATCGCTCTTGCCTGCTTTCGAGTCCGCATCTACAACGCGTCCGCATCACCTGTTCTCAAGATTCCGTCGGAGGTGCCAAACCTATTGCGAGGGCTTGAATGACCTACGGTGACCGCGTCAGCGGGACCGCATTCCGCCCGATTCGCCCGCGACTCCACCGTCGCAATCGAGGACAGGCTGATCGCTCTGGAAGACCGCGACGAATCCCCGGATTCGCCGCGGTCTTCGCTTTGATAATCGCTTGCCGCTTTGCGGGATCCCACAGCGCACGGGCAGAGAATCACGGCATCTCTTCCACGCGGCGGTGGGTATAGAGTTTATTGCTGTCGAGCGAACGAAGTTTCATTTCGTTGGCTTCGAGGCTCTCGATCCGTTGTTCGGACGACTCGCCGAAAAGCTTCGCGACGGTCGCCGTCGATTTCGGTTCGCCGCCGGTCATCTTCAGTTTGAGGATGTTGCCGTCCACCGTCCAATCGATGAAGAACGTCAGCTTCGGACCGTAGAGGAGTTGGCCGACCGAATCGAGTTCGATGGTCATTACCGCGGTGCCGTCGTCGCGAAAGTGGAAAATGCGTTTGCCGTAGAAGTCGTCGCGCCAGGAACCGAGGATTGTGGGTTTCGCGGGGGGCTCTGAGACAACGGGTGACGCTTTCACGTCCTCGAGCGCTTGTCGCACTTTTTCGGTGGTCTGCTGATACCGCGGATCGTCTGTGGAGATTGGAGACGCTTCCGAAATCAGCGTCGACGGCGCATGTGCATCATTCACTGGTGCGGCAGTTACGGAAGCCCGCGGTTGCCACGGTCGCCACACAATCAGCGCAAGCGTGCACGCCGTCAGCACGACGGCGAACGCCGAATGGCGATGCACGACAATCCGACGAATGGGCGACACGACGAGTCCCGACAATTTGAGCATCAAGCGAACGATGTATCGTCGCCCATCCCAAACGACGGGTCAATCGGAAATCGAACCGCGAGGAGAAACAAATCAGCTTTCGTTGATAATTCACTCCAATCCAGTTTCAATCGCGGTGTGCCACGGCCGTGTCGGCCGTGCGATGTGGCAAGGCGGCGGGACAATTCTCGCGGCCGACACGGCCGTGGCACACCATCGATATGGGATCGCTCCATCACTTCCGGACCAGCCAATATGTGCGATCATGTCTTCCGTCCTGTGATCCATTGTGGCCTCATCATCGTCGCGCTATGTGTGACCACTTCCAACGCGGCAATCGCCTTCGCCCAAGCCCTCGGCGCTGCAGATCGGTCGGCTCCCGGCGATGAGATGATCCAGAACTTCCTGCGAACCGAAGCCCTGCGGCTCGATGCGGTGTCGGCGACGGATTATGCCACCCGTGCGGAATGGGAACAGAATCGGCCGCGGTATCGTGACGAGTTCTTCTATATGCTCGGTCTGTCACCGCTGCCGGAGCGCACGCCATTGCACGCCACGGTCACGGGAACCGTCAATGGCGAGGGCTATGTTGTTGAGAACCTGCACTATCAAAGCCGACCGCGGTTGTATGTCACTGCGAACCTGTATCGACCGGAGAAAATCGCTAAGGGTGAAAAATTGCCGGCGGTGTTGTATGTCTGCGGGCATTCATCGCGCGGCCGTAACGGTGGTAAAACGGCGTTTCAATCACACGGCATCTGGCTCGCGAAGCACGGCTATATCTGTTTGATTGTCGATACGCTGCAACTCGGTGAAATCGCGGGGATTCACCACGGCACGTACAACCGCGAACGCTGGAGCTGGCATTCGCGCGGCTACACCTCCGCAGGGGTCGAATGCTGGAACGGTGTGCGTGGGATCGACTATCTCATCTCGCGACCCGATGTCGATCCGGAACGACTCGCGGTGACGGGCATCAGTGGTGGCGGGGCGGCGACCTTCTGGATTGCCGCCGCGGATGATCGCATCAAAGTCGCGATCCCCGTCAGCGGTATGGCGGACCTCGAAGCGTATGTGCCGAACCGCGTGATCAATGGCCATTGCGACTGCATGTTCCTCTACAACACATTCCAGTGGCCGTGGACGCGTATCGCCGGCTTGATTGCCCCGCGGCCGATGTTGTTCATGAACAGCGATCAGGACGCCATTTTCCCGATGGATGCCAACGGCCGCATCACCAACCGCATGGAACGCTGTTACAGCCTGTTCGGAGCCAGTGACCGCTTCGACACCGTGGTGAGCATCGGCGGTCACGACTACCGCGAAGACCTGCGACGCGCCCGGTGCCAGTTCCTCAACGCCCATCTCAAAGGCGACGCCCGTCCGGTCACCGACAGCGAACAGGATCTCGTCACGGGTGACCGTAACGATCCGGTGCATCCCATCGATCCCGAGAAACTCCGCGTCTTCCCCACCGACGCCGATCTGCCGAAGGACGAGCTCAATTCGACGATTGACGAGCTCTTCGTCCCGTTGGCAAAAAACATCGCACCGACGAATCGTGAAGAGCACGACCGTGAACGGCAACGCTTGTTGAGCGAGTTGAAACGAGTGGCTTTCCGTTCGCTACCCGCGGAGATTCTGGCTGCGAAACCGGTGGCGTTTTCGACATCGCCCACCGTGTTCACCCTCGAATTTGAAGACGGCATTCCGATCTCATCCCGCCTTCACCGCGCGGCCAAGCCGCCGGCACAGCGGACGGTGCTGGTCGTTTCCTCCAATGATGGCGATGACGTAGCACCAACGCTGCTGACAGCCCTCCAGCCGACGGACGATGTTTATCTGATCCACCCCCGAGGCGTCGGTAAAACGGCATGGACGCGCAAAAATCCGCCCAACTATGTCGAACGGTCGCACGCCTTGCTAGGACGTACGGTGGATACCAGTCGCGTGTCGGATGTCGCAGCGGTGGCCAAGGTCTTGAAGGCTCTCCCAGATTCGCATGCCATCCATGTCGCCGGGTTGGGGAACGACGCCATTCTCGCGGCTTATGCTGCGCTATGGGAACCGGCCATTCAAGGCGTCATCGCGATCGCCCCGCCGGCCTCGCATCTGGACAACGCGGCACCGCAATTCCTGAATATTCTCCGCGTCGCCGATGTCCCGACGATGTTCGGACTGCTGGCGGACAAAGAACTGACCTTGCGCGACGCACCCGCCGAGATCGTGACGACAAGCGCGGCATGGTTCAAAGCGGCCGGCGCTTCGGAACGGTTCAAGAAGTAGGCCATCAAAGACACTGTTTTGCTCCGGCAAGCGTTTTGCATTGTCACAACTTCGGGCGATTGGAGAGCGCTCTTCTGCGGGTCATCAAGCGTTGGACGATTCCGTCATTTCACGCTCCGACCCACAGAATCAGGCCGTATTGACGCGAATCTCGGGAGGGGAGGGGGCGTCGCCGCAGACTCCCGTCGCCGGACCATACGATGCGCTCACTGCTGCTGTTTTCCGCGATTCTGCTCAGTTTTTCGGCACCCCCTCACTCTCTTTGCGGCGAGGAAGCACCGAAACGGCCACGAAAAGTCCGCGTGCTGTTCATTGTCCGCGAGGCCTGCCCACGCTGTGAGGAAGAGCTCCAGCGGCTTCGCAAACCGGGCGGTCCGTTTGAAAAGATGAAGTCCGTCGGTTGGACCATCGGCTCGACACCCGATGCCCACGTGCAGATTGTGAACCGCGACGCGCTGCCGGAGTTTGCTGAGTCTCTGGGCACAACCGATTACCCCGCCGTCGCCGGAATTGATGGGGACGAAGTCACGCGGTACTTCAAGACTGGTTGCACCACCCCGCTCGATGCCTGGACGTTCGGCTGGCTCCTCACCGGGAAGAACGAACGGCCGACGGAAGCGATAGCGGAACCGGTCCGTGTTGCCGCAACAGGCAGTTACCGGCTGCGCGGCAATCACTGGTCGGTCGATGGCGACTGGAACCCGACCAAGCCGACAGTGCTCGCGCATCTCCGCAGTCCTAACCACGGAGCGAGTACGGCCGCGTATGGAACCATCGAAAACTGGTCGTTGGAAGAACTCCGGTCGCTGCACGACGATCTGCATGAGCGCGAAGGCGGCCTGGCCAGCGGCGTTGGTGTTGCGTCCGCCGCTCGAGCCAATTCGTCGAAGCCGGTCTACATGATTCCCAAAGCACTGCGATGACGAGCAAACGTCATTTGCGGTCGCGGAAGTTCACGAATTCGGTAATCGTCCTTCGTCGGTCCCACGACTTTCCACTTCGCCGACTGCTCCTTGTCGAAGGTCTCTTCAAACAACAGCTCCTCGGCCAGACACCACGGCGTCCTGGACAGGCACCCCAACAGCGCTACGACGGTGAGAGTTCTCCTCTGCATGAAATGAAGGAGTGCGCCCGTCCGAGCCATCGGCGGGTCTCTTTTTCCGACATTGGAACCGGACCTGTGAAATCATACCAGGACTTCCTTCGTTGTAGAGGCAGCCCCCCGATAAAAGTGATGGCGGTAACGGCTTTGACCGACTAGAATTTTGATGTGGCGGATTGGTTATCGCCCCGGGAGAGATGAGACGATGAGCGGTTGGACTTTGCAGCGGCGAACGTTTTTGCGGGGTGTCGGGGCGGCAATGACGCTTCCGGTGCTCGAAGCGATGCTTCCGGCAAAAGCGTGGGCCGCGGGAACAACCGGGCCCAAGCGGCTGATGTGCGTCTTCTTCCCCAACGGCGCGATCATGCCCGACTGGACGCCGACTGGTGAGGGTGCCGACTTTGCACTGTCGCCGACATTGGAACCGCTCGCCAAGGTCAAGAACAAGCTCTGCGTCCTGTCCGGCTTGATGCAGGATAATGCCCGCGCGAAGGGCGACGGCCCCGGCGATCATGCGCGATCAGCGGCGGCGTTTCTCACCGGCGCTCACCCCGTGAAGACCGGTGGCACGGACATCAAGGTCGGCATGTCCGTCGATCAGGTTGCCGCAGAGAAGGTCGGAAAATCCACACCGTTGCCTTCACTGGAAGTGGGAACCGAAGGGGGCCGCAGCGCCGGTCAGTGCGATTCCGGTTATAGCTGCGCCTACTCGAACAGCATCTCGTGGAAGACCGCATCGACACCGATGGCGAAGGAGATCAATCCGAAAGCCGTGTTCCAGCGGTTGTTCGGCGACCAACAAGCCGCAGCGGATCGACTGAAACGGGAAGCGGCCCGCAAGAGCGTGCTCGATCTTGTTGCCGAGGACGCCGCGCGATTGAACAAAAAGCTCGGGCAGACCGACCGGCGGAAGCTCGACGAGTATTTCACCAGCGTGCAGGAAATCGAACAGCGGATCGTCCGGTCGCAAGCCGAAGCGGCCACGCGTCCGAAGCCGAACATGTCACAGCCGGACGGCATTCCCAAGGACACGCGCGAGCACATCCGCCTGATGTACGATCTCCTCGCAATGGCCTTCCAGACCGACAGCACCCGCGTGGCCACGTACATGCTCGCCAACGAAGGGAGCAACCGCAGTTACCGCGAAATCGGCGTGAACGACGGGCATCACCACCTGTCGCATCACCAGAAGAAAGAGGATTGGATCGCGTCGCTGAAGAAGATCGACCTGTTCTTCATGGAAGAGTTCGCCCGCTTCCTCGGCAAACTCGACGAGACGAAGGAAGGCGCAGGGACGCTGCTCGACAATTCGATGATCGTCTACGGCAGCGCCATCGCCGATGGCAACCGCCACACGCATCATGACCTGCCAATTCTCCTCGCCGGTCGCGGCGGCGGCACCATCACCGCCGGGCGACACATCGTTTATCCCACAGAAACGCCCCTCAACAATCTATTCCTCTCGCTGCTCGACCGCATGGATGCAGGCGTGGCGACACTCGGCGACAGCACGGGACGGTTGGGAAAACTCGACGGCTAGTGATCACCTGCAGGAACTCGCCATGGCGCTGAACATCGCGCGATTCTGGGATGATTCCGTACCGACCCCCGGCGTGACGGATGCCGACATTCGTCAATGGGAATCCGAATCTGGCGTCGCGCTGCCAGCGTTTTTGTGTGCGGTGCTGAAGCAGCGAAATGGCGGGCTGGTCCGGAATTCGTCGTTTCAGATCGCGCCGTTGAAGTCGATCGTCACTCCGGACGATGACTTTTGGGAGTGGGTCAGTTACGACGAGGAGGCGATTCCCGAACAGCGGTTGGTTTTCTCGTTCGCGATGGATCACGAACTGGGCGGAATGTATCTGCTGAACTTCAACGCCAACGGTCCCGATGGCAAACCGAGCGTTTATCAATACTATTCCGATCCCGGTGATCTAGACTTCACGGCAATATCACTCACTACCTTTTTTGAGGGATCTCTCGCGACGGAGGACCGCCCGTGTGTCAATTGGGACGAAACCCAATTGCACGAAGTCATCGCCGAAGAAACGATCGATCTGTCCTCGATGTATGGCGGTCCCGCAGCGTTGGAACAGGTCTTCTGCCGCAACGGTCGCTTGTATTTTCTCTACACGCGGACCCGGTTCTCCGGTGGCGAGAATCTGAGCAAGGCCCGCTTCATGGCGCCGTTGAATCCCCGCATCGCGATGATTTCACCCACGCTGGCCAACACGGCTTTCTCGCTGCATCTGGCTCCGACGGAAACGGAGACGATGGTCTATGAGACTGCTGAGAAAAATGCCGATGGCCAATGGAAGAACTCCGAGCAATACGGTGTGCCCGTCTATGTCACATTCATTTCCCGCAGCAAGGATACTCTGGAAGAATTGCGTGTCCGGATGCTGTCGGAACGCGCCGTGCGCGAGGTGTCAGAGCAGGAAACCGTGCAGTCCGAGATGCAGCAGGTCCTGCTGGCGATGGATCTGAATCAGAAAAAGCAATTCGGCATGGAAATGCTCAAGCAGATGCAGGCCAAGACCGCGCCTTTAATCGATGCTGCGCTGCCGGCCGAAGGCGACCAGGCGTTTCGATCCGTGCAACAGAAAATGCAAACGCTGTTCGCCGAGGCCGCAGCACAGGGGCCGCTGTCGGATGAACTCCAGAATTTGATCCAGCGTTATGTACAGGCCATGACTCCAGACGCGGTGCAAAAGGATAACAATACGTCGGAATGACGTGATCGCTGGAGCATCACGCCGTCTTGGTGTCGTCTTCGATGAAGCTGAGTTGAACGAACCGCGCCGCCCGCTTCGCGAGCAATACCGTGACGATCTCGCGGGCGCGGTGATTCAGCGGCCCATTCGCATCGTGGCCGCTCCCTTTACCGCTGTTGCAATTGCGGCAAGCGAGTGCGAGGTTCCGTAGATCGTTGGGACCGTCGAAATCCGCGATGAGATCAGCGGCGGCACGATGATCGAACCAGCTTCGCGGGACGATGTGTTCCAGCGAGACACCGCCGCCGCGCTGCTGGCCGTTCTCCGGTAACAACAGCGCTTTGCGACAGAACAGACACCGCGTCACCCATCCCGCATCGGTGCGTTCTGCGTCACGATCCGTCCGCATCACCTGCAACATCAGTTTGTGAAGCGTGGCGGACATCGTCTTTCTCAGTCCGGAACGCGAGCGACGGGCGTGATACCGCAAGATGTTTCTGTCATCCGTCGCTCGCGCTCCGGACTGTGAAAGAGAACTATCGCACCGTTCCCTCTGGAAGACCGAGCACATGCGATGACGCCAGGCCATTACCGAACGTGTCGAAGTTCTTGAAGGTCCAAACGACTTTCTTGTCGCGGGTGACTTCAAAGAGTTGCGGGTTCTCCGGACCGGCGTGACAGTTGCCGACGATGAGATTTCCGTTGGGAAGGGCATGTAGCGTCGTCACCCAGGCGAGCGTGATTCCCGGCAGTTCCTTTTGATCGAGCGTCCACACCGTCTTGCCTTCCGGCGTCACTTCCACCACGCGATTGTTGTTCCCCCCGGCGATGAGCGTGTTCCCCGAAGGCAAGCGGATCGCACCGAAAAGTTCGACGCCGTGGCCTTCCGGGCCGTGACCATCCGACCGCGGGCGGCCACCGAGGTCGAGCGTGTAACTCCACACGACCTTTCCGGCAAGATCATATTCCTTCACGCGGCCTTCGGCTTCATGGCAGACGAGGTAGTTGCCGTTGGCGAGCGCGCGGACCATGCGGGTGTCGCGATGCGGATTCGGTTTTTCCAGCGTGAGCGCGATCTCATGCACGATCTTGCCATCCTTGTCGACTTCCACCAGCCGGCCGTTGCCGCTCTCGGCGACCATCGTCAATCCGTTGGCCAGCCGTTGAAACGCATGGACTTCCACTCGGCCGGTGTACCCCGCTTTGGGCGCAGCCTTATATCGCCAGACGATTTCCTTTGCTGAGGTCATCTCGACGATTTCAGTGGCACTCAACGGCAGCAGGATGTTGCCATTCGCGAGTTGATGTAGATCGTGCGCTTCCGCTTTGTTGTCGTACGACCACTCGACTTTGCCGTCCGCGGCAATGATCGCCACGCGTCCTTTATCCGCCGCGAGGATGCGGTACGGCGCCCCATCGGCATGGGCTGCGGCGGCTATCGTCAATACGGACATGACACCAAACACGATTCGCTGCAACATGGTGGTTTCTCGAGGTGAGGATCGTTGTTCGTGAACGCTACGGCGCTAGCCGCCGATTCCTGAAGACGGAAGAACCGGCGGCTAGCGCCGCGCCGTTTACAGAAATTACGGCAAGAAGCCGCGTTCGCGCAGTTCCGTGATGTTATCCGTTGCGCTTTGCATCACGCGTTCGGCGGCGTAGCGCAACACCGCAACTCCAGCGAGGGGAGCGGGTGCCGTCAGAATCGCGATGCGGTCTTCTTCTTCGTTATCGAGCTGGCGATTGAGCATGTCGATCGCTTCTTCCACACTATCGCTCACAATCCGTTCACCGCGCGGCATGTTATTCAGCCGCAGATGCGAGAACGAAGCCTGCCGCGCCAGCAGATACTGCGCGAAACCCGATTCCTCGTCACTGTCAAAAAAATTCGACAACTCCGGCTCGGCATTGTCCGGCGTGATGATGAGGGGCCGCGCGATCTTCACCATCCCTTGGCGAATGCTCACGGGTTGTCCCGTCTTACCAGCATCGAGCACCAAAAAGTATGGCAACTCGGATTCACCGAACGTGAAGAGGGAATAGTGAACCGGCCGCGCGATGCGGATGGCGTTCCAGGCTTCCATGAAGCGGCGTTCGGCATCGAAGCCACGAAATTCGGGCAAGATCAATCTCCGCGGGACAACGCCGCGGCGACGCAGCGCGATATCAACCATCAAACCGCATCGCACCAAGAAACGCAATCTTCGGACGATTCGTGCTTGTTGCGGTGACAATCGGGAACGATAATCCATAGTCCAACTATTCCCGCCTCAGTCTCCCCAATGGTGGACTGCCCATGAGCACCGCCCCCCTCTTAACGACATCCGAATGGACCGCAACCGACCTCGTGCGGCGGTTCGGTCCCATTCCTTTGTCGCGCGTTCGCACTCGTCCCGCGCCGGGCACCGCCACGGAAGACCATGCCACGGCGATTCAGGAAAAAGAAGGCCGATTGTGTGAGTTAGTTGACGGCATCCTCGTGGAGAAGACCGTGGGACAATTTGAATCCGCCGTTGCCGTGCGGCTCGTAATTCTGCTGGGTGTGTTCCTCAGGGGGAAGAATCTCGGACAAGTCTTTGGACCCGATGGCATGATGAAGCTCGAATGGGGATTGGTCCGCATTCCCGATGTCAGCTTCGTTTCGATGGACCGTTTACGAACCGCCAATATTCAACCTCACGCGCCCCTCGCCGTGCTGGTGCCAAATCTCGCCGTCGAGGTGCTTAGTCCGAGCAACACCGAAGAAGAAATGGATGAGAAACTCCACGATTACTTTTCCCACGGTGTGGAACTCGTCTGGTACATCGATCCTCGCGATCAAGCCGTGACGGTTTATCGCAGCTTGGATGACAGCCACATGATTCGCTCACTGGAGCAACTTAGGGGCGATCCCGTGTTGCCGGGCTTTTCGATTTCCCTGTCAGAACTGTTTGCGCCCCTCTTGACTCCCTAATCACGGCTATCGCATCATCATCAAGGAGTTTCATCCATGACCGACCCCACTGTGTCTCGCCGTGACGTTCTTACTGGTGCGGCGGCGCTCGCCGGAAGAGTTGCCATGTCAACTGCGAACGCGGCCGAACCAACCGCACTCAAAGGCCGCATCAATCACTCGCTGGTCCATTGGTGCTACCAGAATCATTTCCCGAACTTCGATGCCTTCTGTGCGAAGGCGAAGGAGCTCGGCTGCAAGAGTCTTGAGCTCTGTCCGGTCGATCATTGGCCGACGCTCAAGAAACACGGTTTGACGTGCGCGATCAGCAGCAGTCACGGATTCGTGAAGGGACTCAACAACCCCAAATATTGGGATGAATGCTCGGCAATTCTGAAGCAGCGCATCGAAGATTCAGCCGCGTTCGGCTGCCCCAGCGTCATCACCTTTACCGGCATGCGCGAAGACATTCCGGATGATGTCGGCGCGAAGAATTGCGTCACCGCATTGAAGAAGCTCGCCGGATTCGCCGAGGAAAAGAAGGTCACGCTCTGCCTGGAAATGCTCAACACGCGGGCCAGCGATCATCCCATGAAGGGCCATCCGGGTTACCAGGGGGACCACACCGATTACTGCATCGATATTCTGAAGCAGGTCGGTTCGCCGCGGGTGAAACTGCTGTTCGACATCTACCATGTGCAGATCATGGACGGCGATGTGATCCGTCGGATTCGTGAGCACAAGGACTGGCTGGGCCACATCCACACCGCGGGCAATCCCGGCCGCGCAGAAATGGACGACACGCAGGAAATCCACTACCCGCCCATCATGCGGGCCCTCCTCGAAGTCGGCTACACGGGCTACGTCGGCCACGAATTCATCCCCACGCGCGACTGCGTGACGGGGTTGAAAGAAGCGATTACGTGGTGCGATGTGTGACGATGGGTTGTTAGCCATAGGCTCCGGCATGCTTGAAGACACGAAGTATGGCGACGATTGGGACGACGTAGACGACTCGTATGACGATGAGAACGAGTCGGTGATGGTTTCATGTCCTTATTGCCGCGAAGAGATGCTGGAGGACGCCCCGCAGTGTCCGTCTTGTGGGAAGTACATTTCAGACGAGGATTCCCCGCCGCGGACGAAGCCGTTATGGGTGTTGGCGACGATTGCGATCTGCCTCATTATCGCCCTGATGTGGCTGGTGGATTTTTAGTCCGCGTTTTCTGTTTGGCTGAAAGTTTCGCCCGATGGATGCCCTGGAATTCCTTGATGATCGTGGCTATGTCGCGCTGCCGGGGTTGTTCGCGAGCGATGAAGTCGAGGCGATGTCGCACGGATTGGATGGTCGGCTCGCTGTCGATGATGCCGCCGTCCGCTCGGGTGATGCGGTCTATGCCGCGCGGGATTTGTTGCGGTTGTGTCCAGCGGTGATCGATTGGTGGCGGAAGCCGGCACTAATGGAATTCGTCTGTGCAGTGCTGGGTGAAGAGGCCGGGGTAGTCCGTGGATTGTTGTTCGACAAGCCACCGGAACAGACATGGGCGGTGCCGTGGCACAAGGACCGTTCAATTGTGATTCAACCGCCATCGCGAGTGAGCGAACAATACTCGCCGCCGCGGTGCAAAGCAGGGTTATGGCACTGTGAGCCGCCGGAATCGGTGCTCGAACGGATGCTGTCGTTGCGGATTCATCTCGATCCGTCGACCGCCGAGAATGGACCGCTCAGCGTGATCGCGGGCAGTCATCGACCCGGTCATCACGGCGAAGTCGTGTGTCTTACGGCGAATCGTGGCGATGTGCTCGCCATGCGGCCGTTGATCGATCATTCCAGTCCGCGCTCGGCACCGGGGTCGATGATGCACCGCCGCGTGATTCATCTGGAATTCGCCGCCGATCCGCAGTTGCCCGATGGTTATCGGTGGCACGAATTTCATCCGGTCCGTTCGCTGGCCGCCGTTCCCGTGGAGGCCGCATGACGGTGGCCTTGGTGACGGGCGGGGGCGGATTTCTCGGACAGGCGTTGTGCCGCGCACTCGTGGCCCGCGGCGTGACCGTGCGCAGTTTTGCGCGAGGTGATTATCCAGCGCTGAGTGCTATCGGTGTGGAGACCATCCGTGGAGACATTGCTCATTGCGATGATGTGATGCGGGCCACTGCGGGTTGTCATGTCGTGTTTCACGTCGCAGCCAAAGCCGGTGTCTGGGGATCCGCGGAGGAGTACCACTGTGCGAATGTTGTCGGAACGCAGAACGTGCTGGAGGCGTGCCGCCAACACGGTGTCGCGAGGCTGATTTACACCAGCTCGCCCAGCGTGGTGTATGCCGGCCATGACGAAGCCGGGTTGAATGAGTCCACGCCGTATCCGACGACGTATCTCACACACTATCCACGCACCAAAGCCGAAGCCGAACGGTTAGTTCTCGCGGCGAATGGTCCCACGCTCTCGACGGTTGCACTGCGGCCTCATCTCATCTGGGGGCCGGGCGACAATCATCTCGTGCCGCGTTTGATCGCCCGTGCCAAAGCAGGAAAACTGCGGCGCGTCGGCAATGGTCGTAATCGTGTCGATACGACGTACATCGATAACGCCGTTGCCGCCCATCTTGCGGCATTCGACCGGCTTTCACCCACGGCGGCGTGTGCGGGGAAAACCTATTTCATTGCGAACAATGAACCGCGGCCGTTGTGGGAACTGATCGACCAGATGCTGGCATGTACCGATTTACCGCCGGTCCGTCAGTCAATTTCAGCAGGGACGGCCTATTCCATCGGGGCCGTGTTGGAAGGTCTTTACACCGTCATGCGCTGGCAGGACGAACCGCCGATGACGCGCTTCGTCGCCCGACAGTTATCAACCGACCACTGGTACGACCTCACCGCGGCAATCCACGATCTCGGTTATCAGCCCGCCGTTTCCGTCGATGAAGGCCTGCGTCGATTGCGCGAGTGGATGAGTGCCCGATAGGATCCGGAGCCTTCAAACGCTGTCCGAGGCCAGCGGCTGGAAATTGTCCGCCGAGGGTTGAAACGGAATGAGCGGCCCCGAATCGAGATAATCCGATGCCGTCTTGGAAACGGCTCTCATCCGCGGAACCGATTGTTCGATGGCAAAATCGCGATCTTCATCGGGCAGCGCAACAGGGTTGTTGTAATCCTGTGACGCCACCGTGGCGACGCCACCCTGACGGGGGAGAGGCGCCTTCACTGGTGTCTGCTTCGCTGTATGCAATTCCTTCTGGAAACGAAATGCGACATCGCCAATGACGACCTCATCACCCAATGCGAGTGTGACTTCTTTCACGACGCGCGTGCCGTTGACCGTCACGCCGTTGGTACTGCCGAGATCGCGGATAATGACCGCATTATTGACGACGGCAATCGCGCAGTGGCGGCGAGAGATTTTGCGGCTGGCAGTGATGGACACGTCGCAATCGGATTGCCGACCAATGAGGAGAATCGCCTTTTCTAAAGGGATCACACACCCGGCGGCATCGAGCGGGACAAGATAGGCTGGCATGCGGGAGATCCCCCAGAAGGGCAACGATAACTTCGACTATATCCGGGGCAAGCGGAGTTGAGAACCGGAGAATGAACCCGATGGACGGAATTCTCGCGATCTTGACGGACGTATCGTTTGGAGTGAAAGGACCGAATTTCGGGGGGCATTCGTCGTCCCGTCCCAAACCATTCTATTCCATTCGGCGATTCCGGGGACTGGTCAAAAGTCGATTTCCGGATTTGATTCTCAACCGAAATGGATTTGCCGCCTCGGGAGATTTCTATTGGGTCATTTCCTGGCCGAAGAGCCGCATCTGCTGATCGGGGGTTGGTTCCTGGAACTCCTTGAACAGCAAACTGGCCTGAATATCGTGATTGTTCTGGTATTTCCCGGTGCGGTATTCCGTCACATCGCCTTCCAGAGTGTGATAGAAAATCTGGCAGATGGGGACGCCCGGATAGACCCGGATCGGGTGGACGGCGAACATTTCCAGTGTCCAATACCCGCAGAAACCGACATCACCGAAGCCTGCGGTCACGTGAACAAAGAGTCCCAATCGACCGATGGACGAACGGCCTTCCAGCATCGGCACCAGATTGTGCGTCTCGGTCCGCTCCATCGTCCGCCCGAGGTACAACTGCCGCGGTTGCAGCACCAGCCCTTCCGGCGGGATGACATACCGCCGGTAACGGTTCGGCCGCCGCATGTCGAGGACGATTTCCTCGTAGACCAGCAGTTCGTCGTGGAGGCGTAAGTTGTAACTGTTGGGGTTCAGCAGCTTTTCATCGAACGGATCGATGACGATGTTCCGCCCCATCTGGGCTTTGATTTCGCTGCCGGTGAGAATCATCGGAATGCGGTCCCCACAACCGGGCGAATGCCAAGCGAATTCAACCTGAGACGCGGAAGTAGGCTACGTCACCCAAAGAGGGGATGCAACCGAGGATGGCCGCGTTGAGGGAAATGACCGTGGTTTCGTGGAGGGAAAAGGCCATGGAGAATGAGGAATGAAGAATTCAGAATGGAGAGCGATGACGGAAATGTATCCGTGTATTTTCACACTCACTCTTCATTCTTCATTCTTCATTGCCTTGAATAAACTCTCCCCCCGCGACGCCGGTCGCGCTGTCTGGTAAACTATTGCGATGAATCCCATCGAACCAGATCTCGAACCCGAACCGGCGCCCGAAGAGGGGTTTGTGCCACCCGCCGGAGATCCGACCAAAGAGACGCTGAAGGTCACGGTAGAAGCCCGCGCGCATGGTTGGCGGGTCGACCATTATCTCAGCCGGTTGTTTCCCAACTTCAGCCGGATGGCGTTTCAACGCGCCATCGAAAGCGAAGCCGTGCTGGTGAACGGGCTGTCGGTGAAAATGGCTCGGCGGCTGCGAGTCAATGATTGCATCGAGTTCCGGTTACCCGAATCGCCCGATAACACAATCGAGCCGGAAGATATCCCGCTGGATGTGATGTACGACGACGATCACCTCATCGTCATCAACAAGACGGCGAACATGATCGTGCATCCCGGCCGCGGGAATTATCACGGCACGCTCGCCGGGGCGTTGCAATTTCACTTCGACAAGCTCAGCGATGTCGCGGGCAAACACCGGGCGGGGATCGTGCATCGTCTCGACCGCGATACCAGCGGCGTGCTGGTCGTCGCGAAAGATAACACGATCCACCACAACCTGAGCAAGCAATTTGAAGAGCGGACCGTTGAAAAGGAATACCGGGCGATTGTCTGGGGGGAAGTCGAGTTCGATCGCGACTACATCGAAACCCACGTTCGCGTGAGTCAACGAAATCGCGAACGGATGATGGTCTGTCCGCCCGGTGGGAACTCGCGGCAAGCGTCAACGTTCTACGAAGTCCTCGAACGGTTCAACGGTTTCAGTTGGATGAGGCTCTGCCCGCAAACGGGACGAACGCACCAGCTTCGCGTCCACATGCATCACTTGGGACACCCGGTGGTGGCGGACCGGTTGTACGAAGGCCGCTCGGCATTACATCTGTCGGACCTGATCGACAACCTCCCGCCCGAACAGGATCAGGAATTCATCGAACGGCAGGCATTGCACGCATTCCGCCTGAGCTTCGATCACCCGGTGACCGGTGCGAGGTTGACTTTTGAAGCCCCGTTGCCACCGGATATGACGACGACGCTGGAAGCATTGCGCACGCATCGGCCGAAATTGGTACGGCGTCCGGTGTAATCCGTATGAGCCCGAAGCGCAAGCGCCGGGTGCATTGCGAAATTCACCCGGCGCCGGCGCTTCGGGCTCGTATGACCTTCAGCGCCGTCAATCCGCTTTCTTTTCTTCAGCGGCGGGGCGGCGCGGACGCGGATTGTCGCCGTTCGGACGATTGGCCCCCGGGCGTCCTGGGAATCGGTCGGCGGCGGTGCGCATTTCCTCCGCCGTTAAGAAACCATCTTCGTCTTTATCGAGGCGACCGAAGAATTCTTTCATCCGTTCCGGAGCTTCGTCTTTGGAGAGTTTTCCATCGCCATTGCGATCCAGTTGAGCAAAGAATGGCCCCGCTCCGTCGTTGCCCGACGGGCGCGCACCGCTGCCGGGACGACGCATGTCTGGGTTGCCGACACCGCCGAACATTCCACCGGGAGGCGGTCCCATCAGTTCGCGCGGATCGAGCTGACCATCGCCGTTCTCATCGAGTTCCGCGAACTTGTCGGCCGCTTTCGCCAGTTCGGCTTTCGACAGCCGACCGTCGTTATCCGCATCGAGCAGACGCACCAGCGTCGGCATCATCCGTCGACCATCGCCGCCATCGCGCGGCGGTTGACCGGGCGGCATTCCTGTGGAAGGACCAAGGAGTCGCAACATTCCGGTGAACTGCTCACGGGTGATTTCATCTTTGCCCAGGCGTTCAAATGCTTGGGACATTCGGTCCTTGAACTCGTCGGGAACTTCGTCCTTGGTGATCTTGCCATCATTGTTTTTGTCGAATCGGGCGAAGAGCGCACCGGGTTCGGGCATGCCTGTACCGCCGCCGGGGCCACCCAACGCACGGCCGTATTCCTCCATTGTCAGTTCGGTCTTGCCGAGGCGATCAAACACACCTTTCATGCGGTCGCGAAACGGCTCGGGGACTTCTTCGAGGGTGATCTTGCCGTCTTTGTTTTTGTCCATCATCTCGAAGCGTTGTTTCAGGTCGCCGCGACGGTCGCCTCCAGGCCCGCCGCCGGGGGTGAGCGGAATGTTGCCCGCTTCCGGCGGCTTGTTCGCCTGCAGAAACTCATCCTTCGTCAAAGCCCCGTCGTCGTCCTTGTCTCCGACTCGAATGGAACGATCGAAGAACCGGCGTTGATCTTCCGGAACTTCGTCTTTGGTGATCTTGCCGTCGCCGTTTTTGTCGAGTTTCTTGAACAATTCATCCGGCTGGGGGACGCCGTCCTGTGCAAGACCGACGTTCGGTGCGGCCAACACCACAGCTAAACCAGTGGCCCAGAGCAACGATTGCGGTTTCATGATCACCCTCGAAATGCAGGACGTGCGGAGTGGGGGAAAGGATTTCATCACGGGATTGAACCCCGCCGGTGATGCCCAAGTTTCGATTTCAGGTCAATTTAACCCAGTCGCGACATGACAGAAGGCCCGACGAGTCTCACTTCGTCGGGCCTTCTGAATATCGATCTCACCTGGATTTTGGGAAACTTACTCGTCGGCGCCCAAGGCGAACCCCACGAACAAGGCCCCCTTCTTATCGGGAATGGCGTAGCTTCCCTGCGGTTGGAAATACTTCGCGATCACCGACCATTCGGGCAATTTCTTCAGGTCGATGCCCTCAAGTTCGTCGTTGTCGCGGTTGCGGAGGGTGTCGTAAAGCATTTTGACCTGACCTTCCGACCGTTGGAAGCTGAGCAGCGAGACCTTCCTGGGGAACGTCTTCGTCAGCGACTTGTAAGCCGCTGACGCTGCCAGCGGTTTGGCCGTTTTACCGCGAATCGCCGTTTCCAGCAGCACAACATCGGTGGCAAACAGCAAGGAATTTCCCGCGACAGCCAGCGACAATGTGGAATCGCCCTGTTCGACTTCATAAACCGTATGGTCTTCAAATTGGCGGGTTTTCCCGGGGAAGCCGTCGGTCTTGGCGGCTTTCGCCAGCGTCTTCTTCACTTGAGCGCCATCTTTCAGACCAACGGAAATGGCCATCAACGGAATCTGCGGATTGTCGAGTTCTCCCTTGGGAGCCCCCGTCACGACCTGAATCGCTCCGGAAAGCTGATCGATGATATCTTTCTTCGGATGAATCTGCGGACCATCGCTGTCATCGGCGAAGCCATCGAGGACGCGCTGCAAAGCACCGGGCCCCTGGAACTGATCGACGATCGTTTCCACGGCCGAGTAGGCTTCTTCCACGGACCAGTTCATCCCCGTGAAAGAGGCGACATCTTCGGGAACCCAAGCGGGAGGAACCTGCTCAACCGCCGGGAAATTGAACACGCCGAGAACGCCGGACACCGGCTGATCGGCGTAGATGAAGGTCTTGGCATCGTAATCGTAGTCATCGTTACCCGGGTTCATCGAACCGCCGAACCCTTTGAGATGATCCAACCCCAGGATCGGCAACATCCCCAGCACGAGACCGGCTTGCGGATTCTGCCCCTGCACCATGCCGATGCCCGCCTGCACCAATCCAATCGGGTTGATGAAGAACTTCGTCAACGGCTCTTCTTCACCATTCGCGCACTTCTTCTGGATATAGCTGAAGACTTCCTGTTTGGCGAGCGTTTCTTCGCTGTCGCCGGTCCAACGCTCGATGACAGACTTGAGCGCCGCCACTTCCGTCGCCAGAACGATGTAGCCTTCATCGGTAAAGTAGGCGAGGGTTTTGATCGGGTTATCGTCGCCGCCGGCGAGCTTGTAGACATGAACTTCGACTTCGCCGACTTCCTGTGTCGAGTGATCCGCCCCTTGTGCGACCAGCGCCTCGTCCATCTTCGCGACCAGTTTGTCGAGCGTCTCGGTCTGGTCGCCGGCATCGAGCATCAACACCGCCGCCATCTTCCGTGCGGGCTTTTCCACCACGGCGAAGGTAATCTCACCCTGCGGAAGCTTTTCGAGCTCTTCCAGCGTGACGCCAACTTCTTCCTTCAACTTCGCGGAAACTTCCTTAAGTTTCGCCTTCACGTCATCCAGAAACGGTTGCAGCTTGGGTTCGGCCAGCAGCCGGCCGTAAGCCGAATCGTTCATCGCTTCCGCGAGTGCGGGGACATCGGGAACGGACAGGAAAACCAGCGTTTCCGGCGGCAGGAGTTGTTCGGCGACGATGGCATCATCGTCGTCCGCAGCCCAAGTCGAACCGGGGAGCGCGAAACCCGCCGACAGGCCCGCCAGCAAGAGTACGAACGGACGCAGCCACAACGTACGCATAAGTCAATCCCATCCCTCATTAGACCCGATCGGCAACGGTGCAGACGAGAACCGTGACGTGAACGGGTAATTCCATTTTGACAGGCGGCCGGGTGATACCCCGGTACAGCGCTTCCGCCTTGAAACGCAGATGTTGCGATATCTTGACGCGAGAACGTGCTGGCGACAATCCAGAACCGTGGGCGTTCGCGCGGTTTATGAGATTCTCACACCCCGTTCCGCTGGCGGTTACCCCAGTCAGAGCGACGGGGTTTCGGGGAAGTGGCTGGACACGCGGCGTGAAACCGCAAGCGATGTCGGGACGGTGGAAGTTAGTCGATCACTTTCCGGCGGGACGCTGCCGGCGGGGGGCGTCGAGATAACGGTATCCGGTGTTCGGATTGTTGCGGTCAAACGCGAAGGCTTCGTGATTGTCGAGGAACAATTTCAGGTACGGAATCGGGATCGCAAACCCAAGACCTTCCGAAAACAACAGCTTCATATTCGTGACGCCGATCACCTCACCACGAGCATTAAAGAGTGGACCGCCGCTGTTGCCGGGGTTGATGTCGGCCGTCGTCTGAATATAGACCATCCCGCGAACATTGCGGTTCTTGGTACCGATGATGCCTTGTGACACCGACCGCTCCAAACCGAGCGGATTGCCGATGGCGAAAACGTCCTCACCATCGTACAACGCTTCATCGCGAGCGAGAAAGACCGGTTTGTATTTCAGGTTTTCCTGCTTGGGGAGTTGCAGCAAGGCCAGATCGAAGAAGGGATTCAGCGCGACAATCCGGACATCGTCGATCCGCTGGCGATTGAATTCGCCGTTCACACCGCGGTGCAAGACCGTCGCCGCGATGCGGGTTTCCTTTTCCACGACGTGGTAATTCGTGACGCAGAATCCTGATTCAGTGACGAGAAACCCCGATCCCAATCCGCCCGGCGTTTGGATGAGGACCACGCCTTCACCGAATTGATCCGCCAATTCGCGAATACTTTTCCGTGGTAACGAAGCGACTTGATAGAGCCGTCCGTTCGCCGATTCCACCACCGCGGTCGACACGGCTTCCGGTTTGGCACCCACCTGGCTACGGGATTTGATCTTCTCCGTCGGAATGCGAATGACTTCGACGCCCACGTCGACATAAATCGCGTCCGGCTGTTCCTTGAGCACGTCCCCTTCGACGCGCTGCCCGGTCTTGAGTTCGATCGATTCCGCGGCCGCGACTGTTCCGGCGGGAAGCATCAGCGACATTCCGAACAAGGCGAATAAGAGGAATCGATGCACGCCGGGCTCCATTTTGACTTTTGAGAAGAAAAACTTCCCAGCCATGGCGATGGCTGGGCTTCTTAGCCGTTACCGTAGCTGGCGTGGCAGTCCTGGCAGGCTTTGTTGATCTTATTGATCGCGCTCTGGAATTTCGGGAAGGCTTGATCCTGCGTCGATTGCACGGCTTCGCGGGCACCGTCGACCAGATTCTTCGCCCAACCTTTATAGTCTTCTTCCCCGGCGGATTCATAGCTTTCGTCCGTCACCACGGTGCCGAGCGTGGCAATCATCGTCGCTTCATTCTGAATCTGTTCGAGTTCGCTTTTGAATTTCCCCTCGGTGGCAATGTTTGATCGCATCCATTCCGAGGCCTTTTCGATGCGTTTCATCACTCCGGCACGATGGGCGACTTCGCCGAACGGTCGCTTCGGGGCGATATTGTCGTCGCTGGGAGCATTCCCATCGAGGACGGCAGTCACTTTTTCCGCAGCCGTTTGCGACTTTTCGTATGCCTCTTTGCCCAGAGCTTTGGAGGCCTCGCTGAGATCGAGTCCATAGTCGCGAATGTATTTCGCGTTAGGTTTCCACGTCACGCTCTCGGGATGATCAACGATGATGTTCGCGATGGCAGCCAGCACCGCGCCATCGACCTGCAACTCTTTGTAATGGCCGTTGTAAGTCCCGCCGGATTGCAGCGCGACTGTCAGATGATTGCGGATCCGTTTCGTTTCGGACTGCAATTGATCGATGGAGATCAGGTCTTTCCAGTTACTGCCCATGCCGCCCGCGGTCGCGGTGGCCGTCGGTGCGGGTTTATCGGGAGTGGGCTCGGCCGGCATTTCCGTCGTGGTGGGAGCCGCCGGGGTGACCTTGGCCGAATCAGCGACGATGGCTAACGGGTCATCGAAGAAGACATCCACGGGAATATCGCCCAGCCATTTCCGACCATCGGCATCCACTTTTACCGCGCTGGAGACCGGTTCGTTGGATTTCGCCTTACCGGGTTTCACCTTCGTACCGGACCCGGCGGCCGTCTTGCCCTCACCGGCGGGGGTCGATGGTCCGCCGTTGGCGCAACCCACTAACGCCACGCAAGCGACCAGCCCTGCGCAAAACTTGCGGCATCCGTCCCCCAGCGAAATCATCATCGTGATCCTACGAAGTTCCCGGATTTCGCCCGTGAGAGTACCGGGGCGAAATCGATCCGTGAATTGATCGTATCCCACATGACATTCCCAAGGCAAATCCCATTTATCCGCTTCCGGTTTGGCGAAACGACCACTCCCCGCTGAAAAGTGGTGCCATTCGGTACATTTCGGGTGAAATACGCATTTCACAGAAAATGCAACGACTTTTCCGGCAGTCGCTTGTCTCAGCACGCTTTTCCTAGTACTCCTAATTGGTAAGTGTATGGGCAGAAACGGCTGGTGATCGGCAGATTTTGCCGGTCCGAGGCCGAAAAACGTCGAAGACTCTCCTTGAGAACTGTCTCCAGACACGTTGCATCGCTACTGGCAGTCGTGTTTGATGATCGGGTATGGAGTTTCGGTTGGGATTGTTCGGGGAGCAGTGGCGGTTACCCGAACAGGTTTTTTCAGGAGGTTGAGCCGCAATGAAGTTGATGTCGATGGTATGCAGCGCTGTGGTGGCGCTCGCGGGAATGGTCCAGGCTGCCCAAGTGCCGCCCGCGCCGATTCCCGAGGGGACGATCATTACGGGTGTTGCTCCGGCGGCCCTGTATTGCAACGTCCGTTACAAGGATCTGAAGAACATCCACCCGTGTGCGGTGGAAAAGATCGTCGCCGTGCCGAATCCGTGTCCGGATCCGTGCAATTCGTGCTGCGCCCAAGATTGTGTGTTCATCAAGATCTGCGTCCCGCCGTGCGATTGCTACGAAACCAAGTGCAAGCGGAATGGCCGAAAGATCACCTACGACTTCGGCAGCTACGAAGTCGAAATCACGTCGTCCCGCGGGACGATTGTGGTGGATTACGATGATTGATCCCGGTTCCAACCGAGATCGCTGATTGAAGAGAAGCCCAGGGAATGCATTCCCTGGGCTTCTCTGTTTCATGAAGACGCCTGAAGAAACCGGTCTAGGCCCGATTGCGAGTCGCCGATAAAATCCCCCGCCCCGAATGGAGTGGGTGTGCGCAGTGGCGCGCTCGACGGGCCGACTACCGATCAGGATGACCGGTGCTATGACACGCAGTCTTCGCACGTTCGCTGGGGTGTTCCTCGCCGTTTTGTCGCTGGCCACCGGCATCGCGCTGGCTCAAGCCCAGCCCGGCAAAGCCAAGGTGACACCGCGAATCGTCGCTCCCGCGGGTGCCGATGTTCCCCGGCCCGCCGCCGCGGCTCCCGCATCCGATCCGCGGCTCGATGCGCTGTTGCGCAACTGGGAAATCAGTTCGGCGAAGATCAAATCGCTGGACGGCAAACACATCCGGTCTCGCAGCAATTCGGTTTTCGCGACCGATGCACGGGCCGCAGGTGTCTTTTACTTTGAAGCTCCCGACAAAGGCCGGATCGATCTGAAAGGCACGCCGCCCAAAGAAGGCGCCGTCAGTCCCAAGAAGACGAAGGAAGGTGAAGCCTACTCGCTCACCGCCGATCGCGATGAAAAATGGATCTGCGACGGCAAACAGGTCCTGATGATTGATGAGCTTCAAAAACAATACGAGGCCATTCCGCTGCCTGAAGATATGCAGGGGGCTAACATCATCGAGAGTCCGCTGCCGTTCCTGTTCGGCATGAAAGCCGCCGTGGCGAAACAGCGGTTTCAGATGGAACTGATCCAGTACGATGCGGAAAAGCATTTCGCCCGCATCACAGCGATTCCGCTCCAGGCGAAGGATGCGCAGAACTTCATCCGCGCAGAAATCGTTCTCGACACGCAAAAGTACCTGCCGATGTTCGTTAGTCTGGTGGACCCCGCCGGAACGATTACCACGCAGTACATCTTTCAGGAAGTGAACGTCAACAACTCCGGCTTCATGGCGAAGGCGAAAGACATTTTCGTTGGCGATCCGTTCAAACCCAATCTTCGCAGCTATAAGCTCGTCCAACCGCCCCCGGTTGAACAACTGGGTGGTCCCGTTCCCAATGGGGCGAAGAATAAGATCGTCCCCCTCAATGGCAAATCGACGGCCCCGGTGTTTCCACCCAACACCGGAAGCCCGCGCCCGAACAATGGCATCGTTCCCCGCAGCGGTACGCAGACCGGGACCGCGACGAGCGGCCAGCGTTTTACGCCCAAGTAGGTGGTGGTTGATCGTCCGTCACGGCTCGGGCCAATCGGGAACGGTCGCCCGCAGAATGACGCAGGTTTCGGCGATTCGTGCCCCATCACGACGGACATCCAGTTCGTCACGAATCGCACGGTAGAGGGCCAATCGCCATTCGCGCGGCTGCTCCTGCACCATCGACGTGAGCAAAAGCGGGCTGACGGCGTATCGAAACGTACGGGTCTGCAAATCGAGATCGCGTAGTGACCGACCGTGTTCATCGCGCGGCCCCGTCTTCTCCCACGCTTTGATGAATGCCGTCTCTCGTGGCAGCGGTTTCGGCAACGGGACTTCGTCACGCATCAACAAATATCGGACTACCGCTACCGTGGTCTTGTCACTGGGCCGTTGGAGTTGCTGTTCGTAGCTCCACCGTGTGACCAGGTTCATCCCCAGCAACCAGTGATCGCGCACGAGCAGCGCTGCCGGGTCACTGGTGTCACGGTGATATGCCCCGCGGAGTTTGCCATCGAACGGACGCCCGGATGGCAGTCGAACGCTTCCCGTGACGTACCATGCCTGCCAGCGTTTCTCGAAGGGCAACGCGGGGGAGGTAAGGTTCCGCCACGGTGATGCCCCGGCGTCTTTCACGGAAACATCCGAATGCAACTGCCAACCGGGAACATCAGTCCCCGTGTTCGCCCCCGTGTGACACGCAAGACAGCGTTGCGGTCGTTCGATCCGTGCACCGTTGGTGGTTGAAGTCACCGTATAAAACAACGTCCCTTTGCGCGGATGCTGCACGGCGATCTCGATGTGCGGCGTCCCCGGAAACCATGCCAGCGCAAGATCGTCACGGAAATAAATCGCCCGCGGCTGCATCGGCCCGATCTCCCGATGCGGCGACCCCGAGGACCACTTCAGCATCTGCGAGTCCGGTGATAAATCGAGCTCGCGCAGCAAACTTGGGAGGAGTCCCCAGCGCTCGTCCTCTGCCAATTCCACGCGTCCGGCGTCGATCGCGCGCTTCATCCGCGACACCGCGTCGTCGCTCTCGCCCCAATAGTCAATCGGCGCGCCACCAAACGGCAGCGGCGGAAACGGCGATGGTTCATCGGCAAAACCCCATTCACACGAGCACAACACCACCGTCAGCAGAGTGAGTGTGTGAATCGATTTGTGGGCCATGCGAATATCTCACCGGGGCCGATCATAGCCGTTTCATTCTTGTCATACCGAACGACCAATGCGAAGAGCATTCATAGACTTCAGAGATTCGCGACGATTTGAGGAATCTCCTCTCTGAATCTGGGTGAATCGGCGAAATCTGTGGACCTCTTGCTCTTCGGTCGGCGACAGGAATCCGAGATCACCGAAACCGTCGCACAAATGCCCGGTCGCTCCGATGTTTCCACCACCAGGCCCACTGACTGCGAAAGACCCAGCCGCGGCAGTCGAAGATCGCAGTGCCATCGCCACAGGCCAGCAACGTGACGCCGTCAGGCTGGAGATCGTATGCTTTCAACGGCTGTCCGCTCAGAACCGCGCACAAATTGTGCCAAAGCACCGGCCCTTGGCGAACGGAATCCGCGACCGTTTTTACAGCCGGTATCGGGAAGTCGGCCGCATCACCCACAGCAAAGACGGGGGGATCCGTGCTCGCACGGAGTGTGCGGTCCACCAGCAGAAAACCACGGTCCGACTGCGGCAGCAGAAATCCCTTGAGCACCGACGGCGGCGCAGTCGTCGTCGTCCAGATCGCCAGATCGCAGCGCAGGCGTGAACCATCATCGAGAATCAAGGCATTTCGCCCCTCTTCATCGCAACCCACGATCCGTTGCCCCAAATGCACATCGATGCCGCGAGACTCCAGTAGTTTACGGGCGCGGTGAATCGCTCTGGGCGATGCGGTCGGCCAGATTTCCTTCGCGCCGTCCACGAGATGCACTTCAAACGGCAAGTCTTCGTTGTGAATGCGCTCTTCGAGACAGAGCGCGAGTTCCAATCCCGCGGTTCCGGCACCGACAATCGCCAACTGCAATCGCTTGGGGAGCTGAGCATCGCGCCACTGGGCGAGGAGTTCCTGCTGCCGCATCTGGAACCGTTGCCAGAATGTCGCGATTGGTTTGATCGACAAGAGCATGCGATGACTCTGCCACAACGATTCGTTGCCCGGAACCGAACCGATGTTGATGGAGGCCACGTTGAACGTCCGCGTTGGTTGATGCGCAAGTTCAATCTGCCGAGTGGTGGGATTGAGTCGGATGGCCCGATCCACAATAAGTTCGACGTTCGATCGCGCACATAACTTCGGCAAGTCGATGAGCATCTCGTCCGGCTCAAACTGACCGGCCATCACCCCCGCCAGCATACCGCTGTAAGCCGCACGGTCGAACGCGGAGACCAACGTCATCCGCACGCCGGGCAGAGGCTGTTTTCGCCACCACTGAACAATCTGCAGATGCGCGTGCCCTGCACCAATCAGCACGACCTCTCGTTGCGGAACGGGAGGCGGTTCCGATTCGAGAACAATCACCTCGTCGACAATTTCCATCTCGACGAGGTCTTCATCCTGAGAGACATCGGCGACGGTGATGTCGTCAATGAGGATCGGCTCGGCAGGGATCTCGCCTTCTGGAGCAGGCACGGACGTTCCCCCACCGATGATAAGAACGTTGTTCCGGTGTGCCACGGCCGTGTCGGCCGTGCATAGTGGCAGCACGCGTTGCCCATTCTCACGGCTCACAGAGCCGTGGCACACAAGACATCAAGAAGAATTACGCCCCCGGTGGTTTGATCCCGAAATCTTCAATCGTCAGCAGCGACCGGAACGGCAACTTGCGTTCGGCGAAGTTCGCGGCTCCCCCTTCTTTGCGATCGACGATGCCGACAACCATGACAACTTCGCAGCCGTGTTCGACAATCCGGTCGACCGCCGCCAGCGCGCTGCCGCCGGTGGTGACGACATCGTCAATCACCACGACTTTCATACCGGCGACCACGGGGCCTTCGACGGCGCGTTTGGTGCCGTGGTCTTTGACTTCCTTGCGGACGAGGAAGCCGGTCATGTCCCGCCCCGTTTCCGCCGCCGCGGTGAGGACGCCGCCGACGATGGGGTCCGCCCCGATGGACATCCCGCCGATGGCATCAAAGGGCACGTCCTTCAGTAGGTCGAGCAACCCGTAACTGACGAGCCGCAGCCCTTCGGAGTGCAGCGAAATCTGCTTGCCGTCGAGGAAATACGACGACTTCTTGCCGGAAGCGAGCGTGAAGTCGCCGAACTTCAAGGCCCGCTGGTGAAACAACGCCATCAACCGCGCGCGATCGTACATCCGTCCAGACTTTCCAGTGAAACAGGGAACTTGATGCAATCAAGGTTATCCCGCGCGGATCCGATTGTGAA
The DNA here is from genome assembly GCA_021732975.1 of Planctomycetaceae bacterium. Taxonomy (GTDB): domain Bacteria; phylum Planctomycetota; class Planctomycetia; order Planctomycetales; family Planctomycetaceae; genus DSVQ01. The sequence goes on along the minus strand of JAKFWC010000023.1, from coordinate 429,383 downwards.
TCGAAGTCCACGAATGAGAACTCCACGGCGACTCTTAGACTCACTTCACCGCCTCGTGTGTGCCCGGCCACAGCGGTGTGACATATCGCGCGAGATCGCCCCATGTTCTTATACCCGGGGGCAAAGGAAGAGCGGATTCGCGCAAGCATTTGCCCGTGGAGAAAAATGCGAAGCTGCCGAGGAGACCAACAAGAAAGAATCCGCGTCCCGGTTCTCCACATTCAATAATGACGAAGAGGATCGCAACGAGAAACGCGAAGAGATAACACCACGCGCCCATCGCCAGTTGTGGGGCGTACGGAAGTGGGACTGCGGCTTCGGAGAGGACCGCGAGTCTTTCCCAAAGTCGCCACAATGCCGGACCATGTAACACTTGAGCCACTGGCGTGCTCGGACCAAAGCGCTTGCAGCGCGGATCGATTTCCTCGACGAGTTGCTTCACACCGAGGAAGACCCCAGCCGCATCACAACCGGGAACACCAGGCAAGTCCAACGGGGCAAAGGACGCTGCCGGACATTTGCGTTTGATCAGCGAGATCAGGTCGCCGACGGTCACCTTTCGGCACGCGGCAGCGAATTCGTCCTTGGACAAGGCACCACGCGGCGGAAATAGTTCCATGCTCCATTCGTCGAACGGTGCGGGTACATCCAATTTATAGCCAAGAGTACACGTCAAATCGTCCCAGGGATCCTCATCCCAGCCGGAATACGGGATCACAAATCCTGTCACCAGCGAATCGGCCGGTGACAGCACGATGGGTTTCCTCGCAACATCGGACATGACACGCAAGACCAATCGCAACAGGAAATCGTCGGAGTAAGTGGCCGTTCGGGACATTGATGACTCCTTTTTCACGAGTTTCCGATGGGTGTCTTGTCGTCCGTAAAGCGGCAAGCGGGTCAGATGAGAACATCTCGAATTACATGCCCATGCACATCGGTCAGTCGTCGTTCAATCCCGTTGTGATAGTAACTCAATCGTTCGTGATTCAAGCCGATGAGGTGCAGAATCGTGGCGTGCAGGTCATAAATGGTGGCGACGTTTTCTACCGCCTGGTGACCGAATTCGTCGGTCGCGCCGTAGCTGAACGGAGCTTTCACGCCCGCGCCGGCGAGCCAGACGGTGAACCCTTTCGGGTTGTGATCGCGGCCGCTGGCCCCTTTCTGGAACGTGGGCATACGGCCGAATTCTGTCACCCACGCGATGACCGTGTCTTCGAGCAACCCTCGGGATTTGAGATCGGTGAGGAGCGCCGCGCATGGCTGGTCGAGAATCGGGCCGTGGACCGAATACTGGTTCACAAGCGACTTGTGGCCGTCCCAGTTGCCGACGCCTTCGCCCATCGCGTAGGCTCCGTTGAAGAGCTGCACGAACCGCACGCCCCGTTCGAGCAGCCGTCGGGCCAGCAGGCAGTTGCGGCCGAAACCGGCTTTGACTGCGTTGGTGTCGTGCATGCCGTACAACTCCTGTACGGCTTTCGATTCCTGTGACAGATCGGCGACTTCCGCGGCCTTCAGTTGCATCCGCGCGGCGAGTTCATAGCTCGCAATCCGCGCGCTCAGTTCCGTGTCCCCCGCCCGTTCCTGCAGATGCCGCGCATTGAGCCGTTGCAGAAACAAGCGCGTGGCCCGATCGGCGTCCACTGAAATCGTATCGGGTCGCGCGAGGTTGGGAATCGGTTTATCGGCGTTGAACGCGGTCCCCTGAAACACGGCGGGAAGGAACGCACTGTTCCAGTTGTTGCTTGCCGCCTGCGGAACACCACGGGGATCGGGCACGGCGACGAACGCGGGCAGGTCGGCGGATTCGCTGCCGAGGGCGTAACTCACCCACGCTCCGATGCTGGGGAATCCGTCCAGCGTGAAGCCGGTGCTCATCTGATTTTCCGCCGGGCCGTGCGTGTTGCTCTTGGCGGTCATCGAATGGATGAAGCACAGATCGTCGACCAGTTCCCCCATCCGCGGCAACAGGTCCGAGGTCCATTTGCCACATTCGCCGCGCGGGCGGAACGTCCACTGCGGAGCGACGAGGTTGCCGTTTTCGCCCTGAAACGTGACGAGTTTCTCCGACCCCGGCAGCGGCTGCCCGTCACGCTTCACGAGTTCCGGCTTGTAGTCAAACGTGTCGACATGACTGACTGCCCCCGAGCAGAAGATCATCAGCACCCGCGTCGCCTTCGCCGGGGCATGCGCTCGCCGCGGGGCCAACGGCGCGGATGGATCAAACTGTGGTCGGATGGGCCCCTGATCATTCGCAAGGAGACCATCGCGCTGTAACAGACTCGCCAAAGCAATGCTGCCGAGGCCGAACGTGGTGTCGCGGAGAAAATCGCGGCGAGCCATAGGGATGTTCGTCATTGATCATCAATCCTCACGTGTGCCACGGCCGTGTCGGCCGTGCGAAGTGGTAACACGCCTCGTTGTGCGCGGGTCTCCCGACCCCGCACTGGCGGCGACCGAAGGTCTCCTCTTAATTCGTTCGCGTGGTGATTCATTTGGGAGACCTGCGGTCGGCTTTCAGTGCGGGGTCGGGAGACCCGCGCACAGCATCGTCGGCTACATCATCAAAACACGTACAAAAACTCGTTCGCATTCAGCAACGCGCGGCACAACGCAGCCAATCCGTGCGTTTGAATCAACTCGATTGCGTCCGCCGTTTCTGCATCCTGTGGTGAGCGCAGAAACAACAACTCGAACAACCGCGTCACTTGCTTGTGAGAATCATCGCCGGTCTCTTGTTGGATCCGTTGAGCCAGCCGTTCCGATTGTTGCAGCAGGAACGGACTGTTGAGCAGATTCAACGCTTGCAGCGCGGTGGTCGATGTCGTCCGTTTCGGGGCGATCTGTCCGGCGTCGGGGCAGTCGAACTGGCCGAAGGTGTCATCGAGCTGCATGCGTGGTTTGGCCTGATAGACCATCCGCCGCCACTCCGCGGGGCCGAAGCTGCGGCGGGATTGATACACCTTCACATAATTGCCGTTCGATTCAAACAGATCGAACCCCGGCCCTCCCATGCGGTCATCAAGGTTGCCGGACACCGCCAGAATCGCGTCACGCAACGGCTCCGCTTCCAACCGCTGCGGTGGAAATCGCCACAGGAACCGCGCATCGGCGTCGATCGTCAGAGCATCGGTTCGGGCGGCGCTCGATTGCCGATAGACCGCGGACGTGACGATCAACCGTTGAATCGATTTCAGGCTGCCGTGATTGCGAATCAACTCGGCGGCAAGCCAATCGAGCAGTTCCGGATGCGTCGGTTTCGCCCCGTTCAGACCGAAGTCGCTCGGCGTATCCACTAATCCGCGGCTGAAGTGGTGTTGCCACAGACGGTTCACGATGACCCGCGCTGTTAATGGATGCTTCGGATCGGTGATCCACTTCGCGAGGGCCTGCCGACGTTCGGAGTCTGAAGCATCCGCGGGGAGTTGCCAGCGATCACCAAACGCGGTAATTCCGCTAGGGGTGATCAGTTCCCGCGGTTGCGTGGGATCACCGCGATGCAACCGTTGAATCGGTTCCGGGGCGACAAACCGCCCGGCGTAGACCATTGGTGACGCAGTCACTTCAGCGAGTTCTTTCTGCAACGCGGCTTTCCTTGCCGCATCACGCTGGATCATTTCGAGTTCGGCTGGGTTCGCCGCACCAACCGAGAGCAGGGGTGACACTTCCTGACCGAAGGGCACACGGTCGGCTGAAGTGGCGACAACGTCCCAATGTTCACCATCGAGGGAAACGTCACACCGGTAGCGCGTGGCGATGCGGTCCCCAAACCGCATGCCGCCGTCCCCGCGGTCGCGGCTCCACACGATGCGGTCAATCCGCTCTGGCTGCGGCAGCGTGACGGTTACCGTGCCACGGCCCGGTTCGTTGGAAATCCAGCTCCACGAGTTTCCGTATTTGCCGTCGTTGAGATGTTTCAGTTGATGAATCGGATACCCCGGCAAGGTACTCGATGCCGCGACGGTGCCCCCATTCGTCGCCAGGGCCACATTGCGCGGGACATCCTCCGCGGTGAAGACTTCGAGTTCGTCAATGCACGGCTGTGACTGGTTGTTGGTTTCCTCAATCACCATCCGCACAAACTTTGCTTCCCGCGGCAAAAAACGTTCGATGTTGGTATCGCGTGTCACCACCGTGCGCCGCAGTGCTGCCGTTTTGTTGCTGCCGGTGTCGGCGATGGGTTCGCGCTGTGCCGCGCGGGCATCGATTTCAGCCAACTCGGCACGGACATCGCTCAATCGCCGTGAGCGTTCTGCCTCATTGGGGCGACGCATGGGCCGTTCGCCATGTTGCACCCCAGCGAAGACCGCTTTCATCGCGTGGTAGTCGACCTGCGTGATCGGGTCGAACTTGTGATTGTGACAGCGGGCACAGCCGACGGTGAGGCCGAGGAACGCACTGCCGGTGGTGCTGACAACGTCGTGCAATTCATCGGCCCGCTGCTGCATCGTTAACACGGGGTCGGGGCTTTTCACCTGGTCCCACGACCCGCCGACGAGAAAGCCGGTCGCTTCATCGACGCCGATGGTATCCCCCGCGAGTTGGTCCGTCACGAACCGCGTGTAGGGAAGATCCTCGTTGAAGGCGCGGATGACGTAGTCGCGATACGGCCACGCATTGGGCCGCAACTGGTTCATTTCAAAGCCATTGCTTTCGGCGAAACGGACCACATCGAGCCAATGACGCGCCCAACGCTCACCGTAGTGCGGATCGTCGAGCCATCGGTCAACCAGGCGTTCCCAGGCATCGGGCGCGGTGTCGGCAACAAATTCCACGGCTTCTTCCGGTGTTGGCGGCAACCCGCGCAGTCCGTACGACAACCGCCGCAACAACGCGAGTCGATCCGCTTCGGGCGACGGTACGAGGTGTTTGTCATGCAATGCGGCGACGATGAAGCGATCAATCGGCGTGCGACACCACTCGTTCGTCATGACATCCGGCGGTGCCGTGTTCTTCAACGGTTGAAACGACCAGTGCGAGGCGGTCGGATCTTCGTCGGTGGTTGCTACGGGCCATTTCGCCCCTTGGTCGATCCAGGCCCGTAGGAGGCCAATTTCTTTTGCGGTGAGCGTCGGTCCTTCCGGGGGCATCGTGAAACCGTCTTCCAGACCGGCGACGACACGGATCAACGGACTGGTTTCACTCTTGCCGGGGACAATCGCCGGGCCGAGACTTTCGCCCCCTTTGAGGGCCGCATTGGCCCGATCCAACCGCAGTCCGCCGCGTTGTTTGTCGCCGTTGTGACAACCGAGGCAGCGCTGCTGCAACAGCGGTTGGATGTCGCGTGCGTAGTCGACCGGATGGGTCGCCGCCGGGGGAAGTTCTGCAGCGGATAGCGAAGTGCTCAATAACGCCGCCGTCACAATCAGGACCGGATGAATCACGGAACGCAGTCTTGTGTGCCACGGAGTCGAATCCGCTAACCGGCGGCTGGTATGCCTTTGGGAGAATGCGTTAAGATTCTTTGTGATCATTTGGTTCTTTCCTGCTCGCGTCCCTCCAATCTACCCATTGGTGAGAGTGGATGCACGAGCGAATGCCTGGATCGTCGCCTGGTCATCCCGCAAAGCGGCAAGCAACGATCCAGATCGTTGTTCAAGGACGAAGTTCGATGACCGCGCTCGACACCTACGAACAAGCGATCGAGTACCTCTACGGTCGCATTAACTTCGAACGCATCCACTCCGAGGCGTATACCGCCGGCGACTTCAAACTCGACCGCATGCGGCTATTGCTCGAACGGATCGGCAACCCGCCGGACCGAATTCCGGCGGTGCATGTCGCGGGGACGAAGGGCAAAGGTTCGACGTGCACGATGATCGCCTCGATCCTCACGCAGGCGGGGTATCGCACCGGCCTGTACACGTCGCCGCATCTCATCCGGTATGAAGAACGGTTCGTCGTCGACGGGACACAACCGGAACCGCATGTCGTAGTCGATCTCGTCAACCGCATCCGCCCGCATGTCGCCGCGATGGATCGGTTGCCGGCGCGAATGCATCCGACCTACTTCGAGATCACCACCGCACTGGCGTGGATGTACTTCGAAGACAGCGGCGTCGAACTCGCCGTTCTCGAAACCGGCTTAGGCGGCCGGCTCGATTGCACGAATCTGTGCCGACCGCTGGTCACGGTCATCACGAACATCAGCCGCGATCACACGCAGTTGCTCGGCAGCACCGTTCGCGAAATCGCCGGGGAAAAAGCGGGGATTTTCAAGGATGGTGTCCCGGTCATTTCTGGCGTCAGCCATCCCGATGCGATTGACGTGATCCGCACCGTATCGCGCGAGTGCGAAGCTCCGTTGTGGCTCCTGGGAAACGAGATTGCCCATCGCTGTGTACAGGCCGCTTCGTCGGGCAGCCGCTGGCAGATCGATGTCCCCGGACAATCGTTCCCATCGATTCCCGTCTCTCTGCGCGGCGAACACCAAGGGGCGAATGCCGCGCTGGCCATTGCGGCGATTGTCCGACTACGCGAAGCCGGGTGGGACATTCCCGCAGAGGCGATTGACGCGGGCATGCTGCGCGTTCGTTGGCCGGCACGGGTGGAAGAAGTCGGGCAGCAACCGAGCGTGATTCTCGACGCCGCGCACAATTGGGAATCGGCGAAAGCGCTGGTCCATGCGTTGTCAGAATCCCCGCCGTCGGGGCGACGCATTCTGGTGTTTGCGACCACGCGCGATAAAGACTACCGCGGTCTTGTGCGGATTCTGTTGCCGCACTTCGACACGATTGTCATCACGAAGTACCTGGAAAACCCACGCGGCGTGCCAATCGAGGAACTCGAATCGTACATTGCAACCATCGCTAATCGCCCCGTGCATCTCGCCGCCGATCCTTATGCGGCGTGGAAGCTGGCAAGCAAACTCGCGACGGTGCATGATCAAATCGTGGTTACGGGGTCATTCTTTCTTATCGCGGAACTGCGCGAATTGATTCTGGATGATCTACGCAGTTCGTCAGAGCCGCAACCGTCAGGGAGCGAGTTCGTGGCATCGAACGCGGATCAAGAACACGCTCCCTGACGGTCGCGGCTCGGAAGAGCGTCTCCGTTTCAGTCATGGCGACCGCTTCGGGGCCGTGGTACGCTTACTGCTCGCGGAAATCAATTGGAACGCTGTCGAGACGGCACTCTTCAGGAAACGGGCGACGATGCGGTATCTGGTCACCGGCGGTTGCGGGTTCATTGGCTCGCACCTCTGCACGCGCCTGCTGGACGCCGGGCATGAAGTCGTCGTCATCGATGATCTGTCGACCGGGCGGTTTGAGAACATCGAGGCGATTCACCAACACGCGGGGTTTCGGCTCATTGTCGGCAGCGTCCTCGAACACGATCTGATGGACGGCCTCGTTCGCGATTGTGAAGCTGTATTTCATCTCGCATCCGCGGTCGGCGTGAAGCTGATCATGGAGCAACCGGTCCAGACCATCAGCACGATTTTTCAGGGAACCGATGTCGTTCTGAAACTCGCGGCCCGGTATCGCAAGCGCGTGCTGCTCACGTCGACATCGGAAGTCTATGGCAAATCGGAAAATGTCCCGTTTCACGAAGACGGCGACCGACTCGAAGGCCCGACATCCAAACATCGTTGGGCCTATGCCTGTGCGAAGGCACTCGACGAATTTCTCGCGCTCGCCCATTGGAAGCAGTCGCGGTTACCTGTGATTGTGGTGCGACTCTTCAACACCGTCGGGCCACGTCAATCCGCTCAATACGGGATGGTGATCCCGAACTTTGTCCGCCGGGCGTTGGCGAATGAACCCATTTCCGTGTACGGCGATGGCCAGCAAAGCCGCTGTTTTTGCCACGTCGCCGATGTGGTGGAAGCGCTCGTCGCGCTGATCGAATGCCCGGCCGCACATGGCAAAGTCGTGAATGTCGGTTCGACGGAAGAGATCACCATCCGTGGCTTGGCTGAGCGCATTCGCACACTGACCAAGAGTGAGTCCGAGATTCGCACGGTGCCGTATGCCAGCGTCTTCGGCGAAGGCTTCGAGGATATGCAACGTCGCATTCCGTCGCTGGATCGGATTGGCGAACTCATCGGCTGGAAACCGCGCAAGTCGCTCGATGACATCCTCGCCGATTGCATTGCGGACGTGCGGGCTTCGGCAACCTGATCTCGCGAATTCTCCCTCGACTCCCAATCCACGCTTGCGGTTTTGCGCCTCTCACTGATCCACTCAGTGAGAATGACACTGGGAAGCACTCCAGACGGGCGCGAAACCGCGAAGCGAACTATGAGAGCGGGTCGTCCGGCAGGCTCGCGAGCCACTTCGTTTGCAGCGGAACGAGGACTTGCAGAATCGCCTGCAACACTTCCGCTGGTGACCGCACGGCATCGATCCGCGTCACCAATTCCGGCGGGTAGGCACTGATCACCGGTTCGGAATCGGCCTGATAAACTTTGTACCGCGTGCGAATCGTGTCTTCGTTGGCATCGTCGGCCCGGTTCTCGCGGATCGCCCGTCGCTTGATCCGGTCGATCATCGCATTTTCGTCGGCACAGATCAGATGGATCACATGCTGGACGTTGATGATGTCCTCAATCATCGTTACCTGATGCGGATTCCGCGGAATGCCATCGAGAATCAGAAATTCATCGGGCGGCTTGTACTGCGAAATCGCAATGTGTCCCTGCAGTGCCTTCTTCCAGATGCGGATCGTCAGCTCATCCGGAACGAGTTGCCCCTTGGAACTGTACTCGTAGATCTCGCGGCCTTCGGGCGATCCCATGTTGAGCGAGCGGAACACGTCACCACAGGCGAGATGATAGAAGCCGGGGATGCGTCCGAGGATCGCGCCCTGGGTGCCCTTGCCGACTCCCGGAGCGCCGAAGAGCAGGACTGCGGGATAACGTCCGTCAAACATCGTGGCCAATCCGCGGGTGAGTAACGAAACAGGACGTGATCGGTGTGTTCCGATCACGTCCTGATGTCTGACAGCATCGTAAGGAGTTCTGCCGAGTTGAACAAGCCGCGATTATCGCGACATGAACGCCACGACCTGACCGATATCGATCGGCAGACTTACATCTTTTGCCGTGGGAAGCGCAACCACGCGGGCTTCCATTCCCTTGGAATCAAATTGAATCCAGTCGCACGGCTGGCGCGAGCCGGATTCGATGATATCACGGTACATTTTGGCCAAATTCGGCCGCGGACGGAGCGTAATCACGTCTCCCGGCTTAATGACGATCGACGGCTTGTCGACGGTCTTACCATTGAGTTGGAAGTGGCGATGGACCACGCCCTGACGCGACTGCATCCGGGTGATGGTGAAACCGGCCCGGCGGATGACGTTGTCGAGGCGACGTTCGCACATCACCATCAACAGTTCGCCGGTGTTGCCTTTATGAGCCTTGGCATTGTCGAAGTACCGACGGAGTTGCGCTTCGCGCAAACCATAGTAGTACTTGATCTTCTGCTTATCGGCGAGGGCCATACCGTAGACCGACAGCTTGCGTCGGCGTTCGGCCATCCCCGGGGGAGAATCGCGCCGTTCGAGTGCCCGGACCGCTCCGGCATTTTCAAAGACCATCGCCCCAAGGCGACGATTCACGCGTCCTTTCGGACCGGTATAACGACCCATGCCCTGCCGACTCCTGCGCGAAGCATCCTCGCGCCGCAGACAATTTTTCCGGAAACCAAAACCGAGCCCGGAATCATGGCAACTCGCAGGCGTCGCGTCAACCGTTCCCTGCCCCGGAACGCGAACTTCCCTCCAATCTCATCTTCCGCACAGGGAAATCCTGCCGCCAGAGACTGGGATTTCACCCCCCCGAGGAGTAAAACGGCGACACATGTCTCGTCTCTCCCGGCCGCAGCGGAGTCGTGCAGTGAACACGCAACCCTATTATGCAAAAACAGTTACGATCCTTCTTGGACTGCTAACTAGCGGACCGGCCATGACGGCTGCGGACGAGCGGCCGAATGTCGTGGTGATTGTGGCAGACGATCTCGGGTTACAGCTCGGATGCTACGGTGACAAAGTGACGAAGACGCCGCATCTGGATCGTCTGGCAGCGGAAGGAACGCGGTTTACCCGAGCTTATTGCACCACAGCGAGCTGCAGCGCCAGTCGGTCGGTGATTTTGTCGGGCCTTTATAACCACGCGATCGGTCACTACGGTCATGCTCACGGCACCGGACATTTCAGCACGTATGAATCCGTACGATCGCTGCCCAATCTGATGAATGATGCTGGGTATCGAACGTGTCTCATCGGAAAATATCACGTCGCTCCGGAACCGATCTACCACTTTGAGACCGAACGGCAACAGGGAACGCTGGGCGCTCGCCACACGGTGAAAATGGCCCAGAATGCAAAGGAATGGATCGCCGAAAAGGACGACCGGCCGTTTTTTCTCTACTTCTGCCCGACCGATCCGCATCGCGCGGGAACGGATGATATTTTTGCCAATCGTGCGGCGAATCCGGACCATTACGCGGGGATCACACCGGTCTCGTTCGGTCCCGCCGAGATGCAACTCCCGCCGTGGCTGCCCGATCAACCCGAGGTGCGGAAAGAATGGGCCGAATTCTACCGCGCAATCGCACGGCTGGATGCGGGGATCGGAGCGCTGCTGGAGGCGCTCAAGGACACCGGTCACGACAAGAACACGCTGGTGATGTTCCTCAGCGACAATGGTCCGCCGTTTCCCGGAGCGAAGACGACGGCTTACGAACCGGGGATCAACCTACCGCTGATCGTGCGCGACCCACGCCAATCAAAGCACGGCGTTGTCTCCGAGGCATTCGTCAACTGGGCGGACTTAACGCCAACGATTCTGGATTACTGCGGCGTGAAAGCCCCCCCCGCGCCGCCGGTTCGTCCCGCGGAAAACACGGGCAAACCGGTGACCGCCGGGCGAGCGCAACCGTATCATTTTCATGGCCGCTCCTTCGCAGGAATTCTCGGCGAAGAACGCCCCGAGGGCTGGAACCAGTTATATGCCAGCCATACGTTTCACGAAGTGCAAATGTACTACCCGATGCGGGTCATCCGCGTCGGCAAGTTCAAGTACATTCTGAACATCGCCCACGGACTGGAATACCCGTTCGCGTCCGATCTCTACGCCAGCCCGACCTGGCAAGCCGTGCTGGAACGAAAGAATGCGGACGAGTTGTACGGGCAGCGAACTGTGAAGGCTTATCTGCATCGAGCCAGGCACGAACTGTACGATCTGGAAACCGACCCGCACGAAGTCCACAATCTTGCGGAAGACGCCGCCAACATGGTCACGCTGCAGGAACTGCAAACGTTACTCAAGGACTGGCAGAAGAAAACGCAAGACCCGTGGGTGACGAAATGGGAGTATGAGTGAGCCACAGTTCGCCTGACCAAATCACTTCGTTGCAGCCAGCTCCGAAAGCGATCGCATCGCGAACTCAACGTGCATTGCGGCCCCCAACGGCAAGGCGGCCTCATCCACCAGAAATTGCGGCGTGTGAACCGAATGAATCGCACCCAGTTCCTGGTTGCGGATTCCCAGCGCGACGAAGCAACCTGGAACGCCGCCCTGGACGTAATAGGCGAAATCCTCGCCCCCCATCACTGCCTCTAATGTCTTGACGCCGGCGTCTCCCAACAAATCGCGGCCGATCTGTTGTGAGAGCCCCCACGCATGCGGATCGTTGTCCGTCGGCGGGTAATCGTTGCCGGGGAAAGAAACTTCCGCCGTGCAGCGGTGGGCGGCCGCAACATGGGTGGCCACTTCGGTGACGCGGGTTTGCAGGGCTTTCAATCCTGCGAGAGTCAGCGAACGGATCGTGCCGGTCAGGCGGACTTCTTCGGGAATGACATTGTAGGTGCTGCCACCATGAACCGTGGTGACACTGATCACACCGGCAACCAGCGGGTCGAGTTCGCGCGAGATAATCGTCTGCAACGCCGTGATCACCTGCGCCGCCGTGGTGACGGGATCGCGTGCAAAATGCGGCATCGCGGCGTGCCCTCCTTTTCCATGAATGACGATCTCTAGTTCCCCGGCGGCGGCGAGAAACGTCCCCGCCTTGCCGCCGATCACACCGGTCGGAATCTGCGGCCAGACGTGCAAGCCGAAAATCCGCTGCACGTTGGGCGCGTCGAGCACGCCCGCCTGACACATCCGCTCAGCACCGGCGCCCCCTTCCTCCGCCGGTTGAAAGATCAGCTTCACCGGTCCCGGCAATGTGGCTTCACGCTGTTTCAGAAGTTTTGCCGCACCGAGCAACATCGCCGTATGGCAATCGTGACCGCAGGCGTGCATCCGGCCGGGGTGAGTGCTACGGAAGTCACTGACGACCGCCTCTTCAATCGGCAATGCGTCCATATCGGCACGCAACGCAACACACGGACCATCCTTTGGACCGACCGTTCCCACGACGCCGGTCTCAGCCATTCCAGCCTTGAAGGGGATGCCCAGCTCTTTCAACGTCGCCTGAACCAACGCGCTTGTTTTCACCTCTTCGTATTTGAGTTCCGGAATGCGATGCAATTGACGGCGGACATCCACAATCCACGAGGCAATGCTTTGCGCGTCCTTCAACGTTGTGGCAGCCGACATGTTTTGCTCCGAACCCGTGACCTGAATGAAATGGACCGTATCAGGTTGACATCCCGCGGACGCGTCGTCCAGTGCTGCCAGACAAACAGGAAGCCCGCGTCGCGATTGCATCGCGGCGACGGTTCTCAAACATGGGAATGAACCGAAACGACAGCCGCCTCACTTGAATCGCGCTCCGCCGCGCGTCATAGTTCCACCGCTTCCGGCTCCGTTCTATCGACTGACCGCCGCCACCTCGCCTGCACGAATCACGATGTCCTTGCGAGGGGTGTGGGAAAGTCTGTCGAACGAGCCTACGGTTCGGTGAGAGGAAACGGCTCATCGAAAATGGCGGTTGTGGTGTGAATTCCAACGGCGGGAATGAATCCTGCCGGATTATTTAAGGGAAGGCGTCGGTGCTCCGGATGAACGGACTGTTCGCCGCCACGAGTATCAGCGAGTTTCTCAGCGGGTTGAAACTCCCGTTTGCGGGATCGTTGTCGCCGCTGTGGGTGCTGCTGATTGCGGCCCTCATTCACGCCGTGATTCTGATCAACATCTTTGCCATTCTGCCGCTGTTCTACATCTGGCTGGAACGCAAGGTCGCTGGCCGCATTCAGGACCGCCTTGGCCCCACCCGCGTTGGGGGCAAGTTCGGTTGGCTGCAAACTCTAGCCGACGGCATCAAGCTGATTCAGAAGGAAGACCTCGCCCCGGGAGCCGCTGACCGGTGGATTTTCCGGATCGCTCCGTATCTCGCGGTCATTGCGTCGTTTGCCGCGTTCATTGTGCTGCCGTTTTCCGATGGTTGGGTGGCGGTATCGTTAGATGTCGGCGTGTTCGTCATCCTGGCACTCATGTCGCTGGAAGTCCTCGGGATTATTTTCGCTGGTTATTCGAGCGGCTCGAAATGGGCGCTGTTCGGTGCCATGCGTGAAGCCGCCCAGATGGTGAGCTATGAAATCCCGATGGCACTCTGTGCCCTGGTGCCGCTTGTCATCGCGGGCACATTGAACTTTGGCGAAATCGGACGAATGCAGGCCGGGTTGATGCACAACTGGCTGATCTTTCACGACCCGTTCACGTTCATTGCGTTCTTCACCTACTTCGTGACGGCCACTGCCAGCGTCAAGCGAGCCCCGTTCGACTTGGCAGAAGCGGAAAGTGAGCTCGTCGCCGGTTTCCACACAGAATACAGCGGCCTGCGATGGTCATTCTTCTTTATGGCCGAATATGCCAGCATGTTTGCCGTGAGCGGTATTGCTGTGCTGCTGTTTCTGGGGGGGTGGCACACCGGGATTGATCTCGAAGCATCAATGGCGGGCTTTCGCGGCTGGATGCCCGACTTCCTGGTGCCGGGGTTCACACTCGGTAACTATCTGGTCAATCTCTTCGGTGCCAAAGTGTTTGTGCTGAAGGCGTGCGCTCTCGTCTTCGTGCAGATCTGGGTGCGGTGGACACTACCTCGCCTGCGCATCGATCAAGTGATGACGACGTGCCTGAAGTATCTCGTGCCGATCAGTTGCGTCCTGTTTCTGGGCGCGATTCTCTGGCCGTTGCTGCTGGCCTCGACGCTCAAGCGGACGACGATTCTTGAGAATGCTCCACCGCTTGGTCGCGTGATTGTCGGTGATGCTGCCGCAGTTCGACCATTGCCGACGGGGATGGCGTCCAGTCCTCAGCAGGAGGCCGCGGAATGACAGCAGACGTACTCTTCTGGTTGTTTGCAGCATTGGTTTGTGGCGGTGCCCTCGGCGTCGTGGTCACGCAGAACATCGTCCGGATGGCGTTCTGGCTGATTCTCAGTCTGGGCTCCGTCTCCGCGTTGTTCTTTCTGCTGGGGGCCGATTTTCTCGGTGCCGCACAACTGCTGATTTACGTCGGCGGCACGGTGGTGCTGCTCGTGTTCGGGGTGATGCTCACAGCCAGCGGACCGTATATGCAGATCAAGACCTCCGCGGCCGATGGCTTGCTCGGAGCGTGTGTCGGCGGACTATTGTTTCTCGTGCTGGTCTCGTCCATCTCCGGGATGGATTGGTCGCAGTTGCACACTACGAATACCACTCCATCGGTGATCGCCGAACGGCCCGAAGGAAACACGCTGCGACCGTTGGGCCTGGCGTTTCTGGGACTGCGTCCCGACCGCCCGGTTACCGAGGGGTCGGAGGTAAAGCCGGCACCCGGATATTTGCTCCCGTTTGAAATCGTATCGGTCCATTTGCTGGTGGTGCTGGTCGGTGCGGCATATCTCGCACGGGCGAAACGCCGGGCGAATCCGTCGAATGATTCGTTGTCAGCCTGAGTCGTCGAGGAATCGAAGTTCATGGAATCGGTTGGACTCAACGCCTATCTGTTCGTGGGTGCGGTGCTGTTCGTCTGCGGCATTGTCTGCATGGCGATCAAGCGCAACGGCATCGGCGTACTGATGGGCGTCGAGTTGGTTCTGAACAGTGCCAATTTGAATTTCGTCGCCTTTGCCCGCTACACTCCGCTCGGTTTGGATGGACAGGTCATCGCCTTGTTCGTGATCGTGCTGGCCGCCGCCGAAGCCGCGGTGGCCCTGGCGATCGCACTGAACTTTTACAACAATCACCTGACGATTGACGTGGACCGCGGCAGCGAGTTGCAGGGTTAGCCGCCGACAACGGACGTTTCGTGTTTCACGAGTGAAATTCGGGGAATTCCGCCGACATGGATACTGGCACCGTACTCCGCAACCTGCTCACCCTGGCGTGGCTGCTGCCGCTCGCCGGGTTCGTGGCGGAGATTTACGCCCTGCAATTGCGGTGGAGCCATCGGCTGAGCAAGGCGCCGGCTCAACTCGCCGTTGCCTGCATCGGTGCGGGATTTCTGTGCAGCTTGTCCGCGTTGCTCTACTGGGGCAATGAAACCAAGTGGGTCGGCTTTGCACCAGTCGAGCACCACACGCCAGCCGAAGGGCTTGATGGCGGCGACACCGCTCCAGCCGACGCGCTGCGACCTGATGCGACCGGCGGGGAACCGGCATCGGAACATCATCACCAAACTCCGAAGTTCTACGCCGGCACGTTCTACAAACTGGCGCAGTTCGGTCCGCTGGAAATCACCCTTGACTGGTACATCGACAGCCTGACGCTCGTCATGTTCACAATGGTCACGTTCATCGCGACGTGCATCCATCTGTTCGCCATGGGCTACATGAAGGACGAGTTGACCGAAGAATACGAAGACCACCAAGTCCATCTGCCCGGCGGACATCACTTCACTCGCCCCGGCCGCTTCCATCGGTTCTTTGCGTTCCTGTCGCTGTTCTGCTTCTCGATGCTCGGTCTGGTTCTCGCCGGGAACATTTTCCAGGTCTTCATCTTCTGGGAACTGGTCGGTGTCTGCAGTTATCTGCTGATCGGCTTCTACGTCGAACGGCACTCCGCCAGCACAGCCGCGAACAAAGCGTTCATCATGAACCGCGTGGGGGACTTCGGTTTCCTCATCGGTTTGATGATTCTGATCACATCGCTCGGCACGTTCCGGTTCTTCGATGTGACCACCGCCGATGGTGCCGAACAAACGGGATTGTTCTCGCTGGTTCGTGGCGACGATGGCAAGCTCGACATTTCCGACGATCCGTCGGTGACGAAATCGGTCGTCTACCTGCGGGATTCGCATGGTCACCGTCTGGTGGACGGCACCACGCCGCGGACGATCAGCTATCTGCTCCTGATTGCGGCCGGGTTGGGCGTCTTCGCGGGGAGCATCGGCAAGAGTGCGCAGTTCCCATTACAGACTTGGTTGCCGGATGCGATGGAAGGCCCGACACCGGTTTCGGCACTGGTCCACTCGGCAACGATGGTCGCCGCCGGGGTGTATCTCGCCGGTCGGTTCTATCCGATGTTCCCGCCGGAAGTGTTGCTGGGAATCGCGTACATCGGCTGTATCACGTTGTTTGTCGCGGCGACCATTGCCGTGGTGGCAACGGACATCAAGAAGGTGCTGGCCTACTCCACCATCAGTCAACTCGGCTACATGATGTTGGGGATTGGCGTCGGTGGCTGGGCCGCGGGTCTGTTCCATCTCGTGACTCACGCTTTCTTTAAGTCGCTGATGTTCCTCGCTTCCGGCAGCGTGATTGCAGGCTGCCATCACGAACAGGACATGCGGAAGATGGGCGGCCTGCGGCACAAGATGCCCATCACCGCCTATACGATGCTGATTGGTGTGATTGCGATTGCGGGTCTGGCGATTCCGGGTGTTGGGAACGCTCTGTTCGGTCAGGCACTGGCGTTCTCGGGATACCATTCCAAAGATGCAATCGTCGCCTCGGCGTTGGCGTTCAGCGAATTGAATCGCAACCCGCTGCACAACATTCTGTTCATCGTGCCGCTGGTGACGGCCGGGATCACCGCCTTTTATATGTTCCGCCTGTGGTTTATGACGTTTGCCGGTCAACCGCAGGACGAACATGTTTACGAGCATGCTCACGAAAATCCGGCCATCATGACGGCCCCGCTGGTCATCCTGTCCTTGCTGGCCGCCGGATGTGCCATCGGTGGCGAAGACGGCTGGCTCTATTGTCTCTTGTCCTTCAGCGAGACCGTTCCAACTGTGGATCGCTTTACCTCGGAACGCGTCGCTTCCATTGTCATCCCCAGCCATCTTGACGCGAGGGATGTCCACGGTACAGCTGGCGGCCTGGCGTTGCTGGCAGCGTTCGCCGGAACGACGGTGGCTTACCTGTTGTACTGCCGCAAGGTGGTCAATCCGGACGACATCCGTCGCCAGGCCGGCGGGGTGTACGATTTCCTCGTCGACAAGTGGCGGTTCGATACATTGTACGACGTGGCCTTCGTCCGTCCGTGCCACATTGTGGCCAGTTGGTGCCAGGGCTTCGACCAAAAAGTGCTCGATGTCGTGCTGCATGCGTCCGCCGCGATCACGATTGTCGTTTCCAAATGGGAACGGACCTTCGACGAAGGTATGGTCGACGGACTGGTGAATCTCATCGGCAATTCCACCACGAATTTCGGCCGCTCCCTGCGAGTCGTTCAAACGGGGCGGTTGCGGCAGTACGTGATGTGGATTGCCGTGGGTGTGGTCGTGTTGTTTGCTGCGTTGTTCACGGCGCTGCCGAAATAGTATTTTTCGCGAAATCCCCGGGGCCTGGCCCAAGGTTGAGTTTCTATGAGTTCGGAATATCTGCTGACGT
This sequence comes from Planctomycetaceae bacterium, assembly GCA_021732975.1. GTDB lineage: Bacteria > Planctomycetota > Planctomycetia > Planctomycetales > Planctomycetaceae > DSVQ01. Next base: position 411,672 of record JAKFWC010000023.1, on the reverse strand, counting down.
TGATCGTCTTCCTGCCCGCGTTGTGGGCCTTGCCGCTGCTCGCATTCGACGGAAAGGCAGCCGATGCGATCCGTTATTTCGGATTGCTCGGCACGGCGCTGACGTTTGGCCTGACACTGCAGCTATTAATGCAGTACGACCTCACGCCGGCTCCGGAACAACTTCACAACGGCATGCAGTTCTATTTCTCCGTCCCCTGGATTGAGAATTGGAACGTAAATTACTCGCTGGGCGTCGACGGCATCAGCCTGCCACTGGTCTTGCTCACCGGTCTCGTCAGTCTGCTGGCGATGATCGCCAGTTGGAGCATTGAAAAGCATCTGAAGGGTTACGTGATCCTCTTCCTGATTCTCGAAACCGGGATGCTGGGAGTCTTTCTGTCGCTCGACTTCTTCCTGTTCTACGTCTTCTGGGAAGTGATGCTGCTGCCGATGTACTTCCTCATCGGTGTGTGGGGCGGACCGCGACGCGAATATGCCGCCATCAAGTTCTTCCTCTACACACTGGCGGGCGGTGTGTTGATGCTCATCGCTATGCTGATGCTGTATTTCTCCAGTGGGAACAGTTTCGACCTGCTCCACCTGGCGGAAGTCGGCCAGGGACTCGGCAAGGGGTTTGCGTTCAGCAAGGAATTTCAGATCACGGCGTTCCTGCTGCTCTTCATCGGCTTTGCGATCAAGTTGCCATCGTTCCCGTTCCATACCTGGTTGCCTGACGCTCACGTCGAAGCGCCGACCCCCATCAGTATGATTCTGGCCGGCGTGCTGCTGAAGATGGGCGGCTACGGCATCATCCGTATTGCGTTCCCGATCTGTCCGCTGGGTGCCCAATACTGTGCTTACGGCATGGTCGCCCTCGGGGTCTTCAGCATCATCTACGGAGCCTTCGCCGCGCTCGCGCAAACAGACTTCAAACGGCTCGTTGCCTACAGTTCAGTCAGCCACATGGGTTACGTGCTGCTCGGCTTGGCTGTGTGGAAGGTCGGCGAAAAGGCGGGCGATCCGAATCTGCACTACTGGCGGATGGGTGTGAATGCCGCCATGTTCCAGATGATCGCTCACGGGATCTCGTCGACCGGCATGTTCTTTGTAGTGGGCATCCTGTACGACCGTGTGCATCACCGCGATCTCAACAAGTTCGGCGGGATTGCCGGCCTGATGCCGCACTACACCGGGCTCGCCGCGGGAATCTTCTTTGCGGGTCTCGGTCTGCCTGGCTTGTGCGGGTTCATTGGCGAAATCTTCTCCGTACTGAGCTGCTGGAGCTTCGACAAGACGCTCGCCATCATCGCCGCGTCCGGCGTGATTCTGACTGCAGGCTACATCCTGTGGACCGTCCAACGGGTCTACTTTGGACCCGCATATAAGGGACCGCACGGCGAAGCCTTGGTGCCTCTGCTCGGTCGTGAACAGTTCGTCGCCTACGTGCTGCTGTTTTTTGCGATTGGGCTCGGCGTCTTCCCGAACCTGTTGTTCCAATACATGGACCCGAGCGTGAAGACCCTGGTCGACAATCTCGATGCGTCCGTCCATCCGCAAATCATCGAAACGGCAACGACTTTGGTGCCGTAACCGGCTTCGTCAACCACCGGGGGACATTGCCGTCGGCCCGCAAGGATCGTGAAACGTGTTTCAGGCTTTGTTTACGTCACTGCTCCAAGAGACGACCCAGCGCTCGCTGTGGCTCGCCGGGCCGGAACTGGCGTTGACCGCCGGCATCGTGCTGTTGCTGCTCGGGCGGTTGCTGGGTTTCGACAAACTGATTCCGCCGCACTGGATCGCATTAGCTGGGGCGATGGCGGCATTCGGTCTGTCACTGGCCATCTTCTACTCTGCCAACAGCACTGATCCGACTGCGGCCGATGAGTATTTCGGAGTCTATTTCTCCGGACTAATGACGTTCGATAAATTCGGCGCACTGGTCCGACTGTTTCTGCTGTTGTTCCTCGTCTTCGTGCTGGCCCTCACGGTGCTCAGCGGCATTCCCGATGCGGAAGATGGTCCCGACTTTTACACGCTGTTGCTCGGTGCGGTCGTCGGCATGCTGCTGATGTGCAGTGCGAACAACCTGCTGATGGTGTTCCTCGGCATCGAAATGGCCAGCGTTCCCAGTTATGCGATGGCGGGCTTCTTGAAGGGTCGCAAACAAGGGAGTGAAGCGGCACTGAAATTCGTCGTCTTCGGAGCCGGTGCTGCAGGCGTGATGCTGTACGGCATCAGCCTGCTTGCGGGAATGCTGGGAACGGGTGACTTCCAGGAAATCGGTCTGCGATTGACCGTTCTCTTCGGCAACGCGGACGGAACCCTTTCCGATCCCGTCCGAGCCGCTACGATCCGGACGCTGTTACTCGCGCTCGTGATGATTTTCGTCGGTTTTGCCTTCAAGCTCTCGATTGTCCCATTCCATTTCTGGACACCCGATGTCTTTCAGGGGGCTCCCGCTGAAGTGGGCGGCTTTCTCAGCGTCGCCTCGAAAGCCGCGGCATTTGCGCTGCTGACTCGGCTGGTCCTGGCGATCATGTCGGCGGGAACCGCTTCACTGCAAGATCTCTACCTGATACTGGGCATCGCCGTTGGCGTCATCGCCGCAGTTACGGCCACCTTTGGTAATCTCGCGGCCTACAGCCAGACCAACATGAAGCGCATGCTGGCGTATTCCACGATCGCCCATGCCGGCTACATGTTGATGGCGATTGCGGCCATGATGGTCCTCCAATCCGGCCGTATCGGTGGCGACACATCGCTGGCCGAGCGTTCTTCCCATGCTGTGGAAGGACTGTTGTACTATCTCGCCGTCTATCTGTTCATGAACCTCGGGGCGTTCTCGATCACCGCGCTCATTCGCAACGAAATCTTCAGCGAGGAGATCGAGGATTACCGCGGCCTGGGCTATCAAGCTCCCGTCCTGTGCGTCGGGATGGGTCTGTGCCTGTTCAGCCTCGTCGGTTTGCCACCGCTCGGCGGCTTTGTGGGCAAGCTGATGATTTTCGCCTCGCTGCTTGATGCCGGTTATGTCCACTGGTCGATGTGGGTGATTCTCGCGATCGGGGGATTGAATACGGTTCTCAGCCTGTTCTATTACCTGAATGTGCTGAAGACGATGTACCTGACCGAACGACCGGCTGGAGCGACCACGGTAACCTTCCCGGCATGGTCATCGGCCGGGCTGTATGTCATGCTGGTGACGGTGCCCATTATCGTGCTCGGCGTCCACGTGCAACTGGTCAGCAACGCCGCGCGACGTGCGGCCGAAGTCCTCTTTCTTCAATAAGCGGGATGCTCCGGTGGCCGTGATTACGCACAACGCGAAGCTCAACGAACTGGTCGTCGACCTCGGTCACAGCCTGCTGCAATACGCGGCAGAAGTCTCGCCCTGGGCTAAGACCGGGGCGGTCGACAACGAAATGGCACGCCTCGCCGCTCGCCAACGGGACTCGGTCGGGAAGATCGTCGAATTGTTGTCGAGTCGCGGCTGGTCCATCGACTTCGGCCTCTATCCCACCGATTACGGCGATCTCCACTTTCTCTCGTGGAATTACTTCGTCCCCAAACTGCGGCAATCGCAGGACGCACTGGTCGCCGAGTTGGATGAAGCCGTCCACACGTGCATTGATGACGCCGAAGCCGTGTCGATCCTCCGCGAAGTCCTGGCAGAAGAACAGCAGGTTTCAACTGCGCTGAACGCACTGCTCGCCCCGTCAGCAACTATCGTCACAGCGAAGTAGTTTGGTATCCACCCCAGAGGCCGTGAGCATGGACTGGGTCGATACGCACTGCCATCTGAACGAAGATGCCTTTACCTCGGACCGGGAAGAGGCAATTTCGCGAGCCGTTGCCGCCGGTGTCCATCAGATGCTGGTCGTTGGCATTACGCTCGAATCCAGCCGGCGGGCCGTGGAACTCGCCCAGCAGCATGCCGCCGTGTTTGCTGTCGTCGGCATTCAGCCCAATTATGTGCAAGCCGCGGGGCCGACCGATTTCGAGGAAATCGCCGCCCTCGCGCAACAAGCCAAAGTCGTCGGCATCGGCGAAACCGGTCTCGATCGCTATTGGGATCATTCCCCGTTTGAGCAGCAGTTGGAGATGTTCCATCGTCACATTGCGTTGGCGAAGCAGTTGAACCTGCCGTTCGTTGTCCACTGCCGCGACGCTGAAGCCGATGTCGTTTCCGTGCTTAGTCATCACTTCGCCGCCGGTCCGCTCAACGGGGTGATGCATAGTTTCTGCGGCGATCAGGCCACGGCGGACGAATGCTTGAAATTCGGGATGCATCTCTCCGTTGCCGGAATGCTCACCTTCAAGCGGAACGACGACCTTCGCAAGGTTGCGGCAACGGTTCCTGCGGACCGGCTGCTCGTCGAGACCGATGCCCCGTATCTCGCACCGGCGCCGCATCGCGGCAAACGCAACGAACCAGCGTACGTTCGTCATACCTGCGACTTCCTTGCCGAAGTTCGCGGTTGCGATAAGAACGACCTCGCCCGCATCACCGCTGCCAACGCCCGTCGGGTGTTTCGATTGCCAGTCCCCGACAGCGTGTTGGCATAGCGGCGAGAATAACTCGTTGTGCGCGAGTCTCCCGCTTCCGCACTGAGGTCGACCGCAGGTCTCCCGAATTTTTGACCACCGTAAATCCATAGAGGAGACCTGCGGTCGCGGAGAGTGCGGGGTCGGGAGACCCGCGCACAACAGCGGATGTTCATCGCCAACCGCGACTGCAAATGGTATTCTGCGGCGTCGATCTGTTCGGCGATGTGGTTCACTTCGAGCGAGACCAAGGCACGTGCGGAACTGGCTGCGACATGCGTTTGCGGTGGAATCGGCGGAGAGCTTTTCGCCGACGCCCGCTGAGCGCGAACTGGTCGAGCGGGTTGCGACCGAAGTGGCCCGGCGAGGCATGACGTTGCCCGCCGTGGTCATGCTCGAATCGTCGCGACCACTCGGTGGCCTCAGCGGACAGGCACTGCGGTTTGTCGAACCGTGGTTCGCCGCAGTCACCAATGCGGCGGGATTGAAAGTACTTGCGGAATTGCTCGAACGTCCGGGCGGAATGGATTTCGTCGTGTCGACGTTGCAGGCTGCCAACGAAACCCGCGAAGCGGTGACGGGAGGCAAGCCCTCATGACCGGAGTTCCTGCGACGCCGAAGAAGCCAATCGATCCCGAATCGCTCAACGTGATCCTCGCGACCGACTGCGGGAGCACCACTACCAAAGCGATTCTCATCGAAAAGGTCGGCGGTGGTTATCGGCAAACCTACCGTGGCGAAGCCCCGACCACCGTCGAAGAACCTGCCGCGGATGTCACCATCGGGGTCATCAATGCAGCAACGGAAGTCGGCGAACTCGCCGGTCGCAAACTCGTCGATGAGAACGGCGTGCTGGTCCGCCCGAGCAACGATCGCGATGGTTGCGACATCTACATTTCGACATCGAGCGCCGGTGGCGGCTTGCAGATGCTGGTCGCCGGCGTTGTTCGCGAAATGACCGGCGCGAGTGCCCAACGCGCGGCTCTCGGTGCCGGGGCCATCGTGATGGACGTGTTGGCGTCGAACGACAAGCGTAAACCGCACGAACAGATTCAGCGGATTCGCGACCTGCGCCCCGACATGATTCTCGTCTCCGGCGGCACCGATGGCGGGACGACTTCGCATGTGGTGCAGATCGCCGAACTGATTGCCCCCGCGAAGCCGCAACCGCGGTTTGGCGGACAGTATCGCATGCCGGTGATTTACGCGGGGAACAAGGACGCCGCGCATCTCGTCGCGGATGTCTTCAAGAATCAGGTCGAATTATCGATCGTCGATAATTTGCGGCCGACGATGGAACGGGAGAACCTCGGCCCCGCGCGTGACGCCATTCACGACCTGTTCCTTGAGCATGTGATGGCGCACGCTCCCGGCTATGAAAAGCTGATGGCCTGGGCCGATGCGCCGATCATGCCCACGCCCGGTGCGGTCGGCGAAATTCTGCAGACGATCGCCAAACAGGACAACATCAACGTCGTCGGTGTCGATATCGGCGGCGCGACAACCGATGTGTTCAGCGTCTTCGACGGAGCCTTCAATCGAACCGTGAGCGCCAATCTCGGGATGAGCTATTCCATCTCGAACGTTTGTGCTGAGGCGACATTGCCGAAGATTTTGCGCTGGGTGCCGTTCGATTGCGATGAGCGCGAACTGCGGAATCGCGTCAAAAACAAGATGATCCGGCCGACGACGATTCCGCAGACGCTCGACGCCTTGATGTTCGAGCAGGCCGTCTCGCGCGAGGCGCTGCGGCTGGCCTATGTGCAGCACCGGCAGTTCGCGGTGGGACTGTCGGGCGTACAGAAGCAGCGCACGGTCGGCGATGCCTTCGCGCAGCAGACCGGCGATGCGTCGCTGATCGACAACATGCGGCTCGATTTGCTCGTGGCGTCCGGCGGCGTGTTATCGCATGCCCCGCGAATGGTCCAGACGGCGATGATGCTCATTGACGCCTTCGAGCCGGAAGGGATCACGCGGCTCGCCAAGGACAGCATCTTTATGATGCCGCACCTCGGTGTCCTCGCGCAAGTTCATCCCCGCGCGGCGATGGAAGTCTTTCAGCGCGATTGCCTCATCTACCTCGGCACGTGCATCGCCCCCAAAGGGACCGGCAAACCGGGCCAACCGTGCTGCAAGTATCAATTCACAGGTGGCATCCAGACACAAGGGGAAGCGAAGTTCGGCGAACTCCTGCACTGGCCGCTCGGTGTTGGCGAAACTGCCACCGTCGTGCTGGAACCGTCGCGCGGTTTCGATGTCGGCAGCGGCCCCGGCAAACGTCACGAAGCCACCATCCACGGCGGCACCGTCGGCGTGATTTTTGATGCCCGCGGCCGTGCCCTCACGCTGCCGGACAATCGCCAAGCGTGTCAACAACAGGTCCAGCAATGGAACAAAGTCGTGGAGATGTATCCGTAACGAGCCCGAAGCGCGAGCGCCGGGTTCTTCAATTCAAATGCACCCGGCGCTCGCGCTTCGGGCTCGTTCGTAACTCACATTCATAGATCCAACCCCGCATGGCTCAAGGCTACACTCCCGGACTGAAAGTCACCCCGTGGACGCACTGGCGTTGTCGGCGAGTGCTACCCATTCCGGGCGAGGTGCGCGTCGCAGCAGGCGCGAAGGTGCAGGCCGAAGAGGTCATTGCTGAAACCGCGATGCCGGGGGATGCGACGCCGGTGAATGTCGCCAAACTGCTCGGCGTCCCGGCAGGGGAACTGGCGAAACATCTGCTGATCAAAGTGGGCGATACGGTCACGGTCGGGCAAGTCGTCGCCCAGTCCAAAGGGTTGTTCGGCCTGTTCTCGTCCGAAGTCAAATCACCCGTTGCGGGAACCGTGGAGTCCATCTCCACCGTCACTGGCATGATGATCGTCCGCGGCGAACCTTTGCGGGTGCAGGTGCGGGCCTATCTCACAGGAACGGTGACCGAAGTCCTGCCGCGTGAGGGAGCCGTGATTGAGGCGGGCGCGGCGGTCATTCAAGGGATCTTCGGGATCGGCGGTGAAGCGTATGGTGTGATCCATCCGGTCTGCTCGGCACCGGATCAGGATCTCAACGAAGACCGCCTCACCGACGATCTTCGCGGCAAGATCGTGATCGGAGGACAGCGTGTCACCCAGGGGGCAATCCGCAAGGCCCAGCAATTGGGGGTCGCGGCCGTAGTCACTGGCGGGATCGACGATCAGGACTTGCGCGAGATTCTCGGTTACGATCTCGGCGTGGCCATCACCGGCCATGAAAACATCGGGTTGACGATCATTATCACCGAAGGCTTTGGCGACATCGCGATGGCGCACCGCACGTTCGACCTGCTGCGTCGGCATGTCGGCCAACGGGCCTCGGTCAACGGCACGACACAAATCCGCGCGGGAGTCTTGCGACCAGAAATTCTGATTCCGTGCGAAACGCCACTCATGAAACCGCACGAACAAACCCGCGAGGAAGGGCAGCTTGTCGTCGGCGCCCCGGTGCGGGTGATTCGCGAACCCGAATTCGGCTCCCTCGGCACGGTGGCGACGTTACCTTCGGAACCGGCACTGCTGGCCTCGGAATCCAAAGCCCGCGTCGTGACGGTGAAGTTGTCGCGTGGCGAGACCGTCACCGTCCCGCGTGCGAACGTGGAACTCATTGAAGGATAGATGAGTGAGAAATCCAAATTCCGAAACTCGAAATCCGCAGGAAGCACGAAATCCAAAAGGGGACATGTGCTCGCTCTGCGCCGGTTCGAATTTCCGGTTTTGGATTTCCTTCGGATTTCTCGCGCTGATGTTCGTCGTCCCGCGCAACATGCTTGCCGCCGACATCGCACCGCCGACCGGTCTCGTGGTGAAGGACCGCCCCAATGACGCCGCGAATGGATTGATTGTCACATGGTCGCTGTCGCCTGATGACGATCCGACAGCACAACCCAAGCGCGTGACCCAGTACGAGATTTCTCGTCAAGCAGACGGCGGCGAATGGTCCGCAATTGCCAAAGTTCCTGCGGGCAACACCCTGATCGAAGATACCAACTGCGAACCGGGCAAGAAGTATCGGTACCGTGTGGTCGCCCTCGGCCCCGACGCAGCCGCGTCTGCGCCAGTGGAAACCGCGGAGGCGTTTCAACCGGTGATGCAATGGGTCGATACCCGGCGGTTGTGGTTCGGGGCGATTGTCGCTTTCATCTGCGGAGCTGTAATCGTCTGCACCGAATTGGCCAAACACGGGGCAGCAACGTATGTCCGGCCGATTGCGGCTCTGACCGCGTTGGACGAAGCCGTCGGTCGTGCCACCGAAATGGGCCGACCGATGTTATTTGTGCCCGGCATCGTCGACCTCGATCAGATTGAAACGATCGCCGGGTTGACGGTCCTCTCCCGCGTGGCGAAGACGGCCGCCGAATACGATGCGGTGCTGGAAGTTCCCACGTCGCGCACGCTGGTGATGACCGCGGCTCAGGAATGTGTCGAGGCCGCCTGCCTGGAAGCGGGGCGGCCGGAGAGCTTTAATCCCGACCGGATTTACTACGTCACCGACGAGCAGTTCGGTTATGTCGCCTATGTGTGTGGCTGGACGACGCGCGAGAAACCGGCGGCTTGTTTCTACCTCGGCAAGTTCTTCGCGGAATCGTTGCTGCTCTCGGAAGTGGGCAACAGTGTCGGTGCGATACAGATCGCCGGGACCGCGGAAGCGTCGCAATTGCCGTTCTTCGTCGCCGCGTGCGACTACACCTTGCTCGGTGAAGAATTGTTTGCAGCATCGGCGTATCTTTCGCGCGAACCGCAACAGCTCGGCACGCTGAAAGGGCAGGACGCCGGCAAAGTCCTCGCCGCCGTGCTTTTGCTGGGCGGTTGCCTGCTCGCGACATGGGCCGCTTTTCAACCGCAGAGCGTGGGTGCCGAGGCGTACCACTACTTCCGCGAAGTCGTATTGAACAAAGGGGGCGCGTGATGAAGCGAACTATTCCCGCCGTCATCGCGGGTGTCACCGGCACGGTGATGATCATCGCATTCTTTATCCCGCCCGCGCAGAAGTGGCAGCAAACCGCCGAGATCTGGTTCACGATCCTCACCGCGATTGCGTTCCTCATCGGCGGCACGAACCTGTGTTTGCATCACCTGAAGAAAGTCGCCCATCAGCAAACGGGATGGGGCTTTTCAGCGGTGACATTGGCCGCATTTTTCATCACCATCTTTTTCGGACTGACGAAATGGGGTGTCCCCGCCGCCGAAAAATTCCCGGACTATCCGTGGTCGGGTTCTTACATGGATGAAGGGGGCGGGATGTGGTGGCTGTACGAGTACGTCATGTCCCCGGTTGTGGCAACGATGTTCTCCCTGCTGGCTTTCTATGTGGCGTCCGCGGCTTTCCGGGCATTTCGCGCGAAGAATGTCGAAGCGATGCTGCTGCTGGTCACCGCCTTCATCGTCCTGCTCGGCCGAACCTACGCCGGAACGGTGCTGACCTCATGGGTTCCAGAATCGATGTCCGCCCTGACATTCCCCGGATTAACCGGCGTGATCATGGCCGTCTTCACCACTGCGGGACAACGGGCCATTATGATCGGGATTGCGCTGGGAATCGCCGCGATTTCGTTGCGGATTATTCTGGGGCTGGATCGTTCGTATCTGGGGTCGGACAAAAATTGATGAGGGACACACGCGGCAGGATCGGCGCGGGGCGCGAAACCGCAAGCGATATTGGCGACTTCCCCATGCTTTTGCCGTGTGCGTCGGGACCGTAGAATGTTCGTTTCGCTGAATCCATTCACCATTCCGCAGGGTTGAAGAATGACTACCATGATGCGCCGCCGAGAGTTTCTGTCGATGTCTGCCGCGTTGGCGGGAGCCGCGTTGTTACCACGTGGTGTGTTTGCACAACAGAAGACTCCGCTGTTCGATATTTCGATTGCCCAATGGTCGCTGCACAAGGCGTTTTTCGCCAAACAAGCCGACCCGATGGACTTCGCCAAGATCGCGAAAGAGCAATACGGCATCGAAGCTGTCGAATACGTCAACCAGTTCTACAAAGAGAAAAAAGGTGACGACGCGGCGTTGAAGGAGCTCAAGAAGCGGGCCGACGACGTGGGCGTGAAGAGCGTTCTCATCATGTGCGATGGTGAAGGTGCTCTCGGCGACGCCGATGAAAAGAAGCGGCAGCAAGCGGTCGAGAATCATTACCGCTGGGTCGAGTGGGCGAAGTTCCTCGGTTGCCATGCCATCCGTGTCAACGCCCAAAGCAGCGGTAGTTATTGGGAACAAGTGAGCCGCGCGGCCGACGGTCTCCGCAAGCTCAGCGAGTTCGGCGCGACGCACAACATCAGCGTGATCGTGGAAAACCACGGCGGCTTGTCGTCCAACGGGGCGTGGCTGGCCGAAGTGATGCGGAAGGTGAATCATCCCGGTTGCGGCACGCTGCCCGACTTCGGCAACTTCCGCGTCGCCGGTCCGAAGATTCAATACGACCGTTACCAGGGCGTGTCCGATCTGATGCCATTCGCCAAGGGTGTTTCGGCAAAGTCGCATGACTTCGACGAAGCGGGTAACGAAATTCACACCGACTACCGCAAGATGCTTCCCATCGTGTTGTCCTTCGGCTACCGCGGCTACATCGGCATCGAATATGAAGGCAGCAAACTGAGCGAACCGGACGGCATCAAGGCCACCAAGAAACTGCTGGAAACCGTGCGAACGGAATTGGCGTAGCTGGCGATTGTTCCCTGGCATTCATGAGTCATGTGATCGATTTTCGACGAGTCCAACAAAGGTATCGAATGATGTTGCGTCTGGGTTCTGGATTGATTGCCTTGTATTTCGTGGGGATCACCGCATTTGCTGCGGGCATCGATACATCCGCGTTACCACTCAAGCCGGCATTGGCGTTTCCGGAACTGAAATTCGCGAATTGGGAACCGGATGTGAACGGCAAGCCGTCGCCGTTGCGGCCGATTCTGCTCACTCATGCTGGGGATGGTACGAACCGCGTGTTCGTGCCGCAGCAGCAGGGGCAGGTGCACGTCTTTACGAACAAGGACAGTGCTCAGACAACATCGCTCTTCCTCGATATCTCGAAGAAGGTGCTTTACAAGGACAACGAAAACGAACAGGGTTTGCTCGGTCTGGCGTTTCATCCGAAGTACAAGGAGAACGGCCAGTTCTTCATTTTCTACTCGGTGAAGGAACCCCTGCTGACAACCGTGATCTCGCGGTTCACCGTCTCGAAGTCCGATCCGAACAAGGCCGACCCTGCGTCCGAGAAAGAACTCTTCCGTGTGACGCATCCGTACTGGAACCACAAGGGGGGGACCATCTGCTTCGGTCCCGATGGTTTCCTCTACATTGCATTAGGTGACGGCGGCTCGGGAAACGATCCTCACAATAACGCTCAAAACTTGAAATCGCCTTTAGGAAAGATCCTGCGGATCAATGTCGACAAGCAGGATAAAGACCTCGCATACGGCATTCCGAAGGACAACCCATTCGTCAATGTGTTTGCCGCCGGTAGCAAGGATACGAAAATCACCCTACCGGAAGTGTACGCGCTCGGTCTGCGGAATGTCTGGCGGATGTCGTTCGATCGCGCCACCGGCGAGTTGTGGGCCGCAGACGTGGGCCAGAACGTCTGGGAAGAAATCAACATCGTCGAAAAGGGTGGCAACTACGGCTGGAATCTCCGCGAAGGCAAGCACGTCTTCGCTCCCACCGGTGCGGGCACCAATTCTTCGCTCATCGATCCGATCTGGGAATACCACCACGACATCGGCAAATCGATCACCGGCGGCCATGTCTACCGCGGCAAGAAAGTGCCGGAACTCGTCGGACATTATCTTTACGCCGACTATGTCTCCGGCAAGATCTGGGCCTTGAAGTACGACGCCAAGACGAAGACGGTCGTGGCCAATCGCACCATCGGCTACGACGGCGCTCCCATGCCGGTCATCAGCTTCGGCGAAGATGAAGAAGGCGAAGTCTACTTCACCACCGTCTCGCCCACTGGCCAGGGCATCTACAAGTTCGTCGCCAAATAATGTTTTCCCACGAAGCCCAGGGATGCGTATCCCTGGGTCTCTTTGGAGTGATTCCCATGTCTCACAACTCGCGCTTGCGGCCCTTGTTCCCCTGTGCAATGGTCTGCGTCGCGCTGCTTACCACTGTAGGATTCCGCATCATGGCTGCCGATACGCCCGCCTCGAAGCCACTCGTCCATAATGTTTACTTCAGTCTGAAAGACCCGACGACGGCGAACATCGCCGCCCTGAATGCCGCGTGTCACAAATACCTTGATGGCCACGAAGGCCTGATCTGTTTCGGTGCCGGTCCGCTCGTGGAAGAACTGGCCCGGCCGGTGAACCAGCGCGATTTCCACATCGCGCTCTGTACGGTCTTCAAAGACAAAGCCGCCCACGATCAATACCAGACCCATCCGCGGCACCTGCAGTTCATCGCCGAAAACAAAGAAACGTGGGCCAGTGTCCGCGTGTTTGATAGCTGGGGAAAGTGAAGAGGCTAAGGGTCAAGTGCTAAGGGCTGAGAGAAAGATGCTTTCCTCCGTCCCTTAGCCCTCAGCTTTTAGCCCTTAGCCAAGGGCATTTCCATGCACACACGACGTTTGTTCCTGGCGTTTTCGGGCGGATTGCTGTCGGCGATGGCGGTGCGGGGAGCCGAAACGGGGCGCCCCGTGGTGACGCAGCCGCGGGCCACTTCGTTCGATCGTGCCGTCGAACCGAATTGGGACGAACGTCTTACCATCACCGTCGGCGAGAAGTCCGGCGATATCGTCGGCAACTCGCACCGTGCATTGCAGGCCGCGGTCGATTACGTCGCCAATCTCGGTGGTGGCACGGTCCAGGTGTTGCCAGGCAGGTATATGCTCCGCGGGGCGGTACATCTCAAATCCGGAGTACGGATTCTCGGCAGTGGTGAAGACTCCATCGTCACGAAAATCCCGTCTCGGACATCGAAGTTGCTCGTTGATTCCGACTGGTACGATCAGGAAATCACACTCTCGCCGGGGCATGGTTTCCAAATTGGCGACAGCGTGTGTCTGCGGGTGAAGAATGCCCACTACGGACATCCGGAAGTGCTGAAACGCCGTTTGGTGGCTCGCAACGGCGATCGTTTCAAACTCGACAAACCGCTCAAGGTGAACTACTGGCAGAACGGCGAACCGACGGCATCCGCACTCTTTCCACTCTTCACCGGCGAAGAGATCGAATCCATCGCCGTGGAAAACATCACGCTCGACGGTGACCGTGCGAACAACGAGAACCTCGACGGCAACTATGCCGGCTGTGTCTTCCTGCAGGATTGCCGTGACATCACGTTCCGCAAAGTGATCGCGCGAAACTACAACGGCGACGGTTTGAGTTGGCAGATTTGCCACGATGTGCTGGTCGAAGATTGTCACAGCCTCGGTCATGCCGGATTGGGATTACACCCCGGTTCGGGATCGCAACGGCCGATCATCCGCCGCAATCGTCTTGAAAAGAATTCGATTGGGCTGTTCTTCTGCTGGGGTGTGAAATACGGTCTCGCCGAGGACAACGTGCTCGATGGCAACGTGACGGGATTGTCCATCGGTCATCGCGATACAGACAACCTCATCCGCCGCAACACCATTACCAGCAGCACGCAAGTCGGCGTCATCTTCCGTCCCGAACGCGGGCCGTCGTTCTGTGCCCATCGGAACGTAATCGAGGACAACATCGTCACTAACAGCGGCGGACCGCAAGGCATCGCAATCGACGTGCAGGGTGGCACCGAAGCGGTCGTGATTCGCCGCAATGACCTGAAAGAAACCCGTGCCGCCGAACAACGCATCGGCATCCGTCTCGGCGCCGACACGAAAGAGATGCAGCTCGCCGACAATCAGATCCACGGGTTCGCCCAGACCGTCGTTCAACTCCCGAAAGCCTGACGCCCAGGGATGGCGATCCCGGGGATGTTCCCTTGTGATAAAGACTCCTGCGACTCCGATGATGACTTCCGAATTGACCGATGACGTGCTCGATGAAGGCGCCCCCGATCCGCGCCGTGATCTCTTTCCGTACTTCCGCACGGTCGCCGATCTCCCCGGTGTGATCGACTGGACGGAGTTCTTCGGCAACGATCATCCGGTGGAACTTGATATCGGCTGCGGTCGCGGCATGTATCTGTTCAATGCGGTGATGACGCAACCCGAGATCAATTTTCTCGGATTGGAACTCGACTACAAAGAAGGCCGTCGCGGAGCTCGTCGATTGCAGAAACGCGCGCTTCCCAACGGCCGCGTGATCGGTGGCGATGCCCGCGAAGTCCTGCAGAAACGCATCGTTCCGCACTCAGTGTCTAAAGCCCACGTCTACTTTCCCGATCCGTGGTGGAAACGGAAACACCGCAAACGGCGGCTCTTCACGGACGAGTTTGTCGCCATGCTGGCCACCGTAGTGAAGCCGGGCGGCGAAGTCCATTCGTGGACCGACGTAGAAGATTACTTCGAGGTCATCGCCGGGCTCATGAACCATGCGGAATGGTTTACTCCCCTCGCGCCGCCGGAAGGCCACACGCCGCAGCACGACATGGATTACCTCACCAGCTTCCATCGTCGTCGCACGCAAGCCGGCGCTCCGACATTCCGTGGACGCTGGCAACGACGATAATGCGTTGTAGGGCAGGTTCCCGCCTGCCACCCCAGCACCCGTGAGGCATGTTTCACACGAATCGTAACCGGCGACTTCCCATTTGATGGCAGGCGGGAGCCTGCCCTACGATATGGCATTGGATGCCGCCGGACGATTGCCCTCGTTTCCGCGGCGGACGTATAATTCCGGGCGTCCGTGTGCGCTGCCGTGCCGGTTGTTCCTGCGCTGGAATCCTGCCCGCCGTTCGCCCCCGCCTAAATTCTCGTGTTCGTTGGAAAGTGCCTGCCATGCGTCGATGGTGCCTGCCGTTCTCGGTCTGCCTGTGTGTGTCGACGGCCGTAGCGATGGGGGCGGCTCCCAAAGGCGACTGGCCGCAGTGGCGCGGTCCCGGCCGAGAAAACAAAAGCAGTTTCAAGGGGATCAACACCGACTGGAATGCCGCACCGCCTAAACTGCTATGGAAGATCGATGGGCTGGGCGGCGGTTATGCCAGTGTGTCGATTCAAGGAGATCGGCTCTACACCACGGGCAACCATCCCGATGGTCAAAATGTGATCGCTGTCGATCTGAAGAATCAGAAGGTGCTCTGGAAGAAGTCGATCACCGACCAGGTTCCCAAACACGGTTACGATGGTTCGCGCTGCACGCCAACAATTGACGGTGATCGTCTCTACGCCGTGTCTTCGAACGGGGGGATTGCCTGCCTCAAAGCAGCTAGCGGCGAAGTGCTCTGGCAACACAACTTCAAGGAATGGGGCGGCCGGATGATGTCCGGCTGGGGCTTCTCGGAATCACCCCTGGTGGACGACGACCACGTCCTCTGCACACCGGGGGGGAAAGACGCGTTGATTGTCTGCCTCAACAAAGCAGACGGCAAAGTCGTGTGGAAAGCCGCCGTGCCAGACGAAGGCGAAGCGGGCAAGCCGGGGGCGGGGTACTCGTCGATCGTCGTCAGCGAAGCCGCTGGAGTAAAGCAGTATGTCACGCTGGTTGGCCGTGGCGCCGTCGGCGTCCGCGCCGGGGACGGCCAGCATCTCTGGTCTTACAACAAAGTCGCCAACGTCACGGCGAACATTCCGACATGCCTCGTCACCGGAGATTATGTTTTCACATCCAGTGGTTACGGCGACGGCGGATCCGCGCTCTTGAAGCTCTCGAAGAGCGGTGACGGCGTAACGGCGGAAGAAGTCTATTATCATCGCAGCAACGAACTGCAAAACCACCACGGCGGCATGGTCCTCGTCGGCGATCACGTTTACTTCGGACACGGACACAACAAGGGCTTTCCGGTCTGCGTGGACCTCGCCACCGGCAAAACCGTGTGGGAAGCCTCGAAAGAAAGCCGAGACATCGGCAACGGTTCTGCGGGAATCACGTATGTCGATGGACATCTCGTCTTCCGCTATCAAAGCGGACAGGTGGCGCTCATCGAAGCGACGCCGAGCGGCTTCCGTCTCAAGGGAACGTTCAAGCCCGAGATCATTGAACGGGAAGGCTGGTCGCATCCCGTGGTCGTCGATGGCAAGCTCTATCTCCGCGAACAGAATCATTTGATGGTGTACGACATCGCGGCGAAGTAATCTGAATTTCAAACGTCCCAGGGATGGCAATCCCTGGGCTTCCTTTCGACTCTTGACTTCCTTTGAGACTTCACCATGCTCCGAGCCCTGTTTGTTGCTGCTGCGTTGGCCCTGCCCCAATGGTCGTACGCCGTCGAGACGGTGCCCGCCGAACCGGAGGGGATGCAGTCGATCTTCAACGGCAAGGATCTTACCGGCTGGAGCGGTGATCCCCGCTTATGGAGCGTGAAGGACGGCGTCATCCACGGCGAAACCACCGCGGAAAATCCCACTAAGGGGAACACGTTCATCATCTGGAAGGACGGCGTCCTCAAGGACTTCGACCTGCGGCTCACCTTCCGCTGCAACGCGACCAACAATTCCGGCATTCAATACCGCTCGAAACACATCACCGAAAAAGTGGGCAATGAATGGGTGGTGCGCGGTTATCAGCACGAGCTCCGCAATGAAATCAAGTTCCCGAACACGTCCAGCTTCATCTACGACGAAGGGGGCAGCCGCGGGCGCGTGTGCCTCGTCGGTGAGCGGGCGGTCTCCGACACCGAAGGCAAGAAGACCGTCAATGAGACGCTGATCGACGAAGCGGGCTTTGCCAAGCTGTTCAAACTCGACGACTGGAACGATGTGGTGATTCGCGGGAAGGGGAACCGCATCCAGCATTATCTGAACGGGCAACTCATTCTTGACTTCACCGACAACGATGCCAAGCGGGCGCTGTCGGAAGGCATCCTCGCACTGCAACTTCACGCCGGGAAGCCGATGTGGGTGGAGTTCAAGAACATCCGCGTGAAGGCGCTGGAATAGTCGTCTTAGCCCCCGGTCAATGACCGGGGGAACTGCGCTCAGGTTGTGATCACGCGGTGGGATCTGTGCGAGGCGCAAAACCGCACGACGGAAAATCTCGCGGTTTACAACTATCGGCAGAAAATGCCGGTGTGGCATGCGTGGTGCATAGGAAAGTCTTTCGACACCGGCGGCGGTTCTCGTCGCCGGTGCGGAGCGACCTGTCTTGCAACGACGCAATTCGTTTCCTGACAAGCAGTTCAAGCCGCGATGACAGCGACGGCCATGGATGGTTGTTGGTTTCATTCTGGTAAAAACTGCAAGTTCTGCAGTCAAAGTTTGTAATTCGTGCAATCCGAGGCAAGGAGGCCGAGTCGATGCACCGATTCTCAGAGTCTGCGCCGGCGTCATCGTCACCGCTGAATTGGGGTGACCTGTTGGGCCGCGCGATGGTGTGCCTGGGCTGTGTTGTTGCCGGGGGGACGCTCGTCGCATTGGCGACTCCCACCAGTCGTCTCGCAGCCGGAGCCGCCTCCGCTCGTGCGAACCAGTCCCTGCCGGACACGGTTCTACTCGACTTCACCGCGACTTGGTGTGGTCCGTGCCAGCAGATGAGCCCGATCGTCGACAAGCTGGCTGAACAGGGTTACCCGGTTCGCAAAATTGACGTGGATCGCGAACGGGCCGTCGCCGAACGATTTGGCGTCACCGCCATGCCCACGTTTGTGCTGCTGGTCAATGGCCGCGAAGTAATGCGGCAAACCGGAGCGACCTCCGAAGCGCAACTTCGCCGCATGGTCCAGCAGATTCCCGAATGGGAACGCGAACTCGCCGAGCAGGCCCGCCGTCGTCAACCGGAAACCAAGGTCGCCGACCGCGGCAGCAACGGTGGGGCGAGCGTTCCCGTCGATCTGGGTGCGGCGCAATCTTCGTTGGGGGAATCGGTTGCTGTCGCTCCAACCCAACCGGTCAAAGAGAAATTGACGCCGCGATTCGGGTTACCGCTCTTTAGCCGCAGCAAAGAGAAGGAGAAGCTGCAAACACCCGCCGTGGCGCGCGGTCAGAACGTCGACGCCGATCGTTTTGCCGCCGTGAAGCCGCACGATCCCATGTCGGCCAGTGTCCGACTCCGCGTGAAAGATCTCAGTGGCATCAACTTCGGCTCGGGAACAATCATCTCCATCCGTGCCGGCCAAGCGCTGATTCTCACCTGCGGACATATCTTCCGGAATGTCGAGAAGGAAGGCGTTGTCGAAGTCGATGTGTTCGATGCCGACCGGCGGCCGGAGAAATACATCGGCAAGGTGGTGAAGTACGACCTGGCGTCTGATGTCGGCCTTGTGCTGATCAACTCGGATGCGGCGTTGTCTTCGGTCAATCTGGCGGCACTCGATGCCCCCCCGACGACCGGGGAAAAAGTGGTGAGCGTCGGCTGCGGTGGTGGCGAGTTGCCTTCAAAAGAAGAACTCGCAATAACGGCGGTCAATCGCTACGACGGACCGGACAACATCGAATGCACGGGGTTGCCGGTGCAAGGACGCTCCGGGGGCGGGCTCTTCCGCGGCAACCATGTCATCGGGGTCTGCATCGCCGCCGATCCGGACAATCGCCGCGGGGTGTATACGGCACTCAAGCCCATTTATGCCATTCTCGAAGCTGCCGGTTACGGACACGTGGTGTCTGGCGGAGCTCCTGTCGTCGATGCCACGCTTGTCGAAACAGCTCCACCCGCGGTGACGCCGAAGTCGGTACCGTTACCCACCGCGCAAGATCAGTTTGCCGAATCGATGGCGGAAGCGGCGCAGTCTGCCGGAGTCATGTCATCGCCCGGCGAAAATTTGCGAACCGCCATCGAACAATCGCCCGACGCCGAGATCATCGTCATCGTGCGGCCGAAGAACTCGACGGCTCCGAGTCGCGTGGTAGTCGTCAATCAGGCGAGCTCCAAGTTGCTCGGTTACCTGATGGATGATGTCGGTGGGGCCTCAGCTACTCCTGCTGCTCGCGACACGGCGTTGACTCGTTCCGAAGCGCTGATCCCAACGACCGCGACCGAGCCGGTCACCCCCAGGCGCCCGCCGGTCAGCCCGCGCCGCCCGTAATTTCCGTTCAATAATGAATGCGTCGAGAAGCCCAGCCATACTTATGGCTGGGCTTATTCATTCACGACGACCACCGTTGATGGCCGCGGAATGATCAATTCACGTGGCGGCGATTTCGGCCGCGCGAACCGATCCAACTCCACAAAAAACGCAGTGGCCCGCCCACCACGCTTGGCATGATACAGACAGATATCGGCCTGCTCGACAATGGTCTCCGAACAGCAGGCTTCGTCGATGTGCATGAGCACCGTGGCTCCAATCGACAACGTCACATCGACGCACGTCGGCGTAAACAAATGAAGTTGTCGATCGACCGAATCCCGCAGCCGCGCCACCGGCAGGTGGATGTTATCCGGCCCGCAACCGTTGCAGAGCACGGCGAATTCGTCGCCGCCGAATCGAGCCACGAAGTCGTACGATCGTACTGCACGCCGGAGGCTTTCGGCCACCGTTCGCAATAAGGCATCCCCGGTGCGATGACCGTGCAGATCGTTCACAGCTTTAAAGTGGTCGAGATCGATCAGTAAGACCGCTAACGATTGTTCGCCCCTGGCGGCACGTCCAACCTCTTCATTCAAACGTCGATTGAACGATTGCCGACCGGGAATCTGCGTCACCGGGTCGAGATGATTCTGCATGAAGGCCGCGTTGATGCGGTTCCAGTTGACGAACGTCTCACCGTCCACCACCACCGCGGCGGTTCCAATCTCGTCATTCACAGTGGTAAAGGCCGCCCCACCGGCTTCGCGCGCAGTCCGCTCGGGCGCGTCGGCGCAGGGGACGAGGACTTCCGCAATGCTCCCCACGGGCACATCCTGCCATCGCGCCCGTTCGATGGGATTATCGGCGTTGAGCAATTCGTAGACGCGCTGCAGATCGACGATACCACCGATGACACCGTTCTCGTTTTCGACAAGAGCGTAACGAACATCGAGATTGCTGATGTGTGCCCGTAAATCACGCAGGGGAGTTGTTGCCGGAATTCCGCATTGCCATCCTGGATCGAGAGCTCTTTTTGCTTCAAAGACCGTCTGAATATTCATCACCGATGACCGTGATAAAGGCAAATATCGTTGTCCGAAACCAATTTCAGCGCGGCCCGCGGGTGTCTACAGGAAAAGTCTAGGTCGCGAATTCGGTGTCTGCCGGGAAAGACACCAAGCGGCAGGGTGAGTTAGGCCAATTCCACATCCGCCATGGAGGTGAATCCTCCGTCTGACCATACGGAATGAGCCGGTTATGTCACATCGCCGGGCCACCAGGAACAGGCACGACATCCATGGTGAGCGCGTTCCCCCGGCATGGTATGGTGGGCGGCAACTTTGCAGGATGTGACCCTACCGATGTCGACTTCGATTGATTTGCCCCGCCGTTGCGCGACCGCGCCGCTACTGACCGGACGCTTGAAAGCGGAACCGGAAGATTTTGCCGTCGAGGAAATCCCGGCATATGAACTGAACGGCGAAGGCGAACATCTCTTTCTCTGGATCGAAAAACGGGATGTTCCTGCCGAGCAACTGGTTCGGCATGTGGCTCGTGTGCTGGATATGCCGCCCCGCGATGTCGGCGTCGCGGGGATGAAAGACCGACGGGCGGTGACGCGGCAATGGCTCTCCGTCCCCGCCAAATTGCAGGAAGGTGTAGCCCAGATCGACACCGACCGCATCCACGTGCTGCGGGCCGAGCGGCACACCAACAAACTCAAGACTGGGCATCTGCGTGGCAATCGCTTCGACATTCGGCTGCGCGATGTCCAGACTTCCAACGGCGAGCGTCCCCATCCGGAAGTGATCGCGCAGGTCGCGGACACCATCGTCGCACACGGATTTCCCAATTACTTCGGCGACCAGCGCTTCGGCCACGCGGGGGAAACACTGCAACTCGGTCTCGACTTGCTGACACGGCGAAAATCCAAACGCGACATTCCCTACTCACGGCGCCGTTTTCTGTTTCGACTCGCACTTTCGGCCGTGCAATCCGATTTGTTCAACCTCGCGCTCGCTGCTCGGTTACGTGATGGATTGATCGATACCGTGCTCACCGGCGATGTCATGGAGGTCGTCGCAACGGGCGGGAAGTTCAATGTCGAAACCGCGGCAATCGAGCAACCCCGGTTTGACAGCTATGAAACGGTGACCACCGGTCCGCTCTTCGGCCCCAAGATGCGGCAACCGACCGGCGAGCCTGCCCAGCGCGAAGCAGCCCTTCTGGAGCAGGCCGGGCTGACGACGGACGCATTCATCGGTTTCGGTGACGAACTCTCCGGTACGCGGCGGCCGTATCTCGTCCGTCCGCAAGACCTGCATACCGTTCTGGATGGAGATTCGCTCCGACTGCAGTTTACGTTGCCATCCGGCGTCTATGCGACCACACTATTACAGGAGTGGGGACAGTTCACTCAGCGCTCAGATGAAGTCCTTCCCGAACCGGACCATGAATCAGACGAACCCGCGGAGTAATCTATGCCCATTCGCCTTCTCGCATGCTGTGGTTTCTGCCTTTCGATCACAACTGTACTGGCGGCACAACCCACGGTGCCCACTCCGTCGCCACAAGCGCGGAAATTGATTGGAACCACGCCGCAGACGTTCGATGCCGTGTCGCCTCTCAACCAATCCGCGATCCGCGACATCGATCTGGGAAAACACGACTTCCGCATCGGCTTGTCCCTCAAAGCCGATAACACGCGCAACGATCTTGGCGACGCGATCAGCCTCTGGGATGGCTCGAAGCGAACGGGATTTCATCTCGGCCTGCGGAACAACACGGGATGCACGAGCAGTCAGCCGAATTGGCGACAACTGGAATTCGGCATTGATGCCAATACGGAACCGCAATTTTGCGATGAGGGCCGACCGGGGGCGGCTCTGCTGGGCTTCGCGCTGTGCGTTCACAACGGTGAATTGTTTGTGGCTACCTGCGAACCAGGGAAAGACCAGGCGGGCAAAGTCTATCGCTACGCTGGGCCGGGAGAATGGATCGATTACGGGCGTCTCGATGGTGCCAACAGTGTGACGGCACTGGCCAGTTTCGGCGGCCACTTGTATGCCGCAACGGGCAAATACCGTCTCGGTGGGTCCGCGCTGCCGAATTCCGAAAACGACACACTCGGGGGGCGCGTTTATCGTCTCGTCTCGCCGGGGAAGTGGGATCTGGTGGGTAATCTCGCTCCGACCGAAACGGTGGCTGCGCTCGTCAATTTTGACGGCCGCCTGTACGCCACTTCTCTGTATGCCCCCGCGGGATTCTTTCGTTACGAATCGGACGGAAAATGGACCTCGTTGCCCACGCCGAACAACAAACGCGTGAATGCCTTGGGCGTCTTTCAGGGCGATTTGTATGCCACCAGCTACGACTCCGGAGCGGTGTACCGCTTCGATGGCACGAGCTGGACGGATTTGGGCGTCGTCGGAGACAACACGCAAACTTATTCATTCGCCCCGTTCGGCGGAGCCTGGCACGTCGGCACCTGGCCCAGCGGTCGCGTCTATCGCCTCAGCGACAAACAGACCTGGATCGACGCCGGTCGTCTGGGCCAAGAACTCGAAGTGATGGCCATGTTAATGCACAACGGGGCTTTCTACGCAGGATCGTTACCGCTCGCGGAAATCTATCGATTCGATGGCGAAGATCGCTGGACCCGGCTCAAGCAACTCGATGAAACGCCGGATGTGAAGTATCGCCGCGTGTGGACGATGGCCGCATATCAAGGCCGATTGTTCAGCACGACCTTGCCCTCGGGGAAAATCTGGTCGATGTCCACCGGCGGTTGCGTGACGTACGACCGAGAACTGGAATTGGGTTGGCAGACGGTCGTCGCCGAACGTGCAGGAAATCGACTCCGGCTGTATGTCAACAACCAGTTGGTCGCGGAATCCGCCGCATTCGATGCGGCGTTTGCGTTGGAGACAAACGGCACCCAACTGCAGATCGGCAACGGTCCGCGCGGCCGGTACGTGGGCCAGTTGCGTGATGTGTGGTTGGATGTCGGAAAGTAAGAGATCCAAGGATAAGAATCCCTGGACTTCCTAGCTGGGTTTGGAATCCATCATCCCCATGTCGCTGCCGTTGACGGGGTTGAGACGCTTCACGGCGATGACTTTCCAGTCATCGCCTTCTTTGGCCCATGTCAAAAGAAACCGTGCGGGTTGACGACCGACATTCCCGGCGGCGGTGAGTGAAATCGTAGCGTTCGCGCGGAAGTGGCATTGAGCGCGGGAACCTTCATTGGTGATCGTCGTCTTGAAGTCGGTTACGGACAGATCATCGCCGATAGTCACCATCGCCATCGCTCCTTCCGCCATCGCACGCAGCCCCGGAGCCGTGGGCGAGAAATAATCGAGAGCGGTGGGTTGCTTTCGGCGGAATTCATCGCAGAGGTGACGGACATGTTGCTCGACAACTTCCGCAGGTGTGACGACGGCCTGCTCGACGTAAAAGATCACGCCCGCCAACAACAGCGAGACGACCGAAATGCCGAGATGCAACACACGCTTGCTGGAGGCCCACATCCCCAACCCAACGAGCAAGCCGACCCCGCACAGCAACATCGGCGGCCACGGATCTTCGGTGAACCACATGACGATGATCCTTGTGATGGGGACACATCCACGCAGGTCACGCACCGTCTGACCTGCGATTCCGGTTTCGTGAGTCTCGGAATAAAGCGAAGAGGGGAACGAATGATGGGTTGATCATTCCTACGAGCGAGCTCGATGTCTCGTGGGCGCGAACCCACATTTCCGGAACGAATTGCGGCGAGCAAGATCAACGGTCGACTGGCGGAATATAGTGATTGGCCAGTTCGGCGTAGTCCTCGCGCACGGGGCTGAAAACATCGAGCACCACCGCGGGACCATTTACAGCAACGGCGCGGTGCGGCGTATTCGGCGGAATGATGAACAGCGATCCCGCATCAACCACGCGGGTTTCGTCACCGATCGTCAGTTGCACCTGTCCTTTAATCAGGATGCCCCCTTGCTCGTGCGGATGGTGATGGAGCGGGACTTCTGCGCCATCGTCCATTTCGAGATAGGACAACATCAGGTTCTGTCCAAACGGCGTCCTCATCCGGCATCCCGGCACCGGTTCAATCTGCGGAATCGAAGCGAGATCAATGAAGCCCATGATGCTGGTTCCGGATCGGTTGATGATCGATGTCTGTCGTCACAATAGCGCAGAAAGCGCATGATCTCCACCCTTAACACCTACCATGGAAGATCGGCGGAACAACGCGACGACCACGAAAACATGTTCATCCGTGCGCTGCTCGGTTTTGGTGATGCCTAGACACCGATGGACGTGTGCGATACGCTCTCGGATTCGTGCGTTTTCCGCGACTTCAACCTCGCGGTGGCGATTCATTGAACGTTCCGCTCGCTCCCACATTGGGTGCCAGCGCTGCGGCTGAAAGGTAAAGTCGAGTCATGCCTCTGTCACGTGAAACTCTGGAACGGCAACTGAAACTCGCGGAAACCACGTTGGGCCAACGGGCCGCTAAGCTGGGCAGCGATGCCGCTGTCCATAAAGCCGATCCCGTCTGGCGAAAGTGGAACGCCGACTGTGCCGCGCTGCGTCGCCGACTGCGAGCGGTGGCCACTGTCGAAGCCAACAATGCCGAACTGCTGCGATTAAAAGCCGAAAAAGAATCCGGCGTAACCGCCGACGCGGAATAACTGCATCCGACGAAATCACCGCCGCGCCACACACCGATCGGGTGATGTTACGCGGCGGTGTGCTTTTCGCGGTCACTCTGGCGGCGTGGAGGGACGCACTTTCGCCCAATGCCGGCGAATGATGTCCGCCGCTTCTTCTTTGACCGAGCGGAATTTCTTCGGCGGCGGCGCGGGTGCGGCCAGCGGCGGTTTAGCAGCTGGAGCTGATGTACTGGCCACGGCCGCCGCCATGACTGCTGCCGGCGGCACTTCGTAAACCACGGTGTCCTGCTTGGATTTCACCGGGTTGGTTTCACCTTCGCCCAACCAAGCCGCAATTTCGTCGTCGGACAGCCCGGGATCTTTTCGATTCTTCGGCGGAATGGCGACCACAGGCGGCGTTGTGGTCTGCGGTGAGGGGGGCGGTGACGCTTTCGTCTGCACCTCAAGAACAAGCGGTCCGATACGCACGATGTCGCCGTGCGTGAGCAGGGTCGGCTCGGTAATCGGAATCTCATTGACCTGCGTCCCGTTCTGGCTTTCCAGGTCGGTCGCCCAGATCCCCTCGGAAGTTTGCTTCAGTTCACAATGCTTGCGACTGACCAGCGCGGAATTGAGGACGAGTTGGCACCCCTCGTCGCGCCCCACGACGATCGACTTATTCTCCGGCAACGACAATCGCTTGCCGTTCTGTTTGCCGCCTTGAATCACGAGATCAAACATCGGCCCACCGTTTTCTGCTGGTCATGATGCGGATCGCTGACTTCAGATTCTAACGTTTGGGAACCACGAGCGGCTCTCCACATTGGGGACAAGTCATACTTTTTCCACGATGCGCCGCACTGACTTTGAATTTTTTCCCACAATGACAGGTGAACCGCACGCGCTCTCCATCGGCTTCCGGCTCATCGAGTTGATGCACGCGCCGCCAGACGCGTTTAACCACATCGGCGGCGGCCTCAACGAGCGCCGCAGGTGTCACAGGTTTGGTGACGTAAGCATCAACGCCCACGCGATCGGCCAGCATACGGGAGTCTTCCAACTCAATCGCCGTGAGCGCCAGAACGGGCACCGTGTCGTTGGTATGCTTCAAGCGTTCGCAGATTTCAAAACCACTTTCACCCGGCAAAATCAGATCCAACACGACGAGATCGGGCTTGTGCATCACGAATGATGATTGAGCCTGGCCTCCGTCTTTGGCCACGCGCACGGTGACGCCGTGCGGCTCAAAGACCTGCTTAACGAAGGTCGCCGTTTGCGGATCGTCATCGACGAGCAGAAGCATCCGGAAGGGGACTTCCTGCGTGGAGAGCAACGGCCAACGATCAACTTCAGACATGCGTGTGTCCCCTTGCGCGGGAGGCAACGGGGTAGGATCCAACAGGGCGTATTATAGATGTGGATACCCGAACGTGCGACCGGACGCAACGGCGAAACGAGCAATCTGGAATTGGATGGTCCGCGGGGGCTGTCCTTCTCAAGTGATGAGATTCCCTAGAAAACAAGGGAAAATTGCCGTCGACTTGATTGACAAGCGAATTTCCGGGCAGTTTACTAACCCCTCGATGAGGATCATGTGAGACCTCACCCAGACAAGGTCGTCGCACCAGCACAGGAAGTCGCTGACAAGAACGTCGCCGAGCAGGAGCAGAAAGATGGCAGGGACCGAGACCGCTAAGCCGAAGAGCAAGTCCGAAATTCTGGCCGCGTTGGCCGAGTCCACGGGCTTGGCCCGCAAGGACATCTCGAAGGTGTTCGACGAGCTGTCCGCGTTGATTGGAAAAGAAATTGGCAAGAAGGGTCCGGGCGTCTTCGCCGTGCCCGGCCTGATGAAGATCACCGTGGTGCAGAAGCCTGCCACGAAGGCCGGTACCAAGCCGAACCCCTTCAAGCCGGGCGAAATGATGAAGGTGGCAGCCAAGCCTGCCAGCCGTAAAGTGAAGTTGCGTCCGCTGAAGGCGCTGAAGGAAATGGCGTAGTCCTGTTCCAGGCGCGTCGGTCCGGTAACGATCAGCGATTACCGGATCGACCGTCGGCCTGGTTTGCGTCGACTCCGTGATTCTCACGGTTAGGGCAATTTCGGATCGAGACATCTCCGCAGATCCCGCCCATCGTCGACCCATCATTTTCATGCCGGATCAAATCCATAATCGGCCGGGAATTGCCCCTGTTGCCGAAAGTCTTTGCGCGCCTTAACTTTCTACTTGACCGCACCCATTGTAAGCGCTACAATCGACTCCGCACCCATGTGATGCAGGATGTTAGGACCGGACTGCGCCGACGGAAATCCGTCCCGCAGCACAACCGGCGATAAGGAGTCGGACAGCCCTCGGAGAAGGCTATGTTGGTGTTGTCGCGCAAGAAGAACGAAAGCATCGTCATTAACGATGCCATCGTCATCACCGTTGTGGAAATCCGTGGCGACAAAGTGCGCCTCGGCATTGAAGCCCCCCGCGAAGTCCCCATTCACCGCAGCGAAGTTTACGCGGCGATTCAGGCAAGCGGGCACCATGTGCTGGGCGATTTGAGCGAGTCCCCACCCGCCGTCACCACGTCGGCGGAAATCGAGAATCACTCATCCCCTGCGCTCGCCAACGGAAGCGATACTGCCCCGCGGTAGAATCGGGAGAGTTTGACCCGATTTTGAGGCGCATTCCGCGCTTGACGCCTCCGGTTTTCCCGCCTGATTCTCTGCCATAAATCTCCCTTCGGCTTCACTTGCCGTTCACACCGTGATCGCTTAGACTCTCGCCCGCGATGGCCCCATCGTCTAGAGGCCTAGGACATCGGATTTTCAGTCCGAGTACAGGGGTTCGAATCCCCTTGGGGTCATTTTCAGCGTCGCATTGTTGCCAAGCTTCCTGGCGGTTTCGCCGGAAGCCGGGCAACCTTCAGGAGGATTCTGATGCACGCGGCCGAAGCTTGGCGATCGATCTTCGAGAACTGGCCGGAGACGATCAACCGGCAGGGGTTGGTCGTCACGACCTTCAATGAAGCGGTGCCGTTCGTCGACTTTCTGATCTCGGGCAACATTCTGCTGCTCGAACGCGACATCCCCGACAGCTACGGGGCGCGAAAAGTGATGCTGGCTTACGATGCCATTTCCGCGGTAAAGATCACCCAACCGCTCGATCTCGCCCGGTTCCAGGTGATGGGTTTCCAGTCACCGTTCTGATTCTTGCCACGATCGCGCAGGATGCGCGCTGCTCGTTTTCCGTCGCTTCGATTCGTACGCGAAGCGGAAAGGTCCAAGGATGGACATGTTCGTCGTTCGGGGCGGCCAACCGCTCCGTGGGACCGTTGCTGTCAGCGGGGCGAAGAATGCTGCGCTGCCGATCATGGCGGCAGCGCTCGCTCTCGATGGTCCGACAACACTCCGGAATGTCCCCGAACTGGCCGATGTCACCACGCTCGGGCAAGTGCTGCAATCGCTGGGCGTCCAATGCGAACGACTTCCCGGCGGTGTGCTGACACTTGCCGTCGATGATGACCAACCGTGCCTGGCTGACTACGAACTCGTTCGTCGGATGCGGGCCAGTGTCTGTGTGTTGGGACCGCTCCTGGGACGACGCAAACGTGCCTGCGTGTCACTCCCCGGCGGTTGCAACATCGGCCATCGTCCGATTGACTTGCATCTGAAGGGGCTGCGTGCCCTGGGGGCCGAAATCACAGTCGAACGGGGTTATGTCTTCGCCAAAGCCGATCGCCTTATCGGTACCGAAATCTATCTCGGCGGCTCGTTCGGCAGCACCGTCACCGGCACCTGCAACGTGATGACGGCCGCATGCTTCGCAGAGGGGACAACCACCATTGCGGCCGCGGCCTGCGAACCCGAAGTCGTCGATCTCGGTCACTTTCTCAATCGGGCCGGGGCGAAAATCTCCGGGTTGGGCACCCCCGTCCTGCACATCAAAGGTGTGGAACGGTTGCACGGTGTCGAACACACGGTCATTCCGGACCGCATCGAAGCCGCAACACTCATGGTCGCCAGCGCGATTACCGGCGGCGAGTTGCGGATTACGAATGTCTGCCGGCCGCATCTCGCCGCGGTGACCGATACGTTGCGGTCCATCGGCGTCTCCATTGAGGGCAGCGGAACGACGTTGCGGGTGGCGGGACATCAGCCGCTCCGTCCGTGTGATATCACCGCACTGCCGTATCCCGGCATTCCGACGGACGTGCAAGCGCAGTTGATGGCGCTGCTCACCCAGGCTGACGGCATCAGCGTTGTGAACGACAAAGTCTTCCCGGATCGATTCCTGCACATCCCCGAACTTTGCCGACTGGGTGCGAATGTCCGCCGGGAAGGGGCCAGCGGAATCATCGCGGGCGGTCGACCGCTCAGCGGCGCCTGCGTGATGGCGTCCGATCTGCGGGCCAGTGCGGCACTCCTGCTGGCGGCTCTTGCGGCCGATGGCGATTCCGTCATCCGGCGGATCTATCACCTTGACCGGGGTTATGAACGACTCGAACGGAAACTGAATGTTCTGGGTGCGGATATCCATCGCGTCACCGATACCCCGGAAAACATGCCGCAGAGTCTGCTGTTGTCGGCAGATGAAGAGTGCGAACCGACCGTCGACTCTACCGACTCGCCGCCACCGCCGAAGTTTCTCACCCGTGCACGCCAACACGCGGAGTGATTCCTTCAGAGCCGCAACCGTTAGGTAGCGATCTTCGCCTTTCGCATCCATCAAGAACGCTGTCCCTGACGATCGCGGCTTGGATATGCGAGATTTTCTCTGATCCGCGTGCGACGCATCGTCCGCAAAGTCACTGCTGGAAATCGACCTCATCCGATGGCGGCGGACCGCGTGCCACCGCCGCGCGTGTAGAGTTGACTCGTCACTCCGTAGCCCCGCTCGCGCTGGCTGCGGGACTCCGGACGGCTCTTTTCGACGAGGTCCATGATGTTACGTGCCTGGAAATCGGTGAGTTTCGGCGTCACTTGCGCCGTGAGCATGGCCCAGACCTCGGATGTGTTTGCCGCATGTCCCTGTAGCAAATCGAATATTCACCAAATCAGCCAAGTGGCGCCGCCGGCCTCGAAGCCGTTGACGCCGATCCCGATGCCGAATGGCTTCAATGCCCCCCCGGCACCGCAATACCAACCCGGCTTGCCTCCCGCGCCACCGCCTGGAAACAACCCTCCACCACCTTCACCACGAGTCACAATTCCACCACAACCGGGGCCAGAATACCTCGTCACGCCGAACCCCAATCCTGCAGTGGATACCGATGCGGCTCCGGTTCCGATCAACCCCACGCTGACGCCAACACCGGTTTCGAGCGATTTTTCTCCCATCCCGCCAGGTGCTGGCAACGTCAACCGCCCGGGGAACAACCGCTTTGGAATGGCCCCTCCCCCCGGAACATTAGGCCGCACGTATCAGCAACGGTCGCGCATTTTCGACGACGAAAAGCATCCTCGCATGGCGGCTGTCGACGTGTATCTTCCCGAGGAAGTCGATGTCTCCGCCCGCGGAATGAAGTCGGTCTGGACCGGGAAGCTCTGGCGACTGGAAGCGAAAGAGCCGTTGTTACCCGGCGTGCCGCACATCTACGCCATCAAAGCTGAACGCAAGACGAAGGCCGGCGAAGTCGTCTCGACCGATGTCCGCTGGATTCGGTTGATTCCCGGCCGCGTGGTGGATCTACAGTTCTAGGAAATGCCTGATTATCTCGTTCTTATCTCGTTCCCAGGCTCTGCCTGGGAACGTCCGGACGCGAGGCTCTGCCTCGACAGATAGTTCAGCCAATGCGTGAAGACGAGGCAGAGCCTCGAATGCGGACATTCCCAAGCGGAGCTTGGGAACGAGGATGATACGAGGATGTCTTGTCGTCAAATCATGCAGTCCAAGATGTCCCGCGGGCGGTGTTCGTGACGACGAATGCTGGGCCGTTGTCGGATGCCGGTGTCGCTGCCCGGTATGACGATAGCGACCGCGCGGTGACATCGACGGGGTGGCTGAGATCGTTCTTCAAACCGCGACCATGTCGTCGGGGCTTTCGTCGCGCCGGAGGAAAGTCCGCGACGGCCCGCCACCGCGGTTCACGGAGCGTCTCAGCCACCCCGAGGGGGTCGGGTTGCCGAAGGGGATGCGAGCAGGGTACCTTCGATGCATGACCCACTTTCACACCACACGCCGCGTTGAATTCTGCGATACCGATCTGGCCGGCATCGTTCACTTCGCGAACTTCTATCGCTACATGGAACAGGCCGAGCATGCGTTCTTTCGCACCCTGGGCCTGAAAATCCACGGTCATCTTCCCGATGGCATCGAATACGGCTGGCCCCGCGTTGCTGCTTCGTGCTCGTTCCATGCCCCGGCGTATTACGAGCAGATCGTCGAAATCCGTATCACGATCACCCGCCGGTCACCGCGCTCGCTAACGGCGAAGTACGATTTCTTCCACGGCAATGTGCCCCTGGCCAACGGGGAAATGAAGACGGCGTTCTGCGTCTTTCCACCGGGCGAAAAAATGCAGTCCGCGAATCTGCCGGACGAAATCGCGGCGATTCTCGATGCCGCCGCGACGCGGGCGGAAGCGTTGCTGGATCCCGACGGTCACTGGTCTGCCTAGAGTTTGTGTCCCCGACGTTCGTCACGCGGTACGATGCAGGCTAATCGTCCAGCGTTGGAGCAATGGGTGCGGGTATGCGGCAGTATCTTGGAATCGGGTTGCAATTTTTCGTCCTGACAGCATTGCCGTTGCTGATCTGGTGGCAACTGCAATTCGGTTTCGCGCTGATCTGGATGCCCGCGTTGTTGACCGTCGGGATCGTGGTGTTTTGGATTGGAACTCGGTTGCGAGAGACGTGAAATGCACCGGATCGATCACCGCCGCGTGGGCCTGCTTTTCATCACATTGGTGATGGCGATCGTCGGTTTAGCGAACGCTCAGGAACGGCCGTTTCGCGAGTCGGTATCTATCACGGTCGATGCCGATGCGGCCAAAACGTTGCGGATGATTCGCGATCAATGGGACAATGGTCCCGATGCGATGACGTTGTCCGCCTTGGTGGAACTCTGCGAAACGCGCGGCGATGCATTGGTCCTGCAAGACCGTGGTGTCGCCGGGGGGATGGCCCGCTTCGTCCGCTTGCAGTCCGCGGGCGATGAACTGATCGCGGGACTCTCACCGGATTCTTTGGCTGCCTACCGCAAGCGAATCGACTCTCTGGCCGAACCGTGGTGGAAAGCGTGGCAGACCACCGGCGAGGCACGATATCTCGACCGTCTCGTCACCCGGGCGTTTTTCAGTTCGTGGGGAGACGATGCCGTATGGGCGGCTGCTCAAGAATGTTGGAATCGCGGAGACTACGTTGCCGCCACTCGCTTGTGGCAGCGATTACTTCCGGTGGGTGAAACGCCGCCGTCCGAACCGCATTATCCGGATTCCTCGTTCTCACCGCCCGAAATAACGGCCCGACTCATTCTGTGCGATATGTTCTCGGGCCAACACGATGCCGCTCGATTGAATCTCGCCCGGTTCGCCGAGAAATATCCCGACGCGCTGGGCTCGCTCGGCAATCGCACAGGTCGTTGGACCGATTTACTGACCGCGGCGCTGGAACAGTCCGCAAACTGGGCACCGCAGGTCACCAGCGAGGACGTGACGACGTACGGCGGCAACCCCAGCCGTCAGCGTATCGCACCGAAGTCGCTGGACATCGGCGGTGAATTGTGGAGCGTTCCGATCTCCAACCCGCGGCTCCCCCCCACGAACCGACCGCTCGTGTTTCCGTCCCCGCTGCCGCTGGCATTTCACCCCGCGGTATTGGACGACCTGGTGCTGTTGAATGATGGTCGACAACTCCACGCGTGGAACTTGTACTCGGGCAAGCCGTATTGGGACGCCGGACGGGAAGGGGGCGATGTCATCTACCCGTTGGTCGCCGACCCACTGCCGATGATTCCCGGTCGCCCCGTGACGGGACAGGCTCAATGGACGGTGACCGCGGCTCACGGCCGGGTCTACGCGCGGATGGGTTCCGCCGTCACCACACCAGCGGCGACGGAGTTCCGTGATCTTCCAGCAGAAATGGTCTGCCTCGACATCTCCCAGGGCGAAGGGCAACTCCTCTGGAAACAATCCGCCGAGGAATTGGTCCCTGCGGAAGGAAATCTGCCAGCGTGGCGTTGGGAAGGTTCACCCGTTGTGGAGTCGGGCCGAGTGTATGCCGTCCTCGTCCGTCGGCGACCGCAATTGGAATGGTCGGTAGTCTGCCTCGATGCGGAATCGGGATTGCTGTTGTGGCATCGCTCCATCGGCATCACGCGGCCCACTCCACCTGATCATGAAAATCGGGCAAGCAGCCTGCTGTTGACGGCGGCAGGCGGGCAATTATTTCTCGCAACCGGTTGGGGAACGATGGTCGCTGTCGATCCGCGTGATGGTCGGGTGAACTGGGCAGTGACGTACGAAAGCACGTCCACCATGAACAGCTTCACGGGAGCCGTGCCGCCCGTGTATGCCGATGGGCGGTTGTATGCGGCGCTGCTCGACAGTAACCGGTTGGCATGCGTCGACGCGGCGACGGGACGATTCCTGTGGTCGCGCCCGCTGATGGAACCTGTGCGCGACATCATAGGTGTGGTGCAACAGCGCGTGATTGTCTCGGGCCGCTCGTTATGGGGCTTCGATGCGAACACGGGCGATCTTGCCTGGAGCGTGCCGTCGGCCGATCCCGATGATTGGGGTTACGGCCGCGGAACCCTCGCCGGCGATCAGGTTTTGTGGACCACGAGTGAGGTGCTATGGTTCGTCGACCAACGGTCCGGAGCGTTGCTGCGGCAACATTCGTTGCAGGGCACCGAGACGCCGCGCAGCGGGGGGAATCTCGTCATCAGCCACGGCGTCATCTTGATTGCAGGGGCCGACCGGTTGACGGCTTACGGTGAGTTCGCACGGCTGCAGGAGTCGCTGCAACGTCCCGTGGCGGATCGCCGTCGCGATGTCCGCCGTGAACTGAAGCTCGCGGAAATCGCGTGGGCCGCCGGTGATTCCAAACAAGCGGAGACCTTATGGGACCAGGTGGTCGAACAAACTCCCACCGCGAATCAAGCAGAAGCTCGGTATGCCCAATCGCGACTCTCCCTGCTGCCAGGGCGTCGACCACCGCGAACAACGGTGCGCGCGCCCTCCACCGTCGCGGTCACCCCCGTGGCGGCGATCTCCAGATCACCATCTCCGCGTCCCGCGTCGGCTGCAACCGGGTACTGGCACCGCGTCAGACAAAAGCCCTTGAGCGGAGATGTCCGTGCGATACTTCCGGACATCGAACCGGGTGACATCCCGGCGGCTGTGATGGTCGATGGCCAGGTGCTCTTACAGTGGGACAGTGTCAGCGACGAAGAAACCGTGTTGACATCATCGCCCACGAAACTGGAGTGGTACGGACAATGGCCGGAACGCTATGTGTGCGTCACCGATGCGGAAATTCTCGTCTGGGACCGCTCACACCAGTCGATGTTACAACGTCTTCCGCGACCGACGGAGACACTGTCGAAATCGACGCGATGGATCGTTCATCCCGCGGGATTACTCGTCCTATCACCACCAGGGCATCTGGCGATGATGAATGTCCAGAGCGGCGAGTGGTGCTGGACTCGTACGTCTGAACCAGTCGGCTGGCAGCTGGAAATCGGCTGGAATGCGAACCGTCTGGCGGTGCATCCGCGAGGGCAGGCGGGGGCGGAAATTTGGGACGTGCTCACCGGTCGCACGCTCCGCCGCGAGCATCCCACCACCGGTCCATGGAAATCCGCACCGCAGTTTATGGGAAGCGACGACGATTATGTCACCCTCAAAGAAGATGATCGTCTGGTGGGCGTATCCACAGTACCGGCGCGGCGCTGGGAATACGTCGGTGTGATGTCGAACGCGCACGTTCCACCTTGGGTTTTCACGCTGAATGATCATTGCTTTGCGGTGATCGATGGCCAGCGTGTGGTCAACATCCAACAGGAATCGGGTTGGCCGCGGTGGTCGACGGTGATGGCCGACGTGCCGCTGCGATGTCCAGCCGAGCAAGTGGCGGTCTGGAATCGGACGCTATTCGCAGCGAACGCTGGAACATTGCGGGCCGTGAATCTGGAAACCGGCACGCCGCAGTGGAAGACACCTTTGTCGAGTGATGTCGAATCGGAATGGCGATGTCGGATCTTAGAAGCCGATACGGCGACACCGGTGATCGCGGTGATCCCAACGATAGCGAGCTCTTCTGCGGAATCTTCTGTAGTCGTCGAGGGCGTGGAATTCTTTTCCGCCACCACCGGCGCCCGTTGTCAGCGTCTCCGGCTGCAACGACCATCGGGAGGGATCGACATCGCTTCGACGGGTCCGGGACGAGCCGTGATGCTCACCGATCACGAGATCATTGCGCTGCAAAGACCGTAAAACCACGCCCTAACGAGCCCGCAGCGCGAGCACCGGGTTCTTCCCTTCGTAATACACCCGGCGCTCGCGCTGCGGGTTCGTAACGGCGCTCATGCCCCGGCGAAGTAGTGCTTCAGTTCCTGGGCGATCAAGAATGCCCGGTGTTTGAAGATGTCCGATTTCAGGATCCAGCCCTGAGGCTTCACACGCACCTGGAAGTTCGCCATCGGCGCGGCTTTTCGGCCGGACACCGGTTTTGCAGCCCGGTCGTCGAAGTTCATTTCGATCTCCACGGGCTGGTGCTTCGGTTGCGATCCCCAAAAGCCGAACAGCCCCGTTTGCCCCGCCCTTAACACCACGCGCGCGGTGGTCACTTCGACGAGGTGGGCGTCGTGATCGTGAATGAATCCACTGAGCTTGTACACGATCAGATCGTTCGGCACATTGGCCGAGAACGAGGTTTCAAAGGTGAACTCAGCATCCGTGGGCGCGGTGGCCGCCGCTTCGGAAGTTTGTGCCTGAGATTTCTCGTTCACCATCATGGAACACGTCCGGTTGCGACCGCTGTGCTTGGCCTTGTAGAGCGCCTGGTCCGCGCGGCGCAGCACTTTCTCGACGGTGTCGCCGGGTTCCGACTGCGAAACACCGAACGACGATGTGACTCGCAGCGACTTGATGCCGCCGACGTGACTCAGCTCGATCGCGTGTCGAATCCGCTCGGCTCGCCGCACTCCTTCTTCCAGGGCGGTATCGGGACAGAGAATCACAAACTCTTCGCCGCCGTATCGACCGACGAGTTCGCCGGAGTAGGTTTCCTGTTCCAATAGCCGCGCGAGGTCGATCAGCACTTGATCGCCCACGCCGTGACCATGCGTGTCGTTGATATTCTTGAAATGGTCCGCATCGGCGAAGATGATGCAGAACGGCCGCGTCTGGTCGCGGGAATAGTCGATGACCAATGTCGATAACTGCGATTCGAGTTCGCCGCGGTTGGACAAGGACGTGAGTGCGTCCCGTGAGGCGGCCAGTTTCAACTCGGCGATTTCTCCGCTACGACGACGACCACTGCGGGTGAGATCGCGGAGAATTTGCAACACCCCGAGCAATCGGCCCTGATCGTCGAACAACGGAATGGCCTGGGCTTCAACATCCAGCTTGCGGCCGTCGGTCCGCGTCATCACCATCTGTGCGACCACCGGTTGGCCGGCCTGCAGTGCCTGTTCCATCAACGGGGCCGATTCATACGACTGGCCGTCTTCGTGAGCTTCGCTCCCGTCGGTCATCAATCGGCTGGACCATGGTTGGCCGTACATATCGAGCAGCGGATAACCAAGCATCGTTTCCACGCCGCGGTTCCAGCACCGCACGCGATAATCGGCATCGAGGATGAAGAAGCCGTCGTACAGGCTTTCCAGGATGTAGAGGTTGCTGAAAATGTGGCATAACTCGTTGACATCGTGCAGATCGTCGATCGATTCCGGACCGTGGCGACGGAGCGTGTCATCGAGCTCTTCAACGTGGTCTGCAAAAGGCAGCCCCCGCAAATTGACGTACCGCGACAACGCTGTAACGATATTGCCGTCAAACTTGCGACCGATCCCTTCTTTGAGGATGTCCATGATTTCGTCGTGGTGACGCGATCCGCGGTAGGTGCGAGCGCCGCTGAGTGATTCGTAGGCATCGGCGACGGCAAGAATTCTCGCGCCCAGATGCGGCGCGTAGTTCAAACTCTTCAGCGCATCGACGCCGTTGCAGACCACTTGCGACTGACAGACAATCTGCAAGACTTCGCGATCGACCCGACAGGCCTGGAGCACGTCGAGCACGATCCCGTAGTGCAACGACATCAGCTCTAATTCGTCTTCGCTGAGCTTCGCCGGTTTGTAGAGGATGGTGTCCGGTACGCCAATTTTACCAATGTCGTGCAATAGCGCCGAGACTTCCAGGACTTTCAGTTGGCGGCCTTCCCAACCAAGATGCTCCGCCAGGGCGACGGCCAGAATGGCGACGCGACGTCCGTGTCGAATCGTTCCCGGATCGCGAAACTGTAAGGCCGCCAGCAACCGGCGTAGAACGTGACGGGGAATGATCCCTTCGAGAGTTGCAGCAGGATCACGCAGTGTTTCGCCATCGTCC
This sequence comes from Planctomycetaceae bacterium, assembly GCA_021732975.1. Taxonomy (GTDB): domain Bacteria; phylum Planctomycetota; class Planctomycetia; order Planctomycetales; family Planctomycetaceae; genus DSVQ01. Next base: position 373,908 of record JAKFWC010000023.1, on the reverse strand, counting down.
GTGAGTCCCAAACGCAACAGGTTGACTAATCCGCGATAAGCCCCGACGAACATTCCCCGCGGGCGGGCCACATTTTCTGGTAAAGTCGGAAGCGAAGCAGTCACGGCCATCGTCGATTCCCCAAACGGCAGCCGGAGCCGGGGCGTGATGCGCTCCGCAACTAGTCGGCTGTCATGGGAAACCTACGTCGATGTGTTGAAGACGCAACGTTCGTGAAGAATTGTCGCCCGAAATGCGGTTCCAATCGCATCGATTGTAGGGGCATTGACCCAATCGATCCGAAACGCAACATCACCCCGCGGAAAGTTCACGAGCCCGTTCCGTCGCAGCGACCACGGCGTTCATCAGCGTGCCACGCAGATTCCCGGTTTCGAGCGCGTGCAATCCGGCAATCGTCGTCCCACCTGGGCTGGCCACAGCGTCCTTGAGTTGCCCCGGATGCAGGCCGGTCTGCAACACCATCTGTGCCGCCCCCGCAACAGTTTGGGCTGCGAAGCGCGTGGCGAGTTCGCGCGGCAAGCCCATCCGCACGCCGCCATCGCTGAGGGCTTCGATCATCAAATACACGTAAGCCGGACCGCTGCCCGAGAGCCCGGTCACGGCGTCCAACAAGCGTTCAGGGACTTCGGCCGCGATTCCGCCGGTGGAAAGCAGTTTCTGCACGAGCTTGCCATCGTCCTGCGTCGCCGTTGGCCCCAGGGCGAACGCACTTGCCCCCGCGCCGATCAGACACGGCGTGTTGGGCATCACGCGAATCACTCGAGCCTGCGTTCCGACCAGCTCACCGAGCGTTTTGACGGTCACCCCGGCCACGATGGAGACCGCAAGATGCCGTCGCTGCCAATGTCCGGCCGCGGACCCCAGCGCGGATGACAGATGCTGTGGCTTGATCGCCAGAAACACCACATCGCTTTCCGCTAACAGCGACCCCGCGTCGCCGACAATCCGCCCGCCGGTGGCCGCCTGAAACTTTTCGAGCGCCGTCGGAGCGACATCAAACGCCGCCAAACGGTCCGCGGAAATACAATCGGCGTTGCGCCATCCCGCAGCAAGAGCTGTCGCCATCTGTCCGGCCCCGAGAAATCCAATCCGGGCCGTCGTCAAATCGAGCGTCGTCATAGTCGCTACCAACAGAACAAGTGAAGTTCCAGAACCGGTTCCCGTCCGGCAAGGAGGATATCAAGTGTAATGGATGATCACGCGATCTGACGAGGGTGTTTGCGTTCGTCCGGTAGCAGGTGTACCTTGAAAGCGGGAGATTTTCATCGAAGTACGATCATCAGGGAGCGGGATTGTGACGCGTCAGGCGTGGTGGATGGCGGTGTGCAGTTTGGGCGTGATGGTGGCTGGCTGTTCTTCGGAGAAGCCTAAAGAGACCGCCGTCGCCCCCGAAGCCGCACCGCAAGCGGTTGCAGCGACTCCCGATGACGCCGCGCTCGTCAAAAAATACGAAGAGCAGAACGCCAAACTGCGATTGAACGGCGACAAGCAGGTTATCGAATTCGACTGGTCGCGGACCAAGAGTTTTGAGGCCACCGCCGATGCCGTGGCGTTCTTTGCCGATCTCAATAAGTTCACGCACCTGCAACGTGCCCGTCTCTCGGGTCCGGGAATTGACGACGAAGCCATCAAATCCTTCGGCGTGTTCAATGAACTCAAGTTCATCGACATTGAAAACAGCAAGATCACCGATGCCGGCGTGGATCCGTTCCTGAAGTTGCCGAAGCTGGAAGTGCTTTACCTGCGCCGGGCCAGTGTGGGCGATGGGGCGATGGAGAAGTTCTCGAAGTCGAAAACCCTGAAACGGATCGGTGTCCGCTACACCAATGTCAGCGACGCCGGACTGAAATTCGTGGGACAAATGCCGCAATTGGTGGAACTCCAACTGCGGGGTTGCTCGGGCGTGACGGGGGCAGGACTGGCGACACTGTCCGGGTTGAAGAATCTGGAAAGCATCGAAGTCTGGGGTAGCAGTTTCACCGACGAACAGCTCGCGATTCTCGGTCAATTTCCGAAGCTGCGGAAAGTTCTCGTCGAAGACACGCGGTTGAAGGACGCCGGCATGTCGGCATGGAAAGACCTCGTGAAAATCGAAGAGTTGTCGCTCGACCGCACGCTGGTGGGAAACGAAGGCATTGTGGTCGTAAAGGGTATGACCGGGATGCGTGTCCTGTTGATGCGCGACACGCTGGTGAAAGATGAAGGTTTGGCCAATATCGCCGGGCTGACAAAGCTCACCGAACTCGATCTCAGCGAAGGGATCTTCGGCGATGATGGCGTGAAACATCTCGCCAGGCTGGTGAATCTCGAAACGCTCAGCCTGTGGTCCACATCCACGACCGATGCGGGGCTGGCTGCGCTCGGCAAGCTGGTGAAGATCAAGGAACTGAACCTCGATAACACCCGCATCACCGATGACGGCCTGAAGCACCTCGATGGGATGACAAACCTCGAAAGCCTCAACCTATCCAACACTCAGGTCACGAACACCGGCGTGGAAAGCCTCGCGAAGTTCAAGAACCTGAAGAAGCTCGCCCTCAACCAGTGCCTCAACGTCGGCGGCTCGGCGATTGACACACTCAAGCAAGCGCTGCCGAACCTGGAAGTGACCGGGCCATAAACAAACCGGTTGACGAGTGCCGGGGACATTCTTCGAGACACACATCACGTTTGACGCGTCGTTCACCAACGAATTGCACGGCGGCATCAAACGTCTTGAAACGAAGGATGTTAGGAACCAACTGGGGTGTGCCACGGGCTCTGCCAGTGTCCTTTTTGTTGGATGCCCTGGTGATTAATTGCACTGGCAAAGCCAGTGGGGCACGGGAGAAGCATCCCATGCAATTTGTTGTGGCGCTTCGGGCTCGGAATGCGTCAAAATGCCTCTTCGGCAAATCGTGCTGAAGACGCATTGACATTCGGCAGCCTTTGCAGGTAACACTCCGCCCACAACTCCCGTTCACAAAACAATTCGATTTCGACGTTCGTCCCGCACGGCAACCGCCGCACACGGACAGTGACGCTCAACGCCACGGCGTTGTCCTTCGCTATTCCTCTGTCGCGTGGTGGTCGTGCAGGTGACTGAAGTCTCCGGCAGCCTTGCGCCGTTCGTCGCGCACCTCACTGCCGGTGACCCCAGTCATCGCGCCTTTCGACTGGTTCTCCAAGCACATCTCGATTTCATTTTCCTTTGAACCGCCAGTGGTGCGACGCGATCGCGTTGCGCCCCGAGGATTGTCGCGCCATGTCGTCGCACGGAACCCCCGCCGCTGCTCACTCTGCGAAAGCAGAAGACACAGTAGCAGTTCCGCGCGGCCTGTTCTCACGACGAAATGTGTTGCTCGGCGGCGGGCTGTCCGCTGTGATCATCCTCGGGGGATTGATCGCCTGGTTCCTCAGCGGTCCACCGAAAGCGACACCGGAAGAACAATTCAAAGCCACCCTGCAGAAGTTCGACGAGAAAGACTTTGAAGCCGCTCGCGACATGGCCAAGACGCTGCAGGATCAACAGTTCCACGCCGAAGAATTCCCCGGTGGCGTGGCTTATGTGCTCGGCATGGTGGCCTTTCAGGAAGCCGAAGCCGACACCGATCTCACTGCAGACACTCGCACCGCGCAATACACCGTCGCCACCAGTTTTCTGCGGGAAGCCGGGCAAACGGACATCCCGGAAGAACGTCGTCCCGAATGGAGCTTTGCCCTCGGCAAGAGCCTGCTGGCCGCCGAAGAATTCAGCGCGGCCGGTCCATTGCTCGAAGAAGCCTTTGAACATCATCCGGCCCGGAAAGCCGCCGCGGCGAAGTTGCTCGCCGACATTTATCTCAAATCGGGCGAACGAACCCCGGAACTGCTCGACAAAGCACTCACCTTGAACTCGGCGGCGCTCGCAGAAACCACAGATGTAGTGGAACGCGATTACGTCCTGTTGCAACGGTCCGACATTCTGGTCGGTTTGAATCGTCCGGAAGAAGCCGAAGCCGCTCTCGCTGAAGTGAAAGCGATGGAAACCGGCCGTTTCGGTTCGACGCTCCTCAAGGGCTGGAAGCTCATCCAGGACCAACGCTACACCGAAGCCATGACCGTCCTCAAACCCATCGGGGACGCGACGGACATCGATTCACTGTATCCACGGCAGGCACTCTACCTGATGGGCTACGCGGCCGATCAATTGATTCATCAGGAAAGCTCGGCCTTGTCAACAGATTCGAATCGATTGGAAACCCGTCAAGCCGCGAACGAATATTTCCAGAAGACAATCGACCGCTTCGAGAAGACCGATGAAAGTTTCGCCGCACAGGTGATGTTGGGCCGTTTGCAACAAGAAGACGGTGCCCATGAAAAGGCGCTGCGGACCTTCAGCACGGTGCTCCGCTCGATTCGCCGAGCCGAAGATTTCCAGAACCGCTGGCTCAAGGTCGAAGACGTTCGCCAACGGGTGCTGGCTGCCTGGAACGAATGGACGCGTCAGGCCCGGTATCCGGAAGCGATCGCGCTCACCGAATTGATGGTGCCGCTGTTCTCACGGGATCAAGCCAACGAATTGACGACCCGAGTGCGTCAACGAGCGGCGGAATCGCTGGCCGAAGAACTCGCGAGCCTGCCGTACGGCGAACGGAAACGCCGCCGCGCCGAAGAACGTCGCCGCTGGTGCGAGAGTGGAAAAGCGTACGCGGAACTGGCCGAATCGCGCCGGGAATCGGTCAACCACACGAATGCTTTGTGGACCAGTGCCGAGCATTACAGCAAGGGTCACGACTATTTGCATGCCTTGGCTCAGTACGACGCCTTCCTGGCTCAAAAGGAAGATGTGGAAGCGGAACGCCCGGTCGCCATGGTTCGCCGCTGCCAGATCCTGCTCGATCTCGATCGTCCCACGGACGCATTAAATGATGTCGAAGAAATTCTGCAGACGATGCCGACGAGTCCGTATGTTTTCTCGGCCCAGTTGCTCCGTGGTCAATGCCTGCTGGAACTAGATCGCCGCGACGATGCCGAGGCGGCCTGGCGCGGAATGCTCACCGCCGGTGGTTTGACCCCCGCAGCGACCGAATGGCGCGACGCCCTGCATTCGCTGGCCAAGCTGCTGACCGACACGGCAGCACTCGACAAACGCAAAGCGTCGACCCGCAACAACGCCGAAATGGTTGATCCGGATGCGATGTGGACGGCCGTGGCCACCCGTTCGCAAGATGCCATCCGCTGCTGGGAAGAGTATCTGAACCGCTATCCGCAATCGCCGCATCTGGCCGAAGCGCGGTACTACTTCGGTCGAGCACTTCACCTGCGGGCCGAATGGATTGAACGTCAATCGGTGCATGCCGAAACCGACAACGCCCGTCAGCAAACACAAAAGCAGTTTGAACTGACGCTCGAACGGGCCATGACCGCATTCCGGATGGTGCGCGACGAGCTGACACCACTCGCACAGAAAGATCGGCTCAACGAACTCGATGCCGAAATCCTGCAAAGTGCGTGGTTTGAGCTTCCGCACGCTCAGTACCAACTCGGCCGCTATCAACGCCTTCGCTTTGAAGAAGCCATCGCGTCCTACACGGCGGCAGTGAATCGTTACCCGCAAGATGTCCGCGTGCTGACCGCTTACGTGCAGATGGCCCAGGCCTATTCCCAGTTGGGGAAGAACATCGAAGCCCGCAGCGTGCTCGAACAAGCCAAGGTCATTATGGACCAGCAACAAATTCCGACCGCCGCTTTCGCCGCACCAACCACGAATCTCACTCGCAACGAATGGGAAATGTGGCTCGAACGCGTCCGACAGGTTCAACACTGAAACACCGAAAAAGAACAAACTCGGATCATGACTCGTCCCGCAATGACCAACGATGACTACCTCGCCGCGTTTCGCACGCGCCGGGAATGCTGTCGGGCGTTGCTGGAGTTGTCGCGCGAGCAAATGGCCTTGATCGAAACCGATGACTATGCCGCACTCATCGACTTGCTGCAGATGAAACAGCGTTTGGTCGACGAACTCGTCGGCCCGTCCGATGCCCCGTGGAAAAGTTGGAAAACTGACCGCAATGCGTTGTCCCCGTCCACTCAAGCGATGGGGGATGCACTCCTCGAAGAAACCGAACAACTGCTGCAAACACTTCTCGCTGAAGAACACCTCGGTACAGAGACATTGACCACTCGGCGCGATGCCTCCGAACGCGAACTTGCGCTCCTGCATTCGTCGCAACAAATCGACTCGGCTTATCGTCCCGCCCCTTCCGTCGGTTCCCGACTGGGGTTGGACATCGATCTCTAAAACGACTTTCACTTCCCGAATCTTTTCCCTGTCCCTTCCATTGCATGAATGGTGCCCCGCATGACTCAGGCGCATCCCGACATCATTCCCTTCCCCGGTCGATCGACGACCACGGCCCCTGTGGCAGCCCCTGCTGAGGCGCTTCCGCCGGTACTGATTGTCAGCGCGGATACGTCGCTGACGGACAGTCTGACGCGCGACTTACAGAGTGCCGGTTTCGAGGCCCAGACCGTCAACTCGGTGGACGCCGCCCTGCAATTCATGCTGGCGTCGACTCCCGAAGTCTGCATCGTCGGTCCACTTGGCCAGGGTGAAACCGCGGGGCAACTCGCGAGTACGATCCAGCAACGGGGTTGGGCCACGCAACTCATCTGCACGGCGTCTGAGCCAATGCATGACGTGCCGACGATCCTCGCTTCGACGATCGGGATCGAATTGCTCGAAGTGCCGCAGAACCCCAACTTCCTGACGTTGATGGTCTCATCGGCGTGTCAGCGATCGCGATCGCAGAACGAAATCAAGCGGCTCCGTCGCCAACTCTGCAATCGCAACCTGCGCGACATGGTCGGGCAAAGCCCCGCGATGCAACAATTGCGGCACGGCGTTCAGCAGATGGCGGACCACAACGCCGCCGTGCTACTCGTCGGCGAAACCGGCAGCGGCCTCGACCTGGTCGCCCAGGGCATTCACGATGCCAGCCGTCGCGCCCATCGGCCGTTCGTCACCATCGACTGCAGCGTCCACTCCGCAGAAACGCTCGAGCAGGAACTGTTCGGCATTGCTGCAAACGGCGGTAGCCCACGTCAGCCCGGTCGGTTTGAACAAGCTGATGGCGGCACGTTGCTACTCGACAACGTCAACTGCATCGCCCTGCCATTGCAACGCAAACTGGCGATGGTTCTGCGAGAACAACGGTTTGAACACGATCGCACCGGCGATCGCGTGCGGATCGATGTCCGCGTGATTCTCGGGACCAGCGTCGATCTGGACGAACTGATCGCCCGCGGGTTGTTCCGCTTGGAACTCTGCCAGGACGCCGCAGCGAACCGGATTGACGTTCCGGAGTTGCGATCCCGCCCCGAAGACATCGCCGCGCTGGCCGAACACGCCCTCCGCAAGTTCGCTGCTCGCGAAGGTCTGGCTCCCCGCAGCCTGACGATGGATGCTCTGCATCTACTGCAGAGCTACCAATGGCCGGGCAATCTGCGGGAACTCGAAAGCGTGATCGAACGGGCCTGTACGATCGACAGCAGCCGTCGCCTCACCGCCGCATTGCTCGAACCGTGGATGACCGTCACCGCCAGCGACGATGTGCCGTGCGGCTTGACGCTCCAGGAAATGGAACGCCGCCTGATCGAAACGACGTTTGCCCGGTTCGCCGGCAACCGTGAGAAGACTGCAAAGGCGTTGCAGATTGGGATTCGGACGCTGTCGGGGAAACTGCGGGATTACGGTTATCCCCCGCGTGGCGGCCCGGGCTCGAACGCCAAGCCGTGGGTTCCAACCGCCGCCCCGTTTGACGAAGTGGCCGCGGAACAACGGGCCGCTTAACGAACATTATCAACACCGCCGGTCGGAAGCTTGTCTCCGACCGGCATGGATCAAAGGTGCTTCACTCCAGTCCCCTCTCCCCCGTCCGCGGGGGAGAGAGCTAGGGTGAGGGGGCGTGTTGAAGCGCTCACCCCCTCATCCGGCCTTCGGCCACCTTCTCCCCCGCAGACGGGGGAGAAGGGACTACACCCGGGCCGGTCGAAGTGGGTGTGCCACGATTCGGGAACTAACTATGTTGCAACCACTGCTCGGGTCAACGAACAACACGCTGCTGAAGCAGGTCGCGCGGTTCGCCGAACGACGGCAGGAAGTGTTGGCCGGGAACATTGCGAACGTCGATACGCCGGGGTATCGCATGCGCGATCTGCCAACGGATGCGTTTCAGACGGCACTACAGCGGGCGGTGGCACAATCGAAGATGCCTCGTGGAGCGGCGACCGAATCACCGGGATTGCAGCAGCCACTCAGTCCCGGCATGTCCGGTGCGACTCCCACTCGAATCGAAGACTTGTTTCCCGAAACATTATTCAAAGCGGTCTCACCAAACGAACAACCGGGACTGACGTTCAACGATGCGAACAACCGCAGCCTCGAACATCAGTTTCTCGAAATGACCAAGAATGCATTGCGGCAACAGTTCGCCGTGCAAGTGCTACAGGGACAGTACGACCAGTTGCAGACGGTGATTTCGGAACGGGTGTAAAAGCGGTTTGATTAACGCTCACTGTGCGGTCTGCGAAGTGCAAGCGAGGACTTTCGTATGTTTCGAACTCTCGATGTCAGTGCGAGTGGGTTAGCCGCGCAGCGATTGCGGATTGATACGATTGCCGGGAACATCGCCCATTCGCACACGACACAGGACGAAAACGGGAAACCATCGGCGTTTCAGCGACGCTTGGTGGTGCTGGAGGCCCAACACGACGCGGCGGCTCAAACCCGTGGCGTGGGGGTGACCGCGACCGTCGATATCGATACACAATCGCCGGCCCGCAAGGTTCACGATCCCGGTCATCCCCACGCCGATGCTCAAGGTTACGTCAGCTATCCGAATGTGAACGTGATCACCGAGTTCGTCAACGCGATGGAAGCCTCGCGGGCCTACGAAGCGAACATTTCCACGATGCAGGTGACGCGCGATATGATCGAAACGACGTACAAACTGCTCGGCTAAATTTTAGTGAGTGTTTCCGATGATCAGCCCGTTGTCGTTGACTCCTGCCGTTCACAACATCGCTTCACCGGCGGCACCCTCCATTGCCGCAACCGGTGCGCCAACCGGCTTTCAGGAAATGTTGCTGGAAGCGCTGCAGTCGACGCAGGACTTGAACGCAAAGTCTCAATCCGCAATTCAGCAGAACCTGATCGGCGATGAAATGTCGCTGGTCGAATCGTTCACCGCGATGCGCGAAGCCGATCTGGCACTGAAACTGACGATGCAGGTTCGGAACAAGTTGCTGGATGCGTACAACGAAATTCAACAGATGCGATTCTGATGTTTTTCCCGGAACCTGGCGCTTCGGGCTTGTGAAGATCACACACTTATCTCTCACGCGAATTATGTAGATCATGGATGTTCTGCAACGCATCACCCGTCAGTTCATGGAACTCTTTCGCGGCATGGCGCCGAGTCAGCGGGCCACGCTGATTGCCGTCCCATTGCTGGTACTGACGGGATTTGCCTGGTTGCTCTTCCAACCGCGCGGCGACTCCTACACCGCGCTGTCGTGGGGCAAGGTCTACACGACAGAAGAAGTGATCGCCGCCGAGCAGGCGTTGTTGCAGGACGGTCTGAAAGAATTTCGCCGCGAAGGCCAGCGGATCATGGTCCCCGCAGCCGAAGTCGACAAGTACAACGCGGCCCTCGTGAAGTTTGACGCGATGCCCGCCGATCTGGGCGGTCAACTGCTCAAACAATACGAATCGATGGGACCGTTCAGCACCGAGAAAGAGCGGCAGGAACGCAAGGAAGCGATGCTGCTGCAGGAAGTCCGCCGCATCATCAAAGCGGTCCCGGAAATTCAAGATGCGCGGGTGGCGATTGCATCTTCGGGTAAACGAAGCTGGAGCCAGAAATCGCGCACCACGGCCAATGTGACCGTCACCCCACGGAACAATCGGGAACTCTCCGCGCGGCTGGTTAACTCCATTCAATCCGCCGTGGCCAGCATGGTGCCGGACCTGAAACCTTCAGACGTGACCGTGTTTGATGTCGTCAATGGGATGAGCTACAAAGGGGACTCTGCCGACGACCCCTTCGACAGCAAACTCGTCTCGCGCATCCGCGAGTTTCAAAGCAGCTATCAACATCAGATCGCGCGGGATCTGTCGTACATCCCCGATGTCGGCGTCACCGTGAATGTCGATGTCGATAATCTCAAATCGTCTTTCATTCGCAATCAGATCATCGATCCCAAGAAAACGGCTCCACTCTTCTCGCAGGAAATGAAGCTCAAGGACACGCTCCAGCAGCAACCTTCCAAAGGTGAAGGAGGCCAGGTCGCCAATCGGCCCGGGTCTGTCGGGGGATCTCCCGGCATGGATCGCAATCGTCAATTCAGCGACGAGAGCAGCCAGAATCTCAACGGGGTCTCGTTCGAGACATCGGAGAAGGAACTCATTGCCGCGATGCCGAAGATGGTCCAGGTCAGCGTCGGCATCCCCCGCGATTACTACCGCAACGTTGCCGCACAGCGCAAAGCTGCCGGGGAAGCGGACACGTCCAAGCTCGATGTGGCGGGAATCGAAAAAGAAGTCCTGGCGAATGTCGCGGAATCGGTTAAACGGTTGATTCCCTCCGATTCGCCTGCCACCGCCGTGAAAGTGACATCGGTCGATCGCGTTTCCACAACGCTTCCCGACATCAAACCGACACTCATGGAGTCGATCACCGAATGGATGAAGCACTGGGGAAACACGGTGATGATGGCCGTGATGGCCCTCGTCGCCTTGATGATGGTACGTCGGTCCATGCCCGCGATGCCGGCCGACACCCCCCCGGCGTTTCCCACGATGGCCTCCAGGCCCAGCACGAACACCGCGGCTCCCGAAGAAGTGGAAGCCCCCCGCGAAATCACGAAGCGTGACCTGTTGCAAGGTCTCGTCCGCGATAACCCCGAAGCCACCGCCGCCATCATCAGCCGATGGTTGCAAGCCGCTAAGTGAGAACTCGACCCCACGCTTCGAGTGGGATCGGACGGCCGCAACGCTCCGCGTTGCATACGAACCGTAACAAGGAATGACAGCGACGCAGAGCGTCGCGAACCTGCATTCCCACGCGGAGCGTGGGAACGAGAGTGAATTTGGCCATGGACGCCGTACGCAAAGCCGCCATTCTGTTGTTGAGTCTGGATAAGCCCCTCTCCGCCGAGGTGCTGAGCCAACTGCCGCGCGAGCAGGTCGAAAAGATCATGCTCGAGATCGCGAAAGTCGACGATGTCACCCGCGATCAACAACAGTCTGTCCTCGAAGAATTCGATGGCCAGTTCAAGGAACTTGTCCCTATCGAACGGGGTGGTCTGAACTTCGCCAACGAACTGCTCGAACAATCGCTCGGCAAAGACAACGCCGGGCAGATTCTCGAAAACGTCAAGCAGTCGATGAACTCCGTGCCATTCGCGTTCCTGCACAAAGCGGGAGCGGACAACCTGCTGACGTTCATCTCGGAAGAGCATCCGCAAACGATTGCGCTCATCATGTCACATCTACCGGCTCCTCTGGCTGCGGAAATGTTGAGCGGGCTGGCCTCGAATAAACAGCTCGATGTGATCAAACGCGTGGCTAATATGGAACAGACGAATCCCGAGGTCATCGCGGATGTCGAGAAAACCTTGCAGCTCCGCATGACCAGCACATTCAGCCAGTCGCTGGAAAAGCGGGGCGGTGTCCCCATGGTGGCACAGATTCTGAACGTCACCGATCGCATGACGAACAAGGGCATTCTGGAAAGCCTTGAGCAACAGGACTCCGAACTCGCCGACGAGATTCGCCGCTTGATGTTCGTGTTTGACGACTTGCTGAAACTCGACGACAAGGCCATTCGCAGCCTGCTCAAGGAAGTCGAAAACAACCAATGGGCAATCGCGCTCAAAGGGGCCGCCGACGAGATTCGGCAGAAGATTTTCGGCAACCTGTCGCAACGAGCAGCGGAAACGCTCAAGGAAGAAATGGAATTCCTGGGACCGATCAAACTCTCGGATGTGGAAGGCGTCCAGCAACAGATTGTCGACATCGTCCGCCGTCTGGAAGACGCAGGTGAAATCATCGTCGCTGGCGGCGGCGAACAGATGATCGCCTAATCCGGCCTCTTACTATTCGCTATTCCCTACTCCCTATTCGCTCCTTTCACCATGCCCCAAGACTCGCCACGCATCCTGAAAGCACACTCGAACCGCCAGCCCGGACCGGCGGCGGTCTTCAATTTTGAAGATCTGCGCGCCCATGCCATCGCACAAATCGCCGATGCCCAGAAGGAAGCTCAGGAGACATTGGCCGTGGCCCGGAGGGAAGCGGACGCCTTGCGGCAGAAGGCCATTGATGATGCGCGAGAAATCGGGCGGCGCGAAGGCATGCAGGATGCCGCGGCCCAGATCGAAAAGCAGGCGAAGCAACTCACCGACCAGCGTTTTGCCGAGCATCTGAAAACGACTTTGCCCACGCTCAACAAAGTTGCGATGGCACTGCAGCAGGAACGCGATCAGTGGCTGGTCCGTTGGGAAACCGTCGCGATTGAATTAGGCGTGGCGATCGCCTCCAAACTGTTGCGTACCAATCTCGCAGCGAGGCCGGAACTCGCGACGGGAATGATTTCGGAAGCGCTGCGGCTGGCGGCCGGACAACCACACCTCCGCGTATTCCTGCATCCGGACGACCTCGCCCGCCTGGGTGACAAAGCCGAGCAGGTCGTGCAGAGTTTGGCCGCGTGTGCGTCCCCCGAATTGATTGCCGATGCCGCACTGCAACCGGGCGATTGCCGGCTGGAAACGCGCCACGGTGAAATCGATGCCCGGTTGGACTCCATGCTGCACCGCATTGCCGAAGAACTTTTGGCCGCATAACCCCCCGCAGACCAGGTGATCGTCATGCCCCCCACGCTGCCGGTTTCTTCTGGAATTTCCGATGTTCCCCGAACGGCTCGTCGCGCCCCGTGGCGACAGCGGCTCGTCGAAGCCGAACGCGGACTCTCCCGAGGAATGCGCGGCGACTGCACCCTGTTCGTCTATCTTTTTCTCGATTGCCTGCTGATTGCCGTCGGCGTGATTCTGCGGTTATCCACCTGGCAGTGGATCATCGTCGGCATGGTCATCACGCTGGTCCTGACCGCGGAACTGCTGTGCCAGACCCTGCGTGCATTGATTTGCGAACTAAAAACCACTCATCCGGCGGGCCGTTGGGATCATATCTTGCACATGGCGACGGCGGCCGTGACGGTGGCGTTCATCGGCGGATCATGCATCCTGACCGCCGTCTATTGGCAACGCATCCGCGATCTCTACGGGTTGTGATCATTTCTCCGCTTGCGGTTTCGCCGCTCCGCGCGGTTTCACAGCGTGCGCTGACCGCGGCCATCCCACATGGTACGATTCAAACCGTGACGACCACGTGTCTTTCGGAATCGTATTCATGGCTGAATCCAAAAATGGTCCGCGCAAACCAGCGACCAAGTTCCCGCATCTGCAAAAGAAGATGCTCAAGAACGCCATCCCCAAAACGCTGACACCCCCGCAGTACGGTGGGAAGCCCAAGGGAAAGTAGGCGCCGATCGATCGCTTGGCGAGTCCGTGCGTGATGGCATGCCAAGTCTGCAGTTCTCGCTGTGCAACGTGCGGGTCGCATTTACTCCGAAGGAGTTGCGTCTCATAGCCCAAGGTTGCGAGTGAAACGAGCTACCTTGGGTCGAGGCCGAGTGAATGATGTCTCCCAATACCCTGAAAGGGTTGCGTCTCTTGAAACGACGCCATGACGTAACCCATCCGGGGTATTTCAACCGCCTTGATCCCCATCCCAGGGTAGCCCGCTACGCGAGCAACCCTGGGCTATGAGACGGAATCCCTTCGGGATATAGATCGAGCCGGACAAGGAGCAATTGAAAGCACACAGAGTCGCATTCTCGTCTTCACTTTCCACTCCTTTCCGTTTCTTGGAGATCGACGATGAATGATACCTGGTCCCGACGTGAATGGCTGGCCGCGACGATGGCAACGGCCGGCGCGTGTTTATTGCCGACCACACGCAGTTTTGCGGCCGATGATCTCCGCATCGAGATCGAAGACACGCGCGTCATCAGTTGGAAGCCACCGTTGTATCACGGTTGGCCGACACTCACCCGCCGCAGGAATAGCGAGTTGTGGCTCGTGTTTTCGGGCGGTCGCGAATCGCATGTCTGTCCGTTCGGTCGTTTGGAAGCGATGCGGTCCAAAGACGGCGGCAAAACCTGGGGTTGGCCGCAGGTTCTCTACGATGGCCCCATCGACGACCGTGACGCCGGTGTTGTTGAAACGACCGCGGGATCGTTACTCGTCACCACCTTCACCTCGCTAGCGTATGAACCCCTGCTGGCCAGAGCGGAAGCGGCGAAGCCCGGCCAACCGGGGGCCTTTGAGGAACTGCAACTGCGCGAATGGCAAGCCGTGCATGGTCGCCTCACCGCGGAAGAACGGAAGAGCGAACTCGGGTGCTGGATGATCCGCTCCACCGATGGCGGCGTGAATTGGTCGGCCCGATACCGCGTGCCGGTGAACAGCCCGCACGGACCGGTCGCGCTCAAGAATGGTCGTGTGCTGTACCCCGGCGTGAACCTGTGGGGCACCGAGCGAAAAGTCGGCGTGTGTGCTTCCGACGATGACGGTGTGACATGGTCGTGGCTGTCCGACATCCCCGTCCGGCCGGGCGACACATCCGCAGAGTATCACGAACTGCACGCGGTCGAAGCGAGCGATGGCACGATTGTCTGCCACGTTCGCAATCACAACCCGGCTAACAAAGGAGAGACGTTGCAATGTGAATCGACCGACGGCGGAAAGACGTGGTCGATGCTGCACCCCATCGGTGTGTGGGGACTGCCGTCACACCTGCTGCGAATGAACGACGGCCGCTTGATGATGAGCTACGGTTACCGTCGTCCCCCGTTCGGCAATCAGGCCCGCATTTCCGCCGACAACGGCCGCACATGGAGCAACCCGCTTACCCTCAGCGCCGATGGTGTCGGCGGCGATCTCGGTTATCCTTCAACCGTTGAAGTCGAGAACAATCGTTTCGTCACCGTGTGGTATGAGAAGATGAAGGACTCACCACTTGCCCAGTTGCGACAGGCACGATGGAAACTGAAAGGAACGTAAGTCGGCGCGCGAGGCGAGAAACCACCAGCGAATTCGGCGTGCGGGACGATCACTTGAATCCATCCTTCGTGATTCAACCATTCCCTCTCGACTTTCCATTTTCACCTGCTACGATTGACTCGCGAGCAATGAATGCCCGCCCGACACGGGGCTGGAGCGACGTTGACAATTTCTCCATCACCCCGTGCAGGCGCTCCAGTTGGAACGGGCCCTATCGTCGTTACGACCGGCACGTTCGGCGAGTGAAGCAGGAATCCTACGGCGTTCATAACCTGAAGAACGTGCGGAACTCGCGCGTTCGGCTCGTCACTGGTTTTGGTCGACCCGACCGCCGCAGAACGACGAAGGATTCCTGAGACCCCGTCCTCCGTTCCTCTTTTCAACGGTATCACGCCATGCCGACTCGCGTTTGGGTCTGGATGTGCGGAACAACCCTCCTTGTCGGGTTGGCGGCGGGAGCATTCCTCGGTTACGACTTCCGGCAGGAAGCCCACGCCAAAGGAAACGACGCCGGTTCCGACCGAGCCTGGCAAGACCTGGCCCGCGATACCGCCTCGCTGCAACAGATCAGCCAGACGATGGCGAAGATTATTTCCGCCACCACGCCCTGTGTGGTCCACATTCAAAGCGAACGGAACTCCAGCCGCGGCCGAGTCGAAGAAACCGGGTCGGGCGTGATCATGACCAGCAGCAAACGGGACGGCTTATACGTCGTCACGAACCGCCACGTGATCGACGGGGCGTCGCTCGATGACATCATGATTCAACTGTACGACGGCCGCGAAATTCACCCCGAGCGCGTCCTGACCGATGCGGCGACCGACCTGGCCGTGCTGAAGGTGACGGGGCACAACCTCACCCCCGCGCGGTGGGCCGATAGCACACAGGCCGAAATCGGGCATCTGGTGCTGGCAATGGGCAGCCCGTTCGGTCTCAGCCGCTCGGTGACGCTGGGTATCATCAGCGCGAAAGCCCGCCGGCAATTGAAACTCGGTTCGGCGGAGGTGCTCAATCAGGACTTTCTGCAGACGGACGCCGCAATCAATCCCGGCAACAGCGGCGGCCCGCTCATCGATATTCAAGGCCGCGTCGTGGGAATCAACACGGCGATTGCTTCCAGCAGCGGCGGCAACGAAGGGATCGGCTTCAGCATTCCCAGTAATCTTGCCCAGCGGGTGATGGAACAACTTCTCGAACACGGCGTTGTCCACCGGGCTTACCTCGGGGTGCGGCTCGATCCGTCTTTCGATTTGAAGACCGCGAAGCAACTCAAACTCGATCGCGCGCGGGGCTCACGCGTCACACAAGTTTATCCGAACACCCCGGCGGCGCGAGCGAATTTGCAGGTAGAAGATGTCATCCTCACGTTCGATACCACCGATGTGCAGGATGAAAATCATCTGATCAATCTTGTCAGCCTCACGCCGATCGGTCGGCAAGTAAAACTGACGGTCTGGCGAAACGGCAAAGAGATCGCGCTCACCTTGACGCTCGCGGATCGCAATGACTTGCACCAATCGAGCGAAGCTCCAATGGAGCCGGGGATGGGTGTGCCCATTCGGCAAATGGGACTGACGATGCATCCGCTGGACGGCGATCTTGCCCAACAACTCGGTTTCGAGCGGACTACCCGCGGGTTGCTCGTGCTGAAGGTGGAACCGTCCAGCCAACTCGCTTCGACCCTGCAGGTCTACGACGTGGTCGAATCCATCGGCCGTCGCTCGGTGGGCAGCATGGACGATCTGCAATCCGCGCTCGATGCTTCTGACACCACCGGCAGCGTGATGCTGCAGGTCCGCCGCAGCGGTCAACCACAGCCGAAGACGCACGTCGTCATCTGGCACCGGTAAGCGGATTGACTCGCCCCTCTCGTCTTCACATCGCTAGCCCGGCATTCGTTGTTGAGTGCTGGGCTGCTTAATTGTCGTCGCCCCTAAAAAATCCCTTCTCCCCCGTCTGCGGGGGAGAAGGTGGCCGACAGGCCGGATGAGGGGGCCGAATGCTTCACAACGTTGCGACTTTTAAACGTCTGCCGTGGGAAGCGCTCACCCCCTCACCCCCGAAGACGGGGGCGATGGGGCTTGCCCATATCAAACGCGGTCACAAGTTTGACGGCGAACATCAGGCATCAAGGGGATTACATGCAATCCTCACACTCGCCCCCTTGATGAAATGGTTGCGGCGTGCTTACGATCATGAGCACCAATCTCGACCGCAACTCTCCCGGAAAGGTGCGATCATGTCACTCGGTCGCTGGTACGCTTGGGTTTCTCTCGTAGCATGCGCTGCGAATGCTGGATGGGCCGCGGACTCGGATATCCAGCAATGGCAGTCGGTGGTCGCGAAAGCGGCTGAAGAATATACGCAGGCCTTCGCCGCACGGGATGTGAAACGCCTCGGAGCGCTGTTCACCCCGGAGGCCGAATACATCGATGGTGCTGGAACCGTGTTTCACGGTCGTGCCGCGATTGAAGCGGAGTACACGGCGTCGTTTGAAATCGAACCGCCCGGTACGCTGGACATTGAACTGGTCTCGATTCGACCGATTGCCAATGGCGTACTGGTCGAAGACGGTGTCTCGACCTTCAAACCGAAAGAAGGCGAAGCCACGTCGCGCGTCCACTATTCGGCAACTCACGTCAAACAGGCCGATGGAAGCTGGTTGCTCGCCAGCGTGCGCGAAACCAGTGCACCGATCATGTCGGCCCACGATCGCCTGACGGTCTTTACCTGGCTGGTGGGAAAGTGGCATGAAGATGTCGGCGGATCGTCGGTGACGACGGAATGGAAATGGTCCGAGGACGGCAACTTCCTGATCAGCGAGTTCGTCATTCGGACCCCTTTGGAACAAGAATGGAAGGGGACGCACCGCATCGGCTGGGACGCCGAGCGGAAGCAGTTTCGTTCGTGGGTCTTTGAATCGAACGGCGGTGCGATGGAGGGCTGGTGGCAGAAAAGCAACGAAGGTGCCTGGTCGGTTTCGTTGAACGGCATCGACGACGAGGGCACGCGATTGTCGGCCCGTTTGACCTACACCGGCGACGGCAAAGACGCACTCATCGTCACGCAGGAGCAGCGCGTCCGTAGTGGCGAAAATCTGCCGGACACCATGCACCGCGTGGTGCGACAACCGCCTGCTCCCGGCAACACCGCGGTCAATCGATCGCGCCTCATCAACTAGCGACCGAGCCGGCCGTAGCGAACATTTCATCAGCGCAGAGGGATCCCAATGAAGCGATCAATGTGGCATGCGGGCCTGGTAGCGTTGCTCTCGGTGACCATGGTGACCGGCCCCGTCTGGGCGCGTGGCTTCGGTGGCGGTGGAGGCATGCGGGGTGGTGGCGGTGGCGGTGGTATGCGTGGTGGTGGTGGTGGCGGAGGATTCCACGGCGGAGGAGGCTTGCCGAGCGGTGGGGGTGGAGGACTCTCCGGCGGGGGGTTTCATCCATCGGCTCCATCGCGTCCATCCACGCCATCCCGACCTTCCACTCCCTCCCGTCCTTCTACGCCCTCCATCAACCGACCGAGCAACATCGGCGGCGGTGCGGGGACCAATCGACCGAATGTGGTCCATCCACCGAATCTCGGCGGTGGGGGTAGCGGAATCCAGGTCGGCGGACGGGCACCGCTGGGGCCCAGCGGTGGAATTACGCGGCCCGATCTCTCGCCCGGAACGCGTCCCGGGGTTCGTCCCGGTGGTGATGCCCGCCCCGGCTTGCCGGGAAATGCCGGAAATCGACCTGGTCAAAATCTGCCCGGTGTCGCCGACCGCTTACCGAATGCCGGAACACGGCCGGGGGCCGGTGCCGGCACCTTGCCGGGACTGGGTCCGAATCGACCGGGTGCGGGCGGTGCTGGTGAACGTCTTCCCGGAGTCCGCCCCGGACAGGGCGGTGCCGGCGAACGTTGGACGCCCGGCGATCGCGGCACAATTGCCGACCGGAGCCGCGATCTTGGGAATCGTTTCGACGATCTGAATAATCACTGGGGCGACAACAACTGGCATCAGAACCAGTGGAATAACAACAATATCAACATCAACAACGGCGACATCAATCACGTCGGCTTCTGGGGACCGAATGGTTACTGGGGACACACCGGCGGTGTTGGACCGAACGGCGGCTATTGGGGCCATTCCGGACATGTCGGTCCCAACGGAGCCTGGGGGCACAGCGGCTACTACGGCCCCGCCGGGCACTGGTCGCGAAGCTGGGGTTGGTACAACGGCTACGGTCCCGCGTGGGGCAACGGTCGCTGGAACTACCTGTGGGATCAATATCCCGCGGCGATGGCCTTCGGCGCGACCATGTGGGGCATCAATGCCGTCTCGTATGCCTTCGGCGTCAGCGCGTACGCCAATCCGTATTGCGATGGCCCCGTCTATGTCGACAGCCAACCGGTCGTCAGCTACACAGAGCCAATCGTTGGTGATCCTTCGTATGAAACAGCACCAGCAACATCCGATGCGACCGATGCCGCTGCGGCACCACCAGCCGATCCTTTAACCGACACCTTCAATGCGGCGCGGGATGCCTTTGCCGCGGAGAAATTCGACGAAGCCCTGCAACTGACGGATCAAGCTCTGAAACAAGCGCCGCGGGATGCGGCCATCAACGAGTTCCGCAGCCTGTGCTTATTCGCGGTCGGCAAATATCGGGACGCGGCGGCAAACATTCATGCCGTGCTGGCCGCCGGGCCGGGTTGGGACTGGACAACCATGATCAGCCTCTACGCGAATCCCGAAACCTACACGACTCAATTGCGCAAACTCGAAGCGGCTGTGACGGCGAATCGCAACGCCGCCGATACGCAATTCCTGCTCGCCTATCATTACATCACCGCGAATCACAAAGATGCCGCGGTCTCGTTGTTGAAGAAAGTGGCTCAACTCCAGCCGGATGACAAACTCTCAGCGGACCTGGTGAAGATGTACGCGCCGGAATCCGAACAGCCGGCAACAACACCGGATACACCGCCACCGAACCTGGATAAACCCGCGTACTCGCCGGAGAAGCTCCAGGGCGACTGGAGTGCCAAAGACGATCAGGGCGAGTATGCCCTCAACCTCGGTGCCGACGGCAACTTCACCTGGAAGTTCACCCGCGACAAGCAGCCGCAATCGGTTTCCGGGGCGTATGTCGTCCGCGGAACGAACCTCGTGATGCAGCCCGATTCCGGCGGTACGATGCTCAGCGACATCAAGCTCCAGAACGACAATAGCCTCATCTTCGCCCCGATCGGCGAGGCCAAAAAGTTGACGTTCACGCGCTGAGGAGAAACTGGGGTATGGGGTCAGTCGTATGGACCTCGCCACCTTCGTGGTGCCAGTGGAACTACCGATACCGCGGGAATTATAGGCGATTCTTGCTGGCCCGCCCGATCGCTTACAATGCGATAACCTCAACAGTGATTGAGGTTAGCGATCTTCATTGAAATCACGCAGCCGTTTCGGCATGTCGATTGCGTAATGGATTTCCTCGTTAAGAACGCGCTCGGAGCACGCGTCGCCTTGAGGAAGTCTGATGGCTATTGGTTTTCTGATCGACATGGATGGAGTGATTTATCGCGGGCATCAAGTGATTCCCGGCGCTGATAAGTTCGTGGCCACACTGCGCGAACGCAACATTCCGTTCCTGTTCCTGACCAACAACAGTCAGCGCACGCGCCGCGATGTGGCGACCAAGCTGACCCGCATCGGCATCGACGCCGAAGAAGGAGACATCTATACCTGTGCGATGGCGACCGCCAGCTATCTGGCCCAGCAAAAGCCCAACGGCACGGCCTATGTGATCGGCGAAGGGGGCCTGCTGCACGCCTTGCACGAAGTCGGTTACAGCATCGTCGACCACGATCCCGATTATGTGGTCGTCGGTGAAGGACGCACGCTCACACTGGAAATGATGGAAGCCGCCGGTCGACACGTCCTCGGCGGTGCCAAGTTGATCGCGACCAATCTCGATCCAAATTGTCCGACGCAAAACGGCCTGCGTCCCGGCTGCGGAGCGTTCGTGGCAATGCTGGAATCGGCCACGGGGGTGAAAGCCTTCAGTGTCGGCAAGCCCAGTCCCGTCATGATGCGGGCCGCCCGCAAAGCGCTGGGGCTGTCCACCGATGAAGTCGTCATGATCGGCGACACGATGGAGACCGACATCCTCGGCGGCGTCCAGATGGGCTACCGTACCGTCCTGGTACTGACGGGAAGCACGCAGCGCGTGGAACTCGAGCGTTACGCTTACGGCCCACATTACATCGTCGATTCCATCGACGATCTGTGCAGCCTCGATCTCTTCGACGAAGAGCCGCTGCTCGCGATGCAGGCTGGCTGATGCGGCGACGTTGATCGCGGCTGCCCCACAAATTGATGCCCGGCGTTGTCTTCAACGCCGGGCATCTGCATTCTTAATTTGAACTCTCGAACTCGTTCCCATGCTCGGCGTGGGAATGCCCGTCCGAGACGCTCCGCGTCCCCAAAACTCAGAAAATCGTCCATCCTTCGTGATCCGCGGATTCCTCAGATTCGTTTTGACGTTGAAAATGGAACCCGGCATAATCAACCGCCATCCGCACGGCTTCATGCTGCGTTCTGCAGGCGATGATCTATTGCGGTCCCGTCCCTTCCGTCTCGATCACTCTCAGAAAGGCTTGTCATCATGTTGCAGATGGCTCAGCGGCCGCGTGTGCGGAACGAACGACGAGAGATGCCGGCCGTGGTTGCCGACTTCGGGTTGGAGGAAGAATCATCCCCCTTCGGACTGCAAGGGTTGAAACGCGAAACGATGCAACTGTTGAAGCCCGATTGCATCAACCGCCTCGCTGTCACACTCGCCCTTCGAGGAAAGAAAAGCGACATTCGCGATCCGCAGTTCGTGCAGACGATTCTCGATCGCAATCCCGACTGGGTCGACGAATACCGCGTGGTCCATCTGATCGAAAAGTCCCTGTGGATTAACGGCCGCAGTGATCTCGTGATGACGCTGCTCAAGAACCCAAGCCAGATTCCGGATAATCCGCCACAGGAAATTCACCACGCCTTAACCCGCGCGAACACGCTCCATCCTGATGCCACCATCTGGTACGGCGTCCCGCTATTCGGTGACGAAGTCAATGAAGAGGGCCTGCCGCTTCCGTTGACGGCGGCGGAAGTCCACGCCGAGGCCCAACGCCGGATCGCGACCGCCCAGCAGCAAGCGTTGCGCTGGCGATGGTTCTATCGCGGCCTGCTCGGCGCGACGCGCGTGCCGGGCATGATCGGTCACGCGTGCTACACACTCGGCATGCGGTTCTATCGTGCCGGTCAACGGATGTCGGCGTTCTATCGGCAAGCCCGCCGTGACGCCAAGAAGCGGGCGATCGCCGCAATGCATGCGGAAATCGAACGGCAACGCTTCGGCTGTTCCTTCACACAGATGCCCGAGCACAGCACCTGGCTCGGCCGCTGGGCGACATTCGGCCTGGAGTTAAGCTACATGTTCCAGGAAATGCTTAATTACGCGGCCCCAATTGCCGGTGTCGCGGGCATGGCTTCCGTGCCGCTGACCATCGCGAAGATCATCCCGTTGTTCATCGTGCCGATGACGGTCGTCGCCGCCGATCCGTTCCTGTTCGTCGAACTCCCCGAAGAACCCGGCAAACTCCGCCACCTCGGACATTGGTACTGGCAATCCCAAGCCGACGGCAAGCAGAAGCTGCATCTGCACGCGTGATGTCTGCGGCAACAAGAACAGATTGTCGCCGATTAAGCCGTCGGCTATTCTGATTGAAGGTCACTTCAATACGGAATGCCTATGTCCACGTCATCGCCGACACTGCTGGAAAGTTTTCACGAGTTCGTTGGAAGACAACTCGCTTCATCAGCCGTCGAACAGATGTCGCCCGAAGAGGCGTTAGCCCGGTGGCGCGAACAGGAAGAAACGATCGCTGCGATCCGTGAGGGATTGGCGGATGTGGAGGCTGGCCGAGTGCGACCGGTTGAAGATGTTATCCGTGAACTGCGTGCCACGACCAAACCGAGTTGACCATGCGGGTGTTACTCTCCCGCCGTGCGGAGCGCGACATCCGCGCGATTCACGAGTAGATTCAATCTCGATCTGCTGTCGGAGCCGAACGGTGGCTGTTGGCATTTGAAACCGCACTGTTGCGATTGTCACAGTCAGCAACGGAGTGTCCCAGCGCGGACGAGTCGGAACAGATCGGCATCAAACTGAAACAGCAGTCATTCAAGACTCGACGTGAATTACCCTATCGGCTCGTCTTCAGCATTCACGAGGACACGGTGGAGGTTGTCGCCATCCGCGGATCAGGCCAAGATTGGCTTCGCCCCGATGAAATCGACATCGCAGAATGATTGTGGACGTTAGGGATGTTCCATAAACTGCTGCACCGTCAATGGCATGGCTTCCGCGAAATCAAACTTGGGGCTGTAGCCCAGTAACCGACGAGCGCGGTCGATGCTGTAGTCGAGGTTGAGGCCGAGGAATTTGATGCGGGCGCTGCTGAGGAGCGGGGCTTCTTTTTTGCCGAGCAGGTGATACAGCCCTTCCAGCATCTTCGCCAGAAATCGGGCGACGCCGATGGGTACGACGGCCGTCGGCAGCGGTGCGCCGGCCGTTTTCGCAATGGTTTCCATGAACTCTTTCTTCGTCACCAGCCGCGGGTCGGTGATGTTGAAGACCTGGCCGAGCACACTGTCCTTTTCAATCGCCAGAAAGATCGCGTCGACGAGGTTGCCGACGTAGGTATTGTTCATCAGCTTGTCGGGCGAGCCGAGGTACGCGAACTTTTGCGTCTTCAGTCGCTGCATCAGTTGGGGAACAATCGTGCGATCGCGCGGACCATAGATGAAGCCCGGTCGCACGACCACGGCAGGCAGGCGTTTCTCTTTGACATGCTGCAGGACCAGTTGCTCGGACTCGACTTTGGTCCGCGTGTAACCATCAATGCCCGCCAGATTGGGCGGTTCGTCTTCATCGGTCCCGTAGTGATCGCGGGCTTCGTATACGCCGAGGGAACTGACATGCACGAAGCGTTTCAACTTGCCCGACTTTTCGGCAGCATCCAGCAGGGCTTCCAAACCGCGGACGTTGATCTGGCGGAACCCGTCAATCGGTCCCCATTCGCCGACCTTCGCTGCACAGTGGACAATGACAGTCGCCTCGGTCGCGGCTTTGGCAACGGACTCGCTATCGGAAAAATCGCCGATGAGCAGTTCTGCTCCCATGTCTTTTAGATAGCCCGCAGCCGACGGTGAGCGCACCAGAGCCTGCACCCGCCAACCTTCGTTGCGAGCCCGCTCGACCACATGGCTTCCCACCAGACCGGTTGCGCCGGTCACCAGCATCACATCGTTGTCGGTTCGTTGCACCGTTGATTGTCCTTCTGAAGTTTGACCCAGCGCTGTTGTGCGCGGGTCTCCTGACCCCGCACCGGTAATGACCGAAGGTCTCCAGACGTGTGGATCACGTCTTCCGCCAACTCAGGAGACCTGCGATCGGCAGTGTGCGGTGTCGGGAGTCCCGCGCACAACATGTTCGCCCTTGCTCGCGCTACGGGCTGGTTAAGGATTATGTCGCATCACTTGTCGCCAAGTCGACAATGATCCGGGCGACCTGTTCGGCGGCATCGGGGTGAGCACGTTGTCGCATCGCCTGCGACATGGTCGCAAGACGGTCCTGTTGAGTGACGATCGCGGCCCATTGCTGCGACAACATCGCTGCGGTCGCGTCGGGTGAAGTCTGCTGTTCCACACACGCCGCCGCGCCCGATTGCACAAACCACTGCGCATTCCGACGCTGATGGTCATCGGCCGCGTGCGGGAACGGGATGAGGATCGCCGGTCGGCCCGCACACGCCAGTTCGGAAAGTGTCGTTGCCCCAGCGCGGGAAATCACCATGCTCGCCACACGATACTCCGCGGCCATGTCGCCGATGAATTCATCCACCCGCGCGGAGACACCGGCGTCGTGATACGCCTGTACCAGCTCGGCGACGGCATGCGGTCCCGCTTGATGCACGACCTGCCAGTCGCGGAGGTCGTCGGGGCGCGCCTTCACCCACGTGGCCATGGCTTGATTCAATCCACTGGCCCCCTGGCTGCCACCGAGGACCAGCAACCGCTTTTTGTCAGAGGCATACGTCGAGGAAAACAACGCAGCGACATCCTCGCGCACGGGGTTGCCGGTCGCGATGGGCTTCGTTCTTGCCGGAAGTTCGACAGCGGCTTCCTCAAACCCCAGACACACGGCCGCGGCCTTCTTCGCGAACCAGCGCGTGGCTCGCCCGGGAATCGCGTTTTGTTCCAACAGCACGATCGGTGTCCGCTTTCGGGATGCGACCCATAACCCCGGCACGCTCGCGAACCCGCCGAGTCCCACCACCACTTTAGGGGGTTGCGTTCGCCAGAACTGTTGGACCGTTTGCCATGCTCGCCAGTTGGACGACACGAAAGAAATTGGTCGCTTCACGATCTGTGCGGGTGACATCACCGGTAACGGCGTATGCGGCCACGGTTGGGCCTGCATGATTCGCGACTCAACGGTGCGGTCGCTACCGACGAAATGCAATCGCCACTCGGGACGTAAACGTGCCAATGCCGCTGCGACGGCCAGTCCGGGAAAGAGATGTCCACCCGAACCACCACCGGCGAACAAAACATCGATCGCATCCGGCACGACAGCACTCATGCTGCGACGCCTGAGGGCATCCCCGGCGACGATGCAGGTTGATCATCTTGCTCGGTAACGACGGCTTCGCTCACGCCGGAAGTTCGCAACAAGCTGCCGACGATCCCCAGCAACAACAAACTCCCCACGAGATTGCTGCCACCGGCACTGAGCAGCGGATGCGAAATCCCCTTCGGCGGCACCATCGCGGTCACCACGGCCACATTCATCAGGGCTTGTACCACGAACATCGTCAACAACGTGAATCCCGTCCGAAACGCAAACGAACGGAAATCGAGGACCGACAGCAGACGCACCCCCGAGAGATACAATCCACTCCAGACCGCCAGCAAGCCCAGCGTCCCGACGAGACCGAGTTCCTCTCCCATCACGGCGAAGACGAAATCGGTATTCGCTTCTGGAAGAAAACTGAGCTTCTGAAACCCTTTCCCCAACCCCTCACCCCATAAGCCACCGGCACCAAGGGACACGAGCGATTGCCGGATCTGATACGGTGCCGCGTCGAGATCACTCCACGTTTCGAGAAACCCAACAATACGGCGTTGCTGATACGGCTTGAGGAACAAAAAGCCGAGCGCCATCGGGAAGACCAGCAGCAATCCCGCCGCGAAATGGCGCAACGGCCAACCGCTCACCCATAACGCCACCGCGGTTCCCAGCACGAGAAACGCCGCCGTACCGAGGTCGGGTTCGATGAGCACTAATGGCGCAGCAATCAATGTGGGTGATAGAACCCACAACAATTCACGCCAAGTCCGCTGACTTTCTGCCGATCGTGACAGCAGCCAGCACGTCATCATCGGCACGACAATTTTGGCAATTTCCGAGGGCTGCACCGATACCCCTGCGATGCGAATCCAACGGTGCGCCCCTTTCACCTTGGTGCCGAGTCCGGGAATGAGCACGGCGATTAACAGCAGCATCGTCAGCCCAAACCAGATGGGAGCCGTCACACGCCAGAATTTTTCCGACCGCGTAAAAGCGACGGTCGCCAGCACGATGCCCACCCCCGCCGCCGCGAGATGCCGCCGTAGATGAACCCACTCAAACTCCGTGGGCCGCGACGTGATACTCGAGCTGTAGACCATGAGCAGCCCCAGCCCCAGCAGCACTCCCACCAGCGCCAAAAACACCTTCCGCGGCAAGTCCACGAACCGAAGCTCCCCAAATCACGAATCGACAACCCCATCCGGGATTCGTCGACAAAGAGCTTGAACGCCTTCAAGCAAAACCAGACGGCGTGGTTTCCGATTGGTGAACCACCGCAGTGTTGCGGATTCTACGGATCGTAGGATGACGGCGCATCCTCATGTCGAACTGTTCCTATCGGCCTGAATGGGGCTTTCGATCGACGGCCGGATTGGTTCTCTGTCGGCGGGTGGGGTATGCTTGACGGGAGAAATCCGTTTCGCGGCCCTTTTCCTTGAGCGAGCACGATGAGCCAGTTTCGTACCGAACATGATTCGATGGGGGATGTCCAAGTTCCAGCCCAGGCGTACTACGGGGCGCAGACGCAGCGGGCCGTCGAGAATTTTCCGGTTTCCGGCTGGACGTTGTGCCCGGACCTCATCCATGCGATGGGGTTGGTGAAGTGGGCCGCGGGGGTGGCGAATCGGGACCTGAAGAAGCTCACCGGCACCGGCAAGAACCCGCTCAAGGATGCCCAGGTCGAAGCGATGCTCGCCGCGGCGAAGGAAGTCGCGGCCGGGAAGTTCGATGGCGAGTTCCCGATCGACGTGTTTCAGACGGGCTCAGGAACCTCGAGCAACATGAACGTCAACGAGGTGATCTCGAACCGCGCGATCGAGATCACCGGCGGCGATCGCTTCGACCAGAAGAAACCGGTTCACCCCAACGACCATGTCAACATGGGGCAAAGCACCAATGACACTTTCCCAACCGCGATCCATGTGGCCGTCGCGATGGCAATTCAGCAGAAGTTGATCCCTGCACTGCAAAAATTTGCCGATGTCCTCGCCGAGAAGGCTAAAGCGTGGGACAAGATCATCAAAATCGGCCGCACGCACTTGGCCGACGCCACGCCGTTGCGGCTTGGTCAGGAATTCGGCGGGTTCGCGCGGCAACTGCACCTGTCGCTCGATCGGGCCCACAAGGCGATCAAACCCGTGCTCGAATTACCCGTCGGCGGGACCGCGGTGGGAACCGGGATTAACACGCATCCTGAGTTCGCCAAACGGACGTGTGAGGCTCTTGCAGCAGAAACCGGGCTCGGCTTCTTCGAGGCGGAAAACCACTTTGAAGCGAATGCTCAGCGAGATGGGTTGGTGGAGTGCCACGGCCAACTGCGGGCGATTGCGACGACGCTGTTCAACGTCGCCAACAACATCCGCTGGCTAGGAAGTGGCCCGCGGTGCGGGTTCTATGAAGTGATGCTGCCGGACCGTCAGCCGGGGAGTTCGATCATGCCGGGCAAGGTCAACCCCGTGATGTGTGAAAGCCTGATGCAAGTCGCCGCGCGGGTGATCGGGAATGATCAAACGGTGGCGTTCAGCGGTGCGACCGGTGGGCAATTCCAGCTCAACATCATGATGCCCGTGATGGGGCAGACGACACTGGAAAGCGTACAACTTCTCGCCCAGGGAACAACCGCGTTCGTCGATCTGTGCGCCATCGACATGACAGCCAACGTTGAAGCCTGTGAGGCGTCAGTAGAGCAATCCCTGGCCATGGTGACGAGTCTTAATCCGTACGTCGGCTACGAAAAGGCGTCCGCTCTCGCCAAGGAAGCCTTCAAGAGCGGCCAGACCATCCGCGAACTCTGTCGCGAGCAAAACATCCTGCCGGAAGACCAATTGACGAAAGCCCTTGACCCGTGGAGCATGACTGAACCGCAGGCGTAAGGCTTGTTGCTCAGGAGTCTATGGAATGACAGCGACGACGACACTTCCGGCCACCCCCATCGCAAAGCCATCGCGGAGTGATGGCGACCGTATAATCCTGCGCGACATCAGTTGGGAGCGGTACACCGAGCTTCGCGACAATCCCGCTCAACGCCAAATTCGGATGACCCTCTTTGATGGAGAGTTGACGCTCATGTCACCATCGCGGGTTCACGAACGACTAAAGGAACTGTTGGCTCAATTCATTCGCGTTTGGGCCGAGGAACAGGCATTACCGTTGAGCAGCGCGGGCAGCACGACGCTCCGCAACCCCGAATTGATGGCGGCGCTTGAGCCCGACAGCGCCTTCTACTTGCAGCATGCCCCGGAAATGTGGGGGCGTGATGATTTTGATCCCGCGAACGATCCGCCACCGGACTTGGCGATAGAGATTGACGTAAGCTCGAGTTCACTTGGTCGAATGTCGATTTATGCATCGCTCGGTGTTCCAGAGGTCTGGCGAACCGATGGGGAGACGCTGACGGTGTCTGTGCTTTGCGACGGCCAATACCAGACCTCATCGGCGAGCCTCGCTCTTACAGGATTGTCCGTCGATGTCGTGATGTCATTCTTGAACCGTCGGACCGAAGAAGACGAAATCCGCCTCATTCGTGAGTTCCGCACTTGGGCCGCCGCACAGAAACCATCTGCTGGATCGGATGCGTAGCTTTCCATGCCTGCGGAACAGTTTCTGAAACCCGAGGTCATTCGTCGTGTCGCCCGGCTCGATTTGCGCGCCCGGTTCATCGTCGAGGGTTTTCTTACCGGATTGCATGCGAGCCCATTTCACGGGTTCAGCGTCGAGTTCAGCGAGCACCGGCGGTATACGCAGGGCGATGATCCGAAGGATATCGACTGGCTCGTCTACGCCAAAACCGACCGGTACTACATCAAGAAGTATCAGGCCGAAACGAACATCTCCGGCTATCTGCTGATGGACCTCTCCGCCAGCATGGGGTACACGTATCGACAGGAGCTTACCAAGTTTGACTACGGCGTTTGTCTCGCGGCGGCACTGGCCTATCTGATGGTCCACCAGCAAGACCCCGTTGGGCTGATCACGTTCGGAGAGAAGTTGCAATCGAGCTTGCCGCCAAAGAGCAAGCGGACGCAATTGGGGACAATTCTCAGCGTTTTGGCAAAAGCCCAACCAACGGGGCAGACCGATCTCGCGGGGAATCTGAAACGGATCGCGGCGATGATCCGGCACAAGGGATTGCTGATGATCTTCAGCGACCTGTTGTGTGAGACCGAACCCGTGATCCAAGCATTGCATCTTCTGCGACACGCCGGGCACGATGTCATCCTCTTTCATATTCTCGACGAAGCGGAGGTCACGTTTCCCTTCGACGGGCTCGTGAAATTTGAAGATCCGGAATCGACCGATACGCTGACCCTCGATGCCGCAGGGATGAAAGTCGATTATCTGGAGACGCTGAAACAGCTTCGCGAGGAATATCGCCGCGAATGTCTGGCCATGGGAGCCGATTACGTCGCGCTGGACACAAGCATGCCGTTCGACCGGGCCCTGGTGGAGTATTTGTCGCAACGCCAAGCCCGCTTTTGAGTTGCGGCTTGCCGTCACCGGCACATCTCCATGCCGTGATTGCAGCCTAAAATCCCGCGACCGTCACCGTCGTTATCGTCGGCAGGGACATCAGGTTGACGTAACCTCTCCACGGTTCGGTGCTTGCCTCCGGCTTTCCCGCTCTTTACCATGACGGGTCTCGGAACCGCTGTACCGTGACGCGGACCATTCTGCCGTCATGGTTGCAAGGTGATCGGCTCCGAGAATTTCACGAAAGTCCCTCCAGCGTTTCGGCAGGAAACAGCGTAGTCGAAGACGAACGCCCGTCGTATTCATTCCCGTTTTCTCGACAGCGTTTGTTACTGATTGTTGCCGTCAATAGAACTGATTGTCATCCGTACTTCGTTTGTCCTTCTCGTTCAGGCAGGCTCATGAGCACTACCGGTCAACCGCGTGAAGCGGTGATTGAGATTCGGAACCTCACGAAAATCTATCGCGACTTCTGGGGACGCAAAAAGGTTCGGGCCGTCAACGCCCTGAGCCTCGATGTCTACAAGGGCGAAGTCTTTGGGCTGCTCGGGCCGAACGGTTCGGGGAAAACCACCACCCTGAAGATGCTCCTCGGCCTGCTCTTCCCGACGGAAGGGGAGATCAAAATCCTCGGCCAATCGGCGAGCGATGTCCGCAAAAACGAGCGGATCGGTTACCTCCCTGAAGAGTCGTACCTCTACCGCTTCCTCACCGGCGAAGAAACGCTCGACTTCTACGGGCGCTTGTTCAATATGACCAACGCCGAGCGGAAGCAGCGGACCGAAGAACTGCTCAAACTGGTGAAGGTCGACCACGCCCGCAAGCGGCAATTGAAAGAATACTCCAAGGGGATGACCCGCCGGATTGGTCTCGCCCAGGCGCTGATCAATCATCCGGATCTCGTCCTCCTCGACGAACCGACCAGTGGTCTCGATCCGCTCGGCAGCCGCGACATGAAGGATTTGATTCTCGATCTGAAAGCCCAGGGCAAGACGATCGTCATGTGCAGCCACCTCCTCGCCGACGTGCAGGACGTGTGCGACCGCATCGCCATTCTTTACGGCGGCGAACTGAAGGTGCTCGGCCGCGTGGACGAACTCCTCAAGAGCCAGAATCAGACGCAAGTGCTCAGCGACCAGCTCTCGCCGGCGGCACAGGCCGAAGTCGAAGCCGTCCTGAAGAAGCACGGGGCGAAGTACCAGGTCGATCACCCGACCGCGAACCTCGAAGAGCTCTTCCTGCGGACGGTTCAGGAAAGCAAGGATCGCCCGGGGCGGCGGTTGATTGCCGATGATCCGGCGGTGAAGGCGTAGGTCTTATCAATGCAGCGGACTGGGTGATGCTGCAAAGCGCAAGCGGGTTGAGATCATAATTTTCCATTGATTTTTCTATTTTCAGTCTCGCCGTGACGAGGTGCGTGTCCTCGCGAAGGCGTTCGGCAAGGCTCGGCTGATGAACTTCGATCCTGTCCCGTTTCCGTTACTGCAATCGTTTCTGCTGTGGCTGCTAGTCGTCGGCAGCGCGACTTGCATTGTGCTGGTGGTCTCGCTCATTGCGACGATTGCCACCGTGGGGGCGCGCGGTCCGGTCGTATTTGCGAATGAACTTGGGGCGATGGTGGGCGACCTCGTCAGTCTGTCCCCCCGCCGGATTTTTGCCCTAGCTCAATTGACGTTCCGTGAAGCCGTCCGTCGCAAAGCGCTCATGGTCTTCGTGGTCTTCGCAATTCTGTTCATGTTCGCCGGATGGTTCCTGTCGAGTTCCAATCTCGCGCCGGAATTCCAGGTGAAGGTCTACGTCTCGTTCGTGCTGCGGGCCATCAGTTGGCTCATTCTGCCCGTCGTGCTGCTGTTAGCATGCTGGGGGATTCCCGAAGACATCCGTCTCCGCTCGATGCACACGGTGGTGACGAAACCGGCGCGGCGGCTGGAACTCGTGATCGGCCGTATGCTCGGTTACTCGTTCGTGGGGCTGACGGTTCTGGCCGTGATGGGGGTGGTCGGCTGGGGTTGGATCAATCGTCAATTGCCCGAATCGGCAAAGTCGCAATTGATCTGCCGACAACCGATCCGCGGCGAACTGACCTTCCTCGATCGCGAAGGGAATCCGACGAAGGAAGGGATCAACGTCGGTGACATCTGGATGTTCCACAGCTTCATTGAAGGGGCGACCAAAGCCCGCGCGATCTGGACATTTGAAGGCGTTGGCCCGCACGTTCTCGACAACGAAGGAAATCTGCTCCTCGAAAACCGCTTCCAGGCGTTTCGCAGCCACAAGGGCGACATGCGACGCTCGATCTACTTTCAATACACCTTCGTGAATCCGGAAACGAATGCCCGGGTGCCGTATCAATTGAAGACGGTGGACGAAGGCCGCGGACGGACTGACCGGATCAACCGTACGCTGCTCAATATTGGTGAATCTTCCAAAACGGATGGCAAGAAATACGACATTATTGATGACATGGTCAGCAAGGACGGTCGTCTCACCGTGGAAGTCGCGTGTGTCGATCCCGGTCAATACCTCGGGATGGCTCGCCCCGACCTCTTTGTCCGGACGGCCGACCTGCCGTTTTACTACGGCTATTTCAAGGCGGTTGCGTGCATTGGCCTGATGGTTCTGCTGGTGATCTTCATGGGGGTCTCGGTCAGTACCTTCGTGAAGGGGCCGGTCGCCACGTTCCTCACGTTCTGCGTCGTGATCGTCAGTTACGGCGCCCGCGATTTCATGGGCCGCATCGTCGGCGATCCGATTGCTCTCCAAAAGGCAGCTCAATACTCGGGTCTGCAGGAGATGAAAAAACTCGAAGGGGGCGGCGTGCTTGAGTCCATCTACCGCATCCTCTGGCACATGAACCCGACCACCGAACTGCCGGCCGGGCCTTCCACCACCATTATGCAGTTCATCGATACCGGCCTCGTGAACTTCCTGTGGCTGGTGTACCGCATTCTGCCGAACTTCGACTACTTCTCAGAAAGCCTGCTGTACGTGGCGAACGGGTTTGATGTCCGTTTCGACTCCTGCGTGCTGGCGTGCATTATGGTGACATTGGCATACTTTGGTCCGTGCGTGCTCCTCGGGTACTTCGCCCTTCGGGTCCGGGAGTTGGAAGCGAAATGAACAATCTCACCTCGCAACAACGCAAGTTCGTCTATCTCGGCGCGATCCTGCTGCTGCTTATTCCCATCATCTGGTTGGGGATGCCCGCCGATGGTACTCCCAATTCCGGCGGGATGATCTCCCGGCTGCGGCAGGAACTCGACCTCGGTGAAAGCGATCTCGGCGATCTCGACCCGTCGGGCGCGGCGATGAACCTCGCCCTCCTCGGTCTCCGTGGCGTCGCGGCGAACATCCTCTGGATGCAGGCCGACGAGCAGAAGAATCACAAGGACTGGGGGGAACTCCGCGTCACCACCGACTCGATCATCCGTTTACAGCCACACTATGTGAAGGTGTGGGAGTACAACGGCTGGAACCTCGCCTACAACGTGTCCGCCGAGTGGGACGCCGTCCCCGACCGCTACTTCTGGGTCAAAGAAGGGGGCAAGTTCCTGCAGCGCGGCGTCGAGCGGAACCGCCGTTCTCCCGACCTGAAATGGCACGTCGGCCGCATCTATGGACCGAAAATCGGCTTGTCCGACGAAGCCCGCTTCTTCCGCCGCTTCTTCTATCAGGATCCGGATCCGCAATACGACAAGGGCCCGGACCCCGAATTCAACAACAGCAGCGAGGACAATTACCTCGTCGCTAAGCGGTGGTTCCAGGAAGCCAACGACGCCGAGTCCAAAGCCCGGCAGACAATCATGGACCGCTCGATCTTCCGGTCTTACCCGGCTCGGTCCCAACTCGACTATGCCGCCGCGTTGTACAAGTTCGGCTTCAAGGAGGAGTACGACCGTGAAGTCGGCGATCGTAAACTGACCGACGAAGAAGCCAAGGCGCTCGAAATCCGCGTCCGCGAAAAACTCAAAGAACAAACGCGACAGGCCTGGGTACTCGGCCTGGATGACTGGACGAAGCGTTACGGTCAGGAACTCTTCTCGGTCGAATACTTGCCGGGCATCATCGTCCAGATGCGGCTCGAAATGGCGGAAGACGAACTCCGCAGCCTCGGCAAGACGCCGGAAGGGATCGCCCAGCTCCGACGTGCCGTCGATCAGTATCAGAAGATGAACAACTACCGCTACTGGCGAACCCGGGCGCTATGCGAATCCGAACCGGAAACCGCGGAAGCCCACTGGGCGCTCTTCGCCGCGAGTGAAGAATACCGCAAGCAAAGTCCCGCGGCCCGCACGTTCGCCGAACAGTCGATGGCTCTCTTCGAGAAAACGCTGGAGAAATATCCCGAACTGAAGGACGAAGACAATTTCGTCGAAGAAGCCCTGACCGCCGTGCTGGTGTGGAACCTGTACCTGCGACTCGAAGGCGAAAAGCCGCCGGAAATGTTCCCGCTGAAGTCGTTGTGGGACGAAAAACAGGCGATCGTGCCGGAAATCGAACGCCGGTTTGAACGCGATTCCCGCACGAATTACTGATCGAACCGCGCGGCGACTCGGATCCATCAAGGGCGTCCTCTTCGTTTCCAACGTGGAGGACGCCGTTGTTTTGGCCGCCGCGACGCCGAGAAATTGCCGCCGGTGTCGTTTTCTCCCGTTCGGCAGCACCCTCCGGGCCGTGATGCTGTTACAATCTTCCTTTGCCCGCGACCGAACCCATGCCGCGGTGAGTGTCTCTGAACTAACATTCGCCACGACGAACGTGTCCACCGGCGTCACCTTCCGCACGTGAGATTGACCGACGAATCCATGCCCACGACCATTGAAATCCAACGCCAGCGCAGCCTTCAGGATGCCTGCCGGTGCGCCCAGATCGCTGAAGAATTCCGCGGCCGCGACACGGTGGTGCTCGACCTGACCGAAGTCACCCCCATCGTGGATTACTTCGTGATCACCACCGGCATCAATCCGCGGCAGATGGTGGCTCTCGCCGAAGAAGCCCGCGTGCAGATGAAAGCCCGCGGCAGCCTCAGCCGGGGACTCGAAGGGACGCACGATTCCAACTGGCTGCTGCAAGACTACGGCGACATTGTGCTACACGTCTTTACGGCGGAAGCCCGCGATCTGTACGACCTCGAACACCTGTGGTCGGATGGCAAGAAGATCGACTGGCGTGCCGTACTCGGCCTGCCACCCGCCAAAGTACTCGAACCGGTATAAAACCCGCATCGTACTGGCGCGGGAGTCACAGATTTCATTTAGCCCCCGGTTGTCCGCAACCGGGGGTTTCTTTGATCAACGAGAGCGCATTCACCCCCCGTTGCGGACAACGGCGGGCTAAGTGGATTGGGACGCATGAACTTTCTGGCGGAATTACGCGGTCGTTTGCGGACAGCACTGACTGAACTCATTCCCTCCGATGTGATGACCGATGTCGGTCCGTATGCGGAGATGCTCAAGCCCACGCAAGACCCCAAATTCGGCGATTTTCAGGCCAACTGCGCAATGTCGCTGGGCAAGCTGCTGAAAAAGCCACCGCGCGATGTTGCCACGGACATCGTTGCCCGGTTGAAGCTCGACGACCTTTGCGATGCACCTGAGATCGCCGGACCGGGGTTTATCAATCTGAAGTTGCGAACGGATCGGCTGGCGACGGAAGCCGTGGCGCTGATTCATGATGACCGTCTCGGCGTTGTCGCCGTGCCGACGCCGCGGACATTCGTGGTCGATTACTCTTCGCCGAACGTCGCCAAGCCCATGCACGTGGGCCATCTCCGCAGCACGGTCATCGGACAAGCTCTCGATCGCGTACTACGGTTCCTCGGCCATCGTGTCTACAGCGACAACCACGTCGGCGACTGGGGCACACAGTTCGGAATGATCATCTACGGGTACAAGCACTTCCGGAACGAAGCCGCTTATCAAACGGCTCCCGTGGCGGAACTCGCACGGCTGTACCGGCTGGTGAATCAGCTCAGCGACTATCACGAAGCGGTGAAAACGGCGACCGCGCTCGACGCCGCGGTTCGGTTGGCGGAAACCGCGCTCAGCGAGGCGCAGCGGCAACTCGCCGCGAATCCGAAGGACAAAGACGCTCCGAAAGCGGTGAAGAAACAGGAAGCCGTGGTCGCCGAAGCCAAGGCAGCGGTGAATTCGGCACGCAAGAAACGGGAAGCCATCGACAACGATCCGGCGTTGCAGACCCTCGCCGCCGCGCACCCGCAGATCGCCGAGCTCGCGCGACAAGAAACGGCGAAACTTCATGCCGGCGATGTCGACAATGTCGCCCTATGGAAGGCGTTCATCCCGCAATGTCTCGCCGCGTTGGAGTCGATGTACCAGCGCTTCGGCGTGAAATTCGATCTCACGCTCGGCGAGAGTTTTTATAACCCGATGCTCACCGGGATTGTAGACGATCTGAAATCGCGGGGACTCGCGCGGGAAAGTGACGGCGCGACGTGCGTGTTCGTCGAAGGGAACGCGGCCCCGTTTATCGTGCAGAAAGCGGACGGCGCCTTCACCTATGCGACGACCGACCTGGCGACCATTCGGTATCGCATCGAAACGTTGCATGCCGACACGGCTCTGTACGTCGTGGATGCCCGGCAGGGCGAACATTTTCAATTGTTGTTCGCGACCGCAAAAGCGATGGGTTTGGGACAACTCGAATCCCGGCACGTGAGCTTCGGCACGATTCTCGGCGATGATCGTCGGCCGTTCAAAACCCGCGCAGGGGATACCGTCGGCCTGGAAAGCCTGCTCGACGAAGCCATCGCCCGGGCCCGCGCCATTGTCGATGAAAATGATGATGGCAAGAAGGATGGTCCAGAACTCGATACCGCCACACGCGCCGATGTCGCCGAGATCGTGGGGATCGGTGGTGTGATTTATGCCGACCTGCATCACAACCGCGACAGCGATTACATTTTCAGTTGGGACAAAATGCTCGCCAAAACCGGCGACACGGCGACATACATTCAATACGCCTACGCTCGTGTCCGCGGTATCTTCGCCCGCAATAACATCGACGCTGACGCTCTGCGGCAAGCCGGCGGGACGATCCTGCTCAACACTCCCGCCGAGCGACAGATGGCGTTGCAACTGCTGCGTTTTTCCGAAGCATTATCCGATGTCGTAGTCGACTACCGCCCCAACTTGCTCACACAATATCTGTACGACACAGCGAACTCATTCGCGACGTTTTACGAACAGTGCCCAATACTGAAAGAACCCGATGCCACGGTGCGCAACAGTCGTTTGCTGCTGTGCGACCTGACCGCCCGTGTGTTAAAAACGGGGTTGAATCTGCTCGGCATCCGGGTTGCGGAAAAGATGTAATCGCGTTTCCCAGTCCGGAGCGCCAGCGACGGGTGTCAAGGACGACACGACGCATGATGCTTCATCCGTCGCTGGCGCTCCGGGCTGGGAAAGACACCTATTACTTCAATTCCCCGGCGATCCGCAGAAAGTTGCGCAGGATGTCGGTCCCACCTTCAGTGAGAAAACTTTCAGGGTGAAACTGCACGCCGTGGATGGGGAACCGGCGGTGACGCAGGCCCATGACTTCTTTCGGATGCCCCGGATACTCGGTCCATGCGGTGACTTCCAAGTCATCGGAGACCTTGTCTACCGGCACAATCAGGCTGTGATACCGCGTCGCTTGAAACGGATTCGGCAACCCCGCGAAAACGCCGCCGCCATCGTGCTCAATCAGTGAAATCTTGCCGTGCATCAACCGCTCGGCCCGCACCACCGGTGAGCCGAACACCTCGGCCATCGACTGATGACCCAGACACACCCCCAGCGTCGGAATCTTCGGGCCAAGTTGACGAATCAGCTCCATCGAAATCCCGGCTTCATGGGGCGTACACGGCCCCGGTGAAACGACGATCGCGTGCGGTTTCATCGCGGCGACATCGTCCACGGTCACCTGATCGTTGCGTGCGACCCGCACATCCAGATTGCGGTCGATTTCGCCGAACCGCTGGACCAGGTTGTAGGTGAACGAATCGTAGTTATCGAGCACGAAGATCATGTCGGGGGTTTCAATCCATCAATCATCGCGAGATCGTGGTCGACCATCGACTCCACCAGTTCGCGGAAGGAAATCGTCGGCGACCAGCCGAGATCCTGTCGAGCACGGCGGGCGTCACCTACCAGCGTGAAGATTTCCGCCGGACGATGCAACTCCGGCCGTGAGATCACATAGTCTTGCCAGTTCAGACCCACACGGGCAAAGGCGAGTTCGCAGAATTCCCGCACAGAATGGGTCTCACCGGTCGCGACCACGTAATCCTGCGGCGCCGGTTGCTGCAACATGGCGTGCATCGCGCGGACATAATCCAGCGCAAAGCCCCAGTCACGTTGAGCATCCAGATTCCCCAGCGGCAGTTCTTTACACAGCCCTCGTTTGATGCGGGCCGCATACTGCGTGATTTTCCGCGTGACGAACTCAAACCCGCGGCGGGGCGATTCATGATTAAACATGATCCCGCAGCAGGCAAAAATATTGTATGCCTCACGATAGTTCCGCGTGAGATTGAACGCTGCCACCTTGGCAATGCCGTACGGTGAGCGCGGGTGAAAGCGCGTCGTTTCTCGCTGTGGTTGCTCATCGGCGTTGCCGAACATTTCGCTCGACCCGGCAAAGTACACGCGCGCCTGCGGCGTGGCTTGCTTCACGGCCTCCAGAACGAAATGGGTGCCATTGATGTTGGTTTGCAGGGTGGAGAAGGCGTCTTCAAACGAATAGGGCACGAACGTTTGCGCCCCGAGGTGATAGACCTCATCCGGTTGGACGCGCTGGATCACATGGAACACACTCGCGGCATTTTCGAGGCTGCCGGAGTGCAATTGCAGCCGCGGCAAGATTGGTGTCAGTCGTTGCAGCCGATCACGTCCATCCTGTAAGGCGACGTGCCGCACCAATCCGTGGACCTCGTAACCCAGTCCCAGCAGATACTCGGCGAGGTATGAACCATCCTGTCCGGTGATCCCGGTAATCAACGCGCGTTTCATGACCTGAGTTTACACGGCAGGGACACGATGGTCGATCCTTGCGGAGACAAAACTCGCCCATGTCAGATCGTGCCGGCTGGTCGGTGAAGTTGCTCCTCAGCGACTTCAATCGCTTTAAGCAGTCCGCGGGCTTTGTTGAGAGTTTCCTCGTATTCACTGGCGGGAACACTGTCAGCGACAATCCCGGCACCAGCCTGGATGTAGACGCGGTTGCCTTGCATCACCAACGTCCGCAGCGCGATGCAAGTGTCCATGTTACCGGTGTAGTCGAGATAACCGACCGCGCCGCCATATGGTCCGCGGCGATGCGGTTCAAGTTCGTCGATGATCTGCATGGCGCGGACTTTCGGCGCTCCGGAGACCGTTCCCGCGGGGAGACCCGATCGCAACGCATCGAGCGCCGTTTTCCCCGCTGCCATTTGCCCCGTCACGTTGGAGGTGATGTGCATCACATGGCTGTAGCGTTCGACTTTCATCACATCGGAGAGTTGCACCGAACCATACTCAGCAACGCGGCCGACATCGTTGCGGGCGAGGTCAACAAGCATTACGTGCTCGGCGCGTTCCTTTTCATCGGCGAGCAGTTCCTGTTCGAGGGCGAGGTCTTCCGCGTCGGTCACGCCCCGTTTGCGGGTGCCGGCCAGCGGGCGAATCGTGACCTCGCCGTCTTCGACACGGACCATGATCTCCGGCGAACTCCCCACCAGCGACACCGAAGGCGTGTTGAGCAAGAACATAAACGGACTCGGATTTACCACTCGCAGCGCGCGATAAATATCTAACGGCGTGGCGACGGTTTCCAGTTCCAACCGCTGACTGAGCACCACCTGAAAAATATCCCCCGCGAGGATGTATTCCTTCGACTTGACGACCGACGCTTCATATTCGGCCTGCGTCCGATTGGATGTGAATTGCCGCGTCGGCGGCGTATTGATCGCCAGGTCGGTGAGTTGCAACCCATCGGTCGGCTGAGCCAAAGCATGGCAAAGTTCGTCGATCCGTGCACACGCCGCCTGATAGGCCACCTCCGGCGATTGCCCGCGGACATCGGCATGGGCGACCACGAGAATCGTCTTGCGGAGATGATCGAAAATGACCATTCGGTCATAGAGCGCGAAGGATAAATCGGGCAAATGGCGATCATCCTGCGGCGCGTTCGGCAGATTCTCGACATAGCGGACCGTGTCGTACCCGGCATAACCCACTGCGCCACCACAGAAGCGGGGCAGACCGGCGACGTGCGGTGCCCGATGGGCGGCCACGAGGGTTTCCAACTCGCCGAGCGGATCGCTGACCGTGAACTCTTCCACGTGGTCACCGCGGCGTTTGCGGACTTTCGTGCCGTAGGCTTCCAGCCACAGGAACGGTTCTGCACCCAGGAAACTGTAACGCCCGATTCGTTCGCCGCCGACGACACTTTCAAACAGAAACGAATCGTGCCGATTCGGCAGCCGGGCGTACGCACTCACCGGCGTCAACGTGTCGCTCACCAGTTGGCGATAGACCGGGACGAGATCATGTCCGGCGGCTAACTGCGAGAACGTGTTCCAATCCGGACAGTGTGTCATGGGTGATCCGAGAGTTCACGAGGTTCATCCGAGCCGCGACCGTCAGGGAGCGAGTTCCTCGACGAGTGGTCCAACACACTCCCTGACGGTCGTGGCTCTGAAGATACTCACTTTACCGCTGCGACGCCTGGACAGCACCTCGACAGATGGGGTTCGGCGACGTTTTTCCCCGTCTCGTTCCCATCGCCTTCGGGCAAGATCGGCCGCAATGTCACATCCATAACCAAGATCAGGATTTAGGAACGCCGGATGGTGTGTCGTGTCGCTTGACTCAGGGAGGCCGATAGCTAGAATTCGACTCGACGCCCGCAACGGATGTTTCGTTGTGAAAGGGGCGTTGTAACACGGATCGCATCCGTAGCGAGATCGATTCCGCAATGAAAAAGTGTGGTCGCTGCGCCAAGCCGGCGGTATTGCACATTACCGAGATTCGCCACGGGGAAGTCCAGGCACTGCATCTCTGCGAGAGTTGTGCGAAGGAATACCTCAACGAATCCGAAGCGGGGGGACCACCGCCCGACGATGACGACGTGGGTGGCCCCAGCGAAGAAAGCGAATCGTCCGACACCAGCGACGATGAACTCAGTTCAACGTGCCCGCAATGCGGCATCACTTTCAAAGAGTTCCGCAAGCAAGGCCGGCTGGGTTGCCCCCATGATTACACGGTTTTTCACGATGAGTTGATGCCGCTGCTGGAAAATATTCACGGCGAAACGCAGCACACGGGGAAGGTGCCGAAGCGGGCACCGAAAGCCAGCCAGCATCAGTTCCGCCTGATTCGCTTGCGAAACCGTTTGAGGGCCGCGGTCGACGAGGAAATGTACGAAGAAGCCGCGCGGCTGCGGGACGAGATTCAAAGCCTCGAAAACGAAGCTGGCTCGTCCGGCAATGCGTCTTAGTGGTTTGGATTGCCCCGTGGAACGCCGCAGGGCAGGAAGGAGTCGGCAGTGGACTTGGACGCCCTCACTCACACCAGTGGTGAATGGTTACGTGCGAACGGTCCCGATTCCGACATCGTGATGTCGAGCCGTATCCGCCTCGCGCGGAATCTGGCCGACTATCCCTTCCCGAACCGGGCCAGCGATGCCGTCCGGGCTGATGTCGAGCAACTGCTGCGAGGGGAAATCGCCAAGTCTCCGGCGGGGAAAAAGCTGCAATACGTGCAGATTGATGCCCTCGAAACCCTCGATCGGCAGTTTCTCGTCGAACGGCAACTCATCAGCCGCGAACTCTCGGAAAATCACGGCCAGCGCGGCGTCGGGATCTCGCCCGAAGAAAACGTCAGCCTGATGGTCAACGAAGAAGACCATCTGCGGATGCAAGTCCTCCGCAGCGGTTTCGCCCTCGACGAATGCTGGCACGACATCGACGCCATCGACGATGCCATCGAAAGCTCCGTCACCTATGCCTTCAGCGAACAACTCGGTTATCTCACGGCCTGCCCGACCAACGTCGGCACCGGCATTCGGGTCAGCGTGCTGCTGCACCTGCCCGGCCTCGTGATGACGAAAGAGATTCAAAAAGTCTTCCAGGCCCTCCAGAAAATCGGCCTTGCTGTCCGTGGACTGTACGGCGAAGGAAGCCAGGCCATGGG
Source organism: Planctomycetaceae bacterium (assembly GCA_021732975.1). Classification (GTDB taxonomy): domain Bacteria; phylum Planctomycetota; class Planctomycetia; order Planctomycetales; family Planctomycetaceae; genus DSVQ01. The sequence goes on along the minus strand of JAKFWC010000023.1, from coordinate 331,445 downwards.
AGATTTTTACCAGATCTCCAATCAGGCCACGCTCGGCAAGGGCGAAGAGCAAATCATCAAGACGATCAAGGACGTGGTGCCGAACATTCTGGCCTACGAACGCAAAGTCCGCACAACTTTGGTGCAGGAAAACCGCCAGAATCTGCACGATCAGGTGAGCCGGGCGCTGGGCAACCTCAAGCACGCCCGACAGATCAGCTCCGAAGAAACCATGCACCTGTTGTCGAGCGTGCGGATGGGAATCAATCTCGGATTGATCCACGATCTGGAGATTCCGACGCTCAACGAACTGTTCATTCATACGCAACCCGCGCACTTGCAGAAGCTGCGACACGAGCGGATGGAAACTGCGGAACGCAATGCCGCACGGGCCGATTACATCCGGCAGCGGCTGACTGTCCCGCCCAGTTCAAACTGATAACCGAGGTCACAAGCGTTTAGCCACGACCCGCGTGTAATACGGATTGCGCTTCACGAAAGCGTTCTCCTCAGCGGACTTCGGATCGCCGCGAAACAATTTCTGACGGGAAAACTTCGCTGGAAACCAGCACCGAGGTTGACTCCCCGGACGGAAAGTCGTACTGACGGAGTTCTGTATTTCTCGACATGACGTTGTGGATTGGCGAGGCAGGACGTTCTCGCTCGGCTGGAGCCGCCCCGTGACCGAAACTGGATCGTTGCTGGCGACACGAACGAAATCGAGCCGTTCGTCTTCGGGGGTTCATCGTTCCAATCAGAATCTGGCGTGCGTCTGGCAGGGGCTGAATCGTCGGCGGTGGTTAGAAGTCGCAAAGGAACTCCCTTCCGATCCGCGCTATCGATGGCGGCGGCTGTCGATAGCGGCCATCAGTGCGATGAACTCGGTTTACGAAGCCTGCGAATCGGCACTCTATCATTCTCGTGTCCAAAAGACGGAAGTCACGCAGCCGCCGATTTTTGTCCTCGGCCATTGGCGCAGCGGGACGACACTGCTGCACAACCTGCTGACACTCGATGCTCAACTAGCGTTCCCAAACCTGTACCAGGTGATGTTTTCGGGCCATTTCCTGCTCACGGAGATGATTGGCTCCGCTCTGACGGGGTGGATGCTGCCTCGGACGCGTCCGATGGACAACGTCCCGACCGGATGGAAGCATTCGCAGGAGGATGAGATCGCCCTGCTACTGCGGACGGGGTTGTCGCCCTACAACATGCTGGTGCATCAGGGCGACCGAGCCAGCTACGAGCGCTATTTTGAGCTGACCGATCTCACCGCCGCGGAGCGCGATCTCTGGGTGCGCGAGTTCCAGTGGTTCATGAAGAAACTAACGTACCGCGCGAACAAGCCCATCGTCCTGAAGAGCCCTTCGCACACCTACCGCATACCGTTGTTATTGGAGATGTATCCCCAAGCGAGATTCATTTATATCACGCGGAATCCGTACGATGTTTATAGCTCGACGCTGCATCTGCGGCGGATGCTGTTTGCCGAAAACGCCCTGAGCGAACCTTGCTACGAGAACCTCGAAGAAGACGCGTTCGTCACTTACGACCACTGCGTCCGGCGCTACGAAGCCACCAAGGGACTGATTCCCGCCGGACAATTGCACGAAATGCGGTTTGAAGATCTCGAAACCGACCCGCTGGGAGAAATGCAGCGGGTCTATCAGACTCTGCAGCTTCCCGGCTGGGAAGGCATGATTCCACGGCTCACGGCGAAAATGCCGGAGCACAATGCGTATCGCAAGAACCGGTTTGCGCTCGATGCCGACACGATGAACCGTGTCTACGAGCGTTGGCAGTTTGCCTTCGAGTGTTACGGCTACCCCCATCGGATCGCGGAAGCCGCCGAATTCGCGGCGTGACGATACCGGCCACTCCGCGTCGATTCGATTCGATCTCTATGCCGCCCGGCGCGTTTTTGTCGTCGGCTCGGACTGTGCGACACTCATTCGCGTGGCGACTTTGGTCGGCACGCTGGACCACCGCGGTACCGAGAACTGCAGGCAGCACCGGTGGCAGCGGACGGTCATCATCATGAACGAAAGGAGATGCGGCGTCGCACTTTGACTGCGGTACACATCGTGCGTTTTGCAGCGCGGACACTGCATGGCGAATTCCTTTTCACACCCAGAACCCCGACACCGAACTCTATCGTCGCTATATCAGACATTCCAAACTGCGAATAGACCGAAAGGTAGCTCTTCCCCATTTTCTACCGGTGGAAGGAAATCGCCGCATTCTGTCGATTCGCACCGAGTTTTCCCGAAGTCATGGGCTGACGGTGCCCTGAAAACTCACCTCTGTAAGTCGAATCCTTCCATTCCCCTGCAAAGATGAAGGAAACCAAGACCGTTCGCCGATTTACCGGCGACTCGGCACGATAGATAACAGTTTTGTAATGATTCGTGTGATCGTCACCCGTGCCGAAGGCCCGCCTGAGGTTTGACGCTGGGTATTCCCCGCGGGTAGGGTACAGGGTCTATTCCCAATTGTCTCATGGAGATGCCGTCAGGCATAGCGTCCTAAACTGTCTGCGGGGCGTTGGGCCAGGAAGGCTGTGCCGCTGATGTTCTATCGCTTTGGCCAATTCGTTGTCCGCACATGGCCATTGTGGTTCTTCGGGTGGATTCTGGCCGTTGTCGTCGCGACGGTGTATGCGCCCGATCGTGATTCGGTCATCAAGACCGGTGAGTTCGCGTTCCTCCCGGAAGACAGCCCTAGTCGAGTCGCCGAGCGGCTTTACGCCCAAGCTTTTCCGCAGGAGTCCAAAGCCAGCACGATCGGCGTGATTGTTCGCCGAGCGGATACGAGTCAGCAATTGACCGAGGCTGATCTGGACTTTGTCGATGACGGGACCGATGCCGACGACCCGGATGCCGTCGGCGAACTGCGCGAACGGCTTGTGCGGATCGCCGAAGAAAGCGGCCTGATCACCAAAGAGGAAATCGCGGAAGGGGAATCCGTCGTCCGTAGCTATCGCGATCGGACGATTGGGAAGTTCCTCAACAGTGCCGACGGGCGGGCAACGCTGGTCGTCATGGATCTCAACCGCGAATTTCTCGATGCCGCGAATTCCCCCATTGTCCGCAAAGTGGAAAGCCTGGTCTTCGACGATCCCGATTTCCGCAAGCACTGGCCCGACGGAATCGAAATGTTCGTCAGTGGTACAGCCGTCGTCGGTCGCGACATGCTCAAAGCCGCGAAAGACAGCGCGAAGGCGACCGAGACGCTGACGATTGGTCTCGTGATTCTGCTGCTGGGACTCATCTACCGGGCACCGGCATTGGCGATGGTGCCGCTGATCACTGTTGCCGTCGCGGTCAAACTGACGGTGAGCCTGTTGTGCATTCTGGCGGAACATCAGTGGGTCGTGTTGTTCTCTGGGTTTGAGTCGTATGTGACGGTGCTGTTGTATGGTGCCGGAGTCGATTACTGCCTGTTTCTGATCGCCCGTTACAAGGAAGAATCCGACCAGGGCATCCCGGTGCGCCAGGCGTTGATTGACGCTCAGGGCTACGTGGGAGCCGCGATTGCTGCGAGTGCCGGCACTGTGATTTGCGGCATTGGCATGATGATCTTCGCCGAGTTCGGCAAATTCCACGATGCGGGGATCGCCATCACATTCGGTCTGGTGATTGTCCTCGTCGCCTGCCTGACGTTTACACCGGCCTTGTTGTGCCTCTTCGGTCGCTCTGTGTTCTGGCCGAAAATGATCGCCGCCTCCACGATTGCAAAGTCGTATGTGGAATCCGACGTTCCCGAGGGGGGTTGGCTGCAAAATCTCTGGGATCACGTCGGGGCCATCCTTGTGCGTCGACCCATGCAAATCTGGCTGGCGAGCATCGCGATGATGCTCCCGTTCGCGGTCGTCGGCGTGTGGTTCTATACCGACCTGAGCTACGGCTTGCTGACCGATCTCCCGACATCATCGACTAGCGTCATCGGCACGAATATTGTGCGGGAGCACTTCCCCGCGGGAACAACCGGGCCGATTACGGTCCTGATCAAATCGCCGAAAATCGATTTCGCAGAGGCTCACGGAGACGACGCCGGCATTCCGGTCATTCACGAGCTTACGACATCGCTCAACGATCTCCGTGAAAAACTGGACCTGGCGGACATTCGCAGTGTATCCCATCCGCTGGGTGGCGATGAGGATCTGGAATCCGCAGGTAGCGCGGCTGCAATCCGGATCATGACAAAGCGTGCGATTGCACATTACGTCAGCGAGGATGAAGTCAACACCCACCATGTCACGCGGATGGAGTTGACGAGTAACATCGATCCCTTTGCCCGCAACAGCATGGAGCATCTCGGCATCCTCGAAAACGAGATCCGGGCGAGTCTTCCCGAAGAAGTCCGCGCTTCGTCGGAAGTGCTGGTCCTCGGTCCCACAGCGAGCATTCGCGATTTGAAACACGTCACCGATCGCGATCAGATTCGCATCGATCTGCTGGTGATCTTCGGTGTCTTTACGATTCTGGTCGTGCTGCTCCGTCAGCCCGGCGTCTGCCTGTATCTCATCGTGACGGTCCTTTTCAGTTATCTCGCGACGCTCGGGTTCACCTATCTCTCTTTCCGACTCTGGGACGGAGACGCATTTGCGGGACTCGACTGGAAGGTTCCGATGTTCCTCTTCACGATCCTCATCGCGGTTGGCGAAGACTACAACATCTTCCTGATGACGCGGATCGACGAAGAACAGAAACGGTTCGGCCCAGTGAAGGGGGTGATTCATGCCCTGTCCCGTACCGGCCGCATCATTTCCAGTTGCGGCATCATTATGGCTGGAACGTTTGCGTCGCTGGCCGCAGGTTCGCTGAAAGGCATGTCACAACTCGGCTATGCCTTGGCGTTCGGCGTGCTGCTGGACACATTTGTGGTCCGCCCGGTGCTGGTCCCGGCGTATCTCGTGCTGTTGCACAGCGGGCGGTTCGGTCGCGTCGGACGCTGGTTGGGGGCATCGTCGTTACCAACATCCGCCAGCATCACACCGGCCCCCGTCGACCCGGCAAAGCAGGAATCGCCCGAGCCGGCGAATAGTTTGTCGTAACGACGAGTTTTCCCAACTTGAGATTTGGACGCTATGGCAACGGATCGCCATCAGGCACGACGCTCGCGGTTAGTCGCTGCCGTCAAAAAAGCACAACTCGATCTGCTGATCGTCTCACACCCGCCCAACGTGACCTATCTGACGGGGTTCACCGGCGATGCCAGCTGCCTGTTGATCGGCCCCAAGCGGACCCTGATGGTTAGCGACAGCCGGTTTGAAACCCAACTCGCCGACGAATGCCCCGGCTTAGCAACGGAAATCCGGACTGCCAAAACGCAGACTGCGGACTTCCTCGCCGAGATTCTGGGCAAGTTGGGCTTCAAGCGCATTGGCTTTGAGTCCGCCTACACCACCGTTGCCGCGAAGGATGGACTCGAGGAAAAAGCCACCGGGATCGAGTTGACGCCCTCTTCCGGACTGGTGGAAGAATTACGGCAAATCAAGGACAGCGAAGAGATTACGGCGATCCGTGATGCGATTTATCTCGCCGAGCGGGGCTACTCGGTACTCCGGGCGCTGCTCTTGCCCGAGATGACGGAACGTGAAGCCGCCCATGAACTTGAGCACGCCATGCGGCGATTCGGGGCGTTGAAGGCTGCGTTCGAGCCGATTATCGGCGTCGGGCCGCAAGCCGCTCTGCCGCATTATCGCGCGGGATTGCGTCGTCTGGACGAAGCGCCGTTCTTCCTGATTGACTGGGGTGCGGTCGAGCCGGGGGGCTACCACAGTGACTTGACGCGCATGGTCGCCACAAGTAAGATTCCGCCCAAACTTGATAAGCTGCATAGAGTTGTGATGAATGCGCGACAGGCGGCCTTGGATGCGATCCATCCGGGGGTCGCTTGTCAACAGGTTGATGCCACGGCACGAAAGGTGATCGAGGACGCCGGTTTCGGGAAGTATTTCGGACACGGTCTGGGCCACGGGATCGGACTCGAAATTCATGAGTCCGTGCGGTTCAGTCCGATCTCCAAAGACACCCTGCAACCGGGTATGGTTCTCACCGTTGAGCCGGGAATCTACCTGCCGGGATTTGGTGGCGTTCGTCTGGAAGACGATGTGCTGATTACCCGGGATGGTTACGAAGTCTTATCGTCGGTGCCGTTGGAGTTATGACCTTTTCCAAATCCTGACCGCTCCGTTCCCGTCGCCGATTCAACATTCGCGACGTGCCGCAGTGAGTCTGTTTTTTATGGTGTGACCCATGCCGCCTCGCCCGAATCCGCCTCAACCGCCCGCTCGCACCCCGCGTCGTCCAGACCCGGAAAAAGAACCAGTAACGGCCGAAGAATCGGCCGCTTCCGCCGCGCCGTTCGACCTCGACAAACTGCAGCAACTGATCGAAATGATGGAAAAGCACGGCGTGACCGACGTGTCGCTTCGTCGAGGCAGCGAGCAATGGCGACTGCGTCGTGGAACGCCGGCAACGATGGTCGCCGCACCGATGCAATACGCCCCTGCCCCGGCTCCGATGGCTGCCCCAGCACCAGCCGCCGCCTCGGCAGCGGCACCGGCTGCCGCGCGCGATGATGGCCTGCTGGTAATCAAGTCCCCGACGGTCGGCACGTTCTACTCCTCGCAGTCGCCGGAGGACCCGCCGTTCGTTACGGTCGGTGCGAAAGTAGGACCGCAATCGACGGTCTGCCTGATCGAAGCCATGAAGGTCTTTAACCCAATCACCGCCGATCTCGCCGGAACCATCGAAGCCATCCTGGTGAAAAACGGCGATGCGGTCGAATACGGCCAGGCACTGTTCAAAGTGCGGCCCTGATTGATTTCTGAAATTCCAAGTTCCGAACACCAAATTCCAAACGGAAAAGCCGGTCCTTATTCTTCGTTTGGTTTTTCTGTCCTCATTGGAATTTGAAGCTTGGAATTTCCTGCGAAACGATGGAGTGGCAGGATTTCTGCGCTGAGTATTTCGTGGTCGGCGGGTGAGTGAACGTTTCTGGTGGGGAAGTAAAGTCGCGATGTTCCAACGCATCCTGATCGCCAACCGCGGCGAGATCGCCCTGCGGATCATTCGCGCCTGTCGCGAACTGGGCATCGAATCCGTCGCCGTTTTCAGTGAAGCCGACCGCGGCGCCGATTACCTGCGGCTGGCCAACGCGGCCTACTGCATCGGCCCCGCGCAAGCCAGCCAAAGTTATCTGCTGATCAAGAATATCATCAGCACCGCCGAAATCGGCAACGTGCAGGCAATTCACCCGGGCTACGGCTTCCTCTCGGAGAACGAGCACTTCGCCGAAGTCTGCCGTAGTTGCAACATCACGTTCATCGGCCCCAGTCCCGAAGCGATGGCAGCGCTCGGTGATAAGATCACCGCCAAGTCGATCGCCCAAGCCGCGCAGGTGAACTTGGTTCCCGGCAGCGACGGTCTCATCACCAGCGAAGAAGAGGCCCTTGCGATCGCCCAGAAGATCGGGTATCCGATCCTCATCAAAGCCACGGCCGGCGGCGGTGGTAAGGGAATGCGTGTCGCCCGCAACGACATCTCCTTGAAGGCGGGCCTCAAAGCCGCGGCGATGGAAGCCGAGAAGGCCTTCAACAACGCCGGGGTTTATCTCGAAAAGTACGTTGAGAATCCCCGCCATGTCGAAGTGCAGATCATCGCCGACACCCATGGCGAAGTACTGCACCTGTGGGAACGCGATTGTTCCACACAGCGACGACATCAAAAATTGATCGAAGAATCGCCTGCTCCGAACCTGCCGCTGTCGGTGCGGGAAGATATCTGCAAAGCCGCCGTGCGGTTGATTAAGGCCGCAAACTACACCAATGCGGGAACGGTCGAATTTATTGTCGACCAAGCGAACCAGTTCTATTTCATCGAAGTCAACGCCCGCATCCAGGTCGAGCATCCGGTGACGGAACTCGTGACCGGAACCGATCTGATTCAGCAGCAGATTCGTGTTGCTGCCGGCGAACCGCTGCCGTGGAAGCAACGGAACATTCCCTGCAACGGTGCAGCGATCGAAGTTCGCATCAATGCCGAAGACCCGGACAACGATTTCCGCGGCTCTCCCGGCAAGATCACGAAGCTGCGCATCCCCGGCGGCCCAGGCGTACGGTTCGATTCGCATGTCTTTGAAGGCTACACCATCCCGCCGTATTATGATTCGATGATCGGGAAGCTGATCGTCCATCGGCCCACACGGCCGGAAGCCATTGCCTGCATGCGTCGCTGCCTCGATGAAATGGTTCTCGAAGGTGTGAAGACGACGATTCCCCTGTTGAAGAAAATTCTGAATCACTCGGCGTTCGTGGAAGGACGAATGCATACCACGTTCGTCGAGCAGCATCTGGTGAGCAAGGAACGGTCATGAAAGTCGGGATTCTGACGGGGGGCGGCGATTGCCCCGGGTTGAACGCAGTCATTCGCGGTGTCGTCCGCACCGTCAGCAACGGCGGCGGTGAAGTGGTGGGACTGCTCCGCGGCTGGCGCGGGGCGATTGAAGGCATCACCACCCCCCTCACCATCGCCAATACGGAAGAAATCCTGTGGGAAGGGGGCACGATCCTCGGCAGTTCCCGCACCAATCCGTACAAAAAACCGGAAGACGTTCAACAACTCCTCGCGACCTTCAAGCAGCTCGGACTCGATGCCCTCGTGGCGATCGGTGGCGACGACACTCTCGGCGTTGCAAACCGGTTGTATCACGACTATCAACTCAACACGATTGGTTGCCCGAAGACGATCGATAACGATCTGAGTTGCACGGACGTGACGTTCGGCTTTGATACGTCACTGAACATTGTGACCGAAGCGATTGATCGTTTGCGCACGACAGCGAAGTCGCATCGCCGCATCATCGTGGTCGAAACCATGGGTCGGCACGCGGGCTGGATCGCCTGCGAGTCGGGTATGGCAGGCGGAGCGGATTACATTCTCGTTCCCGAAATCCCGGCCGACTTGAAGGCAATGTGTGATGTTCTCAAGCAGCGTCGCGATGCCGGGAAGAACTACGGGATCGTCGTCGTCAGCGAAGGGGCGGTGCTCGCCGAGCAGGAAGGCTTCGTCACCCAGAACGCCCGCGTTGACGATTTCGGCCACGTCTCTCTCGGCGGACTCGGCGAACTGGTCGCGGAAATCATTGAGAAGAACACGGGCATCGAAACCCGGTTTGTGGTTCTCGGCCATCTGCAACGTGGCGGTTCACCCAGTGCCTATGACCGCGTGCTGGGCACTCGGCTCGGTGTGGGTGCGGGGCGATTGGTCCTGCAGAAGAAGTTCGGCCGGATGGTCGCACTGCAGGGGACGAACGTCGTCGATGTCGCGCTCGCGGACGCTGTCGGCAAACTGAAAACGCTCAGCACCGAGTTCTACCAGGACGCCGCCGAGTTCTTCACGTAAGCAGGTACGTGGGCGAGCGGCGCGGCATCATTCCCCTTTGCCACCGACATCCTTCACTGCCGCTGCGCGAGGCTTGCCGACGGCGGTGATCCACACGAAACCGCGACCCGCTTCGTCCTGCCAGTATTCCCGCGTGACGTGCTTCGGCACGAGCATTGCCCGCAGCGCTAAACTCCATGTCGTCTTCTTCAGCGGATGGCTGACGAGCAGCTTCGTCAGATCGATGTCGCGCCGCTCAAATTCCGCCCGGTCGATGAAGATGGGCGTTTCCGTGGCCTTAGCAACGTCTTCAATCACTTCCGCGGCGGGAAGTCGCTCCAGCCCGACATTCACCATCACGAACATTCCGGGCAGCACCGTGGTGACTTGCCTCTGTAACGGCCAACCGACCGGCCAGTGATCCTGCCGGTCCGCGGCTTGGGGTTCAATCAACAATTCCACCGTTCCCTCGGGGGTGCGGTTTGGTCGAAATCCCAGCCCCTGATCGTTGAGCGCGATGGCCAGCACCGTCGCCTTGCTGAACCCCGCCGTATCGTGAACCGCGGTGATCCGTCCATCGGCCACCCGCCGTTCGAGATGTTCCTGCGCGGCAATACTCCACCGCACGGAAAGATTCGTCGGCAGGTTCATGGCCATCACGGCGTCGGGCAAATCCTTCCCCGCGACCGAGGTCTTCTGCACCGCCGACAACACATCGTAAACCACCTTGAACTGCTTTTCCGTCAGTCCCCACAGAGGTTTTCCGTTGGGGGAGCCCTGGGCGCCGAATGTTTTCAGTTCGTCGATCCATTCCTTCAACTTCGGCCCATCGCTGAAACTGAACGCTTTGCCGGGAAAGACGATCTTGCCGGACCGTTCGAGTTGCCCCACCGCGGAGACGTAACGCAACGTGCCGACCACGCGTTCCGATACATTCGGTTTGTCGTTAAGAACCGGACGCCGCACACGGAGTGAGATGCCGAGCTGTTCAAACTGCGTCCGCCATTGCTGTCCGTGCAGCGCCCCCCCTTCCGGAGCTGTGAGGAGTTCCACCTCGACGGTCGTCGACCGAACCTTGCCGATGGGTGCGTCCTGCGCATCGACCACACTGCCTGCAAAACAGGCCGCGATCATAATCCCGAGATAACGCTTCATGACCGTCCTTTCGCGAACTTGATGCAACTTGGTGTGATGCTAACGGGAGTCACCGTCGAGCGACAAGACGACTTGACGGCATGGTCGAGCCGGGGGACGTAAGTCCCTCGGGTGATTTAATGCCTTCTCCGTAAGGGAACACGCACACATGGTTAGGAAGTGGAATCAATCACCAACGGGACTTACGTCCCCCCGCTCGCCTTCAATCTGTCCGCCAGCCATCGGAAGTCCTGGTCGGGCATGCTAAGATTCTGTGTCCGCGATTTGTCATTGAACTCGCGGCCCGTTCACCCGGCAGGGATGGCGCATGATCGATGTCGAACACGTTTCCAAGGTCCACAAGCGCGGCCAGCTCACGGTCACGGCGTTACACGAAATTCATTGCCAGATTCCGGCCCATACTTTCACGTTCATCCTCGGACCGTCCGGCAGCGGAAAAAGTACGCTGCTCTATCTCCTCGGCGGGCTCGATGAGCCGACCACGGGCGTGATCCGCATCGATGGCAAGCCCGTGACCGGCATGCCCTCGCAGGAACGCGATCGGTTTCGACGCGAAGATGTGGGGTTCATCTTTCAGAGCTTCAATCTGTTGTCCAACCTGACCGCCGTGGAGAATGTCCTCGTCCCGTACTTCCCCAAAGGGGCGACTGCGGAACATCGCCGTGGAGCGAAAGCGCTGCTCGAACGGCTCGGATTGGGCGAACGGCTCGACCATCGGCCGGGACAACTTTCCGGCGGGGAACAACAGCGGGTGGCGATTGCCCGCGCATTGCTCAAACGCCCCAAATTGATTCTTGCCGACGAACCGACGGGTGAACTCGATACCGAGAATTCGCTGTTGATTCTGCAAGACCTGCGTGCCGCGTGCCGTGAGCAGGGAGCGACGGTGGTGGTCGTGACACACGAGCAGGAGTTCGTTTGTCCCGGCGATAACCTCGTCCGCATCCGCGACGGTCGCGTGGTGGAAACGACCGTCGCGGCACCGGTCGTGGGGAGTGCGTGATGCATCGCCGCCCGATCGCCAGCCGTCGGCTTGATGTCGAAACTGCGGCTCAACTGCGTGAGGATCCCAACGCTTCGCTCGATGAAGGACGCAAAGCTCCACGTCAGCGCTCAGTCGCCAGGCTGATACGTGAATTCTGGACGATGCTTCGAGAGCAGCGTGCGCGGGTGTTTCTCGCTCTCGGCATGGTAACGATGGGGACGATTCTGGGATTGGTCCCCCCGGCGGCAACGAAGGTGATTGTCGATCATGTCCTGGGGGACAAACCGATTTCGTCATGGATGGACGGATTCTTCGGCTCTCACGACGACCGGATGCAACTGCTCCTCAGCATCCTGATCGTCATGATCGTGGTCGCCGTGATCAAAGAGGCCGTGCAATTGTGGGGACGCTGGGCTGCGACGCGGGCCACCAAACGTCTGCAATTGACCGTCCGCCGCCTTACTTTCGACCATGCGGTGCGGTTGCCGTTGCATCGCGTGCATGCACTGAAAAGCGGTGGCGCCGCCAGTCTGCTGCGGGAAGATGCCAGCGCCGTCGGCGAGTTGATTTTCACACTGCTCTATAACCCTTGGCGAGCGATTGTGCAGTTGCTCGGCAGTCTGGCGATTCTGGCCACCGTCGATTGGCGACTGCTCGTTGGCGGGATCGTGCTGTTGCCCCTGGTCTTTGTGACGCATCGGGCGTGGATCGGGCGCATCCGCCCGTTGTACCGGCAAGTCCGTAAAACCCGGCAACACGTCGATGGACAAACCACGGAAACATTCGGCGGCATGCGCGTCGTTCGGGCGTTTGGTCGCCAGCGGAGTGAAGCCGGACGGTTCATTCGTGGTAACAATCTCCTCACACGTCAGGAAGTCCGCGTCTGGTGGGCTTACCGCACGGTGGAATTCGTGTGGGGGCTGATGATCCCTGTGGCGACGGCGGTGCTGTTGTGGTACGGCGGGCGACAAGTGCTCGCCGGGCAATTGTCGCTCGGCGATCTGATGATGTTTCTCGCCTATCTGCTGATGCTGCTGGAACCTCTCGCCGTGCTGGCCGAAAGTGCGGCGACATTGCAGAACAGTCTCGCAGCGCTCGATCGCGTGCTCGATATCATCGACGAACCACGGGAACTGGCCGATGCCGCGGGCGGCGCGGTTGCCGATCGGTCTCAACTGCGCGGACAGATCACACTGAACGGTGTCAGTTTCACTTATCCCGGCGGCAGGCGTCCCATCATTGATGGCGTTAATCTCGATGTCCCCGCGGGCAGCATGGTGGCGTTTGTCGGGGCCAGTGGTGCCGGCAAAACGACACTCTGCAATCTGATTGCCCGTTTCTACGATCCCACCGCAGGTCGCATCCTGCTCGATGGCCGCGACCTGCGCGAATTCAATGTCGAGAGCTTTCGGACCATGCTCGGCATCGTCGAACAGGATGTCTTTCTGTTCGATGGCACCGTCGCCGAGAACATCGCTTTCGGCCGGCCGTCCGCGACGGATGCCGAAATCGTCGCCGCAGCCCAAACGGCGCAGGCAGATGAGTTCATTTCCCGATTGGCTCAGGGATATGACACGATCATTGGCGAGCGCGGTGTGAAGCTGAGCGGCGGACAGCGACAACGGTTGGCGCTCGCGCGGGCCGTGCTGGCCAATCCTCTGCTGCTCATCCTCGATGAAGCGACCAGCAATCTTGACACCGAGAGCGAGCAGAAGATCCAGTCGGGACTGATGGACGTGATGCGCGGCCGGACCTCATTCGTGATCGCCCACCGGCTGAGCACCATCCATCAGGCCGATCTCATCGCCGTGATGCAGGACGGTCGCATCATCGAAACCGGCACGCACGCCGCACTGATCGCTCAGCCATCGCAATATCGCGAGATGGTGATGCGACAAAGCCCGAATGCGACGTTGTAGCGATCAACCCGCTGCTGAATCCCAATCGAGGCCGTCTTTGTCGGCGACGATTCGGAGCCGATCCAACGCCCGGGCGAGAAGCTGCCGGACACGTTCGGTGCTGATGCGCAGCTCTCCCGCAATCTCACGGAACTTGTACGGTCGGTCGGTCAAACCGAGGCCGAACCGGCGCTCGACAATCACCCGTTCGCGGTTGTCGAGATCACCGAGCAAGGACTGAATCGCCGCCCGGGTTCCGGCAATCTGACGATCACTCATCGGCGCTTCCATCGGCGCGACGCGATTGTCGAGGGCTCCCGCTTCGATTCCGGTCATAAACCGCTTCCGTCTCAGCCGGTTACGGGGTGTCAGCCGGAACAAAGCATGTCGCACTGCCCAAGTCGCATAGGTGCTGAACCGCAGCCCGCGGGTGTAATCGAAGATTTCGACGGCGCGAAGAAGCGGTACGTTCCCTTCGCTGATCAGTTCGTCCAGCGTATTGCCGGCATCAACCATGGTCTTGGCAATCGAGACGACCAGTCTCAAATTCGCCTGCACGATCTGGTTGCGGACCTTTGCCGCTGCGGCCAGTTGCTGTTCCAGCCGACCCAGGTCGGCTACCTGGGGATTTTGAGAACGAAGGCGGTCCTGTGACTCACGAGCGAGAAACTTGTAGAAATGCATCTGGCGAAAGAGCTGAAACTCTTCGTCTCGATTGAGCAAAGGCGTGTCATACAAACTGGCCAAATAGGGCGGTGTTCCCGCGGGAGCGACGACGATTCGAGCGTCCTTATGCACGACCAGTGGCGCACAAATCGTCGCATGTTGTTTTGTATCAAAGAATTCCGGCGACTCAATGGCGACGATTTTTTCCGCCAGCAATTGATCGAGCCGAGCGATGTGCTCAGGAGACAGCCGTAACTTCTTGTTCGGTCGCAATTTGCGATCAGAGCTTGCATTTGATCGAGAACGGGTCGCCGTAGTCATCGGCGTGCGCTCCGCAAGGATGGCTTCGTCACAATTCGTCACGACCCCGTGCGCGAATGGACGGTGCTTACCACTACCCTACGCGAGTCCCCCTATTTTTGACAGCCCCCGTTGCGTAAATTCTTGGAAGCGGGATTTTCGCGGTCGAAGCCACCCCTTTGCATCGGTTCCCGCTTCCAGTTTTTGAGAAGAAGAGTCGCTAATGATGAAATCAGGAAGATCTAGTCGAATGGGAAGCATCTAAATCCAGCCGATGGGGTCGGCGAACTTTACGGTAGTTACTCTGAAATGGCGGGCCACGGAGTGTTCGGAATTCGCACTCGGTCACGACCGAATTCCTCGTCCGTTGTCAGCCATCCTGCGAGAAACTGCACCTTGACCTTTTGCCCGCCTACCCTCTGCGGTTCGCCAATGACTTCCGTCACCTCGGCCCGATACCAGGCATTGTGCTTCCATTTCACAAACAATTGCATCCCAACTTCGGGCTCAAACTTTCCACGCACCTGCCGAGAAACAGACAACAGTTGTGGAAGAAGGACTGGCTGCGCGAGTTCGTTCCGAAGTTTCTGTTCCGGCCCCACGGAGTTCTGTGCCTGCGCCGGTTGTGCTGGAACGGATTGGGATGGAACGAAATTCGGTCGACCGGTATTCGCCCGTTCCTGGAGTTCGCGCAGTCGCTGCTGTTGTTCACGATTGAACGATCTCATATCCATTTCCGGAGCTTTCATTTCCGGTAAGGGATTGATCGGTGGCCCGACTTGAGGACGACCGGCGGATTGAGCAATCGATTGCGTCTGCCTTCTCTGCTCTTCCCAGAAGCGATCGCGATCAGCCTTCATTCGGGCATCCATCTCGCTCCTGATTCTGTTCCATTCAGGATCGTTGTTAGCCACCAAGGGCCCGTGAGCCCCACGGGCTGCGGCGCGGTGCGGTGCCTGCTCCAAAAACACGACCAACCCCACCATGCTCAAGCACGTCAAGCCGAATCCGATACCGCAACAGGCAACATACCGTCGAGTGTCCGTCCAATACTTGGCCCAGTAAAAGAAATGGTAAACGGGCAACAGCACATAGAGAATTCGCTCGGAGAAGGTCTCGGCACGGGCCACAATCATGGCTCCATAGAAGCCGACCGTGCAGAGCACGAGACCCGCGAGAAATGCGGCGGTACTCCCCCCAAATTGCGTGTCAAACGTGAACGCCAACGCAATCAACAGGGCAGAAAGGCCGTACAGAACTTCAAGCAGACCAAATGACCAGGACGCTGCACCAGAATTCCGGGATCGCGACGGTGTTTTCGCACGACGAGTGGAAACTGGCAGTGCCACCGGCGAATCGTCGACCATTCCCGGCACAGAAATCGTGCCGCGACAAACCTTGCAACGAATGGTTCGACCAGCCATCGATTCACTGACACTGCGGGAAGAGCCACATTCATTGCATTGAACGGAAATGCCCATGCGCCCCATTCCGCGTTGTATGTCTGATGATGCCTGGACGTGATCCCGATATGTTCTGGCTGTCGTTGACGAATGTCAATCGTCGCTATTACGGGAATTCGGGGGATATGTAAACGAAAAAGCCCGGCGTCTTGATCGACGCCGGGCTTCGTAATGGACTGATTGTCGGATGCGGGTCTATTTCTTTTCGTCCGAGTAGAACTTCGTGGCTTCTTCGATCGTCACCGATTCTTCCAACGAATCGCTGGTGACGCGCGCCCGCAGGCGGTGTGTCCCTTCGGCTGTGCCCCGGACATGGATGCGGTAGACCGCTTGTTGTCCCGGAGCCAGTTGTGGCAGCAGCTTAAAGGTTACCGAGCGGTTGTCCGCAATCGCGCTCGTCGCTCCCTTGGCATGCAAGAGATCAACACCCGACGGCAATTCGCAGGCGATGGCAATGTTGGTCGCAGCCTTGGAACCGTCGTTCCGCACGCGGACTTCCCACGCCGTTTCCGAACCAACTTCGATCGGATCGGCGAGATCAACAATTTCCGTCGCCAGTGAGGCAGTGCCGTCGACGCGGGTTTCTGCCACGCATTCGGCTCGCACACCGGCATCGGAACCGACGATGATGCTGTGCTTGAAATCACCCAGTGCCACCGCGGCCAATTCGCATGACATGTGCTGCACCTGACCCGCATCAATGCGACCGAGGAACCACTGCACCGTTCGTTGCGAAACATCGAACTTACCGCCGTGATCGGCCGATACGAACTGGAAGCCTTCCGGCACCGCCTGGGTCACGCGGACATTGTTGTTCGGTACGCTGCCATCGTTGGTCACGGTGAGCGTGTACTTGGCATTGCGGCCTTTGTACCGCAGTGCCGGTCCATCCGCCGCAACCTTCAGACTCGGAGCAATGACGTTCACCTTCCACGTGGCGGTCGCCGTGGCATCGGACAGCGATGTTGCGGCCACAGTTAGCGTGTGTGTACCACCCTTGATGGCCGACAGTCCCAATCGAACGTGTTGCGAATCGCCGGGATTGATCGAACCGACTTCGATTTCGAGGCGTTCGCCCTTCGGATGTTCGAGACCGTCACTCAGTTTGGCTTCGAGTTTCACGTCATGAGCGACGCCGGTGCCGGGATTGGTGATGGTAATCAGTTGCGACGCGGGATCGCCGAGGAGGACTTCGCTCGGTCCCTTGATCGCCACCTTGAGCAGCGGCTCTTCGACTTTAAAGACGTTGGCTGATTGACCGGTGAAGCGAACTTCCGCACTGGTTCCGAGATCGCCGCGGCGGCTGGGAATCAGTTTGATCGCGAGCCGACGTTCGACACCTGGAGCAAGCACATCGAAAGTCCACGACAGCTTTTCCGCAGCCTGGGCCGGTTTCGGTTCCACGCTGGTCAACCGCACCGAATTCGGGAAGGCCGCATCAACGGCGACGTTGGTCGCGGGAACCGTGCTCGAATTCTTCACCACGAGTTCAATGTGGCATTCCTGACCGACGTTGATGTCGGACTTCTTGACCCATTCCACGGTGACTTGTGGGGCACCAGCAGCCGGCAGAGCGCTGCTCATGGATGCCCCCTTGTTGGGAGTGCCGTCCTTCGACACGCTGACCTGCTGGATGAAAGATTTGTCGCTGACGCCGCCCTTTTCATAACCGGCCTGCATGACACGGCCGGTGTTTTCTTCGACGGGGAAGGCTTTCGTCTTGTCGTCGAGCGGAATCTGTTTCGTCGGCGGAGCGGACGGCGGCCGTTTGCTTTCAGACAGCGGACCAATCGCCGGGCTACGGTTCGACTTGGTCGCTGGGGTCAGCGGGGCGGGTTCGCCGAAGAGTTCTTCGTAGTAGTTTTTGCCACCAGACGGATTGGTCGGCGACTGGGTTGCCGGGAACCGCTCCGTACGGATGGTGGTATTGCCAGACGGTTTCCGGAGGGGAGGGCTGGGGTCCGTAGCGAAGGCACCACCGGCTTGCAGCGCCATCGCACCCGACAAGGCAAGAATCCATGTCCCGCGACGCATATTCAACTCCTTCCTGGATTGTCCAGGCCGCTTTCCGAGCGGTTTTGATCGCCGTGTGCTCAACCACAGAACCCCTCACGCTACCAGTACGGCAGCGCAACGATGGGGGTCTTCGTCTGTCGTATCGGTCGTACGGCCTCTGCGAGCTAAGCGTTTTCTTCCGATTAACTCGATTTGCACGAGATTAACGGTTGTGGTGGCACAAGACATGAGAGATCAGGAGAACTAGGTAAGTTGCAGGCCGGGCGGGATGGAGTTAACTCGACGGCTTGGTCGGAATAGAAACCAATACCAGACGACCCAGTTCACGATAACATCCGGACTCGTGAAGCCCATCCAAAATGCTTCGCGGGTGGGATTGTTGCCCTCGAATTCGACGGACGGCCAGAAAGTTTCATGCAATATCATCCAGCCAATCACAACCAGGCAACTCAGACCTATGGCCATCGCGAAGGACTTCAATCCGGCCGCACCACTTCGCAGCCAGCACACGATGCCGTAAAGAATCGCGGTGACCGGGCGAGCAGCTAACTGGATCCAGACATAACAATGAAGCAGGAACAGGCCGATGTCGGGGGTGACCGTGCTGGCAATCAATTCGTGTCGGATGAACAGCAACACCCCGACGGTCATCAACCACGAGACAACCATCACCCCCACAAACCGCGAGGCGGTCGCAAACTCAGTGGGATTACGGAGCGACAATCCGAAGAGGACCATCAATGTGAGGTGATAGAGCAGAAACGCCCAGAACTCGAAGTGATAGAATTCGTCGGGGTTCCAGCCAAAGACGCATCCCAACATGTTGCGTTCCGCTGGATGTTTTGTCTCGAATCAACGTGGCTAACGTCGTGACGGCTAGGCGGATCACGCAGATTTGCGGTGAGCGTGAAAGTCTTGGGATTCTGCGAAGCGCAAGCGTAGGATGTTCACCACCCGCGCGGTTGACCGTGTTTGCGCGGGTCGCTGCCGCCATCCATTCCCGATGGGGTCCACCGGATCGCCTGGGTCGCGGCGAGTGAATTCGCCTTCTTCACACTGTGGCCGCGTTGTTCCATCGCGGTTTCCAGGTCACGGTACAACGCCGGTTCCAGCAACAATTCATGCGGTTGCCATTGGTGATGACTCCGCGGCCGCGAGACAGCGGTCGCTGCGGAACGGTCGAATTCCAGCATCTGCAGCAGCACTTGCGTCGTCGCCGTGATGATCCGCGGCCCGCCGGACGCTCCCACGATGAAATGCGGACGACCGTCTTTCAGCACAATCGTGGGTGTCATGCTCGACAACGGCTTTTTACCGGGCGCGATCGAATTTGCGGCGCTCTGTCGCAATCCAAACGCATTCGCCTGCCCCGGTACCGCGGTGAAGTCGTCCATCTCGTTATTCAGCACGATCCCGAACTTCGGCTCGACCACGAGGCTGCCGTATGTCGTATTGATGGTTTCCGTGCAGGCGACCGCGTTGCCCTGCTCATCCATGACACAGAAGTGCGTCGTCCCGGCGTCATCCGGTGTGAACGATCGGCCGTACGCTTCCGCAGCCAGCGTGCGGGTCAAATCGATTTTCTCCGCCAGGTGTGCGGCATAGGAACGGCTGAGGAGTTGCTCGGACGGCACCGTCACGAAGTCTGCATCGCCGAGGTATTCCGCCCGGTCGGCGAAGGCATGTTTCTGGGCTTCGATCAGCACCTGTAACCGATCCGCATCCGACAATTCTTTCCACGGTTTGTGATTCGGTTGTTGTTCCCACGCTTCGATCATGTGCAGCGTTTGGAGCAGCGCGATCCCTCCACTCGACGGCGGCGGCATCGTGAGGACTTCGTAACCGCGATACGTCGACCGTAATGGTGTCCGCGCCACGGGGGCCATGTGCTGGAAATCGTCGCCGGTCATGATGCCGCCGCGGCGACGGCTTTCTTCAAGAATCGCCGTGGCAATCTCGCCCCCTTTGACGGCAGCGATGCCATGTTTCGCGAGGGATTCCAGAGCGGGACGCTGCGGTGAAAAGAAACGATCGCCGAGTTTCCACGGCTTGCCGGTATTGAGATAGTGTTCCCACAACAAGGGGAATTGCGCCGCGCGTTCGGGATGCTGTTTCCACTCGGCGAGTTCACCGCGTTGAATGGAGAGATCGTGCTCATCAATCGCGACACCCTCGCGGGCCAGACGCAACGCCGGACCCAGTACGGTTGCGAGCGGTAGCCGACCGTGCTTGGCCAGAATCGTACACAGCCCAGCCATTTCCCCCGGCACCCCCGCGGCGAGGATTCCTTCCTGACTGGCGCGGCCCCGTTCTGCCGGAGGCAGCTTACTGAACATGTCCGCCGTCGCGGCCAACGGCGCACGTTCGCGGTAGTCGAACGCAGTCGCTTCTTTGCGTTCGGCGTCCCAGTACAACAGGAATCCGCCGCCACCGAGACCGGAACTCGCCGGTCGCACCACGGAGAGCGCAAACGCGGTCGCTACCGCGGCATCGATGACATTGCCGCCTTGCTTCAAGATCTCCACCCCGGCAGCGCTCGCGGCGACATGATCCGCTGCCACGACACCGTGCTGGTACGTCATCGGCGCGGGTTTCGTCTCATCCGCACATGTCGGTGACATCGTAGCGAGGAAAGCGATTCCGGCGATCAACGTCACGGGAAGAGGGTGTTTCATCCGCGATTCCTTCCTTGCAGTCCGTATTCGGTACTACGATCCGGTCGTCTCGGCAGCCCGTTTCGCTTTGACTTCATCCCACAACGGGCCATACACCGCTTTGTCGAACGGCGGACAACCCGTGGCATATTGGCCGAGCGGGTGGTCTTTGGTCCGCATCAGATTCGTGCAGTACGAAAACGTTCGGCAGATGGTTTTACGTTCGAGCGCTCCCGACTTCTGTAAGTGGATCGCGAAATCGGGCTGCGACAACGTGCCACGGCCCAACCCAACGAACGCACACCGACCCGCCTCAACGTTCGCTGCACCGGCCGCTGGGAAGAATTCCTGCAACCAGCTGTAGCCACTGCCGACGACCGGCGTGTCCGGAATCGCGCGCTGAATCGCCTCGGCGATCGCGAAGTGCCGCAGGACGCCCTTCAACGGATGTTCCGGGGCGTGATATCCATCCACCGGGGGGAACTCCGCGGGTCGCACATAGTGCGGATTGGCGTATGGATTCCCCAGCGAAATATTGAACAACGCGATCCCCGCGTCGCTCAGCCACTGCACAACCTGCAACGGTTCATCCAGCTTCGGGTTCGCCGGTTCGTTCGGATCGGTCCCGAACGCGGTTGTGACCGGCAATGGATGGGGAACCGGTACGCCGACAAAGTCCGCTCCCTCACCCCGATGCGGTACCCCATCAAACGCATTCATGCGGCTTGCAAGGATGAGGTTCGGCAGTTCGGCCCGAATGCGTCCGGTGATGTTGCGAATGAGCCGCGTCCGGTTCTCGAGAGAGCCACCGTACTCGCCGGGGCGATTCGTCGCTCCCAGCAGTTCCGACAGCAAGTAACGATGACATTGCTTCAGGTCGATGAAATCGCAACCGATTTTCGCTGCCCATTTCGCCGCCGCGACGTATTGATCTTCGATCCGTTTCAGGTCGTTATCGGTCAGCAGCGGATAACTCGCATCGATGGTATTACCGTTCGATTTGTCCTTGGTGAGAGGATCCAGCATCGGGCAATGCGTGGCGAGTAATGGTCGACGGTAACCGTATCGGCCCGAATGCGTCAGTTGCAAACCGAGCAGCAGGTCACGGTCATCGAACCCCGCGGCCCGATGAGCCTCGCGGCATTTCTTGAGCATCAGTTCGATCGCGCTCGCCGAGTTGTCGTGCAACCACAACTGCCGCGGATTCATACGAGCGTCGTCGGAAATCGCGGTCGCTTCGCCCCACAGCAGTTTCGCCCCGCCGGCCCCGAAGCGCTCATAGCGGCGAAACGTCAATTCATCGGGTAAGCCGTCGAGCGTGCCGTCACAACCTTCCATCGGCTGGATACATAACCGATTGCCGACCGTCCGGCCGCCGACCGCGATGGGCTGGAACAGCGGTGCCAGGTCGGTTCGCAACCCGAGATCGTGACCGAATGTCCGGGCTTCGGCGACGAGGTCTTCGGGCGATTTGTATTTGAAGTAACGGGCCATAACCGGCACGAGCTTTTTCAAAGGGGATATCGAGCGTCAGGCCAGAAGTATAGGCGATCTGTGGGGTCCGCGAAGCGCAGGCGGGGGAGAACTTTTCTGATCGTCAACTCGCATTGACGAAATTGCCCATCCCGCCTACAAGCCTTGCTTTCAGGGGGAATCGTCATGACGCCGCCCGAGGGGCACGCCAACCGACTGCATGCGTACCGATCCTATGCGATCGTCGGCAGCGTCACGGCTTTGCTCTTCTTCTTTGCGCTCGGATCGTGCCGCACCCTGACTGATCACGAAGCGCTCCTCGCCGGCTCCGCCAAACAGATGGTCGCCGACGGGCGGTGGCTCGTCCTCTACATCGGCGACATCCCTCGGCTGGAAAAACCACCATTGCCGCAATGGATCGTCGGCGCGTGGGCGAGTTTTCTCGGTGACTTCAACGAGTGGACCGTCCGCATGCCGTTCGCGGCGTTCGGCATCGTCGTTGTTCTGCTCGAAACCGTTCTCATGACGCGGCTGTTCGATGCCCGTACCGGGATGTGGTGTGGACTCATTCAAGCCACCTGCGTTTATCAGATGGCCCACGCCCGACTCGCAGAATCGGACATCATTCTACAAGCAATCGTACTTGGTGCGATCACATTGTTCGTCTGGCGCGAATGGGGTGAAACCGTCTGGTCAACACGGCAGCATTTTCTTGTGCAACTCGGCTTCTGGACGCTGCTCGGACTGATGAATCTGCTGAAGGGCGTCGGTTTCGGAGCGATTCTGACGATTCTGACCTGTGGCGGTTGGCTGGTGCTGCGGGGTAACGCACACGGACTATGGAAATGGTGGTCCTGGCCAGGAGTCGCGCTGGCGGTATTGATCGGACTTGCCTGGCCAGTTGCTGTCGCGCTGTATGAACCGGCCGGATTAGCGATCTGGCAGGATCAGATTCTCGGCCGCGCGACGGGATCGCTCGGCTATCATCAACCCGTGTGGTACTACTTGCTCCACTGGCCCGTGCAGTTGCTGCCGTGGACACCGTTCCTCTTCGTCGGCGCCGCGGCGTCATGGAAGCGGGCCCGTACGGAACCGGCAAGCGCCGACCGCCTGTTATGGTGGTGGGCCCTCAGCCATCCGGCATTGTTGACATTATCTTCCGGCAAGCACCATCACTATTTGATCTACGCGCTGCCCGCATTGACACCCATCATCGTTCAGGGACTGCTTCAAACAGGTCACGCACTCACACAACGAATCGCATCGTTGCGCACGCCGACCATCGCCACGATGGCTGGGCCATGTCTGCTGGGAGTGGTGATCGTCGGGCATCTGACGGTTCAAACCATGATCCTGCCGCGTCGTGATCCCTCTGCGGCTGATACACAGTTCCTTGCGCAAGTGGAACAACACATCCCCGCAAAAACACCGCTGGCCGCGTTCGGGGGACAGGAAGTCGCCCGACATGTGTTCTATGTGCAGCGGCCCCTCACCGGTGTAAGTCACATCGATCGGCTGGCGGGCATGGTCCACGATTCCCGCGAACTGTTCGTGATCGCGCGTGGTCGTGCTGAAGATGAATTGCGACAAACCGGCGATGTAGCAATGGTCCTGCAAAGCCGGACGACGCGCCGAGAAAAATCCCCGTTGGATCGTTACACACTGTTTCGAGTGACCCACCGAGAAACCCTCGCCGCGGAAGAACTAACCAGCCCGAAGCGCTAGCAAGGGTGTATTTCACTTCACCAGAAAGAACACCCTTGCTTGCGCTGCGGGCTGGTGACGGAACACTGCCAATGGTCGATACTCCAAACGCTTCCGAAAACTCCAAACCAATCTGGCGGGAGCGCGAACTCTGGATCGTGCTGCTTCTCGCCGTTGCGCTGTATGCCCCACGGCTCACGACGTTGACGGTCCGTGGCGAAGAATCCCGTCGGGCGATCATTGCGCGCGAGATGATTGACCGCGGCGACTGGATCGTGCCGCGGACGCAGGGCGAAGTGCGACTCAGTCGTCCGCCGTTGCAGAATTGGCTCATCGCGGGGTTTGCGGTCGTCTTCGGCGAAATGAACGCGGCGTCAATCCGGTTGCCGGGCTTGATCTCGACGATCCTGACCGTCGGGCTGATCTATTGGTACAGCCGCCGCCGGTTGGATCGCACAGCGTCTCTCGTCGCCGCGGTGGCGTATGCCAGCGTGCTGCAAGTCCTCGAACAGGGCCGTACGGGGGAAACCGAACCGATCTTCACGTTCCTCGTCGCTGCGTCGCTGTTGCTGTGGCATGGCTGTTGGATGGAATCGCGTCATCGCACGGCGTGGTTGCTCGGCGGTCTCTTCGGCGGTCTGGCCATGCTCGCAAAGGGCTTGCAGGCCCCGCTGTATTTCTTTGGTTCGATCTGGGCGTATCTCGTCTGGACGCGACAATGGCGGGCTTTGATTCAACCCGCCCATGCGCTGGGGATGGCTGCGTTTGCCGCCGTCGTGGGACTTTGGCAAGCTGCGTTCGTCGCCGAGATGGGGCTTGCCAATGGCTGGATGATCTACTTCTGGAACGTGCAGAACCGGTTCCATGACCCGCGGATCATCACCATCGTCGAACACTTGGCGACGTTCCCGATCATCATCGTCGTGGCGTGCCTGGCCCCGTGGTCGTGGATGCTGCTCGGCTATGCGGATCGCGCGCTGCGGCAATCGCTCGGTGCGAAGCGCGATGTCGCGATTTTTATGACGATCAGTATTCTCGTTTGTTTTCCGTCCGTCTGGTTGCCACCTGCCGCGCGACCACGGTACTTCATGCCGTTGTTTCCGTGTTTCGCAGTGCTGATCGGTATTGTGACGGAATCACTGCTGCAACGGTTCGATCAACAACGTACGCCGTTGTGGACGCGTTTCGTCCGCGGCTGCACGGTTCTGATGATCGGGGCTGCCATCGTGGTGCCAATGTTATCGCTCACTTTGTCAAAAACGGGCTTCCTGCCGCCGACTGGTGAAGCCACGGCATTTGCCTTGGCTGCGGCTTGCACCGCCGTCCTAATGCGAACGTGGGGCGACATCATCACCGCAACGAACATCCGTCGCGTGAGCCTCACCGTCGCCGCCTTTCTCGGCGTGTGTTACGTCGGCCCGGTGATCACCAGCCAGGCTCAACGCAGTGGCGACCTTCCTTCAACCACGGCCGCCCTGCGGGAACGTCTTCCACCCAATGCCCATCTGCAGAGCTTTGGCCACATCCATCACGTGTTCCTCTACTACTTCGGTCGCCCGGTCGATTTGTTGCCGAAAGCGATCAGCGATACCCAGCTTGCAGACGATGTCGATTACTTCCTCATCAACGGCGAGGGTTGGGAACGCCCCGAGTTGCCCTTCGAGTGGGATGAAATCGCCATCGTCTCGATCGATCGCAACAAGCGACCCGTGCCAAAAGAGACCGTGGTCA
The DNA here is from genome assembly GCA_021732975.1 of Planctomycetaceae bacterium. Taxonomy (GTDB): domain Bacteria; phylum Planctomycetota; class Planctomycetia; order Planctomycetales; family Planctomycetaceae; genus DSVQ01. The sequence continues at coordinate 306,032 of JAKFWC010000023.1, read as the reverse complement.
TCGGCCGCCGCGTGCGAAATCCGTCGTTGCCGCTGCTCGGTACACTCGACCTCGACACCACCGAACGGCGATAATTCTTTGTATTGATTTCCCCAGACCGGAGCGCAAGCGACGGGAGTCCAGAGACGAAGAAAACTCCCGTCGCTTGCGCTCCGGTCTGGGATCATGCGTTCCCAATTCAAACGACAGTATCAGCATCGAAAGCCCCCCATGTCCGCTCGTCCGTTTATTCGTTTGCATGCCGATGATAACCTGGCCGTCGCGGCGCGAAGTGTGCCTGCGGGGATCGCGATCGCTGTTGATGCGACTTCCGATTTGAAGACGGTCGAAACGATCGAAATGGGCCACAAAGTCGCCCTGCGGCCCATCGCCAAGGGGCAGCCGATCCGCAAGTTCGGCCAGACCATCGGCTATGCCACGAAGGACATTCCCGCGGGCGGATGGATTCACACGCACAATGTCGAAGCCGGCATGTTGAGTCTCGACTATGCGTTCTGCAGCGAAATCCCCGCGCCGCCGACACCGATCACCGGCCGGACATTTCAGGGCTACCGTCGCCACGATGGCCGCGCCGCCACACGCAATTACATCGGTATCGTCAGCACAGTGAACTGTTCGGCTCACACGTCGAAACTCGTCGCCCAGAAGTTCAACGCGGAACTGCTCGAAGCCTTCCCCAATGTCGACGGCGTTGTGCCGCTGACACACAAAGGGGGCTGCGCGATGCAGTACGGCGGCAAGGATCACCAGCAGCTCACCCGGACACTCGCCGGGTTTGCGAAGCATCCGAACATCGGCGCGTACATCGTCATCGGATTGGGCTGCGAAACGGCCCAAGCCTCGTTCCTGATGGACAACGGCGGTCTGGTGCAGCTCAATGAGAAGAAAGATGTTTTCGGCAACGGCCCCCTCGTGATGAACATTCAGGAGCAGGGCGGCGTTGCCAAAACGGTGGCCCGCGCGACGGACATGATCCGCGAGATGCTGCCCGAAGCGAACAAAGCCCGGCGTGTGCCGATCCCGGTGTCCGAGATCACTCTTGGTGTGGAATGCGGCGGCAGCGACGGCAACAGCGGCACCACCGCGAACCCCGCGCTCGGTTATTGCAGTGATCTTCTCGTCGCGCATGGCGGCACTTCGGTACTTTCAGAAACTCCCGAAATCTACGGCGGCGAGCATCTCCTCACGCGGCGGGCGATCAATCGCCAGGTCGCCGACAAGTTGCTCGAACGGATTCAATGGTGGGTTGACTACACCGCCAAATTCGGCGAGCGGATCGACATCAACCCGTCCGTCGGCAACAAGAAGGGTGGCCTCACCACGATCTACGAAAAATCCCTCGGTGCCATCGCCAAAGGGGGCACCACCGCCCTGCGGGCCGTCTATGAATACTCGGAGCCGATCACCGAAAAAGGCTTCGTCATTATGGACACGCCCGGGTACGACCCCGCATCAGTGACGGGGCTCGTGGCGGGTGGTTGCAACGTCGTCTGCTTCACCACCGGTCGTGGCAGCGTCTTCGGCTGCAAACCGGTCCCGACGATGAAACTCGCGACGAACACGCCGATGTATAACCGCATGATCGACGACATGGACATCAACGCCGGAACGATTCTCGACGGAGCAACCATCGAACAGGTCGGCCGCGAAATCTTTGAAGAAGTCATCGCCGTCGCCAGCGGCAAACCGACCAAGAGCGAAACGCAAGGCATCGGTGACGAAGAGTTCTACCCATGGACGTGGGGCCCGGTGACGTAGTTTCCGTCTTTGTGAGCGGCAAGGCGCTAGCCGCCGGTTCTTGAGATTGAGCACGGTGAAGAAGAACCGGCGGCTAGCGCCTTGCCGCTCACAGAATCTCACGAATCACGCGGCCGCTCACATCCGTCAGCCGGAAATCGCGGCCCTGATGACGATACGTGAGCCGTTCGTGATTGAGGCCAAGCAGCCATAACAGCGTGGCATGCAGATCGGGAATACTCACGCGGTTCTCGATCCCCTGGAAGCCGAATTCGTCGGTGACGCCGTGCGAGACGCCGCCGCGGATTCCTCCGCCGGCGAGCCATGTGGTGAAGGCGTGGGGATTATGATCACGCCCGCTGCCGCCGCGCTGGACGATGGGCAGGCGGCCGAACTCGCCGTTGCAGATCACCAGCGTGGAATCGAGCAGGCCGCGCTGCTTCAGATCGGCGAGCAATCCGGCAATCGGTTGATCGGTCTCCATTGCGAAGCGGCGATGATTCGTGACGATGTTCTGATGCCCGTCCCAGCTTTGCTCGTTCTCGGTCCCGCCGCTGTAAATCTGCACGCAGCGGACACCGCGTTCGATCAACCTGCGAGCGACAAGACACTGCCAACCGAACGGCGCACAGCGCGGGTCATGCAATCCGTAGAGTTCCTGTGTATCGACGGTTTCGGTTGCAAGATCTACGACATCCGGTGCCGCCGATTGCATCCGCATCGCCAGTTCAAAAGTGGCGAGACGATCCGCCATGCGATCTTCAAAGCCAGACCGTGCGGCGTACTCCTGATTGAGCGCGGATAGCATGTCGATCTGTTGACGTTGCCGCGATGGCGTCATTCCCGCCCCAGGTTGTGCAAAGGGCAGTGCCTCATCGGAGTCAGCGAGCACGGTTCCCTGAAACGGTTGCGGCAGGAACCCCGCGGTCCAGTTCTGACCGTGTCCCTTCGGCTGCCCGCGCTGCCACGGATCGGTCATCACCACAAAGCTCGGCAGATTGCGGCTGAGGCTGCCGAGTCCATACGCCACCCACGCACCAAAGCACGGCATCCCCTGCCGTGTGAAGCCGCTATTCATCTGGAAGAGAGCTGGCGAATGGTTATTCGACTCGGCCCAGCACGCGTGGAGGAATGCCACGTCGTCGACGTGCCGTGCGAGATGCGGGAACAACTCCGACGCCCAGTGACCGCACGCGCCATATTGTCGAAACGCGAACGGCGACTGCATCACGGGACCGATGGCCGTGGGGAAGAACCCCGTCGTGGGATCGAGGCCCGCCAATTCCTGACCGTGCCGACGCGCGAGTTCCGGCTTGTAATCCCACGTATCGATCTGACTCGGTCCGCCGTTCATGAACAGCCAGATGACCGACTGCGCCGACGCCGGATGATGGCCGCTGCGGGTCGATTCGGCCGCCGCATCGTCGGCAAGAACTTGTGCCAAGGCGAGCGCACCGAAACCATTTCCCGCACGCTGCAACCAGTCGCGACGCGACAATCGCTCGGCGAGAGTGTTCAACGGTGTTGGCAACGGTTCCGCGGACATTAGACTTCAATCGAGAAAGACGAACTCATCAAGGCTCAACACCACCTGACACAAGTCGGCCCACTGTTCAGCGGTCGGCAATTTGCCGAGCCATCTCACGATCTGCTCACGCTCGGACGGTGAGGGATCGCGTTGCAGTACCGATTGAAAAATTCCCCGCAACGGATCGTCGGGATTCGTTCGACAATGTTCGGCCATCATCGTTGCCTTCGCACGCGTCTGTTCGCCGTTCATGAGCGCGAGCGCCTGCGCCGGCGATGTCGTTTGTGACCGGCGGCCTTCCACACGGCAACCGTCCGGCCCATCGAATGCGGCTAACCACGGTTCCGGAGCACTTCGCTTGATGAACGAATAGACGCTGCGTCGCGAGTGTAACGGCTCGCGCTCGGAGGGCCCGTCGAGGCGATCATCCAGCGATCCCGCAGCGACGAGCATCGCATCGCGCAGCGCTTCGGCTTCCAGACGGCGCGATGTCCATCGGGCAAAGCATCGGTTATCGGGATCAGCCGTCATCAGATCGGGCGTTGAGAATGACGTGCGGCGATACGCTGCGCTGGTCACCATCAACCGGTGAATTGGTTTGAGCTGCCAGTCGTGCCGAATCAATTCGGAGGCGAGCCATTCGAGCAATTCGGGGTGTGACGGACCGCTGCCGCGCGTGCCGAAGTCATCGGGCGTGGCAACCAACCCCGTCCCGAAATGGTGCTGCCACAGTCGATTCACAATGACCCGCGCGAGCAGGGCCCCCGCGCCATGTTCGACATCGGTTAACCAGCCTGCCAATGCAGTCCGCGTCGTTCGTGGCTTCAGCGTGGTGTCACGATCCAGGATTTGGAGCATGCCAGGCGTCGCGATTCCCGCCGGTTGGGCCGGGTCGCCACGGACGAGGAATTGTGTGCTGGAGAGATATTCTTCGGCGGCTTGAGTATGCAGCCGGATCGCGGGTCGGCCTTCCGTCGCCACGAGTACCGACCGCAGCATGGCTTGCGGTGCCAACGCGGCGTGTTCATCCCCGAGCGCATCAAGCCGCCGCCATTCGGCATCCTGCGGGGCAAACCAGCGGGTGAGCGCCGACCAGTCGTCCTTCGCCAGTTTAATGGGCGACTGCTTTAATACTTCGGCGACACGTTCCGGAATTGGAAGAGTCGCGACATCAATGGGCGGATTCTCGACCGTGGAGATCGATACCCGCAGGCGTCCAATCGAGGCTCGTGGACGTGCCGCAAACTCCAGCCGCACAGTCAGCTCATCCTCCGATTGCACACGAAGGGGTTTCGCGAGGTGAAACACGGCGGCATGCGGTCGGCCCAATTGCGGATCGACTCCCCACGCGGTTTCGGCACGGCGATCGAGTGTTCCGGCGAGGCCGGTACCCACTTGTTCAAAGGTGGCGACAGCACGGGCGATAGGGACCGCAGGCGAAAGCAATTCGTCTCCGAATCGCGGGAAAATCCGCACGCCGCTCAGCAGAAAATTCCCCTCGTCATCCCGACCGGGGCCACCGTGAACCAGCGAGGGATCAGTCAACGCTTCCAAACGCACGGCCGTCACCGTCAAGCCATTCGTTTGCAGAGTGATGCTGTACTCTTCGTCGTCTTTCATCGGGCCGGTGACCCGCCACGATCCGTCTGCCAACGCTGTCCACTGGGCTTCGTTCGTAGAGAATACCGAGACCCGCGCCGGCAGCAGCCACGTAGATTGCAGTGCCGAGGGTGGAGCCGTTTCCCGCCACTTTCGATAGGCCTGACGGAGACCATCTGCTTCGTATTGAGTGATCGCCTCCACGAACGGATGGTGTTGCTCGGCAAACGCGGCGATGGCTTTACGGTATCCGTCGGGATCGAAATCGAGTTCCACTTCGCTGCGAACTGTGCGGGTAACAAACGCCGCGAGACGATAAAAGTCGGCTTGAGGAATCGGATCGTATGGGTGGTCGTGACACCGGGCACAACCGATATTCAATCCGAGCAACGCGGTGCCGATGGTCGATACGATGTCATCGAGTTCATCGTACCGCTGGCGTTCGACTTCCCGTTTGGTAATTTGCGTGCTGTGTGGTCCCGCAGCGAGAAACCCGGTCGCCATCCATGCCTGGCGATTGTCCGGGGCGAGCTTGTCACCGGCGATTTGCCACTGCACGAACTCATCGTACGGTTGATTGGCATTGAAGGCTTGCACCACAAAATCGCGGTAGTGGTAGGCGTTCAATCGATCATAGTCATGTTCATACCCATGGCTCTCGGCAAACCTTGCGATATCCAACCAATGCCGAGCCCAACGCACGCCGTAATGCGGACTGGTAAAAAGACGATCAACACCTCGTTCCACAGCATCGGGTGCGGGATCATTCACGAATGTGGCGACAACCTCGGCGGACGGTGGCAGTCCCGTCAACGTGAATGACAAGCGGCGGATCAGGGTGCGACGATCAACCGATGGATTCGGCTTCACTCCCGCCGTCTGCTGGGCGACGGACAGAAACCGATCGATCGGATTCGCGATGTCACCATCGGCCCCGTTAGGGATGGGAATGGATTGCAACGGGCGAAACGCCCAGCCATCTCGCAAAGTCGGGTCAATGCGGCGCTCGGTCCACGCTGCCGGTGAGGGCTCCGACGGGAATGCCGCTGGCACAGTGCCAAAGCACAGCACCCCCATCCACCAAAACCGTTGTGGCCGCATTCTAATCTCTCGCTTCGGACGGAAACGCATCACAGCAACAACGCTGCACGTTTCTATCAGCGAGTTTACCGGCCCCATCCGGCACGGGCTATGCGGGTGAGGCTTCCCCTTCAGCAGGCACCGATACCGCATCCCCCCGAAAGCGGTAACCCACGCCGCGGACGGTTTCGATAAAGTCCGCCCGTTGCTCCAGTTTCTGCCGCAGCGACCGCACATGCACGTCGATGGTCCGCTCCAGCGCGTTCGCATCTTCGCCGCGGCAACGGTCCATCAATTCGTTGCGCCCAAATGGACGCCCCGGTTGCCGGGCCAACGTCCACAGCAGACGGAACTCCGTCGGCGTCAGATGTAAATCCTGTCCTTCAACGCGGGCCAGATGATTGACGCGATCGATCTCGATTCCGCCGGCGCTGATGACATCGCGTGCCTGTTCGGCCGAAGCGTCGCGCCGCAGCAACGCCTTGATGCGATGAATCAGTGGCTTGATCTTGAACGGTTTGGTGACATAGTCGTCCGCCCCCATGTTGAAGCCGACGATCTCATCGACCTCTTCACTCCGTGCCGTGAGCATGAGAATCCGAATGTTCTGCGTCTTGGGATCGCTCCGCAAGATGCGGCAGACCTCAAACCCTTCAATGATCGGCAGCATCAGGTCCAGCACGACCAGATCGGGCGTGTGGGCCTGCGCTTTGCGGACGCCATCCTGACCGTCCGCGGCCGTCATCACCTCGAATCCCTCTTTCTCCAGATTGTACTGAAGCACTTCCGAGAGGGAGCGTTCATCTTCAACGATTAGCAATCGTGATTTCGACATCTTCGCTCATTAGCCAGGACAACGAAGCTCCCGCCGGGAACCGTTCCCGGTGAGAATCGACGTGATTCACAGTGCTCAACGTTTCGAGAAGTTCGTGCGCGAATCAGGCGACATCGGTCGCCGGGTCGGATTGCGGACCACGAGCCTCGATCCGATTGCGATGCCGAATGATTTCACCTTGAACGAGGTACACCACGTCCTCGGCGATGTTCGTAGCATGGTCGGCGATGCGTTCGATCTGTCGCGACGCCGAGAACAAATGGAGTGCCGGATCGATCAGATCCGGGCGGTTCTGCATCAGCGAGGTCAGCTCGCCGATGATTTCACGATTGAGTTGATCGACCGATTCGTCGAGCAAACAAACCCGGCGGGCCAGCCGGACATCGAGATGGACGTAGGCATCGATGCTGTGGTGCAACATGTCGAGCGCCTGTCGCGACATTTCCTTGAGGTTCTCAGGGACGGCGATTTCGGGCGTGCTGATGATGCCCAAGGCTCGCTCCGCAATGCTGGCCCCGAGGTCAGCCACGCGTTCCAGTTCCGCACTGATTTTCATCACGGTTGTGATCCGGCGCAGATCGATCGCCACCGGTTGGTGCAGTGCGAGCAGCTTCAGACACTCTTCTTCAATCTCGACATCGAGCGTATCAATCGCGTCGTCCTGAGCGATGATGTCGCGAGCCCGACTGTAGTCCGGGTTGTGCAGCGCATCGACCGCAGAATGAATCATGTCTTCCACGCGGCTGCACATCGTCAGCAGCAGCCGATGCAACGTATCGAGATCGCGAATGAGGTGGATCGACATGCGGTATTCCTTCCCTGGCGATCGAACTGCCGGGGACCGTGCAAAAAGCTGTCCGCCACGGCTCAGCCGAAGCGCCCTGTGATGTAGTCTTCCGTCTCTTTTTCTTTGGGATTCGTAAAGAGCTGCTTGGTACGACCGACTTCTACCAGTCGCCCCATGCAGAAAAATGCCGTGAGTTCACTGACACGCGCGGCTTGCTGCATGTTGTGGGTGACGATGACAATCGTGTAGTTCTTCCGCAAATCGTCGATCAGGTCTTCGATGCGGGCGGTCGAACCGGGATCGAGCGCGGAGGCCGGCTCGTCCATCAAGAGCACATCGGGATTCGTGGCCAACGCCCGGGCGATGCACAACCGTTGCTGTTGCCCGCCGGATAGCGCCAGTGCCGAGTCTTTCAAACGATCTTTGACTTCGTTCCAGAGCGCGGCCTGCTTGAGGCATTGCTCCACCAGCGGGGCGAGTGTCGCCATGCTCCGGACGCCGGCAATGCGCGGTCCAAACGCGATGTTATCGAAGATGGACTTAGGGAACGGTGTCGACTTCTGAAAGACCATCCCCACACGCTTGCGGAGTTCGACCACGTCGACATCGCGAGCGTAGATGTCCTCGCCGTCGAGGAGCACCTTCCCGATGACCCGCGTCCCTTCAATGATGTCGTTCATCCGATTCAGCGACCGCAGGTACGTGCTCTTGCCGCAACCGGACGGACCAATCAACGCCGTGACGGAGCGTTCGGGGATATCGAGCGTAATCTTCTGTAAGGCTTGGTGCGTCCCGTAGAAGAAGCCCATGTCGGTCGTTTGAATCTTGATTTTCCGCTTGCCATCCGGCGCAGCGTTTGCCGCCGCTCCCAGTGTGGGAGCGGGAGGCCCGATATGCGACGGATTAGCAGGACGCGCAGACGACATGGGAACAGCCAAGGTAGTCACCAACGAATTTTCCGCTGGAAATGTTGCCGAATCAGGATGGCCGAGCCGTTCATCAGGACCAAGACCACCAGCAGGACCACAATCCCCGCGGCGGAGACCTGTTGCTGAAAATCACGGGACTGCTCGTTCACCCAATTGTAAATCTGCAGTGGCATCGCTGTGAACTGGTCGAACGGAACTTGCAGCAACCGGTCGGGATGCTGAGCCAGATCGGACGCCGAGTTAATCCGCCCCGGAGCGAACGTGATGAAGTACGCCGCACCGAGGACCGCCAACGGGGCCGTTTCCCCCAAAGCGCGAGAGAGAGCAAGAATCACACCAGTGAGAATCCCGGGCATCGCAGCGGGAAGCACTTGTCGGGAAATCGTCTGCCATTTCGTTGCGCCGAGGGCCAACGCCGCATGCCGCAATGATGCCGGAACCGAACGCAAGGCTTCCTGAGACGCAATGATCACCACCGGCAAACACAGCAGGGCCAATGTCAAAGACCCCGCAATGACGGACCGTCCAAACGGCAACGGGATGCGGACATCCGCAAAGCCCAGCGCAAGGACGATAGCCGTGCGCGGCACACCGAACATCCGCACGAAGGCCGTGAAACCGAGAATCCCGAAGACAATCGACGGGACACCCGCCAGATTGGAAATGTTCAATTGAATGAACCGGGTCAGCCAATTTGACCGGGCGTACTCTTCGAGATAAATCGCCGCGCCGACACCAATCGGGACACAGATTGCGCCGGTGAACAGGATCAACCAGAAACTGCCGAGAATCCCCGCCAGCATCCCGGCGGACTCGGGTTTGTAGGAATCGAAATGGGTCAAAAATTCCGGCGTCAGCCGTGGCCAGGCTCGGGAAACGATCACCAGCAGAATGACGACGAGGAACACCACGCTGGCCCAGGTCGCCAAACGACAGGTCGCGGCGAATAGCCACCCCATGCGGTGTCGCCACGCGAGATTCGCACTGAAATTTTCCGGCGTCTGGCTCATTGGTACGCCTCGCGATACCGCCGCAGAATCCACTGCGAAACGTAGTTCATCGTGAGGGTGATCAGAAACAACACCAAGGCCACCGCATACAGGCTTTGATATTCGATCGAACCGACCGGCGTATCGCCCTTCATCATGTTCACGATGAAGCTGGTCATGGTCTGAATCTGCCGTAGCGGGTTCAACGTGAGCTGTGGCCGATTCCCGCAGGCAATCGCGACGGCCATCGTTTCACCAATCGCCCGCGACAACGCCAGCAGGAACGCCGCAATGATGCCCGACAGCGCCGATGGCACAATGATCTTCGCAGACACATCGTACTTCGTCGCCCCGAGCGCGTACCCTGCTTCGCGCAGACTCGACGGCACCGCTCGCAGCACATCTTCGCTCAGGGAGGCCACCATCGGCATGATCATGAGACCGACGACGATGCCCCCGCTGAGTGCGTTGAAGCCGTCAACGGAGAGACCAAAGACGCCCGTCAACACCGGCTTGATCAACAGCGGTGTCAGAAAGAATAAACCGATGTAGCCATAGACGACGGTTGGAATGCCGGCGAGCAGTTCCAACGACGGCTTCAGAATTGATCGCGCCTGCGGCGAGGCGTATTCGCTGAGATAGATGGCGCTCGCCAATCCCATCGGCAGACCAATGGCTCCCGCGGTGACGGTCGTCAGCAATGTCCCACAGATCAGGGGCAGAATGCCAAAGTGCTGATTGCCGTCAAACTGCGGCGTCCATTGGGTCGCCGTGAGGAACTCGACGAGTGACACTTTACCGAAAAACGGCGTGTGGCCGGGAAACCACAAGACCGATTCGTACAATAGCACGAAGACAATCGAAGCGGTCGTGATCACCGACACGAGCGCACATCCCAGCAACACGATCCGGATGCACTTTTCGTAGGCACCGTTCCAGGTAAAACGGCGCTTCAGCGACGAACCCCGCGGCACTTTGACCTGAGCGTTCGCTGGGGTTGTCGGCGGCGGAGAACCGGCGGTCATGCCCATCTCTTGGAAAGTACCATCACGAAACCCGTCGATACACACCCGGCTTAATTCAACGCCTCAGCGAGCCGATCCTGCATCACTTTCTGCACGTTGGCCTTCATCAGCAGGAACTTCCGTTCGGTGACCAGCTTCTGGCCCGCTTCGCTGAGATAGAACTGCACATACTCGGCGACTTCCGGGCGCGTCAACGACTGCTTGTTGACGTAGATGTAGAGTGGCCGCGACAGGGGTACATAGGTGTTGTTATCCACGGTCTCCGCCGAGGGCAGCACGCATTCACCGTCGTCCGCTGCCTTGATCGCGACGGCCTTGAGACGGTCTGGATTCTCTGCATAGTAGCCGTAGCCGAAGTATCCCAACGCATACTTCTCGTCGGCGACACCCTGCACAAGAACATTGTCGTTCGAGTTGCCCGTGTAGTCGGTCCGGCTCTGCTTCGCCTTACCGACAACGGCTTCGGTGAAGTAATCGAAGGTACCGGAATCCGTGTCGGCCCCGAAAAGTTCGATCTTGTGATCGGGCCAGTTCGGGTCGATCTCGTTCCATTTCGTGACTTTACTGTCCGGTTCCCAGATCTTCTTGAGCTGGCTGACCGACAGGCACGGCACCCAGTCGTTGGCCGGATTCACCACCACGGTGAGGGCATCGATGGCAACCTCCAGTTCGAGGAATTTCACGCCGGCCTTTTCGCAGGCTTCCTTTTCGGAATCGCGAATCGGGCGGGAGGCGTCGCAGATGTCGAGGTCGCCGAGCGCGAATTTTTTGAACCCGCCACCCGTGCCCGCCAGCCCCACCGAGATCTCAATTCCCGGCTTATTGGCCTTGTACGCTTCCGCGACGGCCTGTGAGATGGGATAGACCGTGCTCGAGCCATCGACCGTGATGGCCTGGACTTGCCCGCCTGCAGCCGGGGCTCCCCCCGTCTCGTTGAGTTGCGGAGCGGAGCCGTTCTGCGATTCAAACCGGCAGCCGACCGGCACGACCGCAAAGAATACGGCGCCGAGCGCACAGAGTGTAGCCGCCGTCCTAACCTGCTTCATCATCATTATGTTGCCCGTCTTGGGGAACTTCTCGTAGATTTCGATACGGCCTGCTTTTGACCGCTGGAGCACTGTGAAGAACGGTATCGCGGAATTGTTAAGATTGCGACGGCACGAATGTTAAGATTTGGTGAATATTCATCATGCCAATTTGGCGCAAAGTCTTTGCTGAAAGTGGGAAACGAAAAATGAGCGTCACCGGATCAGCCGAAACGGAGGAATCTCCGAACGCCGTTTGACCTAACGAATGTCGACGACGACTTTCCCGAAGACATCGGTTGCCAGGCGCTGGAATGCCGCGGCCGTCTCAGCAAGCGGAAAGCGTGCGGCGATCATGGGTTCGGCGTGATGTGTCTGGAGCAGTTCGACGACCGTACGCCAATTCTGCTGGGCGGTTTCCGGCGGCTCTAGTGTTAATAGAACCCCATGCAGGCTACCGCGTTTGAACATCAGCGGCACGATCGGCACCGCGCCCTCGATTCCCGCCCGCACGCCAACGACACCAATCCGGCCCCCGACATCGAGCAGATGCACCGCCAATCCCAACGACGGGCCGCCAACGCATTCGACGACCACATCCACCCCGCGGCGACCAGTGGCCTGACGAATCGCTCCTTTCAGGTCGGGATCATCCGGGGCGAAGACATGCTGGGCACCGAGTCCGCGCAACTGCTCGCGCTTGGTTTCTGACCGCGAGAGCGCAATGACGGTCGTTCCCAATGCCAGTGCCAACTGAACAGCGGCAACGCCGACGCCGCCCGAGGCACCGGTCACCAATACGACATTGCCGGGACGGAGCAGTCCCCCGACGGTCAACGCCTGATACGCAGTCAGGTAAACCAACGGAGCCGCGGCACCATCGGCCATCGGCCAACCAGACGGCAGCCGCGCGAGATTTTCCGCGGAGAGCCATTGCTGTTCGCACAACGTGCCGTGAGTGAGATCGGTTGTTTCCGATTGCAGGACGACGACTTCATCACCAACTTGCCAGCGACCACCGTCATCCGGTTCGAGAACAATGCCCGCGCCATCACGGCCGGGAATGAACGGCGGTTTGGGTCCACCGGGGTAACGTCCGAAAATCTGATCGTTATCCGCGGGGTTCAAGCCGACGGCATGCATCTCGACCAACGCACACCCCGGTCGCCGCGCGGGTATGGGCACATCTCGTAATGCCGCCCCTGCCCAACCGCCGGGCGACTCAACCGTGAACGCTTTCATGGATGCGGTCCTCACTCCGGATGTGGTGTGATCGAGCCCAGTGATGACACCGTGTCCGCAGTGTAGCGTTCGACCGTGATGCATGCAGCTTGGGCAAGCCTGATGTCAGTGAGCGGCAAGGCGCTAGCCGCCGGTTCCGGAGGCAATGCAAGAACCGGCGGCTAGCGCCTTGCCGCTCACAAGATGATTTGACAGCGAATCACTCGAAGCGCACGAGACCGAAGCTGTCCCATTGCACCGGCCAGTGCGATTGCGGCGTCCAGCTATGCACGGCGTGAGCCGGGATCACGCGCATCAGGCTGATGGCCCAGGCATCGCGCGGCATCGGGGCGGCGGGAGCAAGTTCGTCCCACGGGATCGCCAGTTCCACCCGCCAGCGTTCTTCGTCGGCTTGACTGGCGACGTACCACTGCGGATCCCAGCCGTCGTTGTTCCAGCAGCGGTCGTGAGTTTCGCCCCGTTGATCGACCTGGAAGCCGTACCAAGTTGCGTAGTCACGATCCACGTCCAGCGCGATGGCCAGGCGATCCTGATCCTGAAGAGCGGCGTCGTGTTGGCGATCACTCGGCACGGGCATCGTCACCGGCGCACCGGGAAGCCGTGTGCAACTGGCGGCGACGTAAAGGAACTGTTGATCATAGGCCAGCATCACCAACGCTGATGGTCCCGCATCGTCCTCCTCGCGGGATTGATCACGGATGGTCAATTCTGTGGATTGGTGCCAACATTCGTCCGAGAAGACGCCATCCAGGTGCGGTCGGACGATGGCTCGTTTGCAGACGATCAGATGTCGTGGGACTTCCGCCGTTCCTTGGCCGAGCCACAATTCGCGCTCGGCGAGCAGTTTTGTGGATTCATCTGGCGAGACCGTCGAGAAGCGGCGATACACGCCATCGGCCTGACCTGCGGAGCCACGAGCGCGTCGCAATGCCGCCAGCGGGAATTGAATCTCGGGTCGTTCAAACAATGTCGGCGACTGATCTTCTAATTGCTGCGCCAGACCCGCGGCCCGTTTGCGCCATTCGGCAAGTGCATCGGGTGGGGCTTGCGGATTGGTCCCCTTGCGGTTGGCCAGCCCGCGATTCACAGACCCGCTGGTACTCGTTGGGATGATGTCTTTCACACTCCGCGGGGCGGCGACGAACGGGCTTTGTCCTCCCGCCTGCTGCACTCGATTCTGCAAGGCCCCCACGTCGTTCTGTTGCAGGGTGACCATCGTGCCGCGGGACTTCTGCCGCTGCCATGCGACTTCTGCACTCGTCCAATACTGCAATAACCACCGCATGGCCGCCAACGCTGCGGGGTCTTCGGGGTAACGACGAACGAGATCGAGATACGTGGCCTCCGCGGAATCCCATTGCGAGCGATCGGAGTGACTCTGAGCAAGATCGCTCAACAAGGCAATGGCTTCCTCTTTCTTCGCCTGTCGCAGCACGTCGGGCAGCTGCGCGGCAAGTTGTAAGGTTTGTCCATTGTCTTTCATCGCCGCAGCAGTCAACGCGGAAAAGTGCCGTAGCTTCTGCACGCGCTGTTGATCGGCAGCCAAGTCGGTTTCGTTGATCGCATCGAGCATGCGACGTGTGGCTGAACCGGGGGAGACGTTCAATCCCTGAAAGAAGTCGCTGCTGCCGGATCCCGCCACCTCTTCCGGTTGGATCGCACGGAACGACAACGCACCGGTCGTGGATTGTCCCAGCAGTGACCGGGCGGGTGCGGCGGCCATCTGGACCGTTGTTCGAGATCGCGGCAGAAACTCGTGTGGATCAATGCTCACCGATCCGCGACTGCCTGCCGGCAACTGCAGATAGACGCGTGGCGTCTTCCATGTCGGCAGCCCGGCGAATTCGACCTGATCGAGATGCCGCGTGGCGTCGCCGGCTTCGCGGACACCGGCCAGCAACGCCTGCTGCACATACTGCGCGAGGGCGTTTCCGTCCGGAGCGTCATCAATCACGACGACATCGGGCCGCCACATCCGCAGCTGCTTCACAACGGATGACAAGAACACGGTTGGCGCGCGGCCTTCCGTTTGCTCCTGCCAGCGCGACATGAGCCGTTCACCGTTGTGATCGAGGCCCGGAATATCGATTGGTAATCGCCAATCGATGGCCCCACTCGCCGCACCGACCGAAGCCATCGCGGCGGCTAGTCCATCAGCGGTGACTGCGGCTTGTCCTGCGGTAGTCGACCGAGTCGGAATCCAGGCGCCGGCACGGAATCCCTGATCGCCCGCGATCTTGCCGAACAGTTCCGTGGGGACGCGATCCACACGCGGCGAGACTGTTAACAACGCCAGACGACGACCGCCACCGCGAATCGTTTTCCATGTCTGCCCGCCGTCTTCCGTGCGCAGAATGCGGCCGAAATCTCCCACTGCGAGACCCAACTGCGGCGTGATGAGCCGAATCTTTCGGAGCGGCGACGGATCGGATGTGGGTTGTGATGACCAAGACTTGCCCGCATCGGGGCTATGCCACACGACGCTGCCGGGGGCACCGACGATCCACACACCGGAACCGCGAGCATCGACGCTGCGGAAGTCACAGATGTGCCGCAGTTCTTCCGGTAACGGTGTCGGCGGGCTTTGCCACACAACGCCTCCAGTGGCAGTGTTCAACACGAGGCCACCTTCACCCACCAACCAACCGGTATCAGCATTGTGCAGACAGATGCCATGCACCGTGCGCGACCCCAGCGACGGCAACCGCGACGGGAGAACCTGCGAATCGGCAATGAGCGCGACTTGTCCCGATTTGGCGACGAGAATGCCCAACTCCGGCGAGGCAAGATACGCAGCACTCCAACTGGAACTCGACGGCCCCGCAAGTGGCGTCCACGTCTCGCCCCCATCCTGTGTGCGATAGATGCCCGTCGGTGCTGATGGCGATGGCGTACAGACCGCCAAGCCGTCGTCCGGGGTGAAGAACCGCAGCGATTTCACGCCGGACAACCGCGTGTCGCCACAGCGATCCCATGTTTCGCCGCCGTCTTCCGTGGCGTAGATGACACCCCGTTCCAAACCGACGAACGGCTGGAACTCGGTACCGGCGATGTAACCAATCTGATCGGTCAGAAATGAAACACTTCGTAACGACGCTGTCGTGGGTGTCGGGATGAACATCCAGGTTTGACCGGCGTCGGCCGATTTCCACAGTGTGCCGCGTTCACCGACGGCAAACGCGAGTTTGGAACCGAGCCACTGCACATCGTTCAGTGCGGCGTCATCGTGCAACGGAGAGGCCGTCTCCGCAGCAAACAGAGTCGCAACCGCCCCCATCAACCAAACGGCAGCAATCGTCTCGCAGGCGCGGAATGGCATCATCCTGACGGGCTCCCCGACCGCACGCGGCGGTCCCCAACGGCGGAAAGCGCCGATTCTATGCGCATTCGGCTTTTCGACCAGCCCGGATTCCGCCCGGTGGGCGACTCCGTCTTGACCGATTTCATCTGACGGCATAAGGTTCCGGCCGCGCGCCGCGGGCCAACTGCACGCTTTTTCGGAACGGGGCCTTCTCTCTTCCAAGCTGTTCGATCATGGCCGGGTTTCAGACGCACATCACGGTCAGCTCCTTGCTCGGCTTCGGCCTGGCCTGGGTCGGGCACGAGCATTACCAACTCGATTGGGGAACGTGCGCCGTCGGCGGAGCCCTCTGCTCGATGGGCGGGATGATGCCCGACCTTGACAGCGACTCCGGCATCCCTGCGCGGGAAACGCTGAACTTCGCCGCCGCCATTGCTCCCATGCTGCTGTTCAAACGGCTGCATTACATCGGCATCGATGTCGAGCACATGATCCTGTTCGGGGCGCCGCTCTACCTGCTGATCCGTTTCGGTTTCGGCTCGATCTTCCGCAAATTCACGGTCCATCGCGGAATGTTTCACAGCATTCCCGCGCTCGCGATTTCGTACCTGATTACGTATTTGTTGTGCGACGAAGGTGTCACCGTCGCGAGAATCTTCAAGGCGTCCGGCATGGCGATCGGATTCTTCTCGCATCTGCTGCTGGACGAAATCTGGAGCGTCAAGTTCGGGGCCACCGGGCCGCGGCTAAAATCGTCGTTTGGCACCGCGATCAAATTCTTCGGGACTCAAGGCGGGGCGAATTCCTTCTGTTATGCGACCTTGATTCTGCTCGGTCTCACCGCGTTTCAGGAATCCGCGATCGAGAACGCGCCGATCACGGTGCAAACCATGCGCTCGTTCCACCTGCAATCGCGACGGTCGGTCCCACCGCCGTTGTCAATACCGTCATCCGATCCCTCCGATCCACAGTCCATCACGATCGGCAACGAACCCGCCCTCACACCGACGACGACGCCGAGACGCCGTCCGGTTTATCAGGCGCGGCTCCGTCGGTTTGACACCGAACAGCAATAGCTCCCGCGTTCACGGGAAAGGTTTTTATGTCCATCACCATTTACGATGTTGTCATGCTCATCGTGGTCCTCGGGGCCATGATACAAGGGGCCTGGCGCGGCATGATCTGGCAGATTGCGCCGATCGTTTCGCTCGTGCTCGGCTACGTGGTTGCCTATCCCATGTCGATCACCGCGGCTCCGTATTTCGGCCAGCCGCCGCTCAACCAGCTATGGGCCATGATCGCCATTTACGCCGCGGTCTCCTTGGCCGTGTACCTGTTCATGCGGTCGCTGCGGGAATCGTTCGATCGTTTGAAACTTTCGGAGTTCGACAAGCATCTCGGCGGCTTGTTGGGATTGGTCAAAGGGGGCCTGATTGCCATCGTCATCACCGTGGGGTTGATCTCCGTGTCGCCGCAAGCGCGGGACATCATTCTCAAGTCGGAAAGCAGCACGATTGCCGCCCGGACGGTGAACACGATCTCGCCGATTCTGCCCGACGCACTCAATGCGTTGATTCGGCCGTACGTCCAGAATCTCAACGATCAGCTTCCACCGGAGCATCGCAATCAAGCCTGGCCGTTCGTGAATCAACGGTATTCCACGCAATCGACGACACGCACCGTCGCCCGCAAAGCCGGTCTCGCCAAGCCGACACGCTTCGACGACGAAGACGGTTACGTGCCCCCTGTCCGGAATGAAGTCCGCGATGTGCCGTCGAAACGGACGGCGTCCGGCAGCAACGGTCGCTTGCGGACTCAGCCGGAACCGAAGCGCGAGTCGCTCGACAACGAGTTGTTCCCCACGTCGGAACCAACCACGCCCCCGCGCAACAATCGCGTCCCCGAACCGCAAGACAATGACTTCCGCGAGTTCGAGCCGACAAAGCGAGCTGAGCCAACGCGGACCCGCACGCCATCGCGAACTCCCGCGCCATCCGAGGAAGAGGACGACTTCTTTGCCGCCGATCCGAATAAGTCGGCGAGCAAACCGGCACGCTCACCACGGTAGCGTGATCGGGATTGATCCCTTACTCAGCCCGGAGCGCGAGCGACGGAAGTCATTTGAATGATGCGATGCTTGCTCAATGCTGCAAGCATCGCCCCCGGCAACGGGCGATGAACGTATTGCAGAACAACCGTCGCTCGCGCTCCGGACTGTGACGGAACACTGCACGAACCGCGACGTGATCACTTCGAGATGTTACAACTGTGGGTCGCAAACCACGGTTGAATCATCTTGAGGAGCACGCGTTATGCCGGGGCGTTTTCTCTCGTTCACAGTTGCGTTCTGGATTGGCATTGCAGGTTGTCTCACCACGCTGTCTGCAGCTGAGCCGAAATCACCAGTCATCGAGCCGTTTCAGCCCGACAATCTTGTCGCGTGGTGCATCGTCCCGTTCGATGCGAAGAAGCGCGGGCCGAAAGCCCGTGTCGAAATGCTTGCCAAACTGGGCTTCAAGAAATACGCCTACGACTGGCGAGCCGAGCATCTGCCGACGTTTGGCGAAGAACTCGATCTGCTGAAGCAGCATCAGATCGAACTCACCGGGCTGTGGTTCCCCACGGCCATGAACGATGAAGCCCGCACACTGCTGGCCGCTTTACGGGACCACAACGTCAAGACGCAACTCTGGGTCACCGGTGGCGGCGGCCCCACGGCGAACGCGGACGAACAGAAGAAACGCGTCGACGCCGAAGTGCAACGCCTGCGTCCCATTGCCGAGGCCGCAGCGCAAATCGGGTGCACGGTCGCCCTCTATAACCACGGCGGTTGGTTCGGCGAACCGGAGAATCAATTGGCGATCATCGCCGGGCTGAACATGCCCAACGTCGGCATCGTCTACAACCAGCACCACGGGCACGATCACGTTGACCGCTTCCCCGTCTTGTTGAAACAGATGATGCCCCATCTGCTGGCCCTCAACTTGAATGGCATGATCCCGAAGGGTGATCAGATCGGCCAGAAAATCATGCCGTTGGGAACAGGATCACTCGATCTCCCATTGCTCAAAGTGGTGAAGGAGAGCGGGTACCGCGGACCGATTGGCATTCTCGGCCACACGTCGGATGACGCCGAAGAACGGTTGAGCGACAATCTCGATGGCCTCACCTGGTTGTTACCGCAACTGGGGGGAAAGCCTGCGGGGCCATTACCAAAGTATCGCACCTTCACCCCGCCGAAGCCGCCGGGTGAAGCGCGACTTGTGCCAGGAAAATTCGGCAAAGCCCTCGAAGCCCGGAACGGTGGCATCCATCTCGAGGGTCAACCCGCCTTTCGTGAAGCACCACTTACACTCGAACTCTGGGCGAAGCTCCCCGACCGCGGCCCGTACAACATTCTCCTCGCGAACGAACTGAAATCGTCCGGCACGCATTGGGAACTCTTCTCGATGGCCGGGTCGGGCGAACTAACGGTCTATCTTCCCGGTTATCAGCCCGATCATGTCAGCAGCAAAGTCAATATCTGCGACGACCAATGGCACGCGCTCGCCATGATCTACGAACCCACACGCGTGCGGTTATTCGTCGATGGTCAAGCGGTCGCGGATCAGAAAATCGAACGCCGCACCGATCGCCCCTCACAACCCGGCGGCTTGGCCATTGGTGAACTCGTCGCTCGTGAAATCGGTTGCGGCGGACTCATCGATGATGTGCGACTCTCCAAGGGCGTGCGCGAAATCACCGCGGCACCGGCCGGCCCGCTCACCAAGGATGCACAGACGATCCAACTCTGGAACTTCGATGACGAAAAAGCCTTGCCGAAGGTGACCGCGAAGCCTGCGAAAGAACCCGGTAGCCACTGGGGCAAAGACGCCGTCGGCTTTGATTGGACCGAAAAGGACTCGGTCGATGGCCGGTGGAATGACACCAACGTCGGGCCGTTTCTCGCGAGCAATCTATTCCTGCATCAACTGCCGCCAGTCCGCAAAGCGCTGTCGATGCGTGTCGGCGAGCAACAGGAAGCCACGGTTTGCTTCGATACCGAAAACCTGCAGTGGCGGGCCGCATGGACGGGTGGATTCCTGAAGTTTGATCCGGCCCGCTACGGATTAATTGCCGCTCCCAAACTGGATGGTGACCTAATTTTCGCCGTGAAGAATCAACCCGGCTGGTCGATCCCCGGCAGTTCCGAGGCGGCCCGCTTGCAGTACAAAAAGATGTACCAACACGGCCGCCGACTTGCCGTGGAATATACCGTCGATGACGTGACGATCCGCGAACGCCCGGACTTCCTGCATGTCGGCGACGTGGGATTCTTTCGCCGGCACATCGAGATCGGTGCGTGTCCCGCGGAACTCGTGCTGCATTGGGGACAACTCGGCACGAACCCACGCATCGAACAACACGACGGCCAGAGCCTGCTCGTTTGCGAGCGAGGTGAGCAGACTCTGGCCGCAGTGCTGTTGAGGGGAAATCACGCTCGCTGGGACACCACGTCCGATGGAGCCGTCAACCTGCGATTCGGCGCGGCAAAGACTCCGCAGAGGGTTGAAGTCCGACTCGGCATCGCCCACGCGCCGCAACGAGCAGCGCTGTTCTCGGCGCTGCGAATGGAACCCTCAGCCGACGACCCGGCGACATGGATTCAACCCGCGACGACGCTTTGGCCGGAAGAAATTGTCACCCAAGGCGTGCGCGGGGCCGACAACGCCGCGTACGTCATCGACACCCTCGCGCTTCCCGTCGACAACCCCTACAAAGCGTTGCTTTTCGTCGGCGGTCACGACTTTTTCGCGAACGGCGACATCGCCCTCTGCACTGCGCATGGCGATGTCTGGCGTGTCTCCGGTGTCGATGACAACCTGCAACGGCTCGTCTGGAAGCGTTACGCCACCGGACTTTTTCAGCCATTGGGACTAAAGATCGTCGACGACCATGTCTATGTACTGGGACGCGATCAGATCACGCGGCTGATCGATCAGAACGGTGACCACGCCGCCGATGTGTATGAGTGTTTCTGCAACCAGTATGAATCATCGCCGGGTGGCCATGATTACGTGACGTGCCTCGAACGGGACTCGAAGGGCAACTGGTACCTCGCCCATGCGAATGAAGGGGTGGTCCGCATCAGTCCCGATGGTCGTCATGCGGAATCCATTGCGACCGGACTCCGCAATCCCAACGGTCTGGGTGTCGGGGGCGGGGACATCATCACCGCCGCGCCACAGGAAGGGGAATGGACCCCGGCCTCCGCAGTTTTCGAGATTCATCCCGGCGATCACTACGGTTACAAAGGCCCGAAAATCACCGACAAACGGCCGCTCGGTTACGATCCCCCATTGTGCTGGATTCCACGCCGGCAAGACAATTCCTGTGGCGGTCAATGCTGGGCCGATACGAAGAATTGGGGACCGCTGTCGGGGCTGATGCTCCACTTTTCGTTCGGCCAATGCACGATGTTGCCCGTGCTGCGGGAGGTCGTCGATGGTGTCGCCCAGGGAGCGACGATGGAGTGGCCGTTGAGCTTCGACTCCGGCGTGATGCGCGGTCGGTTTAACCCGCGCGATGGGCAACTCTACGTCAGCGGCTTGAAAGGCTGGGTCTCGTCCGCCGTGAACGATGGTTGTCTGCAACGCGTCCGTTACACGGGTCAACCGGTACTCACCCCGGTGGCAATGAAGTCGTATCGAAACGGGATCGCGCTGACATTTTCCGCCCCACTTTCCAAAGATGCCGTCGAAGATGCCGCCCGGTATCGCATCCAACGATGGGACTACCGCTATGGGGCCGAATACGGCTCCGAAGAATACCGCGATGTCAAAAAAGGCGCCGTCGGCCGGGATGATGTCGATGTCCTCTCGGCGACCGTGCTCGACGATGGCAAAACGCTCTTCCTTGAAATGGACGACTTCCGTCCCGCGATGCAGTACGCCATCACCGGACAGGTCGCCGACGCGGCCGGCCACAGTACGGCACTTGCCGTCTATCCGACGATTCACCGCACCCATGCGGAGTCCATCGACGAATCACGACTCGTCCGCAAGGCCGCACCGGGGACGCTCGATCCGGCAATTCGGCAACAATTGAAGACCGGTCTGATGCTCACGATGCAACGCGAAGAACAACAAGATGTACGCGTCTCCCGTCTGGCAGCATGGCAAGTCGCGAGAAACGAAGCCCCGACATTGCGGCTCGCTCCCGGATCATGGACCGGACAATTCACTGGTTGGTTGCAGATCAACGACCGTGGCACGTTTCAGTTTCGCGGTGAAGGAAACGGCGTGAAATCATTCACGCTTGCCGGCGAAACCATCGCTTTTGATTCCAATGATGGCTGGAGTGCCCCTATCACCCTCGGCCGCGGATACTTTCCCATCGTGCTGGATGTTGCCAGCCAAGCCGATACGATTTCCGCCGGGCGGTTGTTGTGGCAAAGCGAAACCTTCGCCGAAGAACCACTACCGCCGACGGCGTTGTGGCACGATCCCGAACACCCATTCCTCACTAAATCAGCCCAATGGCGACACGGCCGCGCATTGTTCGAAGATCATCGTTGTGGGCAATGTCATGGACCGACGCCCAAGAGGCCAGAGGACGTTGCCCCGGAACTCGATCACATTAATAGTCGAGTGCGGTTGGAGTACATCTTCCATCATCTGATGAATCCACAAGGATTGCGCGGGATTGGCGAGATGCCGCAAATGTTTCTCGATACGACACGGGGGCGAGCCGATGCTGCCGAAATCACTAGATACCTGATGGCCCTGTACCCGCAAAATACGAACGTGCCGGTATCGGCCGCGACCTCAGATGACTCAGTGGCGAATTTTGAAGATCTCGGATGTATCGCGTGCCATCGTTGGACTGCACCCGACGCGGCCGACACCTACGGACGTGTCTCGCTTCATTTCACTCGTGAAAAGTTCGTGGAGCCGGCGGAACTTGCAAGGTTCTTGCAGCGGCCTCAGGAACATTTTCGCGCAACACGCATGCCGGACTTTCGGTTGTCTCCAGAAGAGGCCGCCGCGCTGTCAGGCGTGATTTATACTCGTTCCACCGGAAAACTGCCGACCATTCCCGATCGAGCCAGTTTCAATCACGAAATCGTCCCTAAACATGGACACCAGCTCTATTATCTCGCACGCTGCTCGGCATGCCATGGCGGTCAGCCGCCGAAAGGTTGGAAAGAATTGCCGCCAGTCGCCATTCACGATCTCACCGCCGGATGCATGGGGAAAGATACCAAACAGTTTGTTCCTCGATTCCGCTTTTCCGATGCAGACCGCGCGGCACTGCTGACTTTTCTGTCAACCAGCGATGATCACCATCCCGTCGTATTCCGCTCAGATGCAGAAGACGCCGAGCGTTACATTCAACGGCTGCGGTGTCAGGCATGCCATCATCGCGACAACGCCATCAGTCCGCGCGGCGAGATCATCGCGGAAGAATCGGACCGGGGGCTGCCGCCGGAAGTATTGCCGAATCTCACGTTCGCAGGAGACAAGCTGCATGCCAAGGCGATGGCGGACATCATCGGCGGCAGAGTGAAGGAATCGCAACGAACATGGCTTAAGGCCCGCATGCCGGCATTTCCCTCGTATGCGTCGAAAATTGCATTGGGCTTCGGAGCCGAACATGCGGCAAGAGTTTCGGCCAAACAGCGTCCTCTGATGACAGTCACTGGAGATGTTCTCGATCTCGGCAAGCAGTTGACGCTGACACAGGGCGGGCTTGATTGTCGGCAATGTCACGGCATCGGTGGGCAATTGGCGGCGGGAGATGCTCAATCGCAGTTAGCCCGCGGGATCGATTTTCTCGCCGTGAAACAACGGGTGCGGTACGACTTTTATCGCCGGTTCGTGCTCGATCCACCGCGGTTCGACATCGGCACCCGCATGCCAAAGTTCGTGACCGATGGCCGCATCACGAAGGTCAATCACATCTACGACGGTGACGCCCGACAGCAATTCGATGCGATCTGGCTCTATCTGCAATCCTTACCCGATAAGCAATCGCAATGAAGTTTGTGAGCGGCAAGGCGCTAGCCGCCGGTGTCTTTCAGGATTCAAGAACCGGCGGCTAGCGCCTTGCCGCTCACTCAAAAAAACAGGAGGGCGAAAGCTCGCCCTCCCGAACACTCGACGCATCACTCAGTCCTCGACTACGGATAGAACGGGCTGTTGTTGTTCGTACCGTAGTTGCGACCGTTGTACGGCAAGCGGGTAGCCGGCCGTTCGTCTTCGTAGTCATACCGCGTCGGTGTCACGCGATTGTCATAGAACGGCGACCGCGGAACTATGCCGGGGTTACCATTCCATCCCGACGGCATCGGGGCGGGTGACTGATAGCCATGGCTCGGAGCCGAGTACCGCGGGCCCGACGGTCCGTTCGGGCCATAGCCTCCCGTACCACGGTAACCGTTCGAGCGGTAGTACGACGGTCCACAGATCTCGTCCGGACAAAACGAACCGTTCCCAACCGGACCCGCATAGCCGGAGTTTCCATAGACCGGGCGCGCGGGACGGTAAGCGGTGGTCGGGGCGCAGTTCGGACCATAGCACGGGCGCTGCGGCACGAACCAGGTGGTGGGATTAAAGAAGTTCTGCGCCGGAGCAGGAGTGGCGGCGAAGGCCACGACGGCGGTTGTGATCAGGCAGGCGAACGGCTTGAGGGTCATGATCAGTTCCTTCTCTTGAAAGTCCCGCGGGGGAGCGGCGGGCCGCAGCTTTGGACCTCGCCGACTTGGCAGGCCGCATGGCAAAGGAGGAATCGCAGAACCCGTGCCGGACCGCGCACAAAACGAGAACAGTCAATTCTGCGATCAACCAGACCTCTTCATGTCTGAATGCGAGTTAGGTTCGAACGGCCAAAACATGCGCCATCATTCCGAACTCGCAATCAAATCATTTTGAATCAGCATCTGGCATGTTCCGTTCCTATTGAAAAACAGGGATGCGAAAACTCGGTAGGACTTACAATCAAAAATGGGGATCACGTCCACCCCAAATCGGTTTGAAATCTTTCCGGAGTCACAATGTTCTATCTGAGTAGAGTTTATGGATACCGGCAAAGATAGCCGAACGGTTTGGCACAGTCCCTGCATTATGGTCATGGCATGACGGGGGAAAAATCAAAAAACCGTCAAGTCCAAATCCAACGATCAGTCAACTCTGGCAAGGAATCCGGAACATGTTGGTTCTCACACGCAAGCGAGACGAAATCATCCGCATCGGTTCAGATATTGTCATCCGAGTGATCCGCACTGGTCCCACCAGCGTCAAGATTGGTGTCGCGGCTCCCAACGATGTCCGTGTGGTGCGCGGCGAACTGGCCCCCCTCCCGGAGTGCGAAATTGAACTCGAAAACGTCTCCGAACTGCTCGCCCACAATTAGTTCTGCCCTCTGCAATGCGGCTGTGAGAACACAGCCCCTGTTCATCCTGGAAGGAGTCCGCCTCATGTTCGCCAATCTGAAAGTGTTCCCCGCTGTTCGTCGTGTTGTGATGTTGAGCCTGTTCGGTTTGATGGGTGTGCTGTCGCTGGTACCCGCCAGCGATGCCCAATCGCCCTCGCCTTTCCGGAATTCTGCGGCCGATTTCGGTCCCGCTCCCGGAAGCATCACGAACGCCCCCCTCCCCTCATCTTTCTCGGTTGACCGCACACCGCGCGTTTACGATCGCGGCAAAGGGAGCAACGGCTCGCGTGATCCATCTGCATTGAAAGAACGCCTGCGGCCGTTCCTCGGGGCCGAAGAGGATGACGACTTCAGTCCGTCGCTTCCCGCCGATTTTCGCCCCACGCTGGAACCGATTCCGT
Source organism: Planctomycetaceae bacterium (assembly GCA_021732975.1). GTDB lineage: Bacteria > Planctomycetota > Planctomycetia > Planctomycetales > Planctomycetaceae > DSVQ01. Next base: position 280,140 of record JAKFWC010000023.1, on the reverse strand, counting down.
TCGGCAAACAAGTCGTCCCAGCCGGCCGCAATGAGGAATGGCAACCGCGCCGTACTCTCCCGACCACACCGGCCCCGGCTACCAAGCCGCAACTTTCGGTCGCGGAGAAAGTCGCCAAGCGGTACACCGATCCTCGCGTGATCCGGATCGTGCAGCAACTCACACCGCAAGCCGGGGAAGCGCTCTATCTCGAAGTGTCACAGATGATCGACAACCGCCACGTGCAACCGACGAGCTATCATGATCGCGTGCAATCGGGACTCGAACACCTGACCGTCGCGTTACAAACCCCATCGTTCCAGCAAGCCATGCGGACACGGCCCTCGGCAACGACCACCCGGGCATTGCAACAGGATCTCCGCGACTATGCGAACCAACTGCGAGTCGCCAACCGTTCGCAATCGGTGGATGTGATGCGGACTGCCGAACAAATGGTCGCGGATGCCGGAGTGAATCCCGCGGTGGTCTGCATAGAATTCGTCTACGGTGCCCTCGACACGCTCGATCAATACTCGATGTTCATTGCTCCGGAAAAGTCGGGGAACTCGGCTCTCGGGTTGAAAGGGAGCATGGTCGGCATCGGCGTGGAACTGGAATCGCATCCGGAAGGGATGAAGATTCTGAAGGTGCTGCCCGGCGGTCCTGCTGCTGAAGCGACGCTGCGTCGCGGGGATATCATCACTGCGGTGGATGGCCAACAAGTTGGCGGTGTCGAACTGAGCCGTGCTGCGGACTTGATTGCCGGCCCGATGGGTAGCACGGTGAAAATTGATCTCAAGCGGGATACACAAATCGGCGACGTGGCCCTCACCCGCCGGTCGTTCAAAGTGAGCAGCGTTTCCGAAGTGCGGATGGAAGCCAACGGCGTCGGATACATCAAGCTCGACCAGTTCGGCGAATCGTCGGCCAAAGAAATGGACGAAGCCCTGTGGAAACTGCACAACGAGGGCATGAAATCGCTCGTGTTTGATCTCCGCGGCAACCCCGGCGGCCTGCTCACCACGGCGATTGCTCTTTCCGACCGATTCCTTCCCAGCGGGACCATCGTCAGCACAAAAGGCCGCACCGAAGCCGACAACAGCGAGGAAGTCGCCCAGTTCAGCAACACATGGAAGACGCCGTTGGTGGTGCTGATCGATCACGACAGTGCCTCAGCCAGCGAAATCTTTGCCGCCGCGATTCAGGAGAACGGACGGGGTGTCATCGTCGGTGAAAAATCATACGGCAAAGGAACGGTCCAGACGTTGTTCCCGATGCAGAGCGTCCCGTCCGCGTTGCGGTTGACGACGGCGAAGTTTTACTCGCCGGAAGGCCGCGAGATGGCCGGTGTCGGCGTGAACCCGGATATTACCATCAAGAGTGTGGATCGGACCGCTGACCGCGACCCGGCCCTGCAAGCCGCGGTGAAAGCCGCTCAGGATCAGAAGGTGATCGACATGGCGACCCGTGCCCGCAGTGATCGCTCGGCGATGCGAGTGTTGAAAGTCGCCGCATAATGCTGTGAACCGGGTGGAATGAGTCCGCGGGTTCCTTCGAGCGACAAGGGGGCCGGACGCAAGAAGGAGGCTCGCGGACTCATTTCATACCGGTAATTAACGCCCACAACCCGTACCCCGGCTGCTCTTAACCAGCCGGGGTGCTTCCGTTTCAACCCGCCACATTCGCGGGTAACACGGCTATACTGACGGCATCGGTCCTCTGCTTTCCTCTCTCCGGAGTCGCATCATGCGCTGTTGCCTCTCAGTTGCCGTTGTGATGATGTTGTTGCTTACCGCGGCTGAAGCCCAAGTCGAATCCGGCCCGCCGGTTGACCAGACCATCACCGCGTTGAAGGTGCAACCGGTCACGAATGGTCAAGCCGGGGAAGCGGTTGACATCGCCACACAACGCACTGATTCACCAACGGTCTACCTTTTCATCCCCGCGGCCAAGTTTGATCGACCGGCAGGGCGGTTCGTCAAATCGCTGGATACCGCGATCCAGAAACGGCAAATGTTACATCCGCTGTTGCAAGTGGTGATTGTCTGGATGGTGGATGATGCTGCCGCGGGAGCCACTCGCGTGTCGCAGATTCAAGGTTCGTTACAACTCGCGGCCAGTCAATGGACCGTATGTAAAGTTGACACGGCGGGTCCCGAGGGTTGGGCCGTGAATGACCGGGCCTCGGTAACAGCAGTCGTCGTCGGCAAGAAAGTTGTCACCGCGAAGTTCGGCTTCGATTCGATCAACGATACCGTCGTCCCTATGGTGGACGCCGCGGTGGCGAAAATTGCCCCGTAGTTTTGGCGAGCGGGGGGAGGTCACTCCCCCCGGTGATTGTGTCTTAAATAGAATCGAATCACCGAGGGGACTCACGTCCCCCCGCTCGCCTGGAGATGCTCAATGCAAATGTTTTTCGCGGGCCGTTGGCGCGATTCGGCATCCAAGATCGATATCACTTCACCGTACGATGGCCGCGTCGTCGACACCGTCCCCCGCGGCACGCCGGCGGACATCACCAAGGCCGTCGACACGCTGGCGCAGGGCGCCGCCGTGATGCGGCGGATGTCGGCGTACGATCGGAGCCAAATCTTGCGGAAGGCGGCAGACGGACTGCGAGCCCGTACCGAGGATTTGGCCCGTACGATCACAGCGGAAGAGGGAAAGATTCTTGCGGAATCCCGCGCGGAAGTCGCCCGGTCTGCGGAAACGCTGGAAGTCTCTGCAGAAGAAGCGAAGCGTGTCACCGGGGAGATGGTCCCGCTGGATGCGGCACCGGGGGCCGCCGGGAAGATCGGCTTCACGATTCGGCAACCGTGCGGTGTCGTCGCGGCGATCACGCCGTTCAATTTCCCATTGAATCTCGTCTGTCACAAAGTCGGACCGGCGCTGGCCGCGGGGAATGCGATCCTAATCAAACCGGCGAGCAACACACCGTTATCGGCTTTGAGACTGGTGGAAGTGCTGCTCGAGGCGGGTGTGCCGGAAACCGCGATTGCGTGTGTGACTGGCCCAGGTGGTGAACTCGGTGCGGCGATTAGCGATGAACCGCGGATTCGCAAGATCAGCTTTACCGGCAGCGCCGCGGTGGGCGAAATGATCTGCCGTCGCGCGGGATTGAAACGCGTGACGATGGAACTCGGCGGGAACGGCCCTGTGTTGATTCTGGACGACGCCGATCTCGATCTGGCTGCCCGCGCCATTGCCACCGGCGGGTACGCCAACGCCGGGCAGGTGTGCATCTCGGCCCAGCGCATTCTCACAAGCACGAAAATCGCGGGTGACTTTCTCGACGCCCTGAAACCGCGCGTAGCGGCCATCACCACCGGCGATCCTACCGCGGCCGACATCAGGATGGGACCGATGGTGCGGCAGGACGAAGCGCTGCGCGTCGGGGAATGGATCAAGGAAGCCGTGTCCGCCGGAGCAGAACTCGTCAGTGGCGGGCAAGTCGACCAGGCGATCTGTGCGCCAACGATTCTGGATCGGGTCGACCCGCAACTCCGTATCAGTCGCGAAGAATTATTCGGACCGGCGGTCGCAATCACGCGCTGCCACAATGTGCGCGAGGCCATCCGGATCGCGAACGATTCTCCCTACGGTCTGGCCGCGGGGATCTTTACTCGCGATCTCGAATCTGCGTTCCGGTTTGTGCGCGATGTCGACGCCGGGAACCTGCATGTCAACTGGTCGACGCAATGGCGCGTGGATCTAATGCCGTACGGCGGCCTGAAACACAGTGGCCTCGGCAAAGAAGGCCCGAAATACGCGGTGCGCGAGATGACCGAGGAGAAACTTGTCGTCCTGCATCTCCCCGTAGAGGCAGAATAGAGTTCCACCAGCCCGGAGCGCGAGCAAGGGCGTTCGTATCTCTGTGTGCCACGAAGAACCCGAACTCCCTTGCTCGCGCTCCGGGCTGGTGGCGGTGTTACGGTTCAACCGTCGCCTTTGGGACCGCGTCGGAGCGGGGCTCCGGCTCGCCGAGCACGGCGACGATTTCAGGGTAATCGAGCGACTCGTCCTTCAACAAAGCTTGGGTTAGAGCATCGAGTTTGGCGCGGTGATCCTTGAGCGTTTGCATCGCCCGGTGATCGGCTTGCGTCAGGAATCGTTGGACTTCCGAGTCGATGGTGCGCGCGGTTTCATCGCTGAAGTCGCGTTGTTCGCGGTACTCCTTCCCGAGGAACGGCGATTCCTCGGAACTGCCCAGCGAGACGGGACCGATGACATCGCTCATCCCCCAACGGGAGACCATTCGCCGCGCGATGCCGGTGGCCCGCTTCAGGTCGTCTTCGGCACCGGCGGAATACTCGTTGAAGATCATCTTCTCGGCGGCGCGACCGCCAAGCATAAACGCCAATTGCGAATGCAACCGCCGCTCGCCGACGTTGTAACGATCCTCGTTCGGCAGCAACTGGGTGACGCCCAGAGCCCGGCCACGGGGGATGATCGTCACCTTGTGTAACGGATCGACATCGGACAGCATCCACGCCAGGAGGGCGTGACCGGCCTCGTGATACGCGGTCATTTCCCGTTCGTGCGGGCTGAGGATTTCCTCGCGCTGCGGGCCCATCAACACCTTGTCTCGGGCCGCTTCAAAGTCGTCATTCGTCACAGAGTTGCGATTTTCCCGCGCCGCGTGCAAGGCCGCTTCATTCACGAGATTCTTCAACTCGGCACCGGAGAAACCAATCGTGCTGTTGGCGATTTTCTTCAGATCGACTTTGTCATCCAGCGGGACATTGCGCACGTGGACTTTGAGGATGCCTTCCCGGCCGGTGCGTGTGGGCCGGTCAACCGTCACATGGCGATCGAAGCGGCCCGGTCGCATCAACGCGGGATCGAGCACGTCCGGGCGGTTCGTTGAAGCCACCACGATCACCGCTTCCGTCTGCTGGAAGCCGTCCATTTCGCTGAGGATCTGGTTGAGCGTCTGTTCGCGCTCATCGTGACCGCCGCCGAAACCTGCCCCACGGATGCGGCCGACGGCGTCGATTTCATCGATGAAAATCAAGCACGGCGAATTCTCTTTCGCGGTCCGAAACAAATCGCGGACGCGGCTCGCCCCGACACCGACGAACATCTGGATGAACTCAGAGCCGTTGATGCTGAAGAACGGCACGCCCGCTTCACCGGCCACGGCCCGCACCAGCAGTGTCTTGCCGGTCCCGGGCGGCCCCATCAACAACACGCCTTTGGGAATCTGTGCCCCGAGTCGTTGGAACTTCGCCGGGGTCTTGAGGAACTCGACGATTTCCTGTAGTTCGCGTTTGGCGTGTTCCATCGCCGCCACATCATCGAACGTCGTCTGATGATCCGACGGACGGAACCGTCGCGCGGGACTGCGGATGAAACTTCCCGCCATTCCCGAAGAAAACGGGTCGGATTGCCGCCGGATCATGAACCACAGAATCAGCATCGTGATCGCGGTCACCACCACTAACCCGGTGATGTAAGTTCCCACCTCGTTGGTCGGTTCGGCGGAAACTTCGGCCCCATGGTCTTCGAGATAGGTTCGCAGCGCTCCCTGATCTTCCGGAGGCAACCCCACGTTAAACTTTTGTGACAGCTCGGCATTGTTCGGACCGATGGGCGCTTTCTTGAACTGGCCGACGACATAGTCGCCCCGGTATTTGGCCCATTCGATATTTTTGGCGTTGGCCTGATTCTTCAGGAACGTGTAGGTGACCTGCGAGCCATGCGACGTGGGTGAGGAACGCCATGCCCACAGCAGGAGCATCAACATCCCGATAAACAGCAAGGCCCCGGTTCCCGACCACGCGGGTTTGGGGGCATCGTCCCCCCCGCGGACAACACGCCGGGGAGTTTTGGCGGGACGCTTGGATGAATCACCGGAATCGGCCATGCCGCAAGCTCATTCACGAATAGAAGGACGGTCGTCAATTCCTGCGCGAAGTCCGACCGCCACTGAGGCGGACCATTTTTTCGCGAATGGACGAGCGTATCCGACTGCGTCGGAAGAGGCAACGCGACGGGGAATGATCGGTGTCATTGCGAGATTGTTGGAGCGCGGCTGGCTCATGTTGTGCGAGGGTCTCCTGACCCCGCACTCGTCTCGACCGTAGGTCTCCTCTTCTCCACGCCGGTGAACATGATGGAGGATTGCCAAAGCCGGGAGACCTACGGTCAGCGGAAGTGCGGGGTCAGGAGACCCGCGCACAACATCGTCCAATCAGGCGTCGAAGTCCAGTTGCCCGCCGCGTTCGCCGTCGGGATCGGGAACGCGCGGTGTCGGCGGGCGTGCTTGGCCACTCGCGTCCTGCTGGCGGCGCTGAAACGACCACGGTTGGCGACCATCGGCGTCCCGATCGTCGGTCTCACTCAGATCGGAAACGTCGCCCACGGCCTTCGCCGTCAGGGCGTTCTGATCGACGGCGAACTTCTGCTGGGCCGCATCAGCGGACTGCTGTCCCGCATTCGCGACCCGTTGCTGGCCAGCCAATCCCGCCGTGGAACTCACAAGCGGATTGATCCCGCCCGCTCCGAAACCGACACTGCTCATGGCCGCTCTCCCGAGAATTTCCACGTTTCGTGGTGCCATCTCTGCCAGCTGTGACGTGAATCTATCACAGGCGAAGAGGAGGAGTGGAGGCCCATTCCGGACTTGGTGAGAATTGGACAGAAGTCGGTCTTGACACGACGCCACCCAATCTGTGAAAGCTCAGCCGAACAGAGGGCCCTTGCTCGCGCTACAGGCTGGTGAGCAGTTCAACGAGACGATGCACTCACCAGTGTCAGATCCTGATAGAACTTGAGAAAGTGCGTTTCGAGCATGACGAGATCGCGACCGAACGCGGCCTGAAAATCTTTGAGTCGCTCCTCTTCGGAATACGCTTTCATCGGATCGCGCTGAGCTAACGCATGCAGATACCGGGCATATTCACTCGGGCGGGTTTCCAACAGGAAGAAGGTCAACGCCCATGCCTGGCTGTAAGCGTCGAGCGTCGCGCTTTCAAAGCTTTCCTCGCTCTGTACGAATTGCGCCAACGATCGCAGCGGCCGCCGTTCCTGACGAAAACGCTGGAACCAGGCATACCGTTCGGGATTGACCCGCGTTATCACCGGTCCGCGATGGTCGTTGGTTCGCATTGCTTCCCGTTCAAAAGCTGTCGCGAGACCTTCCACGACCCACTTCGGCGTCGGACCGATACGGGAATGAATGCCGACGTTAAACGCCACTTGATGCGTCGCTTCGTGCAGCACAGTGGCATCGAGTGCCGCGGTGTTTTCCGATCCGGACTTCGTGGTGTCGTAAAGCACAACGCGGTTGGAAACGGGCAGGTAGAAGCCGCGCAACCCGGACTGTGGCTGGATGCCTTCCGCCTGGCAGCACTTCTCGAACCCCCCGCGATCGGGATAAATCACGGCGATCAGCGGCGTGTCCGGCGGACGAATTTTGAACCCCCGCGCCGCAAACGTCACCTGAAAATCGCGATACAGATTGTCGAACAACGGGGCCAACCGCTCCACCGATTGCGGCGGCCCGGCGACCACGTATTGTCCGGCAATCGCGAGTTGAAACTCCCGCCCCAATTCCCTGCCAAGCTGCTCGCGCAGCTCCATCGTCGTCATCGCCCGGAACCGGCCGACATCACGGAACTCCTTCACTTTGCCGATGTCAACCGGGGCCAAGCGTCCATCGCGTTCGAGAAACCACGCGATGGCGGGATCGTGAGCGATCACGGTCCCAAGATGTTTGCGGCCGCCGAATTCCAGTTCAAGCATCTTCTGCGGGGATGCGGCGTGAAGCGTTGATCCACACAGGAAGAACGACACAGCACTCAGGACGACGATGGTCCGATGACACGGAGAAGGAGTGATCGTCGATCGCGCAGTAGGGTTCATACCGAACTCTACCTCGCAAATGGGGAATGATCGGATGCGACAAGATCGTCGTGGAGGAAATTGACGACGATTTCACGAATGGGAGGGTTGGTGAAAGATTGACGACAGGTGCGCACGCTGTGGGATCAGCGTGGGGCGCGAAACCGCAAGCGGTGTCGGCGACAGTTTCGTCTCTTCACCACTGACCACGAACCACGGACTATCGCGCATGCACCACGATTTCCGAGACGAACGCGATGGTGAATGACGCCCACGCGGTGCCGGCCATTAATAAATTACGACCGGTGTCGCTTCCCCCGGCGATGCGGGCCCCGAGTTCTGCCGGCGGGCATTCCGCGGTGACATATCCCGGTGACCATTCACTTCCATCGGGCAAAATGTACCGGGTGCGGGTGCGATACAACACGGCTCCCAAGACCACCATCGCCGTTAACGAGGCCCACAAAAGCACCGGACTCGCGGCTTCTTCAACCACGGGGGACAACTCGTCAGACGGGATGCGCGAAGCAATGGTGGCCCACGCATTATTCAGAAAATGCAGCAACATCGGTGCCCAGAAACTACGTGTCGCCAGATAGATGCAGTGCAGAGCAATCCCGATCGGCAACACGGCCGCGGCGTGGACGGGATGAAAATGGACGGCGGCAAACATGACGGAACTGATCAACACGCCACCGAAGAATCCCCACCGGGCGACCAGCCCGCGACCGATCATGCCGCGGAACACGAGCTCTTCCGCAATCGCGGGAGCGACCGCGATGATGAGCAACATCATCGGCAACGAACCGGCTTTGGACAGATCACCCAACAGTTCCACCGCGTTAGATTCGTCGATCAGCTTCAGGGCGGGAAGCTGTTCCACCAACGGTTGCCACAACGTGTGGAGGACCCGATAGGTTTCCCCGGACAGCGTGCTCAGCGGCAACACCAGCCCCACCACCACCGCGGCGTGCAACGGACGAATCCTCGTGAGATTCAAGTTTTGGGCGACCCGCGGTCCCCACCGTAACCGAATCGCCACCACGGTCAGGAGCAGCACGATCCATTGATCGCCCCCCATCAGCAACATCAGATAGTTGGGCGAAAGCTGATCGATTATCGCCACTTGTTGAATGTTTTCGCCGCTGAAAGCCATCAGCGCGATAATGGCAATGATCCCGACAACCCCCGCGACCAGGTGCCCTGTGAACACACCGGCCATCCAGCCGAATGCTTCGGGAAGCCCCGGACCGGGAGGCAGCGTCGGCCTCGGCGGCGGTTCGTCGAGAAACTCGGTAATTGGCGTGGGAGTCAATTCCATCGCCGGCAGGGACGCCGAAGGGAGCGCCTTGTCTTGCATGGTCGCCTCACAGAAAAGGGCGGCATCTTCCGCACCAAGATGTCGGCCGCGAGAAATTCCTGAACAAGACGATCCATCGGGATTGACGGTGTCGGCTTGATCACGTTCCACTGTAGACAGCGCGGGAACGTCGGTCAATTTGCGAATGCGCTATTGAGACAGATTCATGTCGACAGATTACGGGCCCGGTCAGAGAACGCAATTACTGGCGGCGGTTTTCTGCCCCAGTTGCGGCGTAGCCATCGCACCGCAGCCCGATTTAGCCGAATGTCCCGAATGTGGCTCGAAGTCGCATTTTGGCAACGCACACGCAAAGTCTCAGTCATCGGCATTGTCCGCCACCGATGCGAAGGAAGTCGATGCTCTGATCGATACCGACTTCGATGAGTATCACATCGAGAAATTACTCGGTGCCGGTGCGATGGGTCGCGTCTATCTGGCCCGCCATCGTGGTTTGCACCGCTCGGTGGCGTTGAAGATTCTGCCGCCGCGGTTGGCTGCTTGCGATCCCGGCTTCGTCAGTCGCTTCACCAATGAAGGACGGGCTGCCGCGGCGCTCAATCATCCGAATATCATTACGGTTCACCGCATTGGCGAAGCCGACGGGTTCCATTTTCTCGAAACGGAATTCATCGCTGGCCAGTCGTTAGGACAACTGATCCGGGATTCCGGACCACTTTCTCCGGAGCGCGCCACAGCCATTGCGGTGCGGATTGCCGAGGGCGTGGCCGCCGCGCACGCCTGCGGAATTCTGCATCGCGATTTGAAGCCCGATAACGTGCTAATGACGCACCAGGGAATTCCGAAGGTCGCCGATTTCGGGCTGGCGAATCGGGTTCACTTGCGTGGAGTGGATGCCGTCAACGATCTTGTTGGAACGCCCGCCTTTATGGCACCAGAGCTCTTTCAAGGGACGCCCGCCGCTCCCGTGTCCGATGTGTACTCGCTGGGCGTCTGTTACTACCAGATGCTCACGGGACATCTCCCGTTTCCGCAAGTGATTGTCAGTGAAGTGATCCGGGCGGCGACTCAGGACCGGGTTCCCAGTCCACGAAAGTGGTGCCAGAAACTACCGCTCGAAATGTCGGAGTGTCTTTACACACTTTTGGACAAGGCCCCCTCCAACCGGCCCGCAACGGCGATGGACGCGGCCCATCTCTTGCAGGCGGTGCTGGGACAATCCGAAGACCTCGGAACCCTGCTACAGTCGGCCTTCGGACGGTATCCGGGCATTACATGGAAGCCTCATGGCAACGGATTCCGCGTCGATCTCGTCTTCTCGAACGGTCGCAAGCAAACCGTATTTGTCGAAAACAGCGATCACGCGGTCGCCGAACGACTGCTGCGGATTCGGAGTCTTTGCGCGAAGGCGGAACCGGCGTACTTTGAAACGGCTTTGAGGCTCAACGCGGAAATCTTGCATGGGGCGCTCTCGATCCAGGAAATCGATGGAGAAGCGGCGTTTGTGATGGTCGACAGCTATCCCCGGGCGACTGTGGATGCCGAAGAAATCCGACGGAGTGTGTTGGAAGTCGCACAGCGCGCCGATGCGGTGGAATTGCTCCTGACCCAGCGCGACCAGCATTAATCGACGTAACGCTCGACCCGAACATCATTTAGACATTCAGACTGCCAAGACGTGAGTGCGTCGGGAAGCGGCAGACTCCCCCCGTAACGTATTCATGCGAGGTGAGTTACGCAGATTTCCCTTGACTCCGTACGGTTGCACGACTTACGTTGAAGTGTCCACAGCTACCAATCTCGCCAAGACCTGTGCCTTTTGTGAAAAGCACGTCCATGAATCCACAGCGATACCGCTTCATTCTTCCCTGTGTGGTCGCAATCGGGTTGGCTGTGCCGACCGGGGTTTGGGCACAATCTTCTCGGTTTGGTGAGGTTACCGTTCCCGCAGTGGCCTCGGGGGAAGAACTTTCATCACAACCGGAATTGTGGGTGATGGAAGTCAACTTCAAGCCCATGCGGCAGATCATCGTCGAACTGACCGATCCGGTCACGGGGCAAAAAAAACCACGCCACGTGTGGTACATCGCCTACCGCGCCTTTAATCGCAAACTGGCGAACCGGGCGATTGCGAATGCGCCGGTCAATGAACTCGATGCGCCGGTGATTCCACCGCAATTCATTCCGGTGTTCACACTGCAAACCACCGACACCGATGTTCCGAAGCTCTACCAGGATCAGATTCTGCCGGAAGCCCTGGCGGCGATTAATCTTCGCGAAAAGTCGAACTTCAAGAGTTCAGTTTCCGCGGTGACCGACTTGCCTCCGGCAACGGAGCCGGGATCTCCAGATCAGAAAGTGATTCAGGGGATTGCGACCTGGACGGGAATTGACGCCGATGCCGACCGGTACACAGTGTATCTGACCGGCTTTTCCAACGGAGTCCGGAAGGTTCCCGGTCCGGACGGAGCGGAAGTCGTTCAGTGGAAGACGGTTCGCATGAAATACTGGCGTCCGGGCGACAAGCTGAACCAGCGCGAACCGGAAATTCGGCTCGAAACCGATGCCGCCAACCAACCACAATGGATCTATCGCTAGCTTACCCTTGAACCGGCCCCCGTTTTCGACCATGATGTGGGGCCCGCCGGCGGTGCTTTGATGCCGGGCGGACCACGTACTCTCGAGATTGCCTGGGGCGGAAGATGGCTCATAAGAAGGGACAGGGTTCCAGTCGTAACGGCCGGGATTCCATCGGTAAGCGGTTGGGTGTCAAGAAGTTCGGTGGCGAGCACGTCATCGGCGGCAACATTCTGATCCGTCAGCGCGGTACGAAATGGCGCCCCGGCCGCAACGTCGGCATGGGTCGCGACTACACGCTCTTCTCGCTCGTCGAAGGCCACGTCTACTTCGATCAGGAAGGTCGACGCATCAACGTCACGCCGGTGGAAATCATCGAAGTCGACGCCGCTGCAGCCGCTTCGGAAAATAATTAAAGCCCCCGCCCACGATGTTGGTCTAACCGCATCCGGGCGACGCAGATCTTCGGGTCGTCCTTGCGCCGAGCGAAGCGGGACGGATTGCCTGACGAGTGGAACGGATGCGGAAGGGTGCGTGGACGGCGAGGGATGCCCTTGTCGTTACCGGCGTTTTCGGTATCATTTCCGCAACTTGCCGCCGTAGCTCAGTTGGTAGAGCGACGCTTTCGTAAAGCGTAGGTCGTCGGTTCGAATCCGACCGGTGGCTCCTCTTCGCAACACTATCATCCGTTGAAACGCCACGGTTCACGCCGTGGCGTTTCGCTTTGATATGTGTCCTACAGAACTCAACGAGCCGGAAGCGCAAGCGCCCGGTTCTGCGTAAGAAACCAGGCGCTTGCGCTTCCGGCTCGTTGAGTGTTCTCCGTTAGATAACTGGACGGCGGCATCATGCGCCGGGATGATGAGCGAACACCCGTGACTCGGACGTTGTCCGATCACACGTGACCTGGCATTCACCCCGACCTCTCTTTGAGGCATGCGATCGTGATCGACGAACTGCGTGACATCATCCTGCCGGTATTGGACGGCCAGGTCGTGACGGAAACCGGGATGAAGCACGCAGTGACGGCGATCATGGATGGCCGTTGCGAACCCGCGGAAATCGCCAGCTTTCTTACGGCGTTGCGATGTCGACCGGAAACGGTGCCGATGCTGGTGGGGGCGGCACGGGCAATGCGGGCCAAAGCCGAACCGATTCCGTGCAGCCGCACGGGGTTGCTCGACACCTGCGGCACCGGCGGCGATGCACTGCACACGTTCAACATTAGCACGGCAACCGCATTCGTGGCGGCGGCGGCGGGAGTACCGGTAGCCAAGCATGGCAATCGGTCCGCTTCGAGCAAAAGCGGTTCGGCGGATGTCCTTGAAGCCCTCGGCGTGTCGCTGGCCCTCTCCCCGCAGCAAGTGGGGGATTGTATCGACGAACTCGGTATCGGATTCTGCTTCGCCCAACGGTTGCACGGGGCGATGAAGCACGCCGCTCCCATCCGGCAAAAACTCGGCTTCCGGACAATTTTTAACTTGCTGGGCCCGCTGACCAACCCCGCCGGCGCGGCGTTTCAAATCGTCGGTGCCAGCCGCACAACAATGGCCGAACTGCTCGCCGGAGCGCTGGCGGAACTCGGAGTGCAACGGGCATTCGTCGTTTGTGGCAATAATGAACTGGACGAAGTTGCGTTGTGGGGCGAAACCGCTTTGTTTGAAGTTCACCGCGGGAAAGTAACCCGTCAAACCTGGACACCCACGGATTTAGGGCTGCCGGTTGTCGATGTCGCCACGTTGCGGGTCGATGGCCCACAGGAAAGTGCCGCCGTCATTCAAAGCGTTTTCGCTGGCAAACATGGGCCGGCGCGCGACATGGTCCTTGCCAACGCGGCGGCAGCGTTGATGGCCGCAGAGAAAGTTTCGACGCCGCGCGACGGTGTGGCTCTCGCCAAATCGGTCATCGACTCGGGAGCGGTGCTATCGTTGCTCGAACGATTCGTCGCGAAGACGCACTCACTTTCGAGAATGCCGTGAGTCCGCGCGTTCGGCTCGCTTGCGTCACCGGGGGGGAGGCCTATAATCGCCACAGCGGAGAAAATGGGCGCCAGAATGCCCTCTCTGCGCGTGTCATACAGTCGACGATCCGTTCTGACCGAGAGTGCTGATGATCGCCTGGATTCGGAATGTGTGGCTGGCGGTGTCCACGTTGATCTACGGAATGTGGATCACGATGCGGACCATGTTGTGGACGTATCGCCGCAAGACGTTCACTGAAGTCTACGAATACCCCGAAGTTCCGGTCCCTGTGAAAGCCCGGTATCGCGGATTCCATCGGTTTGACCTCACGACCTGCATCGGTTGTGAAAAATGCGCCGTCGCCTGTCCGGTCGACTGCATCTACATCGAAAAAGAAAAGAGCCCCGTCGGCAAGGGTTTCCGCGTCAACGGGTTCACCATCGACTACACGAAGTGCATGTTCTGCGCGTTGTGCGTCGAGCCGTGTCCCGTGGATTGTATCTTCATGGGATCGAATCACGACCTGAGCTGCTACAGCCGCGACGGGTGCATTGTGGATTACTCGAAACTGCCGCTGGAAGTCGCCTGGGGACAGGCAACGCTCAATCCGACGGTGGTCGCCGAGTCGAAAGTGTTGTACGAACCCGTCTGGGTGAAGGGCGAACCGAGCCCGTTCCAGTTTGCAGGCAGTGAAGAGCACTAGGTACGATGGAAGTTGACGGTGCTTGTCGCTGTCTGTGGTTGGAAGTCGCTTTCGTGAGTGCGGAAAGTCGGTCATGAAAACCCAGGTCGCTCGCCCGCAGGAATTCACCGTCGCCGGAGCCAATCGGACGCTCCCGTTGGTGAAGGTGATCGTCACCGACATCGTCGCCTTGTATCGCGATGTCAGCGAACGGAAAGAACGCCTTGAGTCGTTGCGGAAACGGCGTTCCAAGCCGACCAAGCGCAACGATGACCCGTACCGCGAAGAGGTCGATCACATCCGGCAAGATCTTGAGAAGGATGTCGAGCGGCTGCAGAGCTTCGTCGATGAACTCTCCGAGTTAGGAATCGCCCTGAAAGACCCCGCCGACGGATTGGTCGACTTCCCCACGACGATGGACGGTGCCCCGGCATTCCTCTGCTGGAAACTGGGCGAACCGGAAGTCGCCTTCTGGCATCAGCCCGACGCGGCGGTCTCCAATCGTCAACCCCTTCCCCCCGGCAGCGGTCGGCCAACCGACCACGCCGTTTGAAACTGATTGAGAAGCAACCCGGCATGATGATCATTGCCGGTTTCCCGGAGCCGTCATGACAGACCTGGTTGGCCACTTTTTCATCTTTACGGCGGTTGCCGTCGGATTCCTGCTCGCTCCGCTGCTTCTGGGCTGGCTGGTCCGTCCAACGGGTGCGCCGTCCGCGGAAAAAGACGCCGCATACGAGTGCGGCGAACCGACGATCGGCAGCAGCTACATTCAGTTCGACTTGCGATTCTACGTGGTCGCGCTCCTCTTTATCATTTTCGATGTGGAGCTCGTCTTCTTCTTTCCGTGGACGGTAATTTTCGGCGGGGCCATGCAACTGGCCGACACCCGTCTGACCGAAACGGATCGCATTGTGCTTTCCGAACGATTGCTGTCCGCGCCGGAAGGAACGATGACCGCGGCCAATGCTATCTCTGCAGATGCGGCGCTCACGCTCGGCTGGGTCGCCTTGACCGACGTGTTGTTCTTCTTCGCGATCCTGTTGGTGGGCTTTGCCTACGTGTGGAAGCGCGGCGATCTCGACTGGGTGCGTGCCGTCACCCAGCAGGCGAAGATTGCCCGTCCGCGTGCCCCGCTGGCACCATCTGGTCGCGCCGCCCCGCCGCCAGTCACGGTTACCGCAAGTTAATGGATGACGTGTGCCACTGGCTCTGCCAGTGGCTTCAAACGTTTTCAAAACACAGCACTGGCAGAGCCAGCGGCACACACTACAAACTGAGGGTGTTATGAAGGTTTCTGAAGTCCACGCCCTGTTGCTTGAGCATTTCGGTGCCTCGGCGATTCTGGCTTTGCAGGAAGCCACGAAAGACCCGTGGATTGAAGTCGCCGCGGGCAGCATCGCCGATGCGTGCCAGTTCCTGCACGACGATCCCCGTACCGAATTCGATGCCCTGAACGATCTCTGCGGGGCGGATTATCTCGAAACCGACGCCAAGAAAAAGAATCCGTGCGAGCCGCATGTCGAGGTCGTCTACCACCTCTACAGCTACACGCACAAACACTGGGCCAAGCTCAAGGTGAAAGTACCGCGGTGGCAGGGCGATGTCGCTGGGGAACTGCCGGAAGTCCCCTCGGTGTCGCACGTCTGGGCGATTGCCGACTGGCACGAGCGCGAAGCCTTCGACCTCGTTGGAATCACCTTCACCGGCCATCCGAATCTCCGCCGCATCCTGTGCCCTGAAGACTGGGAAGGGCATCCGCTGCGAAAAGACTACGCGTTCCCTCTCGAATACCACGGCATCCGCGGAAAGTAGACCATTGGAAATGACGAATGGCGAAGGCGGAATGTCGAAAAAAAGCCAAAGACACCGCTGATCCCATTCGACATTCTGCCTTCGACATTCGACATTTCATCCCTTGGATGAGTTTTCATGCAACTCGAAGACCCGCGCATTATCGAATTCGATGTCCGTACAGACGAAATGCTCGTCAATATGGGACCGCAGCACCCCAGCACGCACGGTGTGTTGCGGCTGCTGCTGCGCACCGACGGCGAAGTCATTCATGAAGTGACGCCCTACATCGGGTACCTGCATCGCTGTGCCGAAAAGATCGGCGAGAACCTCTCGCCGCCGCAATGGATTCCGTACACCGACCGGATGGATTACCTGGCCGGAATGAACATGAATCTCGGCTTCGCGCTCACCATCGAAAAACTGATGGGGATCGAAGTCCCCGAAAAGGCGATGGTCCTGCGGGTGATCATTTCTGAACTCGGCCGCGTGGCCAGCCACCTCGTCGGCATGGGCGCGTACGGTCTCGATCTCGGCAGCTTCAGTCCGTTCCTCTATGCCTTCCGCGAACGCGAAATCATCCTCGATCTATTCGAAGAAGTTTGCGGCGCCCGGCTCACCTACAGCTACATCACCCCCGGCGGTGCGACGCACGATCTGCCCGAGAAGATCACCATTCCCCCCGGTCTCGCGCAACTCACCGGCCGCGATCCCAACATGACGCTGTCGTGGATCGATGCCTGCACCATGTTCCTCGACTGGATGACGCCTAGGATTAAGGAGTATCACACGCTCCTCACCCGCAACGCCATCTTTATCAAGCGAACCGCGGGCATCGGCGTGATGCCGGGTGACATGGCAATCAATTACGGTTGCACCGGTCCGGTTCTCCGCGGTAGCGGGATCGATCATGACCTGCGCCGTGACGGCGAACCGATCTACACCCGGATGTACAAGGGGTACGACTACGAGATCCCCGTGGCCCCGTTCAAGGACGCGCCGAGTGAAGCCATCCTCGGCGATAACTGGTGCCGCTTCTATGTCCGCATGATGGAAGTCGTGCAGGCGATCAAACTCGTGCGCCAGGCGATGGATAAATATCCCACCGCGAAGGGTGACTACCGCGTGCCCTTCCGCATGGGAACGAAGCTGCCCAACGACGAAGCGTACCTCGAAACCGAAGCCCCGCGCGGGCAGATGGGTTTCTACGTCGTCGGTGACGGCGATGCCGAACCGTTCCGCGCCCGGGCGAAAAGTTCGTGTTTCTGCAACCTCTCGGTCGCCGGTCCCCTCTGCCAGGGTGTCCTCATTGCAGACATCCCCGCCATCGTCGGGTCACTGGACATTGTGATGGGTGAGATCGACCGATAGTTGCCCAGAACGATTATGTGCCACGGCCGTGTCGGCCGTGCGAGTTTGGCAGCAATGTCTACTGTTACGCACGGCTCACGAAGCCGTGGCACATCGCATCGTTACCGGATTACGCCAAGTCTTTGTACGCATCCCACGCGAGGTAGCCGACGATCGCGCTGCTGAGCAGGAAGAGGATGTCGAACACCATCTGGCGGGCGAACGGAATTCCCGTCGCCATGTCGAGCAGGCATAAGGCCCCGACGATTCCCGCCGCACCGAATGAGACAAAGATGAGATTCTTACTTTGATTCGCGGCCATCACGCCATCCCAAACGAACCTACGGCGGCGTTCCGACCCGAACGCGCCCGCCCCGCGGTGACTAGAGTATACGTCAAACCCCGCACCGTGTGCCATCTTCTTTTTGGGTCGGGAAAATCAGGGAAAAGCTGGTGAAGCGGCGTTCGCCTTGACGCCCGCGAAGCGGCAAGCGATTCTGCTTTGTCCGCCCATAAGCCCTTAACCATCAGCCATTCGCCTCCTCTGGGATCTCACATGGCCACGGATGCCGCCCTGCTCGATGTTCGCGGACTGAAAACCTATTTCCGCACGGAAGAAGGGACAGTCAAAGCCGTCGACGATCTGTCGTTCACGCTGCAACCGGGGCGAACGCTCGGACTCGTGGGGGAATCGGGATCGGGGAAATCGGTCACATCACTGTCGATTTTGCGGTTGTTACCGGATGTCGGGTCGAACATCGCCGGGGGGACGATCTCGTTTCTCGGTCGCGATCTGGTGTCGCTGCCGATCGCTGATATGCGGAAGATTCGTGGTCGCGACATCAGCATGATCTTTCAGGAGCCGGGGACCTCGCTCAACCCGGTCTACCGCGTCGGGGCGCAGGTGATGGAGGCGATGCTGCTCCATCAGAAGATCACCAAAGCGGAAGCCCGTGAGCGCACGATTCAGCTCTTTCGCGAAGTCGGCATCCCCGATCCCGAGCGCCGCGTCGATAGTTATCCGCATGAAATGTCCGGCGGGCAGAAACAGCGTGTGATGATTGCGATGGCACTGAGCTGCAATCCGAAGCTGCTGATTGCGGATGAGCCTACGACGGCGCTCGATGTCACGATTCAAAAACAGATTCTCGACCTGATCCGCAAGCTGCGCGATGAACGGCAGATGGCCGTCCTCTTCATTACGCACGATCTCGGGGTGATTGCCGAAATCGCGGACGATGTCGCCGTGATGTATCGCGGCAAACTCGTGGAATGTGCTCCGGTCACCGACATCTTTCGGGCACCAAAGCATCCCTACACAAAAGGATTGCTGGCATGTCGACCACGGCTCGATTCCACCCGCCGGCGGTTACCCACCGTCTCTGATTACATGCAGACAACGACCGATGCCGATGGCAATCTGACGATCATCGAAAAACCGCTCAGCAAGGACCGCCTGCAGGAGATCGAAGGCCGCGGCCGCGGTCGCCGATTGCATCCGGCATCGGTGCTCAACAGTCTCGGTTGCTCGTTTGTGGCTTCGGAACACGCCCCGGGAACGGAACTCGTCGCCGAGAAAGAAGTCCCGTTGCTGCGGGTCGAAAACCTCAAGGTGTACTATCCGATCAAGACCGGTTTGTTGCGCCGCGTCACCGGAAACGTGAAAGCGGTTGATGGCATCAGTTTTTCGGTCTATCGCGGGCAGACGCTGGGCCTCGTGGGAGAATCGGGTTGCGGCAAAACCACCGCGGGGCGGGCGATTCTGCGCCTGCTGCCGATCACCGCAGGGGCGGTCGAATTCTCCGGCACGAACTGGTCGACACTCCACGGCGGCGAACTGCGGCGTGAGCGGCGCAAGATGCAGATCGTCTTCCAAGACCCTTACAGCTCACTCAACCCTCGGCTCACTGTCGAAGAAATGCTCACCGAAGCGATGTCCGTCCACAAATTGGGAACGGGCGCTGCTGATCGTCGTGATCGCGCCGCCGCGTTGCTGGACGAAGTCGGCTTGCAAGCGGCCCATTTGCGACGCTATCCCCACGAGTTCTCCGGCGGACAACGGCAACGGCTCGGCATTGCCCGCGCACTCGCTGTCGAACCGGAGTTCATCATCTGCGACGAATCGGTCTCGGCACTGGATGTCTCCGTGCAGGCCCAGGTGCTGAACCTGCTGAAAGACCTGCAGGAACGCCGCGGATTGACGTACGTGTTTATCAGTCACGACCTGAGCGTGGTGAAGTTCATGGCGGACATGATGGCGGTGATGAACGCGGGCAAGATCGTCGA
The DNA here is from genome assembly GCA_021732975.1 of Planctomycetaceae bacterium. GTDB lineage: Bacteria > Planctomycetota > Planctomycetia > Planctomycetales > Planctomycetaceae > DSVQ01. The sequence goes on along the minus strand of JAKFWC010000023.1, from coordinate 260,345 downwards.
GTTCGGCCCGTCGGATCGGATTTATGCCCATCCGCAGAACGACTATACCAAACGCCTGATCGCTGCGATCCCGCAGGTCTCACTGCCAGCGTTAGAAGCCCGGCTCCAGCAACGCCGGTAATACGAATACAGAACAGGGTCCACAGATTACGCCGATTTGGAAAAAAGAAAAAAACAGAAGAGAAACGCTGTCTATCGCAGTGAAGGCGAGCGCATCCCTGCAAACTCTTCCAGAGCCGTTTCTTGCCCGCTCTGAATCTGCGAAATCTGTGGCCCCTCTTCTCTTGGCATTTCCGCCAATTTCAACCGAGTTCATCCGTCGCCCCCGCTCCGGGCTTGTGAAGCGTGGATTCCCGAAAACCAACTGTCTCTCTTGACGCAGAATTCGCACTTGGTCCGAAAAGAAAGCTCAAGATTGACCGGGGGATGGTCGACGCCGTCGGACGATCGCGCGGGCCCGCAGCGAGCCTCAGAATGTCGTAAGCTGCTTTGATATCAACTACTAACAGAGTCGTGAACCGGACCGAACTGCAACCCGCAACCTTGACCACCGGGTGGACTGCGTTACAATCCTCACAGGAACGGGCACTGCTCCGGGGGACGCCGAGGCGTACCTGAGTCGCGAATTGTCAAGACCACCAACATCCCGGATTTGCTGGCCGTCCGTTCCATAACCGCCTTGCAGTTTTGCAGGGCGAACTTTTTTCGCGACTCCTTTACCGCGTCGGCTGACGTTTGGTGAAGTTTTATGGTGGAATTTGCCCGGTGACCGGACTTCCGTCCGACATCAAAGAGCTCGTTCGTTCGCACACGGATCTCGTGGCGCTCGTCGGCGAGAGCGTCGCGCTCCATTCCCAGCGCGGCGGCCGCCAGTTCAAGGCCCTCTGCCCCTTTCATGACGATCACAATCCGTCGATGGAAGTGAACCCCGAACGGCAGACCTATCGCTGTTGGGTCTGTAACAAAGGCGGGGACTGTTTCAGTTGGGTGATGGAATACGAAGGGGTGAACTTTCGCGAAGCCCTAGTGTCTTTAGCGAATCGAGCAGGGATCGAAATCCCCAAATACACTGGCCAGCAGGAGAGTGGGCCGACGGTCAACGACAAAGCGTCACTCTATGAAGTGCTGGCGTGGGCCGAGACCGAGTTTCATCGTTATCTGCTGCAAGCGGCTCAGGCGGAACGGGCGCGCGAGTATCTCAAATCGCGTCGCTTCTCGAAGGAAACGATTGAGCTCTACCGCCTCGGTTACCACCCGGACAGTTGGGAATGGATTCAGGAACGTGGTCGGGACAAGTTCTCGCTGGAACGCTTGACCGCCGCGCGGCTCATCAAGGAACGGGACGAAGGAGGCGGACATTACGACCTCTTTGTCGACCGTGTCCTTTTCCCCATTCACGACGAACGGGGCCGCACGGTGGCCTTTGGGGGGCGCGTCCTTCCCGACTCGCGCTACAATTCCGGTGGTAAGTATTTCAATAGTCCGGAGAGCACGGTCTTCCAGAAGAGCAAGCTGATTTTCGGGCTGGATAAGGCCCGCGATGCAATTCGCAAGACCGGCACCGTAGTTGTGATGGAAGGGTACGTCGATTGCATTAAGGCCCATCAGGCCGGCGTGCTTAATGCGGTGGCCACGTTGGGAACGGCGCTGACGGAACAGCATGTGGCTTTTTTGAAACGGTTAGCCGAACGCGTTGTCCTCGTCTATGACGGTGACGACGCAGGGAAGAATGCCGCCGTTCGTGCCGTGGAAAAATTCCTGGCGCAGGATGTTGATCTACGGGTGTTAACGTTGCCGGAAAGCCTCGACCCTGACGAATTCCTCGATGCGCACGGCGCGGACAAATTTGAATCACTGATTTCGCAAGCTCCGGAAGCTTGGGACATCCGCTACCGACATTGTGTGTCACACTTTGGTACGAGCACTGTGACGGCGCGGCTGAAAGTGCTCGATGAGATGCTGGGACTGCTGGCAAACAGTCCGGGTTTGAATGGTACGACTAAGGAAAATGTGCTGGTGGCACAGCTCGCACAACGTCTGGCGATCACAGAAAGCGACGCACGTCGACAATTGCGCGAACTGCGCGGACGGACCGCTTCTGCCAGCGCGATGCGAAAAGTCACCGCAGGTGAATCGACCGAGAGTGCCGAGCTGATCGCGCGTCGCGCCGCGGTGGTTTCGGTGCAGCAACGTCAGAAGACGGACGATCTGCTGGAGTGCGAATTATTGCAGCTCCTCTTTACCGCGCCCCATATCATTCATTGGGTTCGCCAGGAGATCGGCGTTGATGACCTGCAGAACACGGCGCTGCGTGACTTACTCGGCGTCTGTTTCGACTTGGCAGATCAAGGAGAACCTTTGGAGTTCTCCCGCGTGCTGGCACAACTGGAATGCCCGCACCTGAAAAGTCTTGCAGTGTGGATTGACGTTCAAGCGGCGGCACGGGATGTCGCCGGCAAACTCGCGCAGGACGCCGCGACAGCTTCGCAGGCCGACGGGGGCATGACCGCTCCGTCGAGCCTGGTTCGGAATGTGGTCGACGGTTTGAAGTGGCGCCGCCAACAGGCCCACCACGCCGCCGTCCAGGGTGTTCTTGCTCAGCGAATCGAGCCCGGCACGCAGCTCGATCCGGAATTACGCGAATTGCTTCAACGGGCGGCAAGTTTTCATCAGCAGCGGGCCACGCGTAAACAGCCGTCCTGAAGCGGACATTTTGTAGAGGAGTAAACCAGTGCATCGACTCGACGACGCCTTGTCCCAACTGATTGCGTTGGGGAAACAGCAGAAATGTTTGACGTTCTCGCAGGTCAATTCGTACCTGCCCGATGAAGCCGTCAGCCCGGAAAAGCTCGACAACCTGCTGATGGCGCTCGACGAACTGGGTCTGGAGATCGTCGCCGATGAAAAGGTGAAGCTCGCGATCCCGTTGCCGCCGAAGGGCAAGTCCCGCGTTTCCAAGCCGAAAGATCCCACACACGACGAGAAGTCGAAGAAGATCGACGATCCCGTGCGGATGTATCTCACGCAAATGGGCGAGATTCCGCTCCTCACCCGTGAGCAGGAAATCTCGCTGGCGAAGAAGATCGAAATCACCCGCAAGCGCTTCCGTCGGCATCTGCTCGAAAGCGATTACGCGCTGAAGATGGCGATCGACATCCTCACCAAGGTGCATGTCGGCGAATTGCCGTTCGACCGCACGATCAAGGTGTCGGTCACCGAGGGTCTGGAAAAGAACCAGATCCTCGGCCGCATGCCGCACAACCTGCGGACGCTCGAACAACTGCGCAAGAAGTCGCAATCCGACTTCGAGACGATGATCGCGCCAGAAAGCACGCCCGCTGAAAAGAAGGCCGCGGAGGACAACCTCAAGAAGCGCCGTCGCAAGATGGTCACGCTGCTGGAAGAACTCAGCGTCCGGACGCAGCGTCTGCAGCCGACGATGAAGCGGCTCGAACAGATTTCTCGCCGGATGACCGAACTGCAACGGCAGTACGACAGTCTGAAGAATCTGAAGTCGGCCAAAGACGAACGTGCCAACCTGCAGAAAGAACTGCGGGACATGATGACGATGACGCTCGAAACGCCGGAAACCTTGCGGCAACGCATGGAAGCGGTAGAAGAACGCTTCGGCGCCTATGAACAGGCGATGCGCGATCTCTCCGGCGGCAACCTGCGGCTCGTGGTCTCCATCGCCAAGAAGTACCGCAACCGGGGCCTCAGCTTCCTCGATCTGATTCAGGAAGGGAATACCGGCCTGATGCGGGCGGTCGATAAGTACGAGTATCGCCGCGGTTACAAGTTCAGCACGTATGCGACGTGGTGGATTCGCCAGGCGATCACCCGCGCCATCGCCGATCAGGCCCGCACGATTCGTATTCCGGTCCACATGATCGAGACGATGTCGAAACTGCGGAAGGTCAGCAAGAAGCTGCTGCAAGAGAAGGGCCGCGAACCGACGCTGGAAGAAACAGCGGAAGCTGCGGGCGTCTCGCTGGAAGAAACCCGCCGCGTGATGAAGATCTCGCGGCATCCGATCAGCCTCGATCGCCCCGTGGGCGAAAGCGAAGACAGCTACTTCGGCGATTTCATCGAAGATGATGCCACCGAAAGCCCGGTCAACGCCGCGACATCGGAGATGCTCAAGGACAAGATCGAATCAGTCCTGAAGACGCTGACGTACCGCGAACGGGAAATCATCAAGCTGCGATACGGCCTGGGTGACGGTTATACGTACACCCTTGAAGAAGTCGGCCGCATCTTCAAGGTGACCCGCGAACGCGTCCGGCAGATCGAAGCCAAAGCCGTCCGCAAGCTCCAGCACCCGGTCCGCAGCAAGCAACTCAAAGGCTTCCTCGACCAACTCGCCGCCGCGATGAAGTAAACGACTTCACGACGGTAACATGATGCCTAAAGAAGCCCACGGATGCTCATCCGTGGGCTTCTTCATTTTGATTAATCGCGATTTGTGGAATCTGCGAATCGCAAGCGAATGCGGTTATACGTCGAGATCATCTACCAGATTCGCTTCACTCATGATGATCCGATACCGCTCGGACGCGTCTTTGCCGAGGAGTTGCGAGAACATCTGGTCGGCTTCGACGAGGCTTTCCACATCCACCCGCAACAGCGTCCGCTTCTTGGGATCGAGCGTCGTTTCTTTGAGATGGGCAGCGGTCATTTCGCCCAGTCCTTTGAAGCGGGTGATTTCCACCTTGCGGTTGGCCGGGAGGGCCGCCAGCACTTCTTCCTTGTGGACATCATCGCGGGCATAGTGCGATTCGGTACCGACCACGATGCGGTACAACGGCGGCTGTGCGAGAAAGACCCGGCCCGTCGTGATCATCTCCCGCATGTGCCGGAAGAAGAAGACCAGCAGTAACGTACTGATGTGGTAACCGTCGCTGTCGGCGTCCATCATCAGAATCACGCGGCCGTAACGCAGGTGGCGGATATCGAAACTCGGGCCGATGCCGGTGCCGAGCGTTTCGACGAGATCCTTGATTTCCTGGCTTTCAAGAATCTTGCTGGTCGACAGCGCTTCGGTGTTCAGAATCTTTCCGCGCAACGGGAGGATCGCCTGGATGCGGCTGTCGCGCCCCATCCCCGCGGTCCCACCGGCGGACTGACCTTCGACGATGAAGAGTTCCGATTCATTCGGATCGGTCGACCGGCAGTCGAGCAGTTTCCCCGGCAGACTCAACCGGCGTGAAGTGGGCGTTTTACGCCGGACTTCCGTCGCCGCTTCCCGACTGGCTTGCCGCGCGCGGGCTGCCAATACGATCCGTCCCACCACCGCATCGGCGACGGTAGGGTTATTGTTGATCCATGTTTCGAGTGCCGGACGGATCAGGCTTTCGACCGTCGCAGTCATCTCGGGGTTGTTGAGCTTTTCCTTCGTCTGTCCCTGAAACATCGGGTCGCCGAGAAAGACCGAGAGAATGCCCACGACCCCTTCACGGATGTCGCTGTTCTCAATCGTGACCCCTTTGATTTTGATGTCATGGACATCGAGATAGTTCCGGACCGCCTTGCCGATCGCGGAACGAAAGCCCGATTCATGCGTTCCACCGGCATGCGTGCGGATGCCGTTCACATAGCTGCGAATTCCTTCGTCGGTGGCTTCGGTCCAACGGAGCACGGCTTCAATCTTCACCTGACCGTCATCGCGGCTGATGCTGAAGGACTGCTCGTGCGTCGGCTTGCGGTCTCCCTCGCGAATCAGCTTGTCGAGGTATGCCGCAATCCCATCCGGGTGGAAGTATTCGATGGTTTCCTTCTTCGCCTCATCGACGAAGGTAATCTTCAGCCCGCCGTGGATGTACGAAATGTCTTCGAGGTGCTGCTTGATCGTGTCCGCATGAAAGTGCGTCTTGGTGAAAATCTCTTCGTCGGGTCGAAAGAAGATCGCCGTCCCATGACCGCGGAACGGCTTCACCTTTTTGAGCGGTGTTGTCGGCTTACCCCGTTTGAAGCGCTGCGACCATTCGTGGTCGTCGCGATGAATCGTCGCTTCCATCTCGACCGATAGCGCATTCACCACCGACGAACCGACGCCGTGCAAACCGCCGCTGCGGGCGTAGACTTTGTTCGAGAATTTCCCGCCGGAGTGCAACGTGGTGAGGATCGTCTCCAGCGCCGATTTTTTCGTCTTGGTGTGCGTGTCGACCGGAATGCCGCGGCCGTTATCGTGAATTGTCGCCGAACAACCGTCCTTGTGCAGCGTGACGTGAACCGCGGTGGCATGCCCGGCGATGTGTTCGTCGACGGCGTTGTCGACAATTTCCCACAGCAGGTGATGCAGCCCGCGGATATCAACCCCGCCAATGTACATCGACGGCCGCCGCCGCACGGCTTCCAGCCCTTCAATGACTTCAATATCGTCGGCGGTATAGCTCGCGTTGCTCATCGGCAGTTGTCTTCTCGATTCATGGTGATCGCAAATCCCCCATCTTTCCTGACGGAAGAACTGACAGTTCTACACGGTGAGGGCCAGACTGAAAACCTCGGACAGGTTTCAGCCTACCGCCGGACACTCTCGGCTGTTACGCTCCGTACGATGCCGGTGTTGCGGCAATTTGAGGAGGCTGGGACGGCATGGGTGTTCTTTCGTGGTTCGACTATGCGATTGTCGGACTGTATCTCGTGGCCACGATGGTCATCGGGATGTATGTGAGTGCGTACATTCAGACCGGCCGCGAGTTCTTTCTCGCCGGGCGGACGTTGCCGTGGTGGGCTGTGGGGTTGTCGCTGGTGGCGACCGACATCGGCGGGACCGATCTCATCGGCGTCGGCGGGGCAGCATATCGGTACGGGTTCGCGGTCGGCAATTTTGAATGGATCGGTTGCGTGCCGGCGATGATCGTCGCTGCGTTTGTCTTCGTGCCGCACTTCTGGCGGTGTGGAATTACCACGATTCCCGAGTATCTGGAAAAGCGATTCAACGTCGGCATCCGGACGGCGGTTGCCGCCTGCTGGGTCGCCTTCATGGCGTGCAACATCGGTGTGATGCTGCTGGCCTCGGCGAAGTTGATGCTGGTTCTCGCCGGGTGGCCGGTATTGTGGACCATCGGTCTTGTCGCAGCGATGGTGCTGTTCTACACGTGGTCGGGCGGACTCGCAGCCGTTGTCTACACCGACGTGCTGCAGGGAATCGTGATGATCGCCGGGTGTGCGGCGGTCGTGATCATCGGGATCTGGCAGTGCGGCGGGATCGAACCGCTGAAGAATCAGGTCAATCAATCACTGGCGATCCAACGGACCGAGAAAGAGCCGGCACCGATTGAGCCCGTGCCTCTGGTCACGCCGCGGAATGAGCACTTCACGCTGGTGCTGCCGGTGGATACGCCGTCGCCCTATCCGTGGACGGGAATTCTGTTCGGTCTCGCGCTGATTATCAGTCCGTCATACTGGATCAGCAATCAGGCGATTATCCAGCGGGCACTCGGGGCGCGATCGGCATACGAAGCGAAAGCGTCCTATGTCTGGGGCGCACTTCTCAAAAATGTGATCCCGATTGTGATCGTTATCCCGGGGTTGTTGGCCCTGTCCCGCTTCCCGGAGCTGTCCGATCCCGATCAGGCCTTGCCCAAGGTCATCGGGGCAATGATGCCATCCGGCATGAAGGGCGTCTTTCTCGCCGCCTTTCTCGCCGCGTTGATGTCATCTGTCGATTCATACCTCAACTCCGCGGCGACGATTGTGACGAATGATTTCTACCTGCGGTTCGTCCGTCAGAACGCGGACGAACGCCGCATGCTGCAGATCGGCCGGCTGGTGACGATCGTGCTGATGGTGTGGGGCGTGGGTTTCGCCGTCTGGTTCCAGGCGAGTGATGCCGGGGTCTACGCCGTCTTTCAAACGTTGATGTCGTTCTTCAACGGTCCGGCACTGGCGGTGCTGCTCGCTGGATTATTGACGAAGCAGGCGACCGGCCGCGGGGCCCTCATCGGCTTCTGCGGCGGCGTGGCGACTTCGGTCACGCTGTACTTGCTCAACCATCCGCTCGTGCTGAAAGGCTTTCACTGGAAGCCGCTGTTTCAGATTCAAGACCCGTTCCTCTATTGTTCGATCTGGTCGTTCCTAATGACGGTGTTCCTGACGGCGCTGGTGAGCTACGGCTCGGCTCCGGAACCGCCGGAGAAGCGACGTTACGCCCTCGGGGGATTCCAGGAAGGAGCCGCACCATGAGCGGACCGCTGCACTGGATGGGCACGCTCCTGCGCGAGGCATTCGGACAGATTCCACTATGGGGCGCCCGCGCCCTGTTCGTCGCGGTTCCGCTGGTGCTGATGGTCTGGGTGATGCGGCTTCCCGATGCCGAAACCACGCCGGAAAACCGCGATTGCCACTGGTCCGAAGACCTCAAAGTCTGGGCCTGGCTGGCGCTCGCAATTCAGGTTGTCATCTATTGCGTAGTGTGACCGGATTTCTCCCCGGTACAATTCTCCAGATTGGTTTATCGCTCTTGGACATATGGTTGCAGCGGGAGCGGGAGAAGTCGATGGAAGAGAAGCTCGCCCGCCGCATCGCTTGGTTCGCGCCGTGGACGTGGAAACCGTGGAAGCAAAAGTTGTGTCTGGCCGCCGTGCTCTTGCCAATCGTTTATGGTCTGTCGGCGGGACCGGCCCTGCTACTGATTGACAGCGGTGGCGAAGGCGCCCCCATGATCGCATTCGGGTACCGTCCGCTTCTCTGCATCCGGTATTTGACCGGAGGACACCGCAGCCACTTCGGCCAAGCGACAGACCTGTATATGAATTTGTGGCACGACCTCGGTTGGAGCGCAACAAAATACGAGTTCTCGCGATGGCGAGTTGAGGTTGGATTTGGAGAGCCGCCATCAAGTGTCGGCTGGACATGGTGAGCCGAACGACCAACATCCGTGCCACTCGTGCAGACCGTCAAAATCTTGCCCCCACGCTGTGATCCCAGTACCCGTTCTTTCGTCACCGTTGCCACATCTGCAATGAACCGCGATGATGTCTAATCGGCACGGATTACCTTTTCGCGAAAGACGATTCAACATGGCGGCGCAGCGAGTTCTCATCGGGGGAGAATGGCGGGATTCACAAGGAACGAAGACGTTCACCGCGTTCGATCCCAAGACCAAGACCGCGATCGCGGACGCCTACCCCGTCAGTCCGTGGAGCGAAATCGAGACCGCGCTGCAGCATGCTGCGGCGGCCAGTCGTGCTGTACGAAATTGGCCCGCGGAACGGTTTGCGGCGTTTCTCGAAGAGTACGCCACACGGATTGAAGCCCGCGCGGTCGACTTGATCGCCATCGCCCATCAGGAAACGGCTTTGCCGGTCACGCCGCGGTTGAAAGACGCGGAACTACCGCGAACGATCAATCAGTTGCGACAAGCGGCACATTGGGCACGAGAAGGTTCGTGGGCAACGGCTACGATTGACTCGGCCGCAAACATCCGGTCGCAGTTGGAACCCATCGGACCGGTTGCCGTGTTTGGTCCGAACAATTTCCCGTTCGCGTTCAACAGCATCGCCGGTGGGGATTTTGCCGCCGCCGTCGCAGCCGGAAATCCGGTGTTGGCGAAGGGGCATTCCTCGCATCCCGGCACCACGCGATTGCTGGCCGAAGAGGCTCAACTGGCCGCTCAGAAAACCGGGATGCCCGCCGGGTTTGTCCAATTGATCTACCGCACCAGCCATGCCGATGGGACGAAACTCGTTGTTCATCCGGCACTGGGGGCCATCGGTTACACCGGCTCGCGGTCCGCCGGGACGCAATTGAAAACGGCGGCTGATGCCGTAGGGAAACCGATTTATCTTGAACTGTCGAGCATCAACCCCGTGGTCTTCCTGCCGGGTGTGGTGACACAGAAAGCCGCAGAACTCGCGGAACAATTCGCCGGCAGCTGTCTGATGGGAGCCGGTCAGTTCTGCACAAATCCAGGACTGGTTCTGGCCGTCGCCGGATCGGCGACGGACGCCATGATCACCGATATCGCCCAACGGTTCACCGCGGCACCGGTCGGCACGCTCCTCGGCGAAGGCGTCTTACAACATCTGAGTGCGGGAGTGCAGACCCTTGTGAAACACGGGGCCAAAGTGCTGTCGGGAGGGCACCCCGGCGGCGGCATGGGCGTGTGTCATCAAAACACGCTGCTCAGCGTGACGGGCAAAGATTTCCTCGCCGCCCCGGAAGCGCTGCAAACCGAAGCCTTCGGCAACGCTTCACTTGTCGTGATCGCCGCGGATGCCGACGAATTGTTGGCCGTGCTGGATCACCTCGAAGGCAACCTCACCGGCTGTATTTACTCGGCGACCGATGGCAGTGACGACGCTTTGTACGATCGCGTCGCCGCGGCGTTGCGACCGAAAGTCGGCCGCTTGCTCAACGACAAAATGCCCACCGGCGTCGCGGTTTCCACGGCAATGAACCACGGCGGCCCGTTCCCGGCAACCGGTCACCCCGGATTCACGGCCGTCGGCCTCCCCGCAGCGATCAAGCGGTTCGCCCGCCTCGCCTGCTACGACGGCGTCCACCCCGGTCGCCTTCCCGCCACGCTGCAAGACAAAAACCCCACCGGCACGCTACGGCTGGTCGATGGAAAATGGACAACGGCGGATGTCGCCACGAAATAAAGGGAAGGAGATTGGCAATTAGGAATTGAAAAATGGAAATTGCAAATTGAAATGCGACCGCCTTTTTCGATCAATTTGCAATTTTCACTTACTAATTTCTAATTGCCAATGGTCTTCATGGATCGTTCTCTACCAGATTCCCCCGGATACTGATGGTGGACGCCCGGCAGATTCGCTACAATTTTTGGTTCGACAGGAGCGGGTCGGCGTTTCGGCTCGGACTGTCCCCATGCCACTTCAAAGATGAGTCTGGAGTTTATGGCGAAGGAAGAGGCGATCGAAGTTGATGGCAACGTCGTCGAGGCGTTAGCCAACACTCAGTTCCGGGTCGTGCTGGACAACGGGCATACCGTCCTCGCGCACGTTGCGGGGAAGATGCGCAAGCACTTCATCCGGATCGTGCCCGGCGACCGCGTCACCGTGGAAGTCTCACCGTACGACCTCAACCGCGGCCGGATCATCTTCCGCGAACGTTGATCGCTGCCTCCCGATTTCTTGCCCATCGCCGTCGCACTACGGCTTTCCTGTCGCGGAGCGATAAGGCCACTGAGGAGATCACGCCGTCATGTCGTTACCGCAGGATGAGACCGCGGCGACCAAACGGCGTTCCTTTGTACAACTCTTCACCGACGGTGCGTGCCGCGGCAATCCCGGCCCTGGCGGCTGGGGCTACATTCTGCGTCACCCCCAGACCGGCACCGAAAAGGAAGCCTCCGGTGGTGAGGCGCTCACGACCAACAATCAGATGGAACTGATGGCCGTCATCGCGGGGCTCGAAGCGCTGAAGGCTGCGACGGAAGTCGAGATCATCACCGACAGCTCTTACGTTGCCAAGGGAAGCATTGAATGGCTGCCCGGCTGGAAGAAGAACGGCTGGCGTCGCCGCGAAGGTTCGCAGTGGAAGCCGGTCAAAAATCTGGAACTGTGGCAGCGTCTCGACGGCTTACTGGCGAAGCACTCGGTGCGGTTCACGCTCATCAAGGGCCACGCCGGCCATGCCGAGAACGAACGCTGCGACGAACTCGCCGTCGCCGCCGCGCTACGCTGTCAAAACGGTGAGAGTTAATTCCGCATTGCGCTTGCGCTTCGCAGAAAACAGGGCTCACATTCTTTGAACAACACGCCCTTGCTGGCGCTACGGGCTGGTAGTGACGATGGACCCATCGGCCGTCGACGATATAATCAGGGCGCACCCACGATTACCCATCACGGAGCCCCACGATGACGACCGAGTACAACCAAATCTCCCGCCGCTCCTGGATCAAACTGGCGACACTCGCTGCCGGTGGGATGGCCCTTCCGTGGTCGTCAGCAGGGTTCGCGCAAGTTGCCACGATCAAGAAACTCATCACCCGCTCGGATTCGCCGTTCAATGCCGAACCCGCTCTGGATGAGTTGGTCCGCGATTGGATCACGCCGTTCGAATCGTTCTTTGTGCGCAGCCACGGCCCGGTGCCGGATGTCCGCAACGCCGACTATCGTCTGAAGATTGAAGGTCTCGTTGAGCAGCCGCGCGAATACCGGCTGGAAGAACTGGCAGCGCCGACGACGAAGCTCCCCACCCTGACGACGATCGCCACGCTGACCTGTTCGGGAAATCGCCGGGCGGAATTCGCGGCGAGCCATCAACAAAAAATCCCCGGCGTGGGATGGGACGGCGGAGCGATCGGCAACGCGGAGTGGTCCGGCGTGCGGTTGTCCGACATTCTCAAAGCCGCCGGTGTGAAGCCGGAAGCGAAACACGTCTGGTTTGAAGGCCTCGACCCCATCGATAACAAAGGGACCAGCCAACCCTTCGGCGGTTCGATTCCGCTGGCCCATGCAATGGCCGATTCCACCACCGCTCCGGGGGCAATCATCTGCTCACGGATGAATGGTCAACCTCTCGCCGCGGTTCATGGTGCCCCGCTGCGGGCGATTGTGCCGGGCTTTATCGGCGCCCGCAGCGTCAAGTGGATCAGCCGGATTATCGTCAGCGATCAACCATCGACCAATCGTTTTCTGGCCCGCGAGTACAAGCTACTTCGCGAGGGAACCGATGACGAAATTACCGCCACGCCGCCCGTTTACGAGATGGCGTTGAATTCGGTGATTGCCGTTCCACAGGCCGATGGCAACCGTTTGAAACTACGCGGTTTTGCCTTGCCGCAGGGACAACTCGGCCGCGTGATTGAACGAGTCGAACTCACCACCGATGCAGGCAAGACCTGGACGCCGGCCAAGATTGTGTCGCCGGTGCGTGAGTTCACCTGGGTCTTGTGGACGGCGGACCTGCCGAAAGGAATGTCGCCGCAAACGGTCGCGGTTCGAGCCGTCGACAACCGCGGGGACAGTCAACCCATGACCGTTCCGTGGAACGTGAAGGGCTACCAGTACAACGGCTGGCACAAAGTAACGGTTCCGAACGGTTGATGAAATTCTTTCACAGCCCGGAGCGCAAGCGACGGTGTGTGGAAATGCGGCACTCCGTCGCTTGCGCTCCGGGCTATGAAGAAACTCTTTACGTCGACTGGAGCGGATCGCATTCCACTCGACTGGCCCACGCTTCGATGTCGGGCAACGCCGCGGCTAACAACTGGGCGAGGTGTTCCATGCCGGGACGTTCGGTCGCAAAGTGACCGGCAAGCAGCAACGGAAACTCGGCATCGCGGACTTCCAGCGCACCGTGAAACCGCGTTTCGCCGGTGAGCAGGGCATCGCAACCGCACCGCCGGGCATCCTTCCAGAATTCCGCCGCGGACCCGCAAGCAATTGCCAATCGTTGAATCAGTTGTTGCGAATTGCCGACGAATTCCGTCCGCGCGATGCCCAGCTTTTGCGCGATGGTCTGGGCGAGCTCACCCAACGTGAGCGGTTGCGGCAGCGTGCCCCAACGTCCCGCCCCGTTCATACTGAAGGCCGCATCGGCAAACAGTCGTAGCGGTTGAATCCCGGTCAGCCTCAGCGTCTGCGCCAGTCCCTGATTGATCCCCTCCGGGGCGTTATCCCAGGCGGTGTGTGGGCAGTACACCGCAATCCCCGCGCGGGCGAGGTTCCAGATCATCCGTCCTTCCACCGTGTCCGCCGTGATTCGCTGCACGGCTTTGAAGAGGAGCGGGTGATGCGTCACTACGAGGTTCACGCCATCGCGAACGGCCTCCGCCGCGACATCCGGCGTGAGCGACAGGCACGTCATGATCTTCGTAACATCTGCCTGGCGGTCACCCAGCAGCAAACCGACATTGTCCCACGACTCCGCGGTCGCCAGCGGGGCGAGTTGTTCCAGATGTTGCAGGATGGCCGATAATTTCACGATGAGTCTCGATGGGACCGATTCCACTCCATCCACAATAAAACGGAATCATCCCATTTCAAAGGAGTCCTCGATCTTCGCTTCGCGGTTTCGCGTCCCGCGCAAAGTGTTTCTCAGTGCTCTCGAAGACACTGGGAAGCAATCGTCGTCTGGCGCGAAACCGTGACGTGAGGAATCATCCCCGGTTGACCGCTGGGGGCGGGGTGGCGTAGAATCATGCGACCCGCTCTTTGTCCTGCAGGGTTCCTGTGGGCTCTCCGAGTGGATACGGCGGATGTTTGGGCTGGGGCCAGGTGACATCCGTTGCGACTCCGTGATGCGTGGAGTTCGCTGCCGCCCGATCATTGCCGCCGTGTCACTGTCGGTGTTACGGGACGGCGAACGGGTTGGTGCGACGGTGTCGTACCAATTGTGGGAAATGGGAATCCATGGCCACCGCCAAAATCAGCACCAAGAAAGATCTGTTTGACGATTCGGTGATGTCGTTCGGCGAGCACCTCGAAGTGCTGCGGACGCATCTCATCCGGGCGCTCATCGGCTTGGCCGTCGGCGTCGCGATCACGATGGCGTACGGCGAATCGGTCATGACCGTGATTCGTCACCCCATCGACAAAGCCCTCGATCGGCACTCCGTCCGCACCAAGCGGGAAGTCAAAGTTCAGGACAACGTCAAAGGCTTCGACTTCGCCGGGACCATCAGCCATTGGTTCAAGGAGCAGTTCTGGGGGCCGCAGATGTCGAAGGAAGAACAGGATGCCGCCGCACTCGCTGGAACAACGGTCGACGAGGCACAGCAGCGGGAGGTGACGCTGGAGGTTCAGGCATACGATCTCATGGAACAGTTCCATAAACTCGATCCGGAACATTATCCCGCACCGGTTGAAGCCATCAAAGACAAGCGAGTGACGCTGAACGCGTTTTCCGATGAAATCGGCACGCTCCGTAAGCAGGTCAAGCGGATCGATGACCCGATCACACTGAATGTGCAGGAAGCCTTCATGACGTATCTGAAGGTCTCTTTCATCGCCGGCCTGATTTTCAGCAGCCCGTGGGTGCTCTATCAACTCTGGCTGTTCGTCGCGGCGGGGCTGTATCCCCACGAACGGAAGTATGTTTACACGTATCTACCAATGAGTATCGTACTGTTTCTCGGCGGGGCCGTCTTCTGTTTCTACGGCGTCTTTCCCACGGTGCTCGATTTTCTGCTGGGCTTCAACGAGCGGATGCACATTACGGCGCAGATTCGCATTTCCGAGTGGATCAACTTCGCGGTGATGATGCCGCTGATGTTCGGCATCAGCTTTCAGTTGCCGCTGGCGATGCTGTTCTTGCAGAAGATTTCAATCTTCGAGGTGTCTGATTATCGCGAAAAGCGGCGGATGGCGATTCTGGTGATCGCCTTCGTGTCAATGATGCTCACCCCCACGCCCGATCCGCTCAGCATGATGATGATGATGTTCCCGCTGTTCGCACTTTACGAACTGGGCATTCTGATGTGCGTCTTTACCCATCCCAAAGAGGACACCGCAGCCGCCGTGTAAACACGGTAGTCAATGGGGCGTGAAACAAACGGGGCACCTCACACGCTGTGAAGTGCCCCGTTGCTGTTTTGAGATCGTCGGATCCGTAGCGTTCTGCCGTTTAGAAGTCGCCAACAACTTGCCCATCGCTCCGGCCGAGCAAGCGCTCGAATGTGCTGTCGATGAACGCGGCACTGGAGTGGTCACCCGTCCCGGCGGCAGCGCCGATGCTGTTCGGCTTGTGATCGATGTTGTCGCTGATGAACCTGACGGCTCCATCGCCCATCAGAAAATGGACGCCCCCCACATGGTTACTGGAATAACCACGGGATTGATGGTTGGCATTGACCACCGTTTGGTTGAGTCCCCAATAGGGGAGACCGATCACGGCGAGACAGGCCCGGCATTGCTGGCCCGTGTAGGGAGCGCCCGATGTCGCCGGACTGAATCCGAGCGCGTTCCCCGCCCCGATCGGTAGCCCTTTGATCACCCACGCCCGTTCGCCAATCAGAATCGTGTTGCTCGTCCCATCGGTAATATCCCGCATGGAGACCTTCGAGTCGGCCCACGCAATTCCCAGCGGTGGCCCGTATGTCGCAGCAATGATCGACGGGGTATTGCTATCGCCAGTATCGGCATTGATCACGTAATTCGAGGTGGCAATGGACACGTTCGCCGAGCCGTTGGTCACCTGGCGGTTGTAGGTTGCAAAATCGGCCTGTTGTGTGGCGTTGGTCCCCATGGCGCCGCTGAAGTTATTGAGCCCGGGAGCCGTGTCGCTGGCACAGCGGAAGGCCGTCAATGGGCTCGTCAACGCGGCGGCGGTATTGCCGCCCAACGCCAGATTTTCATCAATGCGACGGGTGCCGGGAGAGACCGTGTTGTAGAGCGGGCCCTGATCGATTTGCGGGAGCAGATAGGCCCCCCAACTCCAAATGGTCGGCTCGCCGGTCGCCACTTGGTAGTACTGACTGACCCAGCCGGGCGGAAAGACGCTGGCTTGATCATGGTAGTTGTGCATCGCCAACCCCAGTTGCTTCATATTATTGCGGCACTGAGTCCGGCGCGCGGCCTCGCGCGCTTGCTGAACCGCCGGCAGCAGCAGGGCAATCAGAATGGCGATGATCGCGATGACCACCAGCAATTCAATCAACGTGAATCCGACACGACGCTTCGACACTGACCGCATAAAATCGCCCTTTTCAGAATGGACACACAAAAACGACAGGAAGGAGGTTCTAGTTCTGCGCCGAAGGAGCTTCTGTGCCTGCTAGATCAATCGAGGGGAACCGGAGTCTTGCTTTTCCGGCTTTTTTTTTCCGTAGCGCCGTCGGCTTTCAAATCGAAGTCGAACTTGTTCGAGCCTTTGACCACATCGACCTTAAATTCGGAGCTGCTGTTCGTGTATTTTGCGGGAATGGCGTGGCTGGGTGAGCCACCCGTCGGCGGGAAGAACGAAACCGTCGCCGGCCCAACTTTGCAGCCCGACACGCCATCGATGTATTCCAAACGGTAGCGGCCTTTGTCGTCCGTTGTCGCCGTGGCCGGCCGCCCTTCAGCGGGCATGAAGGCCACGATGACCCCGGTCAACGGTGTACCGTCGATGGTCACTGTGCCGGAAACCGATCCAAGCGGAGGTCGGTCTGCTCCTCCACAACCTGTGATTCCGAAGATCAAACCGACGAGTAGAAACGAGCGCACAGCGAAGCAAGACGACATAAGAAATCGCGCCTTTTCGATGACCAGGGAATCTGGCCGAACCTTCACGAACGATGATAGACTCGCATAGCAAGAGCTATGCCGCAGGGATTTCAGAGAATGGCACTGAAGTGAGCAGTATCAAAAAAACGAATGGTGAACTCTATTCGACCGTGTTTCGGAGCGTGTTTCAAGCGAATATGAAAAAATCATGAATTCCGCTCCCGCCGGTGAAATCTGATTGACAAATTGCGAGCGTTTCCGATGGATCGACGAGATTCAGCCGCAGCTAAGAACTCGCGATTTCTTGAGCTGGCGAACATCAAAACCGAGATGCCGCTTCGACGTGCCCCAGCTTAAAAATAGAGCCGGGCGGAACACTTTTTGGGCGACCGCTGGCACCGTCGTGGCGAGTGTCGTTTCCAAAATAGCCGAACTTGGACAACAGCCGGTTACGTCAAACCGCTAATTCCCATGCTTCCGCCCCGGTTGCCGGTTTTCGCCGTCCCATGTATGGTGGAGGCTTCTGCCAACCGGCAGCACCTACAGCAGACGCGGCGACGAAGGAATTGGCAATGGGCTTGATGGACGGGAAAAAAGGACTGGTGTTCGGGATCGCGAACGATTACTCGATCGCCTGGGGCATCACGGAAGAATTGCATCGCCAAGGGGCACAACTCGGGTTCACGCACCTGCCGGACAAAGATCCCGCCAGTCCGAAGATGGAACGTCGCGTCCGCAAGCTCGTCGATCCCATCGGTGCCAAGATGGTCGTCCCCTGTAATGTGCAGGACGATGCGGACCTCGACCGCACGTTCGCGAAGGCGAAAGAAGTCTTCGGTACCATCGACTTCGTCGTCCACTCGGTGGCGTATGCTCCGATGGAAGACTTGAAGGGCCCGGTGTACGGCGTCAGCCGCGAGGGCTTCAAAACCTCGATGGACATCAGCGTGTTCAGCCTGATGGCGGTCTGCAAGCGGGCGAAAGAACTCATGCCCGACGGTGGCAGCATCATGACGTTGTCGTATCTTGGTGGCGAACGCGTGATCCCCGGCTACAACGTGATGGGCCTGTGCAAGGCGGCGTTGGAATCGGCGACGACGTATCTGGCCCATGAACTCGGCACCAGCAAGATTCGCGTGAATGCTCTCAGTGCTGGTCCCATCCGCACGTTGAGTTCCTCCGCGGTCAGCGATCTTGATGTGATGATGAAGATCTACAATGCGATGGCCCCGATGCGGCGGAATGTCGATCAGGCCGAAGTCGGCAAATCGGCGATCTATCTGTTGA
Organism: Planctomycetaceae bacterium; assembly: GCA_021732975.1. GTDB lineage: Bacteria > Planctomycetota > Planctomycetia > Planctomycetales > Planctomycetaceae > DSVQ01. The sequence goes on along the minus strand of JAKFWC010000023.1, from coordinate 241,938 downwards.
GCGACATGTCCACAGGTGTCACCGGCGAGACTCTGCATGTCGACTCCGGTTATCACGTGATGGGTGCTCCTCCCGCCGACGCCAAGTTTGATTGAGCTGTGCCGGAATCTTCACCGCAAAATGTGGTCACGCGCGTGGGAATCGCCATTGTCGAACAGGCAGGGCGATTCCTCGTCGGCGTGCGTCCGCAGGGCGTCCCTCTTGCCGGTGCCGCAGAGTTTCCCGGCGGAAAATGCGGTCCCAGTGAATCTCCGTCGGCGTGTGCGGAACGCGAATGCCTGGAGGAAACCGGCGTCGCAGTGATCGCGGTGGAATGCCTCGAAACGCGGACGCACACCTATCCACACGGCGTCGTCGAGATTCACTTCTGGATGTGTCAGCCGGTGGATCATGCCATTGGCAAGCCGCTGCTCGGCAGTTTCCGTTGGGCCGAGGCCACCGAATTGTCGACGCTGCCGTTTCCTGAAGCCAATGCCTCCGTCGTCGCGACTCTGATGCAGCGCGTCGGTGCCTGAGTCGTTATGGCTCGGACCGGGATGGTTCTTCGAGTCGCTGGCGGGTATCCGTGATCTCTTTCAGAAGATCAGGATCGTTTTGATAGAGCGACTCCAATGCCTGGAACAACTGGCGGGCGCCATGTTTGTCTTCGGCCCATCTGGCCTCGGCGGATTCGATGATCTCGCGGACATAGTCCTGACGGCGTGATCGAGATTGCGACACGTCATCACGAATCTGAGATTGCCATCGTCTCGCAAGACCGAGTTCCACTTCTGACGCTCGCACTGTGCCGACCACCAGCAATGCCTCAAGCTTGGCTTGAGCCGCAGCAAGATCGCCTTGGCTCCAGAGTCGACGAACCTCAGCCAGTTGGCGTCTCGGTTCGCTGGGATGAGTCGACTTCGATTCGCGTCGACGGGGCGAAATCAGCGATTGTTCTAACTCATAAATTCCGATCTCCTGAAGCAGAGGCTCAATCTTCTGCCATAATTGAGATCGTTCTTCCTGTGAAAGTCGTTTGAATGATTCATTGGAAACCAACGGTTCCAGTAATTCCGTACCGGCGCGTGTCCATTCCGGTCCCGCGGGCTGGCTGAGAATCCGTGTGGCCTCGGTAATGTTCCGTTCGGGTGTCCCCGGGGTGAAGACCATCCAAAATACGAACGCGATCAATCCCACTAGCATGCCCAACAGTATGAACGTGTTGTTTATGATGCGTTGAAACAAATTCGGCTCAGCACAGCGGATGACTTCAGCTTTCACCAGATCGCGCATGAATGTCGCCGCCCCCGGACCGGCCGCATGCGGTTGCGGAGAGAAGGCTGTTTCTGATGGCGTGGGGGCGTCGTCGCGAATGACCGCGAACTTCCGCAGGACTTCCTGCAATCGCCGCGACACAACAAACGCGTCCGGCGGACGAGCATCGGGCGATTTCTTGAGGAGATCGTCGATGATCAAATCGACCGCGGGGGGGAGTTCCGGAACATAGCGGCTCGGCTTGTCGAATTGCCCGTAACGGTGTTTGTGCATGACATCCATCGCCGTCGACCCGATGAACGGCGGGCGACCGGTGAGCATGGCATACAGCAACGCGCCGAGGGAATAGAGGTCGCTCCGTTTCGTGGCGCGTTGCCCCTGGGCTTGCTCCGGGGACATGTATTCCGCGGTGCCGATGACGCCGCCGGTGATGGTGAGACGTTCGGCGGCGAAAAGCTGAGCGACGCCGAAGTCGGTCAACTTCACCTTGCCATCGGTGGCGAGCAGTACATTGGAAGGTTTCAAATCGCGGTGAATGATGCCGGCATCGTGCGCGGCCTTGAGTGCGGAACACAATTGGTTAGTGATGTCGAAGGCTTCTTGCCATGGCAGACGATGATCGCGTTTCAAACGATCGGCGAGCGTTTCCCCGGCGACGTATTCCATCGCGAAGTAGTACGTTCCGTCGTCGACGCCGCTGTCGAGCAAACGTACCACGTGCGGATTGGTGAGCGTTCGCAGGACTTCGGCTTCGCGCGTGAACCGCATCACGAAGCCTTCTTCCCGCGCGAGGGTCGGCGGCAGGACTTTCACCGCAGCCAGTTCGCTCGTCTCGCGATGACGGCCGAGGTACACGGTCCCCATGCCGCCGGACCCGATTTCTTCCTGCAGGTCGTACGGCCCGAGCGTCTGGCGGTCCATGTTGACACGATCCTCAAGAAAATGAGCGGCCCGCCCTCGCCAATTGCCATTCGGGTGCCACAATATGACGCGTGCAGAGCAACGTCGAGGGAGGCGACGCGGGGCATTTCCCTGTCCGGAGCGCGAGCAACGGATGAGACGGATAAACGCACTCCGTCGCTCGCGCTCCGGGCTGAGAAGGATGTCTTTCCATGACCGACCCAATGACCGCCGTCCTGTTGATTGCTCATGGCAGCCGACGTGCGGAAGCGAATGCAGACCTGCACCAGTTGGCCCAACAACTCGCAACAACCGATGCGTACGCGATGGTCGAAGTAGCCTATCTCGAACTGACCACACCAACGATTGCGGATGGCGGCCGGAGATGCGTGCAACGTGGGGCCTCTCGCGTCTTGATGATGCCTTACTTTCTCTCCGCAGGGATGCATGTCGTGCAGGACTTGGAAGCCGCACGACAAACACTGGCGACAGAGTTCCCGCACGTCGAGTTTCGACTATGCCCACCGTTGGGATTGCACCCGTTGATGACGCAGATCGTGCTCGATCGCCTGCAAGAAGCCCAGTGACTGCCGTCACTGGGGTGTTTCAAGCGTGCGGGCGTTGGAATCCTGCAAAGCGCAAACGATGGAAGATCACCACGGGGTTTCCATCATGTGGACAATCTGCCGCGCGAGGCGCTCGGTTGCTTCCTGAGTCGCTGTCGCGAGCGATTGCCCGACTTCCGGAGCGAACTCCGCCTGACCGATCGTCGGCAGCGACTGCGGTTGCAGCGGGACTTCCTGCTGCGCGAGAACCTGCCCGGTGCGGAGGTCTTCCCACGTCACGCGAACCATCAACGAGAGTTGCAGTTCGCGAGGATCGTCAAACTTGGTTTCTCCCAGCACGTTCTTGCGGATTTCGACGATCCGACCAATGAGCCGCGTGTCGGCTTCCGGTCCCTTGGCGAGACGGAACGGCGTGTGGGTTTGAATCTCGCGATGCACCGCTTCGGTCACCTGATATTCAATGCCCCGGCGGAACGTATCGTTTCCAAAGATCGGGACATCAACGGTGCGGACTTCCGGGCCGTAAACATTCCCCGCACGATACCCACAGCCAGTGAGAAGCGTCGCAACCAAAACGATGACCGACCGCCAGCGCCCGCTTTCGCATGCGGCGAAACGTGACGAGCATCGATCTGTCGCAGTCGGCAACACCACGTCCCTCAAATCACTCCGTTACAACCGCGATTGGCCCGACATTCCCGGTTCGGTGGGAGCGTCTTTCTCTTCAATCGTGTCGCGTCCCAACCGCCGTGGCAGCGAGAAGCGGAACCGGCTGCGCGCCGGCTCTTCGCTCTCTTCACCGTTGATCAACGTTTCTGTCGGCTCTTCCTCTTCCCCGGGCGATTCCTGGGGAACCGGACGACCGAACCATCCGCGGCGCGGTGGGTCTTCGGCTTCTTCAATCGGTTTGGCGTCTTCGTCTTCGACAGGAACGTCAGCGTTGGAACCGCGTCCGAACACACCGAACAAACGTCGTGGCGGTGCGGGCGATTTCTCCTCGGTCGGTTCGTCGATTTTCGCCTTCGCGGGCGGTTCTGCCGGTCGCGCCAGCGGGGCGACATCGCGGGAATTCCGTGTATCCCACCAGGCACGTTCCGGGTCCGGCTGCGAGGTCAGCAACCGTGCTCCCGAGGCATACTCTGGTCCCAGTTCCTGCAACCGCTGCTTCGCCCGTTGAGCCGCTTGCGATTGCGGATAGCGGTCGATCACCAGATGACAGTAAACCGACTGGGCCCGTTTGTTGTTCTTGCGTTCATAGAAGACGACCTTGGCCCATTCGCGGTCGGCATCGGCTTCTTCCATGCGGGCTAACTCTTCCTGCACGCGCTTGCTATCCGCTGAATCGGGGTACAACCGCAAGATGCTCTTCTTAAGGTTCTTGGCATCTTCGAGGGTCTTGCCGTCGTACTCGGCTCCCTGGTACGACATCAGCTTCACATGCGAACCGAGCACGAACGCATTCTCGACATGCGGACTGTTCGGATACTCTTCCCGCAACAATGTGAAGTGGCGGTCGGCTTCGACGAAGTTGTTGCGGCGGGCGTAATGGCTGGCGGCGAGCATCAACGCATCGTCGGCGAGTGGGCCGGTGGGATCGTTGAGCCAGATCAACCGCAAACAAGCGACGCCGTTGCCTTCGGTGTCGAACCACGGCTTGGACTTATCCGTAAAGTTTGGCACCCAGACGGGAGATTTGCCTTTTTCCGGCGGCTTTTCGGCGGGCAACCGCTGTCCGAAATCGTCATAGTTGGCTTGCTGAATTTCGCCGACTTCGGCGACTTTCGGGAAATCGAGCCATTGCCGGGCGATTTCAAAGAGCCGCTTCGAGACATCATCGAGATGCCGCGTCGAGGGGTAATCTCGCAACAGCTTGGCGTAGGCATTCTCAGCCGCGTAGAAGTTGCCGAGTTGGAATGCCGATTCGCCTTCCATGAAGAGCGCGTCCTCGCGGATTTCACTCTTCTTGTACTGCTTGGCCACCTTCTTGAACGATGCCTGGGCGACTTCGTATTTCTCGTCTTTGTAGAATTCTTCCGCGGCCGTGTATTCTTCCGTCCCGGGGATAGGCTTCAGCGAGCCATCACTGGCTTCGATTTCGTCTTTCTTCTTTTCCCACAACGACCCGAGCAGCCGCCGTTCGGTCGGACCGTGGACGTTGTCGATGTTGTCGTTGCCGCGCTTGAGCAACGCCGAGCGTTCCCACGGCGTGACGCAACCGGAGATCAATGCAATCCACACCGGTAACCACGCGAAGAGTGTTCGTGTGCCACGGCCGTGTCGGCCGTGCGATGACACCGAGCGCGCCGATCGCAGACACGGCCAAGATGGCCGTGGCACACTGGAGATCGGCATGTGGTGTGGAAGCTGGGGCGTCATCCGTGACTTTCATCGCCGCGTGAGCAGCGCGGGCCTCTGAGGGAAACCGGTCGAATCCTTCAACCGGTTACGAGAGATAACTGAGCATTTTCGGACGGCGTCCCAACCCATGAGAAATCGACGCCGTCGTGACCTGCTTCATCTCCTTGTACTGTTGCGGCGACAGCACCAGCCGCCGCCATCCGTCCCCCTCACTCGCCAGCTTTCGCAACCCGGCGGCCGTGCCCGCATGAATCGCGATTTGACTGTATTCCTCCCGTTGGCAGTCCGGGCAAATCAGCCCCCCCTGTGACACCCAAAATCCAAACGTCCGGCCTTCGACCAGTTCACAGCCGCACGCGGCACAACTCTCGAAGTCCGGTAATTGTCCAATCTCTCGCAGGATCACCAACTCGAATCGCAAAATCGCCCGGCGGACCAAGTCGCTCTGCTGAAAGTCATGCAGGGCTTCCACGGCGGCGTCGAACAATTCCGGATGCGGGTCGTAATCCTCGGTCAGTCCCAGCAGCAATTCCGCGAGGTAATACCCCGCGTACAATCCCACTAAGTCCTTTTCAGGCGGCTTGAACCGCTCGATCAGCTTGGCTTCGGTGAGAAGGTCGAGACCGGAACTTGATTTGCGGAGGAACACTATCTGACAATGCGCGAGGAGGTCAAGAGCAGACTCGAACGGTCCCTTGAGCCGTCGCCCCCCTTTCGCCAGCGCGGAAATGCGTCCATGCTCACGAGTTAGCAGCACGACGATGCGACTCGTCTCACTGTAATCCGTGACCCGCAGGATCAGTCCCTCGCCTTTCTCCGCCGCCATAACCGGCCAGTGTAGCCGATTGATCAATCCTTACCAGCCCGCCAGATCGGGTGCCACTAGCGGCGGCTTTGGGCCGTCAGAGTCTTAACGATCATTAAGTCGATAGCTTGATGTGAGCAAGGGGACAAGTCGGAACACCGGCGAACGAAGACGCTCACCAGTGGCACACGACAATTGGACCACTCCAGCAAGGTTGATTATTATAAGCTAGAAAAACCATAGAACAATAATGTGCATCCAGTATCAGCATCGCAGACTGAAGAAAAACAGACTTCGCGGCGCGACTTAGTAGCAAAAAACACCATTGAGAATGAAGCTGAAAGATACTCTACGGGCTCGCCAATAAGCTGCTGAAACAACCTGCGACGATCCCATTCATAATGTTCGCCAGACTGTGAGAAAATGCATTCCAGGGGCTCACATTTCTGCCAGTTTAATGAGTTCTCGGGACGCATGAATATTGACGAAAGTTCCCAATCGACAATACGAGGTCGTGCATGGACCGTTAAGTAAAGGCCACCACTAAGCACAAAATAAGCCGAATCTGTCGTGAAGAAGGCATCTACTAGATCATGTTCTGCGATCCTCGCCGTATCATCCTTACCCTTCTTTGTCCTATCTGTCGGAAGTGCTGCAGAAATTGCTTCTTGAAATGAATCAAACGTACGTTCATTCCAATCTGAAGTTAGTCTGATTATCATTCCTTCTTTCAATTTCCTGAGCTAATGTGACCGCCACCCCATTTGCGGCGTCTGGGGTTATAAAATGCAGAATACCAAGTCCCATCTGGCGCCTGACCTCGCCAGAACTCTGTGTAGCCATGGTTACGTAAGTTTGGATCACCGGTAGGCGAAACCTGCATATTATCGGCATCGTCGAGCAAACCAACAGCATCCTCAAAGGAGTCGAATTCTTCTTCGAATGGGGACGGTGACGGAGACAGACCGCGGCCCGCCATGAGAATCACGTTCTGGCCGCCGATGGTCAAAGAAGTCACGGAGACGTTGACTAAAGGAAGGGTTGCGACCGTTTCCCAGGCGACGGCGACTCCGGCGGTGCCGCCCGTGTTGCCTGCGAGAATCTGGAATTGCGGCAACGCGATGTCCCAAGTCGGCGGAGGGACATCGAGAGTGACTTGCTGCGAACCTCCCGCAGTCCCGAGTGATGCCACGGTGACGATGAGCTGTGTCGCCCCACTCCCGAAGACATAACCCTGATTTTGAGGAGTCAGAGCCACGGGCTGTCCGGTCACCGGGTCGACGCCTTGCACACCCACGTGCAATCCCGTGTAGCCCACCGTGTCGGACGCACCGCCGACGATGGCTTGAACTCCCGATTGCCCGTCCGCCAGACGGGTTCCCATATTCCAGCCGAGGCCCGCCGCAGCGGCAGTCCCGCCAACATACAGCCCGGCCGTGCTGACTGCAGAAGCGGCTGCGGTCGGAGCCATCCCCATCCCCACTAATGCGGCCGGTGCAAAGGCCACTGCGCCAATCGCGACGGCCCCGACAACGCAGGCATCGCGCGCGCCATAGAGCGTGCCTTCCTCCCACGCCATCTGATCTTCACGATCGTTCAAAATGTCGGTGATTTGACTCGCGGCGTTATTGAGAGCGTCGAATTGATCCGGAGTGATCATGCCGATCATCCCTGCCACACTGAGCGGCAAATTATTGGCGCGAGCCACGAGCGCCGTATCCACGCGCCAACCCGGCCACCAGCCGGTATTCTGCAGGTAATTGCTCAACACGTGGTGGACTTCGGTGTAGGCTGCCAGGTAACGGTCGTAGTTGAAGAGCGCGTCTCGCAGCGCTTCGTAATATTGCTCCTTAGTGTACTGCGTCGAATTAGCCCGCATGTTTTCTAGAACGGCGACGCGACTTTGGACAACAGCTAGCCGTTGCTCCGCCTGGGCGACAATGGCTGCGAGGGCCGCGCGCGTTCCCGCATCCTGATGCATCGTCAGTTCATGGACAATGTGTTGCCACGCCTGTCGGTCGTTCTGTAGCCGGTTGTAGTCGTCCTGGTTCAAGCCGAACGGGTTGTTCGGCGAGGGCAAGTTTGCAGGTGGCGGAGTGGGGATCCCGTTCAAATCGTCAATGTTGATGAAAATCACGACGGTTGGAGGCGGAGGCGGCGCATCAACGATCACTTTCACATTCAAAGTCGACGATGCACCGAGTTGGTCTCTCGCCGTAACCGTGAAGTTGTACTCCGGCGTTGTGCTCCGGTCGAATTCCAAGCCGACAGTTCCGGCGACACGCAACAGGCCGTCCTCCGCGACTTCAAATTCGCCTTGCGAAACGGTGTATTCCGGCCAGTCGTACGGTTCAACATCGGTCGCGACAACACTCCCGATGATGGCACCGGGCAACGCCGTTTCCGAGACATGGAAGGTCGCATTCGAAATACCGAAGAAAGGGGCCGCATTCGAAACGCTGAGCGTAACGGTCAACTCTTCCGGGCTGGATTCGCCGAGGGGATCCGTGGCCGTGATTTTGAAGGAATCTTGCCCAACGTAGCCGGCATTCGGCGTGTAGTTGAAGGAACCGTCCTCAATGTTGAAAGAGAGTATCCCGTTGCTGACATCATCACTCAGGGATAACTGAGCAGGATCGCTTTCATTATCGTAGACATTAAAATAGTTCGCGCCCGAAACGGGAGAATCGTGATATGTCCAGAAGTTGGCGGTTTGAGGATCGGGACTGTTCGCCGCGATGATTTGCGGTCCGGAATTGGAGACGCTGACTGTGACAGTCACGGCGTCACTGGTATCGCTATCCTCATCGACGTATTGAATAGTAAAAGTATCATTGCCGACGTATTGAGCGTTCGGCATATAGATGAGATTGCCATCGACCACGGTGGCGCTGCCATTCTGGGCATCGGTGCCGATGGTCAGGGTGACATTTCCCCCGTCGGGATCGTAACCGTTGACCAACGTTCCGTCCGGATAACTGAGTTCGGAATCGTGGTAAGTTCCCAGTTGAATCGTGTCGGTGCCGCCGCCGTAGACAACCGAAATTTGTGGCGGAGCCCCGGAATACATCTGACGATTTTCGAGCACTTGAATCATTGTCGGTTGAAAGTCGCGATGGCTCGCCCTGCGAGGTTGGCTCCTGCGTTGCATGCCGGGCTGACCCACTCGAACGCTACAGAGCCAATCGAAAAAGTGCATCGTCGATTTCCTTGAGCGAAAAGGAAAGCAAGATTCTGCTGGCGAAATGCCACTCGCGAAAGGGTGCGCGAAATCATAAGGCGGCTAGAATCAGAAATTCAAGAAAAATCCGGCATTTCATCACACCGGGCGAGGCGTTGCCCATTGGTTCCACACGGCGAAGGCGATGGTGCCGGTGAGGATGACGCCGAGGCTCAGACCGAGGGCGAGGCGGTCGGCGGTGGCGAGGACGAAGAGCCAGCCGCAGAGGGCGATCAGGCTGGGGAGGGGGTAGAACCACATCCGGAACGGCAGGCGGATGTCCGGGCGGTGACGGTGGACGAGGTGCAGGCCCACGATCTGGCCGATGAACTGCACGCCGATGCGGACGCAGACTGCCGCACTGATCACGCTTTGCAGGTCGAGAAAGCAGAACGCCGCTGTCAGCATGCCGAGCGACACGAGCGAGACCAGCGGGTACTGGCCGTGCGTCGGCATGAAGGCGAAGATGCGGAAGAAGTCGCCGTTGCGGGCCGCGGCGTAGGGGATGCGGGAATAGCCGAGCGTGATCGAAAACATGCAGGCGAGCGCGGTCCAGAGAATCAGGCCGGTGAAGGCAACCGCCCACGGTCGGCCATACAACCGCTCCATGAAATCCGCGGCGATGTTCTGCGACCGCATCGCCTCTTCCCACGGCACGACGCCGATGATCGAAATGTTCATCGTCAGATAAACGAGGGCCACAAAGATGACCGAGCCCATCACCGCGCGGGGGATCGTTCGTTCCGGGTGCTGCACTTCATCGCCGAGATGGCAGACGTTGTAGTAGCCGAGGTAATCGTAGATCGCGATCAGCATCGCCGCGCCGAGACCGTTGGCAAACGCCGGCGTCGGAGCAAACGCGTTCGGCGGGAACGTCAGCAGTGACGGATTGAAGTTCAGCAGCCCGGCGACGATGACCGCAAGGACCGTCACCACCGTCCCCGCGCACATGACGATGCTCATCCAACCGATGTTCTGAATCCGCTGACAGAGCAGCAGCGTGACCAGCACCACGGCCACAACAGCAAACCAGCGCGTGCCGCCGGGCGAACTGGAAGCCAGCGTGGTCAACTGCGGAAATGCATACTCCAGATAACCCAGCGCGCCGATGTAGCCCGAGGCCATTTCCAGTGCGCCGCTGATCAGAAACTGCCAGATGAACAAAAACGGCAGCAGTCGTCCCCACCGGGTCCGACCATAGATTTCTCGTAGAAAATGATACGACCCGCCGCTGCCGGGCAAGGCCGCTCCAAGTTCGCTCCAGACGAGACCATCACACAGCACCAGTACGGCGGCGGCAATCCACGCCACCAGCGCTTGCGGTCCCTGCATCGTGGCAAGAAACGCCGGGATGGTAATGAACGGTCCGATCCCCACCATGTTCGCGACATTGAGCGCGGTCGCCTGCCAGACACCTAATTCCCGCTCGAGTCCCGGAGCAGCGTTGGTTGCGGGGGAATTCATCGCCACGTGTGTCCTTATCAGACCGAACGAAACGAGTCGCTGATGTGATTGATGCGTCAACATATCGTCATGCGGTGCTCGATGCGATCATGACTGGAGACTGTGACGCTCGTTGTGCGCGGTCTCCCGACCCCGCACTCCTAATGACCGGAGGTCTCCTCTTTGAAATCGAAGCTGGTATTTCCCACGGGAGACCTGCGGTCAGGCATGTGTGCGGGGTCGGGAGACCCGCGCACAGCACGGCTGGCGGCGGTTTCCTTTCCCCCCCCCGGTTGCTACCATGCAACGGCAACTCTCACACAGCCCGAATGGCGACTCGAAGGAGTGAGTGACGATGAGATGGCGGCGGGAATGGTGGATCGCGGCGGCTCTGCTCGCGATCGTCTGGTCAGCAACGGATGCAGCGGAAACGACCAAGCCGATGAAAATCACGACAATCGAAGGGATCAGCGAGTACCGGCTCGAAAACGGCTTGAAGGTGCTCCTCTTTCCTGATCCTTCCAAACCGACGGTGACCGTCAACATGACGGTCTTCGTCGGCTCGCGGCACGAAGGTTACGGCGAAGCGGGGATGGCGCACCTGCTGGAGCACATGCTCTTCAAGGGGACACCGACGAACCCGTCCGTTCCCAAGGCGTTGCAGGCCCGCGGTGCAGATTTCAACGGGACCACATGGGTTGATCGTACCAACTACTACGAGACGCTCCCCGCGACCGATGAGAACCTCGAGTTCGCCATCGCGCTCGAAGCCGACCGGATGATCAACAGCTATGTGAAGGGCGAAGACCTCATATCGGAAATGACTGTCGTCCGCAATGAGTTTGAGCGTGGTGAAAACTCGCCATCGCACATTCTCGGTCAACGGATGATGGCCGCCGCGTTTGAATGGCACAACTACGGCAAGTCGACAATCGGCAACCGCGCGGACATCGAACGCGTTCCCGTCGACAGTCTCCGCCGGTTCTACAAGAAGTACTACCAGCCCGATAATGCGATGGTGGTGATCGCCGGGCGGTATGACGAGGCGAAAGCACTCGAATATCTCGGCAAGTCGTTCGGTTCGATTCCCAAGCCCGAGCGTGTGCTCGAACAGACTTACACAGAAGAGCCCGCTCAGGACGGCGAGCGGATGGTCACCCTGCGGCGCGTCGGTGATGTCGCCGTGGTCGGAGCTGTGTACCACATTCCCGCCGGCGCGAGTCCTGATTTCCCGCCCATTGATGTCCTTGAAGCGATCCTCACGCAGCAACCCGCCGGGCGGTTGTACAAGGCGCTGGTAGAACAGAAGAAAGCCGCCGACCTCTCCGGAGCGGCGTTTGCCTGGCACGATCCCGGCGCGTTGCGGTTGATGGCGGAAGTTGCGACAGGCAACCCGCCCGATGCGGTGCTGGAAGCAATGCTCGACACCATTGAACTCGTAATCGATCGCGGCGTCACCAAGGAAGAAGTCGAGCGGGCGAAGCAACGGTTGCTGAAGCAGCGTGAAATGTCGGCGTCAAACAGTGCCGATATCGCGATCGAACTCAGCGAATGGGCGGCTCAAGGCGATTGGCGGTTGTATTTCCTCTACCGCGATCGGTTGGAACAAGTCTCGGTCGAAGATGTGAACCGTGTCGCACGGGCCTATCTTGCCCCGACGAATCGCACCGTTGGACTTTACATCCCGACGGAGCAATCCCAGCGAACGATTGTTCCGGCAACACCTGCCTTGGCGGAGATGATCGGCGAGTACAAGGGCCGCGAAGCCAGTTCAGAAGGAGAAGAGTTTGATGTCGCTCCGGAGAAGATCGAAGCCCGAACCGAGCGGAAAACGCTGGAAGGCTTGAAGGTCGCACTTCTTCCGAAGAAGACCCGCGGCAACACGGTGATCGCGCGGTTGACGCTGCGATACGGCACGAAGGAATCGCTCGCCGGGATGGTGAAAGCGTGCGAATTCCTGCCCATCATGATGACCCGCGGCACGAAACAGCTCACCCGTCAACAATTGCAGGACACACTTGACCAGAACCTCGCCACACTGAATGCATCCGGAGGAGTGGGAGAAGCCACGTTCGCCATCCAGACCAAGCGCGACAAACTCCCCGCCGTGCTCGAACTGTTGCGACAGGTACTGCGAGAGCCAACGCTGCCGTCTTCGGAACTCGATATTATTCGGCAGCAGGTCCGGTCCGATCTGGAGCAGGGCTTGACCGATCCGCAATCCCTCGCGATCCGGCTCGTGCAAAAGACGCTGAGCCCTTATCCAACGACGGACGTGCGGTACACCCCGTCGATCCAGGAAGAATTGAAGCTCGTGCAGGATCTCGAAATCGGAGCGCTGCGCAAGTTGCATGCCGACTTCTTGAGTGCGCAGGCGGGAACGCTAACCATCGTGGGCGACTTCGATGCCGAAGAAGCCCTCGAAGTGCTCTCGAAAACGCTCAAAGGCTGGAAGTCCAAACAGCCGTACGAACGGATCACCCGGACGGCGTTTCTGGATGCCAAGCCGCAGACGGTGAAGATTGAAACTCCCGACAAAGCGAATGCATTTTACTTCGCCGGTGAAGTCTTCCCGATCAACGATGCGCATCCCGATTACCCCGCACTGGTCATCGGCAATTACATCTTCGGTGCGGGTGCGTTGTCGTCGCGGTTGGGCGACCGCATTCGTCAGAAGGAAGGGCTTTCATACGGTGTCGGCTCGGCCTTCCGTGCCGGAACGCTCGATGAGCGGGCATCGATTTCGCTGTATGCCATCACGAATCCCGAGAACATCGAGAAGGTGCAAACGGCGATTCGCGAGGAACTGGTGAAACTGCTGAAAGAGGGCGTAACGCAAACGGAACTCGATGCGGCCCGAGACGGTTATCTGCAGGCCCAGGCCGTGGGACGAACCGAAGACCCGGCGCTGGCTCGATTACTGGATGACACATCCTACACCAACCGGACGATGAAGTATTACGCCGATCTAGAAACGACGATCAAAGCTCTGACGCCAGAGGATGTCGCCAAGACGTTTGCCAAGCACGTGTCTGCCGAAAGGCTGTTCATTGCCATCGCCGGAGATTTCCGCAAGGAACCAAAGCCCGCTGGCGGTGCCGATTCGGGCAAACCGAAGAAGTAGCCAGCCCGCAGCGCGAGCAAGGGATCCCGCCCGGCATTGTTCACAATGCCGGGCGTTTTCATTTCCGTCGGGGATGGAATCGAGTATCTATACGATCACGATGACGACCGCCGATCTCGCCCTCGACCGTTCGATGATTGCCCTCGGTATCCAGCAACCGTGGGCCGAACTGATCTTGCGCGGTATCAAAACGATTGAAGTCCGTTCGCAGAACACACAGGTCCGCGGGACGATTTATCTCTATGCCTCGAAGAAAACATCGCCCCTGGAAGCAGCCCGGATCGCAGCGGCCGAGCATGGTATCGACGTAACGACGCTGCCACTCGGCCTGCTCGTGGGGACCATCGATCTCATCGATTCGCGGCCGTGCCGCCCAGGCGATGTCCGGGCGAGTTGCGTCACGGCCGATTTACTGGTGAACCATCACGCGTGGATTCTCGACAATCCACGGCGGTTCGCGCAGCCGCAACCGGTGCGGTTCCTGCCGTACGGCGTATGGTTCTATCCGTTCCAACGCCGCGGCGATGCTTCCTCACGCTCGCAGCTCTGACGGATTCGATCACCGCCCCGCGACCTGTTCTCGTGCTTGCCAGTTACGCCAGCCTTCGTCGAGGAAGTCGGTGAACTCGTTGCCGGGGGCATAGCCAATGTGTGTCGCCAGCACCTGCACGCCATCCGGAGTGATGATGACGTATGACGGCATCGAGACATCCTGCACGAGTCTCTGCTGCAGTTCGACATTCGCCTTCAGCATCTGCTCGGCGAGGTCCGCATCGGCAATGACCGGTACCTTATCCACATACAACTGCACGGCGACAAACTGCTCGATCCGGCGGCGGTTCTCCGGCTCGGCCATCTTCTTTTCCATGCGACGGCAGTTCTGACAGTTCACGCCCGTGAAGTCGATCAGGATCGGCCGCCTCTGGGTGCGGGCAACTTCGCGGGCCTTGTCCATGTTCAAGGCAAACCGCAGACCATGATGTTCGATCGTCGGCCCCACATCCGCACCATTCCCGCCACGGACCAATTCGGCGGGAGGGTCGGCATGCGGCTCATCGAACCGTGGTGGCGCAAAACTGACGATCGTATCCATGATCCATCCGCTGGCCCGGTCGGGTTGAAGTGTGAGAAACCCGAGCATCCCCGTCAGCCCGAGGAAACTTAGCGCCAGCAAGGCCCGTCCCGGTGAGATGGATTCCGTGGGTGTGTCGTGTGCGAACCGATATACTCCGAGCAAGTACAAGGCAATCGCCAACGCCAGCACCATCCACGTGAGCATGACGGTCACGAAGTCGAACAGGATTGGTGTCGGGTTCAGCGTGAGGTCGGCCACGCTAAGAAACTTCACCGCCGCACCGATTTCAATCAGCCCCATCACCACTTTCACCGAGTTCATCCACCCGCCGCTCTTGGGCAACTTCTTCAGCAACTGCGGTAACATCGCCAACACGAAGAAGGGCGATGCGAAGGCCGTCCCGAACGCGAGCATCCCCACCACGGGCCAATAAACATCACCTTGCGATGCAGCAACCAGCAGCGAACCGGCCACGGCGAATGTGCAGGTGAAGGAGGTCAGCGTGAAGGTCAACGCCATGAAGACAGCACCGGCGTAACTCCCCCCGCTGGAGTGCGTGCTCGACCAGTTCAGCAACGATGTCGGCAAGCGGATCTCAAACCCGCCGAGCATATTGATCGCAAACGCAATGAAGACCGTCGCAATGATGGTGTTGATCCAGGGGTTGTTCGCGAGCGCGTTAAGCTTGGCGGCCCCGAAGAGGAACGCGATGCCGACGCCGAGGACGGTGAACGCCAACACAATCGTGCCGCAGTAAACCAGCGCCAACAACCACGGGCGACGGTGTTCCTTTTCCGATTGCTTCAGGAAGAAGCTGACCGTGATCGGCACCATCGGGAACGAACAGGGCGTGAGCAATGCGAGAAATCCGCCCCCCACGCAGAGCAACAAGAACGGCAGCAATCCCTTGTCTTGCGGCTTCGGCGCGGCTGCGGGTTTGGCCACAGCGGGTGGAGCGACCGCGACTTCCGCCTTCGGTGCTTCCTCGGCGACGACGGGAGCGAAGGGCGACGCGACGGGTTCGTCGGCAGGCATTTCGATCGGGGGAAGCTCCGCTGCGGCGAGTTGTCCCAGCGTGAACGGCACGGCATGCACCGGCAGGCAACGAATGGCGTCGCAGAGTTGATAGCGGATGTCTCCAGTAACGGCGTATGCCCCGACTTGTTCTCCCGTCATGCGGTACGTGCGGGTCCAGGTGATCTCGTCGTGGTGCGTTTCCAGCACGTTGCCCATCGTGCCGGTTTCTTTGTCTGGCGGCGATGAGGATGCAAACTCCTCGTCGATCGGTTCGAGATTCCGCAGCGTTACCAATTCGATTTCGGTTGGTTCGCCGCCGATGTCTTTCTGCGTCAAGGAATAGGTATGCCAGCCGGTCCGCAGTTTTGCGGTGACTGTCAAGGTGACCGTGTCGCCTTTCGCGGCATCGATGGGCGTCAGTCGGACAAGGTAATCGACCGGATCGGCGTTGGGGCTCCCCTTGCGCGCGGGTTTCAACGTGTCTTCGTATCGGACCGTTGGTGGAGCAATCGCCGCGGTAGCTTCCCCCATCTTGAGCGACAACTCGAAGGGATGCTTCAGCGGCACGCAACGCCCGCCATCTTCGGGATCGCTGCAATACTGTCCTTCCACGAGGCCGTTCACGGTGAGCGAGCCGTCACCGGCGATGCCCGGCGGCGTGCGGAACTCGCGAGTCCACGCGATCGTTCCCTCATGTTTGGTGACTTTCGCATCGAGATCAGGATCGAACGCCGTTTTGCCCGGATCGTTCGGGACGAAGCGGTCGCCAAGGGGTTCGAGGCCGGGCGTGTCGATGCGGATCATCGTCCGTCCGCCGAAATCGCCGTCGGTACCGTAGATGTGGTAGCCCGCAGGGATCGTTGCTTTTACAACGAGTTTGAGGTTTCCGCCGGGCGTGAACGTTTCCGGTTCCGCGGTCACACTGACCATCGCCTTGGGGGGAGCCGCGTTGACTTTCGGCTTTTTCGGTTTGAGCAGGTCGCTCAAATCGTTTTGGGCAAGAAGGTTGCCGCTGACGGCTCCCATCACTCCGACGATGACCAGAAACGATGCCCAGCGCAACGACATCCGACGCCTCCTGCGACAGCACGTCTTGGCAACCGCCGGTTTCGAGCGAGGAAACGGGGGCCGCACGATCGCGCCATCGAACACTTTACGCAGTTTTCATTCCCAATGTGGGTGCAAATCCCGGTCGGCCCGCGACTTCACCCTCATGAAGAATGAGACTGAAAAGTTGCATACGTGCAAAACTCTCACAGCATAACATCTTACCGTCATTCAGGCGGCGACTCTATCCGAAGCCGAGGCCTGCGGGTCTTGAGATGCCGGACGGATGCGGGTGGTGACGAAGTCATAGATAACTTTACAATTCGGCGGAAATTCCGCGGTAGATTCGTATCGTCGATGCGGCGTTATGCGCGGGGCTCCCGACCCCGCACAGTGTTTGACCATAGGTCTCCCGAGTTTTTGACGAGCGTCAATCCCAAAGAGGAGACCTGCGGTCGGCGGAGGTGCGGGGTCGGAAGACCCGCGCACAACAAGGTAGCGACAGGGCAGGATGGCATTTCTGTTGCCGTCTGTCCGGAGACGCCTGAACCCCGCCCATTGAGGCGTGTCCGATGCGCTGGTATGGTGATGGGTTCCCGTCGGGTTGATCCCGCCGGAATACAACCGAGATGTTTACAGGAGGCGGATTGTGGCCCCGCAGGCGATGCACGAACGAGACGGCGTGATCTGGATGGACGGCGAGGAAATTCCCTGGCGCGACGCCCGCGTCCACGTCCTCACGCACAGTCTGCACTACGGCAGCGCCGTGTTTGAAGGCCTTCGCGTCTACAAGGGCAAAGTCTTCAAGCTCCGCGAACACACCGACCGGCTGCATGCATCCGCGAAGCTCTTGAGCTACGAACTGCCGTACTCCGTTGAGGAACTGGAAGCCGCGACGCTGGCCGTGGTGAAGAAAAATGAGATCGATTCCGGCTACGTGCGACCGATTGCCTGGCGCGGCCCCGAAGTGATCGGTGTCTCGGCGAAGGGCACCAAGGTGCATGTGGCGATTGCCGCGTTCCCCTGGCCGGCGTACTACGGTGACGAAGCCCGCAAGCACGGCATCAAGCTGTTGACATCGACCTGGCGGCGGCCCTCTCCGCAAACGGCCCCCACGGCCAGCAAGGCGTCGGGGCTTTACATGATCTGCACCATGAGCCGCGATGCCGCCGAAGCCGCGGGGTATCAGGACGCCTTGATGCTCGATTACCGCGGGCAAGTCGCCGAGGCGACCGGAGCAAACTTCTTCATGGTGGTGAAGGGCGAACTCCACACGCCGACGCCGGATTGTTTCCTCGACGGGATCACCCGCCGCACCGTGATGGATCTTGCCAAGAAACGCGGGATCAAAGTCATCGAACGAGCAATTTTCCCCGAAGAACTCTCACAGGCCGATGAAGTTTTTCTGACCGGCACCGCGGTGGAAGTGATCCCCGTCGGCAAAATCGACGACCGGACGTTCAAAGTCGGGCCGATCACGAATCAGCTTCAGGACGATTATCAGCGACTGACGCAGAGTTTCTGATCAGAAAACAAGAAGCCCAGGGTTTCTTAACCCTGGGTCTTTTTTGCGTGCGAACTGTGTGATTCTGCGAAGCGCGAGCGAGTGAGTGAGATTCACACTCGTTGAATCAGTGCCCAGAGCCAGCCCGGGACCGCAAACAGCGCGAGTGTGGCGATCGCGCACAATGCCATCGCGAGATACGACGGCGTAGCATTGTTGTCCGCCGCTGTCGCCACAGCCGGTGCGGGTTGCAGGTACATCGTGCCAATGACCCGCAAATAGTACCACGCTCCAATGGTGGCATTCACGGCGAGCCAGATCGCCAGCCACTGCCCCGATTCGGTTCCCGTTCCCCACGCAGCGAGGAAGAGATTCAGCTTGCCGAGAAAACCCGCCGTCGGCGGCAGGCCGGTGAGACTGAACAGGAACAGTGTGAGCAGCAGCGCGACGGCCGGTCGATTGCGGCTGAGACCCGCCAGATCGTCGATCGATTCAATACGGCGATCGGGACGTTGCAGCACTCCGAGGACAGCGAACGCTCCGAGCGTCATCGCCCCGTAAACCACGAGGTAGAACAAGAGCGCTTCAAAACCGGTGGGTCCGCCCGTGGTGGCCGTCCCGACGACGAAACCCACCAACATATAACCGGCATGCGACACGCTGGAGAAGGCCAACATGCGGCGAATATCGGTCTGCAGCAACGCCAGCAGATTGCCGACGAACATCGACAGGACCGCCAGCCACCACAAGAGCGGCGACGAAAACTGAGCCAACGACCATTCCTGACCGACAACAACAACCGGCACTGCGAGCACGCGGTACAGCGCCACAAATCCGGCAATTTTCGGGATGAACGACAACATTGCCGCGGCCGAGTTCGGTGCCCCCTGGAACACGTCCGGGGCATAGAAGTGGAACGGGACCGCCGTCAACCGGAACGCCAATCCGGCGACCATCATCATGACGGCCACAACGAGAAGAATCGGCATCGGTTGCCCGCGACCGGCGTTTAACGCCGCATAAATGGCTTCCAGATTCGTCGAACCGACCGCACCGTAGAGATAGCTCATCCCAAAGAGCAGCATGCCCGACGAAAAGATGCTCAGCATAAAATACTTCATGGTCGCTTCCTGCGCGGGGGCATCGCGCCGCGGCAAGAGCAGGAACAGATACGTCGGTATGCTGATCAGTTCGAGGGCGACAAATAGACCCACCAAATCGTTCGCCGCGGCGACGAGGTTCACCCCGGCGATGATCGATAGGAGGCAGGCTTGCGTTTCCGCCGAACGAGCGTCATCCGCTTGGTTCCACGTCAGCAACACCAGCACCGCACCAAACGTGAGACTGACGCCGCGGATGAACCAGGCCAGTTCATCGAGTCGAAATGGTCCCGTAGTGACGGGTTCCGGCGAAGTGCCCCACCAGACGTAACCGGCGACCATTAACGATAACAGCGACAGCCAGCCCCAGCGGTGACGCAGCCCGGCCGGCGCTTCGCCCTTTTCGGAGACGAGGAACGGAGCCGAGAAGAACATCAGGCAGACCGTGGCCAGGACGATGACATCCGGCACGATCAGACCGATGGCCCGATTCAGTTGTTGTACGGCGTCGGAAATGACCAGATCACTCACGGCTGCGTCTCACCCTCGGCGACCTTCGAGTCGTGCACAGATGTCGCCTTGTAGACGTGAACCACACCTTCGACATCGGGCCGAATCAATTCAATCAATCTCTGTGGGAACAATCCCAGGTACAAGCACAAGGCCAGCAGCGGGGCCAGTGTCAGAATTTCACGAGCATTCAAATCGGGCACGTCTTCCGCGTGACCATCGTGCGCATGCGGCAGTTGCACGGGGCCGAAGAACGCCTTTTGCAGAACGCCGAGAAGATACCACGCGCCGAGCACGACACCGAGCGCCCCCAGCGCCGAGTAGAGCATGTCGACCTTGAACATTCCGGCCAGCGCGAGGACTTCACCGACGAAACCATTGAGTCCCGGCAGACCGATACTCGCGAAGACCGTGAAGACCATCAGCACGCCCAGCCGCGGCAATTGAGTCGCCAGGCCGCCAAGTTCGGAAAGCTGGCGGGTGTGATACCGTTCGTAGAACATGCCGACGAGACAGAACAATGCTCCGGTGGACAGACCGTGATTGATCATCTGCAACACGCCGCCGGTGATCCCTTCCACGTTGAGGGCGAACAGTCCCAACATGCAGAACCCGAGGTGCGCGACCGAACTGTAGGCCACGAGCTTCTTGATGTCGTTCTGGGACAGGGCACACAGCGAACCGTAGATGATGCCGAAGACCGACAGTGTGGCGATCAGCGGTGTGCCGATGTTTCGACAGGCATCGGGTAGCATCGGCAACAACAACCGCAGGAAGCCGTATGAACCGAGCTTCAACAGCACACCGGCCAGCAATACCGAGCCGGCCGTCGGCGCTTCCACGTGTGCCAGCGGCAACCACGTATGAAACGGAAACAGCGGCACCTTCACCATGAAGCCCGCGGCAATCATCAGAAACAACGTGTACTGCACCGTCGGCGACAACCGGTGACTCATCAGTGCCTGAGCGAGATCGGGAATCGAAAACGGCGTGGCTAGACCCGTTTCCTGATGGACCATCAACGAGAGTGACACCAATCCCAGCAGCGTGATCAAACTGCCGCCGAGAGTGTAGATGAAGAATTTGCCCGCGGCATATTTCCGCAGCGGTCCGCCCCAGATGCCCACCAGGAAGAAGAGCGGAATCAGCGTGAACTCGAAGAAGACGTAAAACAACAGCAGATCAAAAGAGCAGAACACACCCAGCAACCCGGCTTCGAGAATCAGCAAGGCGGCATAGAATTCCGCAGCCCGTTCTGTGACTGCGGTCCACGACACTAACACGGCCGAGACGCACAGAATTGTGGTCAACAGGATCATCGCGACGCTGATGCCATCCACACCGAGATAGAATTCGAACTTCGTCGGGACGCCATGCGGTGTCGACGGGGCCAGTGTCAGCCATTCGTGTCGCAGTTCCATCCGCGGCGTGATCGGTTTCACGCGCTGTGATGCGGTGATTGTGGGAAGTTCCGTGTATTGGGATGCCACCGCCAGCGAGACACCGACGGTGGCCAACGTCGCCAGGAGCGCCGACCACCGCGCGCGCACCGGCGTGGCCTGGGAATCCAGCAGCAGCATCAACGCCGCCGCAACCAGCGGCAGCAGAATCAACACAACCAACACGCTCATGCTTGCACTTCCCGGGTTCCGTCCCCGTCCGAAGAATTCGTCGCTTGGACGGCGTTCAAGGGGATCCCGTTAACGATTGCAACATCCACACCATGCCCGCGGCTAACCCCAGCAACATCACGAAGGCATAGTGCTGGACCAAACCGTTCTGAATCGGCCGCAGGATCGATCCCACGATGCCAGGAATCAAGGCGACCCCGTCGACGATCTGGTCAATCACCATGCGATCGAACATCTCGCAGACTTCGGCCAGACTTCGCAGCGGCTTCACCACCAAAGCTATATACAACTCGTCGAGATACAACCCGTTGAACGAGAACTTCTGCAACGGACTGGCGTTGTCTTTCACACCGGCGGCCCCGCGGTGCGAACCGTAAACCAGATGCGCCCCGGCAATCCCGCCGATGGCGAGAATCGTGCTGAGCATCATCATGAGCCAATCGGGACCATGAGCTGGAGCTGACGGCATGCCGGGCGTGTGATGCAGATAGTGACCGTAGAGATGCGTTGGCCCGGTGGCAAGACCGATCAACAAAGCCGCGGCGGCAAGAATATACAACGGGATAGCCATCGCCGGCGGGGCGTCATGCGGATGATGACCGGCTTCCGGCGGGAAGACTTCCGGGCCGTGGAACGTGAGCAGATACGCGCGGAACGTGTAAAACGCCGTCATCAACGCAGTGAGCAAAGCGACGCCAAGAATCACGGTGTAATACGTGCCGTGCTCTTTCGACTGGGCCGCCATGTGCAGGACGGCGAGGATTTCATCCTTGCTCCAGAAGCCCGACAGCAGCGGGAAACCAGCCAGTGCCAACGCCCCGGCAAGGAACGTGATCCACGTGATCGGCAATGCCGTGCGCAAGCCGCTGAACCGCCGCATGTCGATCACATCGCCCATCGCGTGCATCACACTCCCGGCAGAGAGGAACAGCACGGCTTTGAAGAAAGCGTGGGTAAACATGTGGAACATGGCATAGGTGACGGCCGGTTGCATCAGATGCTCGGGATCGGCCCCCGCCGCCCCCAGTGACATGAACATGTAACCAAGTTGGCTGACCGTGGAGTACGCCAGCACGCGCTTCAGGTCATTCTGTGTCAGCGCCGTGATGGCTGCGATGAGCGCTGTTGCCGCGCCGATTCCCGCCACAATCTGCAAGGCAAACGGCGAGTGCATAAACAACGGCGCACAGCGGGCGACGAGATACACTCCGGCGGTCACCATTGTGGCAGCGTGGATGAGTGCCGAGACCGGTGTCGGGCCTTCCATCGCGTCCGGAAGCCACACATGCAACGGGAACTGAGCCGACTTACCAACCGCGCCGATAAACAGCAGCAGGCAGATTGTCGTGAAGATTTCCGGCTGAGCAATCGCGACTTGTGCGATCAGCGTGGGATCGGCAAAGATCTGGCTGAATTCCAGCGTGCCGAATGTGGTCCAGATCATGAAGATACCGAGGATCAGCCCAAAGTCGCCAATGCGGTTGACGACGAACGCTTTCTTGGCCGCCGCAGCAGCCGACGGCTTGTGGAACCAGAAGCCGATGAGCAGGTAACTGCAGAGACCGACCGCTTCCCAGAAGACGAACAGCAGCAGAAAGTTCGACGCCAGCACCAGCATGCACATCGAGAAGACGAACAGGCTGAGGGCCCCGAAGAACCGCGGATAGCCTGGATCGCCGTGCATGTAACCGGATGCAAAGATCGCCACCAGCAGACTGACGGTGGTGACCATCACAAGCATCAGCGCCGACATCGCATCGGCACGCAGTTCCACCCGAACGTGCATCCCCCCGGCATCCGCGCGGGCCTGATCTTCGGTCATCGTCGTCGGCTGTTCGTTCCCGCCCCGAACACTGAACCAGTCATAAACGTAATACGTAACGGCGCCACCCTTGGCGGCGTGGCGTTCCTCGTGGTGAACGTCTTTGACTTCGGCAGCATGCTCGTCAGCATGTTCTGCGGTGTGCTCGAAGGTCGATGGCACGACCGAGAAGAGCAGATACAGCGCACACAGCCAGGAGATGATCAATCCCAGCACTACCGGTTGATGGGCTTTTTCGCGACGAAGAAACTGCCCGGCGACGACAATCCACAGGCACGCCAACAACGGCGCCGCCGGAATCAACCACAAGACATTGTCATTCAACCAGGACACCACATCGCTCTCCGCGACTCACGTTTCAATGACACCGACCGTCGATCAGATCTTGGTGTTGCTCGGTACCACCGGCGAATTCGGCATCCGACCAGCGGGCGTCAGAATCGGCATGTCTGCCGGATGCTGGGGAGCAAACCGCCCCCCCTCTTCCGTCGACATCTGCGGCAAGTCGGGTTCGCCCAGATTGCCCCAGAGTTGCACATCAAGCGATTTCCGCCGTTGATACAAACCGAGAATGAGCGCTAACGCCAACCCTGCTTCACATGCGGCAATCGTCAGCACGAAAATCGTAAAAACCTGTCCCGACGCATTCCCGTGGTACCGCCCGAACGCGGTCAGATTCACCGCAACACCGTGCAGCATCATTTCGGCGGAGAGCATCATCAGGATCAGATTGCGGCGTGTGAGGAAACCGATCGCGCCCAGCACGAACAGAATCGCTCCGACAACCAGTTGACTCTCAAGTTGGGCGGTCATAACGTCCCCTGCGACCGACGCGGTGCGAGCGCTATCGTGCCGATCGTCGCGATCAATAACACAGTCCCGGCAAGTTCCACGGCGAAGAGATAGTCGCCGAACAACGAGCGACCCACTCCTTGCAAGGTCCCGAGATCGTTCTGATCGGGCTTGTCTTTGCGCGGCATTGGCTGGCTGAGCGGGTTCGCCATCACGGTCGCCGGAGGCAGAATGAACTGCGGTCGCGGCATTCTCGGGTCTTCCCCTTCTTCCACGGCGATCGCTTTGCCACCGAATTCCTGCAAAGTGAACATCAGACAGGCCAGGAGCATGAAACCGGCGATACTGGCCAGCGTCGGCTGAAAAGCTTTGCGGTCGTAACCGGTTGCGCCCCCTTGTTGAGCCAGCATGATTACAAACAGAAAGGTGACCACGATCGCTCCCGCATACACAATGACCGTGGTCGCGGCCAGAAACGGAGCTGCGTTGATGAGGAACAAGCCGCAGACGCTCAGCGTCACCATCGCAAACCACAAGGCCGCATAGACGGGGTTGCTCTCGGTGATCATCATCACGCCGCTGAGGACCGCCCCGGCGGCAAACGCATAGAACATGCCGGTTTGCACCACATTGTCCGTGGGAGGCAGAAAGTTCTTCGTCAGCCACAGGAGTGCCGAAACCCCGCACAAACCGGCAATGATCCAGGCCCGATTCCCTTCGCGCGGCAGCAGCATCCACACCGCCAGGATACCCAGGGCGAGCGGAGCGAGCAGGGGGGCTTGTTCGAGCAAACTGTTCATGAAACCAGCAGGCCTTCGAGACGAAAAACACGATCCGAAGTGACGAGGTTGTACCCTGTTATGCCGCCCATCGTCAAAGGTGGCCGGGGAGATCGCGGTCAATGCTCACATTTAGGAAAGGAACCGGGGACCAAAGGGACATCAATCGTGAATCACCCCCGGTGACGGCGCCTTCGCGGCGCGGTCGTCGGCCTTCACGCTGGTCGCCGGCCCCAACGTCGGCAACGTCGCGAACTCCGAACATCCGCTGAGCGCTCCGCGTTTCGTCCGAACCGGATCGAGTCCGCAATCCTTCGTTTCATCGTACACGCTGAGGAGTTTGTTCTTGTCGAACACTAACTCAGCCCGCGTCGTGCCCACCAGATCGTAAATGTGGGTGAGTTCGATGGCATCGCACGGGCAGGCTTCTTCGCACATGCCGCAGTAGATGCACTTGAGTTCGTCGAGTTCAAAGCTGAGCGGGAACTTGTCGCGACCGTTCCACAGCGGATCATCTTTCGGAGCTTCGGTCGCCACGATGCTGATGCAGTGGGCGGGACACGCCGTCGCACACATCATGCACGCCACGCACTTCACCCGCCCGGCTTCATCTTTGTTGAGCCGATGCACGCCACGGTAATGCAGCGGCAACACCGGCTTCTCTTCCGGGTACTGATGAGTGACGGTCTTGCCATCGACGACGTGGGAACCCGTGATCTGCAAACCGCCGAAAATTGCGGGCAGAAATGTCGATTCCCAGAAGTTCATCGAGGGCTCTTCCACCCACTCGACATCATCCGCACAAATCGGCATGACACTCTCTCAAAACAAATCGATGCGAAACCCAGGGAACGCCTTCCCTGGGGCTCTTCTTTTGAATCAATGATGCGCCGCAGCCACCACCGGCGCTGTGACTTTCTTCCGCCGCACGGTCGCCCCGCCCGCGGGCAACGACGCCTGCGTGCCAATCAACCCGACAGCCACGAACAACGCCACCGACAGCGGGAACAACCAGATCCGCGGCAGATTGAATTCCAGCACGCACATCACGATCAGCACATTCGCCGTGGCCATCGGGATCAAGCCCTTCCACGCCAGGCTCATGAGTTGATCGAACCGGAATCGGGGAATCGTCCAGCGCAGCATCTGAATCAGCACGATCATGCACGAGACTTTGAACAACAGCACGGCGACCTTCACCACCCACGCGCCGGGATAGGCACTGGCGGCTTCCGCAATGAACGGGAAATGCCAGCCGCCAAAGAACAGCACACTGGTGAGAAAGCTGATGGTGATGACGTGCGTGTATTCGCCGAGGAAGAACATCGCCCACTTCATCGCCGAGTATTCGGTGTGGAAGCCGCCGACGAGCTCCTGCTCGCATTCGGTCAGGTCGAACGGCAAGCGGTTCGATTCCGCCAGCGCCGCCGTGAAGAAGATCAGGCAGGCGACCGGTTGGTACCAGATGTTCCAACCGAGGAAGCCCATCTCCGCCTGTTGCGTGAGGATTTTTTCCAGACTCATCGAGGAATGCAGGAGCGCCAATCCCACGACGGACATACCGAGCGGAATTTCGTAGCTCACCACTTGAGCGGAAGCCCGCAGTGAACCGAGCGCACTGTATTTGTTGTTCGACGCCCAACCGCCGAGGATGATCGAGTATACGGCGAGACTGGTGACCGCGAAGATGAAGACGATGCCGAGGTCGACACCGGGAGCGATGACGAACGGAAATTGTCCCTTCTCATGCGACACCGGCCCGAACGGCACGACGGCGAACGCCAGCATCGTGGTGAAGACGGAAATCGCCGGGCCAAGCACGAATAAAAATTTGTTCACATGGCCGGGGATGATGTCTTCCTTGAGCATCAACTTCGCACCGTCCGCCAACGGCTGCAAGAGCCCCAGCGGACCAACGCGGTTGGGCCCCAACCGATCCTGCATCCACGCGGACAGTTTGCGTTCCAGCAGAATGAGGTAGGCGCAGGTGGTGAGGATGCCACCGAGCGCGACCCCAATCGCCACGCCGGTCATGATCAACGGATTCTGTAGCCACTCATTCACGAATCGGTTCTCTTATTAAGCCGGTTGCAAAGCCGGAGCCACAACCGGTTCGGAGGAGTTCAACATCACGCCGTGCTCGCCGAGATCGCCGAGAATCAGCGGGGCGAAGGCGACGATTTCATCGGCGATTTCCTGCCGGACAGTCGACGCACGGAAGAGGCCTTTGCGGTCGTTGAGTTCCCACAGAATCCGGCCGTCAGGTCGCGCTTCACCCGGCCCGCGCACCCCGCGGAAAATGCTTTGGGCGAGACCGTTGTGATTCACGAAGGTGCCTTCCTTCTCCGCCCAGGCCGCCCCGGCGAGAACGAAGTGAGCCTCGTTGGCCAACGGCGACTCGAGCAGATCCTGCACGACGAGCAGCTTCAACCCCTTCGCGGCTTGCACGAAGTCCGCCGTGAACATCGCTTCCGGATCGGCGTTGAGAACATACAGCCCTTCCAACGCCCCGGACTGCAGTTGCGAGGCGATTGTCTCAAACGAAATCACGCTGCCCTGGAAGTGTTCCAGCACGCCTTCCACACCGCGGCGGTTCGGGCATTTTTCTGCGCGGATCGTGAACTTCACTTCCTTCGGCGGGGCACCAGTCACCGTCTTCGGGTATTGATCGTCACCACCGACTGTTCGCACCGGCCCGAGTGCCAACGTCACATCCGGCGACAGCCCCTTCAGCAACTTCGCGAGGAGATAGGCTTCTTCCACCGTCGTCCACGGAGAAATGATCGCGGCGAACTTGGTCGGCGCGGCTTTCACCTGCGTGCCAATCGCCGTCTTCACGGCGGGCATCACTGCATTCCAGTTCGACGGAGCCAACCCGGCCCCTTGTTTCTGATATGGTTGCCGCAGACGTTTTTCCGACGAGATATACTTCCACCCGAAGCGACCTTCATCGCACATGAAGTGGCCCTGAGCCTGCGGATTATACCGCGGCTTCAAGCGATAGAGGACATCGTTGTTCTGATCGACTCGGATGCTGCAGCCGGTGCTGCAACCGGGGCAGACGCTGTCTTTCCCCTTGAGCCACCAGACGCGCTGTTCGTACAGAAAATCTTTGCTGCAGAGGGCACCGACCGGGCAGAGATCAACCACGTTCCCCGCGAGTTTGTTGTTGCACGGTTGACCGGGGAAGATGTCGATTTCTTCGTGCGACCCGCGATTGATGATCTGCAGTTCGCCGGTGCCGCTGTACTCCCGCGTGAAACGGACACACCGCGTACACATGATGCAGCGGTCAGTGAAGAGGGTGATCTGCTCGCCGATGTAATCCTTATCGGGTTTGATGTTTTTCGGCTCGTTCAACCGACTGTAGCCGCGGCCGTACTTGTAGCTGAAATCCTGCAAGCCGCACTCACCGGCCTGATCGCACACGGGGCAATCGAGCGGATGGTTGAGGAGCAGATATTCGAGCGTCGCCTTCTGGGCATCGAGCACGCGCTTGCTGTTGGTGACGATGACCGTGCCGTCTTTCACTGGCGTCTGGCAGCCGGGGAAGACTTTCGGCGGAATGCTGACGGTGCCATCGGGCTTCTTTTCGCCGACTTCGACCAGACACATCCGGCAACTGGCGACGACCGACAGCGCGGGGTGATAGCAATACGACGGAATCTCGATCCCCGCCCGCTCCGCCGCCTGAATGCAGTTGAGCTTCTCGCCGGGAGCGAGTTCGATCGATTTGTCGTCAATGTAAACGGTGGGCATCAATGCAATCCGGATGAAAACTTCCGAACGATTCTCGATCAGTGGACCGCAAGCAGTTCCGCGGGTTTGATCGTGGATCGCTTGCTCTGGATATACTCTTCAAATTCAGGGCGGAACTTCTTGATGGCGTTCTTCACGGGCCATGCGGCACCGTCGGACAGACCGCAGATCGTGGTGCCGGGGATGATGCCGATGGACCCGGCGACTTCTGCGAGAAGGTCGAGGTCGCGCATTTCACCTTGGCCGCTGCGGATGCGGTGCATGATCTTCGTCATCCACGCGGTCCCTTCCCGGCACGGTGTGCATTGACCGCACGACTCATGCGAGAAAAACCGGCAGCAGTTGTAGAGGACATCGACCATGCTCGTCTGATCATCAATCACCACCACGGCGGCGGTGCCGAGACCGAGACAACCGACTTTGCCCGGACCGTTGAAATCGAGCGGCGTATCGAGTTCGCTCGCAGACAAAAAACCCATGCTGATGCCGCCGGGAACCACGGCCTTAATCCCGCGACCGTTTGGCACGCCGCCACCATATTCGTCGATCAGTTGCCGGGCCGTGATTCCCAGCGGGACTTCATAGCAGCCCGGTTTGTTGACGTGCCCGCTGAGGCAATACAGCTTCGGCCCATAACTGCCGGCGTCGCGCGGGTTGTTCGGATCGGCCGGCACGCCCATCGATTTGAACCACTCGACACCCTTGTTCACGATGTGGACGACGCACGCCATCGTTTCGATGTTGTTGACGATTGTCGGCTTGCGGAACGCTCCTTCAATCGCGGGAAACGGTGGCTTGATCCGGGGCCACGCCCGTTTGCCTTCGAGGCTTTCAATCAGTCCCGTTTCTTCGCCACAGATGTACGCCGCCGCACCGCGATGCAGCACGATGTCGCACTTGAAACCGGAGCCCATCACGTTATCGCCGAGAATTCCCGCGGCGTAACATTCGTTGACGGCGTTCTCCAGCGCCCGATAACTCTTACCGTACTCATAACGCAGGTAGAGGAACGACTTGTTCGACTTGATCGCGAAGCACGAAATGATAATCCCCTCAATGATCTGATGGGGATCTTCTTCCATGAGAATGCGGTTGTTGAACGTGCCGGGCTCGGATTCGTCGGCATTGATCGCGAGGTAGATCGGGCCAGGGTGCCCCTTCGGCAGGAACGTCCACTTCAGACCGGTGGGAAAACCCGCACCGCCACGCCCGCGCAGACCGGAATCCTTCACCGTGTTGATGATTTCTTCGGGGGCCATTCCCAAGGCTTTTTTCAGCGCGCTGTATCCGCCGTCGCGCTGATACGTTTCCAGCAACGCGGAGTCGGGCTTGCCGATGCGAGCCAAAAGAACCGGTTCAAACTTCGCCATGCGATTTCATTTCCTCGAATCTCCCGATCACCATTCTTCGGACGAGCGGAAAATTCCTGTGCTCGCTGTGTCTACAGCGGTCTGCGCTACATCTTGTTGACGAGGGATGCCACCTTCTCGGTCGTCATGTTCATTTCGCAATTGTCGTCGACGAGAATGCACGGAGCGCCCTCGCAGGCTCCCAGGCACTCGGCAAACTCAAGCGTCACCTTGCCGTCAGCGGTCGTTTCGCCCGGCTTGATATGGTATTTCTCGCACAGACTCGCGAGCAGCTCTTCACCGCCGTGCAGCATACAACTGATGCTGCGGCAGACCCAGACACGGTGCTTGCCGAGCTTGTGATTTTCGTCGCGGTAGAAGCCGTAGAACGACATCGTGTCGTGGACTTCCGCCGGGTGGAGTTCCAGCAAGGCCGCGATTTCCTTGATGGCTTCCAGCGAGACGTGCCGGAACTCGTCCTGCACCATGTGCAAAGCGGGGAGCGTCACCGCCTGTTTTTGCGGGTATTTCGTGCACAGGTCTCGGATGCGTTCCCGCATCGAGTCAGTCAAAACGGCCATCGAAACTTCCTGTTGGTCTCACCCAGGCGTGTCGGTTATCGGTCCAATTCCGCGGCGATGATGTTGATGCTGCCGAGCACCGCGACCACGTCGCTGAGCTGATGGTCTTTGATCATGTCCGGGAATGTCGCAAAGTGGATATACGACGGCGGTCGGCAACGGGCGCGGTAGGCTTTCCATGATCCATCCCCGGCGATGTAAAAGCCGAGTTCACCATTGGGTGACTCCGTCGCCGCATAGATTTCTTCCCGCGGACTGCCTGCCTGACGGTTGGGCATGATGACTTCGAAGTGCTGAATCAAGCCTTCGATGCTGCGGTATACTGCGGGCTTGGCGGGAATCACTGCTTTCGTTTCGGGATCGACGTTGATCGGACCCGCAGGGATGTTCTCCATCGCCTGTTCGATGATCTTCAGGCTTTCCATCATCTCGGCCATGCGGACGAGATACCGGCCGTAACAGTCGCCGCTTTTGGCTGCGACAACCTTGAAGTCAAAGTCGGGATATGCCAGATACGGCTCGTCTTTACGAATATCGCGGAGCACACCGGAAGCCCGTGCCAACGGCCCGGTGACGCCCTTGTTGATCGCGTCTTCTTTGCTGAGGAAGCCGACCCCCTGCACGCGCTCGATGAAGATGCGGTTGCGGGTCAGTAGTTTGTGGACTTCTTCATGAACCGGACGGAAGCCTTTACAGAACGCGCGAATCTTGTCGACCCAGGCGTTGTCGACATCGAACATCACGCCGCCGACACGAGTGTAGCTCGTGTGAAACCGCTGGCCGGACGCCGATTCGACGATGTCGTAAATCTGCTCCCGCAGCGTGAAGAAGTAGAGGAACGCCGTGAAGCCGCCGAGGTCGAGAGCGCACGTGCCGACATTCAGCAGGTGGTCTTGAATCCGCATGATTTCGGCGAGAATCGTGCGGATGTATTTGCAGCGCGGCGTCAGTTCGATGTCGAGCAGCTTCTCCACCGCATGATGCCAGGCGATTTCATTCGCCAGCGGCGAGATGTAATTCATCCGGTCGACGATGGTGACGTACTGGTTGAAGTCGAGGTCTTCGCCGAGCTTTTCAAAACCGCTGTGCAAGTACCCGATGTACGGCACCGCCTTGACAACCCGTTCGCCGTCGAGCGTGAGCACCAGCCGCAGCGTGGTGTGCGTGGCGGGATGCTGCGGACCGAAGTTCAGCGTCCAGAGATATTCCTTCTCCGGAGCATCGAGTTCGGCAAGATCAGAAACTTGAAAGGGCATGAAACATTCCGCAGCGTCACGAGCCTGAAAAACTTGAAGCGATTGACCTAGCTCTCGGATCGCGTGATGACAGGGAAATTGTGTCGTTCGCCGCGGCCTTTGAGCGGGTAGTCTTTCCGTAGCGGGAAGGTAGTGAATTCGTCGGGCATCAGGATGCGACGGAGGTCGGGATGGCCTTCAAACTTGATGCCGAACATGTCATAGACCTCGCGCTCCGTCCAGTCGGCGGACTTCCAGAGCGGGTACATCGACGGCAGCGTTGGATCGGGATCATTCACGAAGGTTTTGACGATCGTCCGTTCGCCGGTCGATGTGTTGAGCAACACATAAACCACACCGAAACGATCATCGGCGTCTTCGTATTCGAGGTAATCGACCGCGGTGATATCCACCAGCATGTCGAATCCACCTTCGGTTTTCAGGCAGGTGAGGACTTCGACGAGCCGTTCCTTCGGGACCTGAACGCGGTGGTTGTCC
This sequence comes from Planctomycetaceae bacterium, assembly GCA_021732975.1. Classification (GTDB taxonomy): domain Bacteria; phylum Planctomycetota; class Planctomycetia; order Planctomycetales; family Planctomycetaceae; genus DSVQ01. The sequence goes on along the minus strand of JAKFWC010000023.1, from coordinate 209,569 downwards.
CGAAAATCGCTGAAGACCAGTCCCGCTGCCGGAAACCGTGTTTGCAGAAGTTCTTGATGGGACATACTGGCCTCGAAATCAAATCGCGAAACATGACCCGCGGGCAACCAACCTAGTTGAGCACCGGCAACTGTTCGTTGCCTTCGCGGATGCGAATCAATTCATCAGCGTCAAACGGGGGCGGCCCCATCGCCACGGTTCGTTTGGCGAACTCACGACCGTTGAAGGTTCCCGTTTTGATGACCTTGTCTTGCAAGGCGATGATCCCGGCGATGAGTTGTTCCGGCCGCGGCGGACAGCCAGGGACGTACATGTCGACAGGAATAAAGCGATCCACACCCTGCACCACGGCGTAGGTATCGAACACCCCACCAGTGCAGGCACAGGCTCCCATCGAAATGCACCACTTCGGCTCGGGCATCTGCAGCCAAATCCGTTGGAGTACGGGCAGCATTTTCATCACCACGCGGCCGGCAACAATCATCAGGTCGCACTGCCGCGGGGAGAATCGCATCACTTCCGCACCAAACCGCGATAAATCGAACCGGGACGATGCCGTCGCCATCAGTTCAATCCCGCAGCACGCGGTCGCGAACGGCATCGGCCACAGGCTGTTGGCCCGGGACCAGTTCGCCGCGGCGTCGAGCGTCGTCATGAAGACGTTGTCGGGAATGTCTTTTACCGCCATCGGAAGACTCCTTTACGCCAGGCATAGACGTAGGCAATCGCCAGCGTCCCCATGAAGACGAGCATCACGCCGAAGACGGTGCTCCGCAGCGCGAGGGGCACGCCCCCGGTGCCGAGATAAGCGCTCACCGACCAGGGATAGAGAAAGAGGAGTTCCACGTCGAAAACGAGGAACAGGATGGCGACGAGATAGAATTTGACATCAAAGGGTTGGCGAGCATCGCCGACGGGGTCCATACCCGATTCGTAGGGCATCTGCTTGACGGCCGTTTTCTTTTTCGGGCCGAGCAAGTGCGTCAGAATGAGATTCGTCGCCGCGAAGCCCACCAAGACCGCGGCATAGAGCAGGATTGCGTCATAGGACGCCATAACCGATGCACCATCTTGGGTTTATGCGATGAGCCCGCCCCATGCAGGCCGCGCGCAGGAAACGACGGAATCCGTTCCGTAACATCCGGCGAGCGCTGGAATTCTAGACACCTGCACCATGAAGTTCAACACAACCCGCACAGTCGCGACCTCTCGAAACCGTCATTGTCACCGGCAAGCGTTCCTTCCACTGTTTGAACGATCCGGCCGAACGAAATCGGGGCACTGCGCTTGACGAAGAAGCCCAATCCTCTTCATCATGTTGAGTTCCCCCTCAAGCCGAAGTGGCGGAACTGGCAGACGCGCTGGACTCAAAATCCAGTGATAGCAATATCGTGTGGGTTCGAGTCCCACCTTCGGCACTGAGTCGTTTGCGTTTCGCGGCTGCCAAGGTGCGCGATCCTTGGCAGCCGCGAAACGCAAACGATGGATACAATGTTGTTTACAGCGAATCAACCCGGCGAATTCGCAATTCAAGTGGAAAACCGAAAGCCCCTCACTATCTTTCGGGGGCCCGGTCGATATACTTCCCTTACCGACACCCGCTGGGTTAACGCCCGTCGAGTCCACCGGTAACATGGCGCGGGGTGGAGCAGCCCGGTAGCTCGCGAGGCTCATAACCTCGAGGTCGTAGGTTCAAATCCTGCCCCCGCAACTTGTTTTGACGGTAGCGAAACTCGCGTACCGTCGGGTTACACGAAAGGCCGCCATCCCCGGATGGCGGCCTTTTCGCGTTCTATCGCCAGTTCTGGCAACCACTTCGAGCACCTCGTTGCGTCTCGAAGTCTCCGTCTCGGCCCGACGCGCGACGTTCCAGTCGCGCGCCCGCGTCGGCTTTCCGGGCCGATCTCGCCCGAAACTCTCGGTTGCTGATGAAGTTCTGCGCGGTGTTCCAGCCCTTGGTGAGGCCGGACGTGAAGACCGTCCAGGCGTCCGCCATGAACGCGGTCGTCTCGATCCACGCGACCTGGAGTCCCGCCCACGCATCGATCAGCAGACCCACGACGCCGTAGAACGCATCCGTGGCGATGGAGAGAAAGAACTCCTTGAAGGCGATCCAGTGCTCTTGCAGGAACGCGATGCCCTTCTGCCATTCCATCTTGAGCGTGAGCCACAGAATCTTGGCCGCCAGCGCCAGATCGCCCGCCGCGAGGGCATCGCCGATCCCCTGCCAGGCGGCGAGGGCGTCGTCCTTCAGGGCGTTGAACGTGTCGGCCAGCCATTGGATCGCCTCCGACCCGACGCCGGATGCATACAAGAGGTATGCGCCCAACCCGACGACCGCCGCCGAAACGAGTCCAATCGGAGACAACAATGCCCCGATCACCGTGCCCAGCACGCCCAGCACCGTCCCGATGCCCGTGATGAGGGACGCCGCCACCCCAAACGCCGCGCCGACGCCGGAGATCAGTGTCCCCAACACGACCAGCACGGCCCCGGCAGCGGCAACTCCGGCCGCGATCTTGAACACCGTAACGATCAGCCCCTTGTTCTGCCGGACCCAGTCGGCGGTCACCTTGGCGACGCGGATGGCGCTCGTCGCCAGGTCTTGGAGCAACGGAGCCAGCGCCGCGCCGATGGCAAACACGCCGCTCTTGATCACCTTCCACAGGTCGTCGAGCGTGTCGCCGAACGTCTCGGCCGCCTTGGCGTCCTCAGTGCTGATCACCAGCCCCAGGTCGCGGGCCTGCTGCTTGAGGGCTTCGATCCCTTTGGCCCCGTCCTGCATCATGGGGAGGAGCGATGTCCCGGTCTTGCCGAAGACCTCCATCGCCGTCGCCGCCCGAATCGCTGGGTCCTGGATCTTCGAGATGCGGTCGGCCAACAGTTCGAACTGCTGGTCCGGGGTCAGCCGACCAAGGTCCGACAGCCGCAGGCCGAGCTTCGAGAGCGTGTCTCCCGCCCCTTTCGATCCCTGTGCCGCCTCCACCAGGAACTTCTGCATCTTGCGGACGCCCCCTTCGAGCGTCTCCAGGTCGGCCCCCGATTGCTCGGCGGCATAGCCCAGTTCGGACAGCGCCTCGACCGAGATGCCGGTCCGCGCCGACATCTTGGCCAGCTGGTCCCCCATGTCGGCGAACACATTCGTTGTTGCCAGCAGCGGGGCGACGGCCGCCGCTCCCAAGCCGAACAGCTTCGTGCCGATGGACTGGACGCCAGCACCGAACGCCTTGAGCCGCTTTTCGGCCGCCTTCAGCCCGCGCACGAGCTTCGTGTCGTCGGCGAACAGCTCGACGAACGCTTTGCCGGCGCGGATGCCTTGGCTCGATGCCATCGGGGTTCACCTCGGGAAGGGACCACGGTCCACAAAGACCGTCTTGAGGATCGTGATGTCGACTTTCGGTTTGGGTTCTTGCGGTCGCTGGGTGCGTTTGGTTCCGGGATGGAAGTCAGCGGGTTTGAACGGTCGGGTCTTCTTGGGATCGCGGTGTGTGTTGGCGGCCATCGCCAGGAGGGCCGCCGTGTGGTTCCAGTCGTCCGTTTGCTTGGCGTCGGTCATCCAGACCAGTTCCCGCAGCGTGAACGGGCCGGGGTTCAGGCCGACGACACCGGCGAGCTGCCAGACGAGTCGCCAGACATCGACGCGGTTTCGAGGTTCTTCAGCGCGGCGGTCATCTTCCGTTCGAGTTCGTCGCTCTCCAGCCGCTTCGTCGCCGTCTCCAGTGCGATCCCCTCCAGCTTCTTGAGCTTCTCCAGCGCCTTGCGGAAGACGGTCCGCTTCCCGCTCGGGAAAAAATCGACAAGTTCCTCCAAGAGCGCCGTGGTGGCGTGGTCGAGGACATCGCCCCCCAGCGCCCGGCCGAAGTCTTCATCGGTCACGTTCTTTGCCTGGGCTTCCGGCTGCACCAGGGAGAACAGGATGTCGCAGAGCAGGACCGGGTCGGTGACCAGCCGTAGGGGGACGATTCCGGGTCTTCAAACCGCTCGACCTTCGAGTGCGCGATCAGCACCACAACCATGCCGCGGGTGTTCCGCAGCACGTTGAGCTGGTCGATGATCTCGCGCCAGAAGGTCAGGGCGTGCGTGTATTGGCCTCTCGGCGGAGAGGTCGCGTCACAACTCGTGTGGCATTGCCACAAACCGTGTGGCATCTGGAATTGGCCGGTTTGACGGCAGGAAATCGTCAGTGCTGCGCGCGGGACCGAAGGGGCCCGGCATACATAACCCAGGGACGGACGCCGCTGGCGTCCATGCTGTTGATCCCTTGGGAATGGTGACCCGACGTGCCGACCAGCTCTCCTTCTTCGGTCTCCGATCTGACGCCCGAACTGCGGCGCATCCAGGTTGCCGCGATTCTCGCGCTGGGGGTGGCCCGTCACCGCCGCGCAACGCGATCGGCCGAATTTGGCCAGTTTCCAACATCTCGCCACACAGGCCTTGAGGTTGTCTCGGCAACGAGGCTCAGTGTGTCCGTGGGTCTCGCCGACTTCCCGCGAGTCCCGGAATGCGAGGTGAACGATGGACGAATCGCGTGAAAGTTGTCTGGCCGCCCTCCTGGCCCGTGGTCTGGCTCGTGTTCGGCAGCGTGCCGAACGCACGGGAGTCTGGAAGGCGCAGCCCGGCAACCAACCCCAACCGGACGCTGCCGATGGTCGTGGTGCGGACGCACCGACCGAACCGACGGACGCGGACCATCACCAAGGAGACCAACGATGAAGACGACCGTGGCCAACGAGGTGGCCCGACTCGAAAAGATGTCGGTCAACCAGCTCGCCAAGCGTTTTGAAGAGGTGTTCGGCGAGCAGTGCCGCAGCCGGCACAAGCGCTACCTGATCCGCCGTATTGCGTGGCGGCTGCAGGCCGACGCCGAGGGCGGCCTGACGGACCGCGCTCGCCAGCGGGCCGAAGAATTGGCGAACGACGCGGAGATTCGCGTGACGCCCCCGCGTGAGAAAAAGAATCGGACAGCGGACGACGAAGCGCCTGCGGACACGATCCCCCTGGCCGGTGGGCGGGATACCCGCCTTCCGCCGCCGGGCAACTGCATCGAACGCGAGTACAAGGGACGAACGATCCGCGTGTTGGTGATCGCGGATGGGTTCGAGTACGAAGGCGAGCGGTACAAGTCGCTCTCGGCCATCGCCAAGGCGGTCACCGGCTCGCACATGAACGGCTTCCTGTTCTTCCGACTCTGGAGGGGCAAATGAGCCGCAACAAGAAACCGACGACGCCCGCGATCCGATGCGCGATCTACACCCGCAAGTCGTCCGAGGAAGGGCTGGAGTTGGAGTTCAACTCCCTCGACGCCCAACGGGAGTCCGCCGAAGCGTTCATCGCCAGCCAGCAGCACGAAGGGTGGGTCTGCCTGCCCGAACATTACGACGACGGCGGGTTCTCCGGGGGCAGCATGGAGCGGCCGGCGCTCCACCGGCTGCTGGCCGACATCGCCGCCGGCAAGGTCGACTGCGTGGTCGTCTACAAGGTCGACCGCCTGAGTCGTTCGCTCCTGGACTTCTCCCGCATCATGGAGACGTTCGACAAGAACGGGGCCTCGTTCGTCTCGGTCACGCAGCAGTTTAACACGACCCATTCGATGGGCCGGTTGACGCTCAACATCCTGCTGTCGTTCGCCCAGTTCGAGCGCGAGATCATCGGCGAACGCATCCGCGACAAGATCGCCGCCCAGCGCCGGAAGGGAAAATGGGCCGGCGGGGTTCCCATGCTGGGCTACGACGTTGACCGCACCAACCCCAGCGCCAAGCTCAGGTCGCTGGCGAACGCCTCCAGCCCGAGCCGCTGGGCTTCGAGCGGGATCGCCCCGCCGCCGGCGAACGGGTCATGCAGGCCGGGCATCTTTTCCGGGTCGAAGAGCGTCTTGGCGTCCGGGTGGTTCTTGTTCAGTTCGCAGGTGTCGCGCCAGCTTTGGCGGATCGCCTCGCGGGCCGGCTTCAACACTGTTTCATTCGCAATGTTTTGCCAAAGCACCAGGTCTTCGATGATCTTGAAGAGCCTGGCGCGGGCCTTCGTCCAATGCCCCTTCACCTGCTGGTTCGCTTCCTTGCCGGGGTTCTGACACTTCCAAAGGTCTTCCGGGTCGTTCACCAGTTGCGAAAAGATCACAGCTCGAGCTGCTGCTAGTGGCCGGCGCGCCCACCAGAGGTGTATTCCCCTTGGGTGCGCCCCGATGCCAGGCATTTTCTCATGGGCACGCGGGTTGCCTCGTCGGCATTGACCACGAACCCCGTCGCCGTGCTGATCAACAAAGCGATGATCGAGATTCCGCCGAAGTTCGCGGGCAAGTCGCCGGTATTTCCCGGTGCGAACACGGCGCTCACGACCTGGAGCGGTGCGGCAGGGCTGGCGGAAGACGTGCGCCGCTACGGCCAGTGGATGCGGGACGAGGCGTTCAAACGCATCGGCCATCTCTACCCGCCAATTGAGATCACGAAGGCAATGGTGAAGGAAAGGCCCGACCTGAAACAATACGAGGGCGACAAGCTTACTGTGATCGCCTGGCTCTGGGCACGTACAGTGAAAAGCCCAAACCCGGCTTTCAGCAATGTCGAAGTACCGCTGGCCAGCTCGTTCATCCTCAGCAGCAAAGAAGGTAAGGAAGCCTATGTCCAGCCGGTCGTTAGCAAGTCCGGATACTCATTCACCGGGAAAATAGTTGATTCGAGTCACCACGCCGGTCACAGGGGTGACGACTCCCCGATCGCTTCGGCCCGGCTGGTCGGTCACCATGCCGGGCACCTGGATCGTCTTCCAATAGGTCTGCGGCTGGATCGCCTTCGCCTTCAACTTCAGGTTGTCGATCGCCTGATCCGAGAGTAATAGACTTTCCGACGGCGCAGCCTCAGCAGCAGTTGCGGACGAAGCCACCACCGAAGCCACGGGGGCATCGTGTCGCAACAGCGGCAACCAGGAGTTACGAGTGGCGAAACCCACCGCACCCATTCCGCCGAGGAGAGCGATGGCGAGCAGTGGCTTGACGATCGTCTTGAAGAGTGAATTGGATGCCATAAATCAAATCTTTCCGACAACGGGATCACGTAAGGCCAACAGCCCCGTGCCTGAGAGCGTTAGTCACGCGACTCGTCCTCGCCGTATAACGAGTCGCGACCCGTAAAGCTGTTCTGAAACGGGCGCTGAAGAAGGGCCCGCGACTGCGCGAAAGCGCAATCATCCGACACGCAGCAAGAATGCGAGACGCGATATTGGCGCGAGACTCGCAGTACCGAGGCGGCTCAAATCAGAAGCGTGAGCTGCCGGAGATAGAGCGGGCACGAAGGCCCGCGTAATGGGGGCGCATTGGCCCACCGCGCGGCCTCGCTTGAGACCGCGAATGCCAAAACATCGGCCGGGCTTGTTGAATCGAAAACCCAGCCCATCAAGACAGGGAATTCCAACTCCACGGCCACCCTTGAAATAGCAACGGCATCGACGCAATGGATGTAAACTGCGCCTGAGTCATGCTCGGAGGGCGTTACCGGCAGCGATCCGGTCGTCGAATGCTGGCCCTCATCATCGTGATGGTGATGACCATGCTCATGAGAATGCTGCCCATGAGAATGATACCCGTGTCCACCCGCCGCTTGATGAGGGTGTCCGTGCCCACGCGAAGTTCCCGCAGCATGGAGGTGCGGGCGAAGCCCATGCCCTGTCGGTTCACTTCCGCCATGCGCGTGACCGAACACGGCTGATTGAGACATCAGCATGCACGGCAGCAGGAGCAGGGCGAGGATTTTCCGGAACATGACTTTCTCGTTGGAAATACACCATTGAGAGCATACGTCATTCCACAGGTCAAATCCAGAACATCCCAAACTCCGAATCACTTTGCCTCCAATTCCTTGCGAATTGGCCAGAAAGTCAGGAACCGCGATGCTCTCCGTTTCACACCCGATCAATGGACTGAAACGCGGCTTGCCGTCACGGACCATTCGCGATACGCTTGCCAAGTAACCGTGGTTACACTCCGGCGAGGCGTCTCTGGATGAGCGAAGAATCTCCACCCGCAAGCACAAGTACAGTTTCGAAGGCCGGGTACCGGCTGTCGGATTTGGTCGGCTACGCGCTGAAACTCGGGACCATCGGCTTTGGTGGTCCCGTGGCACTCGTGGGCTATATGCACCGCGATCTCGTTGAGCAGCGGAAGTGGATCAGCGAGGCCGAATACAAGGAAGGGCTGACGCTGGCGCAGCTCATGCCGGGACCGTTGGCCGCACAGCTGGCGATCTATCTCGGATTCGTTCACTACGGCGTACTGGGGGCAACGTTAGTCGGTGTGGCGTTTGTTCTGCCATCGTTTCTGATGGTGTTGGCGCTGGGGTGGGCGTATGTCGAATACGGTGGCATCAGTTGGATGCAGGCGGTGTTCTACGGCGTCGGGGCGGCGGTGATCGGGATTATCACACTCAGTGCCTACAAGCTGACTCAGAAAACCATTGGCAAGAACGGGCTGCTGTGGGCCATTTATCTGGCCAGCGCCGCCGTCACAATCATTACGGAGTCAGAGAGTATCTGGCTGTTTCTGGGGGCCGGAGTGATCGTTTGGACCGTCCGGACATGGCCCCGCAAAGCCGCGCCCACGACCACGGTGGCCAGTATCGCTCCCCCATTGCTGATCGCGGCAGCTCCAGGAGCGAAAGCCTCGTTAAACGAGCTGCTCACACAGATCGCGATCTTCTTCACCAAAGCCGGTGCGTTCGTGTTCGGCAGCGGATTGGCCATTGTGCCGTTTCTGTACGGCGGCGTCGTCAAGGAGTATGGCTGGCTCAACGACCAGGAGTTTCTCGACGCGGTCGCCGTGGCCATGATTACCCCCGGACCCGTGGTCATCACAGTCGGCTTCATTGGGTACATCGTGACGGGACGCGGCACCGATTTCTGGACCGGCCTCACCGGCGCATCCGTTGCCGCTCTGGCGACGTTTCTCCCGTGTTACCTGTTCACGATCATTCCCGCCCCGTATTTCAAGAAGCACGGCAAGCGACCGGGAATCATCGCGTTCGTGGACGGTGTGACGGCGGCAGCCGTGGGTGCGATCGCGGGAGCCTGCGTGGTTCTGGGACGCCGCACGATTTTCACGGATAGCTGGAACCCTGATTACCCCAAGATCGCGATTCTGCTGATCACGGTCGGCCTGCTATTGCGGTTCAAGAAACTGTCGGAGCCGATCATCGTGATCGGGGCCGCCGTTGCCGGGCTGTTGCTCTTTCCCTTCGTGCATCCATGAGACGAGAACCCGCATGGCGACACACTGGTTGTTGCTCGTCTACCGCATCCCCCGCGAGCCGACGGCAGGGCGAGTCTTCGTCTGGCGCAAGCTCAAGCAACTGGGAGCAATCGCTTTACAGGATGCGGTCTGGGTGTTGCCGCAAACGCCCCGGACACAGGAACAGTTCCAGTGGCTCGCGGCGGAAATTACGGAACTCAAGGGCGAAGCCGTACTCTGGCAGGCGGACCAACTCTACGCCACCGACAGTGAAGCCTTGCGCCGGCAATTCATCGAACCGATCGAAATCGAGTACCGCGAGATTCTGTCAGACCTCAAGAAGAAGAATCGCGACCTGGCCGCTCTGTCCAAGCGATACCAGGAAACTGCGGCTCGCGACTTCTTTGCCTCCGAATTGGGTCGGCAGACGCGAGACAAGCTGCTTGTGGCAGGTGGAGGATAGCGTGCCATGAAATGGGTGACGTGGGAAAACGTCGGGATCGACCGCATCGGCTGCGCGTGGCTGATCCAGCGCGAAATCGACCCGCAGGCGGAATTTCGTTTTGTACCACGCGGCGCGCCGCTGCGCGACAGAAGGAAACAAGCAGCGGCATCCGATCCTCAGTCCGTTAAAGGTGCTGATTGAAGAACACTATTGCACGCTTCATGCACCGTCGGACTATGCCGAACGGCTGCACATGCCGGTAAAAACGCTCGGCCGTGTGGTACGGGAACAACTTGGGAAGTCCCTCACGGAACTCATCCGCGAGCGGCTTCTGACCCACGCAAAATGGCAACTGTTGCACACGCTGAAGCCGGTGAAAGAAGTGGCCCGCGAAGTGGGCTTTGAAGACGAGCTTTACTTCAGTCGCATGTTCAAAAAAGCGACGGGCTACTCGCCGACATTCTTTCGCGAGTTTGAAACGGAAATCCGCGGCGGGAGCAATCTGTCCATGCTTTCGCCCCGTGCGCCCATTCTGACCCGCTGACCCGTCGTCGATACTTCAGGTACATGAACGGTGGCTCGGAAAGTTCTGCTCCACCACCCTTTCACCACCTGACAGTAGGAGAGGAAATGAACCTTCGCAGCATTCTGGAATGGGCCACCCAGATGGACCGAGTGGGAGTGATTGTCAGCCTCATCGGATTAGTCGTCGTGCTGGTCTGGATCGGCGGCTTGAAGATCGCCCGGTATGAAGCCGACGGGATCGTTCCTTTCGTAGCGAACAGTCCGCTGATGAGTTTCTTCTATGCCGACCCCACGCACTATAAGGAACACAAGAACCCGGAAGGGGCGTTGGTTCCCGCCAACCGCGCGTGGCATGAAACTAACGGTACCTACCCATTTGCACTGGGGCTGGGCACAGCGATTGTCCTGTACGGCGTCATGCTCAGCTTGCACTCCTGGTTTCCGAAGGTCGCAGCGTTGGGAAGTTTTCTGGTCTTTATCATGTCCTTCGTGACGCTGTCATTCCTCATCACGACTCCGGAATGCTGGGTACCGAATCTGGGGCGATCCCACGCACGGATTTCCCTATCTGAGCGGAGCCGGCCGATTGGTAATCAAGGATGTGATCATGATGGGTGCGGCGTTGGTCACGGTGGCCGATTCAGCTAAATCCACACTAAAACGCGATCCGTAACGGACAACCACATGACCAGCTCTGAGATAGTCGGCAGTCTCTTCCGTGAGAAGGCACTACGCAACGGGGAGTGCGAATATCCGTCGCTTACGCTTTCGGCTCGTTAAGACTAGAAATCTGGTTGGTAGCTGGCCGGTTTCAGTGATTCTCCCTGGCTTTGACGCCACTGGGCAACATCTTCCTCGGAGAGCATCTGGCCGCGCGAGCGGGAGAACGCGGGGTCGCTGATGAAGAGGTTCCGCGGCTTGGGCTGCAATGATCGCACTAGCGGCGCGGAGCCGGGATTCACCTTCTGATGGACTTCGATCGCGGCGACGGTCACGAGAATGCTGCATGCCAGCGCGGCCACGGCGGTTGGTACCCACACATTGAATCGCGCCAACGGCGGGCGGCGTTCCAACCGTGCCAGTTGCACGGCAATGCGCGGCCACAAGCCGCCGGTCGAGCGCGCGCTCCGCTGAGCATCCTGCAACACCGCGCGGGACATCGCCAATGCCTGGCGTCGCTCGCGGCAGGAGGGGCACTGTTGAAGATGCAAGGTCACCGACCGCTCGAACGTTTCGTCCGGCAGGTCTTGTCCGACCGCTAACGCCAACAAGGGCTGAATTTGCCGACAGTCCATTCCACACCCTCATTCATTCACGTACAACACACACAGCCCGCGATTCCGCTCGAACGGATCACTCTGCCACTTCATCATCCGTCTTCGCACTGTCCGTATCGGACACCCCGGCTGTCCCGCCGGCGCGATTGATTCGTTTCGTCCACAATTGCTGGAACCGTGTCCGGGCCTCCGCCAATCGCCATCGGATCGTCGCTTCTTTCCGATTGAGAATCGCCGCAATTTCTGAAGTCGAGAAGTTTTCCAAATCCCGCAGGACAATCACCGTCCGGTAATTTTCCGGAAGCTGTTCCAGCACCCGTTGCACTTCCTGACTGAGATCGAGCGTCTCCCGCGGATCTTCGCACGCCGGATCGGGCGGGCGGTCTCCGGTCGAATCGCTAAATAATGCCCACCACCCTCGACGTTTGCGGCGGCGAAGATAGTCGAGCGTGAGATTCACGCCAATCCGAAACAGCCACGGACCGAACCGCCGCGACGGATCAAATTGGTCTAACCGCTGAAAGGCCCGGATGAACGTTTCCTGAGCAAGATCTTCCACCTGAATGGAGTCTGCCACAAACTGACCGATGACCCGCATCACGCGGCGTTCGTAGCGGTGAACGAGCTCTCCGAACGCAGCCGTATTTCCCCGGCGCGCCTCTTCCACCAGGAGAGCCTCGTTTCCGACTCCCGCCAGCGTCTCCGGCGTCTGAACATCAATGTCCGGACGGGTCATGACCTGTTTCATGAATTGCTCCACAGCTACCTACGTTGCCGCGGAGTCGACTGTTGGAAGAAAGGAGCCCAATTTCAGTTTGCCCACCCCGACGGCAAGACGCAACAGAGATTTGGCTTTCAATTCCGTACCGAGTGGCAAATCCGGCCGGTCCCCCATTTCCCGATTGACGCCCCCGTTGTGCGCTCGCGGTTTCGCACCTCGAGCCGATCCCACCACCTGCCCTCCGACGCTTGACCTCCCGCGCGTCGACTCCGCAAGATACGCCGCTACCAATCGTTTCCTTCTGATCGCCGCGCTCGGCCGGGAAGACCACCATGAAAATTGTTGAGACTGTTCGCTGGGGACTGACCGTAGCGATGATGGGATGGGTCACTGGCTGCGGCAGTCAACGTCCCGCCGACAAACCCAGCAAAGCGCCGAACACCGACCTGGCCCCCGCGACCGCTTCTGAGGAAACCTCGATGCTTACCATCCAATCCGAACCGTTCGGCACCACGCCCGATGGAGCCGAAATCGTCCATTACAGCCTGACCAACCGCAACGGCATGCGCGTCGGGCTGATCAACCTTGGTGCGACTGTCACCGCGGTGAATGTACCCGACAAGAATGGCAAGTCCGCCAATGTCACGCTGGGATTCAATGACCTCAACGGATACCTCGCGAATGCCCCCTATTTCGGCGGCATCTGTGGTCGCTACTCGAACCGGATCGCCAACGGCAAGTTCACGCTCGATGGCGAAACCTACCAACTCGCCACCAACAACGCCCCGAGCCATCTCCACGGGGGCAATGTCGGCTTTAACAAACGTGTCTGGCTGCATGAAAAGGTGCAGGCGGCCGATCACGTGGGCGTGCAGTTTTCCTATGTCAGTCCCGACGGCGAAGAAAACTACCCGGGGCAATTGACCGTCCGCGTGGTTTACACCCTCAACGACAAGAACGAACTCGCCATTGATTACGAAGCCACGACTGACAAGGCGACGGTCCTTAATTTGACGAATCACTGTTACTGGAATCTTTCCGGCGGCGAACAGGCGACGATTCTCGATACCGAACTGACACTCACCGGCGACAAGTATCTGCCGGTCGACGAAGCGGGCATTCCCACCGGTGAGCTGGCTGCTGTCACCGGGACGCCGATGGATTTCACTTCGCCGCACAAAATCGGCGAACGCATCACGGAACCGGTGAACGGCAACGGCGGCTACGATCATTGCTGGGTGGTGAACGGCAAGAGCGGCGAATTGCGTCCCGCGGCGAAAGTCGTCGAACCGCAATCCGGCCGCGTGATGGAAATCCTCACCACGGAACCGGGTATCCAGTTCTACACCGGCAATTTTTTAGCCGGCACGCCCGAAACCGGCAATGCGGGCAAGCACGGGGCGTTGTGTCTTGAAGCCCAGCATTTCCCGGATTCGCCGAATCAACCGGAATTCCCGTCGACCGTGTTGAAACCGGGGGAAGTCTACAAGCAAACAACCGTGCATCGATTTTCCGTCGTCGGGAAATAGTTCGCGAACCTGAAGGCGGGATCGATTCTCCATGATCCCAGCCCGGAGCGCGAGCGACGGATGAAACCTTCCGTTGCTCGCGCTCCGGGCTGGGATTTGTGATTTCCTATCTTCCCATTTTGCGTTTTTCACTTATCATTCTGCATTGCCTTCTGCTTCTTTCTCCAGCGAGACATCCACCCTTGGGCGAACCTATTCGTGACGAACTGAAAGTCCAGTATCGCACGGCCATTCTTGTGTCGGTTCCCGATCCCGACCGCAAACTGACCAAAGAGCACGCCCTCGATGAGTTGAAGGGCCTCGTCAAAACCGCCGGGGTGAAGGTTCTCGGCGAGCTCGTGCAGAACCGCGAGCGGCCCCATCCCGGCACCTGCTTGGGCAAAGGGAAAATCGTTGAACTGAAGGATCTGATCGAAGCGACCGGTGCCGAGTTGGTCATCTTCGACAATAACCTCAGCCCGGCTCAGGGACGGCGGCTCGAGCAGGAAACCGGCAGCATCATTGTCGACCGGAGCGAGTTGATTCTCGACATTTTCGCGACCCATGCCCGTACGCATGAGGCGAAGCTGCAGGTCGAACTGGCTCAACTGCAATACACCCGCACCCGCTTAAAGCGGATGTGGACCCACCTCGAGCGCATCGACGGCGGCATCGGTGCTAGTCGCGGTCCCGGTGAAAAGCAGATCGAAACCGACCGTCGGCTCATCGATCTCCGCATCACAGAGTTGAAAGAACGTCTTGCGGAAGTCGAAATCCGTCGCGAACGAATGGTCAGCCAGCGGGAATCGCATGCACTGGTGTCTCTTGTCGGCTACACGAACGCCGGCAAAAGCACACTCATGAAAGCGCTCACCGGGGCGGACGTATACATCGCCGATCAATTGTTCGCCACGCTCGACACCCGCACGCGCAAATGGGCGATTCCCGGCTGGGGCGATGTCCTCCTCAGCGACACCGTCGGGTTCGTTCGCGATCTGCCCCATTCGTTGGTGGCGTCATTCAAATCCACGCTCGAAGAAGCCCGGCAGGCTGACGTGTTATTGCATGTCGTCGATGCCAGCAATCCGGAAGCCGAACAACAGGTCGAAACCGTCGAGCAGGTTCTCGCGGAGATCGGCGTCGAAATCCGCAACTACGTTCTCGTGCTGAACAAGGTCGACCGCGTTGAAAATCGCGAACCGATTGACGTGCTGCGGGCAAAGTATGCGCACGCGGCCTCGGTAAGTGCGGTGACCGGCCAAGGGTTGGACCGACTGGCTGCGCTCGTCGCGGAACAACTCGCCGAAGGGTTCGTCGAAGCGGAGGTCGAAACATCTGCGGGCAACGGCAAACTCTTCGCGTACCTCGCCGAGCATGCAGAAGTCTCGAACCGTGAATATCACGAAAACCGCGTAACGATCACCTGCCGCCTGCCACGCAAACAGGCGTGGCGGCTCAACGGAACGGACACCAATGTGCGGTTACTCAACGGAGCGTTGATTCCGCCGCGGGAGTGATCTTTGTCGATCGCGATTTTCGGCGTCTGCAAAGTGCAAGGAATGGTGAGCTACTCTTCGGCTTCGGCCCAGACGCGGGGAGCGTTGCCGTCTTCGTCGAATTCGACGTGGATCACCAATGGGTGACAGCAGACGGGGCAATCTTCCACATACTCCTGCAAATGCCCGGCCGTCGGATCGAGAGGAATTACGATCTCCTCGCCGCAAGCATCACACACGTAGCGACCTTCTTCCAGCGCTTTAGTGGTTCGGTGACGTTTCATGATGGTTCTCCTCAGTTTAGCCGCGACTCGAAGAGGAGCGCTCCTCTTCGAGTCGCGGCTAAACGGTAACGGAATCAGTAATCCAAACTCGCGCCTCCTTCGGCTTCGATGGCCTGGCCCGTGATGAAGCTCGAATCCTCGGTGGCGAGAAACAACGCAATCCGGCCAATTTCCTCGGGGGTTCCCATGCGACCGAAGACCTGCAAGGCAGCGACCCGCGCAAGGGCCGATTGCGGATCGTCGAGTGTCGCCGCCCATTCGTGCATTAACGGCGTGTCGATGTTGCTCGGCAGGATTGCATTCACGCGGATGCCCTGCGGTCCCAGCTCGATCGCCAGCGATTTCGTCAGTCCCACTTGCGCCGCTTTGGACGAGGCATAGGCACTGGATCGAT
Organism: Planctomycetaceae bacterium; assembly: GCA_021732975.1. GTDB lineage: Bacteria > Planctomycetota > Planctomycetia > Planctomycetales > Planctomycetaceae > DSVQ01. The sequence goes on along the minus strand of JAKFWC010000023.1, from coordinate 193,705 downwards.
CCTGTCCGAGGACCGCCGTCATCGAGGAAATGTTGACGATCGTGCCTTTGGTCTTACGCAGGTACGGAACCGCAAACTTCGCCCCGGCGAACGTGCTGAGGTAGTTGACCCGCATCACTGCATCAACCATGTCGAGACTCGTGTCATCGATGGTCGTCGCCGGGGGGTGGATGCCGGCGTTGTTGATCAGGCAGTCAATGCGTCCCCACTTGGCGGCCACATCGTCGATGATTTTGCGGAACGCTGTCGGTTCGGCGACATCGCAGGGGAATGATTCCGCGGTACCCGGACCAGCCGCGGTTAATTGGCTCGCCGTCGCGGTTCCTGCGGTCGCATCCCTGTCGAGAATCGCAACGCGGGCACCTTCCTGACAGAAGACCGCGGCGCAGCCCGCACCGATCCCTTTCCCGCCGCCAGTGACGATCACCACGCGTCCTGCAAACCGTCCCGACATCCGATACTCCCACTCACCAATCTCACTCACCACATCGCGCCCCGCGCCGGCTCCACGGAGTAATTCCACCGAACGTTCCATACCGATTCTATCAATCAAATGGCGTGTGCCGAAGATCCCGTCAGTGACATTTTGACTTCTTGCGGTTTGTGACCTAGTTTTCCTACACCTCAACAAGTTCGCTTCCCCGATGCGAGTGGCCTCGATGCCCGGTTCTGCTCCCCCCAGCCGAAATCATGGAAAACCGGCTTCCGGCCCCTCCCCGGCGACGGCGACACTCGGGTTACCGGACTCGCCGCCGCCTTTGTCCGATCTCAATCTCGACTTCTCCGACCTCGACGCCGACACGCCCGACCACGACGACGCACCGACCCATCACGCCCCCAATCCGGCCTCCAGCGCCAAGTCGACGACGGAAGCGGCCCGTCTGTCGGAACTTTTTCACCGCGTGGAAGCCCTGCTGGGCAAGAAGCCCGTGGTGAAGGAAGACGCTTTCTATCCGGAATGTCCGAATTCACTCGAATCTTCCGGCCTGACCGCCGACGAAGTCGAACGGTTGATGCTGAAGTATCTTCTGTCCAAAGGTTCTAATGCCGGTCGACAGATCGCGGCGCAGATCCGGCTGCCGTTTGCGCTCATCGACCCGTTGTTGAAGACGATGAAGCGCGACCAGTTGATCGCGCTCGCGGGCTCCGCTGAGATGGGCGATTACGTTTACGCCATCACCGATCTCGGCCGCGAGCGGGCCCGTCGGTATGTGGAAGAATGCACGTACTTCGGCTCCGCCCCGGTCTGCCTGCGCGATTATCTCAAAGCGATGGAAGCGCAAACGATCGGCGGTGTTCCGGCGACACGGCCCGATCTCGAAGAAGCCTTCAGCGATATTCTCGTCAGCGATGAGATGCTCGACCGACTCGGCCCGGCGATTAACTCCGGCCGCGGGATGTTTCTCTTCGGCGAAGCGGGCAACGGCAAGACCAGCATCGCGGAACGAATCACCCGCTGTTTCGGATCGACGATCTGGATCCCGCGGACATTGGGCATTGATGGCGAAATCATCCGCCTGTATGACCCCGGCTTGCATGAAGAAGTGGTCACCACCGCCGAAGCGGGGCTGTTCGACCTGAGCAACATCGACTCACGATGGATTCAGATTGTCCGTCCGACGCTGATCGTCGGGGGCGAACTGACGATGTCGCAACTGGAAATCACCCTCAACACACAAACGCACATCTGTGAAGCGCCGCTGCAACTCAAGAGCAACTGCGGCACGCTCGTCATCGATGACTTCGGGCGTCAACGGATGCCGGTGACAGAACTCCTGAATCGCTGGATCGTGCCGCTCGAAAAGCGGTACGACTTCCTCAACATGCCCAGCGGCAAGAAGATTCAGGTGCCGTTCGATCAACTGATCATCTTCTCGACAAACCTCGAACCGCGCGACCTGGTGGACGGCGCGTTTCTGCGACGTATCCCATACAAAATCCAGGTGCCCGATCCGACCGAAGAACAGTTCCGCGAGATGATGCGACGTATCGCCCCGCGGCTCGGCTTTCAGTACGAAGAAGCGCCGGTCGATCATCTCATCGAGAAGCATTACCGAGCCGCCAAACGGCCTTTTCGCTCGTGCCAACCTCGCGACCTGTTGCTGCAAGTCCGCAACTACTGTAGTTACCGCGTGATCCCGAAACGCATGTCCGCCGAAGCCTTCGACTTCGCCGTGCAGAATTACTTCTCGGTGATGTAAGCGTTCGAGGTTAGCAATCCCGAGATTAATTGTGTGCCACGGCCGTGTCGGCCGTGCGATTTTGCTGAGCGTTTTGCCACATCGCACGGCCGACACGGCCGTGGCACACAGAATCGAATCCTTCAACGGACGGTTAGTCGGCCAGACCCCAATACGTATTGGCGTGGACTGACATGAGGCCGCGGAAGCCGGAGACAATGGCCCGGCGACCGGTGTCGAGGCCCGAAAGCCAATCGTTGTCGACATCGTCAGGAACGAGTTGCGGATCGTCTGCCTGACCGGTACTCGTCAGTGCCAGCCAGATGACGTTCTCCGCGAGTGACTGCTCATTTCGCTCCAGCCAGGCATCGCACCGTAGTTGCGAGGGCGATTCCGCTTCGCGGTAAATCCAAGTCTGTTGAAAGTCGATTAAGCGGGTGGCGAATGGCGTCTCCCCCGCCGAGGCGAGCAAGCGGCAGAAACGGAGGTCGTCGAGCTTGCTCCAAACGGTTCCCTGGGGAATGCGATTCCAGTACGAAACGTGCCAGCGCTGCGGGACGATCGAACTGACGGAGGCACTTTGTGACCACGCATCGAACGCCGTGACAAACGCATCGCGCAACGTTTCATAGTGCGGATAGGACTCACCGCTGCGGCCGTCCCAGTGGAAGTCGATTCCATTGGCCTGAACTTCCAGATGCTGATCGCCCAGTACCCCGGCAAACGCTGCCTGCAGAGTTTCCTCGGCGAAGCCCATGCGAGTCCATTGTGGTGAGGGCTGTAGCCGATCCGATTTCAACCACGTGGGCCCAAGCAGACCGGCAAAGACTTCCGTATCAATCACGACCGGCGACGGGCAGCGAATCCCCATGCGGACCGTCACCAGCGGCGGATGCGCATAGCTCGGCAGCACGGTCGGTGTTCGCAAAGCGGACGGATAGTCGAGCGCCATGTGCGCTTCCATCAGAAGGTTCGCAAGGATGTCGTTCAAGGAAGACGCTGTACAGTAGCTTACCGGTCCGCGGCCTCACGCTCCACGTCTTTTTGCACGCGGTCGGCCAGAGCGGCCTGCTGACGCTGATAATTCGCCTCGTCCATGTCGGTTTCGGGCGTGTCGAAGAAGCAATCCATCGCCAGCCACCAAGCCCGGGCGTAACGAAACACGATCAACGGCACGACCACGCAGTATGTCAGCAGGATCGGAGCCAGCACAGCATTAGAAATGCCCAGGCCGTAATGCAGTCCCATGTAAAGAGCTGTGAGGGAAAGCGTGGTGAAGCCGTAGTTCATGTACGTCGAACCGAGAAAGAATCCCGGCGCGCGCTCGAACACAAAGCCGCAATGCTCGCAGTGATGAGGCATCGTGATGAGGCCGCGAAACAACCGTCCTTCACCACACTGCGGGCAGCGCAACCGCAAGGCCCGGTACTGCGCGGTTTGATAAGTAATTTGAGCCATCGGTTATGAGCCAAATCCAACGTGCAAGCTGCGAACGTCTTCTGGTCAGAGTATAACGGAGCGGCGCTGGGATTGCGTGGCACACCGTTTCTTCTGTCGTTGTCGGAGAACCGAATTCATGAGCGTGCTGGATCGTTTTCGTCTGGAGGGTCGCCGAGCTTTCATTACCGGTGGAAGCCGCGGGTTGGGCCGAGAGATGGCGTTGGCGCTCGCCGATGTGGGTGCGGATATTGTCCTGGTCGGACGCGAAAAAGACGCGCTCGAAGCAACCTGCGGCGAAGTTCGCGAGCGTGGCCGACAAGGCACGGCGCTGGTGGGCGATGTCGGCGTCCCGGCGGAGTGCGAGCGAGTTTGCCAGGCCGCACTCGAACAGTATGGCCCCTTCGACATTCTCATTAACAACGTCGGCGGACGGCGGATCAACGTGCCCCTCGCCGATCAATCGCTCGAACAGTGGCAGCAGATCCTCGATCTCAACCTGACGAGCACGTTTCTCTGCATGAAGCACATCGGCGGAGCGATGGTGGCCCGCGGCACAGGCGGGCGTGTGATCAATGTCGCGTCGATTTCCGGGCTGATTGCCAACCGCGGGATCGGCGGACGCAGCTATGAAACATCCAAAGCGGCCGTGATTCATCTCACCCGCGCCGCCGCCGCCGATTGGGCACCGCACCGCATCACCGTGAATGCAATTTGTCCCGGCGGGTTTATGACCGCTCCGAATGTTCGCTGGGCAAATGAGTATCCGGACGTGATCGAGCAATTCCGGGAGCAGATTCCGATGGGCGATCTCGGCCAACCGGAAGACCTCGGGCCGATGGCCGTTTATCTGGCCAGTGACGCCGCCCGGTATGTGACCGGCGCGGCATTCGTCATCGACGGCGGGTACACCGTCTGGTAGCGTTCATTCGCACACCCCGTTGAGGTCGCCATGCGCCGGTATGCGTCCACCATTGTCGTTCAGAAATCACGTCGCGGAAGCATCACCGATGCGGTGGCGGTTGGCGCGTGTCTGCTGTGCATCGCGGCGTTGATTCCCGCCGCGGTGATGCAGGCCCGTCAATCGGCCCGCGAACAGCGAAACAGGCAGTCGCTGCATCAAATGGGAACGGCAGTGCAGAGCTATCACCAGACGTGGAATGCGTTCCCGGCCGGCGGCCAACGTGTGCGGCCGGCGAAATGAAGAGACCCAGCCATAAGAATGGCTGGGCTTCCAAAGAGCATCACATCGCAACGGGGAAGATTACTTCAACCGCGGAACGGGCATCAATTGCGGCTGCGGATCGAAGACCCACGTCTGCGTGCTTCCGTTAGGATTGTTGCGATTCGGCGGGATCGTGTGCACCAGGCTTTCTCCCACCACCACATTTTGCTTCGTGACCGGATCTTCTTTCTGCTTGGCACAAAAATGAGGAACCAGCGCGCGAGCTTTCGGATCCGTTTCCGTGTCGAATCCCCCCACGGTGACGAGCGACTGATAACGGTCGTGATACACGTAGGCTTCGTAGCCTTTCTCGCGCAGTGCCTTCGTCAATTGCTCGGCGTCTTCTCCGGCGCGATTGAGATTGTAAGCCGATTTGTCTTTGGTCGAGCTTTCAATTTCCCGGATGAACTTGTTTTCGTCGCCGGCATATTTGCTGGGACCAATCGGCATCGCTTGCTTGCCGACGAACGTCGCGACAACCAGCGTGAATTTCCGCTTGTTCGTCAGCAGCGAATTGCTGGAGAGATTCATGTTGCGAATGATCGGATCGCTCATCGCCAGTTCTTCCGACTTGATCAGCGGATTAACGGTCATGAACGCTCCCGACAACGGACCCTTGCCGCCCGGTTTCTGTCGGTAGATTGCCCCCGATTTTTCGTCTTTCATGAACTTCGGATGATAGGCCTTGAGGTACTTCAAGGTCTTCTGCGCAGTGCCATCTTCGACCGAAGGGTAGTTGCCGGCGATCACGGAAATCATGTCCCGCTGAGCGGCATAGATGCGGTCGTCGTGGCGTTCCTGGCGGTCCAGTGTCGAGATGTGTTCGATCACCGCCCCTTGGGCATAGACGTATGCCGGGATGCCTTTTTCCCGCAGTTCAAAGACCAATTCGCCGGCGGCTTCTTCCGCGGACAGGCCTTTTTCACGGCGATCTTCCGGCACATTGCGAAAGCTGGCCACCATGATCATCCACGGACCATGCTGCTTCGAGAGCGTATACGTTTTCCCGCGGACGGCTTCAATGGCCGAGGCGGAATCGCTCGCAAGTCCCCAGAACACCGCGGTAACGACGAACAGACTGCAAGCGATGCGCATGGCAGACTCCCTTCCGACAGCAAACGAACACGTCGGGATGCACCGCGGAAGTCCATTCCCGCGACGCGGCCGTCGGCAGAATCCTGCACTGACTTGAGCCGTTTTCCCCGATTCAGCGGAAACTTAGCAGTTGGCCGAAATCGTGTCTAGAGGCCATTCCGCCCCGAGCGTATCCCGCTGCAACTGCGTCAATTGGGCGATCCCCTGCTCGGCGAGGGCCAGTTGGGCATCGAGGAATTTACGGGGAAAGGGTGCCCCTTCCGCGGTTCCCTGCACTTCGACAAACCCGCCGTTGCCGGTCATGACAACGTTGAGATCGACCTCCGCGGTACTGTCTTCGATATAGTCGAGATCAAGCACCGGTACGCCGTTGACCACACCAGCACTGATGGCGGCGATGCTGCGGACGATGACCGGACGCCCCGAAGGCAACACGTCCTTCAATGTCGCGACGGCATCGCACAGGGCGATGAACCCGCCGGTGATGCTCGCCGTCCGCGTGCCGCCGTCGGCTTCAAGAACATCGCAGTCAATCGTGATCGTGCGTGCTCCGAGTGCTTTCAAGTCGACGGCTTGACGCAGACTGCGACCGATGAGGCGTTGAATTTCTGAGGACCGACCATCGAGCTTTTCACGCTCCCGGCGCTTGCGCGGAGAGGTGCTGCCGGGCAGCATCGCATATTCGGCGGTCAGCCATCCGCTGATCGTCGCGGGATCGGCAGCCGCTTTCCATGGCGGCAGCGTCGTGTCGATACTCGCGGTACACAACACGGTCGTTCGTCCCGCCTGGATGAGCACGCTCCCCGGTGCGGCACCGGTGTATCGCCGCGTGATCTTGATCGGACGAAGTTCGTCAGGTTGTCGACCGTCGTGTCGCATGGAGATCGCTTCTAACCAGCCCGCAGCGCGAGCAAGGGAGTAAATCACAAGAAACGGAGATCATCTGGTGTGCCACGGGCTCTGCCAGTGTCTTCTCACGAGTTGGTACTCGTTTGAAAATCTCAGAAAGACACTGGCAGAGCCAGTGGCACACAAAGACGGACCGATTCATCAATCCACCGGCACGTCCAGCACCCAGGTGAGCAGGCCTTTGGCCAAGTGCATGCGGTTTTCGGCTTGCTGGAAGACGATGCTTTGCGGGCCGTCGATGACCGCGTCGGTCACTTCCTGGCCTCGTTTGGCGGGCAGGCAGTGCATGAATCGAGCCGTCGGCGGCGCCAGCTTCATCAAGGCTTCGTTCACCTGAAACGGCTGGAAGACCACGCGGCGGTGATTGGCTTCCGCTTCCTGTCCCATGCTGGTCCAGACATCGGTATAAACGATGGACGCATCGGCAAGCGACGAAGCAAAATCCGAGGATTGCTCGATGACGGTCGACGGGATCCGCTTCTTCAGGTCGCGCAGAAAACCCTCCGGGAGGCGGTAATCAGGCGGTGCGCAGATCGTCATCGATACGCCCATCACCGCGCACGCCGACGCAATCGAGGTGGCGACGTTGTTCCCATCACCGACGAAAACGAACTTCTTCCCCGTGAGATCGCCGAAGACTTCCTGCATCGTGAAGAGATCGGTCAACGCCTGGCAGGGATGGCGGTCATCGGACAAGCCATTGATGATTGACGTTCCCGAATGCTTGATGAAGTCCTCGATGAGTTTCTGCGAAAACGTCCGCAGGACGATAACATCGCTGTAACCACCCAGAACCCGGGCCACATCTTGTACGGCTTCGCGTCCGCCGAACCCGGCTTCCGCGGCGTTCAGGAACAAACTGCTGCCGCCGAGCTGCATGATCGCGGCTTCAAAACTGACCCGCGTGCGGAGCGACGGTTTCTCGAACACCTGGGTCAGCACGCACCCGGTCAATAGGGGCGGACGTTCTCCGCAAGCACTTCTCTTCTTGAGAACGGCTGACCGTCGGAAGATTTCATCGATATCGGCCCGGGGCAGCCCGGACACCGAGTTCAAGTGCCGCATGATCAATTCCCGGAAACCACAACCGCCCGTTCATCCGCGGTCGCTGGGCTTCCTCCCTTCTTATCAATGGTCGGGAAATTTCCCAACCGGAAACTAGAAGCCCGACTCGCGAAGGAGCCGGGCTGGCGATCGTCACATTGACCAGGCCCGACCGTCAGGCAGTGGCCGACATCTCCCGCAACACATCCGCAATGACTTCAAACCCTTCGTCGACTTCTTCCGCTGTGATCGTAATCGGTGGGAGTAACCGGACGACAGTGTCGTGGGTGGCATTAATCAGCACGCCGCGCTCCATGCATTTTGCCACAGCCGGGACCGCGGAGATGGAAAGGTCGACGCCTACCATCACGCCGCGGACACGTAGATCACGAATGATCGGCAGTTCGTCTTTGAGGGCCGAGAAGTGCTGCCGATACCGTTCGGACATTTTCCGGCAGTTATCCAGCAGGTTTTCGTCTTCGATCATTTTCACGGCAGCGAGACCCGCGGCCATTGCCAGCGGATTCCCACCGAACGTGCTGGCATGCGTGCCGGGTTTCAAACTCGGGGCAATGTGATCCTTGCAGATCATCGCTCCACAAGCGACACCCGCCGCCAGCCCCTTGGCCATCGTGAAGATATCCGGCTGCACGCCGAACGACTGGTAACCAAACCAGTGTCCCAAGCGGCCCATGCAGGTTTGGACTTCATCAAAGATCAGCAGGATGCCACGTTCATCACAGATGGCCCGCAAGCCTTTGAGGAAACTTTCATCGGGGATGTTGACGCCGCCTTCGCCCTGGACGGGTTCGAGCATGATCGCGCACGTTTCGTCGTCGACGAGTTGCTTCACGGCGTCGAGGTCGTTGTAGGGCGCATAGCGAAAACCGGGGAGCAGCGGACCGACGCCTTCGTGATATTTCGGCTGCGCCGTGGCCGTAAGGGCACCGTAAGTCCGGCCGTGGAAGCCATTCTCAAAGGTGATGATGCGGTACTTGTTCGGGCCGCTGTGCAACCGCGCAAGTTTGATCGCCGCTTCATTGGCTTCGGTGCCGCTGTTCGAGAAGAAGGCTTTGCCGAAGCTGCGCGTGCAGAGGGCTTCCGCGAAGTCACCCTGCGCTTCGGTGTACCACGTATTCGGCAGATGGATCAGGTTTGCAACCTGTTCCTGAATGGCCCGCACCACCGGCGGCGGACAATGCCCGAGAATATTGCAGCCCCAACCGGGAAAGAGATCGAGATACCGCTTCCCTTCGGCGTCCCAGACCGTCGTCCCTTCGCCGCGCGTGATGCAGACCGGATACCGCCGGTAGTTCTGGATCACGTACTTGTTGAACTTCTCGATGACAGCAGCGCTGCTGATGGTGTCGGTCGCGGACATGGGGATTCCTTGTGGCTAAGGGCTAAGGGTCAAGGGCTAAGGGACAGAGAGAAAACGCTTCGAACCTCTTCCGTCCCTTAGCTCTTAGCCATCAACCCTTAGCCCTCCTACAGTACAATTTCCGTGCCGATGCCGGCGTCTGAGTACACTTCCAACAGAACCGAATGCGGAATGCGGGCATCGATGATGTGGACCTTCTTTACGCCGGCTTGCAGGGCGTCGAGAGCGGCTTCCACCTTCGGGACCATGCCCGCGTCGATGATTCCCTGGGCGATCAGTTCCCGGCACCGCGCCGCATTGAGATGCGATTGCAGCGTCGACGGATCTTTGCGATCGAGATAAATGCCCGGAACATCACTGAGAAACACCAGTTTTTCGGCTTGAATATCGCGGGCCACTGCGGCCGCGGCGGTGTCGGCGTTGACGTTCAACTTGCCGCCGTGCTCATCGAGCGCGACTGACGGCAGGACGGGAATCTTCCCATCTCGGCATGTCATCAATAGCAAGTCGCGGTCGATACCTGTGACCTCACCGACACGGCCGAGATCAATCGGTTCGCCGTTTTCACCCGGTAATGTGAGCCGTGTTCCTTGTAGGCAATTCGTGGTCAGATAACTCAGCCCAACCGCGTCGCCCCCCTGTCGTTCAATCTCCTCGACCAGCGAACCGCAGATGTCACCAGCGAGAACTTTCGCCACGATTTCCAGTGTGGCGTCATCGGTGTAACGTCGACCTTGCACCCATTTCGCCTGGATGCCGGCGGTCGCCATCGCAGCGTTAATCGCCTTGCCGCCGCCGTGAACCAGGATAGGCCGCATGCCGACGGATTCGAGGAAAATCACGTCGGTGAGGAAGTGCCGCACCGCGGCGGTTTCTTCCATCGCGCTGCCGCCGAGCTTGATGACCACGTGCTTGCCGCGGAACTGGCGAATCCAGTTCAAGGCTTCCAGCAACACATCAGCCTTGCGGACGGCTTCGTCAAAGTTCGACATGAGAGCGTCGGATTCTCGGGACCACAGAAGCGGAAACCGTCAGCATAACGACCGGGTGGTGCAGCCGTCAAATCGACATCAAAGCGGGAAGTGGTAAAGACTTCCGGTAAATAAGAGTCTGCCGTCAGTGCCGGTTTCCACAATGAAATCCGAAGCACGAAATCCGAAATCCGAAGGAAATCCTACTCGTTAATGAAGAAAACGTGCTCGTATCCGAGCGTGTTGACAACCCTGTTTGTGATTTAGAATTTATGATTTCCTTCGGATTTCGTGCTTCGGATTTCGGATTTCATAGCCGACCGCTGCCGCTCTTCTTACACTCGATGTTCTAACACCATTGCTACCATTCCGGAACCGGCCTTTGGAACCGCATCCGTTTCGACTGCTGCGTAACCTCGGCCGATCGCGGGAAATCGCGGCGGTTCTGCTCAATCACGGATTCGGCGACATCGTCGATCGCGTGGGACTACGAAACTTCTGGCAACGCTGGAGTCGCTGGCTGACTTTTCGGCCGGCGCTGCCGCCACCCCCGGCTCTGACCGCCTATGCCCGCGTGCGATTGTCGCTGGAAGCGCTCGGGCCGACATTCATCAAGTTCGGCCAGGTGATGAGTACCCGGCCTGACCTGATCCCGTCGGGAATGATCGCCGAATTGAAAATGTTACAGGAACAGGTGCCCCCTTTTTCATCGGCTGAGGCAATTGCACAGGTCGAACATGAACTTGGCCAGCCGGTCTCGGTCCTGTTTGCGAGTTTTGATACCGAGCCACTGGCTGCCGGATCGCTGGCCCAGGTCCATCGGGCGACACATCGGGACGGGACGCCGCTGGCGATTAAAATTCGTCGCCCGTCCGCCGTGCGCGACATCGAGCGGGATCTGTCACTGATGCAGGAACTGGCGGTGTTGCTGGAGCGGCACGTACATGAATCGCGCGTGTTCGATCCTGCGGGACTGGTGGTCCACTTCGGACGCTCAATTCGTCGGGAACTTAATTTCGCCCGGGAAGGGCGGACGATGCAGGAGTTCGCGCGGTACTTCCGTAGCGATCCCACGTTGTACGTGCCGCGGGTGTGGGATGACCTGACGACCGAAGGCGTGCTCACCATGGAGTACGTTGAGGGTTTGCGCGTCGATGACACGGCGGACCTGACAAGATGGCCGTGCAGTCCGGCAGACATCGCTGTGCGTGGCGCCCGCCTCTTCATGAAGCAGGCATTTGAATACGGCGTGTTTCACGGCGATCCGCATCCGGGCAACCTGCGGATTCGTCCTGACGGCGCAATCTGTCTGCTCGATTACGGCATGATCGGCATGCTCGATAACGCCATGCGCGAGATGCTTGTCGATCTTTTTGTCGCCATTGCTCAGCAGGATGCGGACAAGGCCGTCGATGTGGTGCTGATCCTGGGGCAACCGTATCGAGAAGTCGACCGGCCGCTGTTGCAGATCGACATGCGTGACTTCGTGGCGAACTACTATGGGATCGAACTGGAACGACTCAACGTGGGGAGCATGCTGAGCGACTTCATCACGATCCTGACACAGCACAGCATTCGGTGCCCGGGAAGTCTCACGCTGCTCATTCGCGCAATCGTCACCTTGGAAGGCATCGGTCGGCGGTTGGATCCGGAGTTCAATCTCGCGGGGCACTTGCAACCGTATGTCGAAAAACTGGTGAAAGACCGTTACCAACCGGGACAGATGGCGGATCGGCTCCTCGATCGATCCAAACGCGTGTGGCATGCCCTGGAGTCCATGCCGGGACATGTCAGCAGCACGCTGGAGAAACTGAGCAAAGACGAATTGCAGGTTCAGTTGGCCCACCGCGGGCTGGATCATTTCACGCTGGAAATCGAACGCTCCAGCAACCGGCTCGCCGTCGGACTGGTGATGTCGTCGCTGATCGTGGCGTCGGCATTGCTGATGCGGCAAGGATCGCAATCGCTGTGGCTGACGCTGCCGTTGTTCCTGATCTCCAGTTTGCTCGGAATCTGGCTGATTTATGGCATTTTCCGCAGCGGACGGTTGTAGGAAGCGAATGGCTGAGGGCTAAGAGCTGGGAGACGGAGATCGATCTCCGCTCGCGGTTTTCGCGCCCCGCCAAGGTCGCTTACCAGTGCCGGCGATCACGCGTGGGATCACCACGAGGCGTGAAACCGTAAGCGGAGTGAGGGACACTCTTCGACAAATCGCGCACAACCGATATTTCCTGCACGATCGCGCAGCGTCCCCCAACACGTGGAGTCGTCTGGGGCATCGCGCGGCACTTGCCGCCCAACCGTGACGTAGGGTTGCGAAAGCACACCGGGTCGTTGCGCGGCGGAGACATGTTCCGGCCGGGCAACGTCGCGTCGGAGACCGGTGCGCTCGGCTGTGTCTGCACGGTGCGCCATGAGCAACCCCCTCATCGCCATACTCGCGTTTCTGTTGTTTCAACTGACAACGGCCACGCTCTTCCTGCGCCCTGCGGAACTGTTCAATTGGCTCGAAGATCTTCCTCTATACGAAGGGCTGATTCTCTCCACGCTCGCCCTCTCCATGACATCTCTGGAACCGCACTTCCATCGGCGGGCGATGTATCGGCAACCGATTACGCTGTGTGTCGTCGGTGTGTTCGTCGCCATCATCCTCTCACAGATGTCCCACCTCTACCTGGGAGGTGTGCGCGATTCGGCCGCCGAGTTCTCGAAAACGCTCCTGTATTACGGGCTGGCAATCACGATCGTGAACTCTCCGACGCGATTGCGCTGGTTCCTGGCGAATCTCGGTATCTGTACGGGGCTGATGGTCACCCTGTGCCTGTTCGATTACTGGACGATCATCGATCTGGAATTCATCGTCCATCTGCAGGACCTCGACGGTCACGATGACGAAGGAAACCCGATCTGGTTCCAACGGATGCGCGGGACGGGCATCTTTCAGGACCCCAACGATCTGGCAATGGTGATCGTCGCCGGGGGGTGTTTGTGTCTGTACTTTCTCACGGACAAAAGCCTGGGTGTGTGGCGTGGATTGTGGGTCGCACCACTGCTGGTGTTTGTCGCCGCGATTCTGGAGACTAAATCGCGCGGGGGTTTGCTGGCCGGTGCGGCGGCCGTCATGACAATGGCGTCGCTGCGGTATGGCACGAAGGTCTCCATCGTACTCGCCGTGCTGGGTGTCTGCACCTTGCCGATTGTCGCCGGGCGGAGTGCCAATATTGAAATTGGCGAGGGGAGCACCAGCGAAGAACGGATCATGATGTGGCGGGAAGGCTTCGACGCCATCAAATCTCCTGAGATCATCTTCGGCATCGGACACAACGGCTATGCCGATCTCGCCGGCCTCGTGGCTCATAACTCGTTCGTGCATACTTATGTCGAACTCGGCGTCTTCGGGGGCACGTTCTTCTTCGGCTGTTTCTTCCTGTGTGCCGTGCAGTTGTACCGGATGGGACGTTTGCCGGAGCCAGTCTTCCACGAAGAACTACTGCGCATGCGGCCGTACATCGCCGGTGTGCTCGCCGGGTGGTGCATGTCGATGTTTTCGCTCAGCCGCGCGTACGTCGTGCCGACGTTTTTGGTCCTGGCCATGCAGGCGGCGTACTTCAATCTCGCGTGGATCCACACGCCGTCGGGGCGACCGTTGGCGTTGTGGGATCGCTGGCTGACGACCCGCCTCGTAGGGGCGAGTGCCTGCACATTCACGGGCCTGTACATCTTCACAATGATTTTCACCTGATCATGACGAGTAAGCCGGAATGCCTCTGCTAGACTCTCCGCCAATGATCGCCGCAACCGTTACCACGGTCAGCGATGCCTCCACATCGCCATTGCGATGTGAATGGCGCGACGCAAGTCAGCGCGGCGAAGTACTGGCGTTGTGGCGTTCGCTGGAATCAGCTCTCGGCTCGGTGGGCATTACCTGCACCGCCGCATGGACGGAAAGCTGGCTTCATCATTTCGGCGATCTCGTGCCGCATCAGTTCGGCTTGGCGTGGCGAGACAAGCAACTGCGTTCGGTCTTTCTGTTGACGCAGGATGTAGCAGACCGACGGTCGTATTTACCACTGACCACATGGCGGATGGGAACGGCCGGCGAACCCGATCTCGATTCCGTTTGCGTGGAATACAACGACTGGCTCTGCGCCCCCGAGGAGCGCGAGGCGGTCCTGAAGTTGATTCTGTCGAGCAACCATCGCTTACGGGGTGACCGCATCGTTCTCGACGGATTCGCGTCGGTGGACCTGCCTGATGCCGTGACTGCCGAAAAGGGATGGCGACTCACTCGCATGGTAGCCAATTACTGCGACCTGCGCTCGGCCCGGGATTCCGGCACAGAACTGATTACCTTGTTCGGCGACTCGACCCGTAAGGGGATCCGGCAGAATCTCCGCGACTGCGGCACGACCGAAGTCGAATGGTGCGAGACGCCCGCAGCAGCCCATGCCGCGTTCGACGAACTGATCGCTTTACATCAGGAACGCTGGAACGCTGTGGGACAGCCGGGGTGCTATTCCAGCCCCCGTTTCACAGCCTTTCATCGCGAGTTAATCGACCAGATGGTTCCTTCGGGTCAAATGACCATCGTCCGCGTGAAAGCTGCCGGAGTCACGCTCGGGTGTTCGCAACTTCTGATTGATCGCGGCCGGGCTTTGGTCTATCAGGGGGGCCGCATCGCGAACACCGGCAAAAAAAGCCCCGGTCTCATTACCGATTATCTGAGCATGGTGGAATGCCTGCGCCGTGGCTGCGACGCCTACGATTTCATGGCTGGCGACTCGATCCACAAGCAACGACTGTCGACGCACAACGTCCCGATGGTCTGGGCCGAATACCGCTGGCCCGGCTGGCGCTTGCCGCTATTCGATACCTTGCGATCAATGAAACGATCCACGAAGCGCTGGTTCTCGCGCGAGCCGCAAGCGGTGTCCGCGGTCCCCTCGGCGAAGGAACGATAACGTCATGTCGACCCTGCTTTGCGAACTACCACTCTCCGTTGCGCCTCGTGCCGATGTCGTCACGCGACCGCTCAAAGTGTGCCACGTCAGCTTGACATTAAAGACCGGTGGGCTGGAACGTATTCTTGCGGACCTTGCTCGTCATCACTCATCTGAACGATGCGAACCGACCTTCCTCGCGCTGCGCGAGGTCGGACGGTTTGCCAACGAAATCCGAGCCTGTAACCGGACCGTTTCCGTTCTCAAACACCAGGGCCGCTTCAGTGGGCTGCGGGAAATGGCGCGGTTCTTTCGCGACCATCAATTCGACGTGGTTCATACGCACAACACCTATCCACACTTGTACGCCACGCTTGCGGCACGATGGGCTGGCGTTCCGGTCGTCGTCCAGACACGGCACGGGCAACGGGCGGGACATGGCTGGAAGTCGAGCTGGCAATACCGCTGGGCGGCCAAATGGGTGGATCGCATCGTCGCCGTTTCGGATGACGCCGCCGGGTTGTGCGTCACCGCCGATCACATTCCCGCGAGCAAAGTCACGCGCATCTGGAACGGGATCGATCTCAGCCAGTTCCGTTACACCGGTCCGAAAGACGAACTGATCGCAATCGCTGTGGCACGGTTGTCGGCCGAGAAAGATTTTCCGACGTTGCTGCGGGCGATGGTCTTGGCGTTAATCCGTGTACCCGAATTGAAGTTGAAAATCGTCGGCGATGGTCCCGAACGGGCTGCACTGGAAGCACTCGCGGAATCGTTGAATCTCCGCAACAGCGTCGAGTTCCTGGGCGAACGTCACGATGTTCCCAACCTGCTCGCGCAAGCCGGGTTCTTTGTGACCTCGTCGCTTACCGAAGGGATTTCGCTGACGTTGCTTGAAGCCATGGCCGTCGGTTTGCCGGTGGTGGCAACGCATGTCGGCGGCAATCCGGAAATTGTGGTCGAAGGGGAAACCGGGCGACTGGCTCCGGCGGCGAACCCGCAGGCACTCGCCGACTCCATCGTGCAGATGTGCGACGAGCGGAATCGTTGGTCAAACCTCGGCCGCGCGGGTAGCGAACGAGTCGCAGCGCATTTCGATATCCGCCGGATGGCGCACGACTACGAAGATTTGTACGAAACATTGACGGCACAACGTCGTCGCTGAAAGCAGCCACCCGCCTGCTTCGGAGCACCCGGGTGACCTTTGACTGAAAGACAAATGATGTACGGTTCCCTTTATCGCCATGTGCTCCTGCCGTTCTTTGATCGCGTGGTCAAAGGCCGGAAGACGATGGAGTATTGGCATCAAGCCGAGCAATCGCAGTGGTGGCCCGCGGAAAAGCATGCTGTCGCGCAGTTCGTGAATTTGAAGCGGCTGCTGCGGCATGCGGAAACGACTTGTCCGTACTACCAGAAGACGTGGGCTGCGCACGGCCTTTCTGCCGATCGGTTGCAGTCGCTGGCCGACTTTGAAGCGTGGCCGCTCATCACGCGCGACACCATTCGCCACCACCGTTTGGCGATGCGGACCACCACATCGATTCCCCGCATGAGCAAAGCGACCGGTGGCTCCAGTGGCGAACCGTTGCAATTCGATTTGAGCAGCGACAGCAACGATCGTCGCACAGCCATGATGTACCGCGGGTACGGCTGGGCCGGCGGCGCACCGGGGAGCAAGCAACTCTATGTGTGGGGCGGTTCGCTCGGAAATGTCCCCACGTGGAAGAAGTGGAAAGCGTCGTTGCACCACTCATTCGATCGCCACGCCGTCATCAGTTGCTTCGAGTTCACGCCCGAGAAAATGCGGCAGCATGTCGCCAAATGGAATCGCTACCACCCCGAAGTCATCGTCGCCTACACCAACCCGTTGTACGAGTTGGCCCGCTATCTGCAACGGGAAAATCAGACCGTTGTGGCTCCGAAGTCGATCATCGTCGGGGCGGAAAAACTGCACGATTTCCAGCGGAAAACGATGGAGCAAGTTTTCCGGGCACCGGTCTTTGAAACCTACGGCTCGCGCGAGTTCATGCTGATTGGTGCGGAATGTCCCGAGCATCGCGGCCTGCATCTCAGCCAGGAAAACCTGTACGTCGAAATCCTCGATGACAACGGCCGCGCGACGCCCACCGGCGAAGAAGGAAACGTCGTCATCACCGATCTGTTCAACGACAGCATGCCCTTCATCCGGTACGTCAACGGCGACCGGGCTGTGGCCGGGTTTGAACGATGTCCATGCGGTCGCGGTCTGCCACTGCTGAAGAAAGTCGTGGGACGCCAACTCGACACACTGGAGACACCGGACGGTCGCAAAGTCCCCGGCGAGTTCTTCCCGCATCTGCTGAAAGAGTTCCCGTGCATCCGCCGGTTCCAGGTCGTTCAGGAAGCCGTCGAGTGTATCACGCTCAAACTGGTCGTCGATGGGGGCTTCACACTCGCCGACAAGGAAACCTTGTTGCGGGAAGTGCGCACCTGCACGGGACCGGTGGTCGACATCCAACTGCAACTCGTGGACGACATCCCGCTCACCGGAGCCGGGAAACATCGCGTCGTCGTGCATGCCGTTTAACGCGGATATCTCCCAAACAGTTCTCCCTTCGAAGATCAATGGAATCGCAGTGCATACCACGTCGACAGAATCACCGGTGAAGAGAATCGGACAGCCATCTGCTGTGGGAGTGACATGCCACGTCATTCCGATGGATGCGGCTATGCACGATCATCTGTCGCAGCGCTACTGGGACTGGCGCGAGCTGTATGCCCTCTCCCGGGATGCTGCGCCGATGCAACATCCTGACTATGTGTTGAGCGAGTCTCGCCATGCTGCGCACCGCCGCATGGGGTCAGTGCTGATCGTGACGGAGCGCGACGGCAAGTGTGCGGGCGTGGCGCCGTTGATACCCAAGGTCTTGTCGACACGTCGGGTCGGTAGCCTGCTGCTGAATCAGAAAGTCGTCGGGCTGCGACTCGCCGGTAACGATTTCCTGCTCGCCGAACCCGATCCGGATGTCACGTCGGCATTGTACGCGGCCGTTCTGGCACACGTCCGCGCGGTGGGAGCACGCTTCCTGTTGATGGAAGATCTCGACGACCGGACAGCATCGGCCCATGCCGTGGCGACCGAAACGCCCACCGGATGGGATTCCTTCCGACATGCCGGAGTGCAGCCACGCCGCCGCATCGAACTTCCCGAACGGTCCGAAGAATACTGGGCGCGGTTCTCTAAGAAGACCCTGCAGGGCTTTCGTCGCAAACTGAAAAAATTCGGCGAAACACGGCTCGAACATGTTACCGATGTGGCCGATGTCCCCCGTTTCGTGGAGACCGCGCATCTCATTTCGTTGCAAACATGGCAGACGCGGCAGTTCGGTCTGCGGATCCGCAACGACGAAGAAACCCTCGACTTGCTGACGATCCTCGCCCGGGAAGGCTTGCTGCGTTGCTACCTGTGGTACACGAATGGGGAACCCGTGGCCTTCATCGTGGGGCATCAGGATAAAGGCTGCTTCCATTACGAAGAAGTCGGATATGCCACGCCGTATGCGCGGTATTCACCCGGGCAGATGATGCTCGTGCAAATGATCGACGACCTGCTGAAGTGGAATCGTCCTCACTGGTTCGACTTCGGCGGCGGCGATGCCGACTACAAGCAGTTGTTCTCGAATCACGCCAGCCGTAGCGGCACATTGTGGCTGTGGGCTCCCGGCTGGAAAAATAAACTCACGCTCGGCTACTTGCGTGGTTGCCGCGGTCTTCGTCAAGCAGGCCGAACGGCGGTTGTCACGCTGGGGATGGCCAATCAAGCTCGACAATGGGTCCGCTATGGCTGGAATCGACTAATCCGCGCGAAGACGACGGCGGTAACACCCAAATCGAATGATGACGAATAAGGAACGGGACCATGCGGATTCTGTTCTCTTCGTATGCCTATCCCAACCCGTGGCAACCGGGGTTGGGGACGTTTAATCGCACGATGCTCGCAGGGCTGGCGCAACAACACGCTGTCCGCGTGATCGCTCCCGTCGCCTTCACCGAGCGCTGGCGGAAGTCCGGCATTGCGGATTTCCAAGCCCTGCCGAATGTGCCCGCGGAATATCCCACCTATTACTATCCGCCGAAACTCGGACGTTCGCACTACGACAAATTCCTGTGGTGGTCGACCCGCAGTACCGTGCGAGCGCGACTGCGCGAGTTTGCCCCCGATGTGGTGCTGAGCTACTGGGCGCATCCGGACGGAGCGGTCGCCGTTCGCGCTGCCCACGAAGCCGGCATCCCCGCCATCGTGATGGTCGGCGGCAGCGATGTGTTGTTGTTGGCCCGGTCAGGATCGCGCCGCCAGGCGATTCTGAAAACACTGGCGGAAGCCGATGCGGTCATCGCCGTCAGTCAGCATCTTCAGGACACTTTGATCCGTGATGGTCTCCCCGCCGAAACGATTTCCGTGATCGGCCGCGGTGTCGACACCAGCGTCTTTCATCCGGGAGATCGCGTCGCGGCCCGGCAAGAGTTGGGTGTACCACAAGATCGTCCGGTGATCGTCGGTGTCGGTCGGTTGGTCGCGGTGAAAGATTGGATCACCTGGCTGGAAGCGTGTGAACAACTTGTCGCGCGCGGCCTGAATCCTGCGAGCTATGTTTGCGGTGCGGGACCGTTGGCAGCGGAACTGCGCCATTGGATCGATCAGCGCGGATTAACGGACTTTATCGAATTGCGCGGGTCGCAATCGCCGCAGCAACTCGCGACGTGGTATCGCGCTGCCGACTTAACGTTATTGACCAGTCTTTCAGAAGGCATACCAAACGTGCTGTTGGAATCGATGGCGTGCGGCGGCTCGTTCGTGGCGACGGCGGTGGGGGGCATTCCCGAAATCACCGACCCAATTTACGACCGTCTTGCGCCAGCCAAAAACGCCACCGCCATCGCGGAGGCCATTGTCGATCGCCTGCACCATACTCCGCCGACGGGTTATCAGCGGCGTTTTGAACCGAGTTCACAAACGACCACAACACAACGTTTGACCGAATTGCTCAATCGCGTTTGCGGACACCGCACGAACCACACAGTCCGAACAGAAAACTCTGACGTGATTCCCTGCGCCTTTGAAGATGCAGCGATCCGCTGCTGAGAAACCGATGGGCCTGCTGCGACAACTTGTGAAATCCGCGACGACCGCCTGCTTGCCGGCGGAACGGTGGCTCGTGCGCGGCCGCTCGTCACAAGCTGGTCCATTGCCCGCAATCTCTTTGACGTTCGATGATGGCCCGCATCCCGAGCACACACCGAACGTATTGGCCGAGTTGGAGCGCTGGAATCTGACTGCCACGTTTTTCGTGATCGGTCAGCATGCGGCCACGCATCCGCAGTTGATCGAACAAATCGTGCAGGCCGGTCATACCGTCGCGAATCATACATGGACGCATTCGGAGCCGTGTCGTACATCGGCCGTTGCCTTTGCGGAGGAAGTCACGCAGACCTCAGCGCTCCTCGAAAAACTGACCGGTATGAAACCGCGGTTTATGCGACCGCCGAAAGGCGAACTCTCGCTTGCCAAAGCCATGGGGCTGTGGGGCGCCGGTTACACGGTTGCGTTGTGGAGTGTTGACCCGCGCGATTACCGCATCGAATCGGACGACGACGCCTGCTCTGTGAGCGAACAAGCGGCGTGGAACCACGGTGACATCGTTCTACTCCACGACAATCGTCCTGGGGCCGCCCAACTGTTGCGCGTCTGGGGAGCAGCCGGCCGGTGGTCGCAATGCCGCACGGTTCCGCTGACCACGTGGGTGAAGCCGTCCGCCTTGCAACATGCGGTGACAACCCGCGGATCAGCGGGAGCTTCGCCCTCCCTGCAATCCGTCTCGTGATCATTGTTTAGTAAGCCCGCATTCATGTCGACCGCCACACTATTACTGCCGCCGCCGCAAACATCCCCGCAATACTCGCCGCGCCGGCGGTTGTTGCTGGTGGCATATTGCTTTCCGCCGGTGGGCGGGGCCGGTGTCCAGCGACCGGTGAAGTGGGTGAAGTATCTGCATCGGCAGGGTTGGGATGTGACCGTCCTCACGCCGTCGAATCCGTCGGTGCCGGTGATCGACGAAAGCCTCGAACGCGAAATCCCCGCGGAAACGGCGTTCATTCGCCCCACGACTTGGGAACCGAGCTACCAGGCCAAACACAAGATCGCCAAGAACGATGACACTCTGCGAAGTTGGACTTCGTGGTCGAAACGTCTGGCCGGTTCGCTCGCCCGATCCGCAGCGAAGCTGATGCTGCAGCCCGATCCACAGATTCTGTGGTATCACAATGCCGTGAGGGCTGCGACCGCACGGTTACGTGAAGTCCCGCACGATGCCATTCTCGCCACGGCCCCCCCCTACACGAGTTTTCTCATCGGCGCGGCGCTGAAACAACGCTTTCAATTGCCACTCATTCTCGACTACCGCGATGAGTGGGATCTCAGCAGCCGTTACCTCGAAAACGCCCAGCGCGATGTCTGGTCTTCCTTCGTGCAGGAACGGATGCAGCGGCATGTCCTGAGTCGCGCGGACGCCGTGGTCGCCACGACACAAGCCAGCACTGACCGACTCGCCGAACGACTACAGGCCTTGAAGTCTCCCGCCAAGACGACGTGCATTTACAACGGCTTCGATGACGACGATTTTTCCTCGCAGCATCACCACGACGAGACCGTTCCCGCGAAAGACCCCGGTGTCTTCCGGCTCGTCTATACCGGCACATTGTGGAATCTAACGAGCGTGGCTCCCGTCGTCACGGCGATCGAACAATTGCACGCGCGGTTGCCGCGAATGGCGCGCAAGCTGGAGTTCGTCTGCGTCGGCCGTAAGACACCGGAGCAGCAAGCCATTCTCGCACGCCTCGCCGCGACCGGTTGTCGGCTGGTGAATGTCGATTACTGCGACCACACGACGGTCATTTCCTGGTTGTACTCGGCCGATGCCTTGAGCCTGCTGTTGTCCGACGTGCCCGGTGCCGACCGCGTGGTCCCGGCGAAGTTGTTTGAGTATCTCGCCGCGCGGAAAGATCTGCTCGCCGTACTGCCGAACGGGGAAGCGGCGACGTTGGTCAATCGCTGTCACCCTGCGGGCGCCATCGCTCCCAGCGACATCGAGGGGATCACGAAGTGGTTCGTGCAACGGCTGACCCTCGGTGCGGCAAGGGGGCCCGATGATACCGGTAACATCACCGAGTTCAGTCGCGAACGGCAAACCGAACACTTGATGGAACTGCTCGATCAACTCACTCTTCCTCGGCAGGAGCACTGAGATGCATCTGCTGCTGCAACTGCTGTGCTGGTTCAGTCTCGCAGCCCTGGTTTACATCTATGCGGGCTATCCGTTGCTGGTGTGGATGCTGGGGCGCTGGCGTGGCCATACCGTACAACGCGCCCCGATTTCGGCTTGCGTGTCGGTCATCCTCGTGGTTCATAACGAAGCAGGACAGATTCGTCGCAAACTCAACAGTTTGCTCGCGATGGATCGCACCGACCAGATCATCGAGATTCTCGTCGGCTCCGACGGTTCGACCGACGATGCGGCTCATCTGGTGCAGACGTATGCCGATCCGCGGGTAAGGTGGATGCCGTACGCGGAACGTCGCGGCAAGCCCTCGGTGATTAACGACCTCGTACCGCTCGCACAGGGTGACATCATTTTGCTGACGGATGTGCGGCAGGATTTCGCCCCGGATTTCCTGATGGCGACGCTGCCGAATTTTGCCGATGCCCGCGTCGGCGTGGTCTCGGGAGAACTCGTGCTGCAGGCGGACGAATCCACGACCACGGCGGGGGAAGGAATCGGTCTGTATTGGCGCTACGAAAAGTTTATTCGCGAAGCCGAAAGCCAGTTCCGCGGTGTCCCCGGGGCGACCGGGGCGTGTTATCTGATTCGTCGCGAATTGTTCCGGCCGATTCATGACAGCACGATCCTCGACGATGTTGCCATCCCATTGCAGATCGTGTCGCAGGGGTATCGCTGTTTGTTTGAACGCGGCGCCGTTGCCTACGACCGTCCCTCGGCATCGACTCAGCAGGAATCGGTGCGCAAGCGGCGAACCATCGCCGGCGCGGCCCAATTGATCGTGCAGTATCCGCAATGGTTACTGCCGTGGTGCAACCCGCTGTGGTTCGAGTTCGTGTCGCACAAGCTCGCCCGGTTGACTTCGCCTGTGTGGCTGCTGACGGCACTGGTCACGAGCGGCCTATTACGAAATGAGAATGTATACGTACTGCTGTTGATCGCCCAGTGCGGATGCTACGCCGCGGGAATCATTGGCTGGACGTTCCAGCGCGTCGGTCGTCGATCCACGCTATTCGGCCCGTTCCTGATATTTTTGACGCTCAACATCACCACGGCCCAGGCCCTGTGGGATGCCCTGCGCTCGCGCTATCAGGTGACGTGGCACAAGACAACCGCGTGATGTTTTTCCCGTCACAGTCCGGCGCGCGAGCGACGGATGGCAGATGAACTCCAGATTTCGCCCGTCGCTTGCGCTCCGGACTGGGAAAGACAACAACGAAAATGTTCGACAACGCACTCACAACCGCACTCATCACCGGCGGCGTGCTCGGCACCGCGGCTGCGGGTGTCGTTGCGCAGCGGGCGTGGCGTTCCGCCCGCGCGCAAGGTTTGGATCGCTGGGCTTGCACGGCGCTGCAACGGCAACCGTGGTCCGTACCGACCCGTGTACCGGACGAACCGCTGGAGGTCTTCATTGCCATCTGCGATCACTACGAGCCGGAGTGGGGCAACGCGAATCCTGACGATGCAATGGCCCGCGTCAATCAGTGGCGTCGGGACTATCCCCGATTGTTCGGCTCCTTCGCTGATGTGAACGGCCGCCCGCCGCAACACACGTTTTTCTACCCGCAGGACCAGTATCGACCGCAGTATCTCGATGGTTTGCGGGATCTGGTCACCGCCGGTTTGGGTGATGTCGACGTGCATCTTCATCACGACAACGACACGCCTGACGGCTTACGGGAAAAGCTCGAAACATTTCGCCGTGACCTGTATTACCAGCACGGCTTGCTGCGATTGGACCCAGCCAACGGGGAAATCGTCTACGGTTTCATTCATGGCAATTGGGCGCTGAATAACTCCCGCCGCGACGGTCGATGGTGTGGTGTCGATCATGAGATTCCAATTCTGCTCGAAACCGGTTGCTACGCCGACTTCACGTTTCCGTCGGCGCCGAGTGACACGCAGCCGAGGATCATTAACCGCATCTATCACGCTCAGGATTGTCCGGGTTGCCGTGCTTCTCATGAGCGGGGGGTAATGGCAGAAGTCGGCAAAACGCCGCCGCCGGACAGCCTGCTGATGATTCAAGGCCCGCTCGGCTTCGACTTCGGTCGCCGCAAATGGGGTATGATACCGAAGATCGAGAACGGTGATCTGCTCGACAGTCACCCGCCGCAAATCCGCCGCTTGCCGCTGTGGCTGCAGGCCGGAGTCACCGTGGCGGGGAAGCCAAACTGGCGGTTCGTCAAACTGCACACGCACGGTTGCAAGCCGTCCAACATGAGTATGTGGCTGAGTGACACCGTGCAGCAATTCCATGCCGATCTGGCACGCACGCATCGGGAACAACCACAATTCCGCTATCACTACGTGACCGCCTGGGAAATGGCCCAACTGGTGCGACAGGCGGAACAGGAAACGGACGGCGGCTTGCCGCTTAGCATGCGGACCGGCGTTCAACCGGCGCTGACATGACACTCCCCAAGCCTCCCGGATGCGAAGAAGCAGCCGGGAGACGGCGATTCCCCTTCCGGAAACGTGCCACTTCCGATTACAACGCAGGCTGTCCGTACCGCGCAGGAATCCGAATCCGTGAGCACCGCAACCCTCTCGCCGCCGCGAACGAAAACCGTGGTCGCTACGCCGCCGTCACGGATTCCACGGCTGGTCTGGGCGCTGTCGGGGATCAATCTCGCCGTGGTGATCGGCACGTTGCTGCTGGTGTTCGTCGTCTCGGAACACTGGTGGGTGAGCACGGCCATCACGTACTTGCCGCGGTCGCCTTGGGCGATTCCATCCTTAGTTCTTGCCGTCGCGGGGTTGATTTGGCATCGGCCCTCGTTGTGGATCAATCTGATCGCGTTCCTGATGGTGTTGGGACCGCTGATGGAGTTTCGTGCTCCGGGATTCACGGGATCATTCGTCACCACTACGCCAACCCAAACCGCCGCGCTACGAATCGTGAGCTGCAACGTCCAGGGCTACAAACCAAACTTTGCCGACGTGCTACGCGAAGTGCATCAGTTCCAGCCGGATGTCGTGGCCTTGCAGGAAGCTCGCGGCAACCATCCGTTGTTGAAAGAATCGTTCCCCGACTGGCATACGCTGCATTACGACTATTTCTTCGTTGCGTCGAAGTTTCCGCTGCGGGAGATTTCGCACATCGACACGGAGGCTTTTGATCGACCCACGGGGTTATTGATCGAAATCACTACGCCGGATGGTCCCATCGTGCTGGCCGATATCCACCAGATGACGGCCCGCCGGGGTTTGCAGTCCATTCACAAAGGGTCACTTCTTTCGGGAGAAGCAGGAGGGGATGTCGAATCGTTCCAAATCCTTCGCGCTGCGGAGTGCGCCGAATTACGCCAGGCGATTGATTCTCAAGTCGAGGGCCGTCCCCTGATTGTCTGTGGTGACTTCAATACGCCAACATCGAGCACGTTGTTTCAAGAGTATTGGGGCGATCTCCGCAGCAGCTTCGACATCGCCGGGATCGGCTTCGGCTACACCTCACCGGTGAAAGTCCACTCCAACTGGCCGGCGTACATGCCGTGGGCCCGGATCGATCACATCCTCTGTTCCCCCGAGTGGTCGATTCGGCAATGCACGATCGGTCGCAGTATCGGCTCCGACCATCATCTCATCGCCGCGGAATTGGCGCGATAAGCGGTTCGTCCCAGACCGGAGCGCAAGCGACGGGCGAACTTCTCTGTTTCGCTGGAGAGCGGGCGGCGGACACCCTTGCTGGCGCTGCGGGCTGGTGTGGTTGCGCCGCAGACTTGTGCTTGGCTCGGCGATTTGGTTTGCTCACCCGCCGGGAATGGCCACGCCGTGTGGTGTCGTGTCCCCTATTGTCCCTGTGATTTGGAAGACGTTCGTCGCATGACGGATCCGCATCAACTCAAGCAGTACATCCGCAACGTGGTCGATTTCCCCAAGCCGGGGATCATGTTCCGTGATATCACCCCGTTGCTGGCGAATCCCCTGGCGTTTGGGGAAGTGATTGATCGTTTTGCGGAAGAGTTTGCGTCTGCGAAGCCAACGGCAATTCTGGCGGCGGAATCGCGCGGATTCATCTTTGCCGCTCCGCTGGCGCTGCGCCTGGGAGCGTCGTTTGTCCCCGTCCGCAAACCTGGCAAGTTGCCGCACAAAACGCGGCAGTTCCGCTACGATCTCGAATACGGCAGCGATACGCTCGAAATGCACATCGATGCCCTCGAGCCGGGATCGCGCGTGCTGCTCATCGACGATTTGCTCGCCACGGGCGGAACGATCGAAGCCTGCCTGCGATTGGCGGAACTCAGCGGCGCGGAAGTGGTTGGTCTGGGATTCCTCATCGAGCTGAGCTTTCTCCAAGGACGGAAGCGACTGCAGCCGCATCGAATCGTGAGTCTGATCGATTACGACAGTGAAGCCTGATCTCACGCGGTCATGATGAGAGCACCCGCAGAAGTCCCTGGATGGCTGCTTCTGCGCCTGCCTGATGGCGCTTCAACAAGCAACGCAGTCGAAAATCGCTCACGAAGCGCATTCTCCAATGCATGAATTTTTTTGATGTGATCGCTCTACCCACTGAAAAAAAGCGGGAAATCACGCCTGCGAAAACATTTCCGGGGTGCTGCGTACGCTTTTAGCTAGACACCGACAGCGCGCCATCTATACCATTTCACGCATCTCCCCCATTCACCCTGATCGGGAGATTCCGTTTTATCGTTGTACATGCTGCGTATCAATTAGGCCTTGCGGGGGGTTCCGCAGGTCTGGCGATGTGGGTCAAATAGAGGGGGTTTAGAGTGAAGTTTGTTTGTATGTGGTTGGTTGTAGCAACCTGCTTGGTAGTGTCGACTGCCGAAGCGAAGAGCTACCGGTCCCGGGGATGTTGTGCTCCGTGTCCGACGACGTGTGCCCCGCAACCGGTTTGCTCCGGTTGCACAACTGGCTGCGGTCAGGCCGCGCCTTGTGCTGTCGCCGCGCCTTGTGCACCGGCTCCCGCACCGGCAATGATCGAACAGACAATCATGGTTCCGGAAACAGTCACGGAAACCCGTAAGGTGTCCGTGACCGAGTATCAACCGCAGACGCAAGAACGGAAATTTACCGTTCAGCGGTTGGTCCCGAAGACCGAGACCAAGACTCGGGAAGTCACGTACAACGAGATGGAAACTCAGACTCGCGAAGAGACCTACACGGTCAACAAGCAGGTCATGAAGACCGTCGACGTGACTTACACCGTCATGGTCCCCGTCACCGAAACCAAGAAGGGAACGCGCACGGTCAACCAGACGAACTGGAAGGACGTTGAAAAAGAAACGACCGTGATGGTTCCGCACACGGAAACCAAGACAGCGAAGCGCATCGTCCACACACCGTCGTGGAAAGATGTCGAACAGTCCTACACCGTGATGGTTCCGCAAACGGAAACCAAAACGGCGAAGCGCATCGTTCACACACCGTCGTGGAAAGATGTCGAACAGTCCTACACCGTGATGGTTCCGCAAACGGAAACCAAAACGGCGAAGCGCATCGTTCACACGCCGTCGTGGAAAGATGTCGAACAAACCTACACCGTCCTGGTTCCGCAAACAGAAGCCAAGACCGGTACCCGTCAGGTGCAGAAGTGCGTTCCGACCGTAAAAACCACGACCGTCTGCGAAGACAAGGGGCAATGGGTCCAGCAGGAAATCGCCGCGCCGGCGTGTGCCCCGGCCGCCCCGGCCTGCGGTGGTTGTGCTCCGGCTTGCGGTGCCTGTGGCGGATGCGCCCCGGCTGCTTGCGGCAGTTATGCCCAAGCCTGCGGCAGCTGCGGTCCGACCATGCGGTGGGTTTGGCAATCGAACATCGTGCAGCGCGAAGTGCAGTACACCGTCAACGAAATGGTTTGCTCGACCGAAGAGTACACCTACAACGTGACGACCTGCGTCCCGCAAACCCAGACCCGTACGGTTAAGGTCTGCGAGATGGTCCCCAGCGAGCAGGAATACTCCTACAACGTGACGACCTGCGTCCCGCAAACCCAGACCCGCACGGTCAAGGTCTGCGAGATGGTCCCCAGCGAACAGGAATATTCCTACAACGTGACGACCTGCGTCCCGCAAACCCAAACCCGTACGGTTAAGGTCTGCGAGATGGTCCCCAGCGAGCAGGAATACTCCTACACAGTGCAAGCCTGCCATCCGGAAACCCGCAAATACACCGTCAAGGTGTGCGAAGTGGTTCCGGTCACGGAAGAGTACGAGTACCAGGTCACGACCTGCAAAGAAGAGACCAAGACGGCTCAGAAGCAGGTCTGTGAAATCGTTCCGGAAACGCAGACCCGTACGGTCAGCTTCCAGGTCTGTGTCCCGAAGACCCGTACGGAAGAATACACCGTGACGACCAACGAATGCGTGACGGAAGAAAAGACCGAGACCTACACGGTCAACGTCCCCGTCTGCGTCGAGAAGGAAGTCCAGGTTCAGGTCTGCCGGATGGTCGAAAAGAAGGTCATGGTTCCGGCTCCGGCCCCCGCATGCGGTGGTTGTGCTCCGGCTGCTCCGGCCTGCTGCAAGTAAGTGGAGTTTCGCCCGGCTCACCGGGTGGAGTTCATGAAAAGCGACCGCCCCGCGAATCCATAAGGAATCGCGGGGCGGTTTTATTTTTGCGTCTCGTCCTGAACTCACACCCTAACGGCCGTAGCTCTGACGTGAGTTCATCCCATCACCGAGACGGCAAATTGCGGAATTCGCGTTGAGTTTGACGGTTTCACTGAAGTTGCGGGCGTTTCTAGCCGATTTTCTCGAAGAGCGTACCTCCTTCGAGATTTTGGTCATGAACTACGGGCTGTACCTTTCTGCACAAGGCGCGGAAACGCAGGCCCTTCGTCAATCCATTCTCGCCAACAATATGGCGAATGCCGGGACGACCGGTTTCAAACCCGATATCCCGCTGTTCCGTGCGCATCTCCCTTACGATGTGACGCATCTCCAATCCAATTCCATTCCGGACACTCTGGAGCGCCAAACCGGCGGTGTGGAACTGGTGGCGACGGTGACTGATCACCGTCAGGGACCGCTCAACGTCACCAACGCCCAACTCGATGTCGCCGTCGTAGGAGACGGGTTTCTGCAGGTCTCGAACGGGCAGGACACGTTTCTCACCCGCGATGGCCATTTGACGCTCGATCCTAACGGCGCAATTGTCTCCGCCAGCGACGGTGCCACAGTCCTGTCGGTGGACGGGGAACCCATCGTCATCCCTCCAGAAACACAAAACATTGCGATCGCCGCGGACGGCATGGTCAGCGGCACCAGTTTCGGCGGCACCGTCGTACCCCTTGGCCAACTCGCGATCGTCGAACCAACCGATTACGCCTCGCTCAAGAAAGAAGGCGACAACCATTACACCGCCGCGGGGGCCGTGCAACCTTCGGTCACGGCTCAACTGCGGCAGGGTGTGCTCGAAGAATCGGCGATGAACCCCGTCGAAGGGATGGTCGAGCTGATTCAAACCGCCCGCGTTTTCGAGATGAACATGAACATGATGAAGCATGTGGACGAAATGCTCGGCCAACTGATTCAAAGCGTCCCGCGACGCTAACCGATTTTTGACGACCGTCGACAGGAAGTCTGACGATGCTCTATCGAGCGATGAACTCCGCTGCGTCCGGCATGGACGCCTACATTTTCAATCTCGATGTGATCTCGAACAACCTCGCGAACGCTGGCACGACGGCGTTCAAGCGGTCGCGCACCGACTTTGAGGACATGTTCTATCAGTATTACAAACCGCCGGGGACGCAGGACAACCAGGGTAACATTATGCCCGAAGGGGTCTTCGCGGGCTCCGGGGTTCGCGTGGGGGCCACGCAGCCCGATTTCACGCAAGGCAGTCTGATCAGTACGAACCGTCAACTCGATGTCGCTATCGCCGGAAATGGCTTTTTTCAGGTGACCGAAGGCGGGGATACCTACTTCACGCGGAACGGTCAATTCAGCGTCAACTCGACCGGAGCGCTGGTCCTCTCGACGGCAAATCGCGGCCTGATTCTCGACCCGCCGATCACCATTCCCAACGATGTGCTCGACATTGGCATCTCGGTCGACGGTATCGTCTCCGCGACACAGGCGGGGTCTACGCAATTGCAGCAACTGGGCCAGATCAGCGTCGCCCGCTTCATCAACCCGGAAGGCTTGATGCACGTCGGCGATACGCTCTATCAGATCAGCGACGCTTCCGGACAGCCACAACTCGGCACACCGGGCACACTCGGCCTCGGCACGCTGCGGCAGAGTTTTCTCGAAGCGTCCAATACAGAGCCCGTGCGGGAATTGGTGGACTTGATCAAGACGCAGCGCAACGTCGAGTTCAACAGCCAGGTGGTGCAAGCCTCCGATCAGTTGCTCCAGATGGTGGCACAACTGCGACGGTTCTAAGTTTGGTTCTCGGTATGAAATCCGTTTTCGCAGTTTCGATGTATTGCCTGCTCGCGGCCACAGTGGTGGACGCGGGGGTGATCGAATTGCGCGAACGGGTTACGGTTCCGCCGGGCAGCGTGATGCGGTTGGGTGATCTCGCTGCCATTCATGAAACGGATGAGCGTCGAGCCACCAGCCTGCGTGACTTGCCGATGGGACCGGCTCCCGCGGCCGGTCGCACGCTGCCGGTTTCTTACGATGAAATTCGTCAGAAACTGCAGGCCCGCGGTGAGAATCTAACGACGATCGAATTCCGCGGACAACGCCGGGTCGTCGTCACGGCCGCAGCGACCACACCCGTAGTCGCTGTGAAGACAGCGGATGTCGTCCCGAAGCCTGTTATCGAAAAACCGTTCCGGACATCACCACCGCCACGTCCGAAAGCTGTTTCGGAATCCGAGCAGCGTCGCGCGGAAGCCCTGTTAGCGACGGTGCTGGAGCGGGTGTTCAAACCTGCGGAAGTCGGCACGAACGTGGATTTCGAGTGTGAAATCGCGCCGAGTGATGCTGAGCGCATCGTCCGCTGTCGACCAGAAGAATTGCATTTCAGTTCGGCAGCATTGCGGAGTGATGCCGCCACGCCGCTCACCGTCTGGTGGGTTGATGCTCGGACCGAAGAACGACAGGAAGCGGAAGTGCGGGTGAAGATCAAACCGCGTCCACAACGTCTTGCCGTGCGCTACACCACGCCGAAAGGGTTTCCGCTTCGTCCGGATGACTTGATGTGGGTGGATGCCGTTGAAGACCAAGTGGGGTTGGAACATCTCGGCGACGTGATTGGGAAAGAGACCACCCGCAGTTTGCGTGCCGGACAAGCGCTGGCAGCAGGAGATGTTGTCGATGTGCCGATGATGCGGGCCAACGATATTGTCACCGTGATTGTGCGTCGTCCGGGGATTTCTGTCCGTCGCGAATTCAAGGCCCTGACACCGGGAGCGATGAACGACACCGTTTCGCTGGTGGCGCTCAACGATTCCCGTTTGCGGGTTCAGGCAATTGTCACCGGATACCGTGAGGCGACGATGGCCGATAGCGGACCCGATGCCAACGCGTCGAGCGGGGTCCGTGTCCAGGAATCGATCGAAACCCCGGCGGTGCCACGACGGAGTGTGCGATGAAGAACCAACATTCGCACCGCCGTCTAACACATTGGGTGAGCGTGGCTTCGGTGACGGCGCTGGGACTGTGCGAAATCGCCAGACCGGCGATGGCACAACCGCCATTGCCACCGCCTCCCCCGAATCTGTCGCCGATGGTGCCGACGGGACCGTTCGTGGCGTCGCCGAGACCGATCTATGTTCGCGATCACTCGTTTATTTTTATCGAACCGCCACCGGCTCCGAGTCTGATCAAGGTCCACGACATCCTGACGATTGAAGTCGACGAAAAGGCGGAAGTGATCATCAATTCGCGGTTCAATCGCCAGCGGAACGGCTCGTATAAACTCGAACTGAAAGACTTCGTGCGAGTGATTCCGGGACCGAAACTGGTGTCGTCGGAAAGTGACACGCCGACGATTGAAGGGACGCTGTCCAATCGTCTGCAAACGATTGGACAGGGGAGCGACAGCGAAGGGATCACCTACAAGATCGCGGCGACTGTGGTCGATGTGCTGCCGAACGGCACGATTGTGCTCGAAGCCCGCAAGTCGATCCGCACGAATCAGGATGTATTCGAGTACCGCCTCACCGGCCGGGTCGACAAAGGCAAAATCAAGCCCGATCGGACAGCTCGGACGGAAGATATCGCCGAGCTGCAGATCGAACGCATTCAGCGCGGCAAGATCTTCGACAGCACGAAAGTGAACTGGGGAACGCGTATTCTCGATACGTTAATGCCGTTCTAACCCGCGACCTTTGGAAAGCCTCCATATGATCAGCCAACGATCCCTGCGATTGATCGGCATCGTTGCGCTGGTCGCGGGCCTGTTGACATCTGGTGCCGAAGCCCGGCCGCGGCTGGAAAACATCTGCACGATTCAAGGACAGCAGGAAGTCCGCCTGAATGGTTTGGGATTGGTGACCGGCCTGACGGGAACCGGTGACGGCGCCAAAAACATCCCCACGGTCCGAGCACTGCGGGCGGCGCTCATGCGGATGAATCTGCCGGCAATTGAAGCCGAACTGAAAAATGCCGACAGCGTTGCCGTGGTGATGGTCGATGCGACGATTCCGCGGACCGGCCTGCGTCGCGGTCAAAAGATCGATGCCCGCATCAGCACGGTGATGGGAGCGAAGAGCCTGCGGGGCGGCACGCTGTTATCGACGCCATTGACCTCGACTGCCTCCCGCAACGAATTGATGATCGCCGCCGCAGCGGGTCCGCTTATTGTCGAAGATGTGCAGCGTCCCACGACGGCGAAAGTCCTCAATGGCGTCGACCTGCAACAAGATGTGCAAGCCTTGTTCATGTCTCAGCAGCAGGGGCCGATTGTTACGCTGCTGATTGATCCAAATCACGCCAGCTTCTGGACGGCCTCGGAAGTCGCTCGGGTTGTGAACGGGGAATTCACGTTTGAATCCAGTGGGAAACAAATCGCCCGGCCGGTGGGCCCGAATGTGGTGGAACTGACGGTGCCGCCGCAGTACCGCGAATCGGCGGTCGATTTCATCGCCCAGGTGCTCGACATCGGCATCGATGTTCCCACCACGCAGGCCCGCGTGATTCTCAATCCCCGCACGGGGACAGTGATCGTCACGGGCGAAGTGGAGATCAGCCCCGTCGTGATCGCCCACACGAACTTCAGTGTGGAAGTCGGACAAGATCCGTTCGGCGCTCCCCCCAAGCCCTTCGTGGGAATGGTCGAAGGGGGACAAAGCCGCCAATCGCCGCAACAACTGCAACAACTCGTCAATGCGCTGAATCAACTCCGTGTCCCGGCGTCGGACATCATCTCGATTATCCGGGAACTGCACGCGACGGGCAAACTGCACGCGGAATTGATCGAACGGTAGGGTGCGTCACGACGCACCCTACGGAGAAAACTAGCATGACCTCCGCCATCGCCAGCCTGTCGTCGTCGCCGACATCCAGTCCAGATCTGAAGCCGACGTTCCAGAAGGCCGTCGCTGGAATGCTGTTCGGCCAGATGATGAAGGCAATGCGTTCCACCGTCGGCAAGCCAGCGTACGTCCACGGCGGTCAGGCAGAGGAGATTTTTCAGTCGCAGTTGGATCAGACCTTTGTCGAGCAGCTTGCGGAGGACAACGGCGGAGCGTTCGTCGGCGAACTCTATGACCAGTTTCGTCGCCAGCTTGACCTGCCCGCAGAGTCAACGCAATCGTCAGAATCCGCCCCGTCTGCGATATCGGTCGAACAGGCACGCTCTGACTCACTCGCCAAGCTCATGGAATCGTCACGACAGGCGCAACCCGCTCTGCAAGGCGCAGGAATTACAACCGGCACCTCAGGTCTGAACGCCCTACTCCGAAAATAAGGAGTACGACGTACGCTCCGCACACGGGTCACTTTCCGTGTGGCAGCCGGCGTCCTTCGGCTGGAGCGGCAACATGACTTCCGCATGGTTGGACGAACTCACTCGGTTCACGCAGGTGCTCGACCAGTCGCAGCAGGCACTTCTCTCCGTGCTGCGACAACGGCGGCAGACCCTGCAGAACGCTACCGTTCTCGAACTCGAACGGTTCAACGAGGCCGGTCGGCAAGCGGCCCAGCGGCTGCAAGTGCTCGGCGCCTGGCGACAACGGCTGATCGCCGATGCCCAGCGGGACGGTGACCGCGGCAACACACTGGTCGAAATCCTGGCGACCGAAGTCACACCCACGACCGAAACCTTGCGCGGTCGGTTACTGCTCTTGCAGCGCCGCTTTGCCGAAGTGCAACGCGAAGCGTGGATTGAGTGGGTGGTGACACAGCGCTCGAGCGCGTACTACGGTGAAGTGCTCGAACTGATCGCGCACGGTGGGAAGACATCGCCGGTGTATACCGATCAGCCGCTGTCGTCCACGTCTTCCACCGGCGGTGTGATGCTCGACGCCGCGGCATAAAAAGACGACACCCTTGCTCGCGCTGCGGGCTGGTCCTTATTAGGTCATTGAACACCCATGTCGCTGAATGGTGCTCTGGCGATTGCATCGCGAACTTTGGAAGTGTTTTCGCTCGGCATTCAAGTTGCCGGGCAGAACATCGCCAATGCGGCGACACCGGGGTACATTCGCGAAGAATTGCGTACCGAGACCACGACGCCGTATTCCACGGGCGGTGTACTCATCGGCACGGGGGTAAACGCCACCGGCGTCCGTCAGCGGATCGACACGTACCTCGAATCGCGAATCTACGCTGCTAACACCGACTTCTCCGCCGCAAATATCCGGAACGACGCCTTCAATCAGTTGCAAACTGCATTGCAGGAGCTGGGCGATCAGGACCTTTCCACCAGCTTGAACAACCTCGTGGCTGCGATGAATGCCACCGCGAACCAACCGGATGACCCCGCGCTGCGGTCGGCATTCATTCAACAAGGACAGCAGTTCGTCACCGATGTGCAAAAACTCCGCGGCCGTCTCGATACACTCCGCGACGGTTACTCCGAGAAGATGTCCGGACTGGTCGACGAAGCCAATTCGCTGTTGTCCACAGTCAACAATCTCAATCGTCAGATCTCACAACTCGAAGCCAACGGACTCAACCGCAACGATGCCGGCGGGTTGCGGGTCCAGCGGCTGAATGCCCTCAACCGGCTGTCGGAAATCATTCCCATCCGCGTGCAGGAATATCCGTCCGGATCGGTGGATGTCCACACCGGATCCGATTACCTGCTTCTCGCCGGGCACACTCAAACACTGCAGGCCGTGCTGGAGCCCAGTTCCAACGGCGTTGCCGAAGTCAACGTCCAACTGTCGGCCACACGGGCCACGCTCTCGACTTCAGGGGGAGAATTAGGCGGGTTGATCCAGGGCCGCGACACCATTCTCACAGGCTTCATCGATCAGCTCGACCGCTTCGTCGGGGCAGTGGCCAACGAATTCAACAAGATTCACGCCAGCGGAGAAGGACTGGTTGGCTTTACGGATGTGACCAGCACGAACTATGTCAACGATACTACGGCAGCACTCAACAATGCAGGTCTGGCGTTTACACCGACGAACGGCCGGCTTGAAGTGAAAGTCCGCAATCTGCAATCGGGGCAAACCGAGGTGACCACCGTGTCCATCGATCTCGACGGCCTCGGCACAGACACATCGCTCGAAGATCTGCGGGCAGCCCTCGATGGCATCGACCACGTCAATGCCACCATTACCACCGAAGGCAAGCTGCAAATCACAACCGATACCGGATCGGAAATCCGCTTCAGCAACGATAACAGCGGCGTGCTGGCCAGCCTGGGAATCAACACGTTCTTCACCGGCAGCGATTCCGGGGACATCGGTATCAACAGCCGGATTGTCCACGATCAGCGTTTGCTGGCGAGCGGCCAGGGAGGCGGACCAGCCGACAACTCGAACCTGCTGAAACTGTCGCAGTTCATCGATAAACCGATTGACGGACTCAACGGCATCAGCATCGACCGGTTCTACACGCAATTGATTGGCACGACCGCACAATCCGGGGCCGCCGAAGAATCATTGAGCACCGGTTTCCAGAACTTTCGCGACTCGCTCAAAACACAACGCGAGCAAAACTCCGGTGTCAGTCTAGACGACGAAGCCATTCGGATCATGAATCTTCAACGGGCCTACCAGGCAGCAGCGCGAATCGTCTCCACGATCGATCAGTTGCTGAACACGCTGCTGGAAATGTGAGTGAAGAAGTATCGATCCTCGTGATCGAATAAGAATCGAGAGCCATGTCCATTCCCTCACTGCTGCCGGGCCCCGTACCGCTGTCGCTCGCGACATCGCGGCTGGCGAAGTCTATTCAACAGGGCCAGTTCGAGATCCAGCGGCTGCAGGACCAGTTGAGTTCCGGCCGCAAGTTCGTGTTGCCGTCGGAAGCCCCGACCGCGGCCACGCAAACGCTCGCACTGCAAAAACTGGACGAACGCCGGAACGCCTTTCAAAGCAATATTCAAACGGTCCAGGGAGCGCTCGCCGCGACCGATCAGTCTCTCGGTTCGCTGAGCGAAACGCTCAACACAGCCCGCGGATTATTGCAGTCGGCCATCGGCGATCAGGCGACGAGCGCCGAACGCGCCGGGATGGCACAGGAAGCCGCCTCGCTGATTCAATCGGCCTTGCTTGCGGCTAACTCGTCCTACAATGGGCGGTATCTCTTTGCGGGCTCGCAGACCGATCAACCGCCTTTCGTTGTGCGGTCCGATGGCTCCATCCGCTATCAGGGCGATGAGCAGACCATCGACACCTTCGCTGACTTCGGTTTCCGCGTCGCCGGTTCGATCAACGGCGGCCATGATCTGCAGGCGCTCAGCCAGGCACCGATTGTCGATTTGAATCCGGCCCTCACGTTGTCGACCCGGTTGGAACAACTCAACGGCGGAGCGGGAGCACAACCGCGATCGATTCGCGTGACTCTGGACGACTCGCCCACGGCGACCGTGCAAAAGGATGTTGATCTGAGCGGCGCACAAACGCTTCAGGACATCAAATCGAAATTGGAAGCCGCGTTTTCATCGGAAGCCATCACCCTGACGGTGGATATCGATCCGACGAGCAACAACGGCTTGCGACTCACGCCTTCCGCGGGAACCGTGGAGGTCCGCGATCTCGACACGGGCCGGACCGCCGCCGAGTTGGGAATTCGCTCGGCTCCGGTTGCGGTGCTCAGCGGTAACGACGTGAACCCCACGATCAACCTGTTTACAGCGGTGAGCGATCTGAACGGCGGTACCGGCATTGGCGCGACCGCGGGGACAGGCCTGCGCATCGAACATGGGAGAGAGATTCACATCGTCGACCTGGACGGAGCGGCGACCGTTCAAGACGTGTTGAATCGCATCCGTTCCGCCGATCCGGATGTGTACGCCGAGATCGCTCCGGATGGATCGGGCCTGCGGGTGGCCAGCCGGTTGAGCGGCGCGACATTTTCCATCGGCGAGAACGGGGGAACGAACGCTGCTGGACTGGGATTGCGGACCTTCTCTGGTACGACCGTGCTAACCGGACTGAATCTCGGGGCCGGTGTGCCCGATCTCGCCGGGAACACATTGAGGATCACGCGCCGCGTCGGTTCGGAGGTCGAGGTCAACCTCAACGGAGCGACCACAATTCAGGATGTGATCGACAAGCTCAACGCCGTGGACCCCGGCAATCTGGTCGCCGGTTTGAACACGAGCGGGAACGGAATTTCGCTGACCGACAACTCCGGAACGGGACCGCTGACCGTGAGCGAAAACTCGCTGAGTGTGGCGCTCGGGCTCAACGGTTCTGAGACGACCGGAGTCGCCGGCGTTCTGACCGGAAAAGATGTCCACCCCCAGCAACCGCCGGGAGTGATCTCGCTGCTGGCGACCTTGCACAAAGCGCTGGTGGACAACGATCAGGCGACGCTCAACCGTCTGTCCGGCCAACTGGATACCGAAGCGAAACGCGTGGTGGTGCTTCGCGGGGAGGTAGGAACACGCCAACAGGTGATGACGGACGCCACCAACCACCTCGAAGATGCCCAAATCAGCTTGAAGCAATCGATTTCCGAGCTGTTTGAAACCGATTTTGCACTGACCGTCACGCAATTTCTGCAGCAACAGCAAGCGCTGCAAGGGGCGATGCAGGTTTCGTCCGAGGCCCTGAAATTGAGCATCCTGCAATACATCTGATCGCCACATCCGTTTTTGCAACAATGCCTTGCGGCGAAAAATCGATTGCAGAACCCCAGTGGTCCGTCGCCAGAAATCGACCCGAGAACCGACTTTCTGCAGAAGTTGTGGCCTGCGGTTGAACCCGCCGCGTGGGATCGCTATCCTACGCGATTCCCACCCACGGCGGATTTCGTCGCTGGGCACGGGCAGAATTGCCGAATCTTCGAGCCGCGGGTTGTGTAGAACCCTCATCCGGCTCCGCAGTTTGTGAGTGAGGTGCGTTCGTGACGGTCGGACAGAAAACCACGTTTTTGAAGGCGGCGGACTTCGAGGGAGCTCGGAGGCCCGGCTGGTTCATTGTCGACGGCGATGGTCAGACCGTTGGCCGTCTGGCAACGCAAATCGCCACGGTGCTGATGGGAAAACACCGCCCGGATTATACCCCGCACGTCAACGGCGGCGACTTTGTCATCGTCGTGAACGCCGACAAAGTCCGGTTCATCGGCAGTGAAATGGTGCATCCGCGCCACAAGTATCACAGCGACAAGATGAACACCAAAGAATACGAGTGGTACACGGGCTTCAACAGCGGGCAGAAGCAGATCACCGCGATCAATCTGTGGGAAAAGAAACCCACGGAAATCCTGCGGCTGGCCGTGAAGCGCATGCTTCCGAAGAACGCCTTGGCTCGCCACATGCTTGACCGGTTGAAACTGTTCGTGGGCGATGCGCACCCGCATCAATCCCAGCAGCCGCAACCGTGGCCAGACCACTTGCAAGCGAAGTAATCGCTTCGCCTCTTCGATCAATCATTGAAATTCACTCGCGACCGACGGAAGTGTGATGAGCGATTTGAATCTGAACGCCGACCCGAATCCTGCCGCTGAAGCTCCCGAACTGGTCTTTTCCGGCCCCGGCGACACCGCGACAGCAGCTCCCGTGGTGGAACCCGCTGCCGTGGTCATCCGCGGTAAGCTGGACCGTTTCGGTACGGCTTGGGGCACCGGCCGCCGCAAGACCTCCGTGGCCCGCGTTCGCGTGATGGCTGGCAACGGTAAGTTCCAGATCAACGGCCGCCCACACAGCGAATATTTCTGTGTGGAACGCGACCGGATGATCATCGAACAGCCGCTGCGTGCTGCAGAAAAGCACGGTGCGGTAGATGTCCACGTTACCGTTGAGGGTGGCGGAACCACCGGGCAAGCCGGCGCAATCCTGCTCGGTCTGGCTCGTGCTTTGGAAGCGTTGAATCCGTCGTTGCACCGCATGCTCGGTGAGAACGGTTTCCTCACCCGCGACAGCCGCATGGTGGAACGCAAGAAGTACGGTCTCAAGAAAGCCCGCCGCAGCTTCCAGTTCTCGAAACGCTGATCCGACAACTGCGGACCCACCTCTGCAGACATACGATATGCACATCACCCTGTTGAATCGTTTCAACGGGGTGATTTTTTTTACTGCACAACAGGCACTGGTCAACCCCCTGACCACCGCCGATACTGTACTGACAGCGGATCGCGCGCGATTCGCCCCGCCTGATGGCCAATCCCGCCCCAGAGTCGGCCGATCATGCCTCAATCCGGCATCTATCACGACCTGATTCAACCCGATGTGCGGCTGATGCTCGCCGAAGGGGACCACGACGGGCTGCGCGAATTTTGCGAAGCGCTCTACCCGGTTGTCGTTGCCGAAATTCTGGACGGCTTACCTCCGGAAGAAGCCTGGCAGGTGATTAACGCCTGTTCAATTCCCCGCCAGGCAGAAATCTTCGAGTTCATCGAACCGCATCAGCAGATGGAACTGGTGCAATCGGTCGATCGAAAGCACCTTTCGCAACTCATCGAAGTCATGTCGTCCGACGATCGGGTCGATTTGCTTGAGCACATGGATGAGGAGCAGGTCGAACAATTGCTGCCGCTGGTGGCGCAGGCCGAGCGGGAAGATATCCGCCGGTTGCTGTCCTACGACGATGGCTCCTGCGGTTCGATCATGACCACCGAGTACGCATCTCTGCCGGAACATCTGACCGTTCGCGATGCTTTGGAACGTCTTCGGCAACAGGCCCCCGATCGCGAGACGATTTACTATATCTACATCTGCAACGAAGCCCGGCATCTGCACGGTGTGATTACGCTGCGGCAATTGATTCTCGCGCGGCCGAACACGTCGCTGGACGCCGTGATGCGGCGCGAGGTCGTCGCGGTCCGTGTTGATGAACCGACGGAAAACGCCGCGCGGGAACTGGCGCGGTTCGACTTACTCGCATTGCCGGTGGTGGACGAGCAGCAGCGCCTCGTCGGCATCATCACCCACGACGACGTGCTCGATCTGGTGCAGGAAGCGGCGGAAGAAGACGCTTACCGCCAGTCCGCGATGGAGCCGCTCGAAAACAGTTATTTTTCGACGCCGCTCCTCACGATCGCCCACAAGCGCGGCGTGTGGCTATTGGCCCTGTCGGTGATGTCGCTCTTCACCGCTGCGGTGGCTCGCGCTTTTGAGGCGGTGGGCGACCGGCACGGCTGGATGGAATGCTTCTACCCACTGGTCCTCGCCAGCGGCGGCAACACGGGTTCACAATCGGCCACGCTGATCATTCGCGCGATGGGCTTATCAACGCTCACGCGGAAAGAACGACAACAGGCGATGTGGCGTGAACTCTATACCGGGATGATTCTCGGCTCATTTCTGGGCCTATTCATCTTCATCGCAGTCCAGCCGCTGTTCGGCCATTCACCCCTGGAAGCCAGTGTGGTTGGTGCGACGATTGCCGTGGTGGTGACGATGGGCGCCGTGACGGGATCCTGCCTGCCGATGCTGTTCGAGCGCCTCGGCATGGATCCCGCGGTCATGAGCAACCCACTGATTGCTTCATTGAGCGATATGTTCGCGACGGCGATCTACTTCACCGTCGCAATTGTGTTGCTCGAGCGATTCTTCTTTTGATGCCCCGGAAGCCCAGGGATTCTGATCCCTGGGTCTCTTCTCGTAATCGACAGACGCCCTTGCTCGCGCTCCGGGCTGGTGTTTACGCCGTGATAGCCATCTCTTCCGCTGCCGGAAGTTGCACGGTGAAGGTACTTCCCTGGCCGAGGTGACTGTTGACCTTCACCGACCCACCGAACATCTGGCAGAGATGCTTCACGATGGCGAGGCCCAATCCCGTGCCTCCCATTTCGCGCGAGCGGGCCCGATCGATGCGGAAGAACCGCTCGAAAATCCGGGCCTGATGTTCCTTGGCGATGCCGACGCCCGTGTCTTCCACTTCGAGCACAATCGTCTGCTGCTCTTGCTTCCAACGGACCATCACCCGACCGTGTGAAGGCGTGTAATTGAGGGCGTTGTCGAGCAGGTTGTCGATCACCGTCCGCAAACCTTCATTGTCGGCCATTCCCATCAGCGGCATGGAAGGACCGTTCCCGGTCAGTTGAATCTGTTTCGTCGCGGCGACCGCCTGATGGGCATCCAGACTGGAACGGATGACATGCGTGACATCGATTGGAATGACCTCATAACTCTGCTCGTTGGATTCCATCCGCGCGAGGGCCAGCAAGTCGAGAATCAGCGAGTGCAAGCGATCGGCCTGTTCGGCGATTCGCCCCACAAACATCCGATTGCACGTTTCATCTTCAAGGCCCCCTTCCAGCAGCGTGTCCGCATAAGCGGCGATAGAACTCAACGGCGTTTTCAGTTCGTGCGACACGTTCTGTACGAACTCTCGCCGCAGGTTTTCGAGACGGCGGAGCTCGGACACATCGTGCATCACGACGACGGCACCGGGGCAGGGCTCGCCAATGAATCGTGCTGCCGTGACGGCCAGCGTACATTGCGTCCGCGCAACTTCGATCTCCACGCGTTCGCTCGGTTTACCGGCGAGGACTTCATTGACCAGTGCCAATAGTTGCGGCTGCCGCACGGCTTCCCACAACGGCCGCCCGACCGTGTCTTGTGGACGTAGATCGAGAAGTTGCATCGCGGCGCGGTTCGCCAGCAGGATTTGCTGGTTGCTGTCGATCGCCATCACGCCTTCCACCATGGCGCTGAGGACCGCTTCGAGACGATGATGGCTTTCGGCCGATTGTTGTCGTTGCTCCTGCAAATCGTGAATGCGGCTGGTGAGTTGTTGGCCCATCGAATTGAAGGCCTGCGTCAACGTCCCGATTTCATTGCGGCTGTGGACGGGAACCGCTGCCGGAAACTCGCCAGACGCCATGTGCTGAGCGGCTTGTGTCAGCGTCTCCAAAGGCTGAATGATGCGGCCGACCATCACGTAGGTGATGGCCAGCGACAGAATGGCGGCAGTGGCGACCACACCCCACAGACGAGTCGTCGTCGCGGAAAGCTTCTGCTGCAACAGCGTGATGGGAAAAGCCGCGAGAATCTCGATGTCAGGACGACCGTCGGATTGAGATGTCCTCCGCAACACCAGCCAATCGCGTCCAACCGCATCCGTCATGGGTTGCAGGGGAGCCTGTTCGCTATCCATCGAAGCAGCTTGTTTCGCGAACAAGCCGGGTAAATCGTTAGCGAGATTCTCGTCGGAACTCGACCACAAAGGCTGGCCGCTTTCATCGGCAATGATGAACTGCGTCACACGGCTTTTCGTGGCGCGGTTCAACAGCCCGGTTTGCGGGTCGAACAGTCCCGCGGCGGTAGTCTCTCCGGATAGCAAGTCCGCGACCACCTGCGTGTCTTCGCGCAGACGTTGCTCCACCTGCTGCATCGCAAGGTCGTGGTAGCGTTGCGAAAGCAATACGAACACGGCAACCGCAATGCCTGCCGTCAGCCCGACGTAGACCAGAAAGACCCGCCAGAATAACTGCGATGACAACATCCCATTCACCCGACCGTGATGCCGTTTGCGAAACTGATCGTCCATTCCGTATGCTACTTTGGTTCGAGTCCCAGCATACCCGTTCCGAGCGGACGATCATTGTCCGTCCCACCATGAATTTTAGGAGAACTCCCATGAAAACGATCGCGAACGCCTTCCTCGCCGTCTGTTTGTGTCAGAGTGCCGTCCTGGCTGCTGAAACCGTCGATCTGAAGGTCGGCGATAAGGCTCCGACATTTGAAGCCCTTGATGACACCGGCAAGGCATGGAAGTCGAGCGACCATGTCGGCAAGAAAATCGTCGTGGTCTACTTCTACCCGGCCGACATGACCGGCGGCTGCACGAAGCAGGCGTGTGGCTTCCGTGACAAGCTCGGCGATCTCAGCAAGAAGGGGATTGAAGTCGTCGGCGTCAGCGGCGATACCGTCGCCAGCCACGTCCTCTTCAAGCAGGAATACGACCTCACGTTCCCTTTGCTCGCCGATACCGAAGGCAAAGTCGCGTCGGCATTCGGCGTGCCGGTCACTCCGGGCGAAAAGAAGGTGAACGCGAAGTTCAAGACCGGTAAGGAAGAAGTCCTCATTCGTAATGTGACGACTGCCCGCTGGACGTTCGTGATCGACAAGGATGGCAAGATCGCCGCGAAGAACACGAAAGTCGCCGCCGCCGAGGACAGCCAGGCGGTGCTGGATGCGGTCGAGAAATTGCAGAAGTAATCTCTTCGGTGAGCGGGGGGAGGTCACTCCCCCCGGTGACTGACGTTCGGAATTGAATCACCGGGGGGACTTACGTCCCCCCGCTCGCCTTAAGAGCATTGCGATCTACCAAACCCGCGCAGCAACTCCCCCGCGACGGCTTGCGGACATGACCACACCAGGAAGAACAACGCTTCCCGGGCGATGCGTTCGGCGGGGTGACCGCTGATGAACCCCGCGCCTTTACTCGCAGTGAGCAGCGATTGCGAAAGTTGCAGCGCGAGTGTGGTGGACCGCACCCGCAATGTCTCCGCCAGATTCGGCGGTGATATCGTTTCTTCAACGGCAGCGAGAATCTCATCATACAAGGCGGAGAGTGTGACGCGCCATCCGGCATTGAGTTCATCGAATTCGGCGCGACCCGCTGTAATCCGATCGAGTTGATCGAACGCCGCGAAGGCAT
Organism: Planctomycetaceae bacterium; assembly: GCA_021732975.1. Taxonomy (GTDB): domain Bacteria; phylum Planctomycetota; class Planctomycetia; order Planctomycetales; family Planctomycetaceae; genus DSVQ01. The sequence goes on along the minus strand of JAKFWC010000023.1, from coordinate 149,114 downwards.
GCCCCAACGCAACCGCCGAGGTCATAAACGATCCCGCGCCACCACTCCCAATGGCTTTCAAAACGTTCTCCACCGGCCCGGAAATGATGTCTGTGTTGGGAACGATCACGTCGCGAAGCTCAACACTACCGGTCATCGATCCACGCAATGCCAGTAGCGGAAGCCCGTCGCCGCGTTCCACACCGGTAAGTGTGGTATCGAGAGCGATCAGCAATTGCCGCCCGTCTTCCAGCGCGGCTCCAGTCACGATCACATCGGCTTGCGTCACCCCCGTCACCCAGGGGATGGAACCCGTGACGCGATACCCGTCCGCCTCCGGTACCGCGAGCACGGTGGGTGTTGACCAATGTTGCCGCGAGGTTGTCAGGTGCGAAATGCCGACGGTGGCGAACGCACTGCCGTCGGCCAACTGGGGTAACCATTTTTCCTGCAGCGCGGAAGGGGCCTTTTCCAACCGTTGAATCGCGGCAAGATACTGCGTCCAGATGAAGGCTGGAGTGAGATCGCCGCGAGTAAGTTCGATGGCCGTGCCAACGAGTTCGGCAGGCGTCGATTCTTCCCCTCCGTGCTCGCGTGGAATTCCCCACCGGCAACCGCCGACGCCGATCAATTGCTGCCATGCAATCTCCGGCCATTCGGCGTCATCAGAGGCCTGCTCGCGCAGTGTGCGCCAAGCGTCACGCAAACCGGTCACGATCGCCGAGTTCACGACAGCATCTCAAGAAACCCGCGGATCTCGCCCGCCGCGTGCATGTCCCCGACACGCTCGGCCACGACCAGTGCCTGTTGACCAACGGTGCGGGCCTCATCGGTCTCCCCGGCTTCACCCAAAGCCTGCGCGTGGCGAAACCACGCGGGGACGTAGTCCGGAAAATCACGATGCAGCAGCGCGAAGCGGTCCCATGCGGCGGCGTGTTCGCCAGCCTTCACCAACTCGTTGGCCAGGGCGTAGTGCAGGAAGACATCTTGCGGATCTTCCGCCAACATTTTCTCTAAAGCAGCTCGACGACTCATGTCCTGAACGACCTTGATGGAATCCTCGATCGGCATCGCAAAATCAGCAGATTGACCCGGTCATTGTGCGGCACTCCTGACAATTCGCACAACCGACAACGCAGAAACTTGAAGGAATTTCCCGGTCTCTGCCGATTTTCGCGCATCGCAAGAGGGGTTCGGCGCACAAGTCGCGCAATCACTCCCAAGTGCGCCTCTCCCCACCCTTCGATTAGGAAAGCTGTGCACCACCCCTCTCCACCTCTCAAGCGGTCTCACGCGGCCAGTCGATTCACTCGGAGAACGGAGACGGATGGAACCGCCTCCGCGCTAACGAAGGATCGTGGCAAACGCGCGTCGACTCACCCTCAACGAACACCTAGAGCGGCCCACGAGCAGACCTTCCTATGAAATACAGGCTGATGTCATTTCTACAGTGCGGGCTTGTCCTCTCGATGGTGGTCGCCGCGACCGCCGCGGACGATGCTCGGGAAACGCCGCTGGTTCGCGCCGTCAAACGGGCGGCTCCGTCGGTCGTCAACATCCATACCGAGAAGACCACCGTCGAACGCGACAACGTCTTCAACACCGGAACCAGCAAGCCCCGCAAGGTGAACGGCATGGGGACCGGCGTCGTCATCGACGAACGCGGTTACATCGTTACCAACTACCACGTGATCGCCGATGTCGACCTGATTCGTGCGACCTTTGAAGACGGTAGCTTTACGACAGCTGAAGTGGTTTCTTTCGATCGCGATCACGACCTGGCCTTAATCCGTGTGAAGCCCCCCAAGCCGCTCAAGGTGATGCCATCGGGAACATCCTCAGACTTGATGCTCGGTGAAGATGTTATTGCCGTCGGCAATGCGTTCGGCTACAGCCACACGGTGACCAAGGGGATCATCAGCTCCCTGGGACGCGATGTCGAAGTCAACGACACGCAGTCATACAAGAACCTGATTCAGACCGATGCCAGCATCAACCCCGGCAACAGCGGCGGCCCGCTGCTGAATCTCAACGGCGAAGTCGTCGGAATCAATGTCGCCATCCGTGCCGGTGCGCAACGGATTGGGTTCGCGATTCCCATCGACGATGCCCGCCGGATCGTGGCCCGGTTGATTAGCGTCGAACAGCTCAATCACACGTATCACGGCCTCGTGACCAAAGATCACAAAGTCGGAACCACCCGCAAGTTGATCGTGGACATCGTTCAGCCGGACAGCCCCGCGGCGAAAGCCGGCCTGAAAAATGGCGACGTGATCGTCAAAGCCGGGGATCGTGAAATTGTCGATGCGGTGGATTGGGAGCGGGCGTTCCTCGATCGCAAAGCCGACGACGCGGTCGCAGTCACGGTCCGCCGGGGTGAAACGACCGAGAACATGCAGTTGGCATTGGCCAACTATACGGGTGGCCGCAGCCGCCTCCAAACTGACTTTGTCGCTCGGGCCAACAACGATACCAACGAAGGTGAACGTTTCTGGCGCGTGCTCGGTCTTCGTGTCAGCAAGCTTCCTACCGACCGGACGGGTGTTGTTCCTGCGAAGTACCGCGGCGGCCTCGTGGTGACCGAAGTCCGTGCTCAAAGCCCGGCCGCGCTGAACGGTATCAAGAAAGATGACGTGCTCGTCGGTCTCAGCGACTGGGAAACTCTTTCGGTCGACAACATTACCTGGATTCTGAACCAGCCGTTACCCGCTGGACAAAGCGGCATGAAGTTCCTGGTGATCCGCGGTCAAGAAACGCTGTACGGTCACATGCAAGTCGCCGGACTGGATGTGAAGCCGACAACGTCCCGCTGATTCGCGTTCTTCACTACTGTGTGACGTTCACCGCCCCGCATTCCCGCGGGGCGGTTTTGTTTTGGCAGGGAAGTTGCTTTCCGGCTCCCTCGTCCCCGTCCGCGGGGGAGAAGGGACAACTCCGTACTGGTTTTTCGTTGCGGCTCACGGCACACTGCATACCGTTGTGATGGTTGATGCGTGTGACTTCTATAAGAGGACGGTTCGTGACGATTACCGGCATTGATGTCTATCCGCTGACGGGGGCCACAGTCGACGGCGGTTGGCCGCAGGGACACGAACCGGCGGAGAATCTCCACACGTTGATCGCCGTGCGAACCAGTGACGGCCTTGTCGGTTTCGGCAGTTGCTTCACTTCGGGAACGCTCGTCACCGGAGCCGTGCAATTGTTGTGGCCATTGCTCAAGGGCGAATCGGCGGTCGAGCCGGAGCGGGTCTCCGAGAAACTGCGACAGTCATCGTTCTGGCAAGGCCGCGGCGGTGCGGTCGAACACGCCATCAGCGGCATCGATATCGCTCTGTGGGATCTGATGGGGCACGCCTGCGGACAACCGGTTTCGCGGTTGCTCGGCGGTAATTATCGCCAGACGATCAAACCGTACGGATCGATTCTGTTCGATGAACCCGCGCCGTTGACAGCGATGCTCGAAAGCGTCGTGGCCCGTGGCTTCAAAGCGATCAAAATGGGCTGGCGACCGTTCGGCCGCCGCAGTCGCCAGTTCGACGAACTCTTGGTGAAAACCGCGAGAGAGACGGTCGGCGATGATGTCGAACTGATGGTCGACGCTGGGGGCAGCGAACAGTTCTGGCCGCACGGCACCAACTGGGCGCGTAACACCGCGGAGATGCTCGCGGACTACAACATCGTCTGGTTCGAGGAACCGTTGCCGCCGGACGATATCGACGGTTACGCCGAACTGACGCGTGTGTCACCGGTGCCGATTGCGGGCTGCGAAGTCCTCACCCGCAGGCAGGCCTTTCAACCTTGGATCGAACGCCGGGCGGTCGACATTCTGCAGCCCGACTGCACGAAAAACGGCGGCCTCACCGAATCCCGTCGCATCGCGTGGTTGGCGTACGATCACAACGTGCAGGTCGTCCCGCACGGTTGGAATACCGCGATTGGACTCGCAGCCGATTTGCAGTTTTCCGCCGCGATTCCGGTCGCGCGGTATGTCGAGTATCTGACACCATGTGCCTATGTGGATGGACTGCTCACCGAACCGTTCGTGCTCGACACCGCGGGGCATCTCACCATTCCCACGACACCGGGTCTCGGGGTCACGGTCGATCCCGACAAACTGAAATCGTTCTGCAAGGAACCGGTGCGGTTCAATTAATAACCCTCGTTTAGCCGCGACCCGACAGGGGAGCGCTGTGTGGAGCGCACAACGCGGATGGTATCTTCCAGGCAGCACTCCCCTGTCGGGTCGCGGCTAAACAGTTTGTGATCCTTTACGGAATCTCGCATGCCCCGCGTTGTCGTTCAACCGCACAACATTGACTTCGACTCCCCCGGCCGGCGCGATTACTGGGTCGCGCTCGAACACGACACCATGTGGGGAACGCAACTCATCCCCATCACCGTGATCGTCGGTCCGCAGGCGCAACCGGGGAAGGGGTTGGTCGCTATCGGTTCGACGCACGGCAATGAGTACGAAGGCCCGACGGCGATCAAGCAGATTCTGCACGAAGTCGATACGAAAAATGTCCTCGGCCGCTTGATCTTCATCCCCGTGTTGAATGTGCAGGCCTTCCGCACCGGCACGCGCGACAGCGTCGGTGCCGATGACGTGAACCTCAACCGTGCGTTCATCGACGGCGCCGGTTCACGCCCGGGATTGACCGGCATCACACATCGTCTGGCGGCCTTCATCCGCACCTCGATTTGGCCGCATGTGCATATCGTGCTCGATCTCCATTCCGGTGGAAATCAGATCCGCTTCGATATTTGTTCGAGCTTTCATCCCATCGACGATCCCACTCAAGCCGCTGCGATCGCCGAGACCGCGCGGTGGTTCGGTTGCCCGCTGATCATGATCTATCAGAACCGCACGCCGGGATTGCTGACGAGTGAGGCCGAACGGCTCGGCAAGATCACCGTGGGAACCGAGCTTGGCTGGGGCGAAGCGGTTCTCGAAGCCGGTGTCCGTTACGGTAAACAAGGTGTCCTCGCCGCGGCCATTCGCCACGGTCAACTGCGAGGCGACATTCAACCGATCGGTCACCACGCCGACGGCACGCAGAAATGTGCCGCGATTGTCGACTTCGAGTGCTACGTCCCCGCGCCGTTCGATGGACACTACGAGGAAGTCGTCCGCTGCGGTACCCGCGTGAAAAAGGGAACCGTGGTCGGTCGGCTGCACGACTTCCAACGCATCGACGAACCTGCGTGGCCGGTGACCGCTCCGCTCGATGGAATCATCGTCGGCACCGCCTGGGGTGCCCGCGTGCGACAAGGGCAGTTCATTGCATGCGTGGGCGAAGAGCAACCGTGGCCGCGGTAGAGAAAATGAGGAATGCAGAATGAAGAATGTCGAACGAAATCAACCCGCAGCGCAAACAACGGGATCAGCAATGATGAGTAACAATCGTTGAATGACGAATCCGTGGTCTTAACTCATCATTCTGCATTCCTCATTCGTCATTTCTTCTCCCACCGACTCCTTTGGAACTCACCATGTCCCGAGCCGCGACCGAATACCGCTACAACCGCCTCACCTGGCCGGAGATGAATGACGCCATCGGCATGCAGAAGCTGATCATTCTGCCGACCGGGTCGACCGAACAGCACGGGCATCATCTGCCGCTCGATGTCGACGTGTTCCTCGCCGAGTCGGTCTGTCTCGAAGTCGGTCGCCGCGTGCCGGACAAGGTACTCGTCCTGCCACCGATTTCGTACGGATTGAACCGGCACCACATCGATTTCCCCGGCACGATTCACATCGAACCGGATGTCTTCGTGAACTTCGGCCTCAACATCACCAAGAGCGTGGCGTACCACGGGTTCCAGAAGATTCTGCTCGTCAATGGGCACGGATCGAACGCGCCGTTGATTGATCTCATCGCGCGGAAAACGGTGCTGGAAACGAACTCACTCTGCTTCGCGACGACCTATTTTTGGTTCCTGCTGGAAGCGTTCGAGAAAGTTCGTGAGTCGAAAGTCATTGCGCATGCGGATGAGTTTGAAACGTCGTTGTATCTGTATCTCGCCGGGGATCGCGTGCAGATGGACAAGGCCGTGAAAGATGATGACCGCATGGGTGAGTTCGTCAGCAGCGATAGCACGATGAATTATTTCGTGCGGTTCAATGATTACTGGGGTCGCTGGACCAAAACCGGCGTCCACGGCGACGCCACGAAGGGGACCGCGGAGAAAGGCAAAATCATCTTCGAAGCGGCGGTCAACGGCCTCGTGAAACTCGTCGACGAACTTATCGCCTGGCCCATCGAAAAACGTGGCGACATGCACACCCATCCGGTCCAATCGCAGATTCAGTGGTAGCGAACATCGCATTCACCGATGTTCGCGTTACGATGAACGAAATGTTTTGATGAAGGTCAGGTTGCATGTCCTCTCCGTTGTCGATGCTGGTGGTCACGCGCGACGATGGCGAGCGCGTACAGCGGATTGTCGACGAATTGGTAGCGCGCGGCCCGAATGAACCCATGCTGCAACTGGTCGGGGTGACCTCGACCGACGGCGTTGATCCGACGTTGCCGTTTGAGTTGGTCGTGGTCCTTGGTGGCGACGGCACAATACTGCGGACATGCCGTAAGCTCGGACAAAGGCAACGGCCGATTCTCGGCGTCAATCTTGGCCGCTTGGGTTTCCTCGCCGAGTTGTCGCCGCTCGAATTCCAGCAACAACTCCCGCAGATTGTGCGGCGGGGCTACAAGATCATTCATCATCTGATGTTTGAATGCCGGTTGCTGCGGGCCGACGGAACTTCCGAAATCGATGTCGGTTTGAACGAAGCCGCAGTTCTCTCAGCGGGATCCTTGCAGCTCGTCCAGATCGATCTGGCCATCGATGGCGAACGGGTCTCCACCTACAGCGGCGATGGCTTGATCGTCAGCACGCCCATCGGTTCGACGGCCCACAATCTGGCGGCGGGGGGGCCGATTCTCAAGCATGATTTGCAAGCGTTCGTGATCACGCCCGTATGTGCACACACGCTGACGAATCGCCCGCTGGTCGATCGCGCGGACTGCGTGTACACACTGAGCTTGCCGGACCCGGCCGAAGGCGTGATGCTGGTGATTGACGGACAGATCCGTCGGCCGTTGCGGGCCGGGGATCGGATCGAGATTCGCCGCGCACCGGTCTCGTTTCAACTCGCCCGTCTCCCCGATTGCAGTTTTTACGGCACGCTTCACGAGAAACTCGGTTGGGGCGGCCAACCGCGCTATGGGAATTGACTTCCGTCTCCACTTGCGCTTCGCAGAATCCCACCGTTTGCGTTGTTCAAAAAAGAAACCCAGCCAAAGCATTGGCTGGGTTTCCGTTTGTCATGAATATCACCGAGCGGAGATTAGAACTCGCCGATCGGATTGCCGTCGTTGACCGTACCGAGATTGCGATAGATCGTCGTGTCGATGTTTTCGCTGATGAAACGAACGGTGCCGTCACCGATCAGGAAGTGACAGCCCCCCGTGTGGAGGCTGCCGAACCCGGCCGTCTGACCGCGCGGAGCCGCGCTGGTGTTATTTCCGTTCAACTTATATGACGCCGTTCCGGGTGCAGCGCAAGCCATTTGTCCGGGAGCGGTGTTGTTGGCGGCGAGATTGATTTGAGCAGCAGTATCGCCGAGGATCGATGTCATTCCGTCGATGTAGACATTCGGAGCTGCGATCCAAACGCCGTGGCCGATCGGCTGGTTCACCGAAGCTTGTCCGCCGGCATTCGGTGTATAGCGTTCGCCGACAACGATGGAGTTCGAGGTTCCGTCGGTCATGTCACGGATCCCCATGCGGGAATTCGGTCCAAAAATTCCGCGGAATGTCGTCGTGGTGAAGTTCACACCCGTGTACAGGCCCGTCACCGTGCCGGCGTTGTTGTACCATCCCGCGACACCGAGATAATTCGAACGGCCGAACTGGTTCGTTGGAGCTGTGGTGACTCCGGCGGCCCCGACCGTCGGCGAGATGTCCACATAGGTCACCACGTCGGAACCGACATCGGACGGACATCGCAGAGCACCGATTTTCACCGACGCCGTCTGGACGGTAGGGCTGCCGGTAGTCTGGGCGGTGACAGCGACTTGCAGTGAATTCGAGAAATTAATCAGGTTGTAGAGCGGGGCCTGATCCATGTAAGGCAGGCACATCGTATTCCAGCCCCAGCCCTGATGTGGCGCACTGGCCACCGAAGTATTGAGCACGGCCCCGGGAGGGAAGACGAGGAAGGTGTCGTGATAGTTGTGCAAGGCCAAGCCCAGTTGCTTGACGTTGTTCTTGCATTGCGTCCGCCGGGCGGCTTCCCGCGCCTGTTGGACGGCTGGCAAGAGGAGTGCGATCAAGATGGCAATGATCGCGATCACGACCAGCAGCTCGATCAACGTGAATCCAGAGCGACGACGAAGCAATCCAGAAAACTTCACAGACGTTCCCCTCTATGGCGGCATCATCCGCCGAATGACTCGACCGCACTGACAAACATGCGCCAGCGCTTACACCGACTTAACCATTTCTTCACGAAATGTGTGCGAGGGAATCAACAAAGATTTCAGATTTGTGATTAAAACAGTCATGATTGTCGTGATTTTTCCTGAAGTCCCTGTCATAAAACGATTTGCAACGTGAACTTTGAACACATGTGCCGCCAGACGCAGTGTCTCAAATCGGGATTGATCTTGACCAAAAAAGCGGCATCTGCGATGTGATTGAGGCACGGAAACCTCCCGCCGAGTCCACTGTAAGTGACTCTTTGTCACCTTCGGCGTGATCTCCCACTCGAGCGTCAATCGCATGCACGTCTTCTTTTCCGTCGGCGAACCCAGCGGCGACCAACATGCGGCGTTGCTGATCGACGAATTGCGGCGGCGGCAACCGAACATGCGTGTTTCCGGCTTCGGTGGTCCGCGAATGGAGCAATCCGGATGCCAGATCCTCTATCCCCTCACTAACCTCGCGGTCATGGGCATTCTGGAAGTCCTGCCGAAGATCTGGCAGTTCTTTCAGGTGGTCGCTCTTGGGCGCGATTACTTCGCGCGGCATAAGCCCGATCTCGTGGTTCTCATCGATTTCCCCGGTTTCAACTGGTGGATTGCCCGCGCGGCGAAGAAACACGGCATCCCGGTCGTCTATTATCTGCCGCCGCAACTTTGGGCCTGGGCATCCTGGCGAATCCGTAAAGTCCGCAAATACATTGACTTAGTCCTTTCCGGCTTGCCGTTCGAAGCGGAATGGTATGCCCTCAAAAAGGTTCCGGTCCTGTATGTCGGACATCCGTTTTTCGACGAGGTGACGCAGCATCCGCTCGACGAGTCCTTCATGCGGGAATGGCGGTCCGAACGGGGGCCGACGGTCGCACTGCTGCCCGGGTCGAGAGGGCACGAAGTCACCGGCAATTGGCCACTGATGCTGGAAGCGGCCCGTCGGTTGACCGAACGGCATCCGAACGTGCAGTTTCTCGTCGCGAACTACAAGGAATCGCAGCGGCAGTTTTGCCAGGATCTGTACCGGAAATCCGGGCTGCGGCTCCCGATCTCGTTCTTCGTCGGCAAGACTCCCGAGATCATCCAACTCGGCGATTGTGCACTGATGGTCTCCGGTTCGGTCAGCCTCGAAATGCTGGCCCGTGGAACTCCAGCCACGGTGCTGTATCGCACGACATGGTTTACGTATCTCGTCGGTAAGATGCTGGTCACGGTCAAGCATCTGTCGCTGCCGAACCTGATCGCGAACCGGGCCATTCTCCCCGAACATCTCAGCGTGGGTCGCACGGAACCGGCGATCGCGGGGGTGACGGCAAACCTGGACCGGTGGCTATCGCATCCGGAAACGTTGGCGGAAACACGGATGGAAATGGCCACGATCCGCCGTCAGGTGGGAGCCGTTGGAGCCACCGGCCGGGCGGCTGAAGTGATTCTGTCGCGGTTGACGGATGCGGTGGCGAAGAATCGCGCGGCGTGAATGCCCATTTCGCCCCCGGTTGTCTTCAACCGGGGGGGCTTGCACGCAATGTTCTTTGTTGCGTCCCTCGTTGCGGACAACGAGGATAAATGGACGTATTACGCACTTCGGACGGCGAGGGATTCGACCGCTGGTGTGAGTTGCGTTTCCAGCGCGGCAATTTCATTCCGCAACGTCGCGAGTTCGGCTTCCTGATCGGCTAACCGCTGTCGCAGTTTGACCAATCGCTTCTCGGGCGATCCCTGAATCAACCGCGAAACGGCGTCGATGAGCAGCAACGCGCGATACGTCTTCATCGCAACGCCACGGAAGCGAAACACGCGCGAGGTCTTCGTCAGTTGCTGCAACCTCGCGATCCGACTGAGCCGCAACACTCGCAGGAAAGCGATCAACGGCAACAGAATGATCACCAGGTCGAGCCAGTGTTCCTTGACGTATTTCAGTTTCTTGTCAGTGATCGAGATCATCAGAATGAACTCGAAGGTGAACGCCCACCAGATGATCGCCGTGGCAACAACCGCGGCTTGCTTCAGCCCTGGCTGCTTTTCGAGGTAATCCGCAGCGAGATATTCACCAGTGAGCAACGGCAGCACGGCGAGCGAGACGATCAACATCGGCCCGCGAAGTGCCGTTTCCACGCGTGAATTCAGCGTTTGATCAACGCGCTGCCACCCCATTCGGGGGAGCCACAAATGTGATGCCGTTTGCGGATCGCGCAAGCCCAATCGCAATGCGGGCAACAGAGTGCACAGTATCGTCGCAGCTTTGTTTCTTGCTCCGGACGCCAGTCGCTGCGCCACATCGTAAAGAAAGACGAGCCACAACACCGCCGTCGTGGCGGCACAACCGGTAAACAATAAAATGTCTCGACGACTTTCGAGGACACCGCTGTTACTCTCAAAAATGTGGAGCGCCCCGCCGACGGCGAGCAGCCAGATCAGCGAGAGAAAGAACAGGAACGCGGACCACGCTTCCGAAGGAAGCAACGGTGGCGATTTCCCAAGTTCATTGATGGACAGGACTGTCGGTTCGTCGGATGCCGACTCGGTCTTCACATCGGTTTCCATCCGCGGCCTCCTGCAGGACGGCATCTTGCCGCCATCGAGATCATTCCCACCTGGCCCCCACCCGGCACGATGAAGAACGTTGCCATTGGGCATTCGGATTCATTTTCTCGGAAACATCACGGATGGGGAATGGCAGTTTCAGGGCTTGCCGCGACCGATGCAGAAGAGGGTTTTGTCGGACCGCAGCAGCCATTCCCCGTCATGGGCCGTGAGTGAAGCACGGAAGATTTCGTCCTGAGCGGGACTGACGTTGTTCCGTCGCACCACCCGTTGCGATGCCGCCGGATCAACGACGACCGCTTCACCGTCTTCGGAAACGAACAGCGCTTTGCCGTTAGCGACCACGGGAGACGCCGAAAAATTGCTGCCGATGCGTTCTTCCCATTCCACGGCTCCATCGGCCGTGTTGTAACTCGTGAGAATGCCTTTCATCGCCATCACCAGCAGATGCGATCCCACCACGGCGGGGGAGGGAAGATCGCGTCCCGATTTCCGCGGTGTGTGCCACAGGCGATGTGTCTGCCCGACGTTGCCCGAACCGCCATTGCGGATCGCGTAGATATCCCCCGTAAGTCCATTTACCACGAACAGATGGCCCGCCGCGTTCGGCGTGACCGTGGGTTCACCGCGGCCGTTGTAGCCGGGACAAAACCAAAGTTCTTTGCCGGTTTCCGCATCGTAACTGCGGGTGCCGGTGTGACCGTTGAGCACCGCCTGCAGCTTCCCATTGAAAGGAATCAACAGCGGCGTACTCCATCCGCGCTGATTCTCCCGCGGCGTCGACCAGACGATTTTCCCGGTGAACTTATCGACCCCGATGAGCTTCGCGTCCCCTTCGGCATCACAGTTTTGAATGACGAGACTCTCCGTCAGAATGGGACACGCGGCAGTCCCCCACGGCCCGGCAAATTCACCGAGCGGCAAGTCCCACAATTTTTCTCCATCGCGCGAATAGCAGAACAGTCCGCCGCCGCGACCGAAGAACGCATACACCCGCTCGCCGTCGGTCGCACAGGTGGCCGACGCCCAGCCGTTCATCTTATGTGACGGCTCGGGGGTTCCCGTCCATGCGGTCTGCTTCCAGAGCAGTTTGCCGGTGGCCCGATCGAGAGCAAACACCAACCGCTCGGCACCAAGGTTTTCGTAACTGGTCAGAAAAATGCGGTCATCCCAGATCACCGGCGACGATTGCCCGTTCCCCGGAAGCGCGACCTTCCATGTCAGGTTGTTCGCCGACCAGGCCAGCGGCGGGACGGTCTCCGTTACGTGTCCGTCCCCATGCGGTCCCCGCCACTGTGGCCACGGCTCCGCAGCCGAAACAACGGTTGTCATGGCGAAGAACAACCAACCGAGTGTGAAGCAACGCACCGGCATTGTGGGTTTATCCTGAAGATCAGACCATCGTCATATTTCGAGGACAGCGTAATCCGTGCCCACGCCGCTCATCAAGAACGCGAGGGATTTTCGTCCCGTCACGGTCGTCATCCGGGCCAACTCCTGCCGTTGTTCGGAACTCGCTGATACGTTACAGTTTCGGTTCCCGTGGCGACGCTGGTTTGTTGCCGCGACGATGGCCGCAAACACCGCTAGCAGAAGCCTTCCCGCATGTACAACGTGACCCTCATTCCCGGCGATGGCGTCGGGCCGGAATTGACCGAAGCCACCAAGAAATGCCTCGAAGCCACGGGCGTGAAGTTCTCGTGGGATGTCCAGGAATGCGGCATCGAAGTCATCGAAAAAGTGGGCAAGGTTCCCGACTCCGTCCTCGCGTCCGTCCGCAAGAATAAGGTCGCCCTGAAAGCGCCCATCACCACGCCCATCGGTAAAGGTTTCCGCAGCGTCAACGTCTACCTGCGGCAGGAACTCGGCCTGTATGCCTGCTTGCGACCTTGCAAGACATACAAGGGGGTGCGGACATATTTCTCGGACAGCAACGTCGACCTCGTGGTGGTCCGCGAGAATACCGAAGACCTGTACGCTGGCATCGAATTTCAGGCCGGTCAGCCCGCAACCACGGAACTGATCGATTTCATCAACAGCAAGACCACCGGCAAGAAGATCGGCACCGGCAAGTCGACCACCGGTGTCAGCATCAAGCCGATGTCGTATGAAGGAACGCGTAACATTGCGAAGTTCGCCTTTGATTTCGCCGTGAAGGCCGGCCGCAAGTCGGTCACCTCGGTGTGCAAGGCGAACATCATGAAGTTCACCGACGGCCTGTGGTACGACGAAACCCGCGCCGTCGCCACGGCCTTCGGTGCCAAGTACGAATGGCCGGAGCTGTCGGTCCCCGCGGACAAGGAACTCGCGGGCAAGGTGCCAAGTGCCCCGAATGTCGTTTACATGGAACGGCTGATCGACAACATGTGCATGCAGCTCGTGCAGAAACCCGAGTTGTACGACGTGATCCTGCTGCCGAACCTGTACGGCGACATCCTTAGCGACCTGTGTGCCGGCCTCGTCGGCGGTCTCGGTGTTGCTCCGGGAGCCAACTACGGTCCCGATGCCGCGATCTTTGAAGCCACGCACGGTAGCGCACCGAAGTACAAAGGCCAGAACAAGGTCAACCCGACGGCGTTGATTCTCTCCGGCAAGCTGATGCTCGAACATCTCGGCGAACACAAAGCCGCGGAGAAGCTGGAAGCCGCCGTCGCTGCTGTGATTGAAGAAGGCAAGGACGTGACCTACGACCTGAAAGACAACCGCAACGACCCGACCGCCGTCGGCACGATGCAAATGGCCGAAGCAATCTGCAAAAAAATGGCGACAATGTAGTTTCCCAGGAAGCCCACGGTTTCAGAACCGTGGGTCTCTTCGATCGGCTCCATGCTCATGGACGAGCAATTCGCGATCGATGTCTTATCCGGCCGCCGCCGTGGGATCATTCCCACGGCGTTGCGGTCCGCGTGTCGTGTCGCGTCCTGGGGCTATACCGCCGGGATGACGCTGCGGAATGCGGCCTACGATCACGGCTGGCTCAAAACGCATCGTGTCGACTGTCCGGTGATCAGCATCGGCAACATCACGACCGGCGGCACCGGCAAGACACCGCTCGTCGCCTGGTTCGCCCAGCGATTGCAGCACGCCGGATATCGGCCGGGTATTCTCAGTCGCGGATATCGCAGTCTGGACGGGGCAACCAACGACGAATCGCTCGTTCTGGAACGGTTGTGTCCCGGCGTCGCCCAAGTGGCAATGCGCGACCGTGTCGCTGGTGCCGCGAAGGCGATCAGTCTACACCGCTGCGATGCCCTCGTCCTCGATGACGGCTTTCAACACCGGCGGCTCGCGCGCGATCTGGATGTGGTCCTCATCGACGCGCTGCAACCGTGGGGATATGGCCATCTGTTGCCGCGTGGGTTGTTGCGTGAAGTGTTGTCCGCATTGAAGCGGGCCGATGTCGTGATCATCACGCGGGCCGATCAGGTCACCGAAGATATCCTGCACGAACTGCGGACTCGCATCGCGCTGGTTCGTGGCGTCGACGAGCACATCGCCATGCGGTTCACTCCGAAGCGGTTGATGAATGCCCTGGGAGAAGCGCGGCAAGCTCGTGGATCGCATCAACGCTGGGCAGCGTTCTGCGGCATCGGCAATCCGGACGGCTTCCGTCGGACGTTGAATGATCTTGGCATGGACGGGGAACTGAAGACGTTTCCCGATCATCACCACTACAGTCGGGCCGATCTCGATGGACTGGCTGAATGGAGCGCGGCACACTCCGTCTCCGAGTTCGCGACAACGCTGAAAGACCTCGTGAAAATCCCGACCGATCACCCGCTCGCAGCGCATATCTGGGCAGTGGAGATTGCGACTGAATTCGTGGCGGGGGAACAGCACCTGGTGCGGCATCTGGCATCGCTGCTGAAACCGCAAAAAGCTAAGCTCGCGGCTTAATCAGCCTGCAAAGCGGCAAGCAGATGTTGTGATCACTCCTCACATCGCGCGGCGGACTCGTCGGCCGTTGGTGAAACTGTCGAGGACGAGGTTGCCGAGGTCGTTGGCGTTGCAGTAGGCCGCCATGCCGCCGGTCACCTGGGCCATCCGTTCGACGAAGTTCACGAGGTCGAGGTAGAAATAATCCTCGATCAGCGCGAAGCTGGAAATGTGAATCCCCTCGTTCGCGCACCGTTTCGCTTCGGCCAGCGTGATGTTCGCCGTCTGTTCACAGGGCGGGTAGATGAGCATCACATCGCGGCCTTCGATGTGCGCCGTTGGCTCGCCGTCGGTGATGCACAGAATCTGCCGGTTCTGCGCGGGATGTCGCCGCAACACCCGCCGCGCGAATTGCAGCCCGGCGTGGATGTTCGTGAAGTGCTGCGGCACGAAATCGGGCGGGGAGTCGAGATTGATCCGCAACCGCACTCGCGGATCGTAAATGCTCACCGGCTTCGGCGCGGAATTGAGCAACTCGCGCTCGGTGAGCGGCGATGCATAGGTGTAGAACCCGATCACCTGCAGGAAGTCGCTGGGGTACTTCGATCGCACGAGTGCCTGTAATGCCATCGCCACGCGCTTGGCGGAGCCGTACTTGCCGTAGCGAGTCATGCTGCCGGACATGTCGATCAGCACCACTGTCGAGCACGCGGTCTGGTACTCGGTTTCATGAACGACAAGATCGTCGGCGGTAATGCGAACTGGCGTGCCGCCGCCCTGTCGAACCAGCGCGTTCTTCAGCGTTTCCTGCAGATTCAGATTTGAAACCGGATCGCCGAACTGATACGGCCGCGATTCCTCATGCACGGTCTGACCGGGGCCGCGGTGATCAGTATCGTGACGGCCGAGGACATCCTTGCGACGAACATCGAACAGCGCTTCGAGAGCCTTGTTCTCGACCCGCCGCATGCCGCGCGGGGTGACGATGTATTTCCCTTCGCCGTCCTTTTCGATCAGTCCCTGCTTGAGGAGTTGGTCGAGCACGTCGGGATGTTCTTCTTCCCAGTCCTTCAGCGAGTCGAGGACTTCGTCGCCGTACTGCATCAGGTAGTCGCTGAGTTGGTCGAAGAGTTTATCCGCAGATTGCGGCGTGAACTCTTGCGATCCGTCCCAGCGTGAATATTCGTAGGTAGCCATCGGCAATGTTTTCCCAGCGAGAAGTGGTCCGTTCAATTGTAGACGCGGGTTGTCAGTTGCCCATAGTGCATGCGTGTCGCGGCCCGGAGCGCGAGCGACGGCCGTATGAAATTGTGCCTCCGTCGCTTGCGCTCCGGACTGTGACGGAAGCGACTTGACGAACCGCCCCTCACACAGACACAATGTCTACATCATCTCAGGTCTCTGCGGAGAATCTCATGCTGCGCCCGCTGCTGATTTCGATTCTATCGTTGTGTTTCCCCTTCAGTGTCATCGCCGCACCACCCGCGAGAGCACTGGCCAAATTGAATGCCGACGAAGCCGCGGCCTATCAGATGTATCTGGACGAGGCCCATAAACAATCGCTCGAATTGCGGAAGCAGCCGATCTTCAGTTGGACGAACGTGTTGCGGGAAGACGGCCAGACCGGGCATATCTATGTCTGGATGAAGGACGGCCGTCCGGAAGCGGTCGCGACTTTTTTCTCGGCGTTTGCCAACTGGGCCAAGCCGCCACGGCGGGCGATCGTGCATGAATTCCACACGCTCGCAGCGAAAAAACTATGGCCAGTGGGGCCGAAGACCAGTCAGTATGAATGGCAACCGCAAGCAGGATTGGCATTCAAAACCGTCCCCGATGCACCGGAGGTCGCCGATTCGCCCACGTTGCGCCTGGTGCAGATGCGCGACATTGCCCGCAGGTTCTCCGGCGAAACGCTCGCCATGGATCAACAGCGCTGGGAACTCCGCCTCCTGCCGCAACCGGCGCTGCGCTATCAGCCGACGCGGAAAGATGTGCTCGACGGAGCGCTGTTTCTCTATGTATCCTCGGCTGGAACCGATCCCGAAGTCATTATCCCCGTGGAAGCCCGCCGGGAATCTGATGGCCCGTGGAAGTGGCAGTACGGCATCGCCCGATTCACGGATCGCGAACTCGTCGTCCGGCACGCCGACGAAGTCATCTGGTCATCGATCGAGAATCCGAATCTGAAAGCCGCCATCGAGAATGACTACACCATCATTCGCAACCCCGAGCGGACCTACACCTGCTACCGCTCACGACTGATCGATGAGCTCCCCGATACCGAACCTGCACCGTAGCGAATCTTCCCGACTTTGTAGCGGCACTCCAATCGCTGCGGGTATAACCGCGGTGGAGTTGATGCACACGAAACGGGAGTGAGCATGCACGCGGGGGCCGACCGAGCGACTGCGGGACGTTTTGCGATTCTCGCGTGGTGCTGCGTCGCGGCGATGGTGGCCTACCTGCAGCGTACGGCCATCGGTGTGGCCGGCGGGCAGATTCGCGAAGACCTCGGCCTGTCGGTGGTCGAGTTCGGCTTCGTGATGAGCGGGTACTATTGGACCTACGCGCTCAGCCAACTCCCCGCCGGATGGGTCGGCCAACAGATCGGCGCGCGGAACATGCTGATGGCCTGCGTGGCCGGAAGTTCTGCGATGACGATCCTGGCCGCGGTCTCTCCCTCGGGCCAAACCTTCGCATTGTGTTGGCTGTGTGCGGGCGTGGCGATTGCGGGCATTTTCCCGAGTTGCGTCCAACTGTTCGTGGCGGCCTTTGCCCCCACAGCCCGCGCGTTTCCATCGGGGATGCTCAGCAGTTCGATGTCCATCGGCGGCGCGATTTCCACCACGCTCACCGGCTTCCTGTTAGCCAGCTCATTGATGTGGGGCAACGCATCCTGGCGGGCGGTCTTCACATCTTACGGCATCATCGGCTTATTGTGGGCGATGGGGTACGCCGTCTCTTCGCGACCGACCACGGCACCGAGACTTCACAATGAAGATGAAGCCGGTATTGCTGCCTCGGAAAGCGTTATCCCGGACGAGTCGCGGGCCTTATCGGATGTCCTGCTGGACTTCCGTACGTGGCTGATCTGCGCCCAACAATTCTTTCGCGCGGCTGGATACGTTTTCTATGCGACGTGGTTTCCCGAGTTTCTGCGGATGACGCGCGAAGTGAACACGGCGTCGGCGGGACGGTTAACGAGCCTGCCATTGCTGGGTGTGGTGTTGGGCGGCGCCATCGGCGGTGTAATCGCCGACTTTGTCGAGTATGCCACCGGTAGCCGTCGGCTGAGCCGCCAAGTCCTCGGCGTTGGCAGCCACGGATTGTGCGCCGTGCTCATTCTTGTGGCCCAGTTCATCGAGGATGCCACCTCGGCCACGCTCGTGATTTCGCTGGGATCGTTCGTCTTTGCGCTGGGGGCTTCCAGTGCCTATGCCATCACAATGGACCTTGGCGGACGGCACACATCGACATTATTCGGCCTGATGAATATGTGCGGCAATATCGGGGCGGCATTGTGCCCGATGGTGGTTGGGTTGCTGGTGAACGCACTGGGCTGGGGGCCGATCCTGTATTTTTTCGCGGCCCTCTACTTCGGTGCCGCTGTGTGCTGGCTAGGATTGAATCCCAGCCGACGAGTGGTGGCTTAGGAAGCAGGCGATGAAACAACGAATCACAACACCAACGGGATGCTGCCGGGCGGCAGTGAAGCGGGCGGACATCACGCCACCGGCGGGGTTTTATCACCGTATGTGGGGAGCCGCGACACATGAGCAAGCGACCGGCGTGCATCGGCCGCTATTCGCCACAGTGCTGGCCGTCGGCTCGATGGAGACATCGCAGTCGCATGTTGTGATTGTGGCCCTCGATCATTGTTTGCTGTTCGCTCGCGAATGTGCCGAGTTCCGTCGCGCGGTATGCACCATCGCGGGAATCACCGACGAGCAACTGCTGGTCACGTTCTCGCATACTCACGCTGCGGGATTGCTGGACCCGAGTCGTCACGATCGCCCCGGTGGGGGTTTGATTGCCCCGTACCTGACACAACTGGGGGAAACCGTCGGTCGCTTGGTCCTCGAAGCCGGACAGGCGATGGTTCCCGCGACGATGACATATGGCTTCGGTATCTGTTCCATGGCCGCGCATCGTGATGCCTGGGATACAGAGCGGCAACAATGGGTCTGCGGTTTAAACGACAGTGGACCGGTGGATTCGACTGTCGTTGTGGTCCGCATCAATGATACTCAGAATCGCCCTCTGGGAAGCGTCGTGAATTACGGCTGCCATCCGACCACACTGGCATGGGCGAATACGCTGATCAGTCCCGATTATCCCGGCGCGATGCGCGAGATCGTGGAAACGGCAACGGGAGCACCGTGTCTCTTTTTGCTGGGAGCTTGCGGCGATGTCGGCCCCCGTGTGGGACTCGTCGGTGATGTGTCCGTCGCCGATCAAAACGGTCGGCAACTGGGACACGCCGCCGTCGCCGTATGGGAAGGGCTTCCCCCCAGTCAACACGATTACGTCTATCGCGGGCCGGTGATCTCCGGGGCGACGCTCGGTGAATGGAACTATGTCGCCGCCGAACCGGAACGTGCCGCCGCGTGGAAGCAATTCCAGCTACAGCGATTCGCTGTCCCGTTGCCCTACCGTGCGGATCGGCCCGCGCTCGCCGACTTGCACACCGAACGCGACGCTTGCGAACTCGCCAAACAGCAAGCCATTGCCGCCGGTGACACCGCCGCCGCACGGGACCAGCACGCGCTCATCGAACGGCTCTCCCGCGCAATCACACGCTGGGAAGGTTGTCCGCCGGGAGAGAGGTTTCCCTATCAAGTCGCGCTGCTGCGTATCGGGGAAGCCGTGTGGGTCTTCGTGGAGAGCGAACCGTATCAATGGTTGCAGACGGAACTCCGCCGCCGGTTCCCGCAATTGACTTTGATCATTGTCGTCCTCTTCGATGGCTGGCGGTGTTCGTACCTGCCGCGCACGGAAGACTATGGCAGCGGCGTTTATCCCGATGTGGTTTCGATGCTCGCGAAAGGGTGTCTGGAACAGTTGGTGGACGCGATCTCCGAAGAGCTGTCCCGATTGTTGTAAAAAGAAAAGACCCAGGGACCGCAGTCCCTGGGCTTTTCTGACTCTCAACTTTTGACTCTTAACTCTCAACTTATTTCGCGGCGTCCCACCACCAGCGGCCGGCGGGCAACTTCGGTGTGTCGGCTTGCTTGGCAACCGCGGTCAGTTGTGGGGCTTCTTTCGCGATCTCGGGGTCTTTCACGATCGAGATCACATCGGCCCGCACACCACCGGCAACCTGCACGACCACATCGCGGCCGTTGTACACCTTGTGGTTGACGACCGATTCGACTTCCGTCGGCACGGCATACGTCGCGGGGCGGTACGCTCCGTTATTGGCGAACGCACCCAAATCCCACGCAGCCCGGTCGTGCAACCGTTCCTGGCGAATCATCGCGGCGACCAAGGCCAGATCGAACACGTTCTGCATGTCGGCGAAGACGTTATCCCGCTTTGACAAGGACGCATAGTTCTGCGTGAAGTTCTCGGCAAACTGGCGGTTAATCGGCTCCGATTGTCCCGTCGGAAGGTGCTTCCCTTCGGCGGTCAGCACCTGGTTTTCCGATTGGCAGAGAACCGACGAGCCGACGATTTCAAAGGCCGTGCGATCCGGACTGTGCGTGACAGCGTCGTACTTCATCGACAACCACCATCGCAGGGCTTCCGTTGCGGGCGGGTTCTTCTGCATCGCCTTCGGCAGCAGATCGAAGTAGCTTGGGATTTCCTTACCGGCGTCGAGCTTGTCGATCCCGATGAGCTTCATCCGGTAATCGGCTTCGACAATGACGCGGGCCACGCGGCTGTCGGCGGGGACACCCCACACGACCACATCTTGCAAACCAAGTTTCTTCTGCAACGCGTTCACGAAGCCTCGCACGCCCGCACCGGCGCTGAGCGGTCCACGAGCTTGCGACTGGGCCGCAAACGCCTGCAGCGATTGCACATTCTCTTCACGCGTGTTGATCGAGCAACCGAAGTCAGCTTCGTTGCGAGTAAACGTCCGCAGCACGGTGACGAGGTCGTCCAACTGCAGCGTCGGTCGCTTCGAGGTCACGCCAACCGGTTGACCTTGAGCATTGTATTGCCAGGCTTCCGCCGGGCCGCCGATGACGATATCCCCTTCATCTTTGTCGAGGAAGACATATTGAACGTGAGACAGCCCCGCGAGTTGCATCATCGATTCGGGGACGGCTTGCCCTTCGGCAACGCGGCGGGCGACTTCGCGCTCCAGCCGAGCCAGCGAGACCAAACGCATCGCGCTCTGTTGAGCCATATCGGTGTTGAGCTCGGCTTTTCGAATCTCGGTGCTCAGCGCGGCGAGTTTGCCCGTGCTGTCGGGTGAAGTCACGCGGTTGAGCAACACCGTAGGCGAAACTCGCACACCGGTTTGGAACGGCGACATCGTGCCGCCCACACCGTCAATTTGTTCCCATTGACCTGATGTGTTTTCTTGAATGAGATTCATCAGCGAGGTGAAGTCGGCGACGACACCACCGCCGGCCAACGATTGCTGCTGATCGGCACGGCCTTGCGCTTGAGCCCGTTCGTTCGGCTCGCCGATCCGTTGGCGTGTCGCCCGAGCGGAGGCAAGTGCGCCGCCGTTTTGTTGAATCGCGGCAATCTGCTGCAGCAGTTTGGCTTGTTCGGCAGGATCTTTTACGGTGGCGGCTTGCTCCACCGCGGGACCGAACTCTCCGGCCGCGAGATGCTCGGCCACTTTGGTAGCCGCGGGATCGGCGGCAACGGCAAAAGCCCCACTCGCGCTCGACAGAAGAAGCATGGAACTGCAAACACGGAGCCAACGGTGACCGCGAACCATTTTTCTCTCCCACGCACTTCGCTGGAATGCCATCAAACTTCTCGGACCGCAACCACGGTCAACCGTCTGGCAGATTTGAACGTGAAACCGGACGACGAATCCACAACGATTTTCGTGCGAAGACGAAAGGAATTCGTTTTCATAGCATCGTCCGCGAGTGAAGCAACGTCAAGAAGTTTCCGGGAAAACACGACATCGGCGGCCACGTTGCCAACCGCACAGCATCCCACAAGCAAACCCGCTAGAATGCTGGCACAGAGACTGCACGGTCGTGTTCGGATCGCCAGTTGCGATGCAACGAGTTTGCGCTGCCGGGAAAGTCGACGGAAGCGGAAAGGCTGAGGGTCAAGAGCTAAGTGCTAAGGGACGGAGGAGAAGTACCCACTGACACCCAATCCTTTGAACTTGAGTTTGCACTGGCGACACGATCGTCCCTTTTCTCTGTCTCTTAGCCCTAAACCCTTAGCCCTCAGCCACCTCCATGCCCGAACTCCCTGAAGTGGAAACGATGGTCCGTCAGATTCGACCGCATGTCGCGGGGCGACGAATCAAGATGTTGAAAGCCTGTCGGACGAAGTGCCGACCGATCAACATCACGCCTTCATTGAAGTTGATCGCCGAACGTGTGAGGGATCAGACGGTCATCGCCGTGCGACGGTTGGGAAAGCGGGTTGTGCTGGATCTGACAACTGGCGCGAATCTGGTGATTGAACCAAGAATGACGGGGTTGATGCTGCTCGCCGACCCGCCGGACGAACATCACCTGCGGCTCGAATGGGAACTCGACGGTCCCGGAGAGTATTCGCGATTGTGGTTCTGGGATCAGCGCGGGCTCGGCACGCTGCGGTTGTACCAACCGGGTGAACTCGCAGAGTTATTGGGAAGTCACCGTCTCGGCCCTGATGCGTTATCGCTGACAGTCGCCGATTATCGCCGTGTGTGTGGCACGACCGCGCGGCCGATCAAAGTCGCACTGCTCGATCAGAAACTGGTCGCAGGGATTGGCAACCTTTACGCCAGTGAGATTCTGCACCTCGCGAAGATTCATCCCGAAATGCCCGCGAAGACGTTATCGACACGACAACTCGAACGACTGCATGCCGCAACGTATGCCATTCTCGAAGAAGCGATCCGTTACGAGGGAAGCACGCTCGGCGATGGCACCTATCGCAACGCCCTGAACAAAGCCGGCGGCTATCAGAACGCCCACCGCGTCTATGCCCGAGCCGATGAAGCGTGTCCCACATGCGGCAAAGCCGTGATTCAGCGCATCGTCCAGGCCCAACGCAGCACGTTCTTCTGCGGCCGCTGTCAGAAGTAATTCCGCGCGGAAGCCAAGGTTTCTTAACCCTGGGTCTCTTCGATTCACACCCGGCACCCCAACGTCAGCAGCACATTCGCCCACAACGCCTGGTCCGCGGTCTGAATCGTCAGCACGTGGTCGGTCGACTGTACCGCCTTGTAGAAATCCCACTTGCTGATGGGCTCCAATGGCAGTGATGACCCCGCCTTAGACAGGATTTTGCGATAGTCCGCCCACACCGGGGGATCGCCCTGTTGTGCGTACGGATCATCTGCCGGGATGCCCATCGTGTTGATGGCATCGACCGGAATCGCCGTCAGCAGCGTTTCCAGCACGTGACTGACAGTCACCAACCCCGGTCGCAAATTGAGACTGACCAGCGATGCATTCGGCCCCAGGGTCGTCGAAGCAGGATAGTTGCCATCGGCGATGAGCACCTTCGCGTGATGCCCCGCCCGTGCGAGAATGGCTGAGATTTCCGGATGCAGCAGTGTGTGTTTGAGCATAGGGTGTGTGGGCCGGTGATAGGTGATGGTCAGAGGGAATAGCGAGTAGCGAATAGCCAGAAGGAGAAGATCGTCTCTGTCCCTTAGCTCTTAGCCATCAGCCCTGAGCCAGTATTGGTACGCGCGCATTGTTTGTTCCGCGGCGGCGTCG
Source organism: Planctomycetaceae bacterium (assembly GCA_021732975.1). Lineage (GTDB taxonomy): Bacteria > Planctomycetota > Planctomycetia > Planctomycetales > Planctomycetaceae > DSVQ01. Next base: position 125,381 of record JAKFWC010000023.1, on the reverse strand, counting down.
CTGTTCGGCCACGGGAACGCTTCCGCGGAAACATAGCCGGTGTAGCCGATGTCGTGCAACGCGGAGATAATCGGACCGTATTGCATGTGGCCGTTGCCGACAGGACGGCGATTCGAGTCGACAAAATGGACATGGCCGATGAACCGTCCTCCAGCGAGGATCCCCGCGGCGATGTCGCTTTCTTCGATGTTCATGTGGAACAGATCGGCGAGCAACCGCACGTTGTCGGTTTGCAGCGATTGCAGCAGGTCCACACCCGCAGCCATCGTGTTGGTCAGATTCGTTTCATACCGATTGAGCGGTTCATAAATCAGCGGGATGTTATACCGTCTGGCATCTTCGCCGAGTTGGTCGAGCGCCGCCCGCAGCCAGTCCCGTGTTTGCTCCGGAGTAACGCCGTCGCCGTGGCGGCCCTGCATGGAACCGATGATCGCCGGAGCGCCGTACGGGCCGCCGAAATCGATCATGCTTTGAATGAACTCGATCGCGCGGCGACGAATCGACTCATCCGGACTGGTGAGCGACAACTTGTGCTTCACCCATCCCGCCCCCGTGCCCACCGCGGCGACGCTGAGCTTCGTTTCTTCGAGCAGTGGCTTCAGCAACGCTGGCGATACGGCATCCGGGGCCGGGGCGAAGATTTCGACGGCGTGGTATCCGAGCGCAGCGGCCTTCCGCATCGAACCGGCGAGATCGTCCCAATAGACGAACGGGCCGCCGCGGGCTTCGTTGACGAGACTGATGGTAACGGCGCTACGGATCATAGTGAAATCTCAGGAAGTCGGTGAGCACGGGGAAGCGAGCGGCACGGGGCGGGACGCGAAACCGCAAGCGGTGCTTGTGAACCCACTGACAACTTACTCGATGGCAACGATGGCTTTGATGACCCCCGTCTCAGGTTTGATATACGACGGAAACTGACCGGGGAGATCATCGAAGCCGACACGGTGGGTAATCCACGGACGGGTATCAATCTTGCCGGTCTGGATCAGATCGATGATCCGATCGAAATCTTCCGGCATCGCATTGCGGGAGGCGAGCAGCGTCATCTCGCGACGGTGCATCAACGGGTGCGGGAACGTCACATTATCGGTGGTGATCCCCACGAACACGAGTTTCCCCGTGTGACCGACGTAGTTGAGCGCGTTCGACATCGACTTCGCGTTACCGGTGGCATCGATCACGATCGTCGGCAGATTCCCGCCGGTCAGTTCGCGCAGCGTCTTCTCTTCACTGCCGTCACCAGCAAACATGACCGTGTGCATCACTCCCATCTTTTCGCGGCAGAACTGCAAACGCGATTCGACCATATCCATGACGATGAGATTCGCACCACTCAACCGGACGAATTCGATCACCGACAGACCAATCGGCCCGGCTCCGATGACGAGCACGTTTTCTCTAGGTTGCGGCGCACTGCGAAACACGGCGTGGCAACCAATCGCGAGCGTCTCGACCAACGCGAGTTGTTCCATCGAGAGTGACGCCGCTTTGTGCAGTTTCCGCGCGGGAAGCGTGAACAGTTTCCGCATGCCGCCGTCGGTGTGAACGCCGAGGACTTGCAGGTCTTCACAGCAGTTGGGGCGGCCGCGCTGGCTGGCGAAACTGTTCGGATTGTTGATGTACGGCTCGACCGAGCACGTGTCACCCACCGTGACGTTCGTCACACCGGCTCCGACGGCCATGACTTCCACGCCGAGCTCGTGGCCGGGAATCCTCGGGTAACTGTAAAACGGCATCTTGCCGAGATAACCGCTGATGTCGGTCCCGCAGATGCCGATGCGGTGCACGCGGACAATCGCCTCACCGGGGCCGGGGTCCGTCGGTTCAGGGATATCGATGAGGCGGAAACTCTTGGGATGTTCGAGCTGGATGGCACGCATGGAGGGTTCTTTCACGGATGGATGATCACCGTGAAGAGGATATCGATGCGGCGCAGCAAGATCAAAGCCCGCAACGAGCCCGAAGCGCCAGCGCCGGGTTCTTCAATTCCAATGCACCCGGCGCTGGCACTTCGGGCTCGTATGGACTGAATCACGCCTTCGGCGCGGGCTGTTCGAGAAGATCCCACACCACGCGGGCATCCTGGCCGTCGATGAGACTGCCGACGCCGGTGGGGCGAGTGAAACTGGTTTGCGTCGGCGTGAGGCCGAGCAGATGCAGCAGCGTGGCATGGTAATCGTAGTGATTGACCACATTACTCACCGCTTTGTGGCCGAGTTCGTCCGTCTCGCCGTAGATGAGGCCGCACTTCACGCCGCCACCGGCGAGCCAACTACTGAAGCCATAGGTGTTGTGATCGCGGCCGATGTTCTTCTCGTTCTGAATCACCGGCAGCCGGCCCATTTCGCCGCCCCAGTGGACCAGCGTGGTGTCGAGCAGGCCGAGTTGCTTCAAATCGGCGATGAGTGCCGCCGCGGGTTTGTCGGTCCGCTTGCAGACGGCGGGTAAAGCCTTTTCGATGTTACCGTGGTGATCCCACGTTTGATTGCCAGTATGCAGTTGCACGAACCGGACGCCGCGCTCGACCAACCGCCGGGCGATAAGACAACGTGAACCGTAATCCTTCGTGACCGGATCATCCAGCCCGTAGAGCTTGTGGACCGCTTCGCTTTCCTGGGAGAGATCGAGCGCCTCTTTCGCCGAAAGCTGCATCCGCGCGGCAAGTTCATAACTTTGAATACGGGCCGAAAGATCGTTCTCGCGCGGGTGCTGTTCGAGATGATCGCGATTGATCTGTTGCAGATACGACAAGTACCGTTCCTGAGCCGCCCCGCGGAGATGCGGTGGCGGATCGAGATTCAAAATCCGCGGTTCCACGGGGCGGATGACCGTGCCCTGATACAGCGATGGCAGCCAGCCGTTCTGCCAGTTTTCGACACCGAGGACCGGCAGTCCGCCCGGATCGGTGAGAACCACGAACGCCGGGAGATTCTGGTTCTCGCTGCCGAGGGCATACGTCACCCACGACCCGAGCGCCGGTCGCCCGCCGGTGATGCGGCCGGTGTTGAGGGCGTTGATCGACTGGCCGTGATTGTTCACGCCGGTGTGCATCGACCGGATGAGGCAGATGTCATCCGCGACGCTGCCCAAATGCGGCAACAGTTCGCTCAAGTCCATGCCGCACTGGCCGTACTTGGTGAACTTCCATGGGCTGCCGAAGAGCTTTGCGCTGGCCTCGGCGGCGTTGTCGTATTTAATGTCGCCCGTGTAGGTTTGCAGGTGTCGTTTGTTGAGCTCGGGCTTGGGGTCACACAGGTCGATGTGACTCGGCCCGCCCTGCATGAAGAGCGAGATCATCGCCCGCGTCTGCGGGGGCTTCGGAGGTTTCTTTGGCTGCAAATCGAACGTCGGCCGTTCCAGCAACGGCTTGGCCGGTGCCGCATCGACGCCGTCCTGCTGCATCAGCCAGGCCAGCGCCAGCCCACCAATGCCAAAGGCCTGCTGCTCGAGAAAATGCCGACGGGAAAAGTGATTCATGTGCGATGGCCTCGATCCGGTTCGTCACCAGCCCATCACACTAGCATAACCAACCACTGATGCGAACGCCTAGTGTTCGTCCTGCACAGGTCGATACGTTGTGCGCGGGTCTCCCGACCCCGCACCTCCGCTGACCGCAGGTCTCCCCGATTTGGCAACCCCTTCTGTTTCCGGAAGAAGAGGAGACCTTCGGTCACAAAGAGTGCGGGGTCGGGAGACCCGCGCACAACAAAGAGAAGCTGGTCAGCGCGATTCCACCGTAATCGCCATCGTTACCGGTGAGGTGACATCGTTCCCCTTGATCAATTCGACCGAATCGATGCTGTCGGCTCGATCGGGAATGACCGCGAAGTAACGGACCTGTTGTCCCCGCACGCGGAACGCCAGCTTCGATTCTGGCACGTCGACCGCGCGAATGTAATCTGCGAAGACGACACCGTTACGGAGCACATGGTCTTCCGTCTGACCATCGGCGTACTTCAGCCTCACGGTCATGCTTGGCGTTCCCTTTTCACTCGCAGGGAAACCCCAACCGCTGATTCCGCCGAGGAAGTGCAGTGCCTTCGCGGGCATGCGGACCGGCAAACTGACCGACCGCGGCATTGTCGGCGGGATCGACCCATTCGCCCCGTGTAACATCACCGCATTGCGAGTGCGGTCGCCTTGCGGATCGACCAGGTAGAACGGCACGCCGTTGAACGTCTTCTGCGACCAGTCGGTGAAGATCAACCGTTCGACATCGGCGTCGGTGGAATTGAACATTCCTTTCGTGGTGACAATGGTCGCGACCTTGGCGATGTCCAGCGGCATGAATTGGCCGCGCGCGGTGAGGAATTCCAGCAGGTTCACAATCTCTTCCGGCTTCACCTGTTTCTCGAAGCCTTCCGGCATCAGTGACTTGGTGGAACCGACGAGTTGCTCGATGTCTTCTCGCGGGATGGCGTGCCGTTTGGCTTCGGTGTCGATGATTTCGATCGCCGTCTTGCTTTCCCCGGCGAGCATCCCGGACATCACGCGACCGTCTTCCAGTGCGACGGTGTAGATCCGGAAGTTGCCTTCGACACTGCGGCTGGGGTCGAGAATGTGCGTCAGGAGTTCGTGCTTGGGATGGACTGCCATGCCGGTGAGGTCCGGGCCGATGCGCGTCCCTTCACCCGTGTGCATGTGGCATTTGGCACATTGCTTCTTGAAGACTTCTTTCCCGAGCGCGACATCGCCCTTCACTTCCGTGAGATGATGGAGTTCCTTCACGACCTTCTCACGGTCGGCGTTCGGCAGCCCGCCGGTTTGACTGAGCAGCTTTCTCGCCCGTTCACGGATGGCACGGTCGGGATGATTCGACAACGCTTGCTTCTGATCGAGCGACAATTCGCTGAGTTGCAGCTTGCCGTCTTCCACGGCTTTGAGGAACACCGTGGTGGTCGCCGGGCGGGTGACGAGCAATCGCATCGCCGCCGATCGGACCGTGGGACTGAACGCCGGAGCTTGTTCGACGAGTTGCGGTCCCAGCGCCGCGGCCTGGCTCCCCGACAACGCCGCTATGAACTGCGCCGCCAATTCGGATGACGTTTTCGGTGTGATGAGAGCAAGTACGCCTGATACGGCGTCATCGGATGTCGGCTGGAAACTGACGAGTTGCTTTACGGCATTCGCCCGTTCGCTGTCCGACAACGATTTGTCTTCCGCCGATTTGACGAGGGCCGCGGCGATTTCCCCGGCGTACTGGTCGAGGGCTTTGCTCCCCCACTGATTAGCGAGCCGCGCAAGCTGGCCTTTCCCGCCGGTGGACGATACCTGGAATTGCTTCACGAGCAGTTCTTCCGCAGCAGGGGTCAGTTCAATCGCATGATCCTTCGGCCATCCGCGTCCAATCCCGGCGAGCATGGCATCGGCCTGCATGTCCCGGCTGCGCTGGAGCAGAGCGAGGAACTGTTCGATCTCCGCGGATGTCATCCGTCCGCGGGCGAGGTGTTCGGTCACGCGTTCCACAACCGGCGCGATGGTCTCCCATGGAATGTAGGGGCCTTTCTGCGGCGTCAGATCAGTCTTGGTCAGCGATTCCAAAAACGGCAACGCATGGACTGACGCGGCGCTGGTGACCGCATCCCGCAACCAGCGATCATTCATCGTGTTGGCCATGTCCAGCGCACGCCCGGCGACAAGTTTACCGGCGACCGGCGATGATGGCTGGTCGGCCAGCACTAACAGGGCAGCCAAGCGAACCTGGACATCGCCATCATTCACCATGCTGAGCCGTTCAATTTCCTGCATGGACCAAGGCGACGATGGCAATACCTGCAGCGCGTTGCGACGGACGGCCGCGGAAGGATGCGCGAGTGCCATCGACAGTGCCGACATCGTATCGACTCTTTCGTCGGCGATGACCCCGAGGCCGTGCAAAGTCCACAAGGCGTGAATCGCGCCGACATTCAGGCCGATTGCATCGACGGATTGATCGGACACCAGCTTCAACAGTGCGGGGACGACATCGGTCTGGCCGCGTTCCACGAGCAAACGTTGAGCATGTCGCCGCCATAACAGGTTCGGGCGTTTCAGTGCGGCGACGAGTTCGTCGGGACGATCGATCGACAGCGGCGCTTGCCCCTCTTTCTGGCTCCTGTCTCTCGACTCTTGACTCTCAGCTCCATACACCACCCGGTAGATGCGGCCGTGCTTTTTGTCGCGCAGATCGGATTCGTACGCGTTCCCCTTGCCGTTTTTGAAGCCGGCGGGGACGGGGTTATGCTGAATGATATAGTTGTACCAATCGAGCACCCACACGTTGCCGTCGGGACCAACCTCGGCCATGATCGGCGACGCCCATTCGTCATCGGAGGCGACGAGATTCATCGGGCTCGTGCTGGTATATCCGGCCCCGTCGCGGGTCAAAGTGAACGTGCCGACGAGATGGCCGGTTGGCTCACAAACGAACGCGGTCTTGTTCCAGAACTGCGGTGGATAGGTCCGCGCGGTGTAGAGAGCATGCCCCGCGCCGGCCGTGTAGCCGCCGAACTGGTCGACCTGCCGGACTTTGTCGGTGATCGCTTTGAAGAGATAGGTATCGGCGATGGACCCGAGTTGTTCGGCGGACCAGCCACGGACGCGCTCGTAGTAGCGGTTCGCAATCGGCATGAACATGCTCGGATTGCGATTCGCAGTCGACCCAAAGATGAGCCCGTCTTCGCTCATCCCGAACCCCCACGTATTGTTGTTCGACGAACGGATGAACTCCACATTCTCGACCACCGGAAGCCCAGGGTTTCTTAACCCTGGGTCTCTTTTCATATTGAACCGGAAAAACCCCTGCCGGAACGATTCCGACTTCTTCTGCAACCCCTCGCCATACGCCGGGGTTGAGTTGTTGTACCCTTGCATACCCCAGATGTGATTGTCGAGGCCGTACTGAAAATTGCTGACGCCGCCGTGGGTGTCGCCCATCGCCCAGCCGTTGATGAGGACTTCGCGGACATCGGCCTTGTCGTCGCCGTTGGTGTCCTTCAGATACAGCGTTTCGGTGCCGTCCTGAACGATGATGCCGCCGCGATGGAAGACGATTGCGGTGGGGATGCTCAGTTCTTCGGCGAAGACGGTAAACTTGTCGGCCCGGCCATCGCCGTCGGTGTCTTCACAGATGCGGATACGGTCGCGGCCTTGTCCGCGCGGTTGCAATTCGTTCGGATAGTCGGTGGTCTCGCAGACCCACAACCGGCCGCGTTCGTCCCAGTTCATCGCGATCGGCTTGCCGACGAAATCGGGCTCTGCGGCGAACAGTTCGAGATGAAATCCCTGCGGCACGGAGTAGTGCTTCATCGACTCCGCGGCCGGCAACGGCTTCTGCATTTCCGTCCGCGGTGCCCCCTGCACGCCCCACTGGTTGCCGGGACGATAGTTGGGGATCTTCGGACCGACATCGACATACTCGAACGGCTTCAGATCCTTCGCAATTGCCGTCATCGGCTGCGGTGTGAAGCCTTCCGCATCGACGAACGCCGGGACCACCTGTGGGTCTTCTCCGCACGCCCAGCGGGTGCCACGTTCCACCAGATTGTGGAAGCCAGGGCTGCCGAACGTGCGCTGATCGTGTCCCCACGCCGTGTAGAACACGCGGCCCTTGCCATGCGTGCGGACCCACGTCCACGGTTCCTTGTCGCGGCCCCGTTCCTGCCCGCCCTGCACGCGGTATTCGAGAACGGTGCGGTCTTTCTCGTTATGCATGGTGTGGATGTACGTTTCATCCCAGCTCGTGAAGCCGCCGTAGCCCTTCATGATCGGATGATCCAGAGCGGCGTTCTCGACCCGGAACACCTCGCCGCCATGCGCTTTGAACTGTGCCCCGACGAGCTCCACAAACGGTTTCGAGTTGCGGAAACAGTACGACGCACAGTGCAGCGGAATGAACCCTTTCCCCGAGGCAACATAATCGAGCAGCGCCGTTTCGCCTTCCGGCCGCAACACGTCGATGTTCGCAAAGAGCATCAGCCCATCGAACTGATTGAGCGTCTCCGCCGTCAGTGCGACCTTCACGTCATCGGTGTATTTCAGCGCCACCCCACGCGGCCGCAGCGCCGCTTCGAGTTGCACAAACCGTTCCTGCGGGCGGTGATGCCCGTTGTCGCCGAGGAACAGAATCTTCAACGGCGGGCCGTCCGCGGCGAAGGACCATGAAGTCAGCAGCGACAGCAGGACTAATGAAGTGAGGAAACGCATGGTGGAATCTCGTCGGTGAATGACGCGGGATGTTCGATGATGGGCGATTCAGATCTGGAGTTGAGCCACGAAAAAGCACAAATGGCACAAAAGGAAATGCAAAAACTCAGGGTCTTCTTATTGTGTCCTTTGTGCCTTTTTGTGGCGAAATTCTTCGTTCTTCCGGCTTCTCAACTTCAGGATACAGTCTTACTGGAAAACCTTCTGCACGAAGTGGTACAGCGCCTGTTTCCACTCCGGCGGATCGTGTCCGTGTGCGGCGACATGCCAGACGTGTGGCACTTCATGCTTCTTAAGGTGGGCGTGCACGCCCTGGCTGATGTTGATCAGCCCATCCTTGCTGCCGCACGAGAGCCACAGCAGCTTGAGTTTTTTGACGGCGTCCGGATCGGGGATCAGTTCTTCCGGCTTCTTGGTGTTCGGTGCCGATGAAAAGCCGCCGACCCAGCCGAACTTGTCGAGATGCGCTAGTCCGAAGTTCAGCGACTGACCACCGCCCATCGACAATCCTGCCAAAGCCCGGTGCTCACGATCGGTGAAGGTGCTGTAACGGGATTCAATCGTCGGGATGACATCATCCAGAAGATCGCGTTCAAAGACCGCGAACGCTGGAGCCGCCGCAAAGATGTTGCCCTGCGGACGGTCATCCTTCTGCGCTCGACCGTTGGGCATGACGAGGATCATCGGCACCGCTTTGCCATCGGCGAGCAGGTTGTCGAGCAGCACTTCCGGATGGGCATACCGCTCCCATTCGGTTTCATCCCCGCCGATGCCGTGCAGCAGATACAGCACCGGGTATTTCTTCTCCGCCGAATACCCGGGCGGCGTGTAAACGTTCATCTTCCGCGTGTTGCCGACAGTCTTCGAGTCGTACTCGATCATCTCCAGTTTGCCGTGCGGGATGCTGTCGCGCTGCTGATCGAACTCCGCGGGTGGCTCCGCAAACGCAGGGACATCATCAGCAGTGAGCACAATCGGCCCGCCGAAACCGCGCGGCCGAACAGGCGCATCCTGCGCAAATGCAGGTTTCCACAAAACCAAACCTGCCAACAATGCGTAGAGCTTCCAGTTGCGCATGGAACATCTCAATTGGAGAAGTGAAATCAATTGCTCAAATCCGGCAGATGAATCAGACTCTCTTTTTCTCGGTGAAACTGCCGCGAACCGTCCGCCAGCGCCCGATTCTCCATGTCATTCGTCGGAATCGGGGAACTACGAATTTTGGTCCAGCCCCGCCATTCGCTACTCGCATTCCGCCAGCCATACTTATGGTAGACCATGTATTTGTAATAACGGGAATTGAGGAACCGTTGTGAGTTACGTGTGCTAGGGCGACCGGCATCATCGCGATCGCGATCATCAAACTCGATCGGCACCTCGCAATGGTAAGTCGGAAGGCGGTAGCTCCGTGTTGTCCATTCCAGAGTCCAGAAGCTGATGCCACCGAGCAGGCAAACGACAGAAACGATTGCGATTGCTCGGCGGCTCATGAACAAACTCCGAGGCCAGAAGGCTCTACTTCAACGTAAACTCCGGCAATTTCACAATCGCGCCGCCCTTTTCGGCCGACTGATGGGCGCAGATGCCCACGCAGGTCCAGTTGGCGGATTGCACGGCGTTGGGCCACGGGTCGCGGCTCTGGGTGAGGGCGGTGATGAACTCATTGACGAGGTGCGGGTGCGAGCCGCCGTGGCCGCCGCCCTGGATGAACGACAGGTGGTCGGCGTCCTGAATCGTCTTCGTAAACATGCGGATCGGCTCGGGCAGCAGATGCGCGAAGTCCGGCACTTCAATCTTCGACGGAATCTCGTGCTCCGGCTTCTTTGCCGTGTGGATCACGTGCGGTTCATTTTCGACCAGCGTCCACTCGAAGCTTTTCTTGGTGCCGTAGACATCGAAGCTCTCGCGGTACTGCCGGGCGACATCGTAGAGGAACCGCCAGATGTGTGCGGTGACATCGCTGTCCTTGATCTTGATGTGGCAGCTTTCCACGGCGTACTTGTTGCCCGATTTCTGGGCGATGTCGTCTCGCACCTTGCCTGAGCCGAAGCAACTCACATACTCCGCGACGCTGTTCATCAACCCGAGGCACGGGCTGACGACGTGCGTGGCGTAGTGCATGGGAATCATCTTTTCCCAGTAGCTGGGCCAACCGTCCATGTCCTGCGGGTGCGACGCCGCGAGGTGCTGAATCGTGCCGAGTTCGCCCTTCAGGTAGAGATCCTTGATGAACAGGAACTCGCGGGAATAGACGACGGTTTCCGCCATCATGTATTTCTTGCCGGTCTTGGCGACGGCGTTGCAGATCTGTTCGCACTCCTCGATGGTGGTCGCCATCGGCACCGTACACATCACATGCTTGCCGGCTTCGAGCGCCCGCAGCGACATCCACGCATGATCGGGAATCGGCGAGTTGATGTGGACGAAATCGACCTGCGGATCAGCAAGCACGTCATCGTACTTCGTGTACCGTTTGGCAATGCCGAAACGGTCGCCGATCGTGTTGAGATGCTCTTCGTTGCGCTGACAGATCGCGTAAACTTCGGCTAGCGGGTGCCGTTGGTAGATGGGAATGAACTCCGCCCCGAAGCCCAACCCAACCATCGCCACCCGTGCTTTTGCGCTCGTCATGCTGTTGTCCTGCGGATCGATGATGTCACGTCCGACGGCCCACCGCCGCCCGGAGAAAGGATTATTGATTCTCGCATCCTATCCCGCCGCGGAAAAGGTTCCATGAGGATTTGCGTTTGATGTCGGAGATTTTTTACCATGCGAACGACCGTATTTCGATTTGAAATCGCACTCCCGCAGGATCGCAGGAGTTTTTTCGATCAGTGAAAACAAATCAGTGAAGAGGATTTAGCCGCGAAAAGGCGCAAGAGGACGCAAAAGGAAAGAGGGATTTATCCACAGAAAGCACAGAGGACACAGAAAGATGCGGAGAGAAGATGCCAGGAAATCTTCATTCTCCTCTCTTCGTTCTCTTCATCCTTTCTGTGTCCTCTGTGCTTTCTGTGGATAGAAACTCTTTGAATTGCCTTTCCTTTTGCGCCCTCTTGCGCCTTTTCGCGGCGATCCCTCTTTTGAATGGGAAAACGAATGGCAACACACTCGCGTCGGCCGGCGGTGGCGTTGTTGATTGAGACATCCAACAGCTATGCCCGCGGGTTGCTGGAGGGGATCATCGGGTATGTCCGCGCGCACGATCCGTGGTCGATCTGGTTGCCCGAGCAACGTCGCGGAGAATCGCCGCCGGAGTGGCTGGCCCGTTGGCAGGGGGATGGCATCATCGCGCGAATCGAAACCGCGGAGATCGCGCGGGCCGTGGCACGGAAACGGCTGCCGGTCGTTGATGTCAGTGCCGCGCGGCCGTTGTCGACGGTGCCGTGGGTGGAAACGGATGACGCCGCGATCGCCCGGCTTGCGGTGGAACATCTCGTCGAGCGCGGTTTCCGAAGATTGGCGTTTGTCGGTGATGCACAATTCAACTGGTCGCGCTTCCGTGAGGAACATTTCGTTGCGCGGTGTGCATCCGCAGGGGCAACGTGTCACGTTTTTCAACCGCCGCGCAAGTCGACACCGGACGCATTGAAGCGCTGGCTGGCCGAATTGGAAAAGCCCGTCGGCGTGTTCGCGTGTTACGACATCAAAGCGCAGCAGGTGCTCGACGCCTGCCGGGAACTGGACCTCGCGGTGCCGGAGCAGGTGGCGGTGCTCGGAGTGGATAACGATCCGCTGCTGTGCAACCTCTGCACACCGCCGTTGTCGAGCGTGGTCCCCGATGCCAACCGCACGGGTTACCTCGCCGCGGAACTGCTGGACCGCATGCTCGCCGGTCATCCCGTCCCAGCGCAAGCCCATTTGTTACCGCCGCTGGGCGTTGAAACGCGCCACTCGACTGACATTCTCGCCATCGAAGACAGCGATGTCGCCGCCGCGTTACGCATCATCCGCGAACGGGCCCGCGACGGCATCGATGTGAACGATCTGCTCCGCACGCTGCCGGTCTCCCGCCGTGTGTTTGAAACCAAGTTCCGCAAACTCGTCGGCCGCACCCCGCACGAAGAAATCGTCCGCGTCCGCCTGCAGCGCGTCCAACAACTGCTGCGCGAAACCGACCTGTCGATCGCCGAAATCGCCCCGCGCGTGGGGTTCGATCACCCGGAGTATCTGACCGTCGCGTTTAAACGCAGCTTCGGGATCACGCCGTCACAATTTCGCAAAGAAAACACAGGATAGCCGCGAAAAGACGCAAGAGGACGCAAAAGAAAAAGCAATTCAAAGAGTGTTATCCACAGAAGGCACAGAGGACACAGAAAGATGCGGAGCGAGGAGGCCAGAACATCTTCCTGCTCTTCATCCTTTCTGTGTCCTCTGTGCCTTCTGTGGATCAATCCCCTCTTCCTTTTACGTCCTCTTGCGACTTTTCGTAGCTAACCTTTCCTCGACTTTCGACGTGATCCCATCCTGAAACCGATCCTGTTAGAATGTCGACCCACTCACTCATCAATCGGTATGTCCGGAGATTCGCTCCATGTTCTGTTTCAACATGATCCGCACCATTGGACTGCTCGCGCTCATTGCATCCCCCGGCTTTGCACAGGATGCATCCCTTGGCGCGTTGCCGCGCGTGCTGGATGAGCGGTTGAAGTTGGAACTGTTCGCGGAGCATCCGACGCTGGTGACGCCGACGGGGATTGATGTCGATCACCTCGGCCGCGTGTGGGTCCTCGAGAGCAACACGCACTTTCCACCGGACGGTTACGCGGGCCATCCGTCGGACCGGTTACTCGTCTTGCATGACACCGATGGCGATGGCAAAGCGGACAAGACCACCGTCTTTGCGGATGGTTTCAAGTTTGCGATGAGCGTGGCTGTCCAACCGCTGTGGTTGGAGGTTGATGGTTTAGGGTCGAAGGTTGAGGGTCAGAAAAAGTCGACTCCCTCTGACCCTCAACCTTCGACCCTAAACCCTCAACCCACGGTTTTCGTCGCCACGCGCGGCGAGATCGTCCGCCTGCGGGATACCAACAACGACCTCGTCGCCGATGAACGGACGCGGCTTGTGCATCTCGAAACCGCGGGCAACTATCCGCACAACGGGCTCGCCGGGATTGCATTCGACGCCCTCGGGTGGATGTACTTCGGCTTCGGTGAGAACCTTGGGGCGGATTACAAAATCATCGGCAGCGACGGCATCACGCTCTCCGGCGGCGGCGAAGGGGGCAACATGTATCGTTGCCGGACGGACGGGTCGAAGCTGGAGAAGTGGGCGACCGGGTTCTGGAATCCGCACGCGAGTTGCTTCGACGCCTTCGGTCGCCTCTTCACGGTGGACAACGATCCCGACAGCCGGCCGCCGTGCCGGTTGCTGCACATCATTCCCGGCGGCGACTATGGTTACCGCTTCCGCAACGGCCGCCGCGGCACCCATCCCTTCACCGCGTGGAACGGCGAAATCCCCGGCACGCTGCCGATGGTCTCGGGCACCGGCGAGGCCCCGTCGGGCATCCTCTGTTACGAATCGGACGGCTTCCCCGCGGACTATCTCGGCACGCTCCTCGTCGGCAGTTGGGGCGACCACCGTATCGACCAGTTCGTGCTGGAATCGAAAGGCGCGTCGTTCGTCTCGAAGCCGAAACCGATCGTGCAGGGGGCCGAAAACTTCCGCCCGGTCGGCCTCGCCCTCGCCCCGGACGGCAGCGTCTACTTCAGCGACTGGGTGCTCCGCGACTACAAGCTCCACCGCAAAGGCCGCGTGTGGCGGTTGTCGTCGAAGGAAGCTGCGAGGAAGAGTCCCGTCGATGTCGCAACGATCCAGGTTTCCAATCTTCAAGAACTAGAAGAGAAATTGAAAGAACCGCGTCTCGATGTCCGCCGTATGGCATGGCGTGTTGGATTGATGAATCGGCTTGATCCAAATGACATGCAAAATCGGCTTGTCGATCAGACGGCCCATCCTAAATATGCACGGATGGAATTTGAAACTAATTCTGCGGCGTCGTTGGTATCGAACTCTAAACCTTTATCCTTTGACTCCTTCTTGGATATGGCGAGCTCAATCGTTGCTTTGTCCAAGTCGGGAAACATCGACCCTTTTCAGTTAGCAGAGGCAAGAGCATCGATTACGACGGCAGCACTAACTTCCCCCGGCAAGCTTGATAGAAATCGTTTGTTAGAACTACTGAGTCATTGGCAACAAAACTCGGTCAACCTGCGAATCAAACGTTCAATTCTACGGGCACTGGTGGGACGTGATTTGTTTCCTCGTGATATCGATTGGATTACCACTGTATTGGCTGACGATCTGGCTGTTGTTCGGGGACTCGCCGTGCAATGGGTGGGTGAGGAGAAATTGACAGAACTTCGCCCTCGCATCGAAGCAATCCTCAATGATGAAAAGCTTTCGCCGGATTTGTTGATGCCGTGTCTTGCAACGCTCTCCCTTCTTGACGGCGTCCCGCCAGCGGAGTTTGAGAAAACGCCGCCGGTGACGCAGTTGATGAAGATTGTGGCGGATGACAAGCGGCCGGCGGCGTTGCGGGCGATGGCGTTGCAGATGGTGCCGGCGAGCACCGCGGAGTTGTCGACGAAACTGCTGCTGGAGTTCGCGAAGTCGGGCGACGCCGGGCTGAAAACGCAGGCCGTGCGGACGCTGCAGCAATCGGGGCGAGCCGACGGCATCCCGCTGCTGCTGGAAATCGCCGCGGATGAGAACGCGGAGACATCGTTGCGGCTGGACGCCATCGCCGGTTTGTGCGCAACGCCGCACGATCAACCGTTGCCCGCGAATGTTGAACAATTGTTGCTCGACGCCGTCAACAACCGCTTGCGGTTTCGCGTCGCGCCCACGGATGCTTCGCAGTGTCAACTGGAAGCCATTCGCGCGCTACGGGGGAGAGGAACGCCCGGGTCGAAGATCGGTGAAGCGCTCCGCGCGGGGCGCGAAACCGCAAGCGGGGGAAGTGAACTGCGGGAAGCGTTCGATCTTGCGCTTGAAGGAAAGTCGTCGTTGTCTGCGTCCGACCCTCAGCCCTTAGCCCTTAGCTCTCAGCCTTCGCCCGACCGCGGTCGCCGCGTCTTCTACCACCATCAAGGCCCGCTGTGCTTCAAGTGCCACACGGTCAACGGCCGCGGCGGGAATGTCGGGCCGGATTTGTCGGTCATCGCCCGGACGATGAACCGCGAGAAGCTGCTCGGCTCGATTCTCGAACCGTCGAAGGAAATATCGCCGCAGTTTTTGACGTGGACGATTTCCACGGTCGACGGCAAAACGCACAGCGGAATCATCGTCACCGAAAACGGCGGCGGCGATGTCGAACTCGGCGACGTTCAGGGGAACGTCACGAAGATTCCGCGCAAGGACATTGAAGAACGGACGCCGTCGAATGTGTCTGTGATGCCGCAGGGGTTGCATCAACGGGTGACGCGCGCGGAACTGGGGGAGTTGCTGGATTATCTGGAGACGCTGAAGTAGCCGAAACGAAGAGACCCACGGTTCAGAAACCGTGGGCTTCTGGGGATGCTACTTCGGTTGTTGCGGGCGTTGGGCGACTCGCTTGTTGACATCGATTTCGATCGCGCCGAAGGTCTTTTCGTGTCGTTCCAGCGCCATTCCCAATGCGGCCCACATGCGCTTCGCAGTGTAGAGGTTCACCACCAGCCGCTGCGTGATTTTGATCGGATGCGGCGACGGTTCAAATGGCCGCGGGTTCAGGCCGAAGTCGAGCACCAGTTCTTCCGGTGTGTGCGACACTTGGCAGAAGTTGGCGTACAGCGGTTGCAGGCCTTCCGGTTCGGTGATCGTCTGGACGGGCTGTTGCGGACGCGGTTCCGCCTGGTTGCCGTTGCCGTCTGCCATGATGAGAATCCTGGTTCGTTGTGAGCACGGGATGAGACCCACGGTTAAGAAACCGTGGGCTTCTGGTGATTAATGCGCGTGGGCGACGGCGTGATCGGCATCGCCGTGGGCGTCATGACCGTGGTCATCGTGGCCGTGATGATCGTCCGCAGGGGCGTCTTCCGGGAACTGGGCCCATGAGCCGCACAGCCCGGAGAGTTGCACCGACCCGCAGAGGAACATCATCACCGTCAGGGCCGCCACATAGACGAACTTCCCGACGAAGTTGGAGAGGTGTAGGCCGAAGATATTGTGATAATCCCCCGGTGGCGGTGCGATCAGGCCCCAGACCAATGTCGTCATAAAAACAATGAGCAGGACACCGATGATCCCGCCGCGAATGAGCACCAGCCGAAACTTGACCCAATCGACCGCGAACAGCCAGAACGCGAGATAACCGATGAGCGGCGTCCACGGCGTGACGAGGAAGATCAGGGCGATCAGCAACTGCCACACCGCCGTCACTAACTGCAGCAAACTCGATAAAACCGCATCCATCACTCATTCCTGACGTGAACCGCTCCGGGTCGAATATCCGGTCTCCGTTGTTCTATCAAACCCCCCGGACGAACGCCAGCAACGGAGCCGATGGGAAAGGGTCATCGCCTTTTTGAAGCGGGGGTGGCCGGGGCTGGACCGAAGGGAAGCCCCGGCATTTTGGCAACACGCTGTTTTCCGGGGTTTCGCGAGTACGCTCCAACCCCGGCCACCCGCCGAGCACTCTGAATCAGACGAATCGATGGACGATGCCGCGATTTGATCCACGACAGAGATATGTCATTTCGTACCATACGAGGTAGGGACGGCCGGTCCGCCGGCACATCGCGCACTCGTGAATCAGAATGGAGAACGATGCCTCCGACATTACCGGAACTGCTGGCCACGGTGTTGTTTGTTGTGGCGGTGTTGCACACATTTTCGGTGCAGTACTTCGCCCGCTGGGCCCACCGCTTTCCCAAAGGATCGGTGGCCGAAAACCTGCTGCATTTCCTCGCCGAAACCGAGGTTGTGTTCGGGCTCTGGGCAGCGGTTCTGTTCGTCGGCGTCGGGATCGTACAAGGGTCTGTTGAGGAAGCAATCCACTACATTGAATCACTCAATTTCACCGAAGCGAAGTTCGTGCTGGTGGTCATGGTCGTGGCGGCGACACGTCCCGTGGTGACGCTGGGGGAAGCGATACTCACCTTCGTGTCCCGGCGGTTACCACTGAATGAGAGTCTGGCATTCTTTGTCACGGCACTTTCTCTCGGCCCGTTGCTGGGGTCCTTCATTACCGAACCCGCTGCGATGACATTGCTCGCCATCGTGCTGAAACGCCGCTATTTCGACCAGGGCATTAGTCTGCGGTTGGCATACGCCACCTTGGGACTGCTGTTCGTCAACGTGTCTATCGGGGGTACGCTCACACATTTCGCGGCCCCGCCGGTGTTGATGGTAGCCCAGAAGTGGGGTTGGGACACGCCGTTCATGCTGACGCATTTTGGTTGGCGGGCTGCGTTGAGTGCGATGGTTTCCACGGTTCTGGTGGCCTTCACTTTTCGACGCGAACTGCAAGCATTGCCGCCGGTCCAGATTCATAACCGACGGATTCCGGCCTGGTTGACGTTGCTGCATGTGCTGTTTCTCGCGGCAGTGGTCTATTTTGCGCACCACCCCGACGTATTTTTTGGCGTGTTGATGCTCTTTCTGGGGCTGACGACGGCAACGCGCGAATATCAGGACAACTTGAAGTTGCGGGAAGGTTTGCTCGTGGGCTTTTTTCTGGCGGGCCTGGTGACGCTGGGAAGTTTGCAGGAATACTGGCTGCGTCCGCTGATCGGACAACTCGACGGTTCGATGCTGTTCTTCGGCGCCACGTCACTGACCGCGATCACCGATAACGCCGCACTCACTTACCTCGGTTCGCTCGTGGAAGGCATTGGTCCCGATCTGAAGTACGCGTTAGTGGCCGGGGCGGTCACCGGCGGCGGACTCACCGTGATTGCGAACGCTCCGAATCCGGCGGGAGTGGGCATTCTGCAGACCTCCAAAGTGTTCGGTTCGGAGGGCATCAGCCCGCTGCGACTGTTCTTGGGATCGCTCGGTCCCACCTTGGTCGCCGTGGTCTGGTTCTGGCTGATTTAGTGCGGGACGAGCTTCGTTCCGCGGCATTTGGAAAAATGCCGGGATTCCACGTCGACGAGGTGCCGATGATAGGGAAACGATTATTCCAATTGTCCGCTCTGTGTGCAGATACGTTTGTGCAGATAAAACTGACGATATCCCGATGTTCACGACGCACCCACAGCGGACTCTTTGTGGTGTTGTTCGTCGCCGGTTGCGCCCTGCCGGATTATCACCAGCCGCGGGGGTTCAGCAGCACATATTACCGGCAACTCCAACAAGCACAACAGTTTACACCACTCGCGCCCGTACCCGGTGCGGAACCGACCCCGGCCCCGACGCCGACGGCCAAAACAAGTTGGCCGTGGATGTCAGATCCCAAGACATCTTTGTGAGTTTTTCCGAGCCGCGTTCATAAGAAAGCGCGTACTCAATCAGATGACGAATTCGGAACGCGCTTTCTAATGGTTGCGGTCCTGAAAAGAGGCCGGCCGGCAAAAAACTGCTCTTCTCCCATTTTTACAATTTTGGTAGTTCTGCTGCGCCGAGTGGCACGATGGCGCCAAGGCGGACCGTTTCGCACAGGATGGGCGACGGTTCTCAGGGGGTTTTGGGGAAGGGATTCCCAATGAGTGGACTGTGGAAACTCGCCGCCATGTCGGTGGTGATGGGAGCGGGATTGGTCGTCGTCTGGCAAGCTCAACAAGGCTTGTCCTCGTCGACGCCGACCTCGGGTGTCATGAATCGCAGCGACACCGAAGTCCCGAATATTGTCGAACCCGACGTGAACTTGGGGTTCGCCGATCCTGCTGCGCTCGGATTGCCCACCGACAACAACCCCGTTACCGAACGAGCATCGAAAGAACCCGTGGCTGTCGCGGCGTCTGTTCCACCCGAGCCGACACCGGAAACGCCCCCTGTTATTGAAGCCCCGAACCCCGCGGAATCGGCGCGGTATCGTCGGGGACTCAACTTCCGTGCGAACGCTCCTGCTGCCGAAAACGCGGCTGATCTGCCAACTCCACCGCAAAAATTGACATCCGCCGCGAAAGATGATGCGTTTGATTTCGGTCCGACACTGATCACCCCGACCGCTGACGCCAACGAGTCCAAGATCATTCCGACTGCGGCCAAAGAGCCCGCAGTCGAGGCCGATCCGTTCTTCGGTACCGCACCACCGGCCGAAGCTGCCACCGACTCCACCGCACCGCGGTTGCCCGAGCTGATTCCGGAGAAAGACGCACCCGAGCCGAATGCCGCACCAGCACCGACACTCGGTGAACCGGCGGCAGATCCCTTCCCTTCAGAAGACATCCCTGCCGCGCCACCACGCAGCAACCGCCGCGAAGAACGAGCCGCCGAACCGCCGGCCGCCGAACCGTTCAAGCAAGACGACCCATTTGCCGCTGAGCCGCCGCCGAGCCGGTTACCCACCGATCTCGATACGCCGCCCCAGGTGAACCCGCCCGCGACTCAACCGGAAGCAGCCCCCGCCGCGACCGAAGACCCGTTTGATCCGTTCGCCCCGGCGAAAGTCCGCACGCCCGCTGCAACCCCTCGGGTTCCCGTGGACAATCTGCCGACACTCGACATGCCTCCGGCGCGATCCGAACCTGAGCCGCGTACGCCGATCAGCCGTCAACCGGCGCCGCGCGAACGCAGTCCCGGTTCCGATGCCATGATCGGTGACGGAACGGCCCCCCTCGAAGTGCCGCGTGGAGTGCAGGAACCCCGTCTCACGATCGAAAAGACCGCACCGCCGAAAGCCGTGCTCGGTCAGGTGCTCATCTATTCGATTCTTGTACGCAATACCGGCAACAGCCCTGCCACGCAGGTGACTGTGGAAGACCGCATTCCCCGCGGCAGCCGCCTCATCGGCACCGCGCCCCGGGCGGAAATGCAGGAGAAGAAACTCGTCTGGAAGCTCGGCACGCTTCAACCCAACGACGAACGGAAAATCTCGATTAAGGTCGTCCCCGAAGAAGAGGGCACCCTCGGCAGCGTGGCAAAAGTCACGTTCGTTACCGAAGTCGCGGCGGACATCGTTGTCAGTTCGCCCCAACTGCGGCTGCGAGTCAACGGTCCGTCGGAAATGCGGATGCAGGAGACGACGGAGTTTACCTTCACGCTCTCCAACCCTGGCGACAGCGACGCCAAGAATGTGATCCTGCGGAGCATCATTCCCGAAGGACTTTCCCATCCCGCGGGCAGCGATCTCGAATACAAGATCGAACGCCTTGCTCCGGGGGAATCGCGTGAAGTCCGTCTCGAACTGACCGGCACCAAAGTCGGCCGGACGACACTGCAATCCATCGCGATGGCCGATGGCAACGTGACGACGGAATCGAAAACGAATGTGGAAATCGTCGGCGAACAGATTGTGCTGACCCGCAGCAGTCCGCCGAAAGTTTACGTCGGTCGTCAGGCCGTGTTCGCCAACAAGGTCGGCAATGAAGGCCAACGGGTTGTTCAACGCGTGCGAGTGACCGAAACGGTGCCAGCAGGCTTCGACTTCATTGACGCCAGCGATGGCGGCATCTTCGATTCCACCACCCGCACGATCACCTGGAACGTGGGACCACTTCCCATCGGCGGCGAACAGCGCGTTTCGGCGACACTCAATCCCAAAGCACCGGGTAAGTTTGAAGGTGTGATCTCTGCAACGGGCCCCACCGGAAGTGTGGCCACCGTCAAGCCTCAAGTGGCGATTGAAGGTTTCCCGGCCCTGGCGCTGGAACCACTCGGATTGCAACGACTCGTTGCCGTCGGGGAGAAGGTCACCAGCCGCGTCCAGATCAAGAACAATGGTTCGGCCGTCGCGGAAAACGTGCAGTTGATGGTGAATCTGCCGCCGGAACTGCGATTGGTCAGCGTCAAAGCGCCAACGAACTACCAGGTCAACGGGCAACGGCTGCAATTCGAGCCCGTCGCCTCGCTGTCGCCGAAGACCAACGCCACGTTTGAACTCGTGTTGGAAGCCATCGCTCCCGGTGACAGCCGCCTCGAAATGCAGTTCGCCGCCGACCATCTCCGGTCACCGGTGAAACATGAAGAAGCGGTGAACGTTTTCAGCGAGAAGTAACGGATTCGTCCGAGCCACGACCGTCAGGGAATGAGTTCCCCGCGGTCGTGTGCATGAATTCAGAACTCGCTCCCTGACGCGCGGCTCTGCAGGATGTGCGCTCAGCGAAACGGGATCCATCGCGGTTCGGCTTTCAGGGCCGCGATTTCGTCCCGCAAATCCGGCATCGCCCCGGGACGACTCGCGACCAGCGCACCGATGCGGTTCGCATAATGCAGCGTGGTTTCCAGCGGCCACTCGTACAGCCGAAAGGCAATCAGCGCCGCTGTAAACGCATCGCCGGCACCGACGGTATCGACCACCTTCACCGACACGCCGGGAATTTCGACGGTCTCCTGTCGCGTCACGCCGATAGCCCCTTTACCCCCGCGCGTGATGCAGACGAGGTCGAGTTTGGAATAGCGATCCAATAATCGCCGCGCAACTTCCTCGGGCGAGGCGGAAGATACCGACATCATCTCGGCCAGAATCCGCGCTTCGTCATCGTTCATTTTGACGACTCGCGCCATTTCAATCGATTGCCAGATCCACGCGGCTTCGTAAAACGGCGGCCGCAAGTTGATGTCGTAAACGGTCAGGCAATCTGATCGAAGATGAAGCTCACCGTGATAGAGTTTTCGATTGCCAGCACTCCGCTGGGCAAGCGTGCCAAAGACGATGGCGTTCGCTTTTGTAAAAGCGACCCGCGATTCGTCTGCTAGTCGTAGATGATCCCACGCACAGTCTTCGAGGAAGACATAGTCGGTGTGACCATCGGGACGCGGCGTGGCGGTGACCGTTCCCGTGGGATGAACCGGATCACGCTGCACGAGATCGGTCCGTAATCCCTTCGCGGTGAGGAAGGCCACCAACTCATCACCGAGCGGATCAGTCCCCACACTCGTGGCGACCGCCGCCGGGATTCCCAACTGCTGCACATGGAAGGCGACGTTGGCCGGTGCGCCGCCCGGCAGTCGCCCCGCTGGAAAGCAGTCCCACAACAATTCGCCGAGGCCGATGACGAACGGCATACGCAGCGGATTCGGATTGTCTGCCGACATGCATTCAATTCGTTACGATAACAGACCATTTAGCCCCCGGTTGTCCGCAACCGGAGGTTCTTGGTATCGATGGTCGCCGCTCCCCCCGTTGAAGACAACGGGGGGCTAAATGAGTTACGCTTTTTCTGGATCGAAACCGCGGATAAGTTCTTCTTCCCACTCTTCCAAGAGTGGCCAATCGACGGCGCACGTGCCGAAGTCGGCCATGTGCTGGTATTCGGTCAACCGGTCGATCGTCTTCTGCAACACTTTCTTGTTCTTGCG
This sequence comes from Planctomycetaceae bacterium, assembly GCA_021732975.1. Lineage (GTDB taxonomy): Bacteria > Planctomycetota > Planctomycetia > Planctomycetales > Planctomycetaceae > DSVQ01. Next base: position 102,805 of record JAKFWC010000023.1, on the reverse strand, counting down.
GAAGACGGGGCCGTGACTGGGGAGCAACCACTCCACATCGGCATCGCGGATGCGTTCCAGTGACTTCACGAAGTCGGGCAGATCGGAACCGTGATGGGCGTCGATGTTCCCGACGCAGCCGTCACGGTAGATGTTGTCGCCCGAGAAGAGCAGGTTGCCGAGCTTGAATGAGAGTTGACTCGGGGTGTGCCCCGGCGTGTTCCACACATCGAGTGTCACTCCACCAACGGTCAACTGGTCGCCTTCGTTAATCGTTTCCTGAATCGTGATCACAGGCAGATCGATCGAAATCCCCTGCGCGGAAATCTCGGCATACGTCACGATGCGATCCGCGGCGGCAAGCACCTGCTGACATTCCGGATGGCCAATGAGCTTCGCCGACGGCAGCAATTCCTGGGCGCGTTTCATCCCCTGAATGTGGTCGACATCGGCATGCGTGCAAACTAGGTACTTGCACTGCGCGAGTTGGAAATCCATCTGGCGGATCAGATCGACAATTTCCTCGGCGGTGTCTTCGTAACCGATATCGATCAGCAACCATTCCCCGCGGTCGTGGACGAGGTAGACCGAACAACCCATCCGTTGGCGGGCCTGATAGTTCATTTCGATGACGTGAGGAAACAATTCGCGACGGGGCAACATGCGACGATACCAGCTTTCCAGCGCAATGGGATGAACACGACGAGGATCGTGCAGCACCCATCTTAGTCGAGTCCGATCCGTCTGCGTAGCGAACGAGACTGCATTCGGATATGCAGCCTGAACCATCCGCTTGCATGCCGCTCGCCAACAGGCGACACTTCCGATACGGTCGTTTTCCTTTCTGTTTGATCCGACGCCCCGTCCGTTCCGTTGGCATCACTCGATGTGAAGGAACTCTCACAATGTCCGTGCTGATCGTTTTTCTTGTGATCGCGGTCTTTACCGTGGTGATCGTCGGCATGGTCGTCCATATGGTCGCGTTTGGATCGGTTTTCTGGCTGATTGCCCGGAAAGTGTCCGATGCTGCGGAGGCGCAAAAACCGAAACCGTGCGAATTTTGCGGGGGTACGCTCCTTCCGGAAGCCACTGCGTGCGACGCCTGCGGGGCACCGCGTGATCCGAAACAGGTTGCGGCCCGTTCTACATCGCAGAATTCGGCAAGGTGAACCACTTTGCCGTTTCCGGCCCCGTCTCCCATCCCTTCTTGTGAGAACCAGCATGCTTCGATTCACACTGTCAGCGTTGTGTTTGTTGGTACTGGGCGGGGTCGCCGCCGCAGATGTCAAACTGCAGACCAAGGCCCTTCCCAACACCAAGCGGGTCTATCAGATCGATCAGAAATCCGAACAAGTGCTGACGATCGGACCGCAAGACATCGAGACAAAAACGAGCACGTTCATCGTGCAGAACCAGCACGCGGGACCGAAGCTCCCCGATGGTTCGGTGGAAATCGTCGAGAAGATCGATGTGCTGCAGAATGAGATCAATTTGCCCGGCGGGTTGACGTTTCAATTCGACTCCGCCAATCCCGACAAGAAGGCCGATAATCCGCTGCTGGAACCCATCGCCGTCCTGTTGCGGTTGACCTTCAAGAATCCCGTGACCGTAGTCATGGATGCATCCGGAAAAGTGTCATCGGTTCGTTTCGCCGAGGATGTCGCGAGCCAGGCAGGCGAAGAATTCCGCTCGATGTTCGATCCCGAGCGACGGAAAAAAGCCGCCAATCAGGCCTTGTCGTATCTGCCCGCCGAGGCGGTAAAGGTCGGCGATACTTGGGAGTTTTCCATCGAGGCGGACCTCGGCAGCGGACAAACGCTCACGATCACAAGTAAGGTCGAATACAAGGGAACGACCGATGTCGGCGGGAAAACGTTGCACCGTTTGGTGAGCACCCCCCAAACGGTCAGCTATGCGATGGACCCGAATACCAAGTCGCCACTGAAAGTTCTGGAAAGTGACTTGAAGCCAACGGAAGGCGCCGGAGAGTACCTGTTCGACGCCGAGGCCGGTGAATTGCACAAAAGCGAATCGAAGGTCCGAATTCAGGGCTCGATGAAAATGGAAGCGGGGGGGCAACAGTTCCCCGGCAAACTCGATCTGACGCTGACGGGAAAAGTCGCCCGACAACCGTAGTCCCGCTGAGCGGGAACTATTCCCGTTCGTCGAAATGCCAGGTGCAATAAATCGCCGGGGCGCTGTGCTGGAAAGACCAGTACGTCGCCCCGGTTTCATTTTCCCGACGTTCCAGATGCGGACGTTTGTCTGCCGACCGTTGCTCTTTGATGAGCATGAAGAGATCGGTCTGCACGTCCTCATTTTCTCCGAAGTAGCTGTGCCCCATCATCGTCAGGTCAACACGGCTGCAATCGACCACTTCAATTCCGGGGACCAGGACCGGATGCCAAGCATCGCCAGCGCGGCTTTCCGCGTGCTTTCCTTTGGAGACAATCAGTGCGGAGTCGCTGGCATTGCTGTAGAGCGCGACCCGTTCACTTTGGTCGAGCACGCCTGGAGCCCAGCGCTCGAAGTCCTTCCGTCCGACATCGGGGGCACACAGCACCACCTGCGAAATAGGCTTCTCGCCCGATGGTGACGGCATTTGATCCAAGGCATCCATCACAATGCGATTCCCCATGCTGTGGACGAGAATCGTGATCCGCGTTTGCGCCGGAATGCCGGCCCGCAATGTTTGCAGAAACTCCATGAACGGCGCAACCGATGCTTTATTGATCGGTTCATCTTCATCGTAGTTGAAAACGCCTCCCTGCGTTGGCCAGGCGTAGGTGACTACGGCCCCATTGAATGGCATCTTCAACGCCAACTGAGCGGCGCAAATCACGGCTTCATCGAACCGCACGTTGAAGCCATGCACGAACAGCAGCAGGTCGCCCTGCCGCGATCGTTCCAATTGATCGCACACGCCCGTCAAAAACTCCGCTGATGACAACGGCCCAGAGTCCACGGTGGTCGCGGGTTGGTCACCATCGCGGTTTTTACGCCAAGGTAATCCCGGCAGCGAGGCCGTTTTATCGCGTGGCTTCCGGGGGATCGTCACCTCGGCGCGACCGTATTGCGGATGGTCCAATACCCGGTTAGCGTTCGGCGTCCCGGTCGCGTCATCCCACAGTCCACGGTTGGTGCCGACGAAAATTTCCCAGCGACACGATTTGTCGGACCAATCTGTGATCGCTACCGGTTCGGCAAGGGTGTCGACGTATTCGCCGTAGGAAGTCTGGATAAGCGTGTGAGCTTTGCCGCTCCGGAGTTCGGCTTCCATCGCCGTGTCGTAGATGATGCCTTGGCGATGGTCTTTGAAAACGGGGGGTTCCGGAACACGGCAGCCCAGCCCCGCGATCACAATGACGATTGTGCGGGCCAGGATTCGTAGGAGAAGCGGAGACTTGGCATCCATCATCGCGATCATTCCGTGATCAATGCCGTCCGATGGGTTTGACGTGGAGGGAATCTACGTTCCCGCGTGGTTTTTGCGAAGATGAACCCCCGGAAAACGAAATCAGCCGAGAGAAAACTCCCGGCTGATTTGCGTGATTCGAGCGATCAAAGATCGCTAAAAGCGGCTTACTTGCCAGCTTTCGCCTTCGGCGACTTCTTGGCAGCAGGCTTCGCGGCCGGCTTGGCAGCCGGTTTCGCCTTGGCGGACTTGGTGGTCTTTGCCGGAGCGGCTTTCGCCGGGGCAGCCTTCGTCGTCTTCGTGGTCTTCGCGGCCATATCCGTGGCTCCTATCTGAAGCAATGTCGGGTGCCCGTTTCCCTGGGAAGTTGTCTCTCTTTGGCACCCGCAAGAGAGAAGCAACGCAATTTCGCGACAGTCCGATTGTGTGAATTCATCCTGATCAAAGACTTACCACACAATCGTTCCATCAACTTTTATGGGTCTTCGGCGAATGAGTCAAGCGGAAATTCTGATTCTGACTCATTTTGTCGCAATCACTTCGGCCGCAACTGACGGTGAACCGGCACTGTCGCGATGACGTAACCGCGCCCCACAGACTGATTCGGTCTCCAAAATGGCCATCGTCGTTCGGGCCGTTTGGAACGATCAGTCTGTTCACGCCTGTTGCAGCGATTTCATCGGCAAGATAAGCCGTAGGGGTTTGGCGAAAATTGATGAATAGTCCAAACAGGGGGGAAACACCGGTCACGACGGTTGGTGGAGGGAGGTGGTTGAGGGTCACAGGTACGAGAAAGGCATAGGTCGCTTGCGTTTTACGGATGCCAGAAGTCGCGCGTTGTCCTCTTTACTCTCCCGAATTCTTGGGGAACACAACGGCGTCTAGTGTCCTGCAAAGCGCGAGCGAATAGACCCTTTGATTTTCGTGTCCTTGACGAACCTAACCCCAACGCCTGACAATAGCTCGATTCGTCTGTTCTCACTGGGGGAACGGACCGTTCCGCTGGTTGTTGTGGTGTTGCAATGTCTGCCGTCCGCCTGTCTCCCGCATTGAAGACTCTGAAGCCGTCCGCGACTTTGGCTGCTGCTGCCAAAGCCAAAGCCCTGAAAGCCCAGGGGGTGACGGTTTACGATTTCACGCTCGGAGAACCGGACTTCACCACGCCGGAACACATCCAACAGGCAGCCATTGCCGCAATGAAAGCCGGCCACACCCATTACACTGCGGCGGGCGGGATCGTCGAACTGAAGCAGGCGGTCTGCCGGTACTACGAACGCGAGTACAGTCTGAAGTTCACGCCGGCGAACGTGCTCATCTCGAACGGTGCGAAGCACTCGATTCACAATGTCCTCACCACGCTGTGCGGCCCCGGTGATGAAGTCATCATCCCAACGCCCTACTGGGTCAGCTACAGCGAACTTGTCACCTTGACCGGCGCCACGCCGGTGCTGGTGCCGACAACGGAAGCCAGCGGTTTCGTAATGACGCCGGAACAATTTGCCGCGGCGATTACACCGTACACGCGGCTGCTGATGCTCAACAGCCCGTGTAATCCGACCGGCACCGCCTACTCCGCGGCGCAGCTCGAAGCGATTGCCAAGGTTGCGGTCGAGAAGAACATCCCGGTACTCGCCGACGAGATCTACGAGAAATTGATTTACACCGGTTCGCAGTTCCGCTGTTTCGCGAGTTTCGGCAAAGATGTCGCGGACCGCACGATCCTCGTCAGCGGCGTCAGCAAAGCCTATGCGATGACCGGCTGGCGGATCGGCTGGACCGTCGGCCCCGCGGAGATCATCAAGGCGATGGATAACCTGCAAAGTCAGGAAACCTCGAATCCGTGCAGTATCAGCCAGTATGCCGCGGTGGCTGCTCTGGATGGTCCGCAGGAAAGCGTGGAAACGATGCGGGTCGAGTTCGAAAAACGCCGGAACTATGTGATGGGGCGGCTGGAAGCGATGCGGTCCAAGTTCGGTCTCACTTTTGCCCAGCCGGGTGGCGCATTTTACGCTTTCTTCAATGTGAGCGCCCGTTTCGGCAAGAACCTCGGCGGTGGCAAGGTTGTCCACAACGCGACGGACTTCTGCACCGCTCTGCTGGAGCAAGCCCATGTCGCGCTCGTCACCGGGGATGCGTTCGGGGCTCCCGGCTACGTGCGGCTGTCCTTCGCCACCAGTATGGACATCCTGGAAACCGGCCTGAACCGCATCGAAGCGTTTCTCGCTGGTGGCTGAGAAATCCGTAATTCGAATGTCGAAATCCGAAGGAAACTCGAAGCACGAAATTCAAAACAGCTGGATGAAACACCGTCGAGTTCGGGACGTTTCCTCCTTTCTCATTTTCGTGCTTCCTTCGGATTTGAGATTTCGAATTTCCGCGTCCTCGAAGTGACGCTTAGTCCGGTACAATAAAACCTCGCTTCATTTGTCCATTGCTATCACGAGAATCGACCATGTCCGACCGTCGCAATCTGTTCAACAAAGTCTGGGATCTGCACACAGTCCGTTCGTTGGCCGGTGGGCAAACGCAACTCTTCATCGGCTTGCACCTCATTCATGAAGTGACCAGCCCTCAGGCCTTTGCTATCTTGCGGGAACGCGGCCTGAAAGTGCCGTATCCCGAGCGAACGGTGGCCACCGTCGATCACATCGTCCCGACGGATAATCAGGCGCGGCCGTTCCTCGACGTGCTCGCCGAAGAAATGATGTCGGCGATCGAAAAGAACTGCCGCGACTTCGGCGTCCAGTTGTTCAATATCGATGACAACCGCCAGGGTGTGGTGCACATCGTGGGGCCCGAGCAAGGCCTCACGCAACCGGGCATGACCATTGCCTGTGGCGACAGCCACACCAGCACGCACGGTGCATTCGGGGCCATCGCCTTTGGCATCGGCACCAGCCAGGTCGCCGATGTGTTGGCAACGCAAACCCTCGCGATGAGCCGACCGAAAGTCCGCCGCATCGAAGTCACTGGCAAACTGCGGCCAGGCGTCTTCGCCAAGGACGTGATCCTGCACATCATCCGTAAACTCGGCGTGCAAGGGGGCGTCGGTTACGCCTACGAATACGCCGGGGAGGTCATTGATCGCATGTCAGTGGAAGAACGGATGACCGTCTGCAATATGAGCATCGAAGGGGGTGCCCGCTGCGGATACATCAACCCGGATCAAACAACCGTCGATTACATCAAAGGCCGTCCGTTTGCTCCGAAGGATACCGAATTCGACAACGCGGCCAAATGGTGGTTAAGTCTGGCCTCCGCCCCGGATGCTGAGTTCGACGACCGCGTGGTGTTCGATGGCAGCACGATCGAACCCACCGTGACGTGGGGCATCAACCCGGCACAAGCCATCGGGGTGAGCGAACTTCTTCCCGCCGTGGCGTCCTTCCCGAAGGATGATCAGAAAGGTGTGCAGGAAGCGTTCGAATACATGAGCCTGAAGGAAAACACGCCGATCAAGGGCCAGAAGATCGATGTGGCCTTCATTGGTTCCTGCACCAACGGCCGCATCAGCGACCTGCGTGAAGCTGCCGCCATCGTCCAGGGCAAGCATGTGGCAAAGGGTGTGAAGGCGCTGGTGGTTCCGGGTTCGCAGCAGGTTCGCAAGCAGGCAATGGAAGAGGGTCTCGACAAGATCTTCTCCGCCGCCGGGTTTGAATGGCGCGAAGCGGGATGCTCGATGTGCCTGGCAATGAACCCGGACAAACTCAAAGGCCGCGAAGTGTGTGCTTCGTCGAGCAACCGCAACTTCAAAGGCCGCCAGGGCAGCCCCACCGGCCGCACACTGCTCATGAGCCCGGCGATGGTCGCCGCCGCCGCGATCACCGGCTCCGTGACTGACGTGCGCGAGATGTTGTAACGATCATCGTCTTAGCCCCCGGTCAATGACCGGGGGTCTGCAATTGCCCATCCCACGATCCCCCCGCTATTGACGGGGGGCAAACACTGGAAAGAAACATGGTCCAAGCCGTCAAAACTGTCCGCGGTCCTGGCGTGCCGTTGTTACTCGATGACATCGATACCGACCGCATCATCCCCGCGCGATTTTTACGCTGTGTGACGTTTGACGGCCTCGGCGAACACGCCTTCGAGGACGACCGCCAGCAGGACAAATCGCATCCGTTCGATAACCCGGCTTACAGATCGGGCAAAGTGCTCGTCGCCGGGCGGAACTTCGGCTGCGGCTCATCGCGCGAACACGCCCCACAGGCCCTCATGAGGTGGGGCATTCAGGCCGTCGTCGCTGAATCGTTCGCCGAGATTTTCTTCGGCAACTGCACCACGCTGGGCATCCCCTGCGTGTGTGCCTCGCGTGCCGATCTCGAACGGCTGTCGCAAGCGGTCATTGCCAACCCGCGGGCGGAGATCGTGGTCGACCTCGACGCCAAACAGGTAAAACTGGGGGACATCACCGCCCCGATCACCATTCTGGAAAGCGCCCGCTCGTCCCTCGTCACCGGCAACTGGGATTTTCTGGGCCAACTTCTCGACGGTGCCGTGGCGGTCCAGCAAGCCGCGGGCAAACTCCCGTACATGTCGGGGTTCAAGGCATAACGCCGTAGGGCAGGCTCCCGCCTGCCACCAAACCACAGACGTGAGGTTAAACCCCCGTTGTGATTCGATGGCAGGCGCGAGCCTGCCCTACGGTTTGATGATCTGTCAGCCGATGTACCGGCTACTTGTTGACTTTCACTTCGCCCATTTTGGAGGTGAGCACGAAGTCAATCTCGTTGCTGCCTGATTTAACATCGACTTCGAGGCCGGACTTGGCCAGGTCGCCGTACTTCTCGGGAATGATCGAAACCGGAGCAGCATCGCCCTTCACGGAATCTTCGGGCAGGCCGGAACCGCCCGCGGAGGTGAACGCCGTGATCATCACCTGGTGCTTACCCAAGACGGCACCGTCCACGGTCGTGTATGTACCCATCCGGTAGTTGCCGTTGCGATCAATGTTTCCTTCTGATGAAGGACCGCCAGCCACCGGAACAAACAACAACGAGCCAATTTGCAATGGCTCACCGTTATAGGTCACCTTGCCGCGAACGGCTGCGGTCGGTTTACGGTTTTCGGAACTGCAACCAACGAGTTGCAGGACGAGGACGGTCGACAACACGAAAGTCACGGAGGCAATCCGTTGACGTGAATTCATCGAAAGAGGCTCCCTGAGCGTTGAAAGTCTGAAAGCCCAGCCGATCGAATCGGCTGGGCGAATGTAGTAGCTTTTCTGATCGCGAAAGTGGAACGACGCATACGAGTCTTAGAACTCGCCGATCACCTCACCTTTGGCGCGCGTGCCTAGCGATTTCAACGTATTGAGATCAATGTTCTCGCTCAAGAATCGGCACGATCCGTCTGCGAGGAGAAAGTGCGCTCCCCCCGTATGGAAGCTGGTGTAGGGTGTCGAGTTATTGGTGAAGCTGCCCTTGAAGTTAATCGGGAACGCGATGTGCTTGCTGTCGATGGTGAGCCGTCGGGTATCGACATACCAGTACATCCCCCACGTCCACGGCTGAATGCCACCCCATCCCGCTTTGAGGCTGGCTGTCCATCCCTGAGAGGACGACGATTCCCCAAGCAGAATCGTGTTCGAGGTGCCATCGGTGATGTCCGCCATTCGCACTTTGCTATGGGGAAAAATGATGCCGGACGCGGCGTACTGGTACGCAACCGCGTCCGTCGTATTCACAACATCTTCGACGCGACCGGAACAGGCCCGGTAATGCAAGGCTCCGTGATCCTTATTGTGCGGTGCGACGGCGACAATAATGTCGGGACTACGATCACCGAGCGCAGACGAAGGGCAACTGAATCCGGGCACCGGTCCCCAGATCGGATCGGCCCCGTTGTGCGGTGCGGTCGCCAAGCGCCACGGCCCCAGTTCGGAAATAGGATTGGGGGAGAAGGTTTGCATCGCGTTGTACCGCGTGGCCTGATCCATGTACGGGAAAATCTTCGGAGCCCAGCCCATGTGATAGCCGCCGCCGGGATAAGTCGGGGTAGGGTGGCTGCCATTCGCAAAGACCATGAAATTGTCATGATAATTATGCATCGCCAGGCCGAACTGCTTCAGATTGTTTCGGCATTGGGTCCGTCGAGCAGCCTCTCGCGCCTGCTGGACCGCTGGGAGAAGAAGGGCGATCAGGATCGCGATGATCGCGATCACAACCAGGAGTTCGATCAACGTAAATCCACGACGACGAATCATGAGAACGCTCCAAAAAGGTGGGGATGAAAGATGGCAGCGTATGGCAGGCCGCATTGTCTGCCGAGCCGGTACACAAGCAGACAGCAAGATTTACACCCCTTTCGTGCAGTTTTCGTGCCGAGCAGCCGCGGCGTTAGCGACTCGGCACCGTGAACGACAGGTCAATGGGAAGTGGACTGCAACAGAATGCGGTTTAGTCGAACGCAACTTTTCCGTCGGATTTGACGGAGGAAGTGCACTTCGGGCAGAGAGACGACCCGCTGTGCTCAATCTTTAGGCAGTAAAGTCCGTCCTGTGCACTCTCGATTGGGTCACGTAAAACAGGTACTTGCCTGACGACATCCAGCAAGAGCGAAAGGCATCGATCTAAGAGATATAAAGAATCACCAGCGCGAGCCTACCGTACTTAAGATCGTCACGTCAAGACGATATGTCATATTTCGTCAGCAGTGGTGCGTTGCGCCCGTCTCCCAGGGTGTTGTCTCAAGTCGCAGGGCGATGGAGTCCAACCGACGCGTGCAGAACTTTGTGCGTTCTGCTACGTTGTGCCGCGGTTGATTCGCAATCGTACAGTTGGGTGCCGAGCTCTCGGATCCGGCTGTCTGTGGTCCCCTCTCCGCTGCGAAAACACCGTGAGAATCTTCGTGTCCGCCCCTCCAAAGTGAGGGGTGTGCCGAACGATGGAATCGTCCCCTCCTGAATCACCATTAATGAGCATCCCATGAGTCCATTCGTCGCCGAGTTTCTGGGAACGACGCTGCTGGTTCTGTTCGGCAACGGCGTCGTCGCCAATGTGGTGCTGGCGAAGACGAAGGGCCACAATTCCGGCTGGATTGTGATTACCGCCGGGTGGGCGCTGGCGGTCTACATTGGTGCGTTCTGCAGTGAACAAGCCAGCGGCGCGCACCTCAATCCCGCGGTCACACTGGCCATGGTGACGGCCGGCAAACTCAGTGCCGCGAAAGCCGTGGAGTACATCGTCGCCCAAATGTTGGGCGGGTTCGTCGGCGGCGTGCTCGTCTACGCGTTCTATCGCGAACACTTCAAAGTCAGCGATGATGCGGATGGCAAGCTCGCCTGTTTCTGTACCGCCCCAAACATCCGCCAGAACACTCAAGCCCTGTTCTGCGAAGCCGTAGGAACATTCGCGCTGGTGCTACCCATCTTTCTCATGACATCGGCGAGTGTCGCGTTGCCCGGCAGGGAGGAAGCCGCCCCGCTGGGACTTGGATCGCTCGGTTTGCTGCCGGTCGCCCTGCTGGTCTTCGGCATCGGCCTCTCTCTCGGCGGGACAACCGGATATGCGATCAATCCCGCCCGCGATCTCGGGCCACGGCTGGCCCACGCTTTCCTGCCCATTCCCGGCAAGCGCGACAGCGACTGGGGGTATGCCTGGGTGCCCGTCGTCGGCCCAGTCATTGGTGGCGTGCTCGCCGCAGTCACCGCGAACGCGTTAGGAGCCCTAAAGTGACCCAATTCCGGAGTCGCTCCTCTATGCCCCTGTATTAGGTGCCACTGCAGGGAATTGCATTTCGATCGTAAATCTTTAATTTCCAACGGACGGTTTAGTCACGGATGACTGTCGACTGTCAAAAAGTGCCGTGCTTCCGGCAGGTATAATTCCAGAAGTAATCCCCTGCACTGGCGGTCGCTTTGGACCGCCAGTGTTGATCATCAAGAAAGCCCGTTGCGACACAAAGCCTTCGCAGTTGGCACGCGGTATCTGGACCAACTGCAAATTCTGGAATCAAACTGTGTACGCTGCACCACCAATGGCGAATCTGCTTGTGTTGCGCTCACCGGACATTCACCGTGCGGAAGCATTCTATCGTCAGTTGGGTCTCTTATTTCTGCCGCACCGGCATGGAAATGGCCCGGAGCACTATACGTCGACCGTCAACGGATTCGTATTTGAACTCTATCCGCTCCGTCCGGACGACTTGCCAACGACCAATGTGCGGATTGGCTTCAGTGTCGATGACGTGGACGGTATCGTCGAGTTGGTGACGGAAGTCGGCGCGCAGTTAGTCGTCTCACCATGTGACTCCGAATGGGGGCGACGGGCGGTGGTCAAAGATCTGGACGGTCACACAGTTGAGCTGGTGACGCCACCCGGTCGAAACGTTTCCTGACAATAACGAAGAACTGTGAAAAGGCATGTCCGGTCTGGCGCATGTCTCCCTTTTCGTTTAGAATCTCCTTCAGACTTTCGTGCTCTATATTTCGCTTTCCCCCTCGCGCTTCAGAGATTGCACATCATGCCGCTCGATCCCGTTTCCCGTCGTTCGTTCCTCGCTGGTCTCGGGGCTGGTGCGGGGTATTCGTTGCTGATAGATGCCCGCGACTTCAAGCCGCTGCATGCGGCGGAGGCGGCGACGCCGGCGGAGATTCGGGCGGCGTTTGAGACCATCGCGCCGCCGGATGCGTCGCAACGGTTCAAAGGTGAACCGAACATGACGCTGGTCGATCTCCAGTGCGATCTGCTGGTCGCCGGGGGTGGACCGGCGGGCGTGTGTGCGGCCCTCGCGGCGGCGCGGCATGGGTCGAAGGTCGTGCTCATTCAGGACCGCTCGCGGCTCGGCGGCAATTCGTCCAGTGAAGTGAAGATGCACATCGTCGGGGCGAACAATCACACCGGCCGTCCGGGCTGGCGTGAGGGCGGCATCATCGAGGAACTCCGACTCGAAGACGCCGCGAACAATCCGCACCGGTCGTGGGAATTGTGGGATCTGCTGCTCTACGACAAGTGCGTCAGCGAGCCGAACATCACGCTGCTGCTTGATACCACGGTCTATGCGGCGGATGTCGGCGACAAGAAAATTCAGCGCGTGATGGCCCGCTGCGACAAGACCGAACACCTTTATCGTATCACGTCGAAACTGTACGCCGACTGCACCGGCGACTCGCGGCTGGCTCTCGAAGCCGGGGCGACCATCCGCTGGGGTCACGAAGACCGCAAAGAGTTCGGCGAACCGCTCGCGTGGGAAAAGGCGACCCGCGATGTGCTCGGCAGCAGTATCCTTTTCACCTCGCGCGACTACGGCAAACCGATTGGTTACACGCCGCCGAAGTGGGCTCGCAAGATTGAGAAGAAGCACCTGCGGTTCCGCGGCGTCGGCGGCTGGGAATACGGCTACTGGTGGATCGAATGGGGCGGCCATCTCGACACCATCCGCGACAACGAACGGGTGCGGTTCGAGCTGCTCTCCATCGTCACCGGCGTGTGGGATTACATCAAGAACAGCGGCGAAGTGAAGGGGGCCGAGAACTGGGGCATGGACTGGGTCGGCATGGTCCCCGGCAAGCGCGAAAGCCGCCGGATTGAAGGCGAGCACATCCTCACGCAACAGGACGTGATGGGTCTCAACGGCGACTTTGACGACGCGGTCTGCATCGGCGGCTGGCCGCTCGACGAACATCCGCCCAGCGGCTTCGACAACCCGGAAATTCCCCCGTTTACGTCGATCAAGCTCCCCGAGGTCTACAACATCCCGCTGCGATCGTTCATCAGCAAGGACATTTCCAACCTGATGATGGCTGGCCGCAATGCGAGTTGCAGCCATGTGGCGTTCACGTCGACGCGCGTCATGGCAACGTGTGCGGTGATGGGCCAGGCCCTCGGCACTGCCGCAGCGCAATGTGTGAAGAATGGAACGACGCCGAAGCAATTGGCGAATGATTCCGGTCAGGTGAAAACGTTGATTCAAACGTTGCTGCGTGATGACCAGAGCATCAAGCACCGCAAGAACGAAGACCCGCGGGACCTTGCGCGGAAGGCGAAAGCCACCGCATCGGGCAGCTATAAGGACTCGACGCCGGAGAGTGTTCTCGACGGTTTCACCCGCGATGGCAACGGCGAGATGAAGCATCGTTGGATGTGTGAACTCCCCAAAGACGGCGAGGCGTGGCTGCAACTCGACTGGGACCAGCCGCAGACGGTGTCGCACATTCAACTGACGTGGGACACCGGCTTCCATCGCGAACTGACGCTGACCAGCGCGGACAATCACAACAAGAACATGATCCGCGCCCCGCAACCGGAAACGGTGAAAGACTACGAACTGATCGGCAACACGACGGACGGCAAGTCGGTCAGCCTCGCCAAAGTGACCAACAACCACCAACGCCTCCGCCGCCATGACTTTGAAGCCGTCGCCCTCAAATCACTCCGCGTCCGCATTACCGCCACCAACGGCAACGAACAAGCGCGGCTGTACGAACTCCGCGCCTACACCGAACGCCCGGTGTAATGCTACGATTCAACCTATCATGACAACTTGTTCCCACGCTCCGCGTGGGAACACACGGCCCAGACGCTCCGCGTCGACGAATTTGATTGGTACATGCCAGGAACATTGAAGAAGGCGACGCAGAGCGTCGCGGCCCGGCATTCCCACGCGGAGCATGGGAACGAGTAAATAACATTAACAGCATTTGCAATGGCACTTCAACCGATTTACTCATTCGTATGCACCTTACAGAATATCGAGTCGCGGTTCATCCAGGCCGACATCGCACAGTGCTGTACCGGGGAACGATTGAGAGTCTATATCCGTTCTCAAGACTGGCTCAACCCTAATGCAATAGCTATTACCAGAGAGACCGGGGAAAGTATCGGACAGCTTGCCCTGCCCTGGCAGGCAGAGATACTGAGCAGGACGAGTGATGTTTCAAAGGTTGCAGCTATTCTCTTGCAAATCAATCGTGCTGGAAAACGGCCACCTAGATGCATTCCAATCGTGAAATGTTTCGTAGCTTCAGCCGACATTGACTTGTGGCGATTTGAAATTGAAATCTATGACGCGATTGAGAAATGCCGTGCCGATTTAATGGAAAACTGAGTGTGTCAATGACGTAGGATGCATCACCACGTGACGGATAGTTGGGGCGAAGTCCGCACAAGCCCAGCATCGTAGAGTGCGTCGCGACGCACCGTTCTCCTTCATTCCAATGCATGATGTGGTGCGTTGCAACACACCCTACAAGGACTAGCTCGACGAGGTCCGACGTGAGTGATGACCAACACCACCGTGCGGCCGTCACCGGGGCGATACTGGGGTGTGCCGTGGGGGACGCGCTCGGCTTGCCCTACGAAGGGTTGTCGAAGCGGCGCGGCGTGCGGTTGCTCGGGGAGCCGGATCGACATCGGTTCGTGTTCGGTCGCGGCATGGTCTCGGATGACACCGAGCATACGGTGATGGTCGCGCAGGCCTTGTGTACCGCCCCCAATGATCCCGAACGGTTCGCGCAGGAACTCGGTCGGCGTCTTCGATGGTGGCTGCTCGGCGTCCCGGCCGGGATCGGCTTGGCAACGTTACGCTCCATCGTCAAGTTGTGGCTCGGTTTTGGCCCCCCTCACAGCGGTGTGTTTTCCGCGGGCAATGGGCCGGCGATGCGCAGTCCCGTTCTCGGCGCAGCGATCGACGATCTCGACGTACTGCAACGGTTTGTGCGAGCCTCGACAACGCTGACTCACACCGATCCCAAGGCTTATCACGGTGCGTGGGTGACTGCGCTGGCGGCTTGGTGTGCGAAGCGCGGGATCGACACGGCAGACGAGTTCTTCCGGCAGTATCGTGATGTCGTTCAAAACGATTCCTCAGACGAATTCGAGTCGTTGATGACTAACGTCGAACGGAGTGTCGCCGCTGGAGAATCCACCGCAGCCTTTGCTGAACAGATCGGCTGTGGTCGCGGCGTGTCGGGTTACGTGTATCGCACCGTGCCGGTGGCGCTCCATGCGTGGCTGAGTCATCCGCGCGACTACCGCCGCAGTGTGGATGCCGTGATCCGCTGTGGGGGTGACACCGACACGACCGCCGCGATTGTGGGAGCGATTGTCGGAGCAGGCGTGGGACCGAGCGGCATCCCTCAGGCTTGGATGGATGGCTTGTGGGAATGGCCGCGGACCGTCTACTGGATGAAAACTCTCGCGGAGTCGACCGCTAACGCCATCGAAATGAGCGAGTCTGTTCCCGTTCCTTCCGTGTTCCCCGGCATCGGTTTGATCCGAAACGCGATTTTCTTCGGTATCGTGTTGGGACACATCGCGCGACGAATGCTGCCTCCCTATTAAAAAGAGGGAGGATGACTTTCTGGCGAATCCTGCCCGCATCTCTTACATTTCTCAGTCGTCGCTCCGATCACGCGCTCGGGAGAATTTGGCCATGTTGCACTCGTTGTGGATCTGTTCGCTGGTGTTGCTGCTCGGCATCCCGATGGGGGCTCAGTCGCAGTTTCTGCTCGGTGCGGAACTCGAGGGTGTGAAACTCGCCCCGTATCATGCTGACAAGCAGGCCGTGCATATATCGCATGGGGACGCGAAAGCGGTTCTGTCCTTTGAAGCTGGTGGTCGACCGCTGGAATTCACTGTCCGCGGCAAGAGTGCGTTATGGCTTGATCCGGCCGAGAAAGAACCGACGAACGGTAAGTCGCGATCGATTTCCGCCGGGCGGTTCGACATCGGCCCGGAGTTAGTCACGCCGCCCCATCCCACATTGTGGTCCGGAGCATGGACCGCGGAAATCACCGGCCCGCGGATGGCCCGACTCACCAGCCAACGCGATCCCGCCACCGGCATTCAACTCATCCGCAATTTCTATCTGGAAGACGCAAAGCTCACTGCCATCGCCCGTCGTGAGGAAAAACACGGCGCGTTACTGCGGTGTGAGCAAGTCATGACGAATGCGTCGAAGGAGCTGCGCGAGGTCTGCCATTGGGGCCGGTCGTTCTCTCCCGGTGGCGGTATCTGTCTAGTGCCGTTGGCCGGACGCAGCCGGTTTCCGGGTCAATATGCGATGTACGAGGACAGCGCGATCATCAACGTGCGGAACACCGACGATCAAATCCGGATCCGCGACGGCTTCCTCGAAATCCTCGCCCCGCCTCGGAAACCGAAGCTGGGGTTCGATTCGGCCGCGGGCTGGCTGGCATACCTGCTGCCGGATGACACGCTCTTCGTGAAGCGATTCGCCGTCGACCCCAACCGGGTCTATGGCGAAGCCGCGGGGTTAACATTGTCGGTATGGTATCCCGCCGGAGCGCGGATCGAACTGGAACCCATCGGCCCGCTGGAACGTCTGCAACCGGGGCAAGCCGCGTCCTTCATCGAAGAGTGGTGGTTGTTGAGTTTTCCGTTTCCGAAGCCGGGCCAGCCAGTCGATTTGAAGCAGTTGCGCGAAGTCGTGCAGTATGAGACCGTACCGAGCATTGTGAAGTAGACCAGATTGACCAGCCCGTAGCGCGAGCAAGGGCGTCTTGAACTTTCAAGTGGATCGCCCTTGCTCGCGCTACGGGCTGGTCCAGGGATCTCACCATGCATCGTCGCACACTTTTGAAATCATCCACTGCCGCGGTTGCCGGGTCCGCGTGGGCTCAACGTCTGTGGGCTCAAGCCGGCGGTAGTGCCGTTGTGCCGTTCAATCGCTTCACACGGATGGTGCATGAGTTCTATGAACAACAGATCGCTGCGGCGGTTGAAGTGGGGTTGAAACGGAAAGCGGCGATCAACAGCAAAGCCGACGCCCAAGCGTATGTGAAGTTCGTGCAGGAGAAGATTCAGAAGGCGTTCGGACCGTGGCCCGAGCGGACGCCGCTAAAACCGCGCGTCAGCGGGATTGTCGACCGCGACACGTACACCATCGAAAAGGTATTGTTCGAGAGCCGTCCTGAGTTCTTCGTCACGGCAAATCTGTATGTGCCGAAAGGCCGCAAATTTCCGTTGCCGGGGGTAGTCGGTTCGTGTGGACACTCGGCAAACGGCAAAGCGGCGGAAGCGTATCAATCGTTCGCCCAGGGACTCGCACGGCAGGGCTATGTCGTGCTGATTTTCGACCCGATTGGTCAAGGCGAACGGTTGCAATATCCCGACGAGCACCTTGGAAAATCGACTGTGGGTGTCGGCGTGCTCGAGCATCTTCACAGCGGCAACCAGCAGTTTCTGGTGGGGGACTTCTTTGGATCCTGGCGGGCGTGGGATGGCATGCGGGCGCTCGATTATCTGTTGAGTCGACCGGAGGTCGATCCCAAGCATGTCGGCATCACGGGTAACTCCGGCGGCGGCACGATGACGATGTGGCTGTGCGGCGTGGAACGACGGTGGACAATGGCGGCGCCGAGTTGTGCGGTGACGCAGTTCCGTCGTAACTTCCAGAACGAGCTGCCCGCGGATACCGAACAATGCCCGCCGTACGTGCTGGCAATGGGCTTGGAGCACGACGATTTTCTGGCAGCGATGGCCCCCAGACCGGTGATCATCATGGCCCAGGAACGCGACTACTTCGATGCCCGCGGGTCGGAGTTCGCCTATCGAAACCTCAAGAAACTTTACGGACTGCTCGGTGCCGAACAGAACGTGCAGTTGCACATCGGCCCGGATGAACACGGGTACTCACAACCGAACCGCGAAGCGATGTACGGCTTCTTCAACAAGCAGACGAAGATCGCCGAGGGACATACCGAACCGGCGCTGACCATCGAGAAGGATGCGACGCTGCAAGTCTTGCCGCATGGTCAGGTGAGTGAGGTTCCTTCGCGGACCGTGGTTGATTTCACGCGGGACACGGCAACACAACTGGCTAAAGACCGGCCCGCATGGGAGCGTCACGCACTTCGGTCGACGATAACTAGGGTACTGCGTCTGTCAGCATTCCGCGCGGATGTATCGTACCGCATTCTGCGCGGCACATCGGGCCGGAAGTATCCGCTTCCCTACTTCACGAACTATGCCGTGCAGACCGAACCCGGCATTGAAGCGATTGTCACACGGCTCAGTCCAAAACCGCACATCTCCCGCCCAACCAGCGGCATCCCGGAATGCACGTTGTACGTGTCGCATCATTCTGCCGATGCCGAACTACGCGCTGACGCGTGGGTGTCGGACATCGTAAAAGCTGCGGGCGAACAACCGTTTTATGCAGTCGATGTCCGCGGCGTCGGCGATTCGCGTCCCGATACCTGCGGCGGCGCGGCGACGTTTCTCACTCCCTACGGCAACGACTATTTCTATGCCGCACATGGGGTGATGTTGGACCGTCCGTATCCCGGTCAGCGGACGCTCGATCTGTTGCAGGTGCTCGATTGGCTGAAGTCCGTCGGACACGAGCGCGTGCATCTCGTCGCGAATGGCTGGGGCACCATCCCCGCGACATTTACCGCGGTGTTATCACCGCTGGTGACGCAGGTCACATTGCGACATGCGCTGACTTCGTACCACGCGATTGCTGCTGCCGATAATTACGCATGGCCGCTGTCATCGTTCGTGCCCGGCATTCTAAAACATTTCGATCTGCCGGATTGTTATGCCGCGATGCAGGCACAGGGATTGACGCAGATTGAGCCGTGGGGACCGGATGGCAAACCGGTCGGATGAGATTGTCCGTCACAGTCCGAAGCGCAAGCGACGGCCGTCACGAAATGATGAGTGAGGAGATTGAATCTTCATTCATCACTTTGCACTCCTCACTTCATTTCGCCCGTCGCTCGCGCTCCGGTCTGCGAATGAGCTATTCCCGCACTTGTTTCACCAACCGCGCCACACCATCCGCGATGCGGGTCTCAATATCGTCCGCCCAGCGCAACGCCGGGCGACCGTATTCGTAGAGGTTGGAACCCCCTTCATAACCGCCCTCGTCCCACACGCGGCGGCTGGGAATGTACGAAATCATGTCGTCGGCGTAACCGCAGACCCACGTGCCGGGGCCGAACTCGGTTTTGAACCGCAGGGCGTAATCGACCACAGTCTCAGCTCCCATGCCGATGACCAGCATCTCGTTGCCGAGCCGCCAGGCATGCAGCGGGTACGGATACGCGGTCTCAAACTTGTGGCCGTTGTCGAGGAGCTTCAACATCCGCGCTGACCAACGGGCTTTGATCGCGTTTGTGTCTTTGGTCAGCACCTGCAGTTCTTCGCGCGTCATCACCTGCAGGTAGGGCAGATCGACTAATTCGAAACTGGTCTTCAATCCGCTGGAGATCGGCTTCAACGGCGATCGCAGCGTCTCTTCCACGGCGACAGCGAGCATGTGGCCGTACTTTTCGCAGAGTTCGACCTTCCGCCGTGGCAGCGGGTTCTGATCGCCCCCGCAGGTGTTGACGAACATCGCCGTCGCGCCGGGATGCTTTTCCTCGATTTCCTTCTGCGCAAATCCGGGGTAGTCGCCGCACCACGTGAGAAAACTCAGCGTAGTGGGGTGACACGCATAACCAAAGAGAATCGCTGCGAGTTTGCCATCCGGCCGTGTGACTGTTAACACGGGGACGGTGTGATCGACCGGGCCGACGAGCGGTTTTCCCTCAGCGATCAGATTCGGCACATCCGCTTCACGGTTATTACGACGATTCACCGCGAACGTCGCCCGGCCTTCGCCCTGCTGCAACTTCGCGGGAGACAGGCTGGCGAGCGCTTCGCCGACCAGCGCGACGGTCTTCGCGATCATCGCATCGGTGTACTCGGCGACGAGCGCTTCCTGCTCGGCTTCCACCGGGTAGTAATCGATGAGGTCATCTCCCAGCCGTGGCCCGCAGTGATTGTGCGAGAACGTGAACATGACGTGTTGGCGTTCGAGGCGATACTTCTCCTTGAGCTGCGCAAACACGCGGTCGCTCATACTCCGCGGCACCCCCTGGAAATCGCTGGTGATGAGCACCGCACGGTGGCCCTTGTCGTCTTCCAGCGCGAGCGCCTTCATCCACAGATCATGCAGTTTTCCATCGGGTGCCCGTTTCGATCCATACCCCGCGAGCCACACGGACTTTTCCGGCGTGATGACGGCTCGCGCCACGCCGACTTTCCAGGGAAAGGCGTCGTCCGCGTAAAGCGGTACATACACGCCCTGAATCAATAGCACAGCCATCGCAAATATCGCACGCATGAATCTATCCCTTTTCGCGAGGTGACGGCGTCAGTTATCCCCTGCGCGGTCGAATTGCCCAGCCAATTCCCATGACGACCACTCCACACATGAACGATACCGCAAGATGTTCGGCGATCGTTGAAAGCATATTCCCTTGAGTTATCATCACCGGCGCTAACGGCTGAGCTCGAAACTGTTTGGGAAGCTCTCGAAGGTAAAAATCCCACAACGGTACATTGGCGATTCCGTCGTACATCGGAATCGCTTGCGAGGTGAAGATCGCAAACAAGACAAACCCGATGAGAAACCCCGACAAAAACCAGCGACACCCCACGCGAGGTTTTGGAGCGAGCTCCGCAGTCGGATGAGCCGATTGAACCGCAGCGTCCATGAATTCATTCCTCGGAATTCAGAAGAGCGTATGATCGGTATGTCTCGCGAAAATGTAACATCGGCGGCTTTGATGCTCGACCTCGGGATATGGATCACGTTCGATCACCTCTTCGATTTCAAACCCGGCATCTTGGAGGAACGCCGTCATCTCCGCGGGACGGAAGAAGTGGAAATCGACGTTCACGGCATGCCCCCACCATTCGTCGAGATGTAGCGTCTCGTCACCGATGTGGAACGCGATCAACAACAAACCGCCGGGTTTGAGCACGCGCCGCAGTTCACCGAGCGCTTGCGGCAAATCATCGCGCGCGATGTGAATGAGCGAATAAAACGCCGCAATGCCTGCCCAAGTTTCATCGGGAACATCGAGCGCGAGCATGTTCCCCTGCTGAAATTCCACGCCCGGTGTGAGGATCCGCGCCTGTTCGACCATCGTCGGCGACAGGTCGACGCCGCACATCGTCACACCGCGTTCATGAAGATAGCGCGCAACCTGTCCCGGCCCGCACCCCATATCACACGCCAGGCCGACATCGCGAACGGATCCTGCGAAGCGATCCAGAAGTTGCCGATCGAGCGGCTTGTCTTTCAACTCGTTGAAGATGCGCACGACATATTCGTCGGCGACGAGGTCGTAACTGGATTGGCAGTCGACAGATTGGAGATCGCCCATTTCAGAATCCATCAATGCGATTGCGACATTGCCGAGCCAATCAACCCGTGTTGCCGCATCCATTCCAGATACGTCTGCGCGTAGCGATTGAGGTTCTCAATCTGTCCGCCGCCGCGGAGAGGCGAACACATTTCGTAGGTGGCGAGACCGGTGAAGCCGCCGTCTTTCAGACCGGCGAAGAACGCGGAATAGTCGATGAAACCGGTGCCGAACGGAACCGCGCGGACCAGCGGTGTGAGGCGGCGGTCGTAGTTGATCAACTCGGGGCGATAGGCAAATCGTTCAAAACGCACATAATCGGCATTCGTCGTGATGGCTGTATGTGGGGCGGCCATCTTCGCAGCAGTGTAGAGATCTTCGCCGCGCAACGCCGGGGACCACGCATCGAAACCAAGCTTGCAGTTGGGGCGATTGACATCGGACAGGAGTTCCAGCAGCGCGGACGTTTCCACCGCGAGATCGTGATGGTTCTGCACGGCGAGAACCTGGCCGCGCGGTTGCAGACGATCGCACATCTCGCGCAACATCAGGACCGTGGTGTTCCACACGCGAGTGGTGTCGCCGTCGGACCGCTCGTAGCCGGTGAAGACGCGTACGATGTTCGTGCCGAGCGGCGTTCCCATCCGGGCGAGTTGATCAACGTACGCAATCTGCATTTCGAGGTACGGGACTTCCGCCGCTGTGCCTCCCGCCGCATCAACATACGCCCCGATGATCGGAGCCGAGACGCCGCATTCATCCATCACATCACGGAGTGCCGACCGTTCCGCGTCATGGAAATCGAGCACCGACAGATGCGGCCGTTTTCCTGCAAGCATCACATGGCGATACCCCATCCGTGCCGCATGCCGAACGAAGTTCGGCAGCGACAACACCGCCTGTCCCCACAAACCGGCGTAACTCACGGAAAATAAGGCGGGCGTGAACATCGCTCGAACTTCCACGGTGACTTGGGCAGCGTGCCACGGCTGTATCAGCCGTGTGGATCATTGACAGCTTCCCTTCCCGTACACCGCACGGCCGTGGCACACCAAGTCTGATCATTGCCATGACATCACTGATGCACATCGTAGCAGAGAATCTGCCCGTTCTCGCGCAAATAGAGCTTGCCATCGGAGATCACCGGGTGCGACCAACTGGGGCGTTCGCCGGTGCCGGGAATACGGAAGGAGCCGACTTCTTTGTAGCCTTCGGGGTCGGCTTTCGCGAGGACCATCGTGCCGTCGGCGAAGTGAATGTAGAGGCAACCATCGGCTGCGGAAAACGCTGCGGAGTTCTTTCCCGATGCCCGGGCTTTCCACTTGATCTCGCCGGTCATGAGTTCGGCACAGTAGGGGACACCGGCGTCATCGGAGTCGCCGTAGAGGTAGTCGCCGATCCGAACGACTCCACCGTGTTTGTTGGCGAGCGTGGTTTTCATGGGATAGATTTCTTCAACATCGATCTTTCCGTCTGCGGCCGGTTTCTGACGGAGCAGCGCTCCGCCCCGTTTGTAACCCGCAGCAATGAACACCAAGTCGCCCTTAATAATCGGCGTGGGACAGACGGCCGTGGTGCGATCGATCGCGTACGTCCACAACACTGTGCCATCAGTGGCCCGGATGCCAATCGCACCACTCGCGGTGAGTTGGACATACACGCGGACACCGCCGATTTCCGTGATCACTACCGACGCGTGACCGGCACCGCGGTTGTCCGTCTGGGCCGCTTTCCAGATCACATCGCCGGACTTTTTATCCAGCGCCACAACCGTAGCCGAGGTGCCGCCGGGCGTGCAGATGAGTCGGTCGCCATCAATCAATGGAGACTCACTGTAACCCCAACCATCCCCTTTGTTGCCTTGGAATTCTTCCTTCAGGTTCTTCTGCCAGAGTTCTTTCCCTGTCACAAAGTCGCAGGCAAAGAGGATCCCATAGGGTGTGATCACATACACCACTTCACCATCGGTCGAGGGTGTACTCCGCGAACTTTGCCACGACGATTGCCCACTGGTCCACGGTCCGCCGGTTTTGGTTTTCCAGATTTGTTCTCCGGTCTTTTGATCGTACGCCAACAGATATTCATCTTTGTCCTCGGCGGTGAGGCTGTCACCCAGGGTGAAAATGCGGCCGTCGAGAATGGCCAGACTGGAATAACCGCGGCCGACGCCCTCCGCTTTCCAGAGGAGTTGGGGACCATCCGCCGGCCATTCCTGCAAGAGACCGGTTTCGGTCGAGACGCCGGTCCGTTGCGGGCCGCGGAATGTCGGCCAGTCTTCCGCCCACAACGGCGCTGCCAACGCCAGAATGAGGAGCCCCATCCACATCGTTCCCCACTGGGAACGGCGCAAGGCACGCTGCGCAAAAGGAATCACGGTCATCTTCAAGGCATCCTCGGCGGGGAGACAAAATTGGGCAGGAATCAACTCGGCCGTAACGTAGTAGGCCACACGCGAGCAGTTCGAGGCGGGGCGAGGCATCCGATCAACGATTCTCTATTCGACCGATTCCTTTGACGATGATCAAGGCTGGAAGCGATCTTGGCCAGGGCCATCGTTTTATGAAGCTGGATTGGCCGGGGCTGGACCGAAGGAAAGCCCCGGTACATTGAGCGCTCGATTTCCCCGGGGCTTCGCGAGTACGCTCCAGCCCCGGCCACCCATGCTCGACTTCACGATTGTGAAACAAGCATTTGCCCTGCGATCGTGGTGAAACCGCCGCTCTGCGAGAGCGATAGCCATTCCCGTTGCTTCCTGATGACCTGAACACAGCATGATGACACTCGGGGTTGACGCGGAGCGTCTAGGCCGTGTGTTCCCACGCGGAGCGTGGGAACAAGGAGTGGCGGGCGGGGGGAGGAGCGATCTACACTGGGAGCTTGTCATTCACCGCTGTTGATATCCCGGTCCCATGCACTACGTTCCCGAATCGGCCTGCGAGCTGTTGCGCGATGATCCTCTGGGCGCAGGGCGCGCGGCGGCGCAACGCGAATTTCATCACCGCACCGCTCCGCTGTATGTCCTGACGGCGGCGGTCGCGGCGTTGTTGATCGCCGATGTGATTCTCGGCAGCGGATGGTTCCCCACCGCGGCGACGTGGCAATCGCTCCTGGGATATCGTCTGGCACTCTGGGCCGCTCTGCTCGGCGGTGCGCGGATTCTCTATCACACCCTGGACGGCATCTTCTCGGGGCGATTCGGAGCCGATCTCGCCCTGACAATTGCGTGTCTCGGCGCGATTGTTTTAGGCGAGCATCAGACCGCGGGGTTGGTGGTTCTGATCGCGCTCATCGGAGAGAGCCTCGAAGGCTACACGCTGGATTGTGCCCGCCGGGCATTGCGTTCCAGCTTTGCGTTGCAACCGGTAACGGCGCACCTCTGCGAATCGAACGGTGAGCGCGATGTGAGCATTACGGAACTACGGCCGAACGATGTCGTTGCCATCCGTCCCGGGGAAAGCCTCCCAATCGACGGTGTGGTCGTGGCGGGGAAATCGACCGTTGATGAAAGCACACTCACCGGAGAAGCAGCCCCCGTCGACAAATCCATCGGCAGCCCCGTTGTTGCCGGGACTGTGAATCAGTTCGGTGGATTGCAGGTCCGTGTCGAACGAGCCGGCAGCGACACGACGATTGCAAAAATCAGCACGCTCGTGCAACAGGCCGTGGCGAAGAAGTCGCGGGGAGAACGGCTCGCGGATCAACTTGCGCAAGCGTTTCTCCCTGCCGTTCTGGTCGCCGCTGCGTTGACACTCATCGGCTGGCGGCTTTCGACGGGAACGTGGTCTGCCGCTTGGTTGCCGGCGCTGGCGGTGCTGGTCGTGGCGTGTCCGTGTCCGCTGGTATTGGCTACGCCGTGTGCCGTATTGGCAACGATGGCGGGATTGGCCCGACGCGGTATCGTCGTGAAGGGTTCGACTGTCCTCGAGCGCCTTGCCAGCGTCGATACGATCGCCTTCGATAAAACCGGCACGTTGACGCAAGGGGCAATAACCATCGCGGGGTTGCATCCCGAAGCGGGTGTCAGTCACGACGCACTGCTGGCCGTCGCCGCCACCGCCGAGCGTCGCAGCGAACATCTGTTGGCCCGTGTGCTGGTGAATGCCGCGGAGTCTGCCGGATTGGAGTTCCCCGCGCCGTATGAGTTCACGACGCAACCGGGCGCGGGAATTATCGCGACCATTCGTTCTTCAGCGTTGGCGAAGATCACACCCGAGATCGTTGAACCGCCGCGGATGGTAACGCTCGTCGTGGGAACGCGGGATCTGCTGGTGCAGCAGGGCGTGACCCCATCCGCGGCGACGCAGCAGCTTGCCAGTGAAGCGAGCCAGTCCGGACAGACAACGTTGTTCGTGGCGCTCGATGGACGTTGCCTCGGCGTCATCGGCGTGCGTGACACCGTTCGACAAGAATCGCGGACTGTGCTCGATGCCCTGCGGGAACAGGATGTTTCGCGCTGGGCATTGCTCACCGGTGATCGTGCGGCCCCGGCAGCGGCGTTGCTCAAGGAACTCCCGCCATTTGAATACGTGGCCAGCGAACAATCGCCCATCGATAAAGCGGAGTGGATCAAAACGCAGCACGCGGCCGGACATCGCGTCGCGATGATGGGTGACGGCATCAACGACGCGCCGGCCCTTGCCGTGGCCGATGTCGGTCTCGTCGTCGTTCGTCCCGGCGCGGATCTCGCTGCAGAAGCCGGTGATGTACTGTTGCTCGGCGACCCGTTGCGACCGCTTCCCGGACTGATTCGCCGTTCCCGCGCGATGGTACAAAACATCCGTCAAAGCGTGTTCTGGTTTGCTTTCGGTGTGAACGGTTTCGGCGTGATGGCCAGCTCGTTCGGGTGGTTGAGCCCCGTCACCGCGGCGCTGTTTCATGAGGTCGCTTCCATCGCGGTGATGATCAATGCCCTGCGATTACTCTGGGACAATGATCCGTCAACTGCGACACAAGCTGATCTGAAAGCGGTGGCGACCATCAATTGGGATGCATGGCTGGCGTGGTGGTCACCCTCCGCGTGGGTGTATTGGATCCTCGAGCATCGCCGCATGGGGAGTCGATTAGCTGTGGCGGCCATTGCCATCACCTGGTTGCTGTCGCAATTCGTGCGGCTCAGCGTGGATGAACAAGCGGTGGTGACACGCCTTGGCAAGCATCACACTGTGCTTTCCGCAGGCTGGCACTGGCGATGGCCGTGGCCGCTGGAAAGCGTGACGCGCGTCCGACCGGACTTTGTCCACACGGTCACCTTGGGAGTGTCGGCGAAGGATTCCGCGACGAAAACTGATCCGTCCGTCATTGAGTGGACCAGCGAGCATGCCGCGCCCGACGCCAATGATGCGCCCTCGAACTCCTTGTTTCTCACCGCGGATGAGGTTCTCGTCGACATCTCGGCGGAACTCCAGTACCGCACGATCAGCTTGACCGACTACATCTATCGCGGTGGTAGTCAGATCAACGGACTCTGTCGGATGGAACTGGAAGCCGTCCTCCGCGAACTGACCGCGCGGCATCCACTGGACGATTGGCTCACCGACGACCGCGCGGCGCTCGAACAACGCGTGCAGCGGGCTGTGACCGAGCGAATCACCGCTTTGAGTCTCGGGATCGAAATCGTCGATGTGCAATTGCTGGATGTCCATCCGCCGCAACCCGTCGTCGCGGCCTACCGCCAGGTGTCGGATGCGCTGGAAGATCAGGAACGACAGAAGAACATCGCTTCCGCTACGGCGGCGCGAACACTCATCTCCGCGATGGGAGACGAACTGTCACCGGAAGCTGCCACCGCTGAGCCCATCGAGATGACCGATGAATTATGGCAATCGTGGCTGAACGAAAAACCGTCCCGCTTATCGGGGACCGCCGCCGCTCAGTTGGAAGCCGCGGCCGCTACAGCGACAGAGCATCAACAACGGGCGATCGCCTCGGCACAGCGATTGAAAGCCTTGCTGGCAGCATTCGATGCCGCACCGCAGACGGCAAGCACGATTCTGTACTGGGACCGCATCACACCGATGTTATCGCGGCGTCCGCTGGTACTCATCGATCCGAAAGCCGTCGGACGGCAACAGTGGTGGATGGGGCACGGGGCTGCCTCACCACAATTGACGCCCTGGACTCCCCCCGTGCCGATAACAACACCACCCGAATAAATGATCCTTCCCAGTCCGGAGCGCAAGCGACGCACGTTCTCGTTTTGATTGCATCAGTCGCTTGCGCTCCGGACTGGGACAGAGCGTTCACTGTCCTAACCGCTTCCATGCTTGCGCGATGTAGCGCGGCAGATCAGAGGCGATCAGGCCCGGTTGTGACAGGTCCGCGGCGGCGAGATCCCCCGCCAGACCGTGCAGATAGGTCGCGAGTTGCGCCGCCGCAAACGGGTCCATGCGGCGGGCCAGCAGAGCCGTGAGAATGCCGGTCAAGACATCGCCGCTGCCGCCCGTGGCCATACCGCTGTTGCCCGTGGGATTGATCGCGAGTTGTTCACCATCGGTGATGACCGTGTGCTGGCCTTTCAACACCACGACGACGCCCTGTTGAGCTGCAAATGCCGCGGCGACGGCTTCCCGATTGCCTGCGATCGTTTCCATCGACAGCCCGGATAACCGTGCGAACTCGCCCGGATGCGGTGTCAACACCCGTGCCGCTGCAGGCCGGATCGTCCCGAACGCATCGCTGCGATGCGACAGCGCATTCAAACCATCGGCATCAATCACAAGCGGGATCTCCACCATGCGGTAGAGTTCGGCGACCAACTCGTCGATGTCTTTCGATTGTCCGATCCCCGGTCCAATGGCCGCAGCGTCGGCGGTCGCCAGTCGATCCATCAGTTCGGACAGCGATGCCATCGACAGTTGGCCGCAGACATCGCAAACCGGCCAGGTCATGTAGGACGGTTCGTACCCGGCAACAATGGGTGCCACCGTAGCGGGAGTGGCAACGGTCACGAGCCCGGCCCCACCGCGGAGCGCAGCCATTCCCGATAACGCCGCGGCTCCGGTCATGCCCCGACTGCCGGCGATGATCACCACGCGGCCGAAGGTTCCCTTGTGAGCGTCCGCCGGCCGCAGCGGTAAATCGGACAATGCGGTAATAAGTCGCGGCGTGAGATCAAACGACATGGTGGGTCATCCCGTCTTAGCCCCCGGTCAATGGCCGGAGGACTTCCGATTAACGATGGTCTCCCCGGTCATTGACCGGGGGCTAAGACGGCGCGGCGCCGCGCGATCAGTCCGGCGAAATATCCACCCTTGAAACCCGCGTCGATATTCACCACGCAGACATTCGCCGCGCAACTGCTGAGCATGCTGAGCAGCGGCGCGAGTCCCTGCAATTGGGCACCGTAACCGACACTCGTGGGGACACCGATCACCGGGCAATCGACCCAACCACCCACGACCGAAGGGAGCGCCCCTTCCATTCCTGCCACGACAACCACGGCGTCCATGTCACAGAAATCGCGCCGCCGTTCGAGCAACCGCTGCGGTCCCGCGACGCCGACATCGGTGATGAGTCGCACATCGCATCCCATCCACCTTGCGGTCTCCACGGCTTCTTCCGCCACCGGTCGGTCTGTCGCCCCCGCGGTGATGACGGCTATGCGGCCCGATGTTCCCGCCGCATGAGCCGTGCCGCGACGGATGGTTCGCGCCACCGGATTGTACTCGGCATCCGGAAATCGCGCGGCAACGAGGTTCGCTTGCTCGGCCGTGGCGCGCGTGACTAACGATGCCTGCCCGACCTGTTCCTGCGCAATGAAAATCTGCAACACCTGTTCGGGCGATTTGCCACTTCCATACACGACTTCCGGAAAGCCGCAGCGATGGACACGATCCAGATCGACGAGCGCGTCTTCGACCATCGCCGTCGCCGCATAGCGGTCCCGCAACGATTCTTCCAGCTGCGCCACGGTCATCGCGCCATCACGCCAGCGTTCGAGCAGGGACTGCAAGGGATCGCGTTGCATGATGGTTGAATTTCAATGAAAAGGACCACATCTTTCGCAGCCCGGAGCGCCAGCGACGGACGAATTTTTGACTCCAGGCCATCCGTCGCTGGCGCTCCGGGCTGCGAAGGTTTCATATGCCGGGGGTGAGCAGGAGTTCGGGGGATTGCGCGGAGCGCGTGCCGGCCATCGGAGTGTTATCGGCCGGGCGGAAGGTAAAGACCACCGACCATTTGGGAGCCGTGGTGAAATTCCGCGTGGCGGCGTGCAAGGTGAGGCAATGGAAGAAAAGGACATCGCCGGGAAGCAACTCGACCGCGACCTTGGTGGCGATCTGCGCCTGATTTTCCGGCAGATCGCTGCGGTAGAATTTGGCCTCGTCGAACTGGTGCGATGAAAAATTCATCCGGTGCGAGCCGGGAATGACGAACAGGCCACCGTTCTCCGTGCGCTCTTCCCCCAGCGCAATCCATGCGTTGATCAGTTCCGGCCGTTGAAACGACCAGTAGCGGATATCTTGATGCCAGCCAGTGTCGCTGCTGAACTCCGGTTGCTTGGTCATGATGCAGTTGTGATGTGCGAGCGGGCAAACCACCTTCGGTCCGAGCAATTGCTGCAAACGCCGCAGGATTATCGGTTGCGTCATCCATTCGAGAAACACCGGCCCGCGGCTCGCGGCCTGCTTCAATCGGCGAATGGTGCGTCCCCCGGCGACTTCTTTCGAGGTCGGCGCGCCGGGGTATTGCAGATCGGCCTCATACTCCACCGGGGCGATGTCGCGTCGCAACCCGTCTTCCGTGGCAGCCCGCATGCGCGCAAGCGTCTCGTTGTCGGTCAACCCGCGGGCAATGACGAACCCGTCGCGCTGAAACGCCGCGACTTCCTCAACCGTAAACTCATCCCGTGCGGCGGTCATCCGTGAAAGCCTTTGAACTTACCAACCCGAAGCACTAGCGCCGGGTGCATTTGAACGAGGAACCCGGCGCTGGCGCTTCGGGCTGGTTAAAGTCAATTACAGATCAAACTCTTTAATCTTGCGATACAACGTCCGTTCGCCGATGCCGAGGAGTTTGGCGGCTTCATCCCGTTTCCCCGCGGTCAGTTCCAGCGTTCGTTGAATGTAAAACTTTTCGACATCCGTTAACGGACGGCCGATCAGTCCATCGGCCCCCAAGCTGATGCCATCGCCGGCGGCTCCGTCGTGCGCTTGTCCCAGCGGGGCGATTTCCGGGGGCAGATCGTCGAGCTCCAACCGGCCGTCGGTGTCCTGTACCACCATGCTTTCGACCACGTTCCGCAGTTCGCGAATGTTTCCCGGCCAGGAGTAGGCCATCAGCGCTTGCTGCACAGGCTTCGTGACCGTCGGCAGCGGTCGTTTACGCGATCCCGCCACCTGCTTCAGAAAGTGTTCGATCAGCAACGGGATATCACCGCGGCGTTCAGTAAGCGGGGGCAGGAAAATCGACACAACAGAGATGCGGTAGTAAAGATCCTTGCGGAAACTTCCTTTCTTGACCAATTCCTGCAACTCGGCGTTCGTTGCGGCGACGAGACGGACGTTGATCTCCAGTTCGTCATTGCTACCGAGGCGGGTGATCTTGCGTTCTTCCAGAACTCGCAACAGTTTCACCTGAGTGGACATCGGCATTTCGCCGACTTCATCGAGGAACAGCGTCCCGCCGTTGGCGTACTCGAACTTGCCGATTCGTTTGGTTGCGGCTCCGGTAAACGCACCGGCTTCGTGGCCGAAGAGTTCGCTTTCCAGCGTGCTTTCCGGCAGGGCCGCGATGTTCAGCGGTACGAACGGTTTGTTCTTCCGCTCGCTGTTCTGATGCAGTGCCCGCGCAACAATTTCTTTGCCGGTGCCACTTTCGCCTTGAATCAGAACCGTGCTGTCCGTGGGAGCGACATTCCGGAGTTTATCGATCACCCGTTGCATGGCCGGACTATTACCGATCACGCCTTCAAAGCCAAATTTCTCATCCAGTCGGCGACTGAGTTCGAGATTTTTCCGCAGTAGCCGGACCCGCATGGAGGCCTTCTCGACGGCGACACGCAACTCCTGAATGTCGACCGGTTTGGTGAGCAGGTTGTGCGCCCCGAGTTGTCCCGCGGCGAGGGCCGATTTCACTGACGCATGCCCGGTCAGCAGGATGACTTCCGCCTCGGGAAGTTCTTCCTTGGCTTTCCGCAGAATCTCCATGCCATCGACATCTTCCATGACCAGATCGGTCACGATCACGTCGAAATTCTCAGATTCGATGAGCGCCTCGGCCCGTTTGCCGGAATTCGCCTCGACGCATTCGTATCCGACGCGGACCAATGCCTCAGCAACCGCCTGGGCATGGGCTTCATCGTCATCGACGATCAAAACGCGAATCTTGATGTTCGCGAGATCGGTGGTGGAGTTCTCGTGCGCCGTCATCGGGCGATCTTGTGATGTCAGGAAGCAACGGCCGCGGGGCGCAGGATGTACGCTTCCAGTGTATCGGTCATAACCCGAGATTGCACGCGGTGGCAATGCAGGCACTTTTCCGAGCCGCGACCGTCAGGGAGCCACGGGCAACCGAATCCGAAACCGGGTGCCGCGGTTCAGGGCGGATTCACATTCGATTTTTCCTTCGTGAGTCATCACGATCCGTTGCACGGTCGCAAGCCCCAATCCCGTTCCGTCGTCCCGGGTGGTGAAGAATGGGTCAAACATCCGCGATTGCGTCCGTTCGTCCATCCCTTTCCCGGTGTCGATGATCTCAAGTACGACCTCACCGCTGCGTTCGTAGGTCAACAGTTCCAGTTGGCCACCATCGGGCATGGCGTGCAAGGCATTCTGGCAGAGGTTGAACAGCACCTGGCGAAACATTCGCCCATCGAGCAGCACCGGAGACAATTGAGCCGCCAGATGCGGGACGAGTTCCACGTGTTGTGCCGCGGCGACAGGGCGGAAGATCTCGATGAACTCGCCGACCGGTTCGTTCAAAATCATGGACACACGGTCGGCAGCGCCCGTGCGGACAAACTGCAGAAAGTTTTCCACGATCAGATTGAGATGCTGGCATTCGCGCTGGAGCGTCTGCACCTTCTTATGCATGCGCCGGTCACGAACGGCGTCGCTCTCGCGCAGTTCCTCTTCGATCAGTTCGAGGTTCAAGCCGATTGTTGAAAGGGGATTGCGGACCTCATGGGCCAACCGGCCGGCCGACGCCGCGATCTCGTTGTATTGGGTACGCCAATGTTCCGCATCACCGGACGCGATTGGCAATTCATCGGCCATGGGAGATTCCCACGTAGAGAACGTCATCCGTCACAGCCCGGAGCACCAGCGACGGACCCGGATGCAAAAATGATGATGGATGAGCGATCTCATCCATCATCATTCTCGTTCATCAACTCGATTCGTCCGTCGCTCGCGCTTCGGACTGGGTACGAATTAGTTCGCCGGAGCTTCCTCGGCGGGCGGCGGGTTATTCGCGGCGGCCAGATCGGCCAAGGCCGCACGGCGCGACAGCTTGACGCGGTTCTGATCGTCGACCGCAATCACCTTCACCGGAATCTTGTCGCCCAGCTTGCAGACTTCTTCAATCTGCTTGACGAAGCCTTCCGCAAGTTCGCTGATGTGGCACAGACCGTCTTTGCCCGGCGCGATTTCGACGAACACGCCGAAATCCTTGATCGAGTTGACGGTCCCGTTGTAGATCCGGCCGACCTTGATTTCTTCGGCAATCGCTTCGACACGGGCCAACGCGTCCTGTGCCCCGGCGGCGTTCGGACAGGCGATGACGACCGTGCCGTCGTCCTGAATATCGATCGTGGTACCGGTGTCTTCCTGGATCGCCCGGATGTTTTTGCCGCCGGGACCGATCAGGAGACCGATCTTCGACGGATCGATCTTCGTCCGGAGCAACCGCGGGGCGGAAGCGGCGATGTCGGAACGCGGCCGACGAATCGCGGTGAGCATCGTCTTCAGCAGCTCGATACGGGCTCCGCGGGCCTGTTCGAGCGTCTTGCGGATGATCTCTTCGTTGATGCCGTCGATCTTCAGGTCGAGCTGAATCCCGGTGACACCTTTTTGCGTGCCGGCGACCTTGAAATCCATGTCGCCGAAGTGGTCTTCGTCGCCCATGATATCGGTGAGCAGGGTGAACCGGTCGCCGTCTTTGACGAGACCGATCGAAATGCCCGCAACCGGTTGCGTGATCGGCACGCCAGCGTCCATCAAGGCGAGGGTCGCACTACACACGGAAGCCATCGAACTGCTGCCGTTCGATTCCATGATGTCCGAGATCACCCGCAGTGTGTACGGGAACTTTTCTTCCGGCGGCAACACCCATTGGACCGACCGTTCGGCCAGCGCCCCGTGACCGATTTCGCGACGACCAGGGCCACGAATCGGACGGCATTCTCCGACGGAATACGATGGGAAATTGTAATCGAGCATGAACCGCTTGTCGTACTCGATGAATGGCCCATCAACATGCTGC
The DNA here is from genome assembly GCA_021732975.1 of Planctomycetaceae bacterium. GTDB lineage: Bacteria > Planctomycetota > Planctomycetia > Planctomycetales > Planctomycetaceae > DSVQ01. Next base: position 68,885 of record JAKFWC010000023.1, on the reverse strand, counting down.
ACATCGCGGACGGTGCCGAGAACAACGGTCGCCAGCGATTGCGTTTCGCCACGAGTGAAGAGTGCCGAGCCGTGAACCAGCGGCAGGACGCCAGCCGAGCAGGAGACCGCACGGAGATCGCCGGGGGTGCGGCCATCGAGGCGTTTGCCTTCGAGGATCAGATCGCGAATAACCTTCGATTCCATCGCATAGAACGCGGCGCCGAATTGTTCCTTCGTGCCGATCGCGGTTGGCTCGCCACCCTCGGGGAAGAACTCTTCGACCAGCGCCGTTTTGACGGTCTTGGTCCCGGCACTCCGTTCGGCCTTCACACCCGATTGCTTGGCGTCGCGCAACTTGCCGTAGGCTTTGTCACGCAGCACGGCATCGAACGGGTTTGGAGTCGCTGCCGCTGGCACGAGACGTTCCACACCCGCTTGCTTCAGAAACTCCAGTTGCATGTCGCAGAGTTCGACGATGGCACGATGGGCGAACATGATCGCGTCACCCATCACGTCTTCGGGCAACTGCTGGCCGAAGCCTTCGATCATCAACACCGATGCCCGGTTTCCGGCAACGATGAGATCGAGCGTGCTCTTCTCGAGGTCGGTCTTGGTCGGCAGGAGCTTGAATTCACCATCGACCATACCGACGCGGACGGCACCGATCGGCCCCTGGAACGGCACTGGGGCAAGGCACAGGGCGGCGCTGGCACCGATGATCGACAGGACATCCGGATCGTTTTCCTGATCGCAAGCCAGGACGTTCGACATCACCTGCACTTCTTCGATGTACGATTCCGGGAAGAGCGGGCGGATGGGGCGGTCCGTCAATCGGGAGGTCAGGATTTCGCGAGTCGTCGGACGGCCTTCGCGCTTGATGAAGCCGCCGGGAAATTTACCGGCCGAGGCAGCCCGCTCACGATAGTCGCAAGTGAGTGGGAAGAAGTCGGTGCCGGGGCGAGAGGGGCCGTTCTGAGCGGCCACGAAGACGACGGTTTCACCGAACTGAATCGAGACGGCACCCGCCGCCTGCTTGGCCATTTCGCCCGTGGTCAGAGTCAACGTCCGACCGGCAAATTCCCGTTGCAAAGTCACTTTCACTGTTTAATTTCCTCGAAGGAGATGATGTTTCGGCGGGCCTCTTCGCAAGGGGCGTCCCGATGACGACCCGAACTGGCCATTCCTGATTCCGCGATCGCGGACCCGCCGGAAAAGACCAAAGAGGCCCACTCACCACGCGAACCACTGTCGAGCAATTCGGCTCTCAGTTGGTCGTGCAGCGGGGCCTCCCACAAGACAAGGGATATGATCGATTACTTTCGGAGACCGACCTTTTCGATCACCGCAAAGTACCGCGGCGGCGTGCTGTTCTTGAGATAGTCCAGCAGCCGACGGCGCTTGCTCACAAGCATGAGCAGCCCCCGGCGTCCCGCGTGATCCTTGACATGACCCTTCAAATGGTCCGTCAATTGAGTGATCCGCTGCGACAGGACGGCAATCTGCACTTCAGCCGAACCGGTGTCGGCCTCGCCGCGCTGATACTCGCGGATCAACTCGGTCTTGCGCTCTTTCGTAATCGACATCGCTAACCCATGTCCTCAACTGGCTGGTAGACAATGACTTGCGAGATTTCTGCCGACGCCGATGGGCGACGACCGGACTCCCGTACCATCCGCCAGTACACCTTTTCCGTTTTGTCCAAGGACAGAGTCTAGCAATCTCCCCGCAAATTTCAACTCTCGGGAAGCTAGTCCCACCCAATCGCCATCCAGCCATCGCGGAAACGCAGGCTGGTGAACTTCGGCGGCGTTTTGTCGGGGAGCCAGGCTGACTGCGGAATGGTCGCAGGCAGCGGGATGTCTTGCAGGCTGGAGGCAATCGCCTGCCTGATCAGTGTCTCGGCAGCGGGCGGCAACACTGCGGGCTGGTTGCCATCCTCGGAGCGTGCCGCAACACCCACCTGTCCCGGACGCAACAACCGCTGCCCGTCCTGTTCGACGATTCGGAAAGGAATCGATAACGTCAACGGCGGCAACAGCGACTGCCCGGCCGGTCGTAGCTTGGCCCGGATTTCGATCACCATTTCGTTGTTGTCGAAGATGACCGTCAACGGGCGGCGGCTGTCAAACTCAATCGCGGTTTCAACCCCCCCAGTTTTTGAATCATCCCCGTCGGAAGGCAAACCGAACCGTTTCAGCATGCGACCAAGCTGCTTGTCGGAAGTGTTCAGACCTGCCAGACCCGCCTTCAATGCCGCGGCATCGAACAACGACGAATGAACATACAGCCGGAAGCCGTGCGCTCCCAGCAGCGGCGACGACGGCGACACGATCTCGAAAGGGTCGGCTTCCGCAGCAACACGGGCGGAGTAGTGGAGTTCCTTATCCGTAGATTGACAGCGCTGCGCAGAAGGCATCATGCCGAGGTCGTTCAGCCGCTTCCGTACGACGTTTTCCAGTTGCTGATTCGCGCTGGCCAACTGGTCGTCAATGTCCTGATCAAATCGCGGATAGATCCGGTCGGCGACTTTGTTGCGGGCGATTTCCTCCGCCGCCGGCCGACGTTGTTCCGCGGCCTGCAGCACAAACTGGGAAACCAACGGCTGGAGTGGTGTGCCATCGAACCGTGTCGACGCCCCCAGATTCTCGTTCTGAGCGCGAACACTGACCACAGCGTGCCGGGTGGAAAACGATGTCCCGTCGAAGAAGATGTCTTTCCGGGCCTCAAAACGTTGTCGACCGCGGGAGAAAATTGTCGCCTGTTCGGTCTGGCCCCGCGTTTCCGTACAAACGTTTCCGTCCAGTACGAATGTTGCGGCGATTTGGTTCGGGGATGGCCGGATGTCGAGTCGCAACTGGGAATTCGTGATCTGCTGACCATCAACTTTCGCACCGAGGATACAGTCATCCACCACGCCGGGCGTCACGTCGTTTCGAGCAATCACCCGGTTCAGCCACTCTTCCGTCACCACGAGGTGCAGATTGAAGTGAGCGACCGGCGGCCCGGCGGGCAAGGGGGCCGCTTCCGTCACCCGAGCGAGCTGTGGCGGTTGCGCAAAGAGGGTGGGTAGTGCCGGAAACACCGCCAGGCCCACCAAGGCGAGCATCGCCGTCGATGTCCAACGTCGCAGTCTTTGCGGATTGAGGCACATGGATAAACCGTACCAACGAGCCATTGCAAAACTGACACAGCACCCGATGTGAAATTGACAATTCCCGGTGACGAAATCTAACTCATGGTGGCCTTACGGCGTCGTCTGAGCCTGCTTGGTTGCTGATTCGCTTCAAATTGCCAGCGGTTGTGATGGCGCAAAACCCCGCAACCCGACAAGTCTATGTAATCCGAGCGACCGATCCTGCCGTTGTGTGGTGTTTCGGCAACATCCAAAGCAAGCACTGTGCCGGAAAGGCAACATCCCACGCTTGCCGCTTTGCGGACGGTTCATCTAGCGATCAAAAAGAATTGCTCTCTCCGCTGCTTCCGCATACCGTGATGTGATGGAGATCACTTCCGCGACTGTCGAAGAATTGCCGCCGAGCGTACGCTGGTTCGCGCCGTGGACGTGGAAACGACGCTGGATGTGGATTGCAGCGATACCGATCCTTGCGGTGTACTTCCTAACGGCCGGATCGGTCGAATATTTGTTGATCCGATACGCACCGAACCCGGTCTACGATGTCGGAATGGCGATGCTAGCGCCAGCGATGTGGGCCGAGTATAATGTTTCACTATTGGAGCGGAACAACACAGCTCAGTTCATGTTCCTTCAAAAGCGACTTGGCATTTCCAGCAACGGACTGGGCTCTTAACCAACACGTATTCAAAAGTACCAATTCCGTCCATCATTGGGCAGCCTGCAATGCGGCGGTATAGTGTCGCTTCCATTCGGATCGACACTTTCGGGAGCACACAGCATGCGACGCGCCTCGTTCGGTTGGACGTTTCTCTTTCTGGGTCTCATCGCCACGACGACCTTCAATGCCACCGCGGCGGACAAGAAAGCCGTGCTGATTGTCGATGGCCAGAACAACCACGGCGTCTGGCCGAAGACGACGCAGATGATGAAGAAGTATCTCGAAGAGACTGGGCTTTTCACCGTCGATATTGCCACCACCGCACCGAAGGGGGCCGATCCCGACTTCAAGCCGGACTTCGCGAAATACGCGGTGGTCGTTTCCAACTACAACGGCACAGCCTGGCCCGCGGAAACGCAGAAAGCGTTTGCCGACTTCGTGAAAAGCGGCGGCGGGTTTGTGGTCGTCCATGCCGCCGACAACTCGTTCCCGGAATGGCCGGAGTACAACGAAATGATCGGCCTCGGCGGCTGGGGCGGCCGGAATGAAAAGAGCGGGCCGTATGTTTATCTGAAAGACGACGGCACTGTGGTTCGCGATGAATCCAAAGGGGCAGGTGGAAATCACGGCTCCCAACATGATTTTGCCGTTGTGACCCGTGACGCCGAGCATCCCATCACCAAGGGGCTTCCTCGCGAATGGCTGCATGTGAAAGATGAGTTGTACGACAAACTCCGTGGCCCTGCCGCGAACATGCAGATTCTCGCGACGGCGTATGCTGACCCGAAACAGGGCGGGACCGGTCGTCACGAACCAATGCTGATGGCGGTGAAGTTCGGCAAAGGTCGCGTCTTTCACACGGCCCTCGGACACGGCGATTACTCGCAGGAATGCGTCGGCTTCATCACGACATTCCAACGCGGCGTCGAATGGGCCGCAACGGGTGCGGTGACTCAGAAAGTCCCCGAGGATTTCCCGAAGCCGGACGCGTTGAGCCAACGGAAGTTCGCCCAGTAGGGTTTGCCGAGTCCGCGAGGCGAACCTCTCAATCGGGTGGCCCGGCTTGTCCGCAAGCCGGGAGCCGCAGGCTCAAGAAGCCCAGAGAAACGCTTGCAAACAACTCCCGGCGTGATTCGTCGAACATCGTCCGCAGGCTTCTTGTGCTGCGCACCCCGCCTGCGGACAAGCGGGGCCACCCGTGCAGTCTGAAACTTCCGCGGAGCAAGGGAACAAGAGGTCGTTTGACTTTCGACAAGCGGATTTTTACCGTCAAAGCTCGCCGCGCGCTGGGTGCCTCACCTCTTCAGACAACACAACAAGGAATCCGATCGATGGGCCGTCCCGTCACGCTCTTTACCGGTCAATGGGCCGATCTCAAGCTCGAAGAACTCTGCAAGAAGGCCAAGGACTTCGGTTACGACGGCCTCGAACTGGCCTGCTGGGGCGATCATTTTGAAGTCGATAAAGCCCTGTCCGATGACGGCTACTGTGCCCGCAAGCGCGAACTCCTCGAAAAGTACGATCTGCAGGTCTTTGCGATCTCTAACCATCTCGTCGGCCAAGCGGTACTCGACAACATCGACGCCCGTCACAAGACGATTCTCCCCCCGTATGTGTGGGGCGACGGCAAGCCGGAAGGCGTGAACCAGCGGGCCGCCGAAGAAATGAAGAACACCGCCCGCGCGGCGAAAAAACTCGGTATTGGCATCGTCAACGGCTTCACCGGCAGCAGTGTCTGGCACCTCATTTACGACTTCCCGCCAACGCCGAAGACGATGTACGACGCCGGGTTCCAACTCCTTGCGGACCGCTGGAATCCCATCCTTGATGTCTTCCAGGAATGCGGCGTGAAGTTCGCGCTGGAAGTTCATCCAACGGAAATCGCCTTCGACATCTACAGCACCGAGCGGGCGCTGCAAGCGTTAGATCGTCGTGAAGAATTCGGCTTTAACTTCGACCCCAGCCATTTGATTTGGCAAGGGGTTGACCCGGTCGAGTTCATCCGAGCGTTCTCGGACCGCATCTATCACGTCCACATGAAAGATGCGAAGGTCACGCTCAACGGCAAGAGCGGCATCCTTGCCAGCCATCTGTCGTTCGGTGACCCGCGCCGCGGCTGGGACTTCCGCAGTGTCGGTCGCGGCGGCGTCCAGTTCGAGGAAATCATCCGTGCCCTCAATGCCGCGAAGTACCAGGGACCTCTGTCGGTCGAATGGGAAGATTCGGGGATGGATCGCGAACACGGGGCGCGCGAATCGTGCCAGTATGTCAAGAACGTCGACTTTGCTCCGTCGGCCCGCGCGTTTGATGCCGCGTTTGCGGAGTAGGTCGCCACGCGGTGGATTAGCGCGGGGCGCGAAACCGCAAGCGGTGTCGGTGACGTTATAATAAGAATCGCACCCCGGTTGCTCCGGAGCAGCCGGGGTGCTTTCGTCTCACCGCGGAGAACGGGTATGACCAATCCTCATCCGATATGGCGACTGCTGCTTCTGGCTGTCATCGTCGGTTGCGCGAAGGCCGAACCGTCATTACCTTCGGGATCAAAAGGGGATGCGCAAGACCCCAACGCACCGGTCATCGTGAAAGAACCGGGACCGACGCCGACCGGCATGCGCTGGATTCCCGGCGGCACGTTTACAATGGGGTCGGATACCCCCAAGTTCCCCGATGAAACACCGGCACACCGCGTAACCCTCGACGGCTTCTGGATGGATGAAACCGAAGTCACCAACACGCAATTCAAAGAGTTTGTGGATGCGACCGGTTACATCACGGTCGCCGAGAAGAAGGTGACTCGCGAAGATCTGGCCGGGCAGGTTCCCGACGTGGCCAGCATTCCCGATGAGAACCTCGTCGCGGGATCGATCTGCTTCAATTCGAGCTTTGATCCCAAGACGCTGCGGAAAGATCATCCGCTGTGGCCGTATCAGGTGTGGAAGTACGTCGGCGGTGCGAGCTGGAAACAACCGGAAGGTCCGGGCTCGAACCTCGACGGCCGCATGGATCACCCCGTAGTTCACGTTTCCTGGGACGACGCCCGCGCGTACTGCGAATGGAAGGGGCATCGCCTGCCCACGGAAGCCGAGTGGGAATACGCCGCTCGCGGGGGACGCGAAGGGGAAGAATATCCGTGGGGGAACGAACGGAATCCATCAGGAAAATGGATGCACAACATCTGGCAGGGGGAGTTCCCGCTGCAGAACAACGTGAAAGACGGCTTCAAGCAGACCTCGCCGGTGAAGTCGTTCCCGGCGAATGACTACGGTCTATACGACCTTTCAGGCAACGTCTGGGAATGGTGTTCCGACTGGTATCAGCCGGACTATTACCGACAAAGCCGTCTACGGAATCCGCAAGGCCCGCCGGTGAGCATTGATCCCCTGGAACCGACGATCCCCAAACGCGTCCAGCGCGGCGGTTCGTTCATGTGCAGCGATAACTATTGCATCGGTTACCGCGTCGCGGCCCGGATGAAGGGGGATACCCAGTCCGGGACGTTTCATTGTGGTTTTCGCACAGTGAAACCATCGCGGTGATTTGGGTACTGGGGTAGCCCCGCTTGTCTTCAAGCTGGGAGCCGCAGGCTCAAGAAGCCCACGAACCGTGTTCGATCTATCCTACCGGGTGATTCATCGAACATCGTCCACAGGCTTCTTGTGCTGCGCACCCCGCTTGCGGACAAGCGGGGCCACCCGTGTTGGTCGCGTCTTTCCAACTGACAACGGACCACTGACAGCTAACCTTCGATCTCTACCGGCTGGCTCCCGTTCCGAGCGGATTTCAAACACGCATCGAGCACGATCTGCGTCTTCAACGCGATTTCGCCCCAGTGCGGGTCGAGCAGCTTGCTGAGGACCAGTTGATTGAACGTCCGGAAGAGATTCGTCTCCTGGGCGTTGGCTTCGCTGTTGCTGTATTCTCGCACGGCTTCGCGGCGCGTATGGTCTTCCATGTTGAAGTCGCATCCATTGACATGAAACGCCGCCTGCGACACCGTGAAGCCGACTTCGCTGCCGAAATACGGCAGCACGAAGTCGGGCACATGCGAGAAGCCCTTTGTCCCGCTGAGATGCGCCCACTGCTGGTTTTCGGTCTGGAACGAGTTATAGAAACTTGCCGAGACCCCATCACGGAAGAGCATTTCCGCCGAGAATTCCAGCGGCACTGTGGTCGGACTATCGGCCCGTTTCGCTTCATCCAGCAACCGCCCGGTTACCCGCAGAGGCATTTGATATTTCATCGCCCACAGCGCAAACCGGATCGTGTACCAGCCGAGATCGCCGAGACACCCTTGCGGTTCGAGATTGCTGCTCACACGGATGTTGTTCGAGAGGAATTCATCCCCGGCGTTGAAACTGAACTGCATGGCGATCCGCCGCAGTCGACCGATGCTTTCGCCGTCGTCGATCACTGCTCGCAGCTTGGGCAGCCGCTGGCTGTGCATGAACATCACGCCGTCCATGAACTGCACGTTGTTCTTCTGGCACGCGGCGAGCATGTCCCGCACATCGGCGGTGGTGACGCCGACCGGTTTCTCGACCAGCACATGTTTCCCGGCCTCCGCGGCTTTGATCACCCATTCCTTGCGGAGACCCGTCGGTAGCGGGATGTAAATCGCATCGACATCCGGCCGCGTCAGGAGTTCGTCATACGACCCGAGCGCCGCAGGAACCGCCGGAAACGGGACATGCGCCTGATTGTCCCCAATGAACCGCGCGGCCTTCTCAACGGTCCGGCTCGCCACCGCGGTGATCGTGCCGTTGCCGGACAACCGAATCGCCTGCCAATTCTTCCGGGCAATCTCGGCAGCCCCCAGAATCCCCCATCGACACGGTTGCTCGCTCATCGCGGATGCTCTTTCTTCGCATGGTGTGGTTTGATGGTAAGGTAGCGTTGACGGTGGGGAAACGACAATCGTGAAGAACAACTCTCAGGGAATCGCCAATATCATCATACCGAACGTGACTATCGTCCTGATGCCCGGCCTGGACGGTTCCGGCGTTTTGTTCCGACCGTTGCTGGAACGGCTCCCGCCGGAAATCGTGCCGCAGGTCATCACATACCCCGCGACGGAACCTATGGGCTATGCCGCATTGCTGCCGATGGTGATGAGTGCGCTGCCCAAGTCCGGCCCGTTTGCCGTGTTGGGGGAGTCCTTTTCCGGCCCACTGGCGTTGATGATTGCCGCACAACGACCTTCGGGCCTGTGTGGGGTGATTCTCTGCGGGACGTTTGTCCGGAATCCTCTCGGACCGCGCTGGGGATGGCTGCGACATCTGGTTACACCAGCCCTGTTTCGCTGGCATTCGCACCTCGCCGAAGCCAAGGCGCTGCTCGGCGGATACGGAACTCCCGAATTGCGACGCTTGTTACGGGAAGCCTTGTCGCAAGTCTCGCCACGAGTGCTGGCGCACCGGGTACGAGAAGTTCTACGGGTTGACGTTCGTGCGGAATTGCAGCAATGTCCGGTTCCGGTACTCGATATCCGAGGCACTCGCGACAACGTTGTCCGAAGTCACAATGCCCGTGAAGTTCGCTTACTGCGACCGGATGTGCAAACCGCGGACCTGGTCGCCCCGCATCTAATTTTGCAAACACAGCCGGAAGCGACAGCGAGAACGATTTCAGAATTCGCTCGCAAGGTGAGGGTTTGAAGTTGGAAATCGCGCGGTGGTCTCGCCGCGAGGCGCGAAACCGCAAGCGGGATTTATGAGTCATTTTTCACCACTGACGACTCGCACCTCGCAACTACCCAAGTCCCCTTGGGGATGACTTTTCCCCCGGTCATCGGATACAACCGTGAGAATGGGTTTCCCCGGTGGTTTTTTCGACTGGAATCGCGTTCATGCTCGGTGCTCATCTTCCCCCGGCTCAGTATCTCCGTCGCGTGGCGGAAGTCTTTGAAACGCTCGACCTCGCGCAAACCGAAGGTCTTGCGGACGACATTTACACCGCCTATCAAAACGGTAAATTCGTCTTCATCTGCGGGAACGGCGGGAGCGGGTCGAACTCGTCCCATTTCTGCGAAGACCTTGGCAAAAGCACACTCGACCGCAAGGATTTCACCAACGACGCGGTGAAACGATTGAAAGTGCTCAGCCTCACCGACAACACGCCGTACATTCTGGCGTGGGGCAACGACGAAGGCTTCGACCGCGTCTTCGTCGAACAACTGAAGAATTTCGCATCCCCCGGTGACGTGCTGGTGGCCATCAGCGGCAGCGGCAACAGCCCGAATATTCTCAACGCCGTGGAATGGGCCAATCGGCATGATCTCGTGACCTGGGGCATCACCGGGTACAGCGGCGGCAAATTGCAATCGCTCGCCAAGAAGAATCTGCACGTCCCGTTGGACGATATGGGCATCGTGGAATGCGTTCACCTGACGGTGTTCCATTGGATTCTCAACGACATTCACGGCCGCATTAACCGCATCGGCCGCCACGCCCCGGCATAATTCGCATTCACCAGCCCGTAGCGCGAGCAAGGGCAATACACTCCGCGCTGACGCCCTTGCTCGCGCTACGGGCTGGTTGGGTCACGAAACGAATCCGACGACATGCAGATTACACATCCACCGTTGACGGGACTGGTCCAGATCGAACCGCGAGTCTTTGCGGACACACGCGGGTTCTTCCTCGAAACATTTCAAGCCCCACGGTTCCAGGAAGCAGGGCTGCCGACGACGTGGGTGCAGGACAACGTCTCGCGTTCGCAGCGGGGTACCATTCGCGGATTGCACTATCAACATCGACAACCGCAGGGGAAGCTGGTCTACGTAATTCGCGGGGCGATCTGGGATGTCGCGGTTGACCTCCGCAAATCATCGCCGACGTTCGGACAACACTATGGGGTGGAACTGAACGACGAGAATCACCGGCAGTTGTACATCCCTCCTGGGTTCGCACACGGCTTCTGTGCCTTGAGTGATACCGCCGACATCTTTTACAAATGCACGGCGTTGTACCAACCGGGCGACGAACGAACCCTGCTCTGGAACGACCCGGCCCTCTGTATCGACTGGCCAGCAATCACCCCCCGTTTGCTCTCCCCCAAGGACGAATTGGGCAAACTCCTGCGCGACGCCGATGTGTACGACTGACAGACGCCCAGGGTTTCTGAACCCTGGGTCTCTTCCAATGGATCTGAAGCGATGACCAAGCCACGGTTGGCACTGACGATGGGCGATGTCGCGGGAATCGGTCCCGAAATCCTCGTCCGCGCGCTGACCACCGGGCGGCTATCCGAATTCTGCGAACCGATGGTCATCGGCCATCCTGCGATTCTGGAGCGAACCGCCCGGCAACTGAACCTGTCGCTGCGTGTAGTCGCGGTCGACGATCCAAAACAACAGGTCTCGGATGGCATCGCCTGCTGGAATCCTTCCGATGACGCTGTGCTGAGTGTCACGACCGGAACGATCCAAGCCGCCGCGGGACGCGCCGCGTATGAGTATCTTGTCGCCGCAGCGCGGGCGGCACTGGCAGGGAAGATCGACGCCATCTGCACGGCTCCGTTGCATAAGGAAGCGCTGCGTCTGGCAGGGCTCGATTATCCCGGCCACACAGAGATCCTCGCGGCGGAATGCGGTGTCGATGATGTCGCCATGATGCTGTATCTTCCCGCAGGCAACGCCATCCGCGGACCATCCGGCCTTGGCGTCGCCCATGTGACTTTGCACACATCGATTCGCAGCGTGCCCGATTTGCTGTCGGTCGACCGCATCCGCGAAACGATTGTGTTGCTCGACGGATTCCTCAAGCGACTCGGTGTCAAACCGCGCATTGGCGTCTGTGCGCTCAATCCCCACGCGGGCGAACACGGGTTATTCGGTAATGAAGAGGCGGAATGCATCGAACCGGCTGTGCAGATGTGTCAGCAGAGAGGATTGGAAGTCACCGGCCCTATCCCCGCGGATGCACTCTTACGTCGCGCGGTCGCTGGGGAATTCGATGGTGTCGTGGCGATGTATCACGATCAAGGGCACATCGCGCTGAAACTGATCGGCTTCGACATGGCTGTTAATGTGACGCTGGGGTTGCCGATTGTCCGCACCAGTCCCAGCCACGGCACTGCTTTCGACATCGCCGGACAAGGGCGAGCGTCCGCTGATGGATTCATTGCCGCTGCAAAGGTAGCGTGTCAGTTGGCACTATCACGAAACGTGAAATGATCTTGTGTGCCACTGGCTCCGCCAGTGTCTTCGCATTGTTACGAGACGACCACAATTGATATTCAGAGCACTGGCAGAGCCAGTGGCACACCGAACAAATCGTCAGGAAGATTATCGCGAATGACCGAAACTCGTTTTCAAGACGCCCCGCCTGCGGACATGACGCGGCTGTTTCTGATTCGACACGGTTCTACGGGTCCGAATGAATGCCGACCATTCGTGCTGCAGGGTTGCGAAATCAACGGCCCGCTCACCGAACTCGGCCGCCGGCAATCGCAAGCCGTGGGTCGTTTTCTGTCGCGGTATCGCATTCATGCGGTGTATGCGAGCTCGCTACTGCGTGCCCAGGAAACCGCGGCGGCGATTGCGGCACCTCACGATTTGCCAGTACAGGTGCGATCCGAGTTGCGCGAGTGCAGCGTCGGCCAGTGGGAAGGGAAATCGTGGGAAGCGATCCAGGCCGCCGACCGCGACGGACACGATCGGTTCTTCGCCGACCCCGTCAACACACCGCATCCCGGAGGCGAATCGTACCTCGATTTGTTGAACCGTGTGCGGCCGACGATCAATGAATTGTTGGCCAAGCACGTCGGGCAGAACATTGTCGTGGTTGCCCACAATCTGGCCAATCGTGTCTATCTTGCGGAACTCGTGGGCATCGACCTGAAACACGCCCGCAAACTTCGACAAGTGAATTGTTGCGTCAACATGTTGCAATATACGGCGGGGCAGACGGAACTGGTCACGCTCAATTCCGTCTGGCATCTGGATGACTTGGGATGAACGCCGTTCGCGGAATGGTCTTCGATCTCGATGGGACGCTGATTGACTCAGCGCTCGATTTCGATTTGATGCGGCACGAGATGGGCTTGCCATACGGTCGTCCGATTCTGGAAGCGCTCGCCGAAGTTCCGGAAGGCGACGACAAAGATCGCATGCGGGAGATCCTGCGAGCGCACGAACTGGCCGGAGCCGATCGGGCGACGCTCTTTCCCGGTGTCAGCGACATGCTCGCATTTCTGCACGGCGAGAAAATTCCGACGGCGATTCTCACGCGGAACTCACGAGAATCGACCGAGCGCGTGCTGTCTCGCCTGGGTCTGCTGTTCGATCAAGTTCTCACCCGCGAAGATGCCCCGCCGAAGCCTGATCCGACAGGGCTTGTCCTGATTTGCGAGCGATGGCGATTGTCCCCCGCAACCGTCCCCTTCTGCGGCGACTATCGGTTTGATCTGGAAGCCGGTCGCGCCGCGGGGATGCCGACGGTGTTGTATGCGGCCGGTAACATCCCCCACTATGTCCATCTAGCCGACCATGTCCTGCCCTGTTTCACCCGATTTGATGCGCTGTGGGCGGAATTGCACAGGGAGAGGAGTTAGCCGCGAAAAAGCACAAAGGACACAAAAAAGAGAGGAAACGAATCTTTTATGTCCTCTTCTGCTCCCACCCTTTTGTGAATTCTGTGCCTTCTGTGGCAAAATCGCATTTTCCTCTTTTGCGTCCATTTGCGATTTTTCGCGGCTAACCTTCTTTCACTTCCGTTGGTGACGCGCCTGTGAAGCCTGACCATGATTTTCGTGATTATCGCGGCCGCCGCGTGACGGTGATGGGGCTCGGTGCGTTCGGTGGTGGGATGGGAGCCGTGCGGTTTCTCGCCGAGCGCGGAGCGCTGCTGACAATCACCGACCAGCGGACAGAAGCAGCCTTGTCCGCGAGTTTGGAAGAACTGCGGGATCTTCCCGATGTGCGATATCGCCTCGGTGGACATGATGCGGAAGACTTCACCTCGGCCCAGTTGATCGTCGTTAATCCCGCGGTCCCGTGTGAGCATCCGTTGCTGGAACGGGCGCGGCATTCGAATGTGCCACTCACCAGCGAGATGAATCTCTTCTGGCAGCACAACCCGGCTCCGGTACTCGCGGTGACGGGCAGCAACGGCAAGTCAACCACCACCGCGATGCTCCACAACATCCTGCTGCAAGCCGGTGGGAAAATCTGGCTCGGAGGCAACATCGGCAGATCACTGCTCCCCGATGTCGACCAGATTTGCCCCAATGATGTGATCGTGCTGGAATTGAGCAGCTTTCAACTGACCGATCTCGATCGGTTACAGGTCAGCCCGCGCGTGTCTGTGGTGACCAATTTCACCGCGAATCATCTCGACTGGCATCCCTCACTCGATCATTACCGCTGGGCCAAGCAAACGATGCTGCGGTATCAGACAGCGAACGATGTCGCAGTGCTGAACGCGGATGATGCAGATGTTCGTGTGTGGCCGACACGTGGCATCACACGATTTTTCGGAGAGAACGCCGCTTCCGCAAGGAACGATCCCGTCGCCGATTGGATTACACTTCCCGGTCGGCACAACATTGCTAACGCCCAGGCAGCGGCGGTGGCGGCCTGGGCGTGGGGAGCGACCACCGATCAGATCGAACGAGGATTGCGGACGTACCAGGCCTTACCGCATCGATTGCAGTGCGTGGGGAAAGCCGCCGGGCGGCGGTTCTACAACGATTCGCTCGCAACCACGCCGGAATCGGCCATCGTCGGACTCGAAGCCTTTTCCGAACCCGTGGTGCTGCTCGCTGGGGGATATGACAAGCACGTGGACCTCAGGGCAATGGCCACGGCGATCGCACGGCAAGCTAAAGCCGTGGCGTTGATGGGAACGACCGCTGCAACTTTGAAAGCACTGATCGAAGCGGTGCCCGACCGTTGCTGCTTAGTATCGGAACCGCTCCCGGACTTTCCAACGGCATTTGGCTGGGCCGTCGATCGGACTACGTCGGGCGATATCGTGCTGTTATCACCGGGATGTGCAAGTTACGACTGGTTCCGCAACTTTGCCGACCGCGGCGAACAATTCACCGCCGCGGCACAACGGTGGATTGCCGCTCAATCGGCAGATTGATGATGAGCCGAAGCCCACCCCCGTTGAAGACAACGGGGGGCTAATGATTGTCGACTACTTGGCGTACTCGACGACCTTCGTTTCGCGCAGCACCGTCACTTTGACTTCGCCGGGGTAGGTGAGCGATTGTTCGATCGCGGTGGCGATGTCGCGACACATCTTGGCGGCTTCGCGGTCGTTGATTTCCGTCGGGTCGACGATGACGCGAATTTCGCGGCCGGCCTGCACGGCATACGCTTGGTCGACGCCGGGGAAGCCACACGCGATGGCTTCGAGCTCTTCCAATCGACGAACGTATTTTTCGAGGGTTTCACGTCGGGCACCCGGGCGTGACGCCGAGCAGGCATCGGCCGCGGCGACCAGAACCGTGTAGATGTAGTCGACGCGAATATCGTCGTGATGTCCGCGGGCAGCGTGCACGATCTCGGCCTTTTCCCCGTATCGCTTCAGCAACTCGGCCCCGACGGCGGGGTGGCCCCCTTCCATCTCATGGTCGGCCGCCTTGCCAATATCATGCAGGAAACCACACCGCCGCGCAAGCGTACCGTTGAGGCCCAACTGTTCGGCCAACAAACCGGTGAGGTGCGCGACTTCGATGGAATGCCGCAGCACGTTCTGGCTGTAGCTCGTCCGGAAATGCAGACGGCCCATCAAATCGAGCAGCTTTTCGTGCAGGTTCGGAACACCCGCTTCTTGAGCAGCTTCCTGACCGCTGCGGCGAATGAACGCGTCCATTTCTTTTTGCGTCTCAGCAACGATTTCGTCGATCCGCGTCGGATGGATACGACCATCCTGGATGAGCTTGTTGAGCGCCTGCTTGGCGGTTTCGCGGCGAACGCTGTCGAATGCCGAGACAACCACAACGCCGGGAGTGTCGTCCACGATCACATCCACACCGGTCGCTTTTTCAAACGCGCGAATATTGCGGCCTTCGCGACCGATGATCCGGCCCTTCAATTCATCGTTCGGAATATCGATGGTGGAGACGGTCGTTTCCGACGTGTGCGCCGAGGCATATCGCTGGATCGCCATCCCAAGGATTTCGCGGGCCATCTTCTCGGATTGCAGTTTGAGTTCCTGCTCCTGCTTCATCACGAGGGCACCGGTTTCGGCCTGTAACTCGCGGTCGAGCCGTTCGAGCAACATATCGGTCGCAGTTTTCGGATCGAGGCCGCTCACCTTGTAGAGTTGTTCCTGCACCTGCTTGAAGGCCTTGTCGAGTTCTTTGTCGCGGGCATCGACAGATCGGGACTTTTCCGTCAGCTTCTGCTGGGTGGTTTCCAGCATCCGTTCCTTCTTGATAATGTCTTCCTGAAGCTCTTCCAGCGAATTTTCGCGTTTGTCGAGCTGCCGTTCCGTTTGACGGAGTTCGTCACGCGTCGATTGCAGTTCCTTTTCAATCGCTTCGCGACGCCGAAGGCCCTCTTCCTTGGCTGTGAGTTCCGCCGTTTTGCGGACATTCTCCGCATCGCGCTCGGCGACAGCGAGAATCTCATCGCGCGATTGATAGGCGCGTCCTCGAATCACCCGTTCGACAAAAAGACCAATCGCGGTGCCGATCGCCAACGCGATCGCACCGGTTACCACTTCAGACATAGGCCCCACCTGATTTTTTGCAAGCGGCGGGGAGCGCACGAAAGAAACCGATGCGAACAGTCCCTTTCAGGAACCACTCGCACGGTGCTGGGCGCGCGGAACTAAAGTGAGGTTACCAGTCGATTGCCGAGGGTGCCCACCAACCGGCGTCGGGGGGATCGATGCCGCCGCAGGTGCGACCGGCCCAGCGCCGGGAACGCCACACCGCAGCGGAGTGCGGGTCAGAACGCCGGACGCTGCTTCGCACCGGAATCGGGCAAGGTTGTAACCCGCCGATTCCCGCGGCCAGCAGTACCTGTCGACGCACCTGGCGGTAAAAACCGCACCAGAGTGTCAGCAGTCCGGCCAGAACGGAATCCATTCAACTCACCCACGTTACGATCAGAAACGGCAGATCGATCGACCAAACAGCCGCGTTTTGAGACGGCAACCGCTGGTGAAACCCTGATTCAGCTTCCGGACATCAGCCTTCCGGACGCTCCCGCCTGGTTATGACGGGAATGTCGAAACGCCCCGTCAGCAAGCCATCGGGGCACCTCTAGACAGCATGCTACCAAATGCGGTCATCGAATCAACCGTGAGGAATTTCGCTGATTGATCGCAAGCCCGGAAACGTTCAGGGATTCGGCTCCTCGGATCGCTCGAAATGGGATGCTCGAAAACCCGGGTTGAGTCGTAGAGCGGAAAGCGGTTACAGTCTTCTCGATTGCTTCCAGTCGGCAATCAATTACGAGATTTCTCGGCGAAGGATCGCCCCGATGGTACGCGTGCTTGCGGTGATTTTGGCCGGCTCTCTCGCCCTGGTCGCGGGTTGCAATGGGAGTCCGGACTCGGGTTCGGCTGTCGCACCGGTCAAGAGTCCTGAGGCAACCACCTCGGACCAGTCGCTGCGGCCGGTACCCCGTGAATCCACCACCGAACCTGCACTGCCGAACATCGCCGTCGATGATGGCAGCGCTGCATTCGCCCAACTGCTGACCGCCGCGCGTGAGAATCAGCCCGATTCGTGGACGCAGGCCGAGCAGGCGTTGCAGAAAGTGGGATCGGCCGCCGTTCCCACTTATGTGGCCGCGCTGCGGGGGGACGACCCGATGGCCCGGGAAATGGCCGTCATGATGCTGGTGCAACTGGGCCCACCGAGCGAGGAAGCTGCCGTGGGCCTTGTCGCTGTGCTGGCCGATTCCTCGGCGTTCGTCCGGGTGAATGCCGCCGCGGCCCTCAGCACGCTGGAGACCCCGCCGCCGGAAGCCATCAAAACATTAACCACGTTGATGGGTGACGACGACGAAACCATTCGCGTGGCGGCAGCTAGTTCCCTCGGCAACGCCGGTCCCGCGGCAGAGAACGCGCTCGGCGATTTGGCCCGCGGCTTGTCCGACCCCGCGGCTGCCGTTCGCACCGCGACCGCGGCCAGTCTCGGACGGATTGGCGAAGCATCAACGCGATACCTGCCGGCATTGAAGCGGCTCGCCGACGATGAAGACGAATCGGTCCGCGCCGCCGTGGCGCTGGCAATCAAGCAGCTCGATCCATCCACACGAAACGCTGCCGAGACCACTGTCCCCGCCAGCGCAACCGACTCGGCTCCGTAATCCTCAATCGACAACGTCACGAACCGTAGTCGGGACGATCCGCGTCCGCGGCGTGTCGCACCGCATTGCGAAGCACCTCGGAAAACTGCTGCGTGGCGTCGAGCGCCGTCCGCATCTGATCAAGCAGCGGCAGAATGCGTTCCTCTTCAAACGTCTGCCGCACGACATCGTCCCAGCCGTCTTTGGACAGCTCCCACGCTTGCCGAAACAATTCCTGCGCGTGCCGTAATTGTCCGGCACCGTCTACGAGAGCATTCCCAGACATGTTCGGCTCCTTCGCACCACCTGCAGTATCCGCCGCCACGCCAGCCGCGTGCAAGCCCGGCGCTTTTCACCGCGCTCTTGTTCGCGATGATGAAAATCGGAAAATAGGGCATACGAAACGCATGCACTTACAACATTGACGGCGAATGACCACGACCTCACTCCATGACCGTATCGGTACGAATCTGGCCGCAATCCGTGAACAGATGCGTGCCGCTTGTAACCGCTGCGGACGTGATCCAGGCGAGGTGACGCTGGTCGCGGTGACGAAGTACGCGTCCGAAGACGCGGTGCGGGCCCTCTATGAACTCGGTCATCGTGATTTTGGAGAAAGTCGTCCCCAGCAACTCGCCGCGAGGGCCGCACGGTATCCGTCTGAGGTCCGGTGGCATTTGATCGGGCACTTGCAACGTAATAAAGCGTCCCTGGTCGTGCCGATCTCGTACCGAATTCACTCCATCGATTCGTTGCGACTGTTGCGGCGATTGGACGAAGTGGCGGGCACCGAATCGCAACGGTTGTCCGTGTTTCTCGAAGTCAACGTCTCTGGCGAAGCGAGCAAAGATGGCTATGCTCCCTCCGCGGTGATGACGGAATGGAACGAGATCGCGGCGGTGACGAATCTGGATGTGATCGGCTTGATGACGATGGCGCCGCTGACTGCCGACGCCGAGACAACGCGCAGCGTTTTTCAGGGATTGCGTCGTCTGCGCGATGAACTCGCCCACCGCGGTCCCTGGCCGTTAACCGACCTGTCGATGGGTATGAGTGGCGACTTTGAGACCGCGATTGAAGAAGGAGCCACCTACATCCGCGTGGGATCGTCCCTGTTCACGGGATGCGAGTGACCGCACGTGAACCAGCCCGAAGCGCAAACGCCGGGTGTATCACGCACAGGCGTACCCGGCGCTTGCGCTTCGGGCTGGTGATGGCGGCCTATCGCAGCTTTTCCAATAGTGTGTGATAGCTCGGCAGCAGATGGGCGTTCACCCGATCGGTGACGAGCTTCCACAAATCGTCCATTAACGTCCCCTGCAGCACGCCGTTCACCGTCCGGCTGGCGAAGGATTGAAACTGCCCCAGTGCCGCATCGGAACCGCCCGTGTCACCGAGCACACATTCTTTCTGGCAGTGAATGTATTCATTGGCGATCAGCGAAACCGTGGGCAACAGCGGCACCGGGTCCGGGATATTGACGTAGCGGAAGACACGCCCGGCGAACTCCTTATCATACGCCGCGGTGGCGAGTTTGTTCCCGATCATGGGCCCGCCGTAGGTGTAGACCTGATGCACCGAGAGGAAGTGCCTCTGCATCACCCAACTGCAGATGAGCGCCACCGCGCCGCCGAGACTGTGACCGGTCACCCAGATCGGCCGATCCCGCCGGGCGGTCTCTTCTTTCAACGCCGAAAACAACGGCGTCGAGACTTCCTCAAACGCCCCGACGAACCCCTGATGAAATTTCGCTCCCACCCCAGCGGCAATCAGATCGGTCCCCAAGCGACCCTGTGGAATGATCAGGAGATTGACCGCATCGGTCAGCAACCAGTCCTTCAACCCTTCGAGCGATGTCGGGGATTCCGTTCCGCGAAAAGCGACCACGATGTGATCATCGTTCTGGGCAACATAGGCCTGCGTGTTGTCGACGGAAATCAACCGAGCGTTGAGTCCCAGCTCAGCTGCAAATGCCGCGGCCCCTTTGTCAGCGGGCAGGTATGCCAACTCCGAGGCCTTTGCCAGAAAGCGGGCATTCGGCGGCGAACCGGCGGCGTCTTCAATCAGCGGGGCGAGCATGGTGTCGTTCCTGTTCTGTCAGAGCCGCGACCGTCAGGGAGCGTGTTCTTTTGTCATCGTTGAAAGAAGAGCGCGCTCCCTGTCGGTCGCGGCTCGGAAGTTACTTCAAATACTCGCGGCCTGGCTGGGCGTTCTTCCAATCACGGAGAGATTTCGCGGGGACTTCGGTACCGCGAAGATCGAGTTGCGTCAGCGCTTCTTTTTCGGCGAGATGGTTCTGAAAACCCTCGTCAGTGATCTTGGTTCTAGCCAATCGCAGAATCTGTAACTTGGGCAAGGCGGCAAGAATCGGCAGCCCGTCATTAGTGACCGCCGTGTCGTTGAGATCGAGTTCCCGCAGGTTCGTGAAATCCCGCAGGATTTCGAGCGTCTGATCGGTCACGTCGGGGTTGGCCATCTGCAGGACGGCGACATCAGAGCGTAACTTTAAAGCAGCATAATCCTTCTGGTCCCAACCGGTGACCGTAACGTGCCATTCACCGTTCACTTGGGATTCGTGCTTTCCCAAGCCGATGAACTTGTCCTGAAGCGCATTGGCGGCAAATGGCACTGCCGACACCAGCAAGCCCGCAATGAGCAGGATCGAGGGTTTGCGAGTCTTTTTCCAGAACACCAGCGCAAAAATCAGCATCATCGGGGCGACGAAGAGTGTCACCAGGCCCCACCACAATCGTGTGCGGAAGGCGAGCACCAGCAACCAGATCCACGCGATTGAGGACAACAGGACGCCGGTGATGAGCACCGCGGCACCGACAGTTTCGGACACGTCGCCGTCCTTCATTTAGCCCCCGGTTGTCCTCAACCGGGGGAAACAACGCGCTGAACGAAGCCCCCCGTTGCGGACAACGGGGGCTCAATGGGTGCGTTACGGAGTCGTAATCTCGACCAGCGTCAGTTCGCGTTCTTGAATCAACCGCGCGGAATCGTCGTCGACGAAATCGCTGTGGCACGACGCCTTAGTCTCAACCGCACCAACGGCTTTCTTGGTCTTTGAGGCGAGCTTGTGAATCTCGACCGGACTGAGAACACCCCGCTTCTCGAGAATTTCCTGCTGATCGGGAGTGAGGGCCGCCGAGACTTTCGCGCGATCCCATTGAAACTCGTCTTCCTTGCCGGAAGAGAATTCCTGAATCTCTTTGCTGATGCGGACGCTGCACCAGTCATGGCCGCACATCGCGCAGAAGTCGGTGTCGACATCGAGATCTTCGTCGTGATACGCGCGGGCGGTGTCGGGATCGAAGCTCAGTTCAAAGTGCTTTTCCCAGTTGAGCGCCGCTCGGGCCTTTGTCAGTTCGTCATCGCGGTCACGACTGCCGGGAATGCCGAGGGCGACATCAGCGGCGTGGGCGGCAATCTTGTAAGCGATGCAGCCCTGCTTGACATCGTCCTTTTTCGGCAGCCCGAGATGTTCCTTCGGGGTGACGTAGCAGAGCATGCTCGCACCGTGGTACCCCGCCGCGGTGGCCCCGATACAACTGGTGATGTGGTCGTAACCGGGAAAGATGTCGGTCACCAGCGGTCCGAGAACGTAGAACGGTGCCCCGTGGCACAGTTGCCGCTGGAGCTTCATGTTGTATTCGATCTGATCGAACGGCACATGCCCCGGCCCTTCGACCATCACCTGCACACCCTTCCGCCACGCCCGTTCGGTCAATTCACCGAGCGTGACGAGTTCCGCAAGCTGCGCGCGGTCAGTCGCATCGGCCAATCCACCGGGTCGCAAGCCGTCACCGATGGAGAACGTCACGTCGTACTGCCGCATCACATCGCAGATGTCTTCCCAATGGTCGTACATCGGATTCTGCTTGGCGTGCACCAGCATCCATTTGGCGAGGAGCGAACCGCCACGGCTGACGATGCCAATGAGACGTTTGCGGACATACGGCAGGTGTTCCCGCAGCACTCCAGCATGGATCGTGAAGTAATCGACACCCTGCTTGGCCTGATGTTCCAGCGTCTGGAGAATCAGTTCCACCGTCAGATCTTCAATCTTGCGACCGATGATCATCGAATAGATCGGCACCGTCCCAATGGGAACCGAACTGTTGCGGAGGATCGCATCGCGGCAGGCATCGAGATCGCCGCCGGTCGAGAGGTCCATGACCGTGTCCGCGCCCCAGCGCTCGGCCCATTTCAGTTTTTCGACTTCTTCGTCGGTGCTCGATGACACCGGCGACGCGCCCATGTTGGCGTTGATTTTGGTCTTTGTCGACCGGCCGATCGCCATCGGATCGAGTTGATGTCCGAGATGCACGGTGTTCGCCGGAATCACCATCCGTCCGGCGGCGACTTCGTCGCGCACTTGGGCCGGAGAGAGATGCGGTTCGCGTTCCGACACCCGGCGCATCTGTGGGGTGATGATGCCAAGCCGCGCCGATTCCAGTTGTGTGATCGGCTGAAATGCTTTCGGATAGACGACCTGCACCCCACTACCATCCGCCTGCTCGAACCGGACGACCGACTGTTCTGCAGATGATTGCGCATGTTGGGTCGACGTTGCCCGCGACATCATCGTGACAGACCAACCGTCTGGTAAAAAATCCCAGGCGGTTTTGTCCGAGACGCCGGGCATGCCGGGGGTATCTGGCGATGCGAACGTACGCGCGCCGTCGACGCCGGGCAGAATTACCGGCGGCCTCGCGAAGCTGCCGGGGGTCGTCCCTGCCAGTGTGCTGGACGGGTTATGCCCCAACGGAGGCAAATGGTAGCTCCGGTCGATCCCGTCAATCCCGGCCGTAATCATGCGTGGCTCATCTCTCGGAAAACGAAAACGGACCGCGAGCGCAGTGCCCGCGGTCCATCTATCGTAGTCCACCACCCTTTAATTGCAATCAGTGAGGACGAATCGGTCAGGGAAGATCACGCATGATTGTTCCCGTCGCTGCGGCCCATTCGCAGACTTTGCCGTCGAGACTGCCGGAATAGAGCCGGTTGTCATCGGCGGCGAAGACGAGATTATGGATCGATCGCGAATGGTGCTCCCGTTCCCACAGCATGCGGTTTTCAGTGAGATCCCAGACCCGGACCTGCTTGTCGAAACCACCGGTGGCAAGCTTCGTGCCCGTGGAATCGAACGCCACCGCGGTGGCTTTGTACGTGTCTGCCTGGTGCTCCCACGTCAACGACTGCGTCTCCACATTCCAGATTCGCACAATGCCGTCATCGAATCCCACCGCGAAGTGCTGGCCGTCTTGCGACCACGCCAGTGTGTCAGCTCGATTATCCCGTTCCGCCGGGGCTGCACCGTGCGACACTTTCCAGGAGGTTACCACGCGGCGTTCGTCCACGTTCCACAAATAAACGTGCGACCAACTCACCAACGCGATCGTTTTCCCATCCGGCGCCACCGCCACATGATCGAGTTGATTGGGAACGACGAATTCCCGACCTTCGACTTCGGTTCCGTCGCCGCCAATGAGCCACACTTTCATGGCCTTGTCATTGCTTACAGCGACAGCCACGCGTCCGTTCTGCGACAGATCGGTGTCCGCCATGACTCCGAAGACTTCCGGCAGCACTTCGCTGTGAATCGTTTCGTTGCCGCGGAAGAGATCGATTCGACGGTCCAGACTGTAACGCATTGTGGTCGCGCAATCATCGCCCCCGTGAGCGGCGAAGCTGGCTTCCGATTGAAAGAGCAACCAGCGATCGGTTTCAATACCATCGGCGAGGTTGATCTGACTGATCCCATAGCGTTCGCGGGAGACCCACAGTTTCTTTCCCGATTCCGCCAACGTCAGACCATAGACGGGTTGTTCCGAATGAGCATTGGCATTGTCGGGCGTTGATGGCGCACGGAACGACTGCTGTGCGAATAAGACGCCACCAATCATCATCGCGACGAAGCTGAGTTCGCGCAGGTAGCCCAGGTGAAGCAAGCCGCGACGGGGCGCGGACGAAGAGCGCAGCCGGAGGAATCCTCGGCGCATCATGAACCTTTCTCAATTTGCAGGCGACAGATCAGTGAGTCAGTCCGCGTTGTGTTCCGTCCACGATGACGGGTGACCGCGGCGGTATTCGAAACTCACTCAATTCCAGGCGGGTGTTTCAACGCTTTCGCATCCATTACGACAGACACTGAAACGGGTGAGGTAGGTGGGTCAATCTTCGGGCAGTATGCAGGAAAACGAAGTATTTCTGATGAAGTCCGAATCAACTCTTCGCGAGTGAAAACATGCCGATGTGTGCCATCCTTCGACGATCACCCCATCTGACAAATCCCTCAATCGCAGTTTGTGTGCCGCGGATTTGGAAAGTTCGCCTGCCTGCTGCAACTTGTTTCTTGCATGGGACTTCAGCGATGAAAAATCTTGCATCACTTTCCATGTGTACGAATTGGAATGCGGGACTTGCCTAGTGGGTACGCACGGGGGACGCCGTTTTCATCGCGACGGCGACTTTGTTCCCACTTTCGGGGAAACTCGCCTTCGACAACGGCTCGCTGTACTCTTGGCATCACAAAGACTCTCGCGAAACAGACCTAAAAAGAGGAATTGACCGATGTCCGATTGGTCTCCGGAAGTGGCGGCGTCTCTGGATCTCTATGCCAATGGGCCGGAGTTGCTACGAAAGGCCGTGGCAGGGTTGAATGACCGTCAGCTTCGCACGCCCGCTCCCCCGGGAAAATGGTCGGTGCTGGAAATCGTCTGCCACATCGCCGATGCGGAGATCTTCTACGCCGACCGAATGAAACGAGTGCTGGTGGAAGACCGGCCAACGATGTTCAGCGCCAATCCCGATGAATTCCTCTCGCGGCTGGCCTGCAACCAGCGCGATCTGAACGAAGAACTGGCGGTGATCACCTCCATTCACCAGCACGTCACGCGTATTCTCCGCACGGTCACCGCTGCCGACTTTGAACGTGTCGGCGTCCACAGCGGCGACGGTCCGATGACCCTCGCCGTTCTGTTGAAACGGATCGCCGGACACATCCCGCATCACATCAAGTTCATCGACGAAAAACGCCCGGCGTTGTTGGCGATGGGCTGAAGGTTTTCATCCCCATTTAGTCTCCCGTTGTCTGCAACGGGGGGCCGCGAAAGCCCCCGGTTGCGGACAACCGAGGGCTAAATGAACGCCGTTGCGTGTGCGGAAATCGTCCGTTCACTCGCATCGGGTCCAGCCGATGGATAGCATGGAAGCTGCGCTGTTGCCCGACAATCCCGCCTTCGTTTCCACTCTGTGAGGACCGCATGGACCAGCCCGCCGCTTCCACTGATCGTCGCGATTTTCTGAAGACCAGTTCTGCCGTGGCCGCCGGTTTAGGATTGAGCCTCGGCCTGAATTCCGGGCTCTATGCCGCCGGAGATGAGACGTTGAAGGTGGGCCTCGTCGGTTGCGGCGGCCGGGGAAGTGGAGCCGCGCGGGAAGCGCTGGGAGCCGACAAGAACGCCAAGCTGGTCGCCGTTGCGGATGTCTTTCGCCAGGCGATTGATTACAGCATCGAGAATCTGAAAACTCAGCCGCAAATTGCCGAGCAGGTGCAGGTCGACGAAAAGCAGAAGTACGTCGGTCTCGATGCCTACAAGAACGTCATCGAAAACTGCGATGTCGTGCTGCTCGCTTCACCCCCGGGTTTCCGTCCGGTTCATCTGCGAGCGGCCGTCGACGCCAACAAACACATCTTCACCGAAAAGCCGATGGCGACTGATGCCCCCGGCGTCCGCTCGGTGATCGAATCGGTGAAGATCGCCAAGGAAAAGAAACTCGGCATCCTCGCTGGGTTCTGCTGGCGGTATGACTATCCCCGCCGCGAGTTGTTCAAACGCGTGCATGAAGGCCAGATCGGCGATGTCGTCGCGGTCTACGGCACCTATCTCACCGGCCCGGTCAAGCCCATGCCTCCGGCCGAAAAGCGTCCGAAGGACATCACCGATCTCGAGTGGATGGTCCGCAACTGGTACAACTTCACATGGCTGTCGGGTGACGGACTCGTCGAACAGGCGATTCACACTGTCGACTGGCTGGCATGGGCCATGAAAGATGCGCCGCCCGCTTCATGTACCGCTGTCGGTGGCCGTCAGATTCCTGCCAACGGCGGCAATATCTACGACCACATCGAAGTTAACTACGTGTGGGGCAACCCGCAGAACACGCGCGGCTTCCTCGCTCAGCGGCAGATTCCCGGCTGCTTCAACGAAAACGCTTGCACGATCATCGGCACCAAGGGGATCGGTCACATCGCCGCCCGCGGAATCATGATTACCGGCGAGAACCCGTGGAAGTACGAAGGCCCGCGGAACAACATGTACCAGACCGAGCACGACGAATTCTTCGCGTCGTTGCGAAAGGGCGAACCCCTCAACGACGGCGACCGGATGGTCAGCAGCACGCTGATGGGCATCATGGGCCGCATGGCAGGCTACACCGGCCGCGAAGTGACGTGGGACATGGCGATGAACTCGCAGGAAGTCCTCGTCCCGGAAATCAAAGACTGGAACACCGAAGTGAAAGTCGCGCCGATGGCTCAACCG
Source organism: Planctomycetaceae bacterium (assembly GCA_021732975.1). GTDB lineage: Bacteria > Planctomycetota > Planctomycetia > Planctomycetales > Planctomycetaceae > DSVQ01. The sequence goes on along the minus strand of JAKFWC010000023.1, from coordinate 42,304 downwards.
GGCGTGACGCAGTTCATCTGAGCGAGTCGCACGTCATCATGAAATACAGAAGCCCGGCATCTCCAGAGATGCCGGGCTTTTTGTTTAATCGAACTGACTGTTGTGTGTGGGGTCGGGAGACCCGCGCACAACGGAGAAGCCCGGGGAATGCGTTCCCTGGGTTGTTTTCTTATCCAAACAGTTCGTGCACCACTTCGCCGCCGCTGACGAGTTTGATGGGGCGGCCATCCGCAGTGAAGTATTCCTGGTGAGCGTCGATATCGAGGACCTTGCAGAAGCTGCAGAACAAATCCTGAATGCCGATCGGTCGCTCGGTCACATCGATCCCGTCGAAGTCGGTGGCTCCGATGATCTGCCCGCCGCGGACGCCGCCGCCCGCCAGCACCACAGGCCAGCCTTTGGAATAGTGATCGCGACCGCCATCGGCTTTGATCTTCGGCGTGCGGCCGAACTCGCCCATCCAGACCACCAGCGTGTTTTCGAGCATCCCGCGCTGTTCGAGATCGAGGATCAACGTCGCCAACGCGGGGTCGGACTCGGCACACAAATAGGGTTGATCGCGAAAGCCGTTGTTGTGCGTGTCCCAGCCGGCATCATTGCGACTGCCGGTGCTGATGACTTCCACGAAACTGACGCCCTGTTCAATCAATCGGCGGGCGAGCAAGCAGCCTTGGCCAAAGTCCGTGCGACCATAGGCATCCCGCATTTCGGGTGACTCGCGCTCCAGATCGAATGTCGACAAGCGCGGACTCATCACGAACCGTGACGTACGATCGTAGACCGAACGCTTCTCCGCGACTTCTTTCGCTGCACCGGACGCCGCAAATTCGGCATCGAGTTTCTCGGCAAGTGACAACCGCCGTCGCAGGACTGGTTCGGTGACCACCGGGCGGACGTTGGGAGGCAATTCACCGGCCTGATCGACATTGAACGAAGAATATTTCACGCCGATGATCCCGGCGTCGACATCGCGGGTCTTGATGCGCGGCTTGCCGATACGGACGAACGCTGGGAAATCGTATTCCACGTCGTCTCGTTCTTTCGCCACCAATGATCCGAATGTCGGATACCGCACGGCCGGATTGGGCGGGTAACCGGTCCGCACGAGCATGATCGCGCGGTCGTGTTCGGCTTCGCTGGTCCGCATCGACCGAATGACCGCCAATCGGTCGGCGATCTTCGCGGTTTCCGGCCAGAAATCGGCGAACTGCATGCCGGGGACATTGGTGTCGATCGCCGTTGCCGGGCCCTGGTTCTTCGAGCCGATCTTGGGATTGAACGTATCGAACTGGCTCGGCCCGCCGTCCATCCACAGCAGAATCATCGCCTTGCCCTGCTTGCGCAACGCAGCGGCCTGGGCCATGACCATGTCGCGCCAGCCGAGCATGGCCACGCCCGTCCCCGCGGCCATCGTCCGCAGAAAGGCCCGACGGTCGACGACGCCATGACGATTGGCGGCCAGATCGAGAATGGTTTGAGGCATGGTCATTTCTCGCGGCTTTGAGGCAGTTTATCAGCTTGATAGAAGTCTTTGATTCCATGTGCCACAAGCGTGTCGGCCGAGCGTCTGGGCAACACGTTCTGCAAAACCGCACGGCCGACGCGGCCGTGGCACACAAGAAATTCGCCGGACTTTACCGCTTCGTCGTGAACTCGGCCGAGTTGATCAGACTCCAGAGTACGTCCTCGAAGGCTTCACCCCGATTGTTGATGGCAGAAATGTGTTCGAGAGTGACCTTTAGTTCGGTATCGCGCGGCTTGCGGGCCAGGATGAGCTGGAACAACCGATCGACGGCAGCCCGGTTATCGGATTCCGTTTGCAGCAATTTGCTGAGGACGGTGCCGCTTTCCGGACGGGCATCGACCTGCTTCTGCAATTGGTCGTTGTTCATCAGCAGCATGGCCTGTTGCAGCGTGCGACTGACATCTTCCACGCGGGCCGATGGGTCGAAGGCGAACGCTTCCGCGACCAGATCACGCGTGCTTTTCGGCGGGGGTGGAAAGCGGATTTCCTTGGTCGGCGCGACCTTGGGAGGCGTAACATTCGGTAATTCGATGGAGGTGACCAACGATGCAAAGATTTCATCGCCACGCAGTTTCCCGGTGGCTCCGGACGAGAACGGCCGATCGGCAATCGATTCCGATTGGGCAAGTTGCTGCTGGTAGGCCTGCGAGTTCGCGATCAGTCGGAAGAACGCTTTCACATCGTGCCCCGAGGTCTTGAACTCAGCCGACAAGGCTTCATGAACGACCGGCAACATCGCCGTCACCGCGGGGCCGAAATCATCGACCGGTTCGTAAAACCCGCGACCCATCATACGGGCCCAGATGCGGTTCACATACGACTTGGCAAACCATGGGTTCTGATCCGATGCAATCAGTTGAGCGAGTTCCTTGCGACGTTCGACATCACCCTTGCCCTTGGGAAGCTTTTCCCCCGTGAGGAACGCCGGGGTCATTTCTGTCCCCTTTTTGGTCGGATCCTGCACGTTGGGCATTTCATATTCGCCCTTCCCCTTATCCTTCACTTCCGTTTCGATTCCTTCGTTCCAAGGGAACTTGACCGAAGCGCGAGTGAAGTACGCGGCCAACTCATGGAACTGCTCGCGTTTCCAATCATCGAATGGATGATCGTGACATTGAGCACAGCCCAGTTGCAGGCTCAGAAAAATGCGGGCCGTCTCGGACGCTAACCGTTGTGCATGGGCTTCGTGGTAGGCTACGAAAGTCACCGGCGGGTTGTCCTTCACCTTACCCGTCGCCGAGAGCACATCGCGGATGACTTCGTCCCAACTGGTGTTCTCATTCAGCTTCGTCGCCAGCCAGGCTTTGAACGGGTCGTAATTGAGGAACGTCAATTCCGGCGGGGGAATGCGGTACCCGATGGTGTCGGACCAATACGCGGCCCAGTTGCGACCGAATTCCGGATCGGCGAGCAACCGTTCAACCACCTGTGCCCGTTTGTCGGCGGCGGCACTCCCCATGAAATCGGCGACTTCGTCCGGCGTGGGCTGTCGGCCGATGAAATCGAGCGTGACCCGTCGTAGGAATTGCTCGTCATCCACTGGCGGAGATAGCGGAGCCTTCAATTCCTGCTCCATCAATGCATCGAGCAGCGGGGCGTTCATCCGCGGCGGCGCGGCGGCATCCTGAGCGGTCACCGCACTGGCGGCGACCAGGCACAGTCCCGTGACACAAGCGGAGTGGAACAGAACCGTTCGCCAAAGCGCAGACGAGCTCATCGGCGTGCTCCCAGAGCGGGTGAGGCACAAACTGACAGAAATTGATCCACCGTACATCATAAATCGTCGATGGATCGGCGTCAACTTGCGACAGATTGGGAAGTTAGGTGATTCGTCGGTCGGATTGTATCGCCGCGATTCACATGGATAGACTGGTGCAAATCTTCCCATCAACTCGATTTGCCCCCCCTAATCATGCAACCTTTAGTGAAAGACGGCATTCATGCGATGGTTGTTCGTTGTCCTGGTCTTCGGTGCGTCCACGGCCTTCGCTCAAGCGCCGGTCGAAGACGATTTCTATAAGTTGACCACGCTCACGATTCCCAAGGACGCGTTCCTGGAAGTCGGGGCGACGGATCTGCTGCCGGACGGGCGGCTGGCGGTTTCGACCCGCCGCGGCGAAATCTGGCTGGTCGAAAGTCCGTTCGGCGATGTCGGCCAGCAGAAATGGACGCGGTTCGCGCACGGCCTCCATGAAGTGCTCGGCCTGACCCATAAAGATGGCTGGCTGTATCTTACCCAGCGTGGCGATGTCTCACGGATCAAAGACAGCAACGGTGACGGCGTCGCCGATGTCTACGAGGTGATCAACGACGACTGGCAGATCAATGGCGACTATCACGAATATGCCTTCGGCTCGAAATTCGACAATGAGGGCAACATCTGGGTGGTGCTGTGTCTGACGGGTTCGTTCGGCAGCGACAGCAAGTATCGCGGCTGGTGCCTGCGCGTCACACCCGACGGCAAATCGATCCCCACATGCAGCGGCATCCGCTCACCGGGGGGCATCGGCACCAATGCGGCTGGGGACATGTTCTACACAGACAATCAAGGCCCGTGGAACGGCACTTGTGCCTTGAAACAACTCATCCCCGGCAAGTTCGTCGGTCACCCCGGCGGCTTCAAATGGTACGACCTGCCCGAAGTGAAAGCGGTCCTACCGAAGAAGCCGCAGGAACCGCAATCGGGCAGCCGCTTCATGACGGAAGCGAAGAAGATTCCCGAGTACGAACCGCCAATCATTCTCTTCCCATACAAGAAGATGGGGCAGTCGGCCAGCGGAGTGACGTGCGACACCACCGACGGGAAATTCGGTCCGTTCACCAATCAGATGTTCGTGGGCGATCAGACCAACAGCACCGTGATGCGGTGTTTCCTCGAAACAGTCGACGACCACAATCAGGGCGTCTGTTTCCCGTTCCGCGAAGGGTTTGCCTCGGGCACATTGACGCTGGAAATGTCATCGAACGGAGCGATGTTCGTCGGTGGCACGAATCGTGGATGGGGCAGCCGCGGCAACAAACCGTACGCACTCGAACGCCTCAACTGGACCGGCAAGACCCCTTTTGAAATTCACGAAATGCGGGCCAAACCGGACGGCTTCGAGTTGACCTTCACCGAAGCCGTGAACCGGGAATTGGCGTCCAATGTTGATTCCTACAAGCTGCAAACTTACACATACATCTTCCAATCCGCGTATGGCAGCCCCGAGGTCGATTTCACGACGCCGACAATCAAATCCGCTACTGTCGCCGAAGACAACAAGTCAGTCCGCCTCGTCATCGACGGTCTGCAGGAAGGCCACATCCACGAACTCATCTCCGCCGGTGTCAAGAACGCCAACGACCAACCGCTGCTGCACAAGGAAGCGTATTACACCCTGAACCGGATTCCGAAATAGACGCAAAGGGATGTCTGCATGATCAACGATGCTGGCAACGAGGAGTATCGGCAGGATCTTCTGAAGGAACTGGAAGACGAAGAGCATGATCGTTGGACACCAGGTTCATTCGGATGCCACGAATTGCTCGATCGAATCCATATTATGACCAATCAGTTTGAATCTCTGGTCGTTCAACACAACTCCTGCATCCTTCAGCCGGAATGGTTTCACGAAGCGTGTCGTATTCGGGATCAAATTGACGCTCTCTATCAGAAGGTCGGTGCGATTCATCTCTGACGAATTGCCCCACACTCAACGGTTCAACATTGCCGTTAGCATTTCCATTGGGAATCTGAATCATGCCCGCGCGCGCGCTTTGCGGACTGGCCTTCCTTTCCTGGCTCGGAGTAATGTCGTCCGCTGCCGCTGCAGACCGCCCCAACATCGTCTTCTGCTTTGCGGATGACTGGGGCCGTTATGCCAGTGCGTATGCTGCGGTGGATGGCAAACCATCGCCGAATGATGTGGTGCGGACGCCCAACGTTGATCGCATCGCGAAGGAAGGCGTGCTCTTTCGGCATGCGTTCGTGAATGCGCCGTCGTGTACGCCGTGCCGAAGTTCGTTGCTGTCGGGACGGTACTTTTTCAATACAGGCCGCGGGGCGATTCTCGTCGGGGCGCAGTGGGATTCGACGATTCCGTCGTGGCCTTTGTTGTTGAAGGACTCTGGTTACCACATCGGCGAGACATACAAAGTCTGGAGTCCCGGGACTCCGAATGATGCGCCGTTCGGGGCCGGCCAATTCGGCTACGAAAAGGCCGGCGGGCAGTTCAACAATTTCTCGGAGAACGTCACCAAACTGATCGCAGACGGTGTGTCGATAGACGAAGCCAAATCCCGCATGTATGCCAACGTCCGCGACAATTTTTCGGCGTTCCTGAATGATCGCAAAGAGGGTCAACCGTTCTGTTACTGGTTCGGCCCGACGAATGTGCATCGGACGTGGATCAAAGGTTCCGGCAAAGCGTTGTGGAACATTGCACCAGAATCACTCGCTGGGAAGCTGCCGAAGTTTCTACCGGATGTTCCTGAAGTGCGGGAAGACTTCGCGGATTACCTCGGCGAGATTCAGGCGTGGGATGCTGGCGTCGGCGTGATCCTCAAGCAACTCGAAGCCGCGGGGGAACTCGACAAGACGATTGTTGTCGTCAGCGGCGATCACGGCGCCCCCGGTTTTCCCGGCGGAAAATGCAATCTGTATGATTTCGGTGTCCGCGTGAGTCTCGCCGTGCGCGGTCCCGGTATCCCCGGCGGTCGCGTGGTCGACGACTTCACCATGCTGCCCGATCTTGCTCCCACGTTCCTCGATCTTGCCGGGGTGAAACAGCCCGCGGGAATGAATGCCCGCAGTTTGCTGCCGATGTTGAAGTCCGACAAAGCGGGCCAGGTCGACCCGACGCGAATGTATGTGATCACCGGCCGCGAACGTCACGTCGGCAACGCGCGCGAGGACAATCTGCCCTATCCGCAGCGAGCGCTGCGCACGAAAGATTTTCTCTACATCCGTAACTTCGCCCCGGACCGCTGGCCGCTCGGTTCGCCCTTCGCGGCAGCATCGACCCCGCTGCCGTCGCTGGATCAACTCGAAGAAAATACGCGACTCGCCTTCCCCGACATGGACGCCGGACCAACGAAAGCCTGGCTGATCCACCAGCGCGACAATTCCCAGTGGAAACGCCACTACGACTACGCCTTCGGCAAACGCCCCGCGGAAGAATTGTTTGATCTCCGCACCGATCCCGACCAAATGGAGAACGTGGCGACGAATCCGCAGTACGCCGAGACCCGCGCGGCGATGTCGAAACAGTTGATGAACGTCCTCACCGCCGCCGGCGACCCGCGCGTTACCGGTGACGGCCAGACGTTTGAACGCCCGCCGTTCAGCGATCCCGAACCGGCCAACCGTGGCAAAAAGAAATCGCGTTAGTCTTAGCCCCCGGTCAGTGGTCGGGGGATGTTGCGCTCACGTTGTTTCCCCCCGTCATTGACGGGGGGCTAAGACTAGGACACGACATCATGCGCCGCATGTTTTTCTTATTCGCATCGATCATGATGGGTACATCCGCCTCCGCGGCGGAACGGCCCAATGTTCTCATGATCGCCGCCGATGATCTCAACGACTGGATCGGTTGTCTGAAAGGTCATCCGCAGGTGAAGACACCGCACATTGACGCGCTTGCCGCGCGCGGGGTGCTCTTCACGAATGCGCACTGTCAGTCGCCGTTGTGCAATCCGTCGCGGACGAGTTTGCTCACCGGACGGCGCCCGTCATCGACCGGTATCTACACACTGGTGCCGGGCATGCGGCAGGTTGACACCACGCGCGATGCCGTCACATTGCCGCAGGCGTTCGGGCGCGAAGGCTATCACACCAGCGTCTTCGGGAAGATTTATCACGATGGTTCGATTCAACCCAAAGACCGCGCCGCCGAGGTCACCGTGTGGGGCGTTGCACCGGGGATGCCGAGGCCAAAAGAACGCCTTTCGCACGGCAACTGGGATCACCCGGCGATGGACTGGGGCCCCTTTCCCGAAGACGACGCGCAACAGGCCGACTGGAAAATTGCCGATGCCGCGATTGAGCAGATGAAGTCATTACCCACCGACAAACCGTTCTTCATGGGAGTCGGGTTTCGTCTGCCGCATGTGCCCTGTTTCGCATCGCAGAAATGGTTCGATCTCTATCCCACCGCGACGTTGCAGATGCCGCCGGTGAAGGAGAATGACCGCGATGATGTGCCCGATTTCGCATGGTATCTGCACTGGAAATTGCCCGAACCGCGGTTGTCAGCGCTGAAGAAGTACAACGAGTGGCAACCGCTGGTGCGGGCGTATCTGGCATCGATCAGCCTAATGGACAGCCAGGTCGGCCGCGTGGTCGAAGCGCTGAAAGCCACTGGTCACGACAAAGATACGCTCATCGTGTTCTGGTCTGACCACGGCTGGCATCTCGGCGAGAAAGGCATCTCCGGCAAGAACACGCTGTGGGAACGTTCCACGCGCGTGCCGTTGATCTTCGCCGGTCTCGATCTCCCCCGCGGCGTGTCGTGTCCGCAACCCGTTGAGTTACTCGATGTCTATCCCACTCTGTTGGAACTCTGCGGCATCCCCGCGCGAGACGATCTCGAAGGTCACAGCCTTGTGCCGCAATTGCGGAATGCCACCACGCAGCGGCAATGGCCGGCGATCACCACGCACAATCAGGGGAACCACGCCGTCCGTTCGGAAAAATGGCGGTACATCCGCTACGCCGACGGTTCGCAGGAACTCTACGACATGATCGCCGATCCCCACGAGTGGACCAATCTTGCGGGCAAACCGGAGTGCGCCACCGTCATCCGCGAGCATGCCCAATGGTTACCGAAGATCGACCTCCCCGCCGCCCCCGGCAGTCAACACCGCCTGCTCGAACGGGTCGATAGCGAATGGCACTGGGAAGGCAAACGGATCGTGCCGAGCGAGTTGGAACGGTGAAGTCGAATCAATCGAGATAGGTATAGAACTGTGTCAGAGTTCACGAGAGAAACGTGCATTCAAAAATACTGCGAATTGAAGCTGCAAATGGCCGGAAGAAGTCCCAAACGTGACGACTTCTTGGAGTTCGCTGGAATACCTGAAAGAAAGCTTGGACGACTCTTTGGAAAGGATGCTTATTCTGAGCTTCAGAGAACTGCTGGCGACGTTCCGAACAAACTGGCATTGGAACGAACGCCAACTGAAACAATCATGGCGCAGTTCGCTCTTCTTGTGAATAAACTGAAGCGAATTCCCGTTTACTCAGAGTGGGATCATCATGGCTTTTCACCCACCGAAAGCGGGTTGAGTAAAAGCCATGGTATCAAATGGTCCGAGTTCTCGGCCAAATTTCTTGATTGGGTGAAAGTCACAAACGCCACGGGCTTCGACGAAGCCATTCAAATCATCGAATCGAACACCTCAAGGGACCACCGCAAGGCAGAGAATAAAGAAGACGACTATTCTCGATTGATTCGCGATGTCAGAAACTGGATACCCGCCCGACGAAGAAACAGCGAAGAGACATACAAGGTCGAACTGCGTAAACATCTCGAATCGATGAAGCACTCAATCAACGAAGAAGTCGGCGACAGTAAATGTGATTTGGTCGTGAGCAGCAAATTTGCCATTGAGATCAAGAAAGACCCCGACCAATCAGAGTACGACCGGCTCTTTGGTCAGATTGCTCGCCATCTCGAAGCTCATCGAAAGGTCATCGTTCTGATCATTGAGGCAACACGAAAAGACAAACTCGATGCTTTTACCTCGATAATCGACAAATATCTGAACATCGGGAATGCTGTGGTTGAGGTGATCCCTCGATAAGAAGCACAGCCGGGTTTGACTCGTTCCCATGCTCCGCGTGGGAACGCACGGCCGCGACGCTCCGCGTCGCATCAGACGACGCAGAGCGTCGAAGTCGGACATTCCCACGCGGAGCGTGGGAACGAGTGCTCGTTGGTCACATGAAACCATCAAACGGGGTTGGCGTGGGTTTCTTTCTCACGGTAAACTGACGGTTCACCGGCGACTGCGTGCGCCGAAAGTCTCGTTTTCGTAATGCTTTGGATCGATTGACGATGGATGCTCCTCATGTGATGGCGGACCGTTCGACCGACTGGCATGCTCTGGCGGATCGCGTGCTCGAGGGGCATCGCATCACCGTCGAGGAAGGCCTCGACATTCTCCGCAGCCCGGATGTCGAACTGCTCGATCTCCTCGCCGCGACGTACCGCATCCGTCGCCGATACCACGGGCACAAGGTGCATCTCTACTTTCTGAAGAACGCCAAAAGCGGTCTTTGCCCGGAAGATTGCGGCTACTGCTCGCAGTCGATCATCTCCGACGCACCCATTCAACGGTACGCGCTCCTCAACGAAACGAAGCTGATGGAAGGGGCCGCGCGGGCCGTCGAGAGCCAGGCACGGACGTACTGCATCGTGGCGTCCGGCCGTGGTCCCAGCGATCGGGAAGTCGGGCACATCGCCAGCACCGTCAAGAAGATCAAGGACGAATACGGTCTCCACATCTGTTGCTGCCTCGGCCTCCTCACGCCCGACCAGGCCCAGACGTTGAAAGCTGCCGGAGTGGACCGCATCAACCACAATCTCAACAGCAGCCGCGGGTTCTATGAGAAAATCTGTTCGACGCACACCTACGAAGACCGCATCAACACGCTGAAGACGTGCCGGGATGCCGGGCTGGAATTGTGCAGCGGTCTCATCGTCGGCATGGGCGAAACGGACCGCGACCTCGTTGATGTGGCGTTCGAGCTGCGCGACCTTGCGGTCCATTCGACGCCGGTGAATTTCCTGCACGCGATTGACGGGACGCCGCTGGGCGAGGTCCGCGAACTGACGCCGCGGGAGTGTCTGCGGGCGTTGTGTCTGTTCCGGATGGCGAATCCGCAGGCGGAGCTCCGCGTCTCCGGCGGCCGCGAAGTGAACCTGCGGTCAATGCAGGCGATGAGCCTGTACGCCGCCAATTCGATGTTCGTCAGCGACTACCTCACGACAAAAGGCCAGCCCGCGGAAGACGACTTCAAGATGGTGGAAGACCTCGGCTTCGAAATCATCATCGGCGACCACGAAGCCCACCAGGAATGGAAAGCCAGAAACGGCGGGGCCCCGACGGTGGCGAGTTGCGAGACGAATGGCTGTGGGCATTAAAAATGCCGTTTCGCACGGAGAGACCGTGTGTACTATTGGAACCAAGCTAATTTCGAGGGTCTGGTTGAAGTTGCCAATGCGCTTGACGGTTCGCCGTTGACGACGCAACTGGGAGAGTACTGCCGTCTGCGGGAGAAAGGGATGCGTCGTGAGGCATTTCGAGCCTTGGATGCATTCCTGACACTCGCAAACGAATGGGATGTCACCACTGCACGAGAAATTACGCAGAAGATTCTGGAATTGAATGCACGGACTCCGCATGCGCACCAATTCCTTTCCCAGCCGCTTATCACGCGCTTTGTGAAGCCGACATTAGAGAACTGGCTGACTGAAGATCATCGTTCTCAAATCGCTCTCCGCTGGCTGGGAATTCTGAATCGCAACTGCGAACTTCTGTGGAAAGCCCTCGCCCTTAAGCCCGAGGATACCCCGGTTCGGCATCTGCTCGCGAATCGACTGCTGGATTATGTCGATTTTGTGACACACCACGTTGGTGAAAGCGTACTCTGTGGTGATCTTGAAGAAGCCAAAACCGAATTGGCTAATGCAAGGAGCGTCGTCGAAGCGGCACCTGATCCAGAGCTATTCGTCAGACTTCTAATTGATGTCAAGAAGTTTGAAACGTTGCTTCAACATTGGGAAAGTTACATGGCCAGTCCATCTGGAACGTTTCCAGAGTGGTGCATGCAGCAGGGATACAGTCACAGATTCGGGAAAGCTTACTACTATCAGAACTGATGGACGTGCCGGAGTGGCATTGCTCGAACCATCTCAGCGCCGGCGGGGTGGCCGGGGCTGGACGACCAACGGGAGGAAGCCCCGGCGAGCGTTTCGCCGACTTTCCTACTCGATTGAGCCATGCTCTTGTGGATTCCTGAAGTCGTTGGAAACCACGTCCGCAGGAGCGTTTCATGGACTACCGCCTGCGTCAGTATCGCCCGCGGGGTTACAACGATCCCGGCCACGCGCATAAGTTGACCTGTTCGTGCTATCGCCGCTACCCGCTATTATCGAAGGACCGCAGTTGCGAATGGCTGGCGAACGCGGTTGATTTCGCTCGTCACGAACTGAATTATGCCGTGTGGGCCTATGTTTTCATGCCGGATCATGTGCATCTCATCGTGTGGCCGCGCGCTCGGAGCTACAACGATTCGAATTTCTTGAAGCGGGTCAAAGAACCGGTCAGCCGTGAAGCGATGCCGTATCTCAAGGCCCATGCTCCGGAATGGTTACCGCGGCTGCGCGTCCAGCGAGGACAAAAAGTGGAACACCATTTCTGGCAGCCGGGGCGGGGCTATGATCGAAACATCGAACAGGGCCGGACGCTGCGGACCATGATCGACTACATTCACCTCAATCCGGTGCGGAAGGGATTGGTCACCCAAGCGAAGGATTGGAAATGGTCGAGTGCGGGATGGTTTGAAGGGCAGCCACTCAATGAGTTGCGGCCGGATCCGATTCCGTTTGACTGGCTGGAAGAGGTTGTTTGACTGTCAGTGAAAGAATGGGAGTCGGTGGTTGATTGACCGGGGCTTCCTCCCGTTGGTCGTCCAGCCCCGGCCACCCACTGTGTTTTGCAACGGTCTTGGTCGCTGCTTTTCGTGGGTCCGTGCGTGGGATACACTGGACCGCTTCAGAATCCCTTGGCAATGCGGTTGAGCGAGGTTTGCGGTGGCGGTGATTGTGCAGAAGTTTGGCGGCAGCAGTGTGGCGGACGCCGACCGGATTCGAAATTGTGCCCGGCGGATTGTCGCGGCGAAGCGGGCCGGGCATCAGGTGGTCGCGGTGGTGAGTGCCCGCGGCGACAAGACCGATGATCTGATCGCGTTGGCGAAGGCGATCACCGAGAATCCGCCGCCGCGCGAAATGGACATGCTGCTGGCGACCGGCGAGCAGGAAGCGGTCGCACTGATGGCGATGGCGGTCCTCGAAATGGGCGAGGAGGCGATCAGCCTCACCGGTTACCAGATGGGGATCAGAACCGATTCCACGTTCACCAAAGCCCGCATCCAGCAAATCAAGCCGGACGTAATGCGAGCCGCGCTCGCCGCCGGGAAGATTGTCATCGCCGCGGGTTTTCAAGGGGTTGATGAGGCTCTAAACATCACCACTCTCGGTCGCGGCGGTAGTGATACCACGGCAACGGCCCTGGCAGCGGTGTTAGAAGCCGATGTCTGCGAGATCTACACCGATGTCGAAGGGATTTTCACGACTGATCCCCGGGCGGTGAAATCGGCCCGTAAGTTAGCGCGGATTTCGTATGACGAGATGCTCGAACTGACAAGCCTCGGCGGCGGCAAGATGCACTCGCGGTCAATCGAGTTCGCCAAGAAATACCGCGTGGTATTGCAAGTACGACCATCGTTCAACGATGGCGAAGGAACGCTCATCGCGCCAATGCAGGATAGCGACGTTGCGGCAGTCAGCGGCGTGGCGCTGGTCAAAAACGAAGCGATTGTCAGCCTCCTCGGCCTGCCTGACCGCCCCGGTGTATTGAGTGCCATCTTCGCGCGGATGGCCGACCGCAAGATTCCGATTGACATGGTCATTCAGGACATCGGCGCGGCGGGTGTCGCGGATGTGTCGTTCACTGTGCCGCAGGATGACCTGGCGGAAACGCTCACCGCAGCCGAGGAAGCCGTGGCGGCGCTCGGCGCAGGGACCGTGCAGCACGGGACCAACGTGTCGAAGGTCTCGGTCGTCGGCGCGGGAATGCGGACACATACCGGCGTCGCCGCACAGATGTTCCAAGCTCTCGCGCAGGCCAAAGTCAACATCGTGATGATCACCACCAGCGATATCAAGATTTCGGTGCTGGTGAACCGCGACCAGTCAGTAGCTGCGCTGAACGCCGTCCATGCGGGTTTTTCGCTGGAGCAGGAAGTGGCCCCGATGCCGCAGATCGGCTGCAAGCCCGATGAGTCGGTACAACCCCGTCTGCCGCGGGAAGAACTGGAGCGTGATGTCGTCTCGCGGCTGGCGAGCATGGAAGACATTGTCGTCAGCGAAGTGCTGCTCGACCAGCACCAGTCGCGCGTGACGGTGCGGCATGTCGCCGATCAACCCGGTGTCGCCGCCGAAGTCTTCGAAGCCGTTGCCGAAGGGGGCGTGATGGTCGACATGATCGTGCAGAACATCAGCCACGCGCGTCAGGCTGATTTGTCATTCACTGTCCCGCGACAGGATCTCGAACGCTGCCTGCTCTTGTTGCGCGAACTCATCGCCGACTGGCCCGGAGCCGAGTTAAGTTACGACAAGGACATCGCCCTGCTGACGGTGCTCGGGATCGGCCTGCGGAGTCACACCGGCGTAGGGGACAAGATGTTCCGCGCTCTGTCCGTCGCGAGCGTGAACGTGCAAATGGTCAACACGAGCGAAATCCGCATCGGTGTCGTCGTCAGCCCGACCGATGGCCCCAAAGCCCATGCAACATTGCTGGAAACCTTTGGCTTGTCAAATGCCTAATCACGCCTGAAGCCCAGCCTTTCTTAAGGCTGGGTCTCTTCACTCCGTGATCCATTCCAGCAGCGCTACCAACTCCGCGGAGAACTTGCTCCGCGGCATGACCTGCTCAAACCCCGCGTCGCGTGCCGCTTGCAGATTCGCCGTGTGGACGTGCGGCCCGAAGGCCAACATCTTCACCGGCGAATCTTTCGGCAGAATCGCCATGACTTCGGCAGGGGTGAAGTCGCACGCGAGATCGAGAATCACCCCGCGGACCATTCCCCGCGCGACATGATCGCGCAGGGCTTCCAGCGACATGGCCATCGCAATGGAGCGGCCCTGTTTCGCCGCCGTCGATGTGACCTGACTGCCGAAGAAGAGATCTTTGGTCACGATAACGGCTACAGGCGGAACGTTCGTTGATGGTGGCGATAACGACAACAACGGCCGACTCCGCTTGGATCATGTGAGCGGCAAGGTGCTAGCCGCCGGTTCCTTGTTTTCGGCTCATTCAAGAACCGGCGGCTAGCGTCTTGCCGCTCAGAATTGCACTTACAGCGGAGCCCGGTGGAAATGGACGTGCTTCCAACCGCCGGCCTGTTTTTGCCACACGCGAGTTTCCAACGCGGCCACCGAAACCGGGCTGCCGTTGCCGTCCAGCTTCTGCACCACACGGACGTAGCTCACCACCGCGGCGTCACCCATCACGCGGATGTTCGGCGAGGCAATCGTCGACAGTTTCGGCGTCGTGCCTCGGGGCAGGTCGAAGTAGAACTTGTGGAATGGCAGCCCCGCAATCAACTGTCCGCAGGCTTCCGGCTCGAAGCACGTGATGGACGCATCACACAGCGACGCATAGGTGTTCCAATCGCCGCTGTCGATGGACTTCAACAACCGGTCGCTCAACGTCAGCAGTTCCGCTTCAACAGCCCCCACGATCAATCTCCAACAAGTTCGACTCAAAAATGTGCTCATCCGTTCTGATATCAGTGCGAGGGTTAGTACCCTGCCCGGACTTCCATGACGAGCCGTCAGCATATCGAAACCGGTTTCAGTCTGCGACTGCCGCCATAGTCTGTCGCGCAGGTGAAAAACTCGTCAGTTGACCACTAGCAATCAGCGCATATGCCATTTATGATGAACGGATGAAGGCTTCTCGGCTCGCCGTCGGGTCTTGAAGTCTGTGCCTACCCCTGTGCGACTTGCCTCGGTCGCACTCTGTCGATGTGTTGAACATGCTGCTCATTGCCATTCGTGTTCTTTACGCCTTCATTTGTGCCGGTGCGATTGCATCGCTCGTTCAGCCCGGCAGTCAGCTTCCACCGTTCATGGCGGATCGTCCGTTCGGGACATTCGTGGGATTGCTGCTCCTCACGCAGCTCATCACCATCGTTGATGTCTGGCTGCCCCGCAAACGGCTGGATCTGATCTCGTCGATTTACTTCGGTTTGCTCATCGGGACGCTGCTGACCTACCTGCTCACCATCGCGCTTGGTCCGGTTCTTCCGGAAGAGTTGCGAACCGTAGTGATCAGCCTTCTCGCCATCGCGCTGCCCTATATTTGCATCTCGTTCCTGCTGCAGACGAAAGACGACTTCCGCTTCGTGATTCCCTACGTCGAGTTCGCCAAGGAATTAAAGGGCGGCCGTCCGCTGATTCTCGATTCCAGCGCACTGATTGATGGCCGGATTGGCGATGTGATGGACACGCGGATTTTCGACACCGAACTGCTGGTACCGAGTTTTGTCCTTTCCGAAGTGCAGGACATTGCAGACAGTAACGACAAGATGCGTCGCACCCGTGGCCGCCGGGGTTTGGATGTCCTTGCCAAGTTGCAGCAGAACCCCAAGGTCGAAATCCGTGTTTACGAAGTGAAGGGCGACGATCTTGAAGGCCAGACGGTCGACCAGCGAATCGTCGGCCTTGCCAAGCGGATCGGCGGCCGGGTCGTGACCAACGACTTCAACCTCAACAAAGTCGCCAGCGTGCAGGGCGTCGATGTCATCAACCTGAATGACGTGGCCAACGCATTGAAACCGCGTTACTTGCCTGGCGAAATCATGCGGATTCGTGTCATGCGCGAAGGCGAGTCGATGGGTCAGGGCGTCGGTTATCTCGACGACGGCACCATGGTTGTCTGCGAGCAGGCGTCCGGCATGATCGGCAAGGAAATTGAAGTCACGGTCACCAGCGTGCTGCAGAACAGCGCCGGTCGTATGATCTTCGGTCGCATGGCGAACGCCCCCGTCGCCGCCGGGTTTGCCACGCGATAGATTTTCCGCGGTCAGAGCCGCGACTGTGAAGGAACGAGTTCTTACTGCGATTCAATTAACAGATCTCTGAAAAATCAAAACCCCGGCGTTTTCAACAACGCCGGGGTTCATTTATTTCATCATCGCCAAGCGGCGATCAATGCGCTTCGACGGTCGGTAACGCAGCAGTCATTTCGATGGGCTGCTCCGTCGTATGAGCCGGGTCGGGATTCGTGATCAGAACTGGCCCAGGTACTGTCGTGCCGGTCGGTTGCCATTCCGTTGAGACCACAGGAGTCGCAGGAGTCGCCGTGGACGCCGTCGGGCGACCGGCGGGAATCGGAGCGGCACGATTCGGTGCGGGCATTGGCTGCGGCACCGGACGTGACGCCGGAGCCCAGTTGCCCTGTTGGACCATCGCGGGGGCGGCCATTTGCGGACGCGGTTGCGGTGGCATGGTCATGCGGGGTTGCGGCTGAGGTTGTGGGATCGGGGCGACCATCGGTGCCGAGGCCATCATGCCCGCCGGCGAGGACGGCATCATCAGGGGTGCCGACGACATCACCGGTCCCTGCGCTCCGCCAAACACCGGTGGCGGTAGTTGCCCGCGTCCTGCCATCATGACTCCGCCCGAATGGCCTTGCAGTTGTGCCATACGGGTCTGCAATTCCGGCTGATTCGTGTTGGATGCGAGCGACTGCTGGTACATCGCCATCGCTTGCTGCGGCTGACCGTGGTCCTGATACAGTTGCCCCAGTTGGGCGAGCGCCACCGCGTTGCCTGGTTCGGCCCTCAACGCCTGTCGCAAGGCCATTTCCGCTCCTTGCACGTTGCCGGTCTCGCGTTCAATCCACGCCATCTCAATATGCGATTCCGGGATATATGGCTGCGTGGCTTCCCATGTGTGAACCAGGTCGTAGGCTTCGCCCGACCGGCCCGACTGCACCATCATCTGGGCCAGCGTGTGGTACGTCGGCTGGTGCATCGTGTCGACGGTGAGGTTGTGCCGCAGAATCCGCTCGGCCTGCCCGGTGTCTCCCAATCGGTTCATCACGACCGCGAGGTTGTGCCGATAGTCTGGATTGTAGGGGTCGAGGGCCACGGCTCGAGAGAAGTCATACCGCGCCATGGCAAACTCGCCACGCTGGTAATAACCCATTCCGGAATTGTTCATCCACCAGCCGCCAGCGGGGCTGCAACAGCAACAACCGCTGCTGCTGGCAAGGACCGCGAGGGCGATCCAACTCCACAGTGTGGACATGGTGTGGCGTTGCAGTGTCGGCATCAGTCACGACTCCTTCACCCCCGGATGGCCCCGGGGTCAAACAAGCGGTCTCCCCGCGGCGCTGAAGGCTCAGCGAACGCTGGAAAACATCCAATTCAAAGTGGTCTCAGGGAGAGATGGAGATTTAGTTTTTGAAGACACCGATCGACAAGAGCGATTTGAATCACTTCGATCAAACCAAGCCGTTTTGCCACGAATTCCGCGAAGACGAACCGTGCATCGGCGAAATTCGCCGCGCAGTGGTTATCAGGAGGTCAGCGCAGGTTTTCGTGAAATCCTTCGACCTGAAAAACTGCACACCACGGACGCAGACTCATGTCAACAAATCCAGATTCGGGTTGCCGATGAGTTAAGGTATCGTTAGAGTTTGATGGATAGACAATTTGACGGTCTTTCGAAAGGGCTTGCGTGCGCTCATCCTTTCGACTCCGTCTGGTTGGTATTCGCTCCGCTGCCGAAACCGCCGACCAGTCGAGTCACCCCCAGCGTGTCATTCATGAGTTCGATCACCCACCGCGCAGTCTGCGGCTGGAGGGCTTACAGGAAGCCCTGAAACACAAGTGGATCGAAAGCCAGAAACATGGCTGCGATCAGGGCGAACCGTGTCTCAAAGACTGGTTCCGCAAACACTGGCTCCCCTTCTGTCGGATTAAACGCCTCGAACATGTCGAGGGCCAGCAACGCTGGGAAGAATTCGCGGAACACGAATTCGGGCAGATTTACGAACTGATTCTCGACGGCGATCTCTTGCTCGATCGCATTCTCGACCGGATGGAACACGGTCTCGACAATCTCGAAATCATCAATTGGGCGCTCTCCTGGTCGATGCCCATCGGCCGTGTGATCGAGCTCCTCGAAATGATCGACATCAACCGCGCCCGGCTCGAACCCCTCGCCGTCGCCTGATGCCCCCCGAACACAAGTCTCCCCTGAAGCCCAGCCTTTCTTAAGGCTGGGTCTCTTTTTTCCTACGAACACAATCTCCCCGACTGGCAGTCCCCCTCCGCATCGTTGATAATCAAGAATTGATGCGATGAGCACGGTTCTCGTCGCCGCAATTCGGACCGATGCAGGAGTTTCGGGCATGCGTGGTCGATGGTTTTCGCTGGCGGCAATCCTCTTGACCGCCCTTCTGATGACGAGCCGTCCGGCAGCGGCCGACGAACTGGAAGCGCTGCAAAAAGCGATCAAGGCCGCCACCAGCGGCGGCGATTGGGAACCCACCGCCCAACTACCACCGTTCTCCGCTTGGGTCACCAGCCTCGCATTTTCTCCCGACAGTCAAACGCTCTACGTCGGCGGGAAAGATCAGATCACCGTCGTCGATATTCCGGGCCGTGCTATGAAATCAACGTTGCCCGCCAAAGTCGGGCAGGTTCGCAGCCTGGCGGTGTCGCCCGACGGGAAGATGCTCATTGCGGGCGGCTATCAAAAGCTGCAACTGTGGGACATCAATAACCCGTCTCTGACGAAGGAGTTGAAAGGACACCGCGGTGTCATCACTACCGCGGTGTTCTCCCCCAATGGGCAACGGCTCGCAACATCATCCGACGACGAAACCGCGCGAATCTGGGACATCAGCTCCGACAAAGTCACTGTTCTTCAGGGACATCGCTATCCGGTGATGGGCATTGCCTGGAATCATGCGGGGACCAAACTCGTCACTGTCGCCGGGGATGAAACGCGTCCGACGAAAGGGGGCGAAACCTTCCTGTGGACCACCGACGGCACAAAGGAAAAGGAATGGACCGACCACACCAAGGCCGCGCTGTGTGCTGCGTTTTCGCCAGATGACCGGTACCTCATCACCGGCGGATTGGATGATCGCGCGATTGTCTACGATCTCAAAGACGAAAAAACGCTCGGGTTCTACGGCGGTCATCAACGTCCGGTCAACGCTCTCGCGTTTTCTCCGGATGGTAAGACGGTCGCCAGCATCGGTGGTGGTCGCAACAAGGGCGGTCATCTTCTGAAATTCTGGAATCGCGAAGACGGCGACGAACTCGGTTCCGGCGAGGCTCACGAAGCCAAGATCCTCGCACTGGCCATGAGTGCCGATGGGAAATACATCGCGACCGGCGGGCAGGATAACACCGTAGCGCTGTGGATCCCACCCGCGACGACGACTGCTCCTGTCCAAGCCGCGGCAGCGACCGCGGTCGCGGCTGCCCCTGCTGCCGAGGAAAAGTTCATCCGCGTCGGCATCATCGGTCTTGATACCTCACACGCCCCTGCCTTCGCCAAGCTGATGAATGATCCGAAAGCGGCGGAAGATGTTGTCGGCTGTAAAGTCGTGGCGGCTTATCCGAAGGGCAGCCCCGACATCGAATCCAGCACGACGCGTGTCCCGGGTTACACCGAAGACTTCAAGAAGATGGGCATCGAGATCGTTGATTCCATCCCCGCGCTGCTCGAAAAAGTCGATTGTGTGCTGCTCGAAACCAACGATGGACGGCCGCATCTCGAACAGATCCTGCCCGTGTTGAAAGCCGGTAAGCCGTGCTTTATCGACAAACCCATCGCGGGAAGTCTGACTGATGCCGTCGCGATCTTTCAGGCAGCAAAGCACTACAAAGTGCCGATCTTCTCAACATCATCGCTACGTTACACCCCGACGGCCCAAGAAGCGCGTGCCGGCAAGTACGGCGTGATCCACGGCTGCGATGCCTTCAGCCCGGCGTCGCTGGAAAAAACGCATCCCGATCTCTTCTGGTACGGCATCCACGGCGTGGAATTGCTCTTCACCACGATGGGCACGGGTTGCGAAAGCGTCACCCGCATACAAACGGATGGCCTCGAACTCTGTGCTGGGGTGTGGAAGGGAGGCCGCATCGGCACCTTCCGCGGCATCCGTGTCGGACCGTCCGGTTACGGCGGCAAGATGTTCACTGCGCAAGGAATCAAGGACCACGGCACCTTCGCCGGTTACCGTCCGCTCGCGGTTGAGATCGTCAAGTTCTTCAAGACGAAAACCGTGCCGATCAGTGAAGAGGAAACGCTGGAAATCTACGCCTTCATGGAAGCCGCCGACGAAAGCAAACGCCAGGGCGGCAAGCCGGTGAAGCTCGCAGACGTGATGGAGAAAGCCCAGACCGAAGCCACGGCGAAATTGGCAGAGTTGTTGAAGTAAGACGGGGGAAGAGAAGGCAAGAGATTATCCACAGAGGACACAGAAGTCACAGAAAAGAAGGAGAGAGAACGGCAGGAAGAAAATCGGCGGGATTCGATGACGACCGATGTCGTCTGATGGCGCTAAAGTTGCTTCTCTTCTCTCTCTTCGTCTTCGTTTCTGTGTCTTCTGTGATCTCTGTGGATAACTCTCTTCTCTTTGAGACTGCTAATGCGCTCGGTGCTGTTGGAACTGGATGATCATCTCCGTGCCGGACGCGCGGTGTGTTACACCGCGCTCGTGGAGACGCGCGGGTCGACACCGCAAAAGGCCGGGGCGGCGATGCTCGTCTTTCCCGACGGCTCGCAGCGCGGCACACTCGGCGGCGGCTGCGTCGAGGCGGAAGTCAAACGTCGCGCCCTCCAGGTACTGGAGCGCGGCGCTGCCGAGTTGCTGACGTTTCAACTCGACAGCGATTACGGCTGGGACGACGGCCTGATCTGCGGCGGCCGCATGAAGATGCTGGTCGATCCACTCCGGCCGGGGAGCGATGTTTCCTACTATCGCCAGCTCGCCGATCAGTTGCTCGCCGCGCGTGGCTGTACGGAAGCGGTCGCTCTGGATGAACATGGCGACACGAAAGCGGGTGACCGCTGGGTGATTGATGATGCAGGCGATGTCCTCGTCAGTCGCCGGGGCAACGCGGCTCCAGACAACGTGCTGGCGACACTGCGCGACCTGTCATCCCGACCGCGACCGTATGTGGCCAACGGAATATCGTACCTGCCACATCTGTCACGCTGCCGATTGGTCATTGTCGGAGCCGGTCACGTCGGACAGAAAGTGGCCCAACTGGCAAACGATGTCGACTTCGATGTGTGGGTCGTCGACGATCGCGAGGAATACTGCAATTCTCAGCGGTTTCCCGAAGCGAAACGGCTCATCGTCGCCCCGTTTGAAGCCGCGTTATCGGGGCTCGAAATCGATCGCGATACGTACTGCCTGATCGTCACCCGCGGACACAATCACGACGAAGAAGCGCTCGCCCACCTTGCTGAAACTTCGGCACGATACGTCGGCCTCATCGGCAGCAAACGGAAGATCAAGTTGATCTTTGCCGACCTGTTACAGCAGGGCATTTCCGCAGACGCCCTCCGCAGAGTGTATGCTCCGCTGGGGTTCGACATCGGTTCGCAAACGGTGCCGGAGATCGCGATCAGCATCGTGGCGGAGTTGATCGGCCATCGGAATTTGGGGCAGTTACCCGATGGCGTCCGTCCGACGAGTTTGCTCGATGAGGTGATCGCGAACCTGTGAATGGTTGATGAACAGACCCACCCATAAGAATGGGTGGGCTTCTGGGGCGATTAGAATTCACTGACGACTTCGCCGCCGGCGCGAGTGCCGAGGGCGCGCCAGATGCCGAGATCGATGTTCTCGCTGATGGCCCGCACGGTGCCATCCATCATCGCGGCTTGCACCATTCCTTCGTGGAAACTACGGGACGTGATTGCCGCATAGGTTGGCGAACCCGTCAAGCCGTTCTTCCCTTCCTGCCACGAGTTATAGTCGCATTCCAGATAGTTCACAGCTCCGTTGCTGCAACCGACCTGGGCGTTCGGCCCGAATACCGTCGTGACGCCTTCGTGATGCACGCGGCCATCTGGCCATTCGGTATGTCCGGTATCCTTGAACTCCATTCCGGAAGCCACAACAGTCGCCCAAGTGGATGTTGTCGGAATGGCCGCTGCCCCCGGACCACCATTGCGACGATACGGCGTCCAGGCTTTGACCTCGGCGACCATCATCGTATTGGATGTCCCATCGGTGAACGAGGCCATCCGATGTCGAGCATTCGGGGCGAATGCACCATCGCCAGTCGTCTTCGTAACCGGATCGAATACGAACCAAGTACCGTAGACGAAACCGTACGTTGTGGGAAACAACAGCGGACGCCCCACTCCCGTGTCGCGGATCCGCTCACTGTTGGGATCCGAGGGACAAGAATAGACCGGAATCTTGATCCCGTTGATGGCCAACTGAAAGTCCCAGGCGATCGTGGGATCAACCAGATTCTGTAGACTCGCCTGATCGAGATACGGCAGGATGCGGCCGTGAATCGACCACGCCCCATTGTTCCCGGTGACTGCCGGGCCAAGATCGAGACACACACTCGGGGGCAACATCGTGAACGACGATTCGTAGTTGTGAATCGCCAAAGCAACCTGCTTGAGATGATTCTTGCACTGCGTCCGCCGGGCGGCTTCCCGCGCCTGCTGCACCGCGGGCAATAGCAGCGCAATGAGGATCGCGATGATCGCGATCACCACGAGGAGTTCAATCAACGTGAAACCATGGCGGGAGCGAGACATTGGCAGGCGCTGGGGCATGAGTCGGTTCCAGAGAGACGGTACGAGGGACACCGCTCCGAAATGCAAATGGAGTGCCACAGAGTGATGTTCTGTGTGCCACGGCCGTGCCGGCCGTGTGCGGGAGCAAAACGGCCTGTTCATCGCACGGCCGACACGGCTACCGCACACGGAACGCTGGCGAGAAACTCGCCGCGTGGAGAGAAAATCACCGCTGTCAGCCATCGTCGGACGCGGAATCCAGCCCGTAAGCCCGCAACTTGGACCGTAGTGTAGTGCGGTCGATTCCCAACATCCGCGCCGCGGCGGCGCGGTTCCCATGACAAGCCGAAAGGACGGCGATCAAGACGGGGGGTTCAACGAGACCATAGAACGATCGTAACAGGTCGCCGTCAGCCACACCGTTCGCGAGCCGTTGTTGAATCCACGCGGTCACCACCTGATCGAGTGGCAAAGCGGGCAATCCCGAGGATTTCGCATCCACCGCCAGCAAATGTTCCACGACGAGCGGACCACCTCGCGCCAACAGTGCGGCGCGCTCGATGGTGGCCCTCAATTCACGGACATTTCCCGGCCAGACGCGCTCGACGAGAGCGGCCTGCACCTCGGAGGATAAATTATAGTCGCCGCGATCGGGACACGCCTGTTTCCAGAAGGCTGCGGTGAGGAGCGGAATGTCCGTCGTCCGTTCACGCAGCGCCGGCAGGACGATTTCCCAGCCACGCAAGCGGAAATAGAGGTCTTCGCGAAACGTCCCGTCCTCGATGAGTTCTGGCAACCGACGATGCGTTGCTGCCAAGACCCGCGCGGTCGCTTGCCGCGGTGTACTCGATCCCACGGGAAAGAACTCGCCCGTTTCCAGAAACCGCAACAGCTTCACCTGGACGGCGGCCGGAGCATCGCCGATTTCATCGAGAAACAACGTTCCTCCGGTGGCTTGAGCAATCAATCCCGTGCGGTCATCCGTCGCCCCGGTGAAGGCCCCGCGGACGTGACCGAACAGCTCGCTTTCAATCACGGCTTCATTCAACGCCCCCAGAAACACGGGGACAAAGGCCCCTTTGTGCTGGCGACCGTGGCGATGAATCGCGCGTGCGACGAGTTCTTTGCCCGTGCCGGTTTCCCCACCGATGAGCACGGGCAGATCGGAAGCGGCGGCCAGCGCGATTTCCTTAAACACACGCTGCATCTCGGGCGAGGAACCGAGCAGCGGGCTCTCGGCGTCAAACACCCGCGACGCCGTTTCGGTCGGGCCGCCATTGGTCGCGAGGGCCCGCTCCACGACCGACACGGCTTGATCGAGGGAAAACGGTTTCGTCAGATACTCAAACGCTCCGCGCTGGATTGCCTGCACTGCCGTATCGAGATCACCGAACGCTGTCATGACGGTCACCGGGAGCTTCGGCCACCTCCGGCGAAACTCCGCAAGTGCCGTCAACCCATCCATCCCCGGCAGGCGGACATCGAGCACGACCGCATCGAACACATCTCCCTCGGCCGCCCGCAAGCCCTCTTCCGCGGTCCCGGCAATCGACACGGTATGCCCGGCATCCCCCAGAAACTGCTGGAATCCCCAGCAAATCGCGGCTTCATCGTCGATGACAAGGACGTGTTTCAAAGGTCAAAACCTTCAGTAACGAGGAAATGACGAATGTCGAAATCCGAATGTCGAAAGAAAGCGCCCGGATGATCTCGTGTCGGATTGAATCTACACATTTTTCGACATTCGTCATTTCTACCGTGGAATCTCCCACCGAAACCGTGTCTCCGCTGCCTCGCGTTTCCACTCCAGCCGCCCCTGATGATCTTCTGCGAGCTGCCGAGCAAATGCCAAGCCCAAACCGACACCATCCCGCTTTCCCGTCACGAACGGCGTGCCGATCTCTGCAGCAATCGGTTCCGGTGGTCCTGGTCCGTTGTCAAAGATGTCCCACGCCACGGCTTTCTCTTCGACCGTCAACACGAACCGCACGCGGCCACTCGGTCCGGCGGCTTCGATCGCATTGAGCAGCAAATTCGACAATGCCGCGCGGACCCCATCGCTGTCCACCGTCACAATGATCGATTCGTCCGGCAGCACGGTTTCCAACACGATCTGCGCATGCTGCACCGCAGGCCGAATCAAGTCGAGTACCGATCTTGTGAGAATGCCGATATCGCATGGTGTTCTGGCAAACGGTGTTTTGCGGCCGAGCGTCAACACGCCGCGCACCTGTTGCTCGACGAGCAACAGTTGTCGCAAAGCCACATCAAGGCTTTCATCGGTCGCGGTGAGGGCACAGCGCTTGCGATGAATTTCGAGAGCCAGTCGTGCTCCCGCAATCGCGTTCCGAAAGTGATGCGCAAGGCCGCCGGTGAACTGAGCGAGCAACCGAGCCCGTTCGTCCCGTTCGATCCGGGTCTGCAACTCGGCGAGACGGGCACTCATTTCGTTCACGCCGCGAATGAGATCGCGCAGTTCGTCATCCGCGCCGACTTCGAGGAGCGGGGTGAAATCTCCCGCCGCAACTGCAGCGACTTTCTCCTGCACGCGGCCGATGCGTCGGGCAAAGCGTCGCGCGACGATGTCCGTCAGTGGCAACAACACGCCGATCGTTACCAATCCCACGAGCAACGCCGGCCAGGCGGCGGAGCGTTGTTCGCGCGTGAGATCCTGATTCGGATAGAGCAGCAACAAGGTTTCCGCACGGTTCAATCCGAGGGCCGGCACCAACAGCACGCGGTAAGGCTGCCCGCCGGCCGTCACTACCGATGAGGTCCGCGGCCGTTCAAACAACGGAGCAGCGTCCTCGACCGGAATCGTCGCCGCCGTCACACGCTGTTCTGTGTCATTCCAGACAGCGGCGTGAGCACCGGTCAGTTTCTGCAAGCGTTCCAACACCGACGGCGTCAACGGAAAATTCGCGGCTCCCAGCACGGACGCCACCTGTGCCAGCCGGGCCGCCGTCTGCGACTCATGCCGCACCGTCGCCGACCACGCCGCATAGACAGCATTGATCACGACTGCGGCGCTCAACAGCGCCGCAATCGGAGCCAACAACTGCCATCGAAGAGGCCAACGCATGGGGTGGAAAATGCAGAATGAGGAATGAAGAATGACGAAGGGAGAACATCGATTCACTCAACGATCATCCATCATCCTTCATTGCCCGTTCCTTCGCGGCGCGGCGGTACATGGATGTGGGATAGGCGTTGAACCAGAAACGCCGGGCGTAGGCGTGGATTTCGTGAGCGTTATCGAGGGTGATCTCAAGATTCCATGACCAGGTTTCCCATCGTTGGCGAACATAGATACGAAGGCCAATGTCGCTAGTGTTGTAATGTTCGGATAATTCCAATGCCGCCGCGACTGTGCTGCGGAGATGTGGATAGACAGGAGCATTCAGTTCGCGCAGTGACCATCGACTGATCGAAACGTCCTTATCCGGACCTTCGTCAAAAATCCGTTGCGACTCAGCCTCGTGCGCCCGTGTGAATTCAATAGTATCGAGCCAACCTGCGGGAAACGGCTCGACATAAACAGCCCACCCCAGCCAGGCATCGCAGAGACCGAATGGATAAGTCGCCGGCCAAAGCAACACCACTGTCAGAAGAAGACGGGCCCAACGATTTCGCCCACGGAATCGGAGCGGTTGAGTCGAGCGCACATCGATGGCCAGTGTCTCGCGACTCCAAGGGAGATCACGCGGCACAAACAATATCGCCGCTTGAACAATGAACACGACATTCCAGATCAGCACGCCGTAGCTGTGATTGAGTCCGAATGGACCGAGAATTTGCAACAAGAAGCCGTGCATTCCGATGGCAGCCCACATTCCCCACTTGCGACTGCGCGGATTTGCGAGCAGGATCGCGATGGTCAACTCACCGAGTGGAAACAACCAGACAATGTAATAGTTGATGACATACAATGTGGCCCCCGTGACGTATCCTCCGAGAGCTGTCTCGGCGAAGGCTGTTCCGATGAAGTGCAGGAACCGTGCGTCAAATTTCGACAGTGCCGAATAGAAATAAATGCTGATCGTCAGCCACTGCCAGCCGTTCCAGAGCAGGGCATCGTCGGCGAGAGCGACCAGCAGCGCGAGGATGAAGAATTGCCACGCCCACGGTTGCAGGCGATGTTGATCGCACACGAAGGCGATGGCGAGACCGAAAGCTAACGTGGCGGCGAAGGTGCGGACGTGTCGCGGCGGACGGATCAGCAAGCCGATCCCGCCAGCAATGATCAATGCCAGCGATGCCCAGTCCCACCAGTCGGGGGGCGCCCAGCGAAACAATGGCACGCGAGGAAAGACATCCTGCGGTGTCCACAACTTCCACGTCACCGCGACGAGCGCCAACACCCCCGCACCCAGCAGACGTGTCAGCCATACAAGGCGGTATTCGATGGTAGTCATGTTGTTTGGCGGTTCGTTCGTCAATTCGATTCACGCTGTGAAAGCAATTCGTTGAACGCGGTGGAGTTCGCTAAGCGGCAAGCGGAGATCATCATGAAATTCTCCACAACATCACCCCCGGGCGTCTACCGCGGTGGGAACCCCGCTTGACGAAAAGACCCGCCTTGCAACAATGCACCGACAATGGGCGTCTTTTCTTCGCATCGGAGTTCTGTGATGTCCGACGGTTCGTCCCCGGTTGAAACTTCGACTGTCACTCTGCCCGCGACCAGCTCTTCGCCCCGTCCTCTGCGACTGTGGCCCGCACTGATCATCATCGCGATCCAGCTCGGCATGATCTTCATCCCCAGTTGGATCGCCCCCGGTGACTACGTCGCCTTCATGAGCATGTTCTACGCACCCTTTGTTGGCGGCGGGCTGCTCGCCCTCTGGTGGCTGTTTTTCAGTCGTGCCCCGTGGTTCGATCGGTTCCTGGTCCTGACGGTGGCCGTCGTCGTCGGCCTGGCGATGACCAAAATCGCCGACAAGACGATGCCCTTTGGACTGCTTTTATACGGCGTTCCCACCATCTGCACCGTGTGGGTGGTTTGGCTCGTCATCACGCGGGGTATGCCGTGGCCGTCCCGGCGAATCGGGTTGCTGTGCGTGTTGCTGCTCACATGGGGTTACTTCGGATTGATCCGTCTCGATGGCATCGAAGGGAATATGAAATCCGCGATCAGTTGGCGGTGGGTGCCAACGGCGGAAGAACGTTTTCTCGCAGCGAAACAAGCGCGAACCGAAGCTCCCATCGCCGCCGAGACCGTGGTGACACCGGAAACGATCACACTTGCAGCGAACGATTGGCCCGGCTTTCGCGGAGCGCTCCGCGACGGACTCGTCGACAATACGTCGCTCATCACCGATTGGTCCACGCCGCCGAAGCTGGTCTGGAAGCAACGCATCGGTCCGGGGTGGGGCTCTTTCGCAGTCGTGGGAGATCGACTTTTCACGCAGGAACAACGGGGGGCCGATGAAGCGGTGGTCTGTTACTGGGCAAAGGATGGCCGCGAAGCGTGGGCACATACCGATGTGTCGCGGTTCGAGGAAGTGGTAGCCGGGGCTGGGCCGCGGGCGACGCCGACGTTTCACAACGGTCGGATTTACTCGCTGGGAGCGAATGGATTGCTGAATTGCCTGCAAGCCGCGACGGGTGAAAAAATCTGGTCGGCGGATGCAGCAAAGGTGGCAGATGCGAAAGTGCCGATGTGGGGCTTTGCCGGGTCGCCGTTAATCGTCGGCGATCTGGTCGTCGTCCTGCTGGGCAGTCCTCCGGGCAGTGCGATGCTGGCTTACGATGCCGTCACGGGAGAGGAACGCTGGAAGGCAGGACCGGGCGATCACACCTACAGTTCGCCACACCTTACGACGATTGCCGGAGTCGAGCAAATTCTTTCCATGACCGATGCCGGGTTAACGAGCCTGAATCCTGCCACTGGCGAAGTGCTGTGGAATTACGAATGGCCAATGAAGGAGGCCTTCCGCGTCCTGCAACCGTTGGTGATCGGCGACACCATTCTCATCGGCAGCAATATGGAAGGTTGCCGGATGATTCGCGTCACCCACGACGCCGACAAATGGTCAACGACACAGGTCTGGAAGAGTCTCGACATCAAGCCGAATTTCAACGACTTCATTGCGTTTGAGGGAAACCTGTACGGCTTCGATGGCAACGTTTTTTCGTGCATCGATCTGGAAACCGGCAAACGCAAATGGAAACGCGGTCGATACGGCTTCGGTCAGGTCGTCCTGCTGAAAGCGCAGAAGTTACTGCTGGTGCAAGCCGAGACGGGCGAGGTGGCCCTGGTGGAAGCCAATCCCAACGAGTTCGTCGAACGCAGCAAATTCGCGGCCCTCACCGGGAAGACATGGAACCACCCGGTCATCGCTCACGGTAAACTCTTCGTCCGCAATGCCGAAGAAATGGCGTGTTATGATGTCACGCTGGCAACGGAAACGGCCGCGGCGGTGAAGTAGCGCCGGTGTTGTGCGCGGGTCTCCCGCGCACAACACCCCTGCGAAACTTCCGGTGGTGAAATCCATACCGTTGCGGTATAGATCATATTGCGAAGAAACGTGATCGAGATCGTGTCGGCGGAAGGAGTCGCCCGTGCCTGCTAATCCTGTGGACGTTCAACAATGGCAGTGCGGCACCGGGTTACCGCTACTGTTCATTGCCGGGCCGTGCGTCATTGAAAGCGAAGACCTGGTGATGCGGGTCGCGGACACGCTGGCGGAGTTGTCCGCACGAGAGAAACTGCAGATCGTCTTCAAAGCGAGCTTCGACAAAGCCAACCGTACGAGCGTGGATAGTTTCCGCGGGCCGGGGTTGGTGAAGGGGCTCGCGATTCTGGCCAAAGTCCGCGAGAAGACGGGGCTGCCCGTCACCACGGATGTGCATGATCCGCAGCAAGCCGGGCCGGCAGCGGAAGTTTGTCAGATCGTACAAATCCCGGCGTTTCTCGCGCGTCAGACCGACCTCGTGGAAGCCGTCGCCGAAGCCACGGCGAAAAACGGCGGCGTGGTGAACGTCAAAAAACCACAGTTCACCGCGCCGGAAGACATGGTGCATGTGGTTCGGAAGTGTGAAGCCTTCGGCAACCCGCGCGTGTTGCTCACCGAGCGCGGCACCATGTTCGGCTATGGTCGGTTGATCAACGATTTCCGCTGTGTCCCCGTGATGCAGGCCTTTGGTACGCCAGTCATCTTCGATGCGACGCATTCGGTGCAGATTCCCGGCGGTGCGACCACCGGTGGGAACCGGGCGATGGTCCCGTTCCTGGCACGGGCCGCCGTGGCTTGCGGAGTGGATGGCGTCTTCATGGAAACGCATCCCGAACCGGAAAAAGCCCTCAGCGACGGTCCGAATCAGGTTCCGCTGACCGAACTTCCCCGCCTGATCGCGCAACTCTGCCAGTTGCGGTCGCTGTTTTTGAGTTTCGGGTCCGCAAAATCCGCGTGATTTCTCCGCCGCCATCTTCGCAGAATCCGCCACCCGCGACGTAAGAGAGCCGATTCCGTATCATTTCGGAATTCGTTCGGTTCATCTTTTCGCCGTGCAAGGGTGGTTCGTTCATGTTTCGAGGTGAGAATCGGTCCGTCGCGGTCTCGACCGGGGTTTTACTGGCGATGCTGCTCTTCTGCGGTTGCAAGAAGTCCGCGCCGCCGACTCCCACCGCCACCACTCCGAGCGCAAATCGCGCGGTGGCTACGGAAGTCGAAGACCAACTTAAGAGTGCGCTGTACCAGTTGCAGCCGGAAAACCTCGGCATCGATTCGCGGATCGATGATGCCGTCTCGGTGCTCAACAACTGGTGGAGTGCTGTCAAAAGCGCCAAACTCGAACCGACGGGGCTGACTCCGCCCGCGATTCCGGAAGCCTTACTTCCGGCGAATGTCCGAGAACTTCTGGACAAAGAACTCTACGATAACCAGGACGGGCAGCATATCCGCAGCAGCTATTTTGCCAAGCAGATTGGCGACCATGTCGGTTCGCCTACGGACAAGGAACTCGACCGCGTCATCAAAGCCTTCGAGTGGGTTTGCCGCAATATCACGCTGCTGGCAGAGGATGAAGTCACGCCGCCGCTGGGATTCTACGAACTCCTCGTCTTCGGTCGCGGGCGACCCTTCGACCGGGCCATGGTCTTTGGTGAAATCCTGCGGCAGTTACGACTCGACAGCGTGGTCTTATACCCATCTGGTGCGTTGGAAGCGGACTCCCCGTGGTTGATGGGTGTCCTGCTCGATGGCAAGGTGTATCTCTTCGATCCGCGGCTGGGATTGCCGATTCCAAATGGTGACGCGCCGAAAACCGGCCGGATCACCCAACCGGCGACGCTCGAAGAAATCCTCGCCCATCCCGAATGGTTGACACCATTGGCGGCACGGTCCGATCAGCCGTTTGAACCGTCGGTGGAACAGTTGCAATCGGCCCAGGTCGGTGTCCTCACGCCGGTGATGGGCTGGTCGGCGCGGATGTGGCGGCTCGAACAATTGCTGCCGGGCGATCAACTCTGCGTGCTGTACGATCCGCCGGCAAAACTCGGCGATGCACCGAGTGTCTTCGAGCGTGTCGCCACCAGTTTCCCCGGCAAGACGCTGGAGCAAATCGAGCGGTTCGTCGATCCGCTGCTCCGTACGGAGATGGATGCGCGCGATCGGACCGAGGTCATGCGGGCTCTACAAATGGCGCAATCTTCATTGCTGGCCCCGTTCGCCGCGAATAATGATGATAAAGCGCCCGGAGGCCGTCGCGCTGTTCCCACTCAGCGACAATTGAAAACACGGACGTTGCAATTGCAGGGACGCTATGCGGACGCCATCGCCCAGTACGTGAGCATCCGCCAACTGGGAGTCACCCCGCCTCCGGATGCGACATTGGCGCTGGTCTACGCCCGGGCTGCGGAAGACGCGTTCTACTGGAGTTGCCTCTGCAAGGTCGACTCGAACCAGCTCGAATCGGCGACACAATTGCTGTCGGATTATCTGAAGCGTTACCGTCGCGGTGGCCGCTGGCTCGTGGGTGCCCGGCAAGCCCTCGCCGATTGTCACCTCGCCCGTAACCAGACCGCGGAAGCCATTGAAACGCTGAAAATGTCGTTGCCCGACGATCCCGCTCGGGCCAGCACCGCCGTACAAATCAAATGGCTGAGCGGTTTATCGGCGGAAAAAACCGAGTGACTGCGAATCCTCGAGATTCGGCCATCGGCATTCTGGAATTCAACGAACCCGTGCTGTAGTTTGAGCGTCTCGGCGTTGTGTCATCTTGGTCGACAATCGGTCATAGAATTGGGTGGGAATGTCGTCATTTCACTATCGCTCCGATGAACTCTACTGCGAAGACGTTTCGGTCAGCCGGCTGGCGGAGGAATTCGGGACGCCGTTGTGGATTTACTCCAAGGCGTATCTGCTGGGGCAATTGCGACAGATTCAAGAGGCCTTCGCGGCGGCCGAACCGGTCATCTGTTACTCGGTGAAAGCCAACTCGAATCTTTCGATCCTGAAGGCGATGTCCGAAGCCGGATCGAGCTTCGATGTTGTCTCCGGCGGTGAACTCTACCGAGTCAAAGCCGCCGGGGCGGATACCACCAAGGTCGTCTTTGCAGGTGTCGGCAAGACGGATGAAGAAATCCGGTTCGCGCTCGAATCACAGATTCTGATGTTCGATGTCGAAAGCGAAGCCGAACTCGACGCCATCGCCGCGATCGCGGGAGACATGGATGTCGTCGCTCCCATCGCGCTGCGGCTCAACCCGGATGTCGATGCCAAGACCCACGCCAAGACAACGACCGGTAAAAAGGGCAACAAGTTCGGCATGGACATCGAGCGGTTCCAAGAACTCGCCGCAAAAGTGTTGCGAGATTCCCGGTTGAAACTGCTCGGCATCCACATCCATCTCGGTTCGCCGATCTTAACGACGGACCCGTATGCCGAAGCAGGGGCCAAGGCGGTGGAGGTCGTCAAAGGTTTGCGGGCCGCGGGTCACGACATTCAATGGCTCAACCTCGGCGGCGGCTTTGGTATCAGCTACCGCGGCAATGAAGGTTTGCCGGCCTCAGCATATGCCAACGTGATCGTTCCCGCGGTGAAGGCGGCCGGATGCCGATTGGCGCTCGAACCCGGCCGCTTTATCGTCGGCAACTCGGCGATTCTGTGCACACAAGTGGTCTTCACGAAACGTGAAGGCGGAAAGCTGTTCGTGATTCAAGACGGCGCGATGAACGACCTCATCCGCCCGGCAATGTACGATTCGTTCCATCGACTCTGGCCGGTGAAGTCGACCGTGGCGATGCCGGACCTTGTCGAGAGTGAGATTGCCGGTTGCGAAAAGACGGATGTTGTCGGCCCGATCTGCGAGTCCAGCGACTACTTCGCCAAAGACCGGTATCTACCGCCGATGCAACGCGGCGATCTGCTGGCCATTTTCTCTGCCGGGGCGTACGGCACGGCAATGAGCAGTAATTACAACTCCCGGCCGCGGGCGACGGAAGTGCTCGTCGATGGCGGCAAAGTCACCGTGATCCGCCGGCGCGAAACGTATGCCGACCTCATCGCGCAGGAATTGCTGGAAGAGTGACGATCGTTATCGTCAATAGAATCGCGCCAGTCGTTACGCACGATACCTGACGCAAGTTGGTTGCGCCCATAACGACGGGGATGCGTGCGTGCGGTGTGCTGACCCCCTGCAACCGGTCGAATAACGATTCCGGGCACCTTCCTTCCTTTCCGCGCTGGCAGGAACGAGAAAACCGTTGTTTCCAGCCGGTCGCCGTCTTTAGGATGAAGAGGCTGCGTCGGTTGAAGTCGTTTGGTGGGACGGCAACGACTCTTTCGTGTCGTTGTCGTTGCTTCCCGCAAGGGAGTTTTGCGGTATGGCTCGTCCGCTGTGTTGGTTGTTGCTCGTTGTGATTACAGCCGGGTCCGTGCGCATGACGCACGCTCAAGAGGTTGCCGCACCGGCACCACTGCCCCCGGCTCCGCAGCCGTCCCCCTTGCTGACCGAACCGACGACTCCCGAAGAGTTGTTCTCTTCGATCATGTTGCTGGTCGAACTCGGTCGGTTCGATCTCGCCCAAAAGTACCTGGAACAGTTCGAGCAGGGTGACCTATCCGACGAGCTTCTGCTCAAGTTGCGAGACCAGCATGGAACCGGCGCATTCGTCCGCCTGTCGCGCATTCCCGAACTGCAGCCCGCCGGCAAAGCGGTGATGGACCGCGTCAACAAAGTGGCACAAGGACAGGTGGACGATCCCGCCTTCGTCGAGGGCATGATCAACCGGCTTCAAGGAAATCCGACCGAGCGCGAAATTGCCGTACGGGAACTTCGGAACGCCGGTCCCCGCGCGGTCCCGCAGATGCTCCGTATCCTGGGAATGTCGCAGATCTCCGAGCAACGGGAAGCCATCGGAATGGCCCTCATTCGGATGGGTCGCCAGGTTGTCCCCGCCTTGATCGGGGCGTTGGAAGCACCGAACGAAGCCATTCGCACCGCGGCGATTGACGGCTTGCAGGCCCTCGAAGCCCAGGAAGCGATCCCATTTCTCTGGTCGCTGGCGTTTGCCGAGGGGATTCCCGCCGGGACGCAGTTGCAGGCCCGCCGAGCCATTGCTGTGTTGAAAACGGGCGACGCCAAAAACACCGAAGCGGTCCAGTCTTTGATGGCGGTTGAAGACCTGCGCAGCCGTGCCGAAGCGTTATTCACCCGCCGAGAAGTGTTGCCCGCCGAGAATGAAGCCGACAAAACGCGCACCACGTGGCGATGGGATCTCCAGAACGATGTGCTTGTCGCCAAGACGGAAGGCATCGTTCCGGCGAGTCTTGAGACCGCTCAACGCATGGCACGGGAAGCCTTAGCACTGGCTCCAGAACGTGCGGACCTGCAGCGGTTGATGTTGAGCAGCACGCTGGCCCTGGAAGTCCAACGGAATGGTTGGGACAAACCACTGCCGATGACCGCGGGTTCCGTGCTGCAAGGCGCATTGACGACCGGTCTGCCGTTGCTCAACGACACGTTGCGAGAAGCATTGGCGTGGGGACGAACTGACGCCGCTTGGGCGCTGCTGACGGCGATCAAACAATCGCCGTCTCGGGAGTTGGCGCGAGGCCATTCCCCGGTGCTCGCCGCGCTGAACTATCCCGATGCCCGCATTCAATTTGAAGCCGCGATGACGGTGCTGCGAGCCGAACCCATCGACGCATTCCCGGGATCACGGCGCGTGGTCGAAATTCTCCGTCGGGCACTCACTGATCCCGGCCAGGCCCGGGGGATTGTGATTGACGCCGACCGCGAACGGGGCACCATCGTCGGCGGCTTTCTCAACGAACAAGGTTATGAAGGTCTCGCCGTCGCCACTGGCAAGCAAGGATTTTCCAAAGCCGCGGAACTCGCCGGGATCGATCTGATTGTTGTTCACATCAATGCCGTAGACTGGGCCGTGACACAAACGATGGCCAACCTGCGTGCCGATGCCCGAACGGCGTCCATTCCCGTCATTCTCTACGGTCCCGAAGACGCCCGCCTAAAAATGGCCCGCCTCGTCAAACGGAGCGGACTGACGACGTATGTCGGTGAAGCCGCATCTGCAGACGATTTCTGGAGCCAGGCCCGACCGTTTCTAGCAAGCTTGCAAGCTCCCCCGCTGACCGCCGAACAGCGCCGGGAACAACGGATCATCGCGACCTACTGGCTGGCGACGATCGCCACCAGCAAAAATGCCCGGCTGTTCGACATCGCTGGCGCGGAAGACGAAATGCTGCCGCTCATCGATGATGAAACACTCGCCCCGAATCTGATCGTGGCGCTCGGAACGATCCCGAATCATCGCGTGCAAAGCCGCCTGGCCGAGTTCGCGCTGAATTCGCGGTTACCGCTCGAAACCCGCACTCATGCGATCGACCAGCTCGCGGCGCACATCCAGCGATTCGGATTGCTGCTGAGCAAGGACGAAATCGGCCTGGTCAATGCCGCTTACGAAGCGGATGAAAACCCCGCAATTCAGGCCGCACTTGCCCCGGTCATTGGGACATTCCAACCGAATGCTGGCCTCGCGGGCCAACGGTTGCAACGCCTCGGCACCGGTCGGTAGTGTCGTGATTCAGCGTGGCGGGAGTTTCTGAAGAACGAGAATCGATGTGCCACTGGCAGAGCCCGTGACACACAAGAATCAGATTCCATCTGCGAGATGCAGCACCTTGCAGAACTCCGGGGCTTGCGCCTCGGACTGCGACGGAGAGTCGATCACTGCACTTCCGCAGCCACGGGTGCGTCGATGAGTTGACCGAGCATCTCGGCGTACTCACAAGTGGTCGCCCCGTTACCGATGATCTGCGCGGCTCCGGTTTCAAACGCGGCGGTCCACGTTGTGCGACCGTGAACGACATCGGCAAACGTCAACGCATCGGTCTGGCACACCGCTGCGTGGTCGGTATGAATGCCGGTCTCGGCCGCGATGATCTGACCGCGTCGGACCACCAGTTGCCATTGCCCGCCCCCGGCACCACGGACATCCAGCGCCAGCATGCGTTCGCGCGGATGCTGCACGGCAATCCGCGAGCCCATTTCCAACCACGGTTGCAGCGGTTGGGCCGCATCGAAATCGAGTTCCAGCGGCTTCTTGCTGGGAGTCGGGAAGCCTTCGGCAATCGCGACCTTCGATAACCGCATCAGCAAAGTGAGGTCGACCTCGGGGCACGGCAGGTGGGCGGTCGCCTGTTCGATGTTTGTGCGATCGAACTCGGGGTCCATCCGCCAATAGGAATCGTAAACGCGGATATGCTCGTTGAAGAGCCCTTCGACTTCGGTCACGTACGCCGGCTTGAAGTCGCGGCCGCAGAGTTTGGCCCCGTAAAAGCCAATAGATTGTTCGAGCACATCGCGAATGAGCCGGGTGGTGACCGGATGCTTCGGGGTGAGGTGGTACGTCTGTCCGTGCCACTGCGGGCGGGTGATGATGTGCGCCATCGCCGCAGACACCCAGTCGACCGGGACGAGATGTTTTGTCTCGTTGCCGTCGAGGGACAACCGCACCGATTGGCCGGCGATCAGGCCCGTATCGTCGTCGCGATGCAGGGCTTGCGAGAGCGTATGCGCGAGTTGCAAGGCCGCATAGAATCCGTGATACGTCGTGGTGAACCCGGTCTGCGAGTCACCGATGATGATCGACGGACGGTAGACCGTCAGCGATTCAATGAAGTCGGCACTGCGGACCAGTTGCTCCGCGGCGACTTTGGTCTTCTCGTAGTCATTGCCGAAGGTCTGACCGACATCGAGTTCTGTTTCAAGACAGCGACCATCGCGCAGGCCCGCGACGTACGCCGTCGAGACGTGGTGGAACTCGCGGATCCCGGCCGCACGGGCGAAATCGAGCACGTTGCGCGTGCCGATCAGGTTCGAGCGATACGGCTCGCCTTCCTCACTGGTTGCATGGAAGGTGAGGCTCGCCGCGTTGTGGATGACCGCACCGCAATACTCGGCGGCCCAGCGCAGGTCGTTGGCGTCGAGCCCCAGATCGTCCTGGGTAATGTCGCCTTCCAGCACGACTGGTCGCGGCAGTGGTGTCTCTTGCTCAGCGTCCCACTTGGCCAGCAGCAGTTCAATCCGCTGTCGTGCGGTCTGTCGGCGCGATGGCCGTACAAGCACCGCCACGGGAACGTGAGCACGCAGCAAGTCCCGCAGGAGATAATTTCCGAGGAGACCCGTAGCACCGGTCAGTAGATAGTACGGCATGCGAGGAGTGGTCCGCCGTGAAATATGCTTGCGGGAAAGTAACAAGGCATCAACATCGATGGATCGATGAGAACCCGTCAGTATACCCCGAATCCATGGTCCTGTTCAAACCCTTTCCCTGCCGGGGAGGGTTTCCAAAGAGAGGATTCTGGCGATGGTGGAGAAATTCTGGCTAGGGAACAATCCCCGTTCTGCGGTGATTCGCCCAATCTGCTGCCAGCCGTACGGTTCAGGAAAACCGTGACGGCGCCTTCCGGCCAGAAGACAAACGTCTACTGGCGAAGTTGCACCGGCTGCAGTCCGCGGACTTGGATCACATCAGCGTCCACTGTGGGATCGAATGCACGCGTGCCGGTTACGCCCATCTGGAAATTGACGTACGGTGCCAAGTCCAACTCGGGGGGAGCTTGCAAATACGCCAACAAACGGCCATCGGGGGCAACAATCGCGAACGGCGGTTTGCCGTCCTCAGACCGCTTCTGAACAATTCCGGCACCATCAAACTTGGGCTGCGCTGCTGGATTCGCGGGACGAGATGGAGTGGGCGAAACAGGAGCTGCCTGCGGAGAGTTATTCGTTGGCTGTGACGGTTTCGGGACAACGGGCGCCGGCCGCGGTGTTGGTGTTGGTGTTGGTGTTGGAGCGGGAACCGGCTGCGAAACCGGTGTTGATGGTACTGTTTGCCCGTTTTCCAGCAACCTCAGTTGTTCTTCTGTCTGCCGTTGCAGCGATAGCAACTGGGCATCGCGTTTTTTTGTTTCCGATGTCAGTTGATGCAGCTCGTGGAAGTCGCGTTGCATCTTGTTGTATTTCTGCAGTTGCCGTAACCGCGATTGAACCTGCGAGTGAAGATTTGGTGGGATTGCTTGCTTGTCGAGTTCCACAAACAATTGTTCCACCGCCGGGAGATTCCATTCGAGCGGGTCGCGCTTCAGCATGTCGCGCATCTGCTGATCAATTTCATAGAACCTGGCACGATGGGGATCCGTGCTAGCCGACGCCGGAACCGAGGGATCATTGGCCGACGGCGTGGTTCCCAGAGACGGCCCATTTGGAACGGGGGCTGCCACGATGGGCGGGGCGGGTTTCGGACCGGATGACACCGGCACCGTCGGTGCGAACGGGTCATCCTCAGGCGCTGTCGGCAATTCCGTTTCGAGCGCGATCGGCCCGGTGATATTCGGCAGCGGTGCCGCGGGAGGCTTCAGTGGCCCCCCCGCCGGTCCGCCTTTGAATGCGGACGCAGGCACGAGCGCCTTCGTGGCAATCCACCGGTATTCCCGCGGCGGCGGCTTGATGCGGTACATCGCCACCGGACCGCGCTCGGTCGCCACTTTCGCTTCATTCAGAATCTCGACGGCATCGTTCTTGGACAATGTCCGCTGATAGACACTGCGCTCGTCCCCAAGT
Source organism: Planctomycetaceae bacterium (assembly GCA_021732975.1). Classification (GTDB taxonomy): domain Bacteria; phylum Planctomycetota; class Planctomycetia; order Planctomycetales; family Planctomycetaceae; genus DSVQ01. The sequence continues at coordinate 3,121 of JAKFWC010000023.1, read as the reverse complement.
TTGCTGCCGACATGGACGATGATGTTGTTCGCGGTGATGGTGCCTCGATTGCCATCGAGACGTTGTACGTACTCGGCGTTGATCCAACTAAAACTCTCGGGAGGCGGCGCGATCATCGCCCAACCACCTGGATCGTGGCGAATCACCGTGACGGTTTGCCCGCGAGTCAGTTTATCAGTCGGGTAATACTTCGGCCCTGGACCACAACGGACGTATTCGGCATCGAGATCGACCACGGCTTCGTACGGGAATTTGCGGTCCTGGCTCCAACCGGTCGCGGCGATCAACATGACCATCGTCATGCCGATCGCACAGCATCGGACGGTATGCCACCTGCCGGACCAGTGCCGGGAACGTGAGTGGGTTCGCATTGAACCGGCCTCCGCCACGGGACAAAATCGGGGACGCAGACGGAGTTTCTGCGGCCGATTTCGCCGATGGACATCAATAAAAAGGGGATTGAGCCGCGTGATGTAGCGGGAAACCGGTTTCGGCTCAAGCCCAAATCGGCAAACCCTGCCGGTCGGACAATCATTAATCCCCCAGTTGTCTTCAACCGGGGGATAAGTGGAGTTATAACGTCCGCGTTTTGCCGAGCACGTTATCCGTCAACTGGCGGAACTGTTGCACGCGGTTGGCGATGATGCTGAGGCTTTTCGTCCAGAATTCCGGGCCGCGGAGATCGAAGCCGAGCGTCGATTGCACGGCGTCTTCGGCATCCTGGCAACCAGTCGCCATCAGCAGCTTGCGGTATTGATCCGGGAACGATGGGCCGGTCTCGCGTCCCACGGCATATACGCCGAGGGACAGCAGATAGCCGAACGTGTAGGGAAAGTTGTAGAACGGCAGCCCGGTGATGTAGAAGTGCAGTTTTGATGCCCAGAAGCGAGGGTTCCAACCCCCATCGGCGAGCGCCCCGACGTACGCTTCCTTCTGTGCCACTTCCATCAATTCGCTGAGTCGTTTCGCGGTGAGTTCTTCTTTCGCCCGTTCGACATGGAAGGCATTTTCAAAAATGAACCGCGCGTGGATGTTCATTAGGAACGCCACCGCATCGCCGAGTAGGCCTTCCAGTAACGACAGCTTTTCGTAGTCCGTCTTGGCGCGTTGCAGACGCTGTTCGTTGAGCACGGCTTCCGCGAATGTCGATGCCGTTTCCGCGAGGTTCATCGGATAATCGGCGAGGAACACCGGCTCATCGCGCAGCACCCACGAGTGGTACGCGTGACCGAGTTCGTGAGCCAGCGTCGACATGCTGTCCGCGGAGTTCGTGTACGTCATGAAGATGCGGGAAACCTTCGGCGATGGCAGACTGGTGCAGAAGCCCCCCTGCCGTTTACCGCTGCGGTTCTCGGCTTCTACCCATTTTTCGGTCAGCGACATCTTCGCAAAATCGCCAAGTTCCGGGCTGAACTGCTGGAACGCTTCGATGATCCAGTCGCAAGCCTGATCGTAGGAGATATCGTCATCAACAACGGTGCCCGGAATCGCGGGCACCGGTGCGGCGAGGTCGTACCAGTTGAGTTTTTCGAGGCCCAGCCAGCGGGCTTTGCAGTCGAGATAGTCCTTCAGCACGGGCTTGAAGGCAGTGATCGTGTTCCACATGGAATCGAGCGTCGCGCGACTCATGCGGTTGTACATCAGCGGCGCTTCGAGATGATCCTTCAATCCGAGCCGACGATAATTGGTGAGCCGTGTTCCAGCAATGTGATTGATCGCATCGGCACACGAATCTTCAATCGTCGCCCATGCAGTATCCACGGCAAAGAAGTTGTTCTCCCGGATCGTCCGTTGCGGCGAATCAAACAGCACCTGCCCCGGCGATTTCTGAACCGGCTTGCCCTTTTCGACGATGGTTACCCGCAGTGCTCCGCATAACCGATCGTACATTCGCCCCCACGCGTGAAGTCCATCCACGGCCAGATCCGCCGCGAGAAGTTCCTGGTCACGCGGCAAACGGAACTTGGCTTGGCGGCGCTTCAATCGCAGGAAATATTCGATCTTCGTGAGATACGGCGAGGCTTTCACGGTCTGCTGGAAATCGGCGTCCGACAAATCCTTCAACGCGAACTCCACGGTTGTCGCCAACCGTTCGCGGTCCGGATTGAGCGCCGACAGTTCGGCTTCTAACTGTTGATACAGCTTGTTCTCGGCGTCCCCCGCGGACTGGCACCCCATGAATGCGGAGAAGTCGGTGTACTGGGCATCGAGGGTTTCGTACTGCTGCAGAAACGTTTCCCACGTTGGAATGGAAGCCACCTGAAACGCCGGCATTTTTTCGGCGTTCTCAGCAAGGGCTTTCAGCTTCGCTGTGAAACCATCCAGCGCCGTGCGAAATGCCGGGGTGGTCGGCGCGGGGAAGAGCGATTCGAGATCCCAGGTGAGCGGAAAACGTCCTGCGGTCATACTGCGGTGTCCTGTTGAATGTTACTCGTTCCCACGCTCCGCGTGGGAATGCCGGGCCGCGACGCTCCGCGTCGTCTTCGTCATGGTAACCGAACTGTGACGTGACGCAGAGCGTCGACATGATGCGTTCGTGCTCGGAACATAGGAACAAGAAAAAGCTCACTTCGGATAGCGACTGAAAGGACTCCAGTGAATCAGTTGGACATGGTTCTGGCTCAATCTGAATGCGGCGTGAGCAGACTCCACCATCTTCGCCTTTACGATATCTTCGGTTAGCGCTTCCATGTCTTGAATGATTTCGCCGGATTCGGGATCAACGGAGATTCTCGGGTTAGAACGGATATATCCAAGTAGATCACCCCCGGCGTTCAATTCGATATATGAGGAGTGCAATAATGCGTTTCGGTGCTTTCTCAGTTCATGGAACGTTGTCCGTAATTCTTCCATGTCGGCAGATCGTTCATTTCCGTTCGGAAAACTGTGTGTATCCACGAGTTCGTGGAAGAGATCAGTGACTTTGTTAATCAAGTCTTTGTTGCTCTCTTTGCGTAGTTGCAATGGTGGTCGGTTTTCGCATTCAGGATCGAGACTCAAAGACTACCGGCTGGAAGCCGGTAGGTTCGGGGGAAATCGTGAACTACGGACTGAAGTCCTTCGCTCACGATGGGGTCACTTGAAAATCGTCGCCGCCATCCTGGGGTTCTGTTCCTTCCTG